>CAXBEU010000058.1:0-2251 GCA_963974865.1 uncultured Pseudomonadaceae bacterium | reverse complement strand
AAAATGGGCTGCGCCATTTTACCGTTTTAGAAAGTCTTTTTCAGACGTTCCCTAGGGAATATTGACGGGAAATGATACTAAATTGACGCCGATTTCAGAACACTACGCATATGGCATTATATTGACGCACGCATATTCATCGACAACAAAGGTGATCAAGCCGCCATTTTTTCGCCGTTTCCCCTGAAGCTCGGCGAACAGGTCTGAATGTCCTGCCTTTTACACCTGGAAAGCTGCGGCTATAGTAAAGGTAGAGACTAGCCATGCCGCTATCCAGGAAGCGGGCATAAACTGCCAGTCAGGCAATGCACTATAAGGAGCGCCCGGTGACTCATCCAAAAAAAGCCATGTTTGGCCACACTTTCTGCGCGGGGATGGCCGCGCTGTGCCTGAGCTCCACTGCCGCACAGGCGCAGAGTATTTCGCCCCAGCCAGAGGCCGGACTGTGGCGCAGTGAGGCAACCACCCTGATCAATGGTCAAGACCTGCAGGCAGCCTTGCGCGCATCCCAGGAAGATATGTTCAAGGACCTGCCCGAAGAACAGCGCGCGATTCTGCGTGAAGCTTTGGGGAACGCGGAAGAGGTGGGCGTGGATATGGAGTGCATCAGCGCGGAGGAAGCCAGCAGCCTGACCAACCCGCAGCAGTTGATCGAGAGCGCCCGAAAGGATATGCCTGAATGCACGCTGGAGGTTGAGGAAGCGAGCGAGTCCAGCCTGCGTATCACCGGCAACTGCGCCGGTAGCGACGGCTTCAATGGCGATATGCATGGCGAGCTGACGATGGTCAGTGCGCGCGAGATGCGTACGCGCTTCACCGGCCAAGGGGTTATGCAGCTAGAAGCCGAGCAAGCCCCGGAAAATCTTCAGCAGATGGCCACGGGTGAGCCCGTGAATATCGAGCATAGCGAAAAATCGACCTGGGTATCGGCTGACTGCGGTGACGTTAAACCCGGCTACTGAGAGGCCAGCCAATCTCTGAGCACCTGCGCCCCATGCTGATCGAGCAGGGGCGGCGGCAAGCGGTAACTGACAGGCGTACGGGACAGGCGAATCGGGTTGGCGACCAGATTCATATTGCCCGCTAGCGGGTGATCCATTCTAACCTTCAGCCCCCGCGCCAGCACCTGCGGGTCCTGAAAAACCTGCTGCAGATTATTGATCGGCCCGCAGGGCACACCGGCCTTTTCCAGATCCGCGATCCATTGCGTGGTACTGCGAAACACCGTGACCTGACGGATCAAGGGAATCAGCTCTGACCGATTAGCCACTCTGGCCGCATTGGTAGCAAAGCGCGCATCCTGCGCCCACTCGGCATGCCCGGCTACGTCGCAAAACTTGCGAAACTGCGCGTCGTTTCCCACGGTCAGAATAAAATCCCCATCGGCCGTGGGGAAGTCCTGATAAGGCACGATATTCGGATGAGCATTACCCATGCGCTGCGGCGCCTTGCCCGTAGTCAGGTAATTGAGGCTCTGATTGGCCAGGCAAGCCACCTGCACATCCAGTAGCGCCAGGTCGATAAACTGCCCCAACCCACTGCGTTCGCGCTCGGCCAATGCCGCCAGAATGGCGTTGCTGGCATAGAGCCCGGTAAGGATATCGGTCAACGCCACCCCGACCTTGACCGGCCCGGCACCTGCCTCATCGTCAGCGCGCCCGGTTACGCTCATCAGGCCACCCAGGCCCTGAATCATGAAATCGTAGCCAGCGCGCTGGGCATAGGGCCCGTCCTGCCCGAAGCCGGTGATGGAGCAATAAATCAGCCGAGGGTTAATGGCCTGCAGGCTGGCATAGTCCAGCCCATAAGCCGCCAGGCCGCCGACCTTGAAATTCTCGATCAGCACATCTGCCTGGGCGACCAGCTCGCGCAATGTCTGCTGCCCTTGGGGCTGGGTAAAGTCCAGCGCCAGGGAGCGTTTGTTACGGTTGGCCGATAGATAATAGGCCGCTTCCGAGGTATCACGACCCTGAGCATCCTGAAGATAAGGCGGCCCCCAGGCGCGCGTATCGTCACCCACAACGGGACGCTCGATCTTGACCACGTCGGCACCCAGATCCGCGAGCAACTGGCCAGCCCACGGCCCCGCCAGAACCCGGGAGAGGTCCAGCACTTTCAAACCCTCTAATGCTGCCGCCATGTCACACCTCCACCTCAGCTAAACCTACACAAGACCTGCGCCAGACCTGCAACACGAACATCGAGTAGGGTGAGGCGTTGCCGCCCCATCCCTCTCACAGAACCGTACGTA
>CAXBEU010000057.1:0-2580 GCA_963974865.1 uncultured Pseudomonadaceae bacterium | reverse complement strand
GTGACGACGGGTGACGTGGCGCCGACCCCATATTCGGGAACACCATGGCCCAGGGAACATCACTGACCCGCCCCGGGAGCTCGTGATTGATAAAATTGCCAAGGCGCCCTGCCCCCAGGCCAATTGGTACCAATGGCGCTATAAAGTCCGTGAGTTGGAAAAATCGCAGGTTCTGCTTTCGAGCAAACACCAGAGCTGCAATCAGGACGCCGGTCAAGCCGCCGTGAAAACTCATGCCCCCTTCCCAGACCTTGAACAGCCAAAGCGGATTGTCTGCCAGCTTGTCAAAACCGTAGAAGAGCGCATAACCGACGCGGCCACCGAGAATGACGCCCATCGCGCAGTAGAAAATCAATGTTTCAACAGCGTCTGCATTCAACCCGAGCCGATGAGCCCGACGACGCCCCAGCCACCAGGCCGCAAGAAAACCGACAAGGTACATCAGGCCGTACCAATGAATTTTTAGTGGGCCCAGTGCAATGGCTACCGGGTCGATTTGAGGATACTGAAGCATAAGCTTTCCTGATTTCGTGTGTGAAAGTGCGTTAGGGTTTTAATCAGTAACACGTTCCGCTCCATTGGCTGTCTCCTCCAATCGTTGCCTGGCAACAGCGATACCGCTGCGCATGGCCTGTGCGGACTCGTTATCGCCGAAGCCCGCCAATGCCCGGCGCCAGTAATTGATCGCCTGTTCATAGCGGCCGTCGTCAAAGGCCTCGACCCCCAGTATGCCCAGCGCCGTTGGCTCACGTGGATCCTTGTCGAGTATTTCGTCGATCAGCGCATGCACTTCATCGGTCAGGCTGCGCCCGGCCACAAAGAATTTTATCTGAGCCAGTTGGGCCAGAAGATCTACTCTGCGGCCTTCCAGTTCGATCAGTCGTTCCAGGGCGTCAATCGCCTGACCCGGTTGACCGATTTTCTGGTAAAGCGGAAACAGCAAGGACCAGACCTTGGGATTATCCGGCTGAGTCCCGGCTTCCTCTTCGAGCCGACCAACCAGGGTTTTCATTGAGGCACCGGGCGTGTTGAGCACGTCCTGCTGGGCGGCATGCAGCGCCAGATCGCCATCGGCACCCAGCCATCGATAGCCGATCATGCTGGCAGCCATGACTGCCGTTATCACCAGTGGAATCATCAAACGTCCTGACAGGGGGCGCCTGAGAGGCATTCGGCGATGGGCCTCGGTGTCCTCCAGCAGATTGCGGTCCAGCTCGTGGCGGCCTTCTTCAAAACGGGCGACGTCAATCTCGCCGCGATCGCGGGCGCTTTTCAGGGCTGAAAGCCGGCGTTCATAGACGGCCAGGTTTTGCGCCTCAGCGTGATCATCGGCCTCAAACCGCTGCTGCCAGTCATGGATCGCCCTTGCTCTTCGCAACGGTAGACTCAGGAACCACAGCGCTATAAGCAACAGTGTGCCGATACTTAACCAGAGCATAGTCATTCCGACCTCTCACGATGACGATGAATCAAAGAGGACAGGCGGGTACGCTCCTCCTCGGAGAGCGGCCGCACTCGCCGGTGCCTGCGTGCCCGGACAAAGGCAATCACAACCAGGGCGCCTCCTGCTACCAGCGCTGCCGGCAATGCCCAAAGCAGCCACGTGCGCCCGTCAAGGCGCGGATTGTAAAGAACGAACTCGCCAAAACGATTAGCCATGAAATCAAGAATTTCCTTATCCGCACGCCCCTCATGAAGCATCAGCGCTACCCGCTCCCGCATGTCCGCCGCCACCGGCGAATCGGAGCTGTCGATGGCTTGAGCATCACATTTAGGGCACCGCAATGACGCCGTAAGGTCGCGATAACGCTCCGCCATCACCGGATCCTCGAAATGACGCGCATCGATTGCCGTGTCCGCCACCGACTGGAACGAAGCCAGCAAAAACACGATGACCACACAGCAACGGCTCTTTCGGTTTAGCGCCATTTCTCTACCTCCGCCATGACTTCATCCACCTGAGCTGGCGTTATGTACCCGACGTGCTTATATCGAACGATACCGTTTGCGTCGACCAGGAAGGTTTCGGGCACGCCATACACGCCGAGCTCGAAACCCAGGTCACCGGCAGGATCAAAGATGTTGACCTCGAAAGGTTTTCCAAACTCTTCAAGAAACTGTCGCCCCAGGTCACGTGTGTCTTTGTAGTTGATGCCCACCATCTGAATGCCGCGTTCGGAGAGCGCCAGTAGCTGGGGCATTTCCTCCTTGCAGGTCGGGCACCAGGACGCCCAGACATTGACCAGAGACATCTGCCCGCGAAGCAGGGATTCATCCACCTCGGTGTCAGGGTCCTCTAGCGTCGGAAGCGTGAACGCGGGAAACGCCTGGCCTATCAGGGCCGACTCGCGAGCACTGGGGTCCAGCGAAAGCCCCCGGTACAAAAAGAAGGCCAGGCCAAGGAACACCACAAAAGGAAGCATCAGCAACAGGCGGCGCATCATGCGCGAACCTCGCGCGCCGGCCTCATCGATTCCCGGTCAGCTGCAGCGGCACGGCGGCGACGATAGCGACGATCCGCCACAGCCAGCACGCCCCCGGAGGCCATCAGCAGCGCACCCAGCCAAAGCCAGCGTACAA
>CAXBEU010000056.1:0-3845 GCA_963974865.1 uncultured Pseudomonadaceae bacterium | reverse complement strand
AGATTGGGCTGTTCGCATGAAAAGCCCAATTATTTTCCCCGGACAGCAATGCGCGAAGGCGGGGATCCAGGCGGTGTCACACCTTGATCAACTGAGCCCGCAGCTTCTGTATCTCGTCGCGCATACCCGCAGCAGCCTCAAACTCCAGATCGCGCGCATGGTGATACATCTTCTCTTCCAATTGCTTGATCCGCTTGCTGATCTCCGAGGGCGAGCGCAACTGAGCTGCACTGTACTCCGCAGCATCCTCGGCGGCCTTGAGCTTCTTGCGCTTGTTCGAGCGGCTATTGCTGCCCGGTACCACCGCGCCTTCCATAATGTCCTGCACGCTTTTAGTGATACCGATAGGCGTAATATTGTGCTCAAGGTTAAAGGCGATCTGCTTCTCACGCCGCCGTTCGGTTTCACCAATCGCACGCTCCATCGACCCGGTCATCCGGTCGGCATAGAGGATCGCCTTACCGTTAAGGTTACGTGCGGCGCGGCCAATGGTCTGAATCAGCGATCGCTCCGAACGCAGGAAGCCTTCCTTGTCCGCATCCAGAATAGCCACAAGAGAAACCTCAGGCATATCAAGACCTTCGCGCAACAAGTTAATCCCGACCAACACATCAAAAGCGCCAATTCGCAGATCGCGAATAATCTCCACCCGCTCTACCGTATCGATATCCGAGTGCAGATAACGCACTCGCACGCCATGATCAGACAGGTAGTCGGTCAGGTCCTCGGCCATGCGCTTGGTCAAGGTGGTAACCAATACCCGTTCCTCCTTCGCCGCGCGCAGTGCGATCTCGGACAGCAGATCATCCACCTGGCTGGTCGCCGGCCGCACTTCGATCAGCGGATCAACCAGGCCCGTCGGCCGTACCACCTGCTCCACCGTGCGCCCGGCATGCTCTGCTTCATAGGGGCCTGGCGTGGCCGAAACAAAAATCGCCTGGGGCGAGATCAGCTCCCATTCATCAAAGCGCATGGGCCGGTTATCCAACGCGGATGGCAGGCGGAAGCCGTACTCCACCAGGGTTTCCTTGCGCGAGCGGTCGCCTTTGTACATGGCGCCGACCTGGGGCACGGAAACGTGGGATTCGTCGATAATAAGCAGTGCATTCTTCGGCAGATAATCGAACAGCGTCGGCGGCGCCTGTCCATGCCCGCGGCCGGACAGATAGCGCGAGTAGTTCTCGATGCCGTTGCAGTAACCCAGCTCGAGAATCATCTCCATATCAAAGCGCGTGCGCTGCTCAAGTCGTTGCGCTTCCACCAGCTTGTTCTGGCTTTTCAGTACTTCCAGACGCTCGGCCAGCTCAACCTTGATATGTTCCACAGCGTCCAGCAGTTTCTCTCTCGGCGTCACATAATGTGACTTGGGATAGATAGTTACGCGTGGAACCTTACGTAGAACCTCACCCGTAAGCGGATCAAAATAACTGATGGTTTCCACCACATCATCAAACAATTCGATGCGGATGGCTTCCAGATCGGATTCCGCCGGGAAGATATCGATCACATCCCCACGCACGCGGTAATTGGCCCGGGACAATTCCATATCGTTACGCGTGTATTGCAGTTCCGCGAGACGGCGTAGCAACGAGCGCTGATCCAGTTGGTCGCCGCGATCCACATGCAGCACCATGCGCAGATAGGACGCTGGATCACCGAGGCCGTAAATGGCAGACACCGTGGCAACGATAATCGCATCCGGCCGCTCGAGCAGCGCCTTGGTCGCCGAGAGTCGCATCTGTTCTATATGGTCGTTGATCGACGCGTCTTTCTCGATAAAGGTATCCGAGGACGGCACATAGGCTTCTGGCTGGTAGTAGTCGTAGTAGGAAACGAAGTATTCGACCGAATTGTTCGGAAAAAACTCGCGGAACTCGCCGTATAGCTGGGCCGCCAGGGTCTTGTTCGGCGCCATGATGATCGCCGGGCGCTGCACCTGCTGGATGACGTTGGCGATGGTAAAGGTCTTGCCCGAGCCGGTTACCCCGAGCAACGTCTGGTGCGACAGGCCAGCTTCCAGGCCCTCCACTAGCTGGGCGATGGCCGTGGGCTGGTCACCAGCGGGCTGAAAACGGGTTTGTAGCTTGAACTGGCTCATGACTGCTGGCTTCCACGGCTGAAAATCGGTGACTACTATAGCACTGCGTGCGTCCAGCTTCTGACAGCCTTTAGCGGCAAAGGGTTTCACCATAATGCCCACACCGCTGCACTCGCACAGGAGGGCTTGTCTGTTTATAATGGCCGCCGGTTCCACCCCACCCACCTGCTTTGAGTTTGCCGATACCATGACTCTGTTCTCCCCTGTTGAAATGGCTCCACGCGACCCGATTCTTGGCCTGAACGAAGCCTTCAATGCCGACACCCGCCCTGACAAGGTCAATCTGGGTGTTGGGGTGTATTACGACGAGAATGGCAAAGTACCTTTATTGCGTGCCGTGCAGGCGGCTGAAGAAGCGCGCGTGGCTGAGCATGCAGCTCGCGCCTACCTGCCCATGGAAGGCCTGGCGCCCTACGACCAGGCGGTACAGACGCTGCTGTTTGGTACCGACTCGCCGCTGCTGCAATCGGGCAAGCTCATTACCGCGCAGTCACTGGGCGGCACCGGGGCATTGAAACTGGGTGCGGACTTCCTCTATCGCCTGCTGGACAAGCGCCTGGTCGCGATCAGCGATCCGAGTTGGGAAAACCACCGGGCGCTGTTCGAGGCGGCCGGTTTTGAGGTGGTGAACTACCCCTATTACAACCCGACCACCCATGGTGTGGATCTGGAAGGCATGCTGCAGGGTATTGAAGCTCTGCCTGAAGGCAGTGTGGTGTTGCTGCACGCGTGTTGCCATAACCCGACTGGTGCGGATCTGTCCTTTGCAGAATGGACCCGGGTAATCGACGTGGTACAGCGCCGCAAGCATGTGCCCTTCCTGGACATCGCCTATCAGGGCTTCGGCGACAATCTGCAGGACGATGCCATTGCCGTGCGCCTGTTTGCCGAGTCTGGCCTGGCGATGTTTATTGCTAGCTCCTTCTCCAAGTCATTCTCGCTGTATGGCGAGCGCGTGGGTGCTCTGACACTGGTGACCGGAAGCAAAGTAGAGAGCGCGATGGTGATGTCGCAGCTCAAGCGCGTGATCCGCACCAACTACTCCAACCCACCGACCCACGGTGCCAAGGTGGTAGCCAACGTACTGAATGATCCTGAGCTGTATGCGCTGTGGGAAGAAGAGCTGGCCGAGATGCGCGACCGCATCCGCCTGATGCGCCAGGCGCTGGTTGAGAAGCTCAAGGCCGCCGGAGTGACCAGCGATGTGGACTTTATTCAGCATCAGCGTGGCATGTTCTCCTATTCCGGCCTGACGCAGCTGCAGGTTGCGACACTGGCCGAGGATTTTGGCATCTACGCGGTCGGTAGTGGTCGCATCTGTGTGGCAGCGTTGAATCACGGCAATATTGACCATGTTGCGAACGCAATGGCCCAGGTAATGCTGACTACCAACGGCTGATTTGAAGCTGCGCATTTAGATAAAAAGACGCTCCAAGGCGTTGACTTGGATGATATTTTTGATAAAGTGCGCAGCGTCCGATCCGCGATAGCTCAGTTGGTAGAGCAAATGACTGTTAATCATTGGGTCCCAGGTTCGAGTCCTGGTCGCGGAGCCATTATTTGAAAAAGCCTGTGCTGATGCTCGGGCTTTTTTGTGTGTGGTTTTCCATGCGCAGTCATTCTCTCCAACGCACCGTTATTCGCTCCAACGTCCCGCAAACCCATTGCTGGCGCTCACCCTCCTCCTTACCCCGTCATTCCCGCGAACGCGCACTGCTGTCCGGAATAAATTTTGGGGGCTTAACTG
>CAXBEU010000055.1:0-3933 GCA_963974865.1 uncultured Pseudomonadaceae bacterium | reverse complement strand
CATGCTCCAGCTTCAAATCAATAACCGTGTTGCACTCAGCTTCTGCAACCGCCCTCCTTTGCAGCTCAGTCCCATGGCAATTGGGAAGTCTGGGCCTCTGATGATGGGTCAAAGGACAATACGCACTCCATTCTCATGGCGTACAAGGCGCAATGGCCTGCAGGTCGTTTATCCATTCATTTTGGGCCAGCGGAAAGCTTTGCTGCCAACTTCCTATCGCTAACCTGCAGAGCCGGTGTCGAAGCAGACTTCTATGCCTATTCCGATCAGGATGATGTGTGGGAGGCCGACAAGTTATCGAGGGCTTTGCACTGGCTTACCACTGTGCCCCCCAGTATCCCGGCTTTGTACTGCTCGCGCACCCGATTGGTTGATGCCGAGAACAATGAAATCGGTGTGTCGCCGCTGTTTACCAAAGCCCCTGGTTTCGCCAATGCCTTGATGCAGAACATCGGTGGTGGCAACACCATGGTGTTCAACAAGGCCGCGCGAGAGCTCTTGCGCGAAGCCGGGGCAAACAAGTCTGTGATTACCCACGACTGGTGGGCTTATTTGGTTGTGACGGGCTGTGGCGGTCGCGTGTTCTATGACAGCAAGCCTACGCTGCGCTATCGCCAGCACGGCGGTAACCTGGTGGGCATGAATGCCAACTGGGCAGCTCGTTCAAAACGTATCCGTATGCTGTTTCAGGGGCGCTTCAAGCACTGGAATGACTGCAACATCTCTGCGCTACTGACGCTAGAGCACAGACTCACACCGGAAAACCGGGAAGTACTTCAGCGCTTTGCTGACGCCCGTGGTATGAGTGCGGATTCCACGCTGACTCGGACACCCATTCCACGCACATCCGGACAGTGATTCCACGCTGATCCGGACACTCATTCCACGAGCATCCGGACACCGATTCCACGGCCATCCGGACACTTTCCAGGCAGGCAGCTACGCAGGATTTATTCACTATCATCGACCTCTTTTTCGAAGCGAAGGGGTCATTGTGGAGCGTTTATCCATGCGTAAAATCCGAGAGGTGTTGCGCCTCAAGTACGACTGCGGCCTGTCCGTCCGCAAGATCGCCCGCAGCCTTGGCGTTGGTCATAGCACAGCCGGCGACTACCTCAGCCGTTTTGCCGCCAACGGCCTGACCTGGCCCTGTTCCTTGTCCGATGCCGAGCTGGAGCGCCAGTTGTTCCCACCAGCCCCGACAGTGCCCAACGAACAGCGACCAATGCCCGACTGGGCGCGGGTGCACACCGAGCTCCGCCGCCCCGGCGTAACCCTGGCCCTGCTCTGGCAGGAGTACCGGCTGGGCCAACCGCAGGGCTTCCAGTACAGCTGGTTCTGCGAGCACTACCGGGCGTGGGCTGGCAAGCTGGACGTGGTGATGCGTCAGGAGCACCGCGCCGGCGAGAAGCTGTTCGTCGACTACGCCGGGCAGACGGTGTCGGTGATCGACCACCACACCGGTGAGATCCATCCGATGCAGGTGTTCGTCGCTGTGCTCGGTGCCTCCAGCTACACCTTCGCCGAAGCCACCCGGTCGCAGAAACTGCCAGACTGGCTGGGCTCCCACGCCCGCTGCTTCGCCTTCCTCGGCGGGGTGCCGGAGATCGTGGTGCCGGATAACCTGCGCAGCGCGGTGAGCAAGAGCCACCGCTACGAGCCGGACATCAACCCCAGCTACCGCGACCTGGCCGAGCACTACGGCGTGGCGGTGGTGCCGGCGCGGGCACGTAAGCCGCGCGACAAGGCCAAGGCCGAGGTTGGCGTGCAGGTGGTTGAGCGCTGGATACTCGCCGCCCTGCGCAACCGTCAGTTCTTCTCGCTGGATGAACTCAACAGCGCCATCGCGGTGTTGCTGGAGCGACTCAATCAGCGACCGTTCCGCAAACTGCCGGGCTCCCGGCAATCGGCCTTCGACAGCCTGGATCACCCGGCGCTGCGGCCGCTGCCGGAGCAGCCCTATGTCTATGCCGAATGGAAGAAGGCGCGGGTGCACATCGACTACCACGTCGAGCTCGATGGGCATTACTACTCGGTGCCCTACCAACTGGTGAAGAAGCAGCTGGAGGTGCGCCTGACGGCGCGTACGGTGGAATGCTTCCATGCCAACCAGCGAGTCGCCAGCCACCCGCGCTCAATGCACAAGGGCCGGCACAGCACGCAAGCCGAGCACATGCCCAAGAGTCACCGTGAGCACGCCGAGTGGACGCCGCAACGGCTGATCGGCTGGGCCGAACAGACCGGGCCGAACACCGCCGGAGTGATCAGCCATATCCTCGAACGCCGCGTCCACCCGCAGCATGGCTACCGTGCTTGCTTGGGCATCCTGCGCCTCGGTAAAGCTCATGGCGAAGACCGTCTGGAGTTGGCCTGCCGCCGCGCCCTGAGCCTCGGCGCGTGCAGCTACAAGAGCCTCGAATCGATCCTGCGCCAAGGCCTGGAAAGCCTACCATTAGCTCAACAGAACCTGCCCCTGCTGCCGGATGACCACGCCAACCTGCGCGGCCCCGGCTACTACCACTGACCCCAAGGAAACCCACCATGCTACCTCATCCAACCCTGGACAAACTCCAGACCCTGCGCTTGCACGGCATGCTCAAGGCGTTGCACGAGCAATCGAAAGCGCCCGGCATCGACAGCCTGAGCTTCGAGGAACGCCTCGGCCTGCTGGTCGACCGCGAACTGACCGAGCGCGACGACAAGCGCTTGAGCAGCCGTCTGCGTCAGGCCCGGCTCAAGCACAACGCCTGCCTCGAAGACATCGACTACGGCAGCCCACGCGGGCTGGACAGGGCGTTGATCCTGCAACTGAGCAGCGGTCGATGGCTGCGCGATGGGCTTAACCTGATCATCGGCGGTGCCACCGGCGTCGGCAAGACCTGGCTGGCCTGCGCCTTGGCCCACCAGGCCTGCCGGGAAGGCTACAGCGTGCGCTACCTGCGCCTGCCGCGCCTAATGGAAGAGCTGGGCCTGGCCCACGGCGACGGCCGCTTCACCAAGCTGATGAGCGGCTACGCCAAGACCGATCTGCTGATCCTTGATGACTGGGGCATGGCCCCGTTCACTGCCGAACAACGCCGCGACATGCTGGAGTTGCTGGACGACCGCTACGGCCAGCGCTCGACCATCGTCACCAGCCAGATGCCGGTGGATAACTGGCATGAACTGATCGGCGACCCGACCCTAGCCGACGCCATCCTCGACCGCTTGGTGCACAACGCTTACCGGATCAATCTCAAGGGCGAATCAATGCGCCGTCGAGCAAAGCAGTTGACGGCACCGAGTACCTCGGACTAACAATGCCAACCCTGCGTCGCTGCGCTCCGACTGCCTGTCCGAATGAGCGTGGAACAGTTGTCCGGATCAGCGTGGGCTGAGTGTCCGAATGGCGTGGAATCCGCAATTTTTTCAAAGCTAATAGAGCTTATCCCGTCAGCGATAATGGCCGCATTTCTGGCTTACGTCGCATATCAGCAGATGTTAATTAACAAAAAAAAGTTAAATCTTGATCTCTATAATAAGCGCTTTTCTGTATACACAGACACACTCCGTTTTTATCAAGAACTTGTTGGCGAGGAAGTCAGTGAAGAAGCCCACCGATCGTTTATTGCGAGTAAAGAAGCATCTAGGTTTCTATTTTCAAAAGACCCCGATATTTTCGAGCTTCTTGATCGGATGCATACGGAGTCATTCAAAATTACCGGTTTTAAACAATATGGCAAAGAGATTTCAGAAACCACTGAGTTTGTTAAAAGGTATGAAGTATCGCAAAAGACATTTTTTTGGTTCGGCAAGCAGCTAACTGAGCTTAAAAATAAAATGAGTCCATATTTAAATCAATAGGCGCGTATAACAATGCCAAGCCCGGCGACGTCTGTTGAATCGCCCCCGGTATCCTAGACACCCGTCAGGCTCTGGTAGTGACGCTTTTCG
>CAXBEU010000054.1:0-4598 GCA_963974865.1 uncultured Pseudomonadaceae bacterium | reverse complement strand
GACTCCACCTTCTTTCAGGTGGACGGGTTTGCCGGCTTCGCCGGGCAAACAAAAACCGGCGCCTGGGCGCCGGTGTCGGGAGTCAACCGCCCTGCTCAGGTCTTGTCGATACCGTCTTTGATCACATTCTTGACGTCGCCCTTGAGATTCTGAGCCTTGCCCTTGACCTCTTGCGCTGCGCCTTCGCCTTGAAGGCGCTCGTTGCCAACCGAGTTGCCTACCGCTTGCTTGCCTTTACCAACGATTTCGTTGGCAGTGCCTTTGATCTTGTCTGTGGTACTGGACATGGTAGTACTCCTGCTAACGATCGGGATTCGACCGTACGGATGATTCGACAGGAGCTGGCGAACGGAGTTCAGCGCCGGCGATTCATTATATTCTTGCGTGAACGCGGCCATCATTATCAGAGTCGGACCTCTCCGACGATGCACTGCTGCACCTCGCCGCCAATCCAGATATCCGCTCCAGCCTGGGCCACAAAAACCCTACCCCGCCGACCCATTGCCGTGCCCTGGCTGGCCACGTATTCATCCGGCAATACACGCTCTTTGATCAACCACTGCGCCAGACTGGCATTCAGACTGCCGGTGACGGGATCTTCTGCGAGCTCGTTGCCTATGAAGGCGCGCACTTCAATATCCGCCTGCGCTTGCGGACCAGCCCAAGGCGCCACCACGCCCACGTTCAGACCGCCCAGCGCGGCATAATCCGCTTGAATCTCCAGCACCTCTTCGCGCGAAGAGAGCAGCACCGCAACCCAGCCCGGGCCATTATCCACCCAGTTGCTGGCACGGATACTCTCGGGTGCAATACCCAGACCCTTGCAGAGCTTTTCCAATGTGGCAGGGTCGACCTGGCCGCTGCGTATCTGCGGCGGTGCGGCAAAGGCCAGGCGAGCACCGTCACGACGGATGCGCACCAGACCCACCCCACATTCCTGTACGACTTCGCGGCCTTTGGCAGCCCCACCATTGTCCAGCCACACATAGCAGCTACCCAGCGTGGGGTGCCCGGCAAAGGGCAGCTCGCGTATTGGGGTAAATATGCGTACCCGGTAGTCCGCCTCGGGCGAGGTCGGGCGTAACAGGAAAGTGGTCTCACTCAGGTTGGTCCACCGGGCAAACGCCGCCATCTGCTCATCAGTCAGACCATCGGCGTTGCTGACGACCGCCAGAGGGTTGCCCTGCAATGGCTGTTCAGCAAATACATCAACTTGCTGGAAGGGAAAGGTAACGGGCATGGGACGATCCTGTCTGATGGCTATTGAGCCATCATAGTAGGCAAGCCTGTTCCATAGCGTACAGATACAGCTGACGCATCAACTGCCATCACAGCGGCGTCGTAGTGACGCCCTACAACTGAAACCTGGCGATCATCCCATGCAGGTTGCGGGTCATGTCAGCCACCTCGCCACTGGCCTCCAACGTACGACCCGCTTCAGTCGCATTGGCTTCACTCAGCGCCTTGATTGACAGGGTATTGCGCTCAACACTTTCGACTACCGTGGCCTGCTGCTCGGCCGCAGAGGCAATCTGCGTACTCTGGTCAACGATATTGCCCATGCTCTGGGTAATGGAGTCGAAAATGCCGGCAGCCAGGGTCACCTCGCGCACCGTGGTCGTGGCGCTGCCATGGCTGGACTCAATGGTTTTTACGGTACTGTCTACCTGTTGTTGCAGCCGCGCGATGGTGCCGTAAATTTCATCAGTGAGGGTTTTCGAGCGCTGGGCCAGGTTCCTGACCTCATCGGCGACCACTGCAAAGCCACGCCCCTGCTCACCCGCTCGTGCTGCTTCGATAGCCGCGTTCAGCGCCAGCAGGTTGGTCTGGTCGGCAATACTCTGGATGACCGCCACGGCTTTATCGATGGATTGACTTTCTACCTTCACGGCGGCGATGCCCGCCAGGGATTGATCCATCTCCCGGTAAAACTGATTGATCTGCGTCACTGCCCGCCCCACCTGCACACTACCCTGCTCACATTGCTCACCGACCCCAGCCGCACGCTGCGCTGAAGTATGCGAACTGCCGCTGACTTCATGCACGCTATTGACCAGCTCACTCATGGAACTGGCAATCAACTCCAACTCGGCGGTTTGCTGGCTGATACTGCGCTGGCTGGTGCCCGCACTCTGCGCAACATTATCGGCGCGCTCGGAGGTCGCGCCGGCAACATTGGCGACCTCGCGAATAAGTTCGCGCATCTGAGCCTGCATGCGATTGAAATCAGCGGCCAGATCGCCCAGCTCGTCCCGCGCATGAGTCAGCACATCCTGGCGCAGGTCACCCCCTGCCATCCGCCGCGTCGCCGTGCCAATATCCCGGACGGCACCATGCACCGACATATAAAAGCCAGCGAACAGATAGAGGATCGCCAGCACCGCGGCCAAAAGACCCGCCGACCAAAGCCACAGGCTGGACTGTCGTGCGATCACGCGATCACCCAACTGGGTTTGCAGTCGCTCCACGGTCGCCTGGCCGGCAGCGCCCAGTAGCTGGCTCACCGGCTCGTAAGCTTCAAAACTGCTGGCCCAGTTAGCCGTCGCCTCCAGATCGGAAAATCTGGGCTGCGTGTAGGTATCCAAGGTTCTGGTCTTGTATAACTCACCCAGCACCCTGCCCGCCTCCGCCAGGGTGGCTGCCGAATCGTCTACCGACTGCTTGCCCTGCGCCGCAGCTGCGTCGCTGACCCGCGTGATCTGGCCAGCCAGATTCAATACCGAGGGCCGGGAGGAAGACTCCAGAAACCCGAACGCCATCATGTAAGCGCTATAGGCGCTGGTCTGAGCAAAGGTTTGTTGCAGCGGGATCAGGTGATTGAGCAGCAGGTCGACGTCGCGATACACGTCGGGATCACTGTCCTGACTGAGACGTGAGCGTGCAGCAATAGCCCGGATGGACGCCTGCTGGGCGGCGACAGGCGCCATTTCATTAATGAACAGTGTATCCAGGGCAGCACCCTGCTCGGTTACCCGCCGACTTTGCAGCTCCGTATATGACGGCGCTTTTTGCTCGCCCATGCCAAGCGCCTCAAGGCGCGCATTCAAGGCTGCGGCTTGCTGCTCGTAAGCCTGCACGCGCGCCGCCAGCGCTTGCTCAACATCCTCTTCAGTACGCGCATAACTGACGACATTGATCGCGGCCACAGCCAGTGCCGAGCGATGGACCTCCAGATACTCGGCAATCACCGCCACGCCCTGGAGCTCCTGCCGAGCCTCGTGCAGCTCAGCATTCAGATCCCCCAGCTTACCAATGGACAACAAGCAGAAAGGCAGCATGAACACCAACAGGATGATGCCGAATTTCTGCGCGTATCGCGCCCGGGACATCAGGGCCAGCACGGGTTTGAAGATGAACATGACACTCCTTGTAGACACTGCAGGCGCTGTGCAGAGCCAAGATCTGGTCTGGCAAACTGACAGAATAGGCCATCGGTACAATATGGTTTCGAAGAATTGTACACAGAACGAGGTACAAGGCGCACCTAAAACCCAGGATCAAGTTAATAGGCACCATGATCGACCATTTTTGCTGCAATAGGCGCTATTTAGGTGCGAATTACTTGCTGTAACCAGTCGTCTATCAGGCCTTTATTGACCTGGCAATGTCGCCCAAAAGACGATGCAGATCATTACGATGCCCCGTGCGGGCAGCAGACGCGCTCTCATCTGATGTCATGACCACGGTGAGCCCAAGGGACGGCACTACATATAGCATCTGCCCGCCATAGCCCCAGCCGTAATACACATCCTCGCCGGCGATAGTGGCCAGAAACCAGGCGTATCCATGCCCATGACCGGTCCAGGGTGATTGTGTATGGCGCTGCCATGAGGATTGAATCCAGTCCTCGGAAATCAGCCGCGCTCCGTCAGGCGCAATGCCGCCATTGCGGTACAACTCGCCGAAAGCCAGCAGTGAGCGTGGGCTCATTGCCATCTGGTTACCGCCCATGTAAATACCCTGGGGGTCGCGCTCCCAGGAGCCAATCGAGAAGCCATCTAACGGCCCAAACCAGTCCCTGGCCAGTTGCAGCGTTGAGCGCCCGGTCTGGCGGGTCAGAATGGCGGAAAGCAGATGGGTCGAGCCGGTGGAGTAAATCATCCTGCCCCCCGGCTTATCCTCAAAGGGCCGAGCCAGCGCAGCGCGCACCCAGTTGCGGCTAGTCACCCAGGCACCATAATTGGCCCCCGAGGTAGACCCTAGCCCCGCTCTCATCGTCACTAGATCGCCGATCGTCAACTGCTGCAGCAAAGGGTCTGGATCGGCCGGTAGATCCTGGGACAGCAAGGGTGCAATGCGCTGGTCGATGCCTTCAAGCACCTCCTTGTCGATGGCGATGCCGACCAATGCCGAAATGATCAGCTTGGATGCGGACTTGATATTGGTGGGAGAGGTGGTGGTATGGCCGCGGTAACCGCGCTCGGCCACGATTGATCCATTATGGGAAATGACCACTGCCTCTAATGGCTGCAGTGACTGAGCTCGGTTCAGGATATCGTTGAGTGCATCCGCTTGCGCTACCTGCTGCGCACCTGCCTTTGAGCACCCCCTCTGTCAGGATTGATGTCGCGTCCCTTGTTACACTCTCTTAAACATTC
>CAXBEU010000053.1:0-6178 GCA_963974865.1 uncultured Pseudomonadaceae bacterium | reverse complement strand
TCGCCGCGGCCTTGATGGCCAACGCCGCGACCTTGCTCAGTTCTCCGCCCAATATAGAGAAGGTCGAACTCCTTGCAGCCAAGCTGCCTGCATGACAACCCGGCCTTGACCAAATCAGGTCACGCTGCAGGATGGGGTCACACGGCCCTACATTGTTTGGGTAAGGAGGGGTTCTACCCCGAAATCACGGACGGTTTGGAAAGAGCTGAAAACTTCTGGTCCTGCTTGACCCGGCGCCGTCGCATCCTGGGGTTGTGGCGGCGCTGGATGTATTCGAACACATCGGACCTGGCGGGATCGAGTGTTGGATACGTTGTGCGATAGATCCGTTCGCGTTTGAGCAGACCAAAGAACCCATCGCAGGCGGCATTGTCGCCACAATGCCCCACCGCACACATCGAGCAGAGCAGGCCGTTGGCGGCCAGGTAGTCCTGGTAATCACCGCTACGAAATTGGCTGCCACGGTCGGAATGCAGGATCAGCGGATGCTGCTCCTGACGCTGCCAAACCGCCATCTACACGGCCCTGATCACCATCTGCCGGTCCTGCCGGTGATGCATGGACCAGCCCACAATGCGCTGATCAAACAGGTCCAGCACGACACACAGATACAGCTTGGCCTGCTGGGTCTTGATCTCGTTGATGTCGGTCACCCACTTGGTTTCCGGCTTCAGGGCGCTGAAATCACGCTCCAACAGATTGCAAACGCCCTGCGGCGTCAGTGCCGGTTGAGCACGCTGACCTCGCCGTTTCGGGCGCGGCCAGCCCTGCAGGCCAGCTGCTGCCATCAGCTGGGCAACCCGGTTCCGACTGGCCGTCAGCCCTTCCTCGGTCAGATCTTCCTGCATGCGGCCGGCGCCCAGTGTGCCCCGGCTGTCCTGATGCAGCGCGTGGATACGGCACAGCAAGCGCTCATTGTCGCGCTGGCGGGCACTGGGCAGGCGCTTGCTCCAGTCGTAGTAGCCACTGGTCGAAACCCGCAGGCAGCGGCACATCAGGCGAATCGGAAACTCATCGCGGCAACGCTCGATCACCTGATACCTCAGGATGATCCCTTGGCAAAGAGCGCCGCCGCTTCGCGCAAAAAATCCCGTTCCTTGGTGATCCGGGCCAACTCGCGCTTGAGCCGGGCAAATTCCTCGTCACGCGGGCTCCCGGTGCCAACAAAGGCGGCTTTCCCAGCCATATACGACCCTGCAAAGGGCTTCATCAGCGTTCAAAGCGTTGTCGCCGACGGCAAGGGGCGTATCTGGGCGCTGGACACCGCCGCGCCGGAGTTCGCCACACCACGTGCTGGCGGGGCAAAGCTGGTAGCCATCGACCTGACCAGAAATCGAGTTGTCAAAACCCTAGTATTTCCACCTGAAGTGATCCTGCCGAGCACCTATGTCAATGACATGCGCTTCGACTTCCGGGTGGGTAAGCAAGGCACGGTTTATGTAACCGATTCATCCGTTTCCGGCCCTGGAGGAATCATCGTCATGGATATCGCCAGTGGCAAAGCCATCCGTCGCCTGAGCGGCGCGGCACAGACCTCTGTCGATCCGGATTTTGTGCCGGTCGTAGAAGGAAAGCCGGCGCTGCTGACCAGGGACGCCGATGGCAAGCCGAAGGCGCTGGGTGTTGCTTCCGACGGTATCGCCTTGTCCGCCGATGGAAAAGACCTTTATTTCTCCCCGCTGTACAGCCGCCATCTGTACGCCGTGTCTACTGCACTACTGCGCGATCCAGGCATAAGTGAGGCGCAGTTGTAATCCGGTGTACGTGACCTGGACGAGAAGGGAGCCTCCGATGGACTTGAGGCGGATGCTGAGTCCGCCGTTTACACCACTGACTATGAGCACAACGGTATTCGCAAGCGCCTGCCCGACGGCAGATGGCAAACCGTCGTCCATGATCCGCGGGTTCTCTGGCCGGACACCCTTTCCATCAGCCCAGACGGTTACCTGTATTTCATCGCCAACCAGCTGCATCGCTCACCTGGCTTTAACGAAGGTCAGGATCTACGTAGAAAGCCTTACAGCCTGTTGCGAGTGAAGATCGACGCAGCGCCTGCGCCGACGTACTGAGACGGCTGCCGATCAACGTGGCGGCGATCTCGGCGCGCATGGCAGGTGTGGTGCGTACATTCTTGTGCAGAGAGATTTGCATTACAGGCTCCTGGTTGATGGCAGGGGCTGTATCAACTCCCGCAGCACGGTTCGCGCCATAAACAGCGGATGGCGATTTATATCTATGCAATCGTCCGGGATGCGACACATAGGCAACACTGGCGCGAAGCACGGCGCATTCCCAGCTGATCCAGAAGTGAGCTGCAAGGGCGCAAAAATATGCATAGGTGCCGGGAACAGTAGCGACATATTGACATATGCAGATATCGCGAATAGTATTGACTCGTAGCCCGCGCTAGAAACCTACAGCCAGAAGAAGAATATCTACGTCAGCCTCAACGAAGCACCGCTAGGCTCTTCTGACCTCGTTGATCCATGTTCTTTGACTTATGACATCTAATAATTTAGATATGCAGGTAAATGAAGTGACACAATCAGAACTTTTCAAAACCACTCAGCTGGGCCCATACACCCTCAAGAACCGTATCGTTCTGCCGCCACTGACGCGTTCGCGCAGCTCCCAACCCGGCAATATTGCGAACGACCTGATGGCTACCTATTACCGTCAGCGCAGCGGTGCTGGCTTCATGGTGACCGAGGGCACACAGATTGAACCCCGAGGACAGGGTTATGCCTGGACACCCGGCATTCATAGCCCGGAACAGATACAAGGCTGGCGTAAGGTCACCGACGCTGTTCACGCCGAAGGAGGGGTGATCTTTGCTCAACTTTGGCATGTAGGCCGCGTGTCGCACACATCGCTGCAACCCGGTGGCGAAGCGCCCGTGGCGCCATCAGCCATCCGCGCGGACAACGTCAAGGTGTTCATCGAAACTGGCCCCGGCACGGGTACACTGGCCGACCCTTCGACCCCACGAGCCCTGTCCACCAAGGAGGTAAAGGAACTGGTTGAGCTGTACGCCCAAGCAGCCCGAAATGCTTTGGACGCAGGTTTTGACGGGGTGGAGCTTCACTGCGCGAATGGGTACCTGGTAAACCAGTTCATTTCGGCGCATACCAACCAGCGTGATGATGAATATGGCGGTTCGCTGCAGAACCGTCTTCGCTTCCTGCGCGAAATCACCCTCGCCGTTGCTGGTGTGGTCGGCAAGGAGCGCGTTGGCGTTCGCTTCGCCCCGCTGTTCGCGACCACAGACGAAGACCGCGTCTACCTCGGCCTGGTCGAAGAAGATCCTCACCAAACCTACATCGAGGCAGTGAAGATCCTCGAGGAAGTGGGCATTGCCTACCTGTCGCTCGCTGAAGCCGATTGGGAAAACGCACCCGAGCTGCCCGAGACGTTCCGGGAAGCTGTTCGTAAGACCTTCAGCGGCAAGATTCTCTATGCCGGCAAGTACACCGCTGAACGAGGAAATCGCGTGATAAAAGCTGGCTGGGCCGACCTGATCGCTTTTGGTCGCCCCTTCATTGCGAACCCCGACCTGCCCGCGCGTATCGCCAACAACTGGCCGCTTAACCCACTTGATCCAAGCAGCATGTACGGCGGTACCGATAAGGGCTACACCGACTACCCTGCTTACACACCCTAAGCGCTCAGTGCCACGCCCCATAACTCAGGGGCGTGGCTCAGCGTTTGCTGACCGAGGAAGTTAAGCATGTACCAACCGAGCACGACTCCCTACCAAGAGCATAGGGGATTCAAACGGACCTTCAGGCAGGGTCATCTAAGCCTTGGGCTGTTCTTTCCCCTGGAGGCTTTCGAGGGTGACACACCGCGCATGCTGGATCAGGTCGCGCTGGCCAAACGTGCAGAGGCACTTGGTTTTTCGGCGCTCTGGTTTCGCGACGTGCCGCTCAGGGACCCAAGCTTCGGCGATGTCGGCCAGGTTTTCGACCCTTGGGTGTATCTGGGCTACATGGCAGCCCATACAACAAAAATCGCACTAGGCACCGCCTCCATCGCCCTTACTTTGCGTAATCCCTTGCACACGGCAAAGGCCGCAGCGAGCATTGATCAGTTGAGCGGAGGTCGCTTGCTCCTGGGAGTAGCCTCTGGCGATCGTCCCGTGGAGTTTCCCGCATTCAGCGTTGATCCAGAACAGCGCGGCGAGACCTTTCAAGAAAACCTCAATGTGATACGCCAAGCCCATCGAACACACTTCGAGCCCATTCGCTGGAGTCACGGTGAGTTACTGGGGGCCGATCTCGTTCCCAAACCTACGACTCGGGAAATACCGCTATTCGTAACCGGACATAGCCGCCAGTCGCTCGATTGGATCGCGCGTGAAAGCCATGGATGGATCAACTATCCACGTCCGCCAAAAATACAGCGACTCATCGTGGAAGATTGGCGACAGGAAACGGCTAAACAATGTGGTACTATCTACAAGCCGTTCTTGCAATCGCTGTATATCGACCTGGACGAACACCCATCCACGCCGCCCTCGCCTATCCATCTAGGATTCCGACTGGGACGTAACCATCTTCTGGCCTTGCTGGATACACTTCAGGAAATCGGTGTAGATCACGTCATCCTGAACCTCAAGTATGGTAAACGCCCCGCAGCAGAGGTTATCGAGGAACTTGGCAAACATATCGTCCCGCAATTCGGCGCACAGGTGTCCGATAGTCCTACCTGACAGGACAATAGGATTCCAGTCCAAGCCTGCCCATCACTGCGAAGGGCAGGCGCGGAGATCATGGTGAAGCCTTCCAATTTGCTGCGTGAATCAGGAAGATATCCAGATATCGGAAGAGTAGGTATAAAAAATTCATGACTATTGACGTCAACGAAGCCCTGAAAGCATTGGCGAACCCGATGCGCCTTACCATCCTCAATTGGCTCAAGGATCCCAGGACAGCCTTTCTCGGGCAGGAGGTCGACCCAGAAACGGTAGGCGTGTGCGTCAGTATCATCCAAGAGCGCACGGGCCTCTCGCAGTCAACGACATCGCTTTATCTCGCAGCTCTACAGCGCGCGCAATTGGTGACATCGCAGCGGATCGGCCCCTGGACCTACTACAAACGCCACGATGAGAATATCGACGCCTTCTTAAAGGCGCTGCAAGAAAGAATCTAGGTATGCAGACCCAGGAAGTCATGGTGCATTCTTCAGCCCTCATCAGGAGGATGCGCCATGGCTACAGGTCTTCATACTTTGACAGCCGCCAAGTAATACGCCGTCGTAGGCCATTATTTAGCGCCAACCAATGACTAAATTTTTGTAACCTTTCGAGTGCCCGGATACTTTCCGGATGTACGTCGAGGCCCATTGATAAACGAGGTATTTATGATGGCACGCATTGTCAGAATTCATGAATACGGTGACGCCAGCGTTCTGAAGCTGGAAGATCTGGAAGTATCGGCACCAGCAGCAAACGAGGTGCAGATTAGTGTTAAAGCTATTGGCTTGAACCGAGCCGAAGTGATGTTTCGCAATCACGCATACCTGCAAGAAGCGGAGTTCCCCAGCCGCTTAGGCTACGAGGCCGCAGGCATCGTAACGGCAGTCGGGAGCGACGTAACCGAGATCACGGTTGGTGACTCGGTCGCTCTGATCCCACCTCTGGATATTGCTCGCTGGGGCACCTACGGCGAGTTGGCCAATGTACCGGCCCACCTGGTGGTAAAGAGCCCTGAGAACTTGTCCTTTGAAGAGGCTGCGGCGTCTTGGATGCAGTACGTCACCGCCTGGGGGGCATTGATTGAACAGGCGAAGCTACGGCAGGGCGATTTTGTCATCGTTACCGCCGCGTCAAGCAGTGTTGGCTTGGCCGCCTTCCAAATGGCTCGTATGGTCGGCGCCACATCGATTGCGATCACTCGAACTCACGCGAAGAAGCAGGCCCTGCTTGATGCAGGCGCTGCGCATGTCATCGTCAGCGATGAAGAGGATATCGTCGAGCGTGTTATGACGATAACTGCCGGTCAAGGCGCTCGCGTTGTATTCGATCCTGTAGGCGGGCCGTCCTTTGAACCTCTCACGCAGAGCATGGCGCGGGGCGGAATTTTGCTGGTGTACGGCGCACTCAGCTCTGAACCGACACCATTCCCACTGTTTACCGTGCTGGGCAAAAGCCTGACTTTGAAGGGTTATCTCTACGCAG
>CAXBEU010000052.1:0-7781 GCA_963974865.1 uncultured Pseudomonadaceae bacterium | reverse complement strand
TTCAGGGGGCGTTGCCGCTATGAATTTATTCCGGACAGCAGTGCGCGAACGCGGGGATCCATTTTGCTTTTGAGCCCGGTCTGGCGGCCGAGATCAGCCGCCTGCCTTGAAGCACCCTGCCTTACCCCTCCGCGATCAACTCCCGCAGCACAAAGTGCAGAATCCCACCGGCCTTGAAGTAATCAATCTCATTGCCGGTATCAATCCGGCACAGCACCTTGAAGCTGACTTTCTCGCCATCAGGCCGCGTCGCGGTCACGTTCAAGGTTTGCCCAGGCCGCAAGTTGTCGTCGATGCCCTCGATATCGAGCACTTCATGCCCATCCAGCATCAAAGACCCGACATTCTGCCCATCGACAAACTGCAGCGGAAGAACACCCATGCCCACCAGGTTGGAACGGTGAATCCGCTCAAAGCTCTCGGCAATCACCGCCTTGATCCCCAGCAGATTGGTACCCTTGGCCGCCCAATCGCGGCTGGAGCCGGTGCCGTATTCCTTGCCGGCCAACACCACCAGCGGTGTGTCATCCTGCTGATAACGCATGGCGGCATCATAGATCGCCATCCGCTCGCCACTGGGCACATGCACGGTTTCACCACCCTCTTCGCCGCCCAGCATCCGGTTGCGAATACGGATATTGGCGAAGGTGCCGCGCATCATCACCTCATGGTTACCCCGACGCGATCCGTAGGAGTTGAAATCCTCGGGATGTACGCCCAGGCTCTGCAGATACTCACCTGCAGGCGAGCTGGCCTTGATATTGCCCGCTGGGGAGATATGGTCAGTGGTGATGGAGTCACCGAATACCGCCAGCACATTAGCCTGATGGACCGGCTTGAGCGCCTGAATTGGCTGGTCGATCTGCTCGAAATAGGGCGGATTCTTCACATAGGTGGAGTCGTCCTTCCAAGCATAGGTAGCGCCCTCAGCAATCGGGATTGACCGCCAATGCTCGTCGCCAGTAAACACGTCGGCATAACGCTCGCGGAACATGCTGTCTTCCACCAGGGCCACCGCCTCGGCAATCTCGGCATTAGTCGGCCACAGATCACGCAGGAACACCGGTTTGTTGTCCCGATCCAGGCCCAGGGGCTCTTCGGTCAGATTCATCCGCGTATTGCCGGCCAGTGCGTAGGCCACTACCAACGGCGGCGACGCCAGCCAGTTGGCCTTGACCTGCTGATGCACGCGGCCTTCGAAGTTGCGATTACCCGACAGCACCGAAGACACCACCAGATCATGGTCATTCACAGCCTTGGCGATGACCTCTGGCAAAGGCCCGGAGTTGCCGATGCAGGTGGTGCAACCGTAACCCACCAGGTTGAAGCCCAGCTCATCCAGATACTCGGTCAAACCCGCCTTGAGCAGGTAATCGGTGACCACCTTGGAGCCTGGCGCAAGTGACGACTTGACCCAGGGCTTGCGCTGCAGGCCACGCTCCACTGCTTTTTTCGCTACCAGACCCGCTGCCATCATCACGCTGGGGTTGGACGTATTGGTACAGGAGGTAATAGCCGCGATCACCACTGCGCCATGGCTGAGCACATGATCCTGACCGTCGATCTGCACCACGGCGTCTTCGCTGGTGGAACCTACCGCAGTGCCACCACCGCCCTCGCCTTCCAACCTGGACTGTTCGTTATCAGCCGGGCGAATCTGCAGGCCAAGCAGCTCATCAAAAGCCTTGTGCACATCACCCAGCGCGACGCGATCCTGCGGACGACGCGGCCCGGCCAAACTGGCCTCCACCTCATTCATATCAAGGTGCATGCTGTCGGTAAATTCGGGCTCATGCCCCGCTTCACGCCACAGGCCTTGCGCCTTGCTGTACGCCTCGACCCGTGCGACCACATCGTCCGGCCGGCCAGTCAGGCGCAGGTAACGCAAGGTTTCATCATCGACCGGGAAAAAGCCGCAGGTAGCACCGTATTCCGGCGCCATATTGGCAATGGTCGCGCGATCGGCCAGCGGCAGATCAGCCAGGCCATCACCGTAGAACTCAACAAACTTGCCGACCACACCCTTGCTGCGCAGCATCTGCGTTACGGTCAACACCAGATCGGTCGCAGTCATGCCCTCGCGCAGCTTGCCGGTCAGCTTGAAGCCCACCACCTCCGGGATCAGCATCGATACCGGCTGGCCAAGCATAGCGGCCTCAGCCTCGATGCCCCCCACACCCCAACCCAACACACCTAGACCATTGACCATCGTGGTGTGCGAATCAGTGCCCACCAGGGTGTCGGGGTAGGCCCAATGCTTGCCGTCCTTCTCCTCGGCCCAGATACTTTGCGACAGATACTCGAGGTTTACCTGGTGGCAGATGCCCGTTCCAGGCGGCACCACACGGAAATTATGAAAGGCCTTCTGGCCCCAGCGCAGAAACTCGTAACGCTCGCCATTGCGCTGCATTTCGATGGCAACGTTGTCGTTGAAGGCGCTGTCATCAGCGAAATGATCGACCATCACCGAGTGGTCGATCACCAGATCCACCGGAGAAAGGGGGTTGATTCGCTGCGGATCGCCACCTGCGCGGGCCACGGCATCGCGCATGGCGGCCAGATCCACTACGGCCGGCACGCCGGTGAAATCCTGCATCAGCACCCGCGCCGGGCGGTACTGAATCTCCCGATCGGAGCGTTTGTTCTTCAGCCAATCGGCCATCGCCTGAATATCGTCGCGGGTAACTGTTTTACCATCCTCATGGCGCAGCAGGTTTTCCAGCAGCACTTTCAGTGACATCGGCAGGCGGCCCAGGTCACCTAGCTGTTCTGCGGCCTTGGGCAGGGAATGATAGGCATATCCCTGCTCGCCCACTTTCAAGGTGCTGAGCGTACCCAGGCTGTTCACATCAGACATAATTATCTCCTTTATCAGCAGGCGACTGGCTGCCGCTTATCATATAGCTATACTCCACCCTAATTGGCCGTGCCAGATACCGCAACCTTCATTCAAGAAAACGGATTGAAGGCCGATATAAAGCCTAGCCAGCCCAAAAGCCCAACAGGACTTTCGCGGCCTCACAATAAAACGGAACCAGCCATGCGCAATAATCAGCCTGTTACCCAGCGGGAACGAACCTTTGATGCCGAACAACGGCTGATCTCCACAACCGACCTTAAAGGCACCATCATCTATTGCAATGATGCTTTCGTCGCCGTCAGCGGCTTTCAGCGTGACGAGTTGATCGGCAGCCCGCATAACATGGTCCGCCATCCTGATACCCCTTCAGCCGTGTTTGCGCACATGTGGAGTTATTTGCAGGGTGGCAAGAGTTGGATGGGCATAGTCAAGAATCGTTGCAAAAATGGTGATCATTATTGGGTTAATGCCTTTGTAACACCGATCTGGGAAAACGGTCGGGCCGTTGGCTATGAATCAGTCAGAGTACAAACCAGCAAAGCTCAGGTCACCCGAGCGGAAGCGCTTTATGCTCGCCTCAACAAGGGCAAAAAAGCCGTTGGCATGGACTGGGGCAATATCATCAAGGACGTTCTGCCTGTCGTGGCTATTGCTGCGGGCGGCGCTGTCGCCGGGATGTTCCTTGAAGGCTGGGGAATAGCGTTGGCTGCCGCCGTCGCCCTGCCCGCCGGCTTCGCCCTTAAGGCCTTTTACGACCAGGGCCTGCAAGGCATTCTCAAAGTTGCAGACAACAGTATCAACGATCCACTGCTGGCTACCATGTACACCTCGCAACAAGGCGTCATGGGCCAGATCGAAATGGCGCTGTTAAGCCAGCAAGCACGCCTGCAAACATGCCTGACGCGCGTGCTCGACAGCGCTGAACAGCTCAAGGCCCAAGCCAACGAAGCCAGCCAACTGGCCACCCGCAGCCACGACGGCTTGAGCCGGCAACGCACCGAGACCGACATGGTCGCTACCGCCATCAACGAAATGGCCGCGGCTACCCAAGAAGTTTCCGGTAACGTCCAGCGCACTGCAGAAGCTACCCGCGAAGCCAACGAGCTGTCGGCACACGGCAAAGCCGTCGCCAGCAAAACCCGTGAAGCCATCGAGATTCTCTCCGCCTCGGTCAGCTCAGCCGCCACGGTATCGTCACAGCTGGCAAGCGACGCTCAAGAAATCGGCAAGGTTGTAGATGTGATCAAAAGCATCGCCGACCAGACCAACCTGCTCGCCCTGAACGCCGCTATTGAAGCGGCCCGTGCCGGTGAGCAAGGTCGCGGGTTCGCCGTGGTCGCCGACGAAGTACGCGCCCTGGCCAGCCGCACCGCCGTGTCAACTGAACAGATTCATGGCCTGATCGGCAACCTGCAAACCGCCGCCAAACGTGCGGTGGACACCATGCGCGCAGGCCATGAGCAGGCTGACCGCGGGGTAGCGCAGGTAATAGAAGCGGACGAAGCGCTGGACGGTATTCGCGCCGCAATCGAGCGCATCAACGACATGACCGGTCAGATCGCCAGCGCAGCTGAAGAACAAAGTGCCGTGGCTGAGGAGATCAACCGCAACGTCAACAACATCTCCGGCCTAGCCGACACTACTGCCACCCAGGCACAACGCAGCGCGGTGCTCAGTAATGAGCTGGCCAACACCGCAGCGCAGCAGGCGGCTTTGGTGGAGCGGTTCAACAAACGCTGATGCAAAAAGGGGGCAGGACGCGAGCAAGACGCCAACAAGCTCGCCCGCCCGCTCCCACCCCCGTCATTCCCGCGCGAGCGGGAATCCAAGCGGTTTCGCAACCAACCGCAACCACCTGCCCACACGAAAAACCCAATGGATCCCCGCTTTCGCGAGGATGACGATCCTGGGAGGACTAGGGTCAATCAGCCAAACCGCAGCAGCAGCCTAATATCCCCATCATCCCCACTCACCCGTCATTCCCGCGCAGGCGGGAATCCAAGCGGTTTCGCAGCCAACCGCAACCACCTACCCACTCGAAAAGCCAAATGGATCCCCGCTTTCGCGAGGATGACGATCCTGAGAGAATAGGGTCTACCAGCCAAACCGCAGCAGCAATCTAATATCCCCATCATCCCCACTCACCCGTCATTCCCACGCAGGCGGGAATCCAAGCGGTTTCGCAGCCAAACGCAACCACCTGCCCACACGAAAAGCCCAATGGATCCCCGCGTTCGCGAGGATGACAGCAAGAGAGCGCACTTCCCCTGCCTGCCTTGTGCTCCAGCCCAACTCCCGTTATTCCTACCACCCACTTCGCCATTCCAGCCCCCACCCCCGTCATTCCCGCGAACGCGGGAATCCACCTTGACCTTAAAACTGGCCATATCGCCAACCCACCACACTGCAAACCCCAGCGAAAGTGCTAAACTGCGACCCTTTGCTACCAACCCCAAGGACAACACCATGTGCGGAATCGTCGGCGCCGTCGCCCAGCGCAATATCACCCCCATTCTGATTGAAGGTCTGTTGCGTCTTGAGTACCGGGGTTACGATTCGGCCGGTGTCGCCGTGCTGGCAGAGGGCAACGGCATCCACCGAGTCCGCGCGGTTGGCAAGGTAGTGGAGTTGCAGAATGCGCTGAAGGCCGACCCGGCCATTGGTCACCTGGGTATCGCCCACACCCGCTGGGCCACCCACGGCAAACCGGCAGAGCACAATGCCCACCCACACATGTCCGGCAAGCTGGCAATCGTGCATAACGGGATTATCGAAAACCACAGCCCGCTGCGCAAAAAACTGATCGAGCTTGGCTACCAGTTCACCTCGGAAACCGACACCGAAGTCGTCGCGCATCTGATTGCCCATCATTACAGTCAGAGCCACGACCTGCTCGACGCCTTCCGCACCGCCCTCGGCGAACTGCACGGCGCTTACGCCCTGGCGCTGATGCACGAAGACCAGCCAGACACCCTCTATTGCGCACGTATGGGCAGCCCGCTAGTGATTGGCGAAGGCAGTGACGAGCACTATATCGGCTCAGACCCGCTGGCGCTGCTGCAGGTCACCGATCGCTTCCGCTATCTGGAAGAAGGCGACCATGCCCGCCTGACCATCAACACCTGTGAAATCTGGGACCGCCAGAACAAGAGCGTTGACCGCCCCCTGACCCGCTACGAACACGCCGCCCATAGCCTGGAAAAAGGCGAATACCGGCACTATATGCTCAAGGAGATCTTCGAGCAGCCCCAGGCCATTCGCGACACGCTGGCCGGTATCGTTGGTGACGATCACGTACTCACCGCGATCCTCGGGCCGGATGCCGAAACCCGTCTGGCAGACATTGCCAACATCCATATCGTCGCCTGCGGCACCAGCTATCACGCAGGTCTCGTCGCCCGCTACTGGATTGAAGACCAGGCCGGCATTCCCTGCAGCGTGGAAGTGGCCAGTGAATACCGTTACCGCACCGTCGTCGTTCCGGCCAACACCCTGCTGATCACCATCTCCCAGTCCGGCGAAACCGCCGACACCCTGGCCGCACTGCGCTTCGCCAAGGATCAGGGCTACCTTGCCACGCTGGCCATCTGTAACGTTGCCGGCAGTTCACTGGTGCGCGAAGCCGACTGGCGCCTGCTGACCCATGCCGGTCCGGAAATCGGCGTTGCCTCAACCAAGGCCTTCACGACCCAACTGGTGGCACTGTTATGGCTGACCACCGCACTGGCCCAGGTACGGGGCAAACCCGCTGAACAAATCGCCGCCAACGTCAGAGCGCTCAAGAACCTGCCCGCGATTATCGATCAGGCACTCTCCTTGGAGCCGCGCATCACTACCCTGGCAGAACGCTTCGCTAACAAGCACCACGCCCTGTTCCTTGGCCGTGGCACGCATTATCCGATTGCGATGGAAGGCGCTCTAAAGCTCAAGGAAATCAGCTATATACACGCAGAAGCTTATGCCGCTGGCGAGCTTAAACACGGTCCGCTGGCGTTGGTAGATGAAGATATGCCGGTCGTTAGCGTTGCACCCAGCGACGCCCTGCTGGAAAAGCTCAAGTCCAACCTCGAAGAAGTCCGCGCCCGTGGCGGTCAGTTGATCACATTCGCTTGCGAAACCATCGATCAAAGCGAAGACAGCAACCACGAAATCATCTGCCTACCCTTCGTGGAAGATTGCATCTCCCCGATCCTGTACACCATCCCTTTGCAGCTGCTCAGCTACCACGTTGCATTGGTCAAAGGCACTGACGTAGACAAGCCACGCAACCTGGCAAAATCCGTTACGGTGGAATAAGCCAACAATGGGTCCCCGCGTTCGCGGGGATGACGATCCGATAAATCAGTTTATCGGTCAAGCCACAGCCGCCCAGCATCTGTCATTCCCGCGAAGGCGGGAATCCAAGCGGACTCGCCTCTGGCACCCGCTCCATACCAAGCCGAACCCCCCAATGGATCCCCGCCTTCGCGAGGATGACGACCCTGTGGGGATCGGACAGAGCGGTTTATCAACCCAGCCACGCAACCAGCCTACTAACCTTCGTCATTCCCGCGCAGGCAGGAATCCAAGCGCTATCGCAGTTGGCACATACCCGCATACCTAAACGAAAAGCCGAATGGATCCCCGCGTTCGCGAGGATGACGACCCTGTGGGGACCGAATAACGCGGTTTATCGACCCAGCCACGCAACCAACCTACTAACCTTCGTCATTCCCGCGCAGGCGGGAATCCAAGCGGACTGGGTACTACCCTGAACAACTGAACCAGTAACACCACCCTCCCAGCTACCCCGTCATTCCCGAGCGGACATCCAAGCGGACTGCGTCAGGCACATCTATCTCCCATCCACCCCGTCATTCCCGCGAACGCGCACTGCTGTCCGGAATAAATTCATAGCGGCAACGCCCCCTGAATCCGCTGC
>CAXBEU010000051.1:0-8182 GCA_963974865.1 uncultured Pseudomonadaceae bacterium | reverse complement strand
CGGATTTTGATTATACCGATGAATTAGGATTTACACACGATATTCCGAATAGCCAATAAACGGCTACCGAGTCTTTCTCTTGCATGGCCCTCGCTCATGGCTAATTGGCCGCCTGAAGTGGCAAAAAACATCAGGCAAGCCGGTCATTTTCGGCATAGGTAGTGGCGTTGGCCATCTCTAGACTGCGCCGCAGTGTAATCGCTGCGCGCTTTACTGGCATCGCAGTGAGCTAAATCCCTGTTAGTTGCCGGTTCATGCCCGCGGAGATATCTATGTCTACCCCTGAAGTCTATATCGTCAGCGCTGTCCGAACTGCAATCGGCTCCTTTGGTGGCGCGCTCAAGGAAGTGCCGCTGTCGCAGCTGGCCACCACAGCGGTCAGCGCAGCTTTACAGCGCAGTGGTTGCGCCGCCGAGCGAGTTGGTCATGTGGTGATGGGCAATGTGATACCCACCGAGGCGCGCGATGCCTATCTCGGCCGGGTGGCGGCCATGCAGGCCGGGATTCCCAAGGAAACCCCGGCCTTCAACGTCAATCGCCTGTGTGGCTCTGGCCTGCAGGCTATTGTTTCGGCGGCGCAGAGCCTGCTGCTGGGCGATTGCGATATCGCCATTGGTGCCGGCGCCGAGTCTATGAGTCGTGGTGCCTACCTGTTGCCCGGGGCGCGCTGGGGCGGGCGGATGGGTGATATGCAGGCCGTCGACTACATGCTCGGCATCCTGCATGACCCCTTCCATCGCATTCATATGGGCATCACTGCGGAGAACATTGCCGAGCGCCTCGGTATCAGCCGCGAAGCTCAGGACGCCCTTGCCCTGCAAAGCCAGCAGCGCGCCGCCCGCGCCATTGCCGAGGGGCGCTTCGCCGGGCAGATCGTGCCGGTAGAGGTGAAAACCCGCAAAGGTGTGCAGTTGTTTGAGGTGGACGAGCATGTGCGCGGCGAGACTTCGCTGGAACAACTGGCGGCGATGAAGACTGCGTTCAAGGCGGGTGGCACTGTCACCGCCGGCAATGCTTCGGGGCTTAATGACGGCGCTGCCGCGCTGCTGATGGCCAGCGGAGCGGCGGTCAAAAGCGACAACCTTCGCCCGCTGGCCCGTCTGGTGAGTTATGCGCATGCCGGGGTCGACCCTGAACTGATGGGCCTGGGGCCGATTCCAGCTACCCGCCTGGCCCTGCAACGTGCCGGCCTGAGCGTGGCCGACCTGGATGTTATCGAGTCCAACGAAGCCTTCGCCGCCCAGGCTTGTGCCGTAGCGAGCGAGCTGGACTTCGACCCGGCCAAGGTCAACCCCAATGGCTCGGGCATTTCCCTCGGCCACCCGGTGGGTGCCAGCGGCGCGATCATCGCCACCAAGGCCATCCACGAGTTGCACCGCATTCAGGGCCGCTATGCCCTGGCGACCATGTGCATCGGCGGCGGCCAGGGTATCGCCGTCGTTTTCGAGCGTGTCTGAGAGGCCAGCCTGATGACAATGAGCATTCAGCGCGCCGACGTGATCGGCGGCGGAATTATGGGCAGTGGCATCGCTCAGGTGTACGCCGTGGCCGGGCTGTAGGTGCTGCTGGTGGATATTTTCGCGGCCGTGTTGCTCAAGGCCGTAGTCGGCATCGGCAGCAGCCTCGTCCGTCAACTGAATAAGGCTCGGCAGCAGCGCTGCGCTGTCCTGGGGAGTTCAACGCACAGGTGGCGGCGGGGCGCCTGGGACGCAAGAGCAGCCATGGCTTTTATCGCTATGACTGATGGCCGGGTTGCGCAGGGCTATCAGTATGGCTAGCAACCTGCCGCAGCCGGCCGCTGCGCTGGGCGTAGAACCCATTGCGGCGGCGCCCTCGCGTATTGAGCAGATCCGCGGCAAGGCGCTGGAGCTGTTCGCCGAGCGCGGTTTTGCCCAGGTCGGTATGCGCGAGTTGGCCCTGCATGTAGGGATCACAGCGGGCTCGCTGTACCACCACTTCGTTAGCAAGGAGCAGCTGCTGTTCGAGTTGCTTGAGGAGTTCTATGAGGACCTTCACGAGCTGGTCGAACTGAGTGAGACGGGTACGCCCATGCAGCGCTTGCAGGCCCTGCTGCAGAGCCATATCGCCCTACATGAGCGCTGCCGGCTGCATGCGCGGATGGCCGAACAGGAGTTGCGCTGTCTGTCGCCGGCGCACCAGCAGCAGATTCGGCAACTGCGCAGCAGCTATGAAGACAAGTTGCTGTTGCACGTGCAGGCGCTCGGCGTTCGCGCGCCCACGACTTTGCTGCGAGCCTGCGTGCAAGGGCTGCTGGCCTGGTTGAATTGCGTGCCGAACTGGAGCGCGGACTGTGGCTTGCCCGCCGGGCAGAAACAGGCGTTGGTCAATGCCATGGCCCTGGGCGCCTTGGCCGCTGTACTCAAACAGCCAGGCGATGATGCTTGTGGCGTGCCGCTGTGGCCCGCTGCGGCCGCCCGGCAACACTGAATTTTTACCATCCGGGCATGCCCTGACACTATTCGAGAGACCCCAAATGGCTGACTACAAAGCTCCCCTGCGCGATATGCGCTTCGTGCTCAATGAAGTGTTTGAAGTTTCCAAGCTGTGGGCCCAGTTGCCGGCCCTGGCTGAAGTGGTTGATGAAGACACTGCAGCGGCCATTCTCGAAGAAGCCGGCAAGGTCACCGGCGGCGTGATCGCCCCGCTGAACCGCAGTGGCGACGAAGAAGGCTGCTCCTGGGCCAACGGCTCGGTGAAAACCCCAGCCAGCTTCCCGGATGCCTACAAAACCTACGCCGAAGGCGGCTGGGTGGGCGTGGGTGGTGATCCGGTATTCGGCGGTATGGGCATGCCCAAGGCGATCTCGGCCCAGGTCGAGGAAATGGTCAACTCGGCCAACCTGTCGTTCGGCCTGTACCCGATGCTGACCGCTGGTGCCTGCCTGTCGATCAATGCCCACGCCAGCGAAGAGCTGAAAGAAAAATACCTGCCGAACATGTATGCCGGCGTCTGGGCGGGCTCCATGTGCCTGACCGAACCGCATGCCGGCACCGACCTGGGCATTATCCGCACCAAGGCCGAGCCGCAGGCTGATGGCAGCTTCAAGATTTCCGGCACCAAGATCTTTATCACCGGCGGTGAGCACGACCTGACCGAGAACATCATCCATCTGGTACTGGCCAAGCTGCCGGACGCCCCAGCGGGCCCGAAAGGCATCTCGCTGTTCCTAGTGCCGAAGTTTATGGTCAACGCCGACGGCTCCCTGGGCGAGCAGAACAGCCTGTCCTGCGGCTCGATCGAGCACAAGATGGGCATCAAGGCTTCGGCCACCTGCGTAATGAACTTCGACGGCGCCACTGGCTGGATCGTCGATGCGCCGAACAAGGGCCTCGCCGCGATGTTCACCATGATGAACTACGAGCGTCTGGGCGTTGGCATTCAGGGCTTGTCCCTGGGCGAACGCAGCTACCAGAACGCCGTGGAATACGCCCGCGACCGTATCCAGAGCCGCGCGCCGACCGGCCCGGTGGCTAAAGACAAAGCCGCTGACCCGATCATCGTGCACCCGGACGTGCGTCGCATGCTGCTGACCATGAAAGCGCTGAACGAAGGCGGCCGTGCCTTCTCCAGCTACGTGGCCATGCAGCTCGACACCGCCAAGTTCAGCGAAGACGCAGCGACCCGCAAGCGCGCGGAAGAGCTGGTTGCCTTGCTGACGCCGGTGGCTAAGGCCTTCCTCACCGATATGGCGCTGGAAACCACCACCCATGGCCAGCAGATATTCGGCGGCCATGGTTATATCCGTGAGTGGGGCCAGGAGCAGCTGATCCGCGACTGCCGCATCACCCAGATCTACGAAGGCACCAACGGCATCCAGGCGCTCGACCTGGTCGGCCGTAAAGTGGTCGGCAGCGGCGGGGCGTTCTACAAGCACTTCGCCGAAGAGATCAAAGCCTTTACCGATTCGGCCGACAGCAGCCTGGCCGAGTTTATCGAGCCGCTGAAAGGCGCCATCGCCAACCTGGAGCTGATGACTGCCGATCTGCTGGAGCGGACCAAGGCCAACCCGAACGAAGTCGGCGCCGCCTCGGTGGAGTACCTGCAGGTATTCGGCTACACCGCCTACGCCTATATGTGGGCCCTGATGGCGCGCACCGCGCTGGCCAAGCAGGATCAGGACGAGTTCTACGTGAGCAAACTGGGCACCGCGCGCTTCTTCTTCGCCCGCCTGCTGCCGCGCATCCACTCGCTGACTGCTTCGGTTAAAGCCGGTAGCGAGAGCCTGTACCTGCTCGACGCTGCGCAGTTCTAGCCGTTGTGCAAATAAAAGGCTCCGGCTCGCCCTTGGGTCTGATGCCGTCTAGAAAAAGTGTTGATGGATTGAACTAAGAGGCTTGTCTTATTAAGGAGAGAAAACCCTCGGCAGATAATTGCTCCGAGGGTTTTCTGCTTCTAGGCCGCTGGATACAGCCGTAATTAAGCCATTGAGCGGTGCCGTCGTCTATGCAAAATCCATCTTTTTCAGAACCGGACAGAAGCGGGTGGATTGCTGTTCGTAAAACCTTTGCAAAATGTATCCTGGCATTTAGGATGACTCCTGGTTCGGCCATGTCATAGGGATAGGGCCCGTGAGTCACGTAAGAACCACCTGCCCTGAAAGGGGCGCCGTTCGGAGTTGCCCAGCATGCCCACATCCGCTACCCATACCATCTTTGCCGAAAGCTTCTTCCGCTTGAATGCAGAGCTGTTCGCCCCGTTCTTGGCCGAGGCCGGCCTGGACGAGCGGATTCTACATGCCCCCGATGTGGAGATTCCCGCGGCGAAGTATGCCGAGTTCTGGGAGATTCTCGGGCGTCGGGTGGATGCGTCGATCGGCCTGCGCATCGGTATACAGACCGTTAGCACCACCCTTGGCATATATGGTCAAGCAGTACGCAGTGCGCCAACCATGCTCTTGGCACTGCGCTGCTTGAGCCATTTCGTCGTGGTGTTTTCCCAGGCTATCCGGGTGGATGTAGAGATCGGCGAGCGGCAGGTGATTTTGTCGTATCAGGTTACCGATCCGACCATAGTGCGGCGACGCCAGGACTCCGAGTTCACCATTGGCTTTTTCCTCAGCCTGTTGCGGGAGATCAGCCAGAACCCGCAATTGACCCCGGAACGGCTCGACTTTGAGCATGAGACGCCGGCTGATCTGTCGCTGCACCGTGAGGTGCTGGCGTGCCCGCTGCACTTCAAACAGCCAGATAATCGTCTGTATTTTCCGCGGGCCCTGTTGGACATGCCGGTACGCACCGCCGACCCGCGTCTGTTCCAGGCCCTGGAACCCTTTCTCGAACAGCAGCGGCAGGTCAGGGCGTCGGCCAATGATCTGCTCACCCAGCTGACCCGGCATATTGCCAGCAGCCTGAGCAGTGGCGGGGCCAGCCTGGAAATGGTGGCGCAGAGCATGGGCATGGGGCCGCGCACTCTGCAGCGACGCTTGGCCGAGTACCAGGTGGAGTTCCGCCTGCTGGTCGAGGAGGTGCGTCGTTCACTGGCCGAGGCCTATGTGGCGCAGGACGAATACAGTCTCACCGACATTGCCTTGTTGCTTGGCTATGCCGAATGCAGTTCATTCAGCCGCGCCTTCCGCCGCTGGACCCACGTCTCCCCGCAGCAATACCGCCTGCAAGCCAAGGCTAATCACACCTAGTTTTTTGCCTGGCTGACGTCAGATGTCAACGACATTGACGTGCGCTGGCAAGCCCTCCCGTACCGCCACTGTTAGTTTCTGTCCCCAAGGTGGGCATGACCTTTCCCGGCCGGCATCGTCTGGCGCGGTCGGGATTTTTTAGCTGTGCTGTATGCCCGCCATCGATAACGACAAAAAGATGAGGTGTGGGCTAATGGCCGAGCATGAGGACGGCGCCAAGGGCGTCAGCCGCCGTAATTTTTTGCGTGGCGCCGGAGTGGGTGCGGTTGCCGTCGCTGGGGTAGGGGTTATGACCCATGCCACGGCTGCGACGGGCGATAGCTGCAAGACGGCGGGTTGCGACTATGACGTAGTGGTGATCGGCGGTGGCTTCGCCGGTGTCACGGCTGCGCGCGACAGCCGCAAGAATGGCTACAAGACCCTGTTGTTGGAAGCCCGTAATCGCCTGGGCGGGCGTACCTTCACCTCCGAGTTCGACGGCCACAAGGTCGAAATGGGCGGCACTTGGATTCACCAAACGCAGCCCTTCGTCTGGGCCGAGAAAGAACGCTACGGTCTGGAGCTGCAAGAAACTCCAGTCAGCACCGCGGCGCTGACCAACGAAGAGTATGTGGTCAAGGTCGGTAACACGACCCACAAGCTGGCCGGCGAGCAGTTGCTGCCGCTGCTGGCAGCCTTCGATGCCTTCTATAGCGAAGCGCGCCAGGTCTGGGACCGCCCCTATGACGCGCAGCACACCTGGAAAGAAATCATCCAGCGTGACAAGCGCACTGCCAAGCAACGCCTGGATGAGCTTAAGCTCGATCCGGTTCAGCGGGTGGCGGTCGACAGCTTTGTCAGCGCGACGTCGCATGCCCCGCTGGACCAGACCTCCTACGTCGATATGCTGCGTTGGTGGGCGCTGGCAGGCTGGAACCTGCAGGGTTTCAACGATGCTGTTGTACGTTACAAGCTCAAGGACGGCACCATCGGCCTGATCAATAAGATGATTGAGGACGGCAAGCCGCAAGTGCGCCTGTCGACCCCAGTGAAGAAGATCGAGGACAAGGGCGATCACACGGTGATCACCACCCAGAGTGGCGAGAAGATAGTGGCCGCTAGCGTGATCATCGCGTTGCCGATGAACGTGCTGCCCAACGTCGAGTTTTCCCCGGCGCTGGATCCTGCCCTGATCGAAGCCGGCAAGCAGAAGCACAGCGGTGCTGGGATCAAGTTCTATATCAAGGCCAAGGGCGGCTTTACCAAGATGGCGAAGATCAACGCCATGGCCGAGTCCAGCTACCCGGTGAGCCTGGTGATGGCGTACTACGTAAGCGACGACCACACCCTTTTCGTCGCCTTCGGCAACGACCCGAGCAAGATCGATATCTACGACACCCAGGCTGTTCAAGCGATTCTGGAACCGCTCTTCCCGGGCATCCAGGTCGAGGGCACCTATGGCTACGAGTGGACCCTGGATCCTTACAGCCTGGGTACTTACGCCACCTACAAACCTGAGTGGTTCGAGAAGTACTACGCGCACTTCCAGAAGGATCGTGGCCGCATTCTCTTTGGCCAGGGCGACCATGGCGAGGGCTGGCGCGGGAGCATTGACGGCGCCATCGGAGCCGGCACTAGGGCGGCCCTGCGCGCCAAGGAGCTGCTCGGATGAAGCTGCACAACTTCACTTATTTGCTGACCGCTCTCGGCTTGCTGGGCGTGATCAATCTGTCCGCACAGGCCGCTGAGAGCTGCGACCCGGTGGCCGGCCAGAAGATTTTCGAAACCCGCTGCAGCGCCTGTCATTCGCTCAGTGAGCACAAGGTCGGGCCACAGCTCGGTGGTGTGTTCGGCCGTAAGGTCGGTTCCGCTGCGGGCTTCGGCTACACCCCGGCCCTGCAGCAGGCCGGCTTTACCTGGGATGCGGAAAAGCTCGATGCCTTCCTCGCGGGCCCCATGACGTTCCTTCCCGGCACTGCTATGGCCTTCGGTGGCTTGCGCAAGGCTGAGGAACGCCAGTCCCTTACCTGTTACCTGCGTCAACAAGGAGGAAAATCATGAGCATCACTCTCTTCAGCAAACCCAAGTGCCTGCTGACCGTAGCTGTCGCAGTGCTACTGCTGGTTGATCCGAGTCTGATCTTCCGTTGGCTGGGTCTGCCGCTGGGGGTTGACGGCATGCTGCTTGGCCGCCTGCTTGGCGCTACCTATTTGGCGGTTGGCCTGGGCTTCTGGTTTATCCGCAGTCTCGAAGATCTGCCCCGGCGCGACTCGCTGTTGATGGTCGGCTGCGACTTGGTGTGCACCGGTCTCATCGTTCAGGCGCTGCTGGCCGGGGCGATGAACCCGCTCGGCTGGGGCCTGGCGGCGGTCTACCTGGGCTCTGCGCTGGGTTTCGGCTGGTGCGCCAGCCAGGCTGCCGGAAAGCCGGCCTACGCCTGATCCCTATACCGCTGCGCCGCACAGCGGCGCAGCGCTCCTGCACAATAATTCGGCTATTCGGAAAATAGTGTGGATTCGAAGAACTCATCAAGGTTGTCGTAGAACT
>CAXBEU010000050.1:0-10337 GCA_963974865.1 uncultured Pseudomonadaceae bacterium | reverse complement strand
GAAAATAGCTGCATAAAAATCAAACAGGGCGACAGATACCTTGACAGTTACCGGTTATTCGACGGTGACACTATCATTTTGTCAGATAGGCGCATGGACCAAACTCCCGTCTCACCCCGCAGTCGACAAGTATGTGTGTCCTGTTTTGTCAAAGCAGAAGACCAACCTTCACAATGTAGAAAAATAATGATGAATTCCAAGCACCAATCATGTAACCAGGCCTGCATGGCCTGTGCAGATGAATTTGAGCGGATGACTGGTTAATCACTTGGCGTTCAGGTCAATCCCCAGCGCGCCAATCAGGTCGAAGCATTTACGCTTGCGATGTATGGGTACTGCCGATTACATCTCTGAAAGGTAATAGCGTCTCCTTGCTCAGAGCCTCACCATTAGCCGTCACTAAGGCAGGAGCTTGATTGTGAAAATCTTGGTTGCAGAAGATGAGCCGAAAACTGGCGTTTACCTGAAACAGGGCTTGGCTGAAGCCGGGTTTGTGGTAGACCTAGTGACGAACGGTATTAACGCAGTCCAGCAGGCGCTTGATGAGGAATATGATCTACTGATACTGGATGTGATGATGCCGGGCCTGGACGGCTGGCAGGTGCTTGAGCAGGTGCGTGCCGCAGGCAGTGAGACGCCTGCGCTGTTTCTGAGTGCTCGAGATCGGGTGGAAGATAGAGTCAAAGGTCTGGACCTGGGGGCCGATGATTATCTGATCAAACCTTTCGCGTTCTCCGAGTTGCTTGCTCGGGTGAGGTCGCTTCTGCGTCGGGGAAACGGTGCTACCGTTCAGACCACCCTAGCCATCGAGGATCTTCAGGTAGATTTGCTCAAACGAAGAGTAGAGCGCGGTGGAAAGCGTATTGATCTGACCGCAAAGGAGTTCATGTTGCTTGAGTTCCTGCTTTGCCGGCAGGGGGAGGTGTTATCCAAGTCACTCATTGCATCAAAAGTATGGGATATGAATTTTGACAGTGATACCAACATAATCGAGGTAGCTATCCGACGGCTACGCGTAAAAATCGATGATGATTTCCCGATAAAGCTGATAAAAACAATACGCGGCATGGGTTACTTTATCGATGGCGGTGCGTCTGACTAGAATTGACGTTGTTGGTTCAGCCTGCAGGTAGTTTCATCTCGAAAGTTGTAAGTCCAGCCCCAGACCTACATTCCACTGCACCCTTGTGAGCCTCGATGATTGAGCGAGTGATAGCCATCCCCAGCCCGGCATTCAAGGTGCTGCCTCCTCGTCGCACAGTATCGATCCTGTAAAAGCGGTCAAAGAGCTTGTGGATATGCTCGGCAGGAATTAGCGGGCCTTGGTTGCTAACTTTCAAGAGCACCCATTCATCAGCTCTCCAGATATCGATATCGATAACAGAACCTTCGTCTGCGTAACGAACTGCATTGGACAAGACATTCGAAACTGCCCGGCGTAACATGGCGTCGTCACCTTTTACCAAGGTGGCACCTTCGGCGCTCATGACCAGTTTCAAGCCCCTCTCGTCGGCAGCGTATTCGTAGTATTCGAGCACGCTCGCCGCGATAGTTGTCAGGTCGTGATCCTCGAAACCGGGGGTAATCATGCCATTGTCAGCTTTGGCCAGAAACAGCATGTCGTCGACCATACACGACATCCTACGGAGCTCTTCCAGGGTCGAGAAAAGAATGTCCTTATAGTCTTCGCCAGACCGATCCTTCATCAACGCAACTTCAGCTTGTGTCAGCATACTGTTGAGCGGGGTCCGCAGCTCATGGGCGATATCGGCTGAAAAGCTTGAGAGACGAAGAAAGGAATCATCCAGTCGCGCAAGCATGGCATTAAAATTGGCGACCAGTTCGTGCAGTTCCGCCGGCACCGCTTCAACAGAGATCCGCGTGTCCAGGCAATTGGCGGTGATGGTGGAAGATGTTCTAGATAGCCTGGATATTGGCTTGAGTCCACGACCAATAAAGGCAAAGCCCAGCAGGCCACTGAAAATGGCGCTGATAATCAACGTATAAATAAACCACTGCCTAACCATTTCAAAAAAGTGAGTCCGGTGCGTGACATCAAGAGCCAGGTGAATCGTTGCTTCTCCATCCGCCCATTCACCGATCTGTTTGGTAGTCCCCGTGTAGAGGTTGGGGCCGATTTGAATCAGCCACTTGTTAGCGTTACCGGTGTTATTTAAAGGCAGGTGCTGCTCGGACAGGTTGTGATGAGAATAAACGACGCGGTTTCCGGCTTTAATCATGGCAGCAAAGCCAAATGAGGTATCAACCAATCGGTTGAGGTCGGGCACCATGGATGACTCGAAACGGTCATTCCGTTTCAGAACAGACTTCAGCGCCTGAATTTTGTGCTGGAGAACCTGTTCATCCTGATGCTCAAAATGCAAACGACAAAAAAAATCAAAACTAACCGCCGCCAAAGTCAGAACGGCTGTGACCACCATTATAAAAAGGAGCGCCATCCTGCTGCGCAGGGACAAGCTGATCATTCCTGTTTCCCGTTCATGGCCAGAATATCCCACGATACCGCCTCCTGGCGCATGGGGCCAGATCCAACGGAGCCATCCTGCGGGAGAGCAAGAACAGCTCCGGCTGCATCAGGTTCTCGGCGACATTATTCGGCTGCGACCGGGCTCGCCATCGTGTGCATCTTTGCTGCGCAATCTTTCGTCATCATCTCGCATTTCATGCGTGAATTCTCTGCGTTTTGCAGAGAGCCTGCCGTGGCTGCCCTAACATAATAGGGGTTTTGATGCGCTGATTGAGGCACCATCTTTGGCGCTTGCGCTCGGGGTGCGCTACTTAGCGCGTAATCACTGCCGTCCTCTGCCATAGCGAATGAAGACGCGATAGCCAAGGCCAGGGGAATAATCATTTTAGTTAAAGTTAGCTTTTTCATTTATCACCTCATTGTTGGGAATGTATGCAGATCAACCGTAGGAGGCTGACAGGAAGCTGTTGGAAGGCTTACAAATGAGTAAGGCATAGTCAGCATGGCTACCGCACCACAAGGGTCGATAACCATGGGCGCTGGTTAAAGTTGCTTGATCGAAGTGATGGTAGAATTCATCCCTTGTGAGGTGAATTCAAACTCGATCTCGTCCCCTTCGCTGAGCTCCTCAAGCTGTTCAGGCGTTGCCTTGAACCCCATGGTCATAGCGGGCCATTCAAGTTCTGGTACGGGCCCGTGGGCGATAGTGACAGTACCTTTATCCAGCTTGATGTTGCGCACGGTACCTGTCGCCTTTGCGCTCTGCGCAGCGGTATCCGTTTGCTCCATCTTCATATTGTCCATAGGCATGCTGTGCTTCATGTCCATACCTTTCATCTCTTCAGCAAAGGCTGCTGGAGTCAGTGCGAGGGCGAGAACGAGTGCCAGTTTGGCTTTCATAGTGAATCTCCAGATTGTGGTTTGGCTTGCTTAATGGACCGGCGTCTCATCAGGAGATAAGCCGCCGGGAGTACGAACAGGGACAGAAGCGGGGCGGTAATCATGCCCCCTACCATTGGTGCAGCAATACGGCTCATGATTTCACTACCGGTACCGCTGCCAAGCAGGATTGGAAGCAGGCCAGCTATGATGACTGCCACGGTCATCGCCTTGGGCCTTACGCGCTGCACGGCGCCCTCACGAATTGCTTCAAGGAGTGCCGGTCGGTCCGTACGCCCTGCATTCACCCGCTCGCTCCAGGCATTGGTCAGGTATAAGAGCATGATCACGCCAAACTCGGCCGATACGCCTGCCAGCGCAATGAATCCCACGCCAGTTGCTACCGACAGGTTGTAATCAAGCAGGTAGAGGAACCAGACACCGCCAGTCAGAGCGAATGGCAGCGTCGCCATGATCAGTAAGGCTTCGCTGAACCGGTTGAAAATGAGGTAAAGCAGCACAAAAATGATTAGTAGCGTAGCCGGCACCACCATCTTCAGTTTGGCATTGGCGCGCTCCATAAACTCGAACTGGCCGGAGTAACTAATGCTCATGCCTGATTCCAGGGGCACGTCGCTGTCGATTCTGGTACGCAGGTCGTTCACCACCGCAGCCATGTCGCGATCGCGTACGTCTATGTAAACCCAGCCAGTAAGACGGGCATTTTCGCTCTTAAGCATCGGCGGACCATCCGTCACACTGACCTGTGCCACCGTTCCGAGGGTGATCTGACTTCCCTCGGGTGTGTAGATCGGCAGGTTGCGCAAGTCGGTCAATGAATCACGCCATTCGCGCGGGTAGCGCAAACTGATGGGATAACGAGCCAGCCCTTCTACGGTTTCGCCAATGTTGGCACCGCCGACGGCGCCCGCCACGATCGACTGCACTTCGGAAATGTTCAGCCCGTAACGTGCAGCCGCGCTGCGGTCAATGTCGACATCGATATAGCGTCCACCGGTGAGTCGCTCGGCGACAGCCGAACTTACGCCTGGAACCGTCTTGGCGATGCGCTCGACCGCTTGCGTGGCCTTGTCAATCTGTACCAGGTCCGAGCCGTACACCTTGACCCCGATTGGACTCTTGATGCCGGTGGCCAGCATATCGATACGGTTGCGAATTGGCGGTATCCACAGGTTGGCCAGCCCAGGCACCTGCACTGCCTTGTCGAGTTCTTTTACCAGTTTTTCAGGCGTCATTCCCGGACGCCATTGGTCCCGGGGCTTGAACTGGATGGTGGTCTCGAACATGGTCAGCGGTGCCGGATCGGTCGCAGTGTCGGCACGACCCGCCTTGCCGAAAACGCGTTTTACTTCAGGCACGCTTTTGATCATGCGGTCGGTCTGCTGCAGCAGTTCCGATGCTTTCTGAACAGACAGACCGGGTAACGCCGTTGGCATGTACAGCAGGTCACCCTCATCCAGTGGCGGCAGAAACTCCCCACCCAGCCGGGAGATCGGCCAAAGTGCCGTCAGAAAAATAACCAATGCGATCACGATGGTAGTTTTCGGCCAACGGAGCACGGCTTCGAGAGCCGGCTGATATATCCAGATGAGTCCGCGATTGATTGGATTGCGATGCTCGTCAGGAATTTTCCCGCGGATCCAATAACCCATCAGTACCGGAACCAGGGTGACCGACAGCCCTGCGGCTGCCGCCATGGCATAGGTCTTGGTGAAGGCAAGCGGGCCGAATAGCCGGCCCTCCTGGGCTTCCAGGGTGAAAACCGGAATAAACGACAAGGTGATGATAAGCAGGCTGAAGAACAGTGCCGGACCGACTTCGGTAGCTGCATTGGTGATAACTTTCCAGTGCTCGGCGCCCTCAAGTTTCTTGCCCAGATTTTTCTTGTGCCAGGCTTCTATGTGTTTATGGGCATTTTCGATCATCACAATCGCAGCGTCGACCATGGCGCCGATGGCGATCGCGATTCCCCCCAGGGACATGATGTTGGCGTTCACCCCCTGCCGCTGCATGATGATGAAGGCGATCAGGATACCCACCGGCAAAGAGACAATAGCTACCAGCGATGAACGCAGGTGCCAGAGGAACAGGGCGCACACCAGTCCGACGACAATGAACTCTTCCAGAAGCTTAAAGCTGAGGTTGGAAACGGCGCTGTCAATGAGCGTGCTGCGGTCATAGGTAGTAATCACCTCAACCCCATCAGGCAGGCTCTTCTTCAGCTCTTCAAGCTTGGCCTGCACTGCGGTGATCGTTTCGCGGGCATTTTTTCCGCTGCGCAAGATCACCACGCCACCGACTACCTCGCCTTCGCCGTCCAGCTCGGCAATCCCCCGGCGCATCTCCGGTCCCAATTGAATATGCGCGACATCGCCAAGTGTTATCGGCGTGCCAGTAGCGCCCAAGCCGAGCGGAATGGTACGGAAATCTTTCAGTGATGAGAGATAGCCCGAGGCGCGAACCATAAATTCGGTTTCGGCAAGCTCCAGTACGCTTCCGCCCGTCTCTTGGTTGGCCTCTTCAACCGCCTGCCTGATCTGCTGCTGAGTGATCTGCTGACTGGCCATCCTTATCGGATCCAGCACTACTTGGTACTGCTTAACCATACCTCCGATCGGCGCGACCTCTGCAACATTGGGGAGGGTTTTCAGCTCGTAACGCAGGAACCAATCCTGCAGCGACCGCAATTGAGCAAGGTCGTGCTGGCCGGTGCGATCCACCAGAGCGTACTGATAGATCCAGCCTACTCCGGTGGCGTCAGGGCCCAGCGCTGGCGCAGCGCCTTCGGGAAGCCGGCTCTGCACCTGGCTGAGGTACTCGAGCACCCGCGATCGCGCCCAGTACAGGTCTGTATCGTCCTCGAAAAGAACATACACATAGCTGTCGCCGAAGAATGAATAGCCCCGCACGGTCTTCGCCCCGGGAACCGACAGCATGGTCGTCGCCAGCGGGTAGGTGACCTGATTTTCAACAATCTGCGGCGCCTGCCCGGCATAGGGTGTGCGGATGATGACCTGAACGTCGGACAGGTCAGGCAGCGCATCAACGGCGGTGTTCTGGATCGACCATATGCCCCAGGCGACCGAAAACAGCGTCGCCAGCAATACCAGAAACCGGTTTGCGACTGACCATCGAATGATGTTGGCAATCATGGCTGATCTCCGAGTTGCTCGATCCGCTCGATAACAAGACCTTCATCGCTTTCGCTGACGCCTACCTGTACCCGCTCACCTTCTTTGAGTCCTTCCAGGAGGACCGGGTCTGCGATCGGAAATGCCATCGTCATGCCCGGCATGTTCAATGTCTTGAATGGACCGTGAGACAAATTGACCATGCCATCTTCTATACTCAGGATGGTGCCCTCGGCCTCGTGCAAGGCCGGTCCGGTGTCTTCTGGCGATTGCTCTGGTTCGGTGGTCAGTCCGCGCAGGCTGGCTTCGGAATCAAGCAGGAACTGCCCGGACGCAACCACGCGTTGGCCCTCCTCAAGACCCGACAACACCTCTGTCTTGAAATCGGTTTCGCGCCCGACCCTGACTTCTACTGGCCTGAACTTGCCCTCACCCTCGGCGACCATAACCAGGGTGCGCCTACCTGTTCTGATCAGTGCTTCAGTGGGTACCACCAGGGCTTCGTCTTCGTCACGGCTCAAGGTCACGTCGGCGGTCATGCCGGGGCGCAGGAGTTGATTGGAATTGGGTAACACGACTCGAACCCGAACGGTTCGGCTATCCAGGTTGGCCTGGGGTAAGATCGCCTCGATAATCCCTTCCAGGCTTTCGCCCGGGTATGCAGGCAGTTTGGCCTCGACCTTTTGCCCTACCTTCAGGTTCCTGACCTGCGCTTCAGGGACGGCAACATCCAGCCAGACCTTTTCCAAGCCATTGATGCGGGCAAGGGATGCGCCCGCAGGCAGCGTCATACCCTCTCGGACATCAAGCGAACGAAGTACCCCGCCGATAGGGCTGGTAATGGTCCAGCTCGGGCTTGCCTTGCCGCTGCGCTCCAGCGCTGCAATGTGTTCGGGTGGCATGCCGGCAATACGCAGACGCTGACGAGCAGCAGCCAGCAATTGCGGCTCGCCCATGCCACGCAATGCCAGATATTCCTCCTGTGCGGCCGACCATTGGGGGAAGAAAAGGTCGGCCAGTGGCGCATTTTCTGGGATCACGTCGTCTGGGGCCAGGTCGTAGACTTTCTCGACAAAGCCGGCGCTGCGTGCCTGGACAATGGCTACGTCACGCTCATCGTAACCCAGCGTGCCTACCGCTTCGACGGTCTGGCTGATGGATTCTCGGGTAACCGGAGTGACCCGCATGCCCAGATTCTGTATCACTGTAGGATCGATGAGCATGGAAGCACCATCCCCCCCTTCATCGGCATAACGAGGCACCAGGTCCATGTCCATGAAGGGCGATGGGCCAGGTGCGTCAAAGCGTTGCTGCGGATACATAGGATCGTACCAATACAGCACTTCTTTCTCGGTCTGCTCGGCAGACTGAGCGTGAGTGCTGCTTGCCACAACTGAGAGGCTCGCAGCTACAGTGCTCGTTATAAACATGGGCAGGCCAATCAGCAGCGCCAGTCGCTTGATCTGAAGTGTCATGGCTGGGTGTCTCCAAAAGAGAAATGTAAGCGGGCGTTGGTTAGCGAGCGGTCACGGGCTAGATCGACAAGACGCAGGTGCATTTCTACCAACTCCTCGCGCGCTTTAATCACCGCGGTCAGTTCACCTTTGCCTGAACGGTAATCGGCCATGGCCAGATGGACTTTTTCGTTGGCGAGAGGCAGCAGTGTGTCCTCGGTACGATCTAGTGCCCGTTCCAGACGTTGGAGCTCAGCAAGGTCTGCTGACAGCTCCTGCCTGAGCTGACGCAGCCGGTCCTGCCGCTCTGCTTCGAGCCCTTCCAAGCGCGCACGCTCAGCGCTGATCTTCGGATCCTGTCTTGATCCTGCGAAAACAGGCAGATCAAAGCTGAGATTGAGGCTGATCATGTCGCCAAAGCCGCTTCCTCTATTCTGATAATCCACGCCCCATGCCCAGTCCGGCGTTTTTTCCGAAATGGCTTCGGCGATCTGGGCTTCGGCTTGACTGGTCATCGGGCCAAATTCCAGTAACTCGGGGTGGCGGGGAACGTTGTATATGTAAAGCTCGGGGCTGCTTCGCCACTCCGGCCAGCCACCCTGCAGTGGTTGGGTTGCAGCCTCGCCAATCCATCGTTGGAGCTCTGCCCGGGCAATCGCTAAATTCCGGGCCAGGAGATCTTCCTGTTCGGCCAAGAGCGCGGCTTCCTGCCTGGGCAATACGCTATCGCTCGAGAGTCCGCCAGCGCCGGCGATTTTCGCCTTGACCGCTTGAGCCAAAAGCCGATTTTCGGCGTAGAGCTGGTTAAAAATGGTCAGCTTGCGCTCGGCAGCCAGGGTGGTAATCCAGGCCTCGGCGGTCATCTGGCGGACCTTGAGTCGCTCGACCCTTCGCTGCACCTGGGCCAATGTCACGGTGGCTTCGGCGGTTTCCACGCGGGCACGGCGTTTCGCTCGATTGGGGACCTCTTGTATGACGCCGACCATCTGCATGGTCATTGGCTCTGCACCCAATCGTAGGCTGGACTCACCTTCGATAGGGAGGTTCTGTACTCCAAGCTTCAATCTGGGGTCCGGTAGCTCGCCAGAGGGCGTGACCAGGTCTTGAGCTGCTTGCAGGTTCGCGCTGCGCGCCTCCAAGGAAGGGGCTTCGCGTTCTGCCAGAAGTATGGCTTCTGAAAGGGTGAGTGCTGTTGACAAGCCTGGTGTTGCCATCAGGCCAACAAGCAGCGCGGCCGCGTATAGACGCGTTCCGTAATTGCGCTGATTCATGAATTTGATTCCGTTGATGTTCTAGCGCATGCCAGAGACATGCCTAAACCGCCTGTTCCTACAGTTCAGGCGACACTAGGGGACACAAACAAAATCAGCTGCGCGGAGGGTGCCAGACAACATCAGGCGCGCGAGTCGGGGCCCGACCAGGGAGGAGGGCGGAAGGGCGAGGGGAGAGCGCTGGCGATACGACCTTGCCGAGCGCGAGTTGGAGCAAACTGCTGGTTTTACATTCTTGCCCGTTTTCGCAGACTGACCCAAACGCATCTGGATCGCAGCAATCATGCTCAGACGTAGCCAGTTCCGAAGCAGCATCGCTGGACGCCATGGCCGACGGGCTCATGGCATGCCCTGTGTCAAATGTCATGGTTTGTGCCATCCCGCTGACGGGAAGCACAAGAATCATAAGCAGAACGATAAGTACATTCCGACACGTCATCATAGGCTCAGGCTTTTTGGAAAGCGAAACGGGGTGCAGCCGGTTCCGTCCTTCCTTTTCTCCCTCAAGGTAGTGCCGTAATAGTAGCAGAGCTCGCTGACGTTAAACTGGGTTGAAGATTACTTTTTGTAAGCTTCCAGCATTTGGCCGTTTTTTGATTTGCGCACGCTGCAAGCGCATTACATTGGAATCGACCGAGGCGGATCTCATCTCATCGCAAGGGACGTGTTGATGGAAGTTCTGCCGGCACGTTGCCCAGCTCGCGAACGAGTCCGCCCAGCCTCGCAAGCCGCCTGTCACAATTGCTCGTTCATTAGAAATCGGCGACACTGTTTCTGGTTATCGCTTGTTGTGTGAACTTGATAATCAATAATGGTAGTGCTTGCTCTGTTTGCAACGCTGCTTTCATCCTGAGAGGCTCAGCTCTATTTTTTTAGCAGGCGCAAGCCGTTGAACACCACCAGCAAACTGACGCCCATGTCAGCAAACACCGCCATCCACATAGTCGCCTGGCCTGTTAGCGTAATGGCGAGAAACAGCGCTTTGATCCCCAGCGCCAGAATGATGTTTTGCTTGAGGATGGCTGCAGTTTGCTGGGACCCCCCTCTGTCAGGATTGATGTCGCGTCCCTTGTTACACTCTCTTAAACATTCA
>CAXBEU010000049.1:0-11043 GCA_963974865.1 uncultured Pseudomonadaceae bacterium | reverse complement strand
CCTGGGTGCCTCGATTATAAGGCCTGGAGGTGTCTACGAAACTAGGGGCGATTCAGGCTGGGCAAACCTATTCGGAAATGAAAGCCATAGCCAATGCCATGGGTATCTATGCTGAAGATAAATCGCTTTGGTCTGATACCCAATACGTAAGGCAGATGCTGCCCAAGGCTGGGGTCGAGACGTCTTCCGATGAACACCCTTCTATATCTTGCGGGCTGAGTAGAAAAGGAATAATTTGTACTCATGGATGAATTTGAATTCGACGACGCCAAAAGCCAAGCCAACCTGGACAAGCACGGCATCGATTTTGTTGCTGCCCAAAGGCTATGGACAGATCCATACCTTCTGGAGATCCGCGCTAAGTCAGAGGATGAGCAGAGGTTTTTGCTGATAGGTAAGATTGGTGAAAAGCACTGGTCGGCTATCGTGACATACAGGGACGCTCGCATTCGTCTGGTTTCAGTCAGGCGTTCCCGCAAGAAGGAGGTTGAGCTTTATGAAGGCTGAAGACTTCGACAGAAAGTTTGAGGAAGGTCTGGAAGATATTGTTGATGACCTGGATCTGCGCTCTGCTCGCCGAATTAATCAACAACAAAAGCGAATCAACGTCGACTTCCCGGCTTGGGTTGTGGAGTCGTTAGACCGCGAAGCTGCGCGTATTGGCGTTACCCGTCAATCAATCATCAAGGTGTGGCTGGTGGAGCGTCTTCAGGCAGAGTCTGCTAACAAGCCTCTCAATGGTGACGCCGCAGGCGGTGGACATTAGTGGTGGGTTAGGCCAGGTCTTAGTCACCTACGATAGCGAGGACATAATAGACTTGTTGTTGATCAGCAGGATTACCTTTAATGCAGGCGCTGGAGTCAGTCGGACTCCAGCGCTCTACAACGGCCTTGCAGCCAGACGCTAAACCTTAGCTCTGTGGCTTGATCAGGAACTTCTCTCCGGTAGCCTGTTTGCCGTATACCGCCATCGATTCCAATTTTAACGCACCGGCCAGGGAGACTTCGTGAGTGTAGCTGCTGGCGAAGGTGGTTTTGATTTCGGCGGCGATGCGCTTGCGCATGGCGGCGACGGTGTCGTTACCCAGCTTTCCTAACGCGTTGAACAACAGGAAGCCGTTCACACCCCAGGCAAAACCAAAGGCGCGGTTCAGGGTTATCGGGCCGCGATCAAGGCCGCCATAGATATAAACCTGTTTGAAGATGGTAGATCCATACACGCTGTATTCAGTGATGTCGCGCGATACGGCGGCTTCCATACAGGTGAGAATATCGCTAGCCAGCTTACCACCACCAATAGGGTCGAACGCGATAGTCGCGCCGGTGTCGATCAGTGCCTGGGTCAGGTCGGACATAAAGCTGTCGCTGCTGGAGTTGACCACGTATTTGGCACCCTGGTCGCGCAGCAAGGCTTCCTGTTCTGGCTTGCGGACGATATTGACCAGGTCAATGCCGTCGGCGATGCAGATGCGGTTGAGCATTTGTCCGAGGTTGGAGGCGGCGGCAGCGTGAACGATCGCCTTGTGACCTTCAGCGCGCATGGTTTCTACCATGGCCAACGCGGTCAGCGGGTTAACAAAGCTGGAAGCGGCCTCGACTGCAGTGGTACCCGGCTGCAGTTCCAGGCAGCTTTGCACATTGGCACGCAGGTATTTGCGGTAGCTACCACCGCCAATGAACGCAACGGTTTTGCCCATCAGGCTTTGCGCAGCCGCTGACGAGCCCGCAGCGATGACAGTACCGGCGCCTTCGTTGCCTACGGGAATGGCCTTGCCTACGCGCTTTTTAACGGCGCCCATGAATTTGGCCGGGAAGTCAGCATTGATGACAGGGCGCTCGGCGCTACCGGATTGCTTGGCCGTGGTCATATCGGCCAGGCTGAACATCACGCCCAGGTCAGATGGGTTGATAGGAGCGGCTTCGATGCGGATGACTACATCGTTTTCGCCTGGCTTTGGAATATCGATCTCGCGTAGGGCAAGCTCCAGCTTGTTGTCTTCGCTGATGGTGGAAATCAGTTCGATGTTGGTATCTGACACTTTTTTCTCCTGGAAAAGTTAAGCGGTGGGTACTTCACTAACAGGTGTTAGCGCATAAGATGCGGGGCAAGCCCTTGGCGCGCGCGTTGTCCACGTCGCTGGGCTGTCTGATCCTAGTGACCAGCAGAGGTTAGAGTAGCTGACTTATTCGATCAGTTCTCGTAAGAACTGCAGGCCGGCGTGGCGTTCAGGTTCAGTGGTGGGGCACAGCTCATAAACACGTCTCAAAGAACGCTCGTGAGATTTGCTGCTTTTACGTGGGACCTGGCCCGGCACGAGGGAAATCCTTCGCTCGGGAGCGAAGGATCGGAATGCGGAGAGCTAGTCTGACTAATCCTTGGAGCGAGTCCGTGAAACCGCCATCATCATTCCTATGCCGAAAACGATCAGGCAAGCGATGCCGACGTACAGTGTATCCAAGCCTGCGGTTACTAACCCCCACGCAATGCCGCCGACGGTCAAAATAAGGCCGATCATATAAATCAAAAACGACATGGGATTTCCTCTGGGGGATGATGTTGCTAGCTTGAACTCCCCGTATTGTAGGCCCGCGCGTGGAATTAATGAAGCTCCATATTGCTTGGAATTCCGGCGCATATCTGACAGCGGGCGGTACGTGATTATGTTTGATTTTGGGGTATGGTGCGAAACCTGACAGTAGATTTGGGGCATCCATCAGCCTTGGGCATCTGCTCTGATATAACAAGCCCGAGCCACGTCAAACAGCTGCGTTCGACCAGTTTCTGAACTTCTTGCCTTTCCTGATAATCTGCATAGATCAGCACAACGCTCCAAATCGGAGCTTTGCTACCCGCGGAGACATCATGGCGCCACAACCTCTAGAAGCCAAACAACGGGCTATTCTTGAACGTCTGGACAAGTTCAGCCGTTTCACTGATAGCAGCATCAGCCTGCCCTTTACCCGATTCAAGATTGGTGTCGAGGCGGTGGTAGGCCTGGTGCCGGTGGTCGGCGATCTGATTGGCTTGGCAATGTCGGGATACGTTTTGCTGGAAGCCCAGCGTGCCGGTGCCAGCAAGGATGTGAAGCGGAAAATGCTGCGCAACGTCGGCATCGACTTTGTCGGTGGGTTGGTGCCGGTATTTGGCGATGCATTTGACGCTGTTTACAAAGCCAACACGCGCAACACCCGGCTGCTGAAGACCTATCTGGAGAAAGAGCTTGCGGTAGAGCCGCCGCCACCGCCTTTCAACTGGCGTATGGTGATTGGCTTGTCGGTGCTTTTCGCAGTTGTCACTGGTGGCGTGGTGTTTATTATGTAGCGGCAGCTCGTCCGCAGCAGCGCCATTTTCTGTCACCCGGAATTGTCTTATGCGTCTTTCAGATATTGACCTACGTTCGCTTGAAGTCTTTATCGCTGTCGTTGAGGCGCAGGGCATAGCCAATGCCCAGGCGCTGCTTAATCGTGATGCGTCGACGATAAGCCGACAGTTGGGCCAACTGGAAGAACGAATTGGCCTGCGCCTTTGCGAGCGCGGGCGTGGCGGTTTTGCCCTGACGGGCGCGGGTGAACAGATTTATCGCAATACCGTTGATTTAACGCTGGCGTTACGCCGATTTGAAGATGCTGCAGAAACACTCAAGGGGCACCTCTCGGGCAAGTTGCGCCTGGCGATGATCGATAACCTCATTTCCGACCCCAACTGCCCTCTGCGCAATGTGTTGCAGCGTTACGGCGCGCGCCGGGCAAACGAGGTTCATCTGCATATGGAAGTGATGGCGCCATTTCAGATTGAGCAGGCGCTGTTGAATCACGCTGCGGATGTGGGCATCGGCATCTTTCCAGCTCACCTGGAAGAACTGGATTACCAGCCGCTCTATCAGGAAACTGATTGGCTGGTATGCGCGCCCTCGCACCCTTTGGCCGGCGCAGATTCGCTGGCGGACGTGAAAGAGGAGTTGCAGATCAGCGCCAAGGTCGCACGGCACTTTCTCGGTTCCCAGGATACTACTCCGTTGGGCGGCGACCCGAAGCACGTGACGGCTTGGGTGTCGAATGTAGAGGCGGCAGCTTTGCTCATTTTAGCGGGCAGCCATGTGGGCTTTTTGCCCAATCACTATGCGCGGGTGTGGATCGAAAGCGGCCAGATGGTCGCCGTGCGCCCCGATCATTTCCGCCGCAGCTCCCTGATTGAGGCTGCAGCCCGGCGCAGCCGGGACAGCCAGACGCCTGCAGTAGATGCCTTTCGCGATGATATGGCAGCGGTGCTTGAGGTGTTCGGTATGCCTGCATCAACCGACAGGTAAACCTGCAGACCCGGTCATTTATGCCTTACTTCCCCTGAGGGACACTGATGCTGTCACTGAATCCTCAATGGGAGCTACCTATGCGCATTTTTACTGGCCTTGCCCTGGCACTTGCTTTGGTCGCGGGCACCTCGTTGGCGCAAGCCGAAGAGAAACCCTCCTTCAGCATTGCCTGGACCATCTACGCGGGCAGCATGCCCCTGGGCTACGCACAGGAGAGCGGCATCCTTGCCAAGTGGGGCGACCGTTACGGTATTGACCTCAAAGCAGTGCAGATGAATGACTATATCGAAGCGCAAAACCAATACACCGCAGGGCAGTTCGATGGCGTGATTGCCATTACTCTAGACGCGCTGACTATCCCGGCAGCGGGCGGGGTAGATTCCTCGGCCGCCTTGCTTCTGAGTGCTTCCAACGGCAGTGATGCGCTGGTCATGAAAGGCACCGGTAAAACCGTTGCGGATCTGAAGGATACCCGAGTCAACCTGGTGGAGCTGTCCGGCTCCCACTACCTGCTGGCGCGCGCACTTGCTGAGCATGATATGAGCGAGCGCGACCTGACCGTGGTGAACACCTCCGATGCTGACATTATTGCGGCTTTTCAGTCTGCTGACAGCCAGGCAGTGGTCACCTGGAAGCCTCAGTTAAGCGAAATTCTGGCGCAGAATCCCGATACCACCATGCTGTTTGACAGCTCGGACATCCCCAACGAAATCACCGATATTCTGGTCGTGCGTACAGAGCTGCTTGAGCAGACGCCGGGGTTGGGAAAAGCCCTGGCCGGCGCCTGGTACGAGGTGATCGCCATGCTGTCGCCTGAACACCCGGAGCATGAGAAGGCCGTGAGCTATATGGCCGAAGCGCTGGCTACTGATGCCCAGGGTTTCGCCGAACAGACAGCGACCATCAACTTCTTTACCCCGTCACAGGCTGTGGCGCTTATCGAAGATCCGCAGTTTGCTGACACTATGGGTAATATCACCGAGTTCGCCTGGGATAACGGTCTGCTGGGTGAGGGTGCCTCCGGCCCGGACTACGTTGGTGTGCAGTTTGGTGAAGAGCTTGTGATGGGCAATGCTGACAATATCAAGCTGCGTTTCCCGACCACTTACTCCGCCGAGCTTGCGCAATGAGCTGGGCGCCTTTACCCAGTTCGCGTCCCTACCATTGGCCATTGAGTGGCCAATGGTCCGCGCAGGATACCGCTCTGCTGATTATTGATATGCAGCAGGACTTCCTGAGCCCGCACGGCTACTTCGCGCAGATGGGCTACAGCCTGGCTTCTACCCAGGCCGCTATCGAACCCACCCGGAGTCTGCTGGCTGGCGCGCGTGAAGAAGGCATGCTGGTGATCTACACACGCGAGTCGCACAGGCCCGATCTGATGGACCTGAGCCCCACCAAGCGCGCCCGGGCGCAGGCGATGGGCGCGCCTATTGGAGGCGCCGGGCCTTTGGGACGCTTTCTGGTCAGGGGCGAGGCGGGGTGTGACATTGTTGAGCAACTGACGCCGCAAAGCGGAGAACTGATCATCGATAAGCCGGGCAATGGCGCATTCCATGCGACGGATCTGGATCAGATTCTCCGTGCTCAAGGTATTCGCAACTTGTTGCTGTGCGGTGTCACAACCGACGTATGCGTACATTCAACCCTACGTGAAGCCAACGACCTGGGCTACGACTGTCTTCTGGTGGAGGACTGTTGCGGTGCGGGAAATGCAGAGCTACACCAGGCGTCGATAAAGATGATGATGAACGAGGGTGGCATCTTTGGTGCGGTGGCAAAGCAGGATGACCTCATCAAGCTTTGGCGGAGGGCATAACGCGTGAAGGTGGCCGATCGGTGGTTTGCCAGTGAATCTGTGGGTAATGGCATAACCCGAATCTGGGAGCCGCATGTTGCCCGCCTGTTCCAATGCAATATCTGGCACGTGCGTGGCAGGGACGCGGATCTGCTGATAGACGCCGGCATGGGTATCAGCTCTTTGCACAAGGCCATTGCCGACCTTGTCGATAAACCCCTCATCGCGATTGCCACTCACACGCACATGGATCATGCCGGGAGCTTGCACGAGTTCGCGCAGCGGCTGGTTCACCCTTGTGAAGCATCGCAATTGCAGCATCCAGATGATTTCCCGGTACTCTGTAGCCATCACTGGCCGGGAGACATGCGCGCACTAATTGAGGCACAGGGCTATGAGGTGCCTGAGATCCTGATAGATGCCTACCCCTATGAGGGCTTCGACCCTGAAGCCTTCCGTACTCCTGCGTGCACAGCTACAGGCTTAGTGGACGAGGGGCAGATGATTGATCTGGGTGATCGTGTTTTTGAAGTTTTACACCTGCCAGGGCACTCGCCTGGCAGCATAGGCCTTTGGGACAAGGACTCAGGCACGTTGTTCTCTGGCGATGCGGTATATGATGGCCCGCTGCTGGATACCCTGCCGGATGCCGATATCAGGGCTTACATCAAGACCATGCAGCGTCTGCAAACCCTGCCGGTGAATATCGTGCACGCGGGTCACGATCCCAGCTTTGGCAGGCAGAGATTGCTTGAGTTGGCGCAGGGGTACCTGGCGTATCGGAGCTAGTCTGGAGCCCAGGGCCTTGCATTTGACGCTGTTTACAAGGCCAACACGCGCAACACCAGGTTATTGAAAACCTTTCTTGAGAAGGAGCTCGCGGTCGAGCCGCCGCCACCGCCCTTCAACTGGCGTATGGTGATTCGCCTTTCTGTACTTTTTGCGGTGGTAACCGGTGGTTTTTTGCTGATCTTCCAGGCTATCCGGACGTTCGCCGCGTTCAGAAATTCGGTATGCTCATCTGATATTCATAAAGCTGCTTTAAGCTTCGATCAGATTAAGGCCGATAGCCATGATGCGACCTGTTGTCAGAACGCTGTTCCTGTTTCTCCTTTTCGCCCTTGTGTCTGGCTGCAGTAGTTTGCAGTCTGGCGCGGGCGGCAATTGGGCGGGCCATACCGAAACGGGTCAGGCATCCTTCTACTCCGACCGGCATCAGAACCAGAAAACCGCCAGCGGGGAGTTGTACAAGGCCGATCAGGCTACCGCAGCTCACCGAACCTTGCCTTTTGGCTCGAGGGTCCGAGTCACCAATACCCGCAACGGCAAAAGCGTGGTGGTGCGCATAAACGACCGCGGGCCTTTTGTCAGGGGGCGTATTATTGACCTTTCCCGATCGGCTTTCAGCAGCATTGGCGCGACGTCAGCCGGCTTGCTGGATGTGAAGATCGAGGTGCTTCGCTGATGGATGCGCTGGTGTTACAGCTCAGGGGAATGGCTAAGCCATGGCACAACTGATACCTGCCGAGGTCTGCTCCGATGCCCGAGGCTGATAACCCGCAGGCGATCCCGCTCGCCAACACGCTATGCCCACTTTGCGGTGGTGCTAATCAGTGTGCGCCTGCCGGGGTCGGGCGCTTTGATGTGGCCTGTTGGTGCGCTACTGCGGTGGTGAGTGAGGAGGCGTTACGGCGGGTGCCGTTAGGGGCGGTGGATAAGGCCTGCCTGTGCCCGCGCTGCGCTGCGGGAATGCAAAGCCCCGAGTAGGAATCTGCTGCTATGAATGCACAAGGGCGCGGTCATCACTGACCGCGCCCTTGTATTTTTACGGCATGTTACTCAAACCGATATCAGGCGATATCGAAACGGTCCGCGTTCATGACTTTGGTCCAGGCTGCGATAAAGTCCTGCACAAAGGCTTCTTGTGCATCATCACAGGCGTAGGCCTCGGCCAGTGCGCGCAGTTGCGAGTTGGAGCCGAAGATCAGATCGACACGGGTGCCGGTCCACTTCACCTGGCCCGTGCTGCGATCGCGACCCTCGAACACGTCCTGCACTTGCGACGTGGGCGCCCACTTGGTGCTGATGTCGGTAATGTTGACAAAAAAGTCATTGGTCAACACACCAGGGCGCTGAGTCAGCACGCCATGCTGCGCTTGCCCGGTATTGGCATTCAATACACGCATACCGCCAATCAACACTGTCATTTCCGGCGCAGTGAGCTTCATCAGTTGCGCGCGGTCGATCAGCATTTCCTCTGCCGATACGGTGTATTGGGTCTTGAGGTAGTTGCGGAAGCCATCGGCCAGCGGTTCCATCGGCTCGAAGGAGTCTGCATCGGTCTGCTCCTGGGTCGCATCGGTGCGGCCTGGGCTGAAGGGTACTTCGACCGAATGGCCAGCATCCTTCGCGGCTTTCTCAACAGCGGCAGAGCCACCCAGTACGATCAGATCGGCCAGCGACACGCGCTTGTTGCCTGACTGCGCAGCATTGAAGTCGCGTTGAATCCCTTCCAGTACACCCAGTACCTTGCCGAGTTGATCCGGCTGGTTGGCAGCCCAATCCTTCTGCGGTGCCAGGCGAATGCGCGCGCCATTGGCACCGCCACGCTTGTCGGAGTCGCGGTAGGTGGACGCTGAAGACCAGGCGGTGAACACCAGCTCGGATACCGAAAGCCCGGATGCCAGCAGCTTGGCTTTCAGGTCGGCGATGTCCTGCGCGTTGACCAAGTCGTGATCGACTGCGGGGACCGGGTCCTGCCAGATCAGATCCTCACCAGGTACATCCGGGCCGAGGTAGCGAACCTTGGGGCCCATGTCGCGGTGGGTCAGTTTGAACCAAGCGCGCGCGAAGGCGTCGGCGAACTCTTCCGGATTCTTGTGGAAGTGCTCGGAAATCCGGCGGTATTCCGGGTCGGTACGCATGGCCATGTCGGCGGTGGTCATCATGATGCCAACGCGCTTGGCGGCATTTTCTGCATCCGGAGCGTGGTCGTTTTCGGCCAGGCCAACGGCTTGCCACTGGTGCGCGCCGGCTGGGCTCTTGGTCAGTTCCCACTCATAACCGAACAGCACGTCAAAGTAGCCCATGTCCCATTGGGTGGGGTTGGGTGTCCAGGCGCCTTCGATGCCGCTGGTGATGGTGTCGCTGCCTTTGCCGCTGCCGTAGCTGTTGATCCAGCCAAAGCCCATTTCTTCCATGGGCGCGCCTTCGGGCTCGGGGCCTACGTGTTTGGCATCTGCAGCGCCATGCGCCTTGCCGAAGGTGTGGCCACCGGCAGTCAGGGCGACGGTTTCATAGTCGTTCATCGCCATGCGCGCGAAGGTTTCGCGGATGTCGCGGGCTGAGGCCAGCGGGTCGGGGTGGCCGTCCGGGCCTTCGGGGTTGACGTAGATCAGGCCCATTTGCACGGCCGCTAGCGGATTTTCCAGCTCGCGGTCGCCGGTGTAACGGCTCTTTGGCTTGTCGCTGGTGGCCAACCACTCGTCTTCGGAACCCCAGTAGATGTCTTCTTCAGGTGCCCAGATATCTTCGCGGCCACCGCCATATCCAAAGGGCTTGAGGCCCATGGACTCGATGGCGACGTTGCCCGCCAGGATATACAGGTCGGCCCAGGACAGGCGATTGCCGTACTTCTTCTTGATCGGCCACAGCAGGCGGCGAGCCTTGTCCAGGTTGCCGTTATCCGGCCAGCTGTTGAGGGGCGCAAAGCGTTGGTTGCCGGTAGATGCACCACCGCGACCATCTGCGGTACGGTAGGTACCGGCGGCGTGCCAGGCCATGCGGATCATGAACGGGCCGTAGTGGCCGTAATCGGCTGGCCACCATTCCTGGGAGTCGGTCATCAGAGCGGTAAGGTCACGCTTGACGGTGGCCAGATCCAGTTGTTTGAAAGCCTCGGCATAGTTGAAGCCGGCCTTCATCGGGCTGGACATGGGCGAGTTCTGGTGCAGGATTTTCAGGTTAAGCTGGTTGGGCCACCAGTCTTGGGTGGTAGTGCCGCCGTGCAGTCTGCTGGTAGCACCGCCATGCATAAAGGGGCATTTGCCTGCGTTGCCGGTTGCTTCGCTGTCATTGATGTCTAATGCGTCCATATCGGTATCCGTTTGTTGTTGAGTGGAACGGTGTGTTCAATTGATAAACTACATCAAGCGGCGCCTGATGCTTTAGATGGTTTTTCGTACCGTTTTAATAGTTTTTCCCTATGTTCAGTGCTGGCCGCGTATTTCTGCACTGTTATCGATCACTGTAGCCGTGCATTGCCCATCTAGCTGGGAGCCAGGAATGTATAAATTGTGTTTTTATGTGCCAGAGACGCATCTGGAGTCGGTGAAAGCGGCGGTCTTTGCTGCGGGCGCCGGGCAGATAGGGGATTACGATCAGTGCTGCTGGCAGGTCAAGGGCCAGGGCCAGTTTCGGCCCTTGGCTGGCAGCCAGCCCTTTCTCGGGCAAGCGGGTGAGCTAGAGGTGGTGGCTGAGTATCGGGTGGAACTGGTGTGCGCGGATGACAGTATTGTCGCTGCCGTGGCGGCGTTGCGGCTGGCGCATCCTTATGAGGAGCCGGCATTTGATTGCTGGTTGTTGGCGGCGTTTTGATGGTTGTGAAGTGGCATGAAGCGGGATAGCGCTTCTGTATTTCATTGTACTTTCCAATGCGCCTTTGCTCGCCCTCACGTCATTCCCGCGTACGCGGGAATCCATTTTGACCTTTGCGGCCAGTCCAACGGCTCTGTGTTCAAACCCGAAATGGATCCCCGCGTACGCGAGGATGACGTTGGGTTGAGGGGCAGGTGTATTGGGTCAGATTTCAGGTGTCCGCAAATCCGCTGATCCCTGCCGTGCCCCATCATTCCCGCCACCCCCGCGTCATTCCCGCGAAGGCGCACTGCTGTCCGGAATAAATTCATAGCGGCAACGCCCCCTGAATCCGCTGCA
>CAXBEU010000048.1:0-15329 GCA_963974865.1 uncultured Pseudomonadaceae bacterium | reverse complement strand
GATTCAGGGGGCGTTGCCGCTATGAATTTATTCCGGACAGCAGTGCGCGAAAGCGCGAATCCATTTTGACCTTAGGTAACCGCAGAGGTGAACTTAGCTACTGTTCAACCTCATACCGCGCAGCCCGTCCCGTCATTACGCTAAGCCAGGAATCCAATTTGACCTTGTATGTGTTGAAGCTAACCATGGAAGTGCACTCGGCGTTATCAGGCAAACGGCTGGGTAGATCTTCTACGAGCAGGCACGCCCTGCTTATACTTTAGTAGTTTAAGTAATAAGCAAATCCGTATAAAGCCAATATTGTTCTATGGCAAACCTTTCTGTACGCTGTGCTTCCTGTTTTAACGGATGCGCATATCCTGTGATATGCCTGTGGAGGTTTTATGGCTGGTGGATTGTCTGTATTGGGACGCTTGAAAAGTGCGGTTGGCGTATTGGCATTGAGCGCCGGTATGGTAATGACGCCAGCCCAGGCGGCAGATCAGGAGATTCTGAACTCCTCCTACGATATCGCCCGCGAACTCTTCTCGGCCTATAACGAGCTCTTCAGCGAGCATTGGCAGAAAGAAAGTGGCAAGACCATAGAGATCAAGCAATCCCATGGTGGCTCTTCCCGTCAGGCACAGGCAATCATCCAGGGTTTGCGGGCTGATGTGGTCACCTATAACCAGGTGACTGACGTTGATATCCTCCACGAGCGGGGCAACCTGATTCCCGAAGATTGGCGTGAGCGTTTGCCTAATGCCAGTTCCCCTTACTATTCCACTATGGCGTTCCTGGTGCGCAAGGGCAACCCGAAGAATATCCAGAACTGGGATGACTTGGCGCGTGAAGGCGTAAGCTCCGTGCTGCCAAATCCCAAAACCTCTGGCAACGGTCGTTACACTTACCTGGGCGCCCTAGGTTATGCGCAGAAAGAATTTGCAGGCGATGAGGCCAAAGCTGACGCCTTTCTGAAAACCATGCTGGGCAATGTTGCGGTATTCGACACCGGCGGTCGTGGAGCAACCACCACCTTTGTCGAGCGTGGTATTGGCGATGTATTGCTGACCTTTGAATCCGAAGTGAATAATATCGTCGCAGAGTACCCCGATGGCGGTTATGAGGTTGTGGTACCCAAGGTGAGTTTCCTGGCCGAGATGCCGGTTACCTGGATCGACCGCAACATCGAACGCAACGGCACCGAGGATGTATCCAAAGCTTATCTTGAGTATTTGTACAGCGAGGAAGCGCAGCGTCTGATCGCGGGCTTCTACTACCGCGTGCATAGCGAGAAGGTCAGCGAAGAGTTTGCCGACAAGTTTCCTGAGGTTGAGCTGTTGTCGATCGAAGATATTGCTGGCGATTGGGAGAATGCGATGAAGGTTCACTTTGCCAGTGGTGGTAAACTGGATCAACTTCAACGCAGGTAACTGAATCCGTCCATGAGTAGATCTTTAGCCGGCTTATCGCCGGCAGTTAACAACAAACCCGGCAAGCGCGTCTTGCCGGGTTTTGCTTTGAGTCTGGGCGTATCCCTGCTCTTTATCAGTCTGGTGCTGCTGTTGCCGGTGACCGGTTTGATTGTGCAGACCTCCGGCATGAGTCTGGCGGAATACTGGGCTGTGGTCAGTGATGAGCGTGTGGTCGCCTCTTACAAAGTGACGCTCTGGGCTGCCGCTATTGCCTCTGTGTTCAATGGTGTGGTCGGCTTGTTACTCGCCTGGGTTCTGGTGCGCTACGAGTTCTGGGGCAAGCGCATCGTCGACGCTTTGATGGATCTGCCCTTTGCCCTGCCTACCGCAGTAGCAGGTATTACCCTTGCAGCCTTGTTCTCCGAGGGCGGTTGGTATGGCCAGTACTTGGCAGCGCTGGGTATTCAGGTTGCTTTTACACCCCTGGGTATTATCGTCGCCATGTCCTTTACCAGCCTGCCGTTTGTGGTCAGGACTGTTCAGCCGGTACTTGAAGACCTTGCACCGGAAGACGAAGAAGCGGCAGTGAGTATGGGCGCCTCTGACTGGACTGTGTTCAGGCGTATTCTGTTTCCTTCCCTATGGCCGGCATTGATGACGGGGATCGCCTTGTCGTTTACGCGCAGTTTGGGCGAGTTCGGCGCGGTAATCTTTATTGCCGGCAACATGCCTTACGTCAGCGAGATCACCAGCCTGATGATCTTTATTCGTCTGCAGGAGTTTGATTATGCGGCGGCCAGTGCCATTGCGTCGGTGGTGTTGATGGCCTCGCTGGTATTGCTGCTGGCGATCAATTTGTGGCAAGCGCGTTATCTGCGCCGCTTGCATGGACGCTAAGTACTTATGAATCGTTCAAAATCTACCCTGCGTATCGGTGATCAGTTTTGGGTCAAGTGGAGCTTGATCACTTTGGCGCTGACTGTGACCGTCCTGCTGTTGGTCATTCCGTTGGTGCTGATTTTTGACCAGGCTTTCTCTGGTGGGGCGCAGACCTTCTGGGACAATTTGACTGATACCTACACCCTGCGAGCGATTGGTCTTACGCTTTTTATTGCCGCCATGACGGTGCCTATCAATCTGGTTTTCGGGGTCTTTCTGGCCTGGCTTGTGACGCGTTTCGAGTTCCCCGGCCGCAAGGTGCTGATCACCCTGATCGATATTCCCTTCGCGGTGTCACCGGTAGTGGCCGGCTTGTTGTATCTGCTGCTTTACGGCAGTAATGGCTGGCTCGGTGGATGGTTGATGGACAAGGATATACAACTGATGTTCGCCTGGCCGGGCATCCTTATGGTGACGGTATTCGTGACCTGCCCCTTCGTTGCCCGCGAGTTGATTCCGCTGATGCAGCAACAGGGCCGCGAGGAAGAAGAAGCCGGTGTGGTGCTGGGCGCCTCGGGTTGGCAATTGTTTCGCAAGGTCACCTTGCCCAATATCCAGTGGGCATTGCTATACGGTGTGGTACTGACCAATGCGCGGGCGGTGGGCGAGTTTGGTGCGGTGTCAGTGGTATCGGGCAATATCCGCGGCGAAACCAACACACTACCCTTGCATGTGGAGCTGCTGTATCAGGATTACAACGCGGTGGGGGCCTTTACCAGCGCCTCGCTGCTGGCAGGTATCGCTTTGCTGACCCTGCTGGTAAAAAGCTTTGTCGAGTGGCGCCAGTCCCGCCAGCGCGCCCCGCTATCTGATCAATCGGACAGTCGCTGATGAGTATTACCCTAGAAGGCATCAACAAATATTTTGGCCAGTTTCAGGCGCTCAAGGATATCTCTCTGGAGATCCCTGATGGTGAGTTGACTGGTCTGCTCGGGCCCTCAGGCTCGGGCAAGACGACCTTGTTACGGATTATCGCGGGCCTGGAAACCGCCGAGCAGGGTCGCATCCTGTTCCATGGCCAGGATGTGACGCCGCTGCACGTGCGCGAACGTCGGGTTGGCTTTGTATTCCAGCACTATGCGCTGTTTCGGCATATGACAGTTGCGCAGAATATCGCTTTCGGTCTGGAGGTGCTGCCCCGCAAGGAGCGCCCTGGCGCGGCAGATATCCGCAAGCAGGTTGGCGAGTTATTGGAAATGGTCCAGTTGAGCCATCTGGCTGATCGCTTTCCTTCGCAGCTGTCCGGCGGACAGAAGCAGCGTATTGCTCTGGCGCGGGCGCTGGCGATGAAGCCGCAGATCCTGCTGTTGGACGAACCCTTTGGCGCGCTGGACGCCAAGGTGCGCAAGGACCTGCGCCGCTGGTTGCGGGCACTGCATGATGAACTGCATTTCACCAGCGTATTTGTTACCCATGACCAGGAAGAAGCCTTGGAGCTGTCCGATAGCGTGGTGGTCATGAGTGCTGGCAAGATCGAACAGGTCGACAACCCGCAGGCACTGTATGCGCAGCCTGAAAGCCGCTTCGTATTCGATTTTCTCGGGCATGTGAACGTGCTCAATGGTGAAGTTGATGGCCAGCGTCTGCGCCAGGGCGATGCCTGGGTGGATATGCCAGAGCCGACCACCCACGATGCAGTGCAGCTTTACCTGCGCCCGCACGAGGTGCGCCTGCAGGATAAACCGGCAGAGCATGCCCACTTGCCGCTGCGGATCGAGTCGATCAGTCTGATTGGCGCCGAAGTGCGTCTCGAACTGTTGCCCTGCGGCTGGCAGTCCGACGAGCCCTGGGAAGTGGGTATCAGCCATGTGGAGTTTAACCGCTGGCAGCCGCAGCGCGGCGACCGGTGCTATGCTGTGCCGGATGTCGGGCATCTGTTCGACGCGCATCAGGGGCAACCGCAAACCCTCAGTTGGTTGAAAGACTGAGGCGCAGCAGTTTGTCCTGACGAGAGGCTGATGAGTCCTTACGAGCGCTACCTGTTACCGCGCATGATCGATATGGCCTGCGGCATGGGCGATGTCATGAAGGCGCGCTCGCGCATCGTGCCCCAGGCCAGGGGTGAAGTGCTGGAAATCGGCGTTGGCACCGGTCTCAATCTGCAGTTCTACCGTCCTGATCAAGTGACCTCTGTTGTGGGTGTGGATCCCGCTGCGCAAATGCAGGCGCTGGCGACCCGCCGGGCGGCAACCTGCGGCATTCCCGTAGAGATGATCGCGGTCGATGTGCAGGGAATTCACGCCCCAGATGATCGATTCGACACCATCGTCATGACCTTTACCCTGTGCTCCATTGTCGACCCCTTGCCTGCTCTGCAGGAGATGCTCAGGGTGCTCAAGCCGGGCGGCCGCCTGCTTTTTTGCGAGCACGGACTGGCGCCGGATGCCTCGGTGCGCCGTTGGCAGAATCGCCTTACACCGTTATGGAAGCCGCTTGCAGGCGGCTGTCACTTGAATCGCGACATTCCTCGATTGCTCAAGCAGGCTGGCTTTCATCTCGGTGAGTTGAAAGCTGAATATCTGCCCGGTCCACGGCCGATGACTTATGTCTACAGCGGTTGGGCGCAACAGGAACCTCTGACTACAGCCTGAAACCTTCAGCTATATAGTCAGCCAGGCACTCGGTCACCGGCGAGCGGGTTTGCGCATTGCGCAGCAGCACAATGCTCGCCGAGGGCATCTTGGGCAGGCCGTCTTCCTCACCCAATATGCGCATGTCAGCCGGTATCAGACTCTGTAACTGAGCGGTAATGGCCAGGCCGGCACTCACTACCGCAATGATCGCGGACAGGCTGGGGCTGGTATAGGCCACGCGGTAATCCCGGCCCATGCTGTCCAGCGCGTTGCAGGCCCAGTCACGGCAGAAACACTCGGCGTTGAACATCGCCAACGGCAGGGTCGATTGTTCATTCAAGTCGAACCCCGCTGCCTGCGCCCAGACGATCTGTTCCTGACGCAATAGCTGGCCGATCTCCTTGCCCGGCTCGCGGGTGACAATGGTCAGATCCAGATCCTTGCGCTGCAGCAGATTGAAGGAAGGTTCGCAGTGCAACTCGACCTGAACCATCGGATAGGTTTGAGCAAAGCGCGACAGAATGCTGGGCATAAAGCGCATCACATAATCATCCGGTGTGCCGACCCTTACGCTGCCGACCATATGCGGCTCCCGCAGGCTGTTGATCACCTCGCTTTGCAGTTTGAGAATGCGTCTGGCGTACCCCAACAAGAGCTGACCTTCGGCCGTCAGGCCCAACTGGCGGCCTTCCTTGAGAAACAAAGCCCTTTGTAACACGTCTTCCTCCAGCCGCTTCATCTGCATGCTGACCGCTGATTGGGTACGGTTCAGCACTTCGGCCGCGCGGGTAAAGCCGCCCTGGTCGGCAATGGCGACAAAGGTGCGCAGCAGTTCGCTGTCGATGGTGGGGAAGTTGGCCATAGATCAATTCCTGAGATGTTAAGCATCATAAACATTCGTTGGATTGATGTTAGCGCCAGCGCGAGACTAGCGCCATACCACATGGAGGGTAGGGCGATGAAAAGTGCAAGAAGGTCGATCAACGAGGGTCAACTGGCAGGCAAGTCAGTTTCACGGCAGGGTATATACCGCGAGACGCGGGGACTGGTTGTGATGCTGATCCGGCGGGTGCGCCGCTGGCAGCGGCTGGCGTACGAACGGCGTTTGCTGGGCACGCTGGATCAGCATCAACTGCGTGATATTGGCATCAGCCGCGCTGAGGCAGCGCGTGAAAGTGCCCGCCCGTTCTGGGACGACGCGGGGCTGGAGGCCAAGCGGCGGGAGATGTGAGCGGTGCTCCGCCAGTCACTGTTCCAGCAGATTGGCACACGCCGCCAGTATCCGCGCGGTGTCATTTGGGTTTCGGCCCGGCGCGCCAGCGCAATGACCCCAGTCCGAGCTTAGCGGTTGGCATACCGCATTGGGCATCTGCGCTGCTTCCCAGGCAGCGTCCTGCTCAGTGAAATACAGATCGGTGGTGCAAGGCATGATCAGCGTGCGGGCAGTGATCGCGCCGAGCGCTGCGGCAAAGTCACCAGCGTATAGATCGTTGTTGCTGATATCAGCCGACTTCCAGCTCTCCAGCACTGCCAGCAGGTTATTGGCGTCCTGGGCCAGGTGATCCTCTTCCCAGTACTTCAGTAATGCCGGAATGCCATCGAAGCCCAACTGCCGATACAGCTCCTCGCGGAAAAACGCCTGACTGTAAGCCCAGCCGGCATAAACCCGGGCAAAGGCCTTGAGCCCGGCATTGGGCTGATGGTGGTAAAACCCCCCATGCCACGCCGGATCGCAGGTCAACGCGGCCTTTACGCCCTCGAGAAATACCTGATTGTGCGGCCAGCAGCGCGCCGTCGCGCAGATACTCATGACCCGTTTAACCCTGTCTGGGTACAGGCAGCCCCATTGCAGTGCCTGCATTCCGCCCATTGACCAGCCGATGACCAGGGCCGGGGCAGCATCGCGAAAGCGGCTTTCGAGCAATCGCTTCTGCGCTTTGACGTTGTCATACAGGCTGACATGCGGGAAATGGCCAGCGGCCTGGTTGTTCGGCGCGTTGCTCGGCGATATTGAACGGCCATTGCCGATCAGGTTGGGGATGACAATGCAGTACTTGTTCGGATCAAGTGGCCCATGCGCACCAATAAGGGGCAAATTTCCGCTGTGTGTTCCACCATAGTACGTGGGAATCAGAATCAGATTATCCGCAGCCGCATTCAGCTCCCCTAACTGCACGTAACTGAGCCATCCGTCTCGCAATAGTTCGCCACTTTGCAGCATCGTGTTGCCGAGCTGGAACTGCTGCTCAAGCCCTTGATATGCCGACATTCTTGCAACTCCTCGAAGGATATTGAGATACCCATTTGGGTACAGCGTATAGGGTGATGCATATTTATACATGCATGCTGGCATGTATGTTGAATGGAAGAATCATACCAAGCTCGCCGTTGTCGGCGCATTTATCATCCTGGAGTGCAGTCATGACCGTTCAGCCATCCCCCGAAAGCCTGAAGCAAACCCTGGAAGACAAGGGCGTAAAATACGCCCTGGCCGGTTATGTTGATATACACGGCATCATTAAAGGCAAATTTGTGCCCATCTCACACATCGGGCGCATGTTGAAAGGCTCCGAGCTGTTCACCGGCGCAGCGCTCGATGGTGTACCGCAGGACATCGCCGATAACGAAGTGGCGGCGATGCCGGATGTAGCGACCATGACCGTCTGCCCGTGGAACCCGGAGCTGGCCTGGTTTGCCAGCGATCTGCATCTGGAAGGCGCACCTTTCGAGGCATGCTCACGGAGCATTCTGAAGCGCCAGGTCGCTGCTGCCTCAGACATGGGCTATATCTTCAACCTGGGTATCGAAACCGAATTCTTCCTGTTCAAGGACAGCGCCGATGGTGGTTTCGAGCCGATCAGCGGCCGCGATATTCTCGCCAAGCCTTGCTATGACCCGCGTACTCTGGGCGACAACATGCATATTGTCGGCGAACTGGTCGAGGCCATGAACAGCATGGGTTGGGATGTGTACTCCTTCGATCACGAAGATGCCAATGGCCAGTTCGAAACCGATTTTACCTATACCGATGCGTTGGGCATGGCTGACCGGCTGGTGTTCTTCCGTCTGATGGTCAACGAGATCGCCCGCAAGCACGGCGCTTTCGCCAGCTTTATGCCCAAGCCGTCGGCCAATCGTACCGGCAGCGGCGCGCACTACAACATGTCGCTGGCGGATCGGGAAACCGGAACCAACCTGTTTGACCCCGCCAATGGCGAGGACATCCACGGCTGTGGCGTCACCGAGATGGCCTACCACTTTATCGCCGGCATCATGAAGCACGCCAAGGCCATCAGCGCGGTGATCGCGCCAACGGTCAACAGCTACAAGCGCCTGGTGCGCAAGGGTGCGATGTCCGGCTCGACCTGGGCCCCGGTATTCGTCTGCTACGGCAATAACAACCGCACCAATATGTTGCGTATCCCCTCGCAGGGCGGCCGGGTGGAATGCCGTGCGGCGGATATCGCCTGCAACCCTTACCTGGGTGCGGCAATGATTCTGGCCGCTGGCCTGGAAGGTATCCGCGAGGCGATGGATCCCGGTCAGCCGCACCGCGAGAACATGTACAACTACAGCGACAAGGAAGTGCGCGAGATGGGCATTGAGATGCTGCCGCAGAACCTGGGCGAGGCGATTGATGCCTTTGAAGCCGACCCTCTGTCCAAGCAGGTTTTCGGTGAGGCGATGTTCGAAAGCTTCGTGCAGTTCAAGCGCGAAGAGTGGACCAGCTATCACACCCACGTCTCCGAGTGGGAAATCCAGCGTTACCTGAAATTCTTCTGATTTCATTGCGCCAGCAAAAGCTGGCGCGCCTTTTGCTGTGCTTTACCTATAACAGGCAACAGCCTCATTTCCCTCAGGAGTTGAAACATGCAAAAGCCTCTTCCCTTTACCCGTCGCCTCAGCGGTTTGCTTAAAGGTGCGGTGCTGGCCATGGCTGCCTCGGCGATCATGATCCCTTCTGCGTACGCCCAGGAGCGTGACAGCTTCAAGATTGCCTGGAGCATCTACGCTGGCTGGATTCCGTGGAAGTACATCGACGAGTCCGGGATCATGAAAAAGTGGGCGGACAAATACGGTATCGAAGTCGAGATCGTGCAGATCAATGACTATATCGAGTCGATCAACCAGTACACCGCGGGTGAGTTTGACGGCGTGGTTGCCACCAGCATGGATGCACTGTCTATTCCTTCCGCCGGTGGCGTGGACACCACGGCGCTGATCGTCGGTGACTACTCCAATGGCAACGACGGCTTGGTAATGAAGGACAGCAGCGATATCAAGGACCTCAAGGGCCAGGAAATCAATCTGGTCGAGCTGTCTGTTTCGCATTATCTATTGGCACGGGCGCTGGACAGCGTTGGCATGAGCGAGCGTGATGTGACTGTGGTCAACACCGGAGATGCGGACATCGTGGCTGCCTTCAGCACGCCAGGCGTGAAGAACGTGGTGACCTGGAACCCGCTACTCGATGACGTGGCGAAGATGCCGGGCGCCAATCGCGTATTCGACTCTAGCCAGATCCCAGGCCATATCAAGGATCTGACTGTCGTCAACACCCAGACCCTGGCGGACAATCCCAAACTGGGCAAAGCCCTGGTCGGCGCCTGGTTCGAGTTGATGGCTGAAATGGGTACCGATAGTGAAGCAGGTCAGAAAGCTCGTGCGGCTCTGGGCGAAGCCTCTGGCACTGACCAGGCCGGCTATGAAGCACAACTGGCGGGTATGAAGATGTTCTGGAAACCGGCAGATGCCGTTGCCTTCATCTCCAGTGACGAAGCGGTCGAGGCGATGGACAGTGTGCGCGACTTCTCCTTCGAGAAGGGGCTACTCGGTGACGGTGCGCCTTCTGCCGATTTCGTTGGCATCAGCTTCCCCGGTGACAAGACGCTGGGCGATGCCGATAATATCAAGCTGCGCTTTGACGCTTCCTACATGCAAATGGCGGCTGACGACGCACTCTGATAAAGCCCTCCACCCATCTCGGCCTGACTGGTTGAGGTGGGTGATGCGATTGGAACACCCATGCGCCGTACCAAAGAAGACGCGGAAAAAACCCGCCTGAAAATCATCGAAGCCGCGCTGGTGCTGTTCAGCCGCAACGGTTTCTCGAATACCACCCTGGCGATGATCGGCACCGAAGCCGGTTACAGCCGCGGCCCCATATACTGGCATTTCAAGAACAAGGATGATCTCTACCAGGCCGTTCTCGCCTGCTCGCAGGAGCCCCTCGAGCAACTGATCAATAATGCCGCGCGGGACGTGGCCACGCCGGTGGAGGCCATTGATACCTTTGCGCGGCAGTGGTTGGCGTTACTCGCAGGTGATATCTGGTTTCGCCAGTCCTTTGAAATTCTGCTGAACAAGACCGAGCTGACCGAGGCGGTCGCGCCCACGCTACAGCGTGAGCGGGAATTGACGCGGCATATCATCGATACCCTGGCGCGGCTGATTGCCCAGGCGCAGGAGCTGAAGCAGATTCCTGCAACGCAGCCCACCGCCAAGCTGGGCCTGCTGGTGTATACCTACCTTATGGGTGTAACCCAGAGTTGGCTGTTTGCTCCGGAGTTGTTCTGTCTCAAGCAGGAGGAGGAGTTCTTTGTACAGCGACTGCATGGAATGCTGATGCTGGATTGACAGGCTGCAAGCATAAAAAAGCCGGGGCTTGTGCCCCGGCTTTTGTGTTTCTGAAACCGGTTACTGCGTTACCGGCTCGATTATGGCGAAGTTGGCAGGTGGCTCCTCAATCAGTTGCAGCAGACCGAAGAACGCCTTGGGGTTACCTTCCAGACTGATGTCGCCAGCCTTGACTGCGTCGGGGAAGGTCAATTGGCGCAGCAGGATGCGGTCCAGCGTACCGCGAGTCATGCTGACGCTGGCATCGGGGTTTTCTGCAAGGCTGCCAGCCCGGTGTGTGAGGGTCGCGTTTTCCAGGTTCAGGCGGTACTGCTCGTCGATATCGGTCAGTGTCCAGTTGATCACCAGGTGTTGCCCCTCGGCTTTCTCCGCGTTCAAGCGCACGGCCATCAGGTCGAAGAACATGCCCGCTTCCAGTGCCTGCAGAAGGTCCGGGGAAAGGGCATTGCCGCGTCGTGGCTCTGCCGGCCCCTGACGCAATTCCTGGGCGCCGGTCAGATAGGCGCCGCGCCAGGTACCTGCTTCAGCCTGATAACCCAGCTGCTCCAGCGCATCGGCACCGAGTTCGCGCGCCGCCTTGTTCTGCGGTTCGGCAAATACCGCCTGACTCATGACCCAGGCCACCCAGCGGTATTCACCCTTGGCGTAGTCCGCGCGTGCCTGCTCCAGTACCTTGTCCATACCGCCCATATAGCTGATGGTTTTGGCAGCATTCTGCTGTGGCGGCAGAGGGTCGAGGTTGGCCGGGTTGGCGTCGTACCAGCCCATGTAGCGCTGGTAAATGGCCCGGGCATTGTGCTTCAGGGTGCCGTAGTAGCCGCGCGCGTACCATTCCTGGTCGAGGCTCTTGGGCAGCTTGATATTCTCGGCGATGTCGCCCGGCAATTGCCCCTTGTTCATCATCCGTACCGACTGGTCGTGGATGAATTTGTACAGGTCGCGCTGCACGCCGAGAAAGTGCTGTGCCTGCTCACGCTCCCAGATCGGCCAGTGATGCTGGGCAATCAGAATATCGGCACGGTCGCCAAAGCGCTCCAACGCCTTGTCGATATAGTGCGACCAGGCGCTGGCATCGCGAATCGCCGCGCCGCGGATGGTATAGATGTTGTGCAGGTGCTGGCTGGTGATTTCGGCGGTATTGAGCACCTTGAACTGCGGGAAATACATCATCATTTCCGATTCGGCCTCGGTACCGTGGGCCATCTGGAATTCAATCTCGATGCCGTCGATGGTCAATGTAGCGTCATCGGGCACGGTGTCGGTCGGTGCGATCAGGGTCAGCGGACCGCTGGCCAGTGCCTTGCCCAGGCCGGTATCCACATGGCCACGCTCACCCGGTGGCACCTGCGCGCCGAACTGGTAGGTGGCGCGGCGGCTCATGGCGTTGCCGGCAATCACGTTTTCAGACACGGCGTGCTGCATGAAACCATAGGGCGCATACACCTTGACCTTGCCTGCGCGCACATCGGCCTCATCAATCACGCCCTTAACGCCGCCGAAGTGGTCGGCATGGTTATGCGTGTAGAGCACTGCTACTACCGGTTTCTGCGGGCGGTTCTGGTAGTAAAGCTCCAACCCGGCTTTGGCGGTGGCCGGTGTCAGCAGCGGGTCGATAATGATCAGCCCGGTCTTGCCCTCGATGATGGTCATGTTGGCCAGGTCCATACCGCGGATCTGGTACATGCCTTCAGTGACCGCGAACAGGCCATGTATCGCGTTCAGTTGCGCCTGACGCCAGAGGCTGGGATTGACCGTGTCCGGCGCCGACTTGCCGTTCAGAAAAGCGTAAGCCGCCATATTCCAGGCCAGATGTCCGTCCTTGTCGGTGACCTTGCCTTCGGGCCACTCAGCAATAAAGCCACGCTTGGCATCATCGAAGGCCTGGGTATTGGCAAAGGGCAGGGCGTCCAGCACCGCCTTGTTGCGCTCGGCAGTGAAGGATTCGGCGGGTTTGGGTTCTGCGATGGCAGACAGGGCGCAGCTCGCGGTCAGCAGGCCGGTCAGAAGTAGCGGACGGTAACGCATGGGTGAAGGACTCCAGCATTGTTATTGGATGGCGATAGATGCTGAGTGACTATAGAAGCAGAGACTTTGATATATCCAATGCATTTTTGGTGAGTTATCGATGCGCTTTATGCATTTCGACCGGCGTTTAACACTGTTGTTGAAATGTGCAGCCAAATTGCCACACTAGGCCGTTATGCTGGAAAGCCTTCCGGGCCGGTCAGGACCTGCATTTTTCCTCGAAGCCTTGGCCCCTTTAAACTATAATCGCGCGCTTTCTCGACACCCGGCAGTTGCCGGCTGATCGGCACCGACCAGAGGGGTATGACTCACGTGATCAAGACGCCGTATTACCTGATCGACAAGAGCAAGCTGCTGCGCAATCTGGAAAAGATTGCCTATGTGCGCGAACATTCCGGGGCCAAGGCATTGCTGGCGCTGAAGTGTTTTGCCACCTGGTCGGTGTTCGATCTGATGCAGCAATATATGGACGGCACCACTTCTTCGTCGCTGTATGAGGTCAAACTCGGGCGCCTGAAGTTTGGCGGTGAAACCCATGCCTACAGCGTTGCTTATGGCGATGATGAGATCGAGGAAGTGCTGGCACATTCGGACAAGATCATCTTCAACTCGATCAGTCAGCTTGAGCGCTTTGCCGATGCCTCCGATCTGCATGTACGCGGCCTGCGTTTGAACCCAGGTGTCAGCAGCTCCGAGTTTCTGATTGCCGATCCTTCACGGCCCTTCAGCCGACTGGGCGAGTGGGACGCAGAGAAAATCGCCGATGTGATCGATCAGGTCTCCGGCTTCATGATTCACAACAACTGCGAGAACAGTGACTTTGGTCTGTTCGATCAGATGCTGGGGCAGATTGAAGAGCGCTTTGGCGAGTTGCTTGAGCAGGTCGAATGGGTCAGTCTGGGTGGCGGCATTCATTTCACCGGCGAGGGTTATCCGCTTGATGCGTTCTGCGCGCGGCTCAAGCAGTTTGCCGAGCGCTACGGCGTGCAGGTTTACCTGGAGCCAGGCGAGGCGGCGATCACCATGAGTACTTCGCTGGAAGTATCGGTGCTCGATACCCTGTACAACGGCAAGCAACTGGCAGTGGTCGACAGCTCGATCGAGGCGCACATGCTTGATCTGCTGATCTATCGCCAGCCAGCGAAGATGGAGCCCTGCGAGGGCGAACATGAGTACATGGTGTGCGGCAAGTCCTGTCTGGCGGGCGATATTTTCGGTGAGTTCAACTTCAACAAACCGCTGAAGATTGGTGATCGCCTGTCGTTTATCGACGCCGCCGGTTACACCATGGTCAAGAAGAACTGGTTCAATGGGGTGAAAATGCCGTCCATTGCCGTACGCCAGCTTGATGGCGAGATTGAACTGGTCCGCGAGTTCGGATTCGAAGACTTTGTCAACGGCCTCTCCTGAGGTCTTTAACCCAGCCTTTTCCAAGGAGGCGTTTCGAGGAAGAGACATGAAGAAAAACGTTCTGATTATTGGTGCCGGTGGTGTTGCCCAGGTGGTCGCGCACAAGTGTGCGCAGCATAACGATGTGCTGGGTAATATTCATATTGCTTCACGTACTCTGGAAAAATGCCAGCAACTGGTCGACAGCGTACGGGAAAAGGGCAGCCTCAAGGTTGCCGGTGAATTGCAAGCGCACGCTCTGGATGCCCTCGATATCGAGGCGACCAAGGCGCTGATTGCCAAGACACGGTCGCAAATCGTCATCAATGTCGGATCGGCTTTCGTCAATATGTCCGTGCTGCAGGCCTGTATCGAAACCGGCGCGGCTTACCTCGACACGGCCATTCACGAAGACCCGAGCAAGATCTGCGAAACACCGCCCTGGTACGCCAACTACGAGTGGAAGCGCCGCGAGCTGTGCGAAGCCAACGGCATTACCGCGATTCTGGGTGTCGGCTTTGATCCGGGTGTAGTCAATGCCTATGCGGCGCTGGCGGTCGAAGATTATTTCGACAGCGTCAGTGATATCGACATCATCGATATCAACGCTGGCAGCCACGGCAAGTATTTCGCCACCAACTTTGATCCGGAGATCAACTTCCGCGAATTTACCGGCACAGTCTGGTCCTGGCAGAACAGCCAGTGGGTCAGCAACAGCATGTTCGAGGTCAAACGCACTGACGACCTGCCAGTGGTGGGCGCACAGACCAGCTACATGACTGGCCATGATGAAGTGCACTCGCTGTCGCAGAACCTCAAAGTGCCCAACGTGCGTTTCTGGATGGGCTTTGGTGAGCATTACATCAATGTATTTACCGTGCTCAACAATCTGGGCCTGCTCTCCGAGCAGCCGGTGACGACTGCCGAAGGTCTGGAAGTGGTGCCGCTCAAGGTTGTGAAGGCTGTGTTGCCTGACCCCTCGTCGCTGGCGCCGAACTACCAGGGCAAGACCTGCATCGGTGATCTGGTCAAGGGCAAGAAGGATGGCGAAGATCGCGAGATCTTCATCTACAACGTCGCTGATCATGCCGAGGCTTATCAGGAAGTCGGTAGCCAGGGCATTTCCTATACCGCAGGTGTGCCTCCGGTCGCAGCCGCGTTGTTGATTGCCTCGGGCGAGTGGGATGTGCAGAAGATGGCCAACGTCGAAGAGTTGCCGCCCAAGCCGTTTCTCAAACTGCTCAACGAAATGGGACTGCCGACCCGTATTCGTGATGAAGAAGGCGATCGCGCGTTGGAGTTCTGATCCATCGCGGGATACATCGAGTAGGGTGAGGCGTTGCCGCCCCATCCCTCTCACAGAACCGTACGT
>CAXBEU010000047.1:0-18543 GCA_963974865.1 uncultured Pseudomonadaceae bacterium | reverse complement strand
CACCTTCTTTCAGGTGGACGGGTTTGCCGGCTTCGCCGGGCAAACAAAAAACCCGCGATGGCTTGCACCATGCGGGTTTCTGAGAACGCAGCAATCAGGCCTTGGCAACCGCCTTGATCATGGTCGCCAGCTCGCCGGACTCGTGCAGCTCAAGAATGATATCGCTGCCGCCTACCAGTTCACCGTCAATCCACAGCTGCGGAAAAGTCGGCCAATTGGCGTACTTGGGCAACTCGGCGCGGATGTCCGGATTTTGCAGGATGTCCACATAAGCGAACTTCTCACCGCAGGCCATCAGCGCCTGCACTGCCCGGGCGGAAAACCCGCACTGGGGTGCGTTTGGCGCACCTTTCATGTAAATCAGCACGGGGTTGCTGCTTAACTGTTCTTTGATCGTATCGATGGTATCCATGGCGTTTCCTCTGTAGCAGGACCGAATGGGCCTAGTGTAACCCATTCACGCTTGCGGCAATACTGGCGACCTGATCAAGCGGCGACGACTTCTACCGTCAAGCCGTTCAACGCAGCGTTACCGGTCACCGGATCGAGGAACAGCTCATCGGTCAGGTCATTGGCACTGACGCCTGCATGCGCAGCGGCGACATCCTGCGCAATACCCTTGCGGTTGTGCCCCCAACCATGCGGAAGACTGACAACCCCGGCAAGCATTTCATCGCTGGCGACCACCGCCACCGTGACCTCCCCCACCCGGGACCGAATAATTACCTGCTGGCCATCCTGCAGGCCGCGGCTGGTCAGGTCATCAGGGTGCATGAGCAACTGGTCGCGTGGTTTACCTTTGACCAGACGCTGGTAGTTGTGCATCCAGGAATTGTTGCTGCGCACATGACGGCGCCCGATCAACCGCAGTTCCCCGGCCTTTGGGCGCAAAGCGTTCAACTCAGTGGCAACCCGCCGCAAGTCGTCGAGCATTGCCTGGGGCGCACATTCGATCTGTTTGCTGGCGGTCTGCAAGCGTGCCAATAGATTGGGCTTGAGCGGGCCCAGATCAATCCCGTGTGGATGCTCCTTGAGTACAGCCAGGCTCAAACGGTCCTTGTAAGGGCCGCTGCGCAAAGCGGCATCGACCATCAGCTCTGGTGCTTTGGTCTCCCGCGGCTCCTGCCCGGTCACTCTGGAGAAAGCTCGACCCAGGCCAACGAAAATCTCCCAGTCATGCAAACTGCCTTCAGGCTTGGGCAATACCGGCAGATTGATACGGGTAACGTTGCGCACGGCGAAATTGTTGAAGGTAATATCGTAGTGATCGTGCTCAAGCGATGCCGTGGGCGGCAGTATCACGTCAGCGTGGCGAGTGGTTTCGTTGATATACAGATCCACGCTGACCATGAACTCCAAGCCTTCCAGGGCCTGGTCGAGCTGCCGGCCATTGGGCGTCGACAACACCGGATTGCCCGCCGACGTCACCAACGCCTTGATCTGCCCGTCACCCGGGGTCAGCATCTCTTCGGCCAGAGCGGCCACAGGCAACTCGCCATTGAATTCCGGCAATCCGGATACGCGGCTGCGCCATTGGTCAAAGTGCCCGCCCTTGCCCATGCCAACCACATCAAAGGCCGGTTCGGTACACAGGGCACCGCCCGGCTGATCGAGGTTACCCGTCACCAGATTGATGAGCTGAATCAGCCACTGGCAAAGCGTGCCATAACGCTGGACCGACACACCCATGCGCCCGTAGCACACGGCGCTGTCTGCCGCGGCAAAGTCCCGCGCCAGTTGCCGCACCTGTTCGGCAGGGATTGCGCAATGCAAGGCCATGGCCTCGGGGCTGAATTCAGCCACTGCCGCTTGCACTGACTCAAGACCGATAGTCGCCCGCAGCGCCGGGCTGGTCTTGACCAGCGCCTCGTCAAACAAGGTATGCAGCAGCCCAAGCAACAGCGCCACATCGGTACCCGGCTGAATAAACAGATGCTCGCTGGCCTGCTCTGCAGTTTCGGTTCGCCGTGGATCAACCACTACCAGTTTGCCGCCGCGCGCCTTGAGCGCCTTGATACGCTTGCCCACATCCGGCACGGTCATGATACTGCCATTGGACGCCATCGGATTGGCGCCCAGCATCAGAAAGAACTGGGTGTGATCGATATCCGGAATCGGGATCGCGAGCATATGCCCGTACATCCACAGCGATACCAGGTGGTGGGGCAGTTGATCGACCGAAGTAGCGGAATAGCGTTGCTTGGTGCGCAACTGCCCTAGGAAATAATTGCTGTGCGTCATCGAGCCGTAATTGTGCACATTGGGGTTGCCCATATACACCGCCACTGCGTTGCGCCCGTGCGCTTGCTGAATGCCGGCCAAGCGCGTCGCGACCAGGTCAAAGGCTTCCTCCCAACCGATCTGCTCCCATTGCTCGCCCACCCGCTTGACCGGCATACGCAAGCGCTGCGGGTCATTCTGGATATCCTGCAAGGCTATTGCCTTGGGGCAGATATGCCCGCGGCTGAAGGGATCCTGGTGATCGCCCTTGATCGAGAGAATCTGCTCACCCTCGGTTTCAATGGCTAAGCCACAAATAGCTTCACACAGATGACAGGCACGGTAGTGGGTGACGGGCATGGCAATGACTCTGATTGGTTTTAGGGTCAACCATGCACTCTAGGCCCCGTCAGCCGGGCCGACAAGGGGCAAAATACGGCGCCATTCAGTGATTGAATTGGTGCTCAGCATCCACAGGCAGCGCAGGGCTATTTGCCTTGCAGCGGAATTTACCGATAAGATCGGGCCTTCTCTTTTTGGGTATGGCTTGTATCGGGCCTTCGGGTCGCGATAGGGCTTTGCGTTTCCGGTCTCTGGCCGGCTCATCTTCCAGGTAGTAACTATGACAGTACGGCACTTTCTTTCGTTGATGGATTGCTCCCAGGCGGAGTTGATCAGCCTGATCAAGCGCGGCATTGAGCTCAAATCGCTGCACGCCCAGGGCGTCATCTACGAGCCGTTAAAGAACCGCGTGCTGGCAATGATCTTCGAAAAGGCGTCCACCCGTACGCGCGTGTCTTTTGAAGCAGGCATGATTCAGTTGGGCGGGCAGGCCATATTTCTGTCTCCGCGCGACACGCAGCTTGGCCGCGGCGAGCCCATCGAAGACAGCGCACGGGTACTGTCGAGCATGTGCGATGCGGTGATGATTCGCACCTTCGACCATGCAGACCTGGAGACCTTCGCGCGGTATTCCCGTGTGCCGGTGATCAACGGGCTGAGCGACGACCTGCACCCCTGCCAACTGCTGGCCGACATGCAGACCTATCTGGAGCATCGCGGCACCATTCAGGGCAAGACCGTTGCCTGGATCGGTGATGGCAATAACATGTGCAACACCTTTATCCAGGCGGCCATGCAGTTCGATTTCCAACTGCGCATCGCCTGCCCCGAAGGTTACGAGCCGGACCCCCAATTCCTGGCCATGGCTGGCGATCGGGTCAGCGTGATGCGCGATCCGCAGGAAGCGGTACGCGGAGCGCATCTGATCAACACCGATGTCTGGGCCTCCATGGGTCAGGAAGATGAGGCCGAAGCACGCATGAAGCGCTTCGCGCCCTATCAGGTCACCCCATCCATGCTGGATCTGGCTGACGAGTCCGTGCTGTTCATGCACTGCCTGCCGGCCCACCGGGGTGAAGAGGTCAGCAGCGAGCTGATGGATGATCCGCGTTCGGTAGTATGGGACCAGGCTGAAAATCGCCTGCATGCGCAAAAAGCGCTGGTCGAGTTCCTGCTGGTCGAGTAATTCTTCGCACCGCACAACCACGGGGTACCCCATGCCTGATAGCCACGGCATTGTTCTGGAGCTGAACCAACTGGCCTGCGGTTACGCTGGCCACCCGGTGGTGTCCGACCTGAACATTCATCTGCGCGCCGGTGATATCGGTTGCTTGCTGGGTCCTTCCGGCTGCGGCAAAACCACCACCCTGCGCGCGATTGCCGGCTTCGAACCCATTACCGGGGGAGAAATCCGCCTGGATGGCCAGAGCCTCTCGACGCCTGCCAAGCGCGTTTCACCGGAACAGCGCCGCATTGGCATGGTGTTTCAGGACTACGCCCTGTTCCCGCATCTGACCGTGCAGGACAATGTCGCTTTTGGCATCAGCAAGCACCCCGAGCGCAGGCAAAAAGTGGCCGAACTGCTGGAACTGGTCAAGCTCAGCCAACTCGGCAAGCGCTACCCACACGAGCTGTCTGGCGGCCAGCAGCAGCGCGTTGCCCTGGCCAGAGCGCTGGCGCCCGACCCCAAGTTGCTGTTACTGGACGAACCCTTCTCCAACCTCGACGGGGAACTGCGCCGCCGGTTGTCCGGCGAAGTCCGGGATATCCTCAAGCTGCGCGGCACCAGCGCCATGCTGGTCACCCACGACCAGAACGAGGCCTTTGCCGTCAGCGATCATGTCGGGGTGCTCAAGGAAGGTCATTTGCAACAGTGGGATACGCCTTACAATCTGTACCACGAGCCGGCGACGCCCTTTGTCGCCAGCTTTATCGGCCAGGGCTATTTTATTCGCGGTCAGTTGATTTCGCCCGACACCGTTCAAACCGAGCTGGGCGTGATTCGCGGTAACCGCGCCTATCAGCTACCCGCCGGCAGCGCGGTGGATGTACTGTTGCGTCCGGACGACATTGTTGGCGAGCAGCACAGCAGCCTGCGCGCCACCATCATCGGCAAGACATTTCTCGGTGCCACGACGCTGTACCGGCTGCAGTTGGCGACTGGCAGTGTGCTGGAAACAATCTTCCCCAGCCACGATGATCATGCCCTGGGCGAATCCCTGGGGATACGCATCGCCGCAGACCACTTGGTGGTGTTTGCTGCCCAGGGCAGCGTGAATCTGCATGCCCAGCTCCCGCTCGAACAGGTGCTGGATACCAGCGCCAGCACCGCATCGAGCTGAGGATTAGGCCTGGCCTGCCGCCCCGCTATGGGGCCGGCCGATAAAGAATCTGACTGACCGTGCCATGCACCACGCGAGAGTGGCGATAGTCGGTGTTCTGCATCATACCCAGCACAATAATCTGGTTGGCCGGGTCGACCCACATCCACGGCCCGTGAATGCCCCACCACCAGTACACATCCTCTGGCAGATAGCCTGCGGCCTCGGAGTCGGTGACCACAGCTACATTCAGACCAAACAGGTTGCCCGGCGCCCAGTCCGGGCCCGCGACGCCTTCAGGCAACTGATTGCTGCGCATCATCTGCACTGTCTCTGGCTTGAGTATGCGCACGCCGTCCAGTTCGCCTTCGTTCAGCAACATGCGCGCAAAGCGCAGGTAATCATCCATGGTCGAGACCAGGCCGCCACCGCCGTTAAGGAAGGTCGGCTTGGTCAACCAGGGTTGATTCGGGAAGGCTTGCAGACCGGCATCAGGATCCGGGGTATAGGACACGGCCAACCGGTGCTGCTGATCTTCCGGCACATGGAAGCCGGTATCGACCATCTGCAAGGGTGTGAATATACGCTCCTGAAGAAAGGTGTCGAAGGGCATGCCTGAAATGACCTCTACCAGGCGCGCCTGGACATCCACCGCCACGCTGTAATGCCACTGGGTACCCGGCTGTTGGCGCAGGGGCAGCGTGCCAAGCTTGGTGACCATATCCGCCAGGGTGCTGTCGCTGTCCTGAATGTTCTCGCTAACGTAAAGCGCATCGACCTGAGACTCGGAGAATCGGCCGTAGGTGAAACCGGCGGTATGGGTCATCAGCTCACGAATGGTGATGGGATGATCCGCGGGTGCGGTCTCGGGCTGCCCATCAGGGCCGTCAGCGATGGCGACGCGCAGATCCTTCAGCTCGGGCAGGTATTGCTCGACCGGATCATCCAACTGAAGCTTGCCCTCTTCATGCAGCATCAACAACGCCGTGCCGGTAATGGGCTTGGTCAGCGAGAAAATCTTGTAGATGCTGTCCTTGGTCAACGGCTTCTTGACTTCCAGGTTCTGATAGCCGGTCTGCTGACGATGGACAATCTTGCCATCCTGCCAGACCAGCGTTGCCACGCCGGCGAGCTTTTTGCCCGTTACCTGCGCCTGCATGGCCTGGCCCAGCGTCTGCAATCGGGGCTCGGAGATACGGTAGGTTTCTGCTTCCTGCGCATAGCCGATGCTGCTGGCTGCGCCAAGCATCACGGCCAGCGCCCAGCTCAGCCCGGTCTTCAGGCCTACTCTCTTGTTCATCTTGCCACCTCTGGTCTTGTTATTCGTTGCGTGAGAGAAATCCAGCGCGGGAAAGCCATACCCTGTGATTGCCCGATTTTGCATAGCGGCTAAATATAACGGATCGCTCACACGTTCTGAAACGATGTGACGATGTAATTTTTTACCAAAGGCATAGTCTTATCAGTAGCAAACAGCAAATCCAACAGGACCGTCTACAGGACACCCTATGAACCGCAGAACGCTTCTCGCCGGCTTTATCGCCCTTCCCGCGTTGCCGTTGATCAGCCGCACGGGGCTGGCAGATACTCTTTCACATGAGGTTGCCATGAGCTTTACACCCCTGGATCATCCCCACAGTTACTGGCAGGACAAGGTCTCCGCCGAAGCCTTTGACGTGCTGTTCGAAGAGGCGACCGAGCGCCCCGGCAGTAGCCCCCTGGATCAGATCTATGATCCAGGCACCTACGTCTGCGCCGCCTGTTACCTGCCGCTTTTCACCAGCGAGTCGAAATTCGACAGCGGGACTGGGTGGCCAAGCTTTACCCAGCCAATCGAAGGCAATATGGGCACCAAGCAGGACTTCAAGCTGATCTGGCCCCGTACTGAATATCACTGCGCACGTTGTGGTGGGCATCAGGGCCATGTATTCAAGGATGGCCCCGAGCCTACCGGCGAACGCTGGTGCAATAACGGGGTAGCGCTGAAGTTCGTAAAAGAAAATGAAGCACTGCCGGAGCTCAGAGGATGAAAATACGTCATTGGTTGCCCGCCCTCACATTGGGCCTGTTCAGCATCGCCGTCGGCGCAAATCAACCTTTGGAGAAAGGGCCGACCGGCTCGGAGATGGCGGTGTTTGCCGGGGGCTGTTTCTGGTGCACCGAATCTGACTTCGACAAGATGCCCGGTGTGGTTGATACCGTATCCGGCTATATCGGTGGCGATGCAGCCACTGCGGATTACGCGCAGGTATCCTCGGGGCAAACCGAGCATATTGAAGCCGTTGCGGTGTTCTATGACCCGGACAAGACCAACTTCTCGCAATTGGTCGAAGCCTTCTGGCCGACCATAGACCCCGTCACAGCCAATGCGCAATTCTGCGACCGCGGCCCGCAGTACCGCAGCGCGCTTTTCTACGCCAACGACGAGCAGAAGCAGATATTGGAAGCGTCCAGACAGGCGCTGGCAGATTCCGGCAAACTGACAAAACCGATCGTTACCGAGATCTTGCCGCAGGGTGAATTTTACCCGGCAGAGGACTACCACCAGGATTACTACAGCAAGAATCCAATTCGCTACAATTACTACCGCACCCGCTGCGGACGTGACAGCCGCCTGGAAGAACTATGGGGTAAAAAATAAGACGACTGTTCAACATGGAAAATTATCGCTCGGGGCCTGATAATGCACCCAACCTATTGAGCCTCGAGCGGAAACCATCACGATGCAGATCAGCAACAACAGCGTAGTTCAGTTCCATTACATTCTTTCTGATGCCAATGGCGAGATTGAAAGTTCGCACAAGCACGATCCCATCCTCTATCTGCATGGTCAGCCTGGCCTGATCGACGGTCTGGTGGAAGCTCTTGAAGGCCACCAGGCCGGTGACAGCTTCAGCGTCACGCTGACCGCCGACAAGGCCTATGGCCCGCGCCTGGATGATGCGATTCAGAAGGTGCAGGTCAAGCGTTTGCAGGGCGCCAAGAAATGGAAGCCCGGCATGATCGCGGTGATTGAGACCGAACAGGGCCCGCGTCAGGTCACTATCGTGAAAGTCGGCCTGTCCCAGGCCGAGGTGGACTCCAACCACCCCTTGGCCGGCAAGGACCTTACCTTCGCTATCGAGGTTCTGGATGTCAGAGAGGCCACTGAGGAAGAGTTGGCCCACGGGCACGCACATGGTGCGGGCGGCCATCACCACTGATCAGACCTGTGGTTAAACCCTTCAGGCAGCCTGTAATAGCCGGTCATCGGCTCATTGCAGGCGGCCTAATCAATTGTTTAGCAAAATGCAACAAAAAAGTGTAGAATAATCGCCTACTTTTACTCAGGCAGGTGAACATGTCAGCAAAAACCGCCCCAAGCAAACGCAAGGCCGACGCAGCCGTCGCCACCAGTCAATCCATCGATAATCAGATTGATGCTTTCATCGCCTCTGGCGGTGAAATTCAGAAAATCCCTAACGGCAAGAGTGGTCAGGTCTACGGCGCCCCACGCCCCGGTCGTCCGGCCAAGTAAGCTTCAAGCACGTCCCGGCAGCCTGGCCTGGCAGTATGGCCACGCTGCATAACGGAACGGACTCAAACAGCTCCCCCTAACGTCGGTTATACCCCAGCGAATTCAGCTCGTCGTCATGCAGGCTGACCAGTAACGCAGTACCATCGCCCGCTACCCGAAAACCACCCCAGCGCGCTTCTTCGTAAATCGCCGCATTACCTTCCTGAAAGAAAAAGCCGTTAGGCCCCAAGCTGAACCGACTGCCCTGCTGGCGTATGCGCATGCTTACCTGCCCGGCTCCGTGATCGCTTGTATTTTCCAGACTGACAAAGCTTGCGCGGCCCGCCTCGTCCACTGACAGCAGTGCGAAATCCGACTGCTCACCGCTGTCCATTTTCTGTAAGGTCATCTGCGCTTCCACCTCGCTGTTGAGGTTGAAGCTCAGTGCCATGTAATCACCCTGCATCAGTGATCGCGGATCAACAGGCGCCAGCTCCAGCAATACCCACTGGCCTTCACGCAGAGTGCGCTCATGAGCGGAAATACCTACTGCAGCAACCGCCATCACCAGCACCCAAGCGGCGAGCAGAAGCGGCCAGCGCTGCGTTAGTTTCATGCCCACCTCCACAGCGTTTTGCGCACGCCATATCTGATTGCCAGCAAGACTATTCCGCTGGCACAGAGCAGCAATGATTTGTGCAGCAGGGAAATGTGCAAGCTGTAATAAAAAGCGCCCAGGTAAAACAGCGCAAAAGCCGGGATCAGCAAACACCAGGTACGGCTACTGGCCCGAAAGGCAGCCAAGCCCAGGCTGCAACTGATCAACAATCCCGGGGCCTGATATGTCAGCAACACCAGCACTCCCGCAGCAATCAAGGCAGCGACGCGCGTCATCAACGGCGCTTTGATCAACAGCCAGGCTATTGTCAGGAGCAACAGGAGTGCTGGCCCTGCGTAAATCAGCAGCATCAGCCAAAGGGATGCAATGGGGGTGGCCAGGTAGTGCGTGGTGACATTTATCCAGCCATCCAGTTGGCCCTGATGGCCAAACAGGGCGAGCAGCAACGCCATCAGCGTGGCCGCATCTGTCAGCGCGCGCAAACGCAGGGCGTGCCCGCTGAGAGCCCAGCGATCACGTGTGAGCCAGGCCGTAGTGGCCGCGCAGGCCAGCATCAACCCATAAACAGCCAATGCCGGTCCGTTATCAAGCAAGAAAGCCACGCTACCCAGCAGCAACAGAGCGCAGAGTCGGCGATAGAGCATTGGTGCTGGAACCAGCAGCAAACCCGCAGACAGCAGCAGGCATACCAGCGCCGCCGGACGAGAACCGTCGCCCAGATCGGTTGACTCCGCTGCGGCAAACACCAACAGACCCTGACCGCCCAAGGCAAAGGCCAGACCCATCTGATCGCGAAACACATTCGGGCGTCTGAATAACCACAGGCCTCCAACCAGCATTATCACGCCAGCCAACCCCATACCTATAGGCCCTTCAATCAACAGCATCCAGGGTCCGAACAGAGAGGCGATCAAAAACAGCGAAGCGATCCAGGCCGCGAGCCCGAGTAACACGGACAGCCACCAGGGCGAGTCCGTGCCCTGGAGCAGTTGCTCACGCTGCTGCTCCGTAAGGCTGCCAGAACGTTGTATTTGATCCAGTAAGTGGTGCAGTTGAGTCCCGTTCATTCGCGGGCACTCCGGTAGATGCGGTGCAGCCAGAGCGACGCCAGGGCGCTGCTGACCACCACGAACAGGCCTATAGCATTGAAGGCGAAGAAACCTTCATGCTCCATCAGCACCTTGAACACTCCCGCCGAAGCCAATGCGATAAGGCCAAATAGCAGCAAGGCCAGAATCGGCAAATCAAGCCGCCGCCAGCGGTACAGGGGTACTCCGAGCAGAACAGCTAGCGCAAAACCGATCAGCAGCGGCTCGAACGGCGCCTGCCACCAGCCGATCATGCCCCCCAGCAGCAGAGCTGTAAGGCCGGCCAGCGCGCATAGCCTATGCAGACCCCTGCCCCCGTGACCCAGCAGCCGCCTGCCGGCTAGCTCGAACAAACCCAGCGCGCTCAGATTTGCCACGGCAATGATCAGCAACGCTTCGTGCCCGCTGAAACCAGCAAATAATCCAAACCACATGGAAGCACTGAAAAAACGTAACAGGGCCAAATTGGCTACCCCCCACCACAGCCCCCAGCACGCGACAGACCCTGACAGCCACGCCCACGGCAGCATCAACAGGGCCCAGACAGCAAATAACTGCCAGATATCCGCGCCGGTATGGTAGGTCTGCCCGATCAACGCCAGCAACGCGCCGGTGGCCACGCAGCAACCGAGCAACGCCGTACGCTGCAGAACTGACCGGTAGGCGCTAAGCATGGCCGTGCCGGCAAATCCGCTGAGCACGCTGGCAGCCAGCGCGAATTTGCCGAAACGGGGCAATTCGTCCCAGTTCCAGGCGAAGAAAAACACCACACCCAATGCGACCAGCAGAACGCCCGTGCCCGCCAGAACCCGATCCAGTAACTGACGCCACTCACGAGTGCCGGGCACCAACTGACCCTCACTGGCGACGGCTTCCAGCGCCTGCCGATCCAGGAGGTGCCTCTCCGTCCAACTCAGGAGCCTATCCCGCTGTTGCATATCCAGCGACATCAGCAACAGGCCAGCAAGCAATGCGTGAGCGGGTCATCAGTAAGCGGCAAAACTGCGCGGAGGTGGGTCATGTTACAGGTCGTCCTGTTCAGCTGTACTTAATCATGAGATGCCAGCATAGCGGAATAAGGACACATTCTGCGTTTGCCGGGCGGCAAATCGCATCGTTGTCGCCCGCCGCCTCAGGATGGAAGGCGGGCGACATAGGGGTCAAGGCTGTTGCGGCTCCAACTGCAAGCGGGCATTACGGCGCATCACCCACTGGTGAATACGCTCTTGCCGGTCCGCCGTCAGTGGGTACTTCCAGGCAACGGCGAACGCCAGCATGTAAAGTATGACCGGGCCGACAATGTAGAGCAGCCGCAGGGCCATCAGTTGCCCCTCGGAATGGGTTGAAGCCGTCGCGTCAAATCCCACCAGCGACAGCATACCCAGCGACAGTCCCAGGCCGATAGCCATGGCGAATTTCTGCGCCATGCCGGACATGGCGAAAAACAGGCCGGTACGATGCTCCTTGCTGCGTGCCGTATCCAGATCGACAATATCTGCCAGCATGGACAACGGCAGGAACTGGAAAGCCGCGAAACAGAAGCCTTTCAGTGCAAACATGATGGCGAAAGGCACGAGTTGCCCTGCCTGCAAGAAGAACATGCCAACAATACTGGCGCTGGACACGCCAACCGCCACGCAGAACGCCTTGTGCTTGCCAATACGCTTGCCGAGAATCAGCCAGAAGGGAATACCGAGAATCCCCACGCCAAAGTACAACAGATACATCAGGCCGATCTGCGCCTGAATCTGAATGACATGCTGCATGAAAAATACCGACAGCGCGTTGCGGAACGACTCGCCGGTTACCACGATCAAGAGCATCAGCATCATGCGTTTGAACGGGCCGTTATTTTTCAGCACCCGCATGCCCTTCTTCCAATCGGTCCGCTGCACCGACTGGGGCGGCGCTTCCTTGACCTTGGTCACCACCAGCAGAACGGTGAGCGGCAGCAGGATGAGCAACAACCATGCCATCCCCGCGAGAATGGGTCCGTACCCGGTACCCAATTGACCGTCAGTGCCCACCGCCCAAACCACCACGCCCATCCAGAAACCGTCAGTGTCGCCCGCTTGAAAGCGCGTGCCCATGGATTGCACAATCGCCGGGGCCAAGGCCGCCAGGAACAGACCAATCAGCACAAATCCTTCACGCGATGCGGTAACCCGGCTGCGCTGATGATACAGCGGCGACAATTCGGCGCCCCAGGCCCCATAGGGCAAGGTCACCATCGTCCAGCCCAGATACATGATCACCGTCCAGATCAACAGATGGCCAAGCCCTACTCCGTCGGGTGGCATGAAAATCATGATGGTGCCAATCAGCATCAGCGGCACGCCCATGATCAGCCAGGGCTTGCGGCGGCCTATGCGGGTCTGCCAGCGATCACTCAGGGTGCCAATCAAGGGGTCGGTGATGACGTCGGTCATACGCGCAAACACCAGCACCAGCGCCATCAATGCCATGTTCAGGCCGACTTCCTGGGCGTAGAAAGGTGGCAGATACACTACCAGCGGGTAACCGATGATCGCCAGCGGCATGCCGACTGAGCCGTGAATGAGGATGGTAGAACGTTTGAGAATACCCGACTGACTCATTATTCACCCCTGTAGAGAATCACTCAGACCGGGAAACGCGTCTGGTGTTTTTGTTGTTATCGGCTCGCGTTCAGCGGCCGAGCAAACAGCCGTTATGTGGCGCCTGCGCAACACTGATGCATTTTGCTCACCCGATTCTATGCCAGCGCGGCGCCAATACAACCTTGGTCATCGGCGCCGACTGTCATCCAGGGTGTGGATATGCCTGAGCATGTCACCCTGTGAAGGGCAGAAGCAGGCGCTACAAGGCCTGCCGACGTTATTTGCGGAAGGGATTAAACTTATTCAGCTTCCTTATGGGGCTTTTATGATGTTCTAAAGTGCAATGGAAGCCCTCAGCTAGGGCGGTTAAGATGGCGGCAAATCAGGAGTCCAGCGTGCCATCCCAGTCCATCAGCAGCACAAAAGTCGTATCAGCCGGCGCCCTTCTATTGTTGGTGGTGCACGGACTCGGACGATTCGTCTATACCCCATTGATGCCGCGGCTGGTTGCCGATGGGCAGCTATCGCTGAGTCAAGCTGCCGATATTGCCAGTTGGAATTATCTGGGCTATCTGCTTGGCGCCCTGCTGGCAATTCGCTGGGCAACGCCGCTCCTCATCCGCCGAGTGACCCCATGGGCGCTGGCACTGCACTGTGTGACCTTGCTCTGCCTGACCCAGATCGACTCTCCGTTATTGATCGGTGCCCTGCGTCTGGGTAACGGCATCAGCAATGGCATCGTCTTCGTACTGGTGCCCGCTCTGGTTCTGGAATGGCTGGCTGCCGCAGGACGCATTCGAACCAGTGGGCTGATCTATCTTGGAGTGGGTTCTGGCCTGCTGCTGTCCAGCGCGCTGGTTAGTCTCAGTGATGAACATCTGGCGGGCGCCGCACGCTGGTGGCCTGCAGCACTGATGAGCGCGCCTATTGGCTGGTGGAGCTGGCGGATACTGAGCAGCATCTCGATTCCCTCAATGCCCCCACCGCACCCGACCAACAATATCGTGCGACAGCGCCTGCTTGATCGCCATAGCAAGCCATTGTTCTATGCCTACGCTGGCGCCGGGCTCGGGTACATCCTGCCGATGACCTTTCTGCCCATGCTCGCCAGTCTGCAGTTGGGCGCCGCGTCGCCGATGGTCAGTCAAAGCTGGCTGATCGTCGCACTGGCCGCGCTACCCTCTACCTGGTTATGGAACCGTCTGGGCAGCCAGTTCGGCGACCGCAATATGCTCGTCGGCAACTATGCTTTGCAGTTGCTAGGGGTGCTGTCCGCGATTCTGCTACCTGCACAGTGGGGTATCGGGCTGTGTAGCCTGCTGGTAGGGGGTAGTTTTCTGGGCGCTGTCCTGCTGACCCAACGCCTGGCTCGCAGCCTCCAGCCCACTCAAGGCCCTCGGCTTTCAGCGGCCTTGATCGCCCTGTATGGGTGTACCCAACTGGTTGGCCCCTGGTTGGTCAGAGTGGGTTTCGACTACGGCATCAGCCTGCAAGCCAGTCTGTGGTTCGGCGCTGCCGCCTTGATGGCCAGCTTCGTCTGCATGTTGAGAGTGGCGGACCTGCGACATTAATTTGCTTGGTGAAACTCCTCAGTTGAATCGTGCTCTAATTGAACAAAGGAGAAACAATAATGACACTTTGTACACGCAACCTTATCCCACTCTTGACTGTTACCTTAGCGCTGACGCTCGTTTCTGCCAGTGCCCTTGCCCAACCGCCTCACGACAAGGGGAAGAAGGACAAAAAGCACGATCATGGCCATTCACATCAGCAACAAAGTAAACAGAGCATCTCAATCGAAGAAGCGCTGGTGAGAAGCATTTTTCAGGATCAACGCAGTTACCTGGAACCAGCAAAGCCTCTGCCGCCCGGTATCCGTAAGAATCTAGCAAAGGGCAAGCCACTCCCTCCCGGCATCGCCAAACGCTTTGATGGGCGACTGGAGTCCCGCCTGCCGCAGTATCCCGGCTATGACTGGCGCCAGGTCGGTACAGACGCCGTGTTGGTGTCAACCGCCACGGGCATCGTGGAAAGCATCCTGGTGAATATACTGAATTGAAAGTAGCCAAAGCTGCCTGCGCCGGATAAGCCGGGCAGCTCGGACACCTCATGACATGCTTTTGTCTGCGAGTCGCTCAACAATGGCGTTACGCTGACCATGGCCAATCCCAGGTCTTCGCTAACTGGACTCCCGGAGTCGACGGCATGCCCCTACTACGTCTGATGTCGTTACTTATCTGCCTGTTGCTGCTGGCTTCATGCAATTCGACACGGCTGGCTTATAACAATCTCGGCTGGCTCATCAACTGGAAAGTATCAGATTTCATTCCGCTGAATTCGGCGCAAAAAACCTGGCTATCCGAGGAAGTGAAAGCCCATCAGGCCTGGCATTGCAGCACCGAAATCCCCCGCTATCGCCCCATGCTCGCCAACCTGCAGAGCACATTGGCAACCAATGAGCTGGACGCTGACCAGTTGATGAATCAGATTCCGCAACTGGAGCCTGCAGTAGATCGGCTGTTACTGGAAGTCGCTCCGACGATGGCTGAGCTTTTCAAGCAACTGGACGAGACTCAGCTCTCAGCGTTGAAAGCCAATCTGACGGATCAGCATCAGGAGATGTACAAGAAGTTTGCTGCCCCAGACCTCGCTACTCAGGCTAAAGAGCGCAGCGAACGGCTGGAGAAACGCCTTGATCGCTGGCTTGGGCGGCTCACCGAAGCACAACGCGCGCGCGTCGCACTCTGGTCTGCGGAGATGGAAGATCAGAACCGCATCTGGCTGGATAATCGGCAGCACTGGCAGCGGCAGTTATTGGTCACCCTTGAACAACGGAGTACTGCTGAGGACTTCAACGACAAGATCATCCAGCTTTTAGTTGAACGCGAACGCTACTGGACTGATGATTTCATACAGCGCAGCGAAATCAACACCCTGGCTGGCGCGCAAATGCTGGCAGATCTAGTGAATATGGCGACTGACGCGCAGCGCACACGGATGGCGGAACAGTTCGCCAAGCTCGATCGAGATCTGCAGCAAATGCAATGTGAGCCGTCATCCAGCCAGACCTGATCAAGACACAGGGAAGCTTAGAGCGCTCCGCCAGCGCCAACCTGGGCCTTATGCCGTGACGGAAAGCTCGGCCATGATATCGGCCAGCGCCTGAGCAGGATCGCGCGCTTTGGTAATTGGGCGCCCTATCACCAGGTAACTGCTGCCATTGTCCAACGCCTGCTGCGGAGTAACGATACGCTTCTGGTCGTCTGCCACGGCATCTGCTGGCCTGATCCCAGGCGTAACCAGCAGCAATTCACTGCCTAGTGCGCTACGCAGGGCTTTTGCTTCACGGGCGGAACAGACGACGCCATCGAGCCCGCACTCCTGAGTCAGTCTGGCCAGCCGCTGCACCTGAACCATCGGTTCGATATCCACCCCCACTTCCAGCAGATCTTCCTGCTCAAGACTGGTCAGTACCGTGACGGCGGTCAACAGCGGTCGATGCCCAGCACGCCCATCCAGCGCCTCGCGGCAGGCTTCCATCATGCGTCGCCCACCGCCAGCATGCACATTGACCATCCACACCCCCAACTCAGCCGCTGCGACTACTGCGCTGGCTGTGGTATTGGGAATATCATGAAATTTCAGGTCAAGAAAGACTTCGAACCCCAACTCATGCAGCGCCCCAACGATGGCTGGACCGCTGCTGGTAAACAGTTCTTTGCCCACTTTGACTCGACACTGAGCCGGCTCGAGCTGCTTTGCCAAAGCAATGGCAGACGGCGCATCAGGGAAGTCCAGGGCAACAATAACGGGTGTATGACAGGGCATGCATTTATCCTGTGGATTTAACGTCCATGGTGACTGTCTCAGGCAGCCTCACGCCCCTTAAGGGGTCTGATGGTTGACCAACCGTGGCACGTGGGACATTGCCAGTGCAGCTTCTTCGCCAAAAAGCCGCAGGAAGCACAACGGTACTGGAGTTTATTCACCACCAGCGCCTCGACTATGCCCCGCAGAATCAGCAGATTGTCTCGGCCTTTGGCTTCAACATGATTCAGATGCAGGTCGATCAGGTAGAGCAATCCCCGAAGGGAGGGTTGTTGCTGGATATGCGCCAATACAAAGTGACTTACCTCGTGCAAACCTGCTGGCGGGCTCATCTGATCGGCGCGAGCCAATACGCTCAATACCTGCGGCTGAGCCTGCTCGGCAATCACTCGATCAAGATATTTCAGCATATCCAGCGCGCCATTATCAGCGCAGCGACGTATCAGCGGCAAGGCTTCCGGCACAAAATCAGCGTCTTTCTCAGCCAGGTGCTCCAACCAGCGCTGGGCAGCGCGAGCATGGCCCTGGTTGAGGTCAAGGTCTGATAGCATAAGCATCGCGCGTATGCAGGCCGCATCTGCTTCCAATGCGCTGTTGAGATGCTTACGCGCGCCTGAGTGATCGTTATGCTGCAACAGACCTGCGGCTCGTTCGCAGTGGTAATGCGCCAGCGTCACGGCGAAAGCCGGACGCTCTGCGACCAGCTTGCTACCTACCGCGATCGCATGCTCCCACTCGTGCTCACGCTCATGCACCTTGACCAAGTCAACCAAGGCGTCGGCACGTAACGACGATTCGGCCTCAACCAACTCCTCAAGCAGTCGCTCCGCCCGGTTGAGCATGCCCACCACCAAATAGTCCCGAGCCAGCTCCAACTGCACACGGTCAGCCTGTTGCCGGGTCAGATTAGGACGCGCGAGCAGGTTCTGATGAACCTTGATCGCCCGCTCGACATCGCCGCGCTGGCAGAACAGTTTGCCGATCGCGATATGCGTTTCAACGGTTTCGGGATTGACTTCGAGCGCGCGAATAAAGGTTTCAATCGCCTCATCCGGCTGTTCATTGAGGAGGTAATTCAGGCCAATAAAGTACTGACGGTCCAGGGCGCTGCCATGCGGTTCGAGCATGAAGCCGACTTTGATCGCCTCACGCCGACCAAGAAACCAGCCAATCCCTAAAGCCAGTACAAAAAGTCCAAGGAAAACCAACTCCTGCATGAGATCTCAGTCCTTGATGGGCTGAGTACGCAGCTTGTCCACTTCCTTGCGGTAACGATTGAGTTCGTTGCTCTGAACCATCAGTTTCAAGCGCAGGCGGGTAGTAATCAGCCAGCCGATAAACACACCGAGCAGACTACCTATTATGAAGGCAATAACAATATACAAGGACAGGGGAAGTTCAGGGGATTGCAGTTCAAGGAACTGTAATTGGATACCTTGCTGATTTTCCAGCATGAAATCCAGTGTCGCCAAAGCCACAAGCAGAAGAATAACGATCAATACCGCGCGCTTTAGCCATTGCATACCACTAGACTCCAATCCACTAAGATGACAGGCAGTATAGCGCAGGGGAAACGCAGCTTGATACCGCTTCAGGCCATTTGCAGGGACTCGTTGACGCGATCACGCAGCTCCTTGCCAGGCTTGAAGTGCGGCACATACTTACCTTCAAGCTCTACCGAGTCGCCCGTCTTTGGATTACGGCCGACACGCGGAGCGCGGTAATGCAGAGAGAAACTACCAAACCCTCTGATCTCGATGCGTTCACCGGTAGCCAGCGCCTGCGACATATGTTCCAACATGGTTTTAATCGCCAACTCTACATCCTTGGCGGATAACTGCCCCTGTTGTTCCACTATGCGCTCGATCAACTCCGACTTGGTCATGGTTTTTCCTTTTTTATCAAGCGGCTAGATCCGTTTCCATCGGTTTTACCATGCCTGACCCCAAGCCGCAAGCAACGCGATGCCCTACAAGGGCAGGCGCTTATTCGCAGGCCATCGAGTAGGGTGAGGCGTTGCCGCCCCATCCCTCTCACAGAACCGTACGTA
>CAXBEU010000046.1:0-19962 GCA_963974865.1 uncultured Pseudomonadaceae bacterium | reverse complement strand
GGAAAAGGAAAGATGTGCAGCATGAGTTACCGGACATCATTGTTGACAACTACCGGCCCTGACCATCGTAATAGTTGACGCCGGTAAAGTTCAGCCCCAGGCCCGCATCGCGCGAACTGGTCCAGGTGGTATTACGTGAGAGCACATCCACTTCGCCGGACTGCAGCGCCGTGAAGCGTTCCTTGGCGGTCAGCGGGCTGTAGCGTACTTTGGTTGCATCGCCAAATACGGCGGCGGCAACGGCACGGCATACATCCACATCCAGCCCAAGATAATTACCCTTTTCGTCGGCGTAGGAGAAGCCCGGCAAACCATCACTGATACCGCATTGCACAAAACCTTTTTTCTGGATCGCATCCAGCGTTGCGCCCGCATGGGCAAAGCTGCTGACGCCAAACGCTGTTGCTGTCGCGATTACTGCCAGAGTGGTTTTCACCGTATTCATGCAAAATCTCCAATGTTTTTAGTATTTGTAGAGGAGTCTCTTCTCCGTTGCCTGCACCTTGCAGAACAGGCGCTCCACCATGACAGCAATGCGGTCACACTGGAACGGAAATCGCCGTGAAACTGGCTCGAGACCATTGGCAATACGCCAACCTCAGTCCCGACAGTTACTGCAAGGGCTGTACCAGTACAGTTAAGTTCATTAGAAAGAATGTTTCACCATCAAAACGTTTAGCATTGCGACATAATAATTACAGATCCCGCTTATCTACTCGAAAGGCCGCCTTATCTCAGCGCACAGCGCGTCCTAAAGAGGGCGCGGGCTGAGCCAAAAAGGGGCAGAGCGGCAATAACATCACTCGACCAGCTTGATGCTGGGCTGCGACTGGCTGGCCTGGACGCGCACGGCAATGAACTTCGATGCTGGCGTAAAGCTGCCCGCACCATAGCTATCGAGCGCCACCAGCGGGTTGGTTTCGGGATAATAGGCAGCGGCCTGCCCCACCGGCACATCGAAATCGAGCAGAGTGAAAGCATTCACACGCCGCTCGATACCGTCCTCCCACAGTGCGATCAGATCCACCTTCTGGCCTGGCTCGAATCCAAGACGACGAATATCCAGCGCATTGGCGAACACCACCTCCCGGGTGCCGTGCACTCCGCGGTAGCGATCATCCAGACCATAGATAGTGGTGTTGTACTGATCATGGGAGCGTAGCGTCTGCAAGATAAGATCTGGCGTCTGGCCCGTCGCCAGCACGCGCTCGTGCAGCAAGCCGGAGGGAAGCGGGTTGACCTTGAAAGCCGCCTTGGACTCGGGCGTATTCCAGCGCAGCGCGTTGACCGGATTGGGCAGGTGAAATCCACCAGGCTCGGCAACCCGCTGATTGAATCGTTCAAACCCGGGAATGGTCGCGCTGATCAGATCACGGATGCGTGCGTAATCGCCAGCCAAGCATGACCAATCGACGGGATGCTCACCCAATGTGGCCTGGGCGATACCAGCGATAATGGCCGGCTCCGAACGCATCTGGTCAGATAGCGGCGGTAACTGCCCATAGGAAGCATGGATCATGCTGAACGAATCCTCTACCGTTACCGCCTGCGGCCCGGTCTGTTGCAGGTCGATATCCGTGCGGCCCAGACAAGGCAGAATGAGGGCGTCACGCCCGGGCATCAAATGGCTGCGGTTGAGCTTGGTGCTGATCTGAACCGTGAGCGCGCATTGTTGTAACGCCTGATGAGTCCGCGGCGTGTCAGGCGTGGCCTGCGCGAAGTTGCCTCCCAGGGCAACAAAAACGCGCACCTGCCCCGCCAGCATTGCGTTGATGGCTTCCACCGTATTGTGGCCATGCTGCCTGGGCGTCTGAATACCAAACTGCTGGTCGATGGCGTCAAGCAGACTGCTGCCCGGCCGCTCATTGATGCCCATGGTCCGGTCGCCCTGAACATTACTATGGCCGCGGACCGGACATACGCCCGCACCCGGCTTACCCAACTGCCCACGCAACATCTGCAAGTGCGCGATTTCCTGAATAGTGGCAACAGCATGGTGGTGTTGAGTAATGCCCATCGCCCAGCAGATAATCACCCTTTGGCAATGGCGGTAACGCTGAGCCGCCTGTTCGATGTCCTCCAAGGCAAGGCCGGACTGAGCCACGATGTGATTCCATGGAGTGGCATCCAGCTTCGCCAGATAGCGCTCCAGCCCATCACATTCCTGGGCAAGAAACGCCCGGTCAAATACCGCAGGCGCTCCGGTCTGCAGCGCTTCGCGCTCCCATTGCCAAAGGAACTTGGCCATCCCCCGTAACGCGGCAAAGTCACCGCCCAGGGCGGGGCGAAAGAAGGCCGTATTGAGCGGCGAGGAGCTGTTGCTGAGCATTTCCAAAGGCGACTGCGGATGCTGAAAGCGCTCAAGCCCGCGTTCACGCAAAGGGTTGAAACAGACTACCTGGGCACCGCGCTCTACTGCCTCTTTTAAAGGCTCGAGCATGCGCGGATGGTTGGTGCCCGGGTTCTGGCCGAGAATGAATATGCCGTCGGCCAGGGAAAAGTCCTTCAGCGTGACGGTGCCCTTGCCGGTTCCTAGCGTCGCATCCAGAGCAACGCCGCTGGCCTCGTGACACATGTTTGAACAGTCGGGGAAATTGTTGGTGCCGAGCGTACGTACAAAGAGTTGATACAGAAAAGCGGCTTCGTTACTGGCTCGCCCGGAAGTATAGAATTCCGCCTGGTGGGGGCTGTCCAATCCGTTCAGGTGCTCTGCCACCAGCGCAAAGGCCCGCTCCCAGCTTACCGGCACATAGTGATCGGTCGCCCGATCATAGCGCATGGGCTCTGTGAGCCGGCCCTGATACTCCAGCCAGTAGTCGCTCTGCTGACGCAACTGACTGACACTGTAGCGCGCAAAAAAAGCGGCATCGACCCTGCGCCGTGTCGCTTCCCAATTGACCGCCTTGGCGCCATTCTCACAGAACTTGATATGCGCAGACTCGCTGGAGTCGCCCCATGCGCAGCCCGGGCAATCAAACCCGCCATGCTGGTTGGTCTTGAGCATCGCCCGCAGGTTCTTGATAGGTTGCTTGCTATCCAGCCAGGCCAGGCTGACGCTGCGCAACGCGCCCCAACCAGCCGCAGGACCATGATAAGGTTTGTAATGCGGCGTCATGCGTTATCTCGTATGGGAAAAGGTGTATAGAGCCGAGGGGCGCTGTGGTGCGGAATATGGATCAGATTCAGCCCGTAGCGGCTAGCCCACTCAACACTGAGCGCAGTGGGTGCAGACAGACTTACCAGGGTTGCCAAGCGAACTCGCACGGCTTTTTGAATCAGCTCCAGACTGCAACGGCTGGTCACCACGGCAAATCCTTGCCGGCAATCGATATGCTGGTGGTGCAGCGCGCCAATCAGCTTGTCCAGCGCGTTGTGGCGCCCGATATCTTCCCGACACTGAACAATCTCACCGGCTGCATTCACAAACAGTGCCGCATGCATGGCGCCGCTGATCCGGGCCAGCGCCTGGAAATGAGCGATGCGCTCGCGCACATGATCAAAATGGTCAGCGGGGGGCAGCCCTACCCTTGCCATCGGCTCCAGCTCGGGAAGCGCCTGCGTCATCAACTCGACGCCACAAAGGCCGCAACCGCTGGTTCCTGCAATAGCTCGGCGGTGCTGCTTTAGAGCATGGAAAGCTCGGTGACTGATCTGCAGCGCTGCATGCCGGCGGGAACCTTCACCGGAAATATCCATACTGTAAAGGTCGCTGGCGGACGCGATCAAACCTGCGCTAAGACTGTAACCCAGGGCAAAATCGTCGAAGTCCCCGGGCGATACCATCATCACCGCTTGGGCAATACCATTGTAGCTAAGCGACAAAGCGCACTCTGCGGCCAGCGGGATCGCTGCGCCATTACCCGTAGAACCGATCTCCACATACGGATGCAATACTGCACCGGCAGGCTGGCAAACACGGTCCGCAACGGGATCAATATCGCTGTTTGACAAATCTGCGCTGCGAGGCATGGCTGAAAAGCCCCTATCTGAACCTGTATGGCTCTAGCCTAAGCGCTCACGACCGCCGCGTCTATCGGACGTAAAGCTTGAACACAAGCAATGGAATGCCAATGGCTATCTAGGAGCAGGAGAAGCAAAGAAGAGAGAAATCGAGTGCCTGGTGCGCGAGCCCGGATTCGAACCGGGGACCTACCGCTTAGGAGGCGGTCGCTCTATCCAGCTGAGCTACAAGCGCAATAAGGAACTCGCTTGAGGTATCTGGCATTTGCCAGCCCAAGAGAGCGGGCATATTAACTGAACTGCGCTGGAGTTGACCACCCGCTGACTCAAGGTTACGAATGGTTGCAAAACGCCATCTGTCGGAAATACGTCACAAGTTTGAGGCATTTTTTTGTCACTTGATGACATTGCTGCCCAAAAGCAGGTATAAAGACCTGAATTCGAACTTTGACGTCGAATCAGTGACAATCCCGAGCAAACTTTCAAGCTCGGATCTAAACTGATTGAAAAGGCAACTGGCTAATTTCCAATTGGCCAGTATCGATTTTATTCTATTAAGCGATTAATGTTGCCCCTATGAAAACTGCTACCCAACATTACACCAGCCGCACTGCTGACAAATTCGTCGTTCGCCTGCCTGAGGGTATGCGGGAACATATCGCTGAAGTTGCCAAGCAGCACCACCGCAGCATGAACTCAGAGATCATTGCCAGGCTGGAACACAGCTTGCTCGATCTGCCCACGCTGCCCGAACAACCTTCACGTCAGCTATTGAACGACAAGCAGCTCGATGAGTTGAGCCATCCGGAGCGCGAGTTGTTACTGCGCTTCCGTGAAATGAGCCGCCGCCAGCAGAACGCGCTACTCGCCTTGCTACCCGGCGAAGAACAGCAGCAAGCCTGACCTTCAAACCGATAAACCGTTGCTCATAAAAAAACCGCTCAATGAGCGGTTTTTTTGTTTCCGGCGTCCAGGCTATCAGCCAACAAACGCCAGCAGAATACCCGCGGCAACGGCAGAGCCGATAACGCCTGCAACGTTCGGTCCCATCGCATGCATCAGCAGGAAGTTCTGCGGATTGGCTTCCAGGCCAACCTTGTTGGACACCCTAGCGGCCATTGGTACCGCTGACACGCCAGCAGAGCCAATCAGGGGGTTGATCGGCTGCTTGCTGAACATGTTCATCAGCTTGGCCATCAACACGCCTGACGCGGTACCGACACAAAACGCAATCATGCCCAGCACCAGAATACCCAGCGTGGTGAGCTGCAAAAACGACTCGGCAGACAGCTTGGAGCCGACCGCCAGACCTAGACCGAGCGTCACGATGTTGATCAGCGCATTACGCGATGTATCGGCAAGGCGCTCAACTACACCACATTCGCGCATCAGGTTACCGAAACACAACATACCCACCAGCGGCGCGGCTGACGGCAGCAAAGCCGCCACCAACAGCAAGAGCACGAGCGGGAAGATGATCTTTTCGGTCTTGCTGACCACCCGAAGCTGCGTCATCACGATCGAACGCTCTTTCTCACTCGTTAGCGCGCGCATGATCGGCGGCTGAATCATCGGCACCAATGCCATATAGGCATAGGCCGCCACGGCAATCGGGCCAAGCAGATGCGGAGCCAGTTGCGAGGTGACAAAGATCGATGTCGGGCCATCGGCACCACCAATAATGGCGATGGAAGCGGCCTCTTTCAGGGTGAATTCGAACCCCGGGATGCCCCATGCAGTTAGCGCCAGGGCGCCCATCAGGGTACCGAAAATGCCGAACTGCGCCGCCGCACCCAGTAACAGCGTCCTGGGATTGGCGAGCATGGGACCGAAATCGGTCATCGCGCCAACACCCATGAAGATCAGCAGCGGGAACAACGTGGTAGGCAAACCAGCCTGATAGATGATGTAGAGAAGTCCGCCTGGGTCCGCCATGCCTGCCACCGGCAGATTGGCGAGAATACCGGCGAAGCCGATCGGGATCAGCAGCAACGGCTCAAAACCCTTGCGAATCGCCAGATAGATCATGCCCAGGCACACAGCGATCATGATGACCTGACCCGGCTCCATCCGGTAAAGCCCGGTGGATTGCCATAATTGAAGAATATTATCCATCCAGATTCATCCTCAACCTATGGTCAGCAAAGTGTCGCCGACGCTGACCGCATCGCCCACTTTGACATCGACAGAACCCACGGTACCGGCCTTGAACGCCTGCACTTCGGTTTCCATTTTCATCGCTTCGAGGATAATCACCACGTCACCCTCTTCCACCGTATCGCCAGGCGATACCAGCACCTTGAAAATGTTACCTGCCAAGGGCGCTTTCTGCGGTTCACCATCACCCACCGGAGCGGCAGCGGCCGGCGCAGCCGCCGTCTCGCCCAGCGGCTTGATGCCGGTGATATCCCCGCCGTCTGCCACTTGCACGACAAACTCCTTGCCGTTGACGGTGACCGTATAAACCTCAGGCTCGCCTGACTTGGCTGCGGCAGCGACTTCTTTGCCGGTAGGCACGGGCTCGAAGGCATCCGGATTGCCGCGATTTTCCAGGAACTTCAAACCGATTTGCGGGAACAGTGCATAGGTCAGCACGTCGTCGATCTCGTCGGCCGCCAGCTTAATACCTTTTTCCTTGGCCAGGCCGCGCAGCTCGGCGGTCAGCTTGTCCATCTCCGGCTCAAGCAGATCGGCAGGACGGCAGGTAATCGCCTCGGCGCCATCCAGAACACGCGCCTGCAGCTCCTTGTTAAAAGGCGCAGGCGCTGAGCCATACTCACCCTTCAGGATGCCGGCGGTTTCCTTGGTAATGGACTTGTAGCGCTCACCCGTGAGCACGTTGATCACAGCCTGTGTACCCACAATTTGTGATGTCGGTGTTACCAGCGGGATAAAGCCCAGGTCTTCACGTACACGCGGAATCTCTGCAAGCACTTCATCAAACTTGTCGCCAGCGCCCTGCTCTTTCAGTTGCCCTTCCATGTTGGTCAACATACCACCAGGAACCTGGGCAACCAGAATGCGCGAGTCAACGCCTTTGAGGCTGCCCTCGAACTTGGCGTACTTCTTCCGCACCTCGCGGAAATAAGCTGCTACTTCTTCCAACAACAGCAGATCCAGGCCAGTGTCACGTGGCGTGTTCTGGAAAATCGCCACTACTGACTCGGTCGGCGAATGGCCATAGGTCATGGACAGCGAGGAAATGGCGGTATCGACATTGTCGATGCCGGCTTCAGCTGCCTTGAGAATCGCGGCAGTGGACAAACCCGCAGTCGCGTGGCACTGCATATGCACCGGGATACTGAGTGTGCTCTTCAGCCGGGTGACCAGATCGAAGGCTATATAGGGGTTGAGAATCCCGGCCATATCCTTGATTGCGATAGAGTCGGCGCCCAGATCCTCGATCTGTTTGGCCAGGTCGACCCACATCTCGATGGTGTGAACCGGGCTGGTGGTGTACGAGATAGTACCTTGCGCGTGCTTACCCTGCGCCTTGACGGCTTTGAGGGCGGTTTCCAGGTTGCGCGGATCGTTCATCGCATCGAAAACCCGGAATACATCTACCCCGTTGACGGCTGCGCGCTCAACGAATTTTTCGACTACATCGTCAGCGTAATGACGATACCCCAGCAGGTTCTGACCACGCAGCAACATCTGCTGACGGGTATTAGGCATAGCCTTCTTCAATTCACGGATGCGCTCCCAGGGATCCTCACCGAGATAACGAATACAGGCATCAAAAGTCGCGCCGCCCCAGGACTCAACCGACCAGAAACCTACCTGATCAAGTTTGCCTGCAATCGGCAGCATGTCATCAAGACGCATGCGAGTCGCCAGAATGGACTGATGGGCGTCGCGAAGAATGACATCGGTAATGCCCAAGGGCTGCTGCTTGGTATCGGTCATTGTTATGGCCTTTCTAGTTTTAAGATAAAAATGCGCAAAGGGTGTCAGGTGCGGCTGCGGTGCTGCTTGATAGCTGCACCAATTACCGCGATTAATTCGGGATCGACAGCCGTTGCCGTCGGCTTGGGCCGTTTGGCTGGCGCCTTGGGCACTGGCGCCGCCTCAGGCAGGAAGCGTGTCAGCAAGCGCGACATGACAGTGGTCACAACAACCAGAAGAATGAGGAATACGAACACCGAGCCCATGCCCAGTAGCATCAGCTCCACACCTTCCATGATCAACTCGGACGAATTCATTGTCTCTCCAGCAATGATACAGCGCATCAATTGATGCGCCCCGGCAGAATCAACGGGACTTATCCAGCGCACAGAAGCATTTTGTTACGTGCTTTGCGCGGGAAAATCATCCCGAAGGGTTACAAAACCGGGCTAATGTATCCTGATGTGACATTTTTGGCAAACCAGGCGACATTCTTTTACAACAGGAAGAGGGTCGCCAGTCCGAGGAAAATAAAGAAGCCGCCACTATCGGTAATAGCGGTGATTAATACGCTGGAACCCAGCGCAGGGTCTCGGCCCAGACGCATTCTCGCCAATGGAATTACCACCCCCATCAACGCTGCCAGAAGCATATTCAGCACCATGGCAGCCATCAGCACTATGGATAGGGGAACATTGCCGTAAAGCAGATAGGCCGTTCCGGCCAGCACCACGCCCCAGAAGCTGCCGTTGATCAATGCAACGCTGGCCTCCTTGCGTATCAACCGTTTGGCATGGGCCACCTGAACCTGACCTGTTGCTACCCCGCGCACAATCATGGTGATGGTCTGATTGCCCGAATTGCCACCAATGCCGGCCACAATGGGCATCAGCGCTGCCAGAGCCACCAGTTGCTCAATCGAGTTCTCGAACAGACCGATGACCCTGGATGCGAGCAGCGCGGTACACAAGTTGATTGCCAGCCAGGCCCAACGGTTACGCACCGACTTCCAGACCGAAGCAAAAATGTCCTCCTCTTCACGGAGGCCCGCTGCGTTCAACACTTCAGCGTCATTTTCCTCACGAATGAAATCGAGCATTTCGTCGATGGTCAGACGGCCCTTGAGCTGGCCGCGCTTGTCGACCACCGGCGCAGACACCAGGTCATAGCGCTCGAACGCCTGCACGGCCTCCTGGGCATCATCATCGGGAGCAAAGATCACAGGCTCAGTGGACATAACATCAGCGACCAGCTCGTCAGGCGAGCTGACCAGCAATTTCTTGACCGGCAACACACCCTTCAACAGGCCATCAGAGTCCACAACAAATAGCTTGTCGGTGTGGTCCGGCAGCACATCGAAACGGCGCAGGTAGCGACTGACCACCTCCAGGGTGACATCATCACGGATGGTCACCATGTCGAAATCCATCAAGGCGCCAACCTGATCCTCATCGTAAGACAGCGCTGACTTCACCCGTTCGCGCTGCTGGGCATCTAGCGTGTCCATCAGCTCGCGCACCACATCGCGCGGCAAATCAGGGGCCAGGTCAGCCAGTTCATCGGCATCCAGTCCAGTCGCTGCGGCGAGGATTTCCTGATTGTTCATATCCGCGATCAGGGTTTCACGGACCGCGTCAGATACTTCCAGCAGGATGTCGCCATCCTGATCTGCCTTGACCAGTTGCCATACCGTCAGCCGCTCCTCCAACGGCAGCGACTCGAGAATGAAAGCCACATCGGCAGGATGCAGCTCCTCAAGCTTGCGCTGCAGCTCCAGGAGGCTCTGCTGGACTCTCAGCTCCTCTTCAGGTGTACGGGGCTCATCCCCGGTGGGCGCGAGCGCCTCGACCAGATGATGCCGGTGCAACAGATTCAGCACTTGATCCAGGCGATCCTGGAGGCTCTCGGGAGATTTTCTGTTGGGTAATGACATGGCGGCACCTGAGAGGATATCTATCGTGGCCCAGAGGCATTCAGGCTGGAAGTGACTTGGCCTGTCGCCGCGAGAGGGATAACGCTCTGGCCCAAGCGTAGCAGTTTTACCTTGCGCGGTGCCGGCCAACGTGAATCACGCGCAAAAAAAAACCCACTGAATAATCAATGGGTTTCTTAAGTGGTGCACTCGGGAGGATTCGAACCTCCGACCGCTCGGTTCGTAGCCGAGTACTCTATCCAGCTGAGCTACGAGTGCATCGTGGGGCGTATTATAGGGATTGAAACTTGGCTGTCAAACGCTTTTTTCCTTTTGATTCAGAAGCTAACGTCGAACAAAAGCTGCCAAAAACCCTAGAACACAAAAATGGCGGAGAGGGCGGGATTCGAACCCGCGATACCCTTTTGAGATATACTCCCTTAGCAGGGGAGCGCCTTCAGCCACTCGGCCACCTCTCCGTAACACGCGCAGAATATTACCTGCGCGCATTGCTCAATGCAATGAAAAACTTAATGAAATTAACTATTTGGTTCGTCATCCTTTTCCTTCTGGATGCGCTGGTAGATTTCTTCACGGTGAACAGCCACTTCTTTGGGTGCATTGACCCCAATTCGTACCTGATTACCTTTAACGCCTAGTACGGTTACGGTGACTTCGTCACCCACCATCAGGGTTTCACCAACCCTTCGAGTCAAAATAAGCATTCCATTTCTCCTTGCTCATGATCAGGACACAGCAGTCTGCAAAAAAGCCGGCACGTTGTCTGTCAGCACGTCGCTGCGCTATCACATGGACAACAGGATCAAACAACTCGTTCGTTATAACCTGTTGCATGCTGTATCCAGCGCCCAGCTAGGTTCTGAAAGAAGGGCACGACAGCCAGAAATCGTGCCCACAGGCTGCGCTAAACCGCCGCCCAGCCCTTAACTCTTACAGGTGATCTTCTGTCGAAGAATCCGCATCCAGCTCAAAGGCGGTGTGCAGCCCGCGAACTGCAAGCTCGAGATACTTCTCGTCAATCACCACGGAAATCTTGATCTCTGAGGTGGAAATCATCTGAATATTGATGCCGTCATTGGACAGCGCCTCGAACATCTTGCTCGCCACGCCCGCATGCGAACGCATACCAACGCCCACAATAGAGACCTTGGCAATCTTGCTGTCACCGGCAACTTCACGGGCGCCAATATTCTCGGCCACCTGGCGCAGAATCTCTTCGGCCTTGCGGAAATCATTGCGATGCACGGTGAAAGTGAAGTCGGTGGTGTTATCGCGCGAGACGTTCTGCACGATCATGTCCACTTCGATATTGCCTGCGCTGATCGGGCCAAGAATCTTGAAAGCCACGCCGGGCGTGTCCGGCACACCTCGGATAGTCAGTTTGGCTTCATCACGGTTGAAGGCAATGCCGGAAATAACGGGTTGTTCCATTGAAGCACCTTCCTCGAGGGTAATCAGGGTCCCGGGACCCTCCTTGAAACTGTGCAGAACCCGCAGCGGCACATTGTATTTGCCGGCGAATTCAACTGAACGGATCTGCAGTACCTTGCTGCCCAGGCTGGCCATTTCGAGCATTTCCTCGAAAGTGATCTTGTCCAGCCGTCGGGCGCTCTCGACCACACGTGGGTCGGTGGTGTAAACACCGTCTACATCGGTATAGATCTGGCACTCGTCCGCCTTCAGCGCAGCAGCAAGCGCCACACCGGTGGTGTCCGAGCCGCCGCGCCCGAGGGTGGTAATATTGCCCTGCTCATCCACACCCTGGAAACCGGCAACAATGACCACCTTGCCGGCCGCCAGCTCGGCGCGAATGTTGGCATCGTCGATATGCTGGATGCGCGCCTTGTTGTGCGCGCTGTCCGTGACAATACGCACCTGTGAGCCGGTATAGGATACCGCCGGCACATCGATGGCCTTGAGTGCCATCGCCAACAGGCCAATGGTCACCTGCTCGCCAGTGGACAGAATCACGTCCATCTCGCGCGCATCCGGCTCGGCCTGCACCTGCTTGGCCAGTTCGATCAGGCGATTGGTTTCACCGCTCATCGCGGAGACCACCACTACCAGGTCGATACCTTTGGCTCGGAAGCCCTTGATCTTTTCCGCGACCTGGCAGATGCGTTCCACACTGCCGACCGAGGTACCACCAAACTTCTGGACAATAAGTGCCATCTTGTTGCACTAACCCCCATTGAGAAATCGGCTTAACCGACTGATCCGTCAACCATCCTATTGGGATGCCTGCCTGTATTACTGCTGTTGCAACCAACCTAGCGCTTCGGCCAAAGCCGCATCCAGAGCCGCAGGATCGGCACCGCCGCCCTGGGCCATATCCGGACGCCCACCACCCTTTCCGCCCACCGCCGCAGCGGTATTGCGAATCAGGTCACCGGCCTTGACCCGCGAGGTCAGATCCTTGGTGACGCCAGCGACCAATACCACCTTGCCGTCCAGCTCTCCGCCGAGCAGCACGATGGCAGAGCCCAACTTGTTCTTCAACTGATCCATCAACGCCAGCAGCGCCTTGCCATCCTGCCCGTCCAGGCGTTTGACCAGCACCGGCAGATCACCGGCCTGCTGCACTTCGGAGGCCAGATCAGTACCGGCAGCACTGGCGGCCTTGGCCTTCCACTGCTCCAGATCCTTTTCCAACTGGCGAGTACGCTCCAGCGTGCTGGCGAGCTTGTCGAGCAGCGTCTCGCGGCTGCCCTTGAGCATCTGCGCAGCTTGGCGCAACTGATCTTCAGCCTCCAGCACGACATCCAGAGCGCCCTGACCGGTCACTGCCTCGATACGGCGCACACCAGAGGCGATACCGCTCTCGTTGGTGATCTTGAACAGGCCGATATCACCAGTGCGCGATACGTGCGTGCCGCCACAGAGTTCAACGGAAAAGCCGTCGCCCATGGTCAGCACGCGCACTTCATCACCGTACTTCTCGCCGAACAGGGCCATCGCACCCTTGCTTCTGGCGGTCTCGATATCGGTCACTTCAATCGCCGCCGGCGTATTCAGACGGATATGCTCGTTGACCAGTTCTTCCAGCGCACGGATCTGCTCCGGCTTGATCGGCTCGAAATGGCTGAAATCGAAACGCAGCCGCTGACTATCCACCAGCGAGCCTTTCTGGCTCACGTGTTCGCCGAGCACCTGGCGCAGCGCCGCATGCAACAGATGCGTTGCCGAGTGGTTGCGCTTGGTCGCCTCGCGCACATCACCATCAACCACGGCCTTGATGCTGGCACCCTTGCTCAGACTGCCCTTCACCACCAGGCCATGATGCAGGTGCGCTGCACCGGCCTTGGTGGTGTCGCTCACATCAAAGCGCACGCCGGCACTTTCCAGATAACCGTTGTCGCCGATCTGACCGCCCGATTCCGCATAGAAAGGCGTCTGATCCAGCACCACTACGCCAGACTCGCCCTCCTGCAGCGTATCGACCGACTGGCCATCGCGCAGCAGCGCGATGATTTGGCCGGAGCCGGAAGTGCCTTCATAACCCTGAAACCGCGTTTGCACGTCGATTTTCAACAGGCCGTTGTAATCCATGCCGAACTGACTGGCCGAACGAGCCCGATCACGCTGGGCGTCCATCGCGCGCTCGAAGCCCGCCTCATCAATACTCAAGTCGCGCTCGCGGGCGATATCGGCGGTCAGATCCATCGGGAAACCGTAGGTGTCGTACAGCTTGAACACCACTTCGCCGGGTATTTCCGTGCCCTTGAGGCTGGCCAGATCCTGCTCGAGGATTTTCAGCCCCTGCTCCAGCGTCTTGGCAAACTGCTCTTCTTCCGCCTTGAGCACGCGCTCGATATGCGCCTGCTGGTTCTTCAGCTCGGGAAAAGCCTCGCCCATCTCGGTTACAAGAGCGGCAACGATCTTATGGAAGAACACGCCCTGGGCGCCCAGCTTGTTGCCGTGACGGCAGGCGCGGCGAATAATCCGACGCAGCACGTAACCGCGCCCCTCATTGGACGGCAACACACCGTCGGCAATCAGGAAGCTGCACGAGCGAATATGGTCGGCCACGACCTTCAACGAAGCCGCATTATCCTGCTCACAGCCAATTGCCTTAGCAGAAGCCGCCAACAGGCTCTGGAACAGGTCGATCTCATAGTTCGCATGCACATGCTGCATGACCGCGCTGATGCGCTCCAGGCCCATGCCGGTATCCACGCTCGGTGCTGGTAACGGGTGCATTACGCCATCAGCAGTGCGGTTGAACTGCATGAATACGTTATTCCAGATCTCGATATAACGATCACCGTCCTCTTCCGGGCTGCCCGGCGGGCCGCCCCAGATATCGGCGCCGTGATCGTAGAAAATCTCGGTGCAGGGCCCGCAAGGGCCAGTGTCACCCATGGCCCAGAAATTATCTGATGCGTAAGGCGCACCTTTATTGTCACCAATGCGCACCATGTGTGCTTCAGGCACACCCACTTCCTTGGTCCAGATGTCGTAGGCTTCGTCGTCAGTAGCGTAGACGGTCACCCAGAGCTTGTCCTTGGGCAGGTTCAGCCACTGCTCGGAGGTCAGAAACTCCCAGGCATAGAGGATCGCATCACGCTTGAAGTAATCACCAAAGCTGAAATTACCCAGCATCTCGAAGAAAGTATGGTGGCGTGCGGTATAGCCCACATTCTCCAGATCATTATGCTTGCCGCCGGCACGCACGCATTTCTGGCTACTGGTGGCGCGGGTATAGGCACGCTTCTCCAGACCCAGAAAGCAATCCTTGAACTGGTTCATGCCTGCGTTGGTAAACAGCAGGGTCGGGTCGTTCTCCGGGATCAGCGAACTGGAGGCAACACGCTGGTGCCCTTTTTGTTCGAAAAAGTGGAGGAAGGCTTCTCGGATCTCTGCGCTTTTCATAGGTCCCTTACCAGAATCGGGTGTGCCTGCGCTAGATGGCGCAGGCGGAATCAGGGACGCATTATATAGGCATCAGTGCTGCACATGCATCATGCGCACGGCTTAATCTCTCTATTGCCGCTATAGTCAGAGCGCCAGTTCGATAGCCTTGATGAATTCCGGATCTTGCGGCGAGACCTTGCTGGGAAAGCTGCCGACAACCTTGCCATCCCGATCCAGCAGATACTTGTGGAAATTCCAGCCTGGAGCCTGGCCCGATTGCTCGGCCAGCTCACGATAGAACGGATGCGCCGCGTTGCCGGTAACGCGCTGGGGCTCGGTCATCGCAAAGGTGACGCCGTAGTTGACGTAACACACGTCCGCGATGGCTTCCTTGTCCTGCGCTTCCTGACGGAAATCATTCGAGGGCACGCCTATCACCTCAAGACCTTGATCCCGGTAACGCTGATAAACCGCCTCCAGGCCTTTGAACTGCGGGGTATAACCGCAGAAACTTGCGGTATTGACGACGATCAGTGGCTTGCCAGCGTAGCGCTCACACAAGTTGATGCTGTCCTTGGAGCGCAGCGCCTGCATGTCGTGCCTGAGGATATCGGCGCAATCAGCCAAAGCCAACGGGCTGAACATCAGGCACACAGGCACACACAGCAGCTTTAACGAACGAGCAATCGAGACTGACATGCTAATGCTCCAGAAGCATCGGTGACCGTCGAAGTATAGGGCAGCGACCGGGCCAGCGAAGCGAGCGGCTGTAACCCGGTATGTCAGATGCCGTAAGGATCTGGCAGATGCGCAGCATCCCGCCCGATCAGCGAGACCGCACGCACCAGAGTACCAGCACGCAGACCTAAGCGCTCCGCGGCCTGCGGCGCCACCACCAGCGTACCGGCGGCCACCCGTGCCGGGGTACTGATGATACGGCAGTCGGGCCGGCTACGGTTATGCACCAGATAAGGCTCCGCGTCATCGCCTGGAGTGCCGATAGACAGCAATAACAGCTGGCTCTCACGCACCGCACGAATCTGCGCCAACGGCGCTTCCAACGTAGCGCCGCCGTCGAAAATATCGATATAACCCTGATAGGTCATGCCCTCTTCCTTGAGCATTGCCAGACCCGGCTCGGAGTCGGGGTGTACCTGACCTATGGCGTCGCGCGCAGCCTGACTGAGAAAACACGCGTACAGCGGAAAGCGCGGCATCATCTCGGCGATAAAAGCCTTGTTGCCAATGCCAGTCAGATAGTCTGCCTGGGCAAAGTCCATCTTGAAAAAATGCTGTCCCAGGCTGTCCCAGAACGCCGAACGACCAACAGCGTCGGATAGGCCGCGCATTTCGACGATGACCTGATGGGAGAAATGCGCGGCATATTCGGCCATGAATAGAAAGCGCGCCTTGGAGATAAGTCTGCCCTTCTCGCTCTGCCGATGCTCGACAGGCAAGTACAGCGAGCACAATGCCGTGGCGGCGGTCAGGTCATTGACCAGAAACAGCGTCGGATGTTGCTGATAAACCCCCAGCTCACGGCTGGCGGTCACCGTCAACCCCATGCGGTAGCTGTACCAGGGCTCACGCATGCCTGCCGCAGCCAACATGCCGCTAGTGCCAATCACCTGGCCGTCCTGATCCTCAAGTACAAACAGATAGTCTGCATCCGCCTGCTCAACCTGACCCAGAAAGCTGCGCTCCACCGTCTGCAGGCGCCGCGCCAGGCGCTCTTCGCTGGCCGGCAAGGTGGTCAGGCCAGAGCCCGCATTAGCCGCCATCTGCATGAGTATCTGCAGGTCTTTCTGCCGCGCGCTGCGCACCAGCATGCTATACCCCCCTTACCAGGCGCAGGTGGTCGCCGCTGACCACTTGCAGCAAATCGGCGTCACGCGGTGACAGCACCAGCCGATCATCCCCAGCCCAGGCCAGATCCAGGCAGGCTGCGCGGAAATCGCCAATCTGTTGGTTGGCCACCAGCCAGTTGCCGGTCGGCACGCCAGGGTCGCCCAGCTCCACCTGCACCAACTGGCTATCGCGCGCGCTGTGCAGCTCGCTGGTACGGGCGTGAACCACAGGCCCGCCGTCGAATATGTCCACGTAGTTGTCGGTCTCGAAGCCTTCACGCATCAGCACATCAAAAATCGCCTGGGCGGTTGGATGCACCTGGCCTATCACTTCCTGCGCAGCATCGGAAAGCATCGGCACATAAATAGGATACCCCGGCATCAACTCGGCGAGAAAACTGCGTCCGCGGCTGCTGCCAATCTGCTCTGCCTCGCTGTAGCTGACGGCGAAGAAATGCCGCCCCAGCGCGTCCCAGAAAGGCGCATTGCCCTGCTCATCACTGACGCCGACAATCTCCACCGAGGTCGAATCGGCAAAACGTTGCGGGTGGTTGGCCATGAACAGCAGCCGCCCGCGCGCATTGAGCTCAATCCAAGGCGGTTGTTGAAAAGCCGCTTCCATATGAAAGCCGGCGAGCAGACTGTGCCCGGTCAGATCGTGGCAGAGTGACAGAACGTGAATGCGGTTGTGCAGCCCCAGTTCGCGCGAGGCGTGTACGAACATCTCGTTGCGAAAGGTGTAAAAGGGCTCACTGAAACCAGCCGAGGCGATAATGCTGCTGCAGCCAGCCAGCTTGCCGGTCTCGGTATCCTCCATGACGAAGAAATAGCGCTCCTCGCCACTGAAGCTGACTTCCTCAGCCATGGACGCTTCGGACATCTCCAGAATACTGGCCAACCGCGCCGGGTCAGCAGGCAACGCCGTGACGCCGACCGGACTGGCTGCCGCCAGGCGCTCAATTTCAGGCAGATCAGTGATTCTGCTCAGGCGTTGAACCAGCATCTACACGTTCTCCGGAGGGTTAACCGACCAATTTGGCCAGGGCTTTGCTCAAGCGTGCCAGGGCTTCCCGAATGTCTTCCTCGGGGATGATCAGGCTGGGAGCCAGACGGATGACATCCGGCCCGGCCTGCAACACCAGCAAACCCTCCTGCTGCGCGGCTTCCTGAATCTGCCGCGCCTGACCTTTCCAGGCTTCGGACAACACAGCGCCAAGCAGCAAACCACTGCCGCGCACACGAGAAAACACCGGGTAAATTTCGGCGATAGCCAGCAACCCCTCGACCAACAACTGGTGACGGTGCTCAACGCCCTCAAGCACTTCTGGCGTATTGACGATATCCAGCACCCGCTCCGCCACCGCACAACCCAGCGGGTTACCGCCGTAAGTGCTGCCGTGGGTACCGACGCCGAAATGGCTGGCCACCTTGTTGGTGGTCAGCATAGCCGCAATCGGAAAGCCGCCGCCAAGGCTCTTGGCGCTGGTCAGGATGTCGGGCTGCACGCCACTGTGCATATAGGCATACAGCTTGCCGGTGCGCCCCATACCGCTCTGCACCTCATCAAAGATCAGCAGCGCATCGTATTTGTCACAGAGTTCGCGCACGGCCTGCAGATAGCCCATCGCGGCAGGAATCACCCCGCCCTCCCCCTGAATCGGCTCGACCACTACCGCGCAAGTCCGCGCCGACATTTGTGCTTCCAGCGCCGCCAGATCGTTATAAGGGACATGACTGATGCCCTGCAACGCCGGGCCAAAACCCTGGGAATATTTCGGCTGACCGCCAACGCTGACGGTAAACAGGGTCCGCCCATGAAAGCTGTTGGTGCAGGCGATGATTTCGCTCTTGTCTGGGCCTGAAACCTCATGGGCCCAGCGCCGCGCCAGCTTGAATGCCGCTTCATTGGCTTCGGCACCGGAGTTGGCGAAAAACACCTTGTTGGCAAAGGTCGCATCAATCAGCTTGCTGGCCAGGCGCAACGCTGGCTCATTGGTCATGATATTGGACACGTGCCAGAGCTTGCCGGCCTGCTCGGTCAATGCCTCGATCATGCCCGGGTGGGCATGGCCGAGCGCGTTGACGGCAATGCCGCCGGCCAGGTCAATGTACTCGCGGCCTTGCTGATCCCACAGGCGGGAACCCAGGCCACGCACCGGGATCATGTCCACGGGGGCATAATTGGGCACCATGACCCGGTCGAAATCCGCCCGGCCGACCTGCATTGACTCTGACATTACCTGCTCTCCTGTGGTGGCGCTTCTAAGCGCCTGTATTAATAGTGCCTGTTACGTTAGTGCACCCAAACTCATATTTTCGCGGACGTATCCACCGCCTGCTGCGCGCGGCGCTGGTTGCGATCCTCCCGCGGCGTAATACCGAAGCAATTACGGTAGGCGCTGGAAAAATGCGGACCCGAGGAAAAACCACACGACAGCCCAATCTGGATAATCGACTTGCTGGTCTGCAGCAGCATTTGCCGCGCGCGGTTAAGCCGTAATTCCAGATAATACTGGGACGGAACGCTATTGAGATACTGCTTGAAAATACGCTCCAGCTGACGGCGGGAGACGCAGACGTGACGGGCGATTTCGTCCGTGGTCAGCGGCTCCTCGATATTCGATTCCATCAATATGACGGCCTGGGTCAGCTTGGGATGGGTGCTGCCCAATCGATTGCGCAGTGGCACCCGCTGCTTCTCGCTGCCATCACGTAGCCGTTCGACGATCAGATCCTCGGCTACCAGTGCGGCCAGATCCTGATCCTGCTCTTCTGCCAGCACGCTGAGAAACAGATCCAGAGTGGCCTGTCCACCGCTGCTGGTCAGCTTGCCGCGATCATTTTCAAACAGCTCGTTGCCGGCGATAACGCCGGGGAAGCGCTCGCGAAACTCATCAATCAGCCGCCAATGCACCGCGCAGCGGTGATCATCCAGCAACCCGGTCATTGCCAAAGGAAAAATGCCGCCCTCAAGGCCGCCCAGCTTCACTCCTTCCCGAGCCAGAATACGACACTGCTGGGCAAGCCCAGTGCTGATCAAATCCGGCAAAGCGCCCGGATCGGCCACCAGCCAGAGCCGGGCGTAACCGCGCAATTGCTGCGGCAGCATTCTGGCCGGCAGTTGCCACCCCTCGGGGCTGAGCAATGGCTGCTCATTCAAGGTAAAACAGTCGGCCTGATACAGCTCGGCTTCGGCCATCTTGTTGGCTGAGCGCAGCACCGACAGCGCAGGCATGACCGCACCGGGATGGGTACCCGGCCACAGCAAAAAGGCCATTCGCCGCAGCTCACCCGCCATGCACTGACCCGCATTCGCCCTGCCAACCGAACATGATCCGTTTCAGTCCCGATTTTGCAAAAACGCATTGTGCCACAAGCATCGGGGGCTGGCACCGGTGTCGGAAAACAAAAGCGCAGAGCAAATGGCGGGCATCGAGTAGGGTGAGGCGTTGCCGCCCCATCCCTCTCACAGAACCGTACGTA
>CAXBEU010000045.1:0-19992 GCA_963974865.1 uncultured Pseudomonadaceae bacterium | reverse complement strand
ACGTACGGTTCTGTGAGAGGGATGGGGCGGCAACGCCTCACCCTACTCGATGTGGGTGGATTTTGTGATTGTGTTCGTTTGCTCAGGTATTGGTGTGGGCGCAGCCTTCCAACGCCCCCTCCATGACACGCTACCAGCCATCCCTGGGGCTCGTCTGAGCACGTCCCTGTGCTCAGACGGTCATGGAGGGGGCGTTGGAAGGCTGCGCCAGTAAGCGCATGCATGCTCTGAGAGAAAACCCAAGTGATAAATTCGAGATGGATGGTGTTAGGAGGACTGGTGAGGGGGGTTGTTCTGTTGAAGGATGCTGAGCGGTCATCCGGTTTCAGCGCCCCTGCCCCGGTGTGTGGCCGTCTGAGCACAGGGATGTGCTCAGACGAGCCCCAGGGACGGCCAGGAGCGTGCCACGCACCGGGGCAGGGGCGCTGAAACCATCCCCGAAGATGCAGAATCCAATAACGCGCCCTAACCCGCAAAAGCCCAGCTACATACTCAACCGCATAGACAAATCCACAGCCTTGATGTCCTTGGTCAACGTACCGATGGAGATAAAATCAACACCGGTTTCAGCCACGCTGCGCAGGGTTTTCTCGGTGATGCCGCCGGACGCTTCCAGGGATGCACGCCCAGCGGTCTGAGCTACCGCCTCACGCATATCATCATGGCTGAGTTCATCCAGCATGATGATGTCCGCGCCGGCGCTGAGGGCCTGCTGCATCTCTTCCAGGTTTTCCACCTCGACCTCCACCGGCTTGCCAGGTGCCAGTTTACGTGCCTGACTGACGGCTTCGGCAATGCCACCGCAGGCGGCGATATGATTTTCCTTGATCAGAAAAGCATCGAACAGGCCGATGCGGTGGTTGTGGCAGCCGCCGCAGGTCACTGCGTATTTTTGCGCCATGCGCAGGCCTGGCAAGGTTTTGCGGGTGTCGAGCAGGCATACCGAGGTACCTTCCACCAGCGAGGCGAAATAGCGGCTGCGGGTGGCGGTCGCCGAGAGTGTCTGGATGAAATTCATTGCACTGCGCTCGGCCGTCAACAAGCCGCGCGCGGGGCCGCTCAGCTTGCAGAATATCTGGTCGGGCTGCAGCTCCTCGCCATCCTTGAACAGCCACTGCACCTTGATCGTCTGGTCAACCTGGCGGAATACCTCGTCGGCCCAGGCAGTACCGCAGAGGGTGGCGGCTTCACGGGTCAGAATGGTGGCGGTGGCCCAGCGTTCGGCGGGAATCAGCGCTGCGGTAATATCGCCCGAGCCGACATCTTCTGCCAGCGCACGGCGCACATCATCGATGATGGTCTGCTGCAGTTTATCGAGGGTCAGATTGGGCATAGGGGCTCCGTCGCGGATCGGCATCAGCCGGCGAGTATACCCGATTGAAAGGAAAATACCCGCCCGGGGAGGGCGGGTACAAGGGCCAGAAATCAGCTCTTTTTAAGCAGATTGGCCGGGTTGTTGAAGTAGTCCCTGGTCAGCTTGAATACCACCGGGCTGAGCAGTAGCAGGGCGATCAGGTTGGGGATGGCCATCATCGCATTCAGCGTGTCGGCGACCAGCCACAGGCTGCCCAGATCAACGATGGGTAGCGTGCCCAGCGGGATGGCGACGACCCAGAGTACGCGGAACGGGATGTTGGACTTTTCCCCGAACAGGAACTGGGTGCACTTCTCACCGTAGAAGCTCCAGCCAATGATCGTGGTAAAGGCAAATACCGCCAGGCCGATACTCACGATGTACTGGCCCCAGCCGCCCGGCAGGCCTTCGTTGAACGCCAGTGCGGACATCGAAGCACCGTTCTCACCGCTTTGCCAGGCACCAGTGACCATGATCACCAGGCCAGTAATGGAGCAGATGATGATGGTATCGATAAAGGTGCCGAGCATGGCCACTGTGCCCTGACGGATAGGGTCCTTGGTTTGCGCGGCGGCGTGGGCGATAGGGGCGCTGCCCAGGCCGGCCTCGTTGGAGAACACGCCACGGGCGATACCAAAACGCATTGCTGCCCAGATGGTCGCTCCGGCAAAGCCGCCAGCGGCTGCAATGGGGTTGAACGCGTGATAGAAAATCAGGCTGAAGGCTTCTGGCAGGCGGTCAGCGTGCATGATCAGAATGATCAGGCCGCCACCCACGTAGAACAGCGCCATGATCGGGACCAGCTTGCCCGCCACATCGCCGATGCGCTTGATGCCGCCGATCAGAACCAGTGCCACCAGAACCGCGATGACGATGCCCGTCACCAGAGGCTGTACGCCGAAGGTGCTTTGCAGGGCGTCGGCAACCGAGTTGGACTGGATGGTATTGCCGATACCGAAGCCAGCGAGCATGCCGAAGATGGCAAACATGACGCCCAGCCATTTCCACTTTATGCCCAGGCCGTTCTTGATGTAGTACATCGGGCCGCCCACGTGGTTGCCGTTGGCGTCCTTTTCGCGGTAGTGAACCGCCAGCGTGGCTTCGCAGAACTTGGTCGCCATGCCCACCACAGCAATAGCCCACATCCAGAACAGTGCGCCCGGTCCACCGAAGAATACTGCGGTGGCAACCCCGGCAATGTTACCCGTGCCGACTGTGGCAGAAAGAGCGGTCATCAGGGCGTTGAAGGGGCTGATATCACCTTCTTCAGTGCTCTTGCGTCCGCGCCAGAGCATTCTGAAGCCGTAGAACAGTTTACGCTGCGGCGTCAGCTTCAGGCCCAGGGTCAGATAGAGGCCGGTTCCTGCCAGCAATACCAGCATGGCCGGACCCCACACCACGCCGTTGACGGCGCTGATTAGATCGATAAGTGATTCCATTGATACGGCTCTCCAGCTGTTTGTTATAGTCCTGCTTTTTACTGCCAGTCAGAACGGCGCGCATTGAAATTGGTCGGCGTCAGACTGCAGCGTATCGGCAGCCTGCGCGCCAAGCTGCCACAGCATGGCGTTCTTGAGGGCTCTTGGCCTGCCTGATATCGTCCAATTGTTACAGGAATGCGTCTATATCGCCGTAGCTACATGTATTTAAAGTGTGATGTTGATCAAGGATTCGACCTAAGGCCGCTGGCAAAGAATGAAATGGCGGTATACTATTTTTTATATTGACGCCAAATTCGTGACATACGGAACGCAAGCCCAATGACCAGTCCAACGACCCGTCATTGGGCGCTGCAAATAGTGTTGCATTAAGCAGGGGGAGCTCCGTTGGCGTTGTTCAAGGCAGTGTTACACTGTCCGGAGAGTACGTATGGCCCGCGATCGCAAAATAGTTTCCATCAGTGCTTCCGGCAATACTTCCGGCCCTTCTGCTGTGCCCAGCTTCGATCCAAATAGACCTTCGGTTCTGCCTGCCCCCTTGCTGCCCGTGCGTAAGCAGTCGGTCGACTTTCTCAAGGCGGCCCTGACTACGCTGTTCGATAATGCGGATGACAGTCTGTTTGAAATGGCTGATCGAGCCGGCAGCAACAGTGAGCAGACGTTGTTTTTCGAGGCCATGCGCGCGGTGCGGTTGCAGCGCCACAAGATGACCAAGGATTGTTCCTACGGCTTGATGCGCGAGCTGGAAGCACTCAATCTGGATGTGGAGCAGGCGCCGGCGAAGACGCTGCACAATTTCGAACTCGATAGTCTTTCGCTGGTGCAGCCTGACGAGCTGGAAGAAACCGTAGCGCTCGATAGCATGATAGGCCGGGCGGAAACGCGCAACGCGGGTGCGTTGTCGCATCTGTCCATCCGCTTCAATAGCCTGGTAAAGCGCCGGGTAGATGACCGTGATTTGCCTATCGCTCCGAACATGTTGTCGCAGGTATTTGTTGAGGCGTTGTCTGATCTGCAACTGGATATCAAGGTCAGGCTGATTCTCTTCAAGCTGTTCGAGCGCTATGTGCTGAATCAGGTCGACACTTTTTATGACGACGTCAACAAACAGCTTATCGTCTCCGGTGTGCTGCCGGACTTGAAGAGCACTGCTGGCCGGCAGGCAGCGGCGAGAATGGCGGGTGCCGCGCCAAGCGGAAGTCAGGCCTACAGACAATCGGAATCAACAGCTCAGAGCACGGCCGATCATCAACATGTGCTGTCAATGTTCAGTGAGTTGATCGGCAACTGGCGGCACGCCAGTGGCGATGCTGCGTTGTCGTCCATGGCGTCTCCTTCTGCACATACGCTGCACAGTCATGAGTTGCTCGGTTTGCTGGCGGATCTGTCGCATGCCGAATTTTCGAGCTTTGACGTCGCACCGGATGCCGGGCCGCGCCTGGATATGCGCTCCCAGATCAATCAATTGTTGCGGCGCCAGCGTGAACACAATGGGCAGGTACGTGCGCTGGATCGGGTTGATGATGACGTTATCAGCCTGGTATCCATGCTGTTTGATTTCATTCTGGATGATCCCGAACTGCCCTCAGCACTAAAGGCCATGATAAGCCGCCTGCAATTGCCTATTCTGAGGCTGGCCATCGCCGATAAACGCTTCTTCAGTCAGTCCAGCCACCCCGCACGGCGTCTGCTAAACGAGCTCGCCAGATCCACCGTGGGCTGGAATGATCAGGATGATCTGCGCCGTGACCAGTTGCATGCCTTGCTCGAGAGCATAGTGCAGCGGCTGCTGGACCAGCCGGAGCCTGATCCTGAGCTTTTCGCTACGCTGCATACCGAACTGGCTGCGTTCATCAACGTCGAGAAGCGCCGCTCGGAGCGCCTTGAACAGCGTACCCGTGATGCGGAAGAGGGCAAGGCACGCATCGAGGCGGCGCGTCATCAGGTAGCCGTGTTACTGAATGATCTGTTGCTGGGTAAAACCCTGCCGGTCTTCGTTGTCGATCTGCTACGTGATACCTGGAGCCAGGTGATGCAGATTACCTGCTTACGGGAAGGCGGCGATTCGGCTGAATGGCGCGCTGCCAAACAGACCGCCGAGCAATTGCTCGAGAGTATCGGGCCGGTGGATGATGGCAAAGCTGCCGATCGAGAGCTCTTGAATGCGCAGGTCAGGCAGGCTGTCGCCGACGGTTTGCAGTTGATAGGTTTGCGGGCAGAGCAGGGCGCGCCTTTGATCGTCAAGTTGCAACAGGTGCAGCAGCAACGTTTGCAGCCGCCTGTGCCTGCGCCTATCGCGCCCGCCACAGGGGATGCCACGCCTGACCGGTCAGCGCTTGCCGAGCCTGCCGCACCGCGCTATCTGAATGAGGGGTCAGCAAGGGCGGAGCCTCAGGTGAGTAAGCTGCCCGATTCGCTCGCAGCCGTTACCGCGCCGGTGGAACTGGTCGAACTGGTGGAGCTGCCGACAATGCATGTCGACGCCCCGGTGATGGCGGCAGAGCAGATGTCGGCTGAGCCAGAGCTCGTGGTTGATCTGCCGGATATCAAAGCGGCCGCCTGGGTGGACTCGCTACATACCGGCAGCTGGTTCGAGCTGTGCACCACAGCGGACAAGCTGGCTCAACGCTGCAAGTTGGCAGCGATCATCAGCTTTAGCGGCAAGTATATCTTTGTCAATCGCAGCGGGATCAAGGTGGCGGAATATAGTGCCCACACGCTGGCTCAGCAGTACGATCAGGGCCTGGTTCGGCTGCTGGATGACAATCAGCTGTTTGATCGCGCACTGGAATCGGTTATCGGTAACCTGCGCCGTATTCAGGCGAGCAAGAACTGATCCCGTCAGGCTGTTCCCGATAGCTGACAGGCCTGCTAGCATAGGGTTTTTGGCTGATCCCGAGTCCTATGCAGATTAATAACCAAGATGGCTGGTGCGACGGGGTGAATCACTGCCCGTCACCGCATTTCAATGAGCGGCCAGCGGGGGAGGCCGTCTCTTTATTGGTTATCCATAATATAAGTCTGCCGCCCGGCGAGTTTGGTGGCGGTCACGTGCATACCTTCTTCCAGGGGCATCTCGACCTCAACCTGCATCCTTACTTCGCCGATATTGTCGCGCTCAAGGTCTCCGCGCATTTTCTGGTCGAACGTGACGGGGCGGTAACCCAGTTTGTGTCCTGCCTCAAGCGCGCGTGGCACGCAGGGCGCTCAGAGTTCGCTGGCCGCCCGGAGTGCAATGACTACTCCATTGGTATCGAGCTGGAAGGCACCGACGACCTGGCCTTCACTTCGGCCCAGTACGACGCGTTGCAACAGCTGACGCAGGCGCTGCAACGCGCTTATCCGGCGATAACGCAATATCGGATCACCGGCCATGAGTTCATTGCCCCGGGACGCAAGACAGACCCTGGGCTGGCGTTTGACTGGCAGCGCTATTTTCGCAGTTTGAAAGAGGCGCAATCATGAGTTTTCTGGTCCTGGTACTGGTCGCACTGATAATCCGCTTTACGCCCTGGCGCAAAGGCTTTCCCCTCGATGTGCTGGGAGTCTGGGTGGCGCGAGTGGCGGCTGCCACTACCGCACGCCCGGCCTGGCAGGGATTGATCATGCTGGTGGTGCCTCTGGTGCTGGTCGGCCTGCTGATCTGGATCGTCGATGACCTGGCCTACGGCGTTATCGCGCTGCTGACCCATGCCTTGCTGCTGTTGCTCTGTGTCGGTCGAAACGACCCCCTTGGCTCGATGCTGACGCAGCTTGAACAGGCCTGGCAGCGTGGTGATCAGGAGGCTGCCAGTCTGGTCGCCGAGCGTGATCTGGATATCCACGCCGCCAACGCCGAGGAATTGGCCGTGGCCGTGCGCATGCGTCTGGTCTGGGAGGTCTGTACTGGCTATCTGATTCCCGCATTCTGGTATCTGCTGCTTGGCCCCCTGGGAGCGATAACCTATCGTCTGTTCGAGCGAATGCAGCAGCATGTGGGCCATCCGCTGCAACCTTTGGCCGCGTCCCTGACTCACGCGCTGGAATGGCTGCCGGCCCGATTGATGGCGCTGAGCATGGCGCTGGTCGGGCATTTTGAAAAAACGCTGGCAGCCTTGGGCGGACTGCTGCTGCAGTGGGACGTGAGTGCGACCCAAGTGACCGGGCTATGCGCGGAAGCGGCATTGGCTCCCGAAGCCACCAGATTGGACCGGCACGCGGTAATACAACCGGTGCGCCGTTTGTTGCAGCGCAGTATGCTGGTCTGGGCCGTGGTGATCGCTTTTTTAAGTGTTCTGGCCTGAAGGGCAGTCGATTGTTCTTAAAGAGCCGCGGCAACTAGCCGATAGAGTCACTGTTGAGACAGTTTGCGGTTATCTGATCGGTTATAGTGAAAAGTACAAAAGAAGTCGGCACTGGGATGTTGGCTGATAAAAATAAATGTATCCGGTTCCGGTCTGCCCTGGCCATCAGGACCCTGATACGCAGTTGTGCATGAGGAGAGTTCCGAGTGAATAGTCTGATGGCTCCCGCCATAGCGTTGATGAACCGTCTTGGCTACGGCATGAAGTTCTGTCTGATCAGTGTGTTGTTTTTCATTCCCCTGGGGATTGTCAGCAGCATGCTGGTCCAGCAAGCCTATGATCGAGTACAGGTCACCCAGCGTGCTCTGGACAGCATGACCTTGCTGCGCCAGAACTCCGCCATCATGCGTGATGCCGAAGCGCTGCGGGATCTTGAGCTGATCTACGTACAGCTGGGGCAGGGTGAATATGCTCAGGACCTTGAGCAACGGACTCTAATGCTGCGTCAAAGCGTCATGGACGGCCTGAATGGCTTGCCGCTGGATGCTGAAGACCCTGACGCAGCGGATCTGATTGCCAAGCGCGATGAGCTGGTGGCGGTATACCAGGGCATTGCCGGCGAATCGGTTCGCAACCGTGGCGCGATGTCTGCCCAGGCGCTAGGTGAGGTCAGTTCCCTGATGAGTTTCAGTGCTGCCTATGCCGGCCTTCCGCAGGATTATGACCGCAACATCCGCCAGCTTAGTGATCTATTGATCAATATTACCCCGAACATCACCTCATCCCTGGGCACCGGGCGATCGGTGGGTGGCTACTCCATTGGCCTGGGCTACCTGAATTCTGATGCCAGCCGGGATATGGATGATCTGTTCGAAGGCATGCAGCGCCTGCGCAGCGATTACGAGCAGGTGCTGGCGCTGGTGCTGGCAGACCCCAGTCTGTCGGGGTTGCAATCCTACTCACAGGCGAGCCTGGCGAGTCTGGATGAGGCGAGCCGAATCTTCGAGGACGATATCATCCTGGCCAACAGCCTGACGGGCGTGTGGTCAGACTATTTCAATCAGATCACCACCGAAATCGACAAGACCTACGCTTTCAACCAGGCCATGCTCGATACCTTGGGCCAGGTGCTTGAACGGCGCATGGGCGAAAACTTCCGCGCCATGATGACCCTGATCCTGTCGCTGTCATTGGTGGGGTTGCTGATCATCTATCTGTACGCCGGCTTCTACATGGCCACCCGACGCACGCTCAAGCGGCTATCGGTGTTGATGGGTCAGGTGGCGGGCGGTGACATGACCGTCCAGGTCGAAGTCGACAGCCGCGACGAGCTGGGCGCTCTGGCCAGTGAGTTCAACGATACCGTCGAGCGTATTCGCGAGCTGATCAGGCAGGTCAGTCAGACCGCCGGTGAAGTGCACCAGCAGTCACAACAGGTCGAGAGCATCTCCAGTGAAAGCAGCCAGGCAGTAGCCTCCCAGCGCTCGCAGATCGAGCAGGTGGCGACCGCCATGAATGAAATGTCGGCTACCTCGCAGGAAGTGGCGCGCAGCGCCGCAATGGCGGTCACCAGTGCCGAGCAGGTCAATACCGAAACGCTGAATGGCCGCAAATTGGTCGAAAGCTCGGTGGAAGGCATTCGCAAGCTGGCAGGTGAGATTGAAAACTCGGTCAAGGTGATCAACAAGCTGGCCGACGACAGCACCTCTATCAGCCGCGTGCTGGAAGTGATCAAGGGCGTTGCCGAGCAGACCAATCTCTTGGCCTTGAACGCGGCCATCGAAGCGGCGCGGGCCGGGGAGCAGGGCCGGGGTTTTGCTGTGGTCGCTGATGAAGTCCGTACGCTGGCGCGGCGTACGCAGCAGTCTACCGAGGAAATCGAGCAGATGATCGCGCGTTTGCAGGAAGGCGTGGGCGGAGCGGTCAAGGCCATGGGCGCCAGTCATGGCATGACCGGTTCAACGGTAGAAGCGTCGCTCAAGGTGCAGGAGGCGCTGGGCAATATTCTTCAATCGGTCACGCAGATTGTCGATCAGAGCCAGCAGATTGCCGCCGCTGCCGAGGAGCAAACGGCCGTGAGTCACGATATCGACCACAATATTGTGCAGATCAATCAGGCCGGTGAAAGAACGGCCGAGGGTGCGCGTCAGGCCGAGCAGTCAAGCAACCGCATGGCGCAGTTGGTCAAGGATCTGCAGCACATCATCAGCGCGTTCCGCGTGTGATAGCCGCTGGTGCGCCTGCCGGCGCACCGGTGCTCATGCTTCAGTCTGCGGGCTTGGGTTTGGGCGCCCAAAGGACTTCTGGTGTTTTCTCCTGACGGGCAATCGTTCGCGCCATGACAAACAACAGATCTGACAGCCGGTTCAGGTAGATAGGCGCCTGTTCATTGACCGCTTCATGGTTGGCCAGCGTCAGGTAACGGCGCTCGGCACGGCGGCAAACGCTACGGGCCAGATGCGCCGCGGCAACGCAGCGGGATCCGCCCGGCAGAATAAAATTCTTCAGCGGCTCAAGATCCTCGTTGAAGTGATCGATCAGCTTTTCCAGCGCCAGCACGTCTTCGGCCTCGATGATTTCATAACCGGGCACGGCCAGCTCACCCCCCAGATCAAACAGACGATGCTGTATTGGGCTCAATACCTCACTGAGCTCGATCAGATGCTGCCCTTGCAGATCAGCGATCAACACACCCAGCAGGCTGTTGAGTTCATCGACGCTGCCCATGGCTTCGATTCGCGGATGATCCTTGCCAATACGGCGGCCGTCAGCCAGGCCGGTATCACCGTCATCGCCGGTACGGGTATAGAGTTTACTCAAGCGGTAACCCATGGTGTTGTCGCCTCGTGACTGGTTGTCGATAGTGGGAGGATGCTAGCTTGAATACCGGCCTTGGCAAAGGTGCTCGTCACGCGGTCGGCAGGCCAAGCGTTGCCAGATGTGTTTTCAGCGCCATGTGCAGCTCATCCAGCACAGGTATGTTCAGGCCTGATCGGCGCGCTGCCTGACAGGCAAAGCCCGTGATATAGCTGATTTCGGTGCGCCGCCGGGCCTGAATATCCTGGCGCATGGATGAGCTGTTGGCCGCAGTGCGTTGAATGATCTGCAGAATACGCTCACCCAGTTCGTTCGGGTTATACCCCGGCAGTTGGCTGGCCAGCAGGGCTTGCAGCTCGGTGATGAGTTCAGCCAATTGCGCGCCCGCCCGGTCAGGCACCTGGCCATTGAGGCAGTCATGCAGGGCCGTATAGGGGTTGATGGCACAATTGATGGCCAGCTTTTCCCATAGGGTAGTCATGATCTGCGGCTGCCATTGCCAATCGATCACCTGCCGTTCAATGCTTTCAAGCCATTGCGGACAAGCAGCGCCGGAGGGGTCGCCAATCTGGGTAGTGCCCTGGCCGGCCCAGATCACATGCTGCGCGGCTGGCATCCAGGCGCCGTCGGTCACACTGGCATACAGAACCTGCTGCGCAGGCAGAGCCTGAGTGGCGGCCTGCTGGCTGCCCATACCGTTTTGCAGCATCAGCACGCCGGCGCCAGGCTGCAGACGTGCGGCGACGCTTTGCAGTGCCGTTTCTGCAGCATAGGCTTTTGTAGCAAGAACGAGTTGGTAGATAGGCTGAGAAGTACAGGGCAACTGCGCCTTGAGCGCTATGCGCTGACGGTGTCCGTCGCGCTCCAGAATCACCGAGCTGCCCGCGGCTTCCCAGCGCTCAAGCGCTGGCGCGTCGCGGACGATCATTTGCACCTGATGGCCTGCGGCTGCCAGCCTGGCAGCCCAAAGCAAGCCCAGGCTGCCGGCACCTATTACGTGCAGCATGCTCAGGCCTCGATGGCGGCCCAGCGCACTTCGGTGACCAGATTGGTGGCGTAGGCATCACCCAGTTGTACTTCTACCCGCTCCAGTAGTTCGGCGGCCTGTGGCAGCGGCTTCTTGTTGCTGACCGCGCACAGGGCCATGCCGGCCCGCAGGCTCAGATAGCCTTCGCTGGTTTTGAAAGCCTTGAGGTTCAGGCCATCATGCAGACGTTTGAAGCTGGCCGGCTTGCAGTCCTGTGGGTCCTCCGCCAGGGTCACGATGGCAAAGGTATCATCGCCCACCCGGGCGATCACATCGGTCGGCCGGACCAATTGCTGCAAGCGGCGGGCAATGCCGCGAAGCAGCTCCTGCTGTACGGTATCACCCAGCTTGCGACCCAGTTCCTCAAGGTTCTGTACGCCCAGCACCAGCACGCAGCAGATACCCCCGCGTGATTCAACATTGCGCAACACATCACTGAGGCGCTGCAACGCATAACGGCGGTTGCCCAGCGACGTCAGTTTGTCGACCAGATTGTGTTCTTCGAGTTGCGAGTTGTTGTCGGCGAGCAGACGATTCTCGTCGAGCAGGCGATTGATCAGTTGGGTGATTCGGTCGGCCGCATAAATCCTGGGCAGCAACTGTTCGTTCATCGCGGACTTGCTGATGAAGTCGTCCACGCCGCGGTCAAAGGCCTGGCTAAGCACATTGTCGCCTTCGCGCGCCGTCAGCAGAACCACATAGGTGTAATGGCCGCTTTGTTCATCGGCCTGCCGTATGCAGGTCGTCAGCTCCAGCCCGTCCATTTCCGGCATTAACCAGTCGGCCACCATGACGCTGGCGGGGCGCTGCTCATGCATTGCCAGGGCATCCATGGCTGAGTTGGCAAAACGGATATCGGCGTAACCTGCGCGCGTCAGGTTGTGACCAATGACCGCACTGCTGAACTTGGTGTCATCCACCACCATGATGCTCAGTTGCGGGTTGGGCATGGCAAGGCTCCCGGGTCAGTTGTTCAATTCACGTTATAATGCCACGAGGATATACTGTTGTTTTGCAATGTATGTCATAAAAATGATGTTTATTTGAGGTATCTGCATGCCATCTTTCGATGTGGTGTCCGAACTGGACAAACATGAAGTGACCAACGCGGTTGATAACGCGATGAAAGACCTTGACCGCCGCTATGACTTGCGCGGCAAGGGCCATTTTGAGTTCAAGGACAAGGAACAGACGGTGCATATGACCGGCGATGCCGAGTTCCAGCTTGAGCAGATGCTCGAGATCCTCAAGCTCAGCCTGGTCAAGCGCAAGATCGATATCCAGTGTCTGGAAATCAAGCCTGCCTTTGCCTCGGGCAAACAGATGAAGCAGGATGTTGTGCTTAAAGAGGGTATCGACAAGGAGCTGGCGAAGAAAATTGTCTCTTTGATCAAGGACTCCAAAGCCAAGGTTCAGGCAGCTATCCAGGGTGAGCAGGTTCGTGTGACAGGCAAGAAACGTGACGATCTGCAGGAGGTAATGGCGCTATTGCGTGGTGCCGAGATGGACATGCCGCTGCAATTCAATAATTTTCGCGATTGATTTTCAAGAGGCTTTACGGATGGATGATGTGATGGTGCAGTTGGAGGAACTTTCCCAGGCCTGGTTGCCTCTGGCCCTGCAATACGGCAGTCAGGTGTTGCTGGCGATAATCACGCTCGGGATCGGTTGGTGGATCATCGGCCGGGTGACGTCCGGTGTGCACATGCTGCTGGAAAAGCGTCATGTCGACCGCACGCTGCACAGCTTTATCGGTACGCTGGTCAGCGTCGGTCTGAAGGTGCTGCTGTTGATCAGCGTGGCCGGCATGATCGGCGTCGAAACCACGTCCTTTATTGCTTTGATCGGTGCGGCTGGTTTGGCTGTGGGCCTCGCATTGCAGGGTAGCCTGGCAAACTTTGCCGGCGGCATGCTGATACTGATTCTCCGGCCGTTCCGGGCCGGCGAGTACATCGAGGCACAAGGTATTGGCGGTACGGTGGATAGTATCCAGATCTTTTTTACCGTCCTGAAAACAGCCGACAACAAAACCATTATCGTGCCGAACGGTAGCCTGTCCAACGGCAATATCATCAACTATTCACGGCAGCCAACCCGACGTGTGGATATCAATATCGGCATTGATTACGGCGATGACGTGAAGCAGGCAAGAGCTATTCTATTGGCTCTGGCAGAAGCCGATGAGCGGGTGTTTAAAGACCCCGCCCCGGCAGTGTGGTTGACGGCGTTGGGCGAAAGTTCGGTCGATCTGTCACTGCGGATGTGGACCAAGACGGAAGACTTCTGGGGTGTGTTCTGGAATCTTCAGGAGCAGGCCAAGGAGGAATTCGACAAGGCCGGCATTACCATTCCTTTCCCACAACGGACTATGCATCTGGTGTCCCCCGGCGCTGAGGGTAAAAAGGAGCAAGAGCCTGCGAACTGACTGCCCAAGGGTATCGGTATCGGCATAACTTGAACCCGGCTCAAGCCGGGTTTATTGCATCTGATGTGGCCGCCCCAGCTCGCCTGGCATCCGGGTGGGGGAGAGCTTCAATCGATGCCTGGGCGCCTGTGCTTGTCCGGATGCGCCAGCTTGAGCAGCATAAAGGCCAGCACAATAGCCGGCAGTCCGGTCAAGGCGGTCAGCATAAAGAAGCTCACCCAGCCCACATTGGCCGCCAGCAAGCCGGTAAATCCGGCAGCGAACTGCCCGGGCAAGGTCATGATCGAGCTGAACAGCGCGTATTGAGTAGCGGTGTAGGCGGTGTTGGTCAGGCTGGACAGGTAGGCAATAAATACTGAAATCGCCAGCCCGCCGGTGATATTGTCGGCAATGATCGCGACCACCAAACCATAGTTTTCCGGCCCTATGTAGGCTAGCCACGCAAACGCCAGGTTAGTGATGGGCGCCATGAACGCGGTGGCGAGCAGAATCGGGGCAATCCCGAACCGGGCTACCAGCAGCCCCCCGAGCGCCGCGCCAAGCAAGGTCATGCCCAGCCCGAACGCCGCAGCAATATTGGCAATCTGCGCCTTGCTGAAACCCAGATCCAGGTAGAAGGGGTTAGCCATCACTCCCATAAAGATGTCGCTGATGCGGAAGGTCGCTATAAAGGCGAGGATCAGCAACGCTGCCTTGCCATAGCGCTGGAAGAATTCGGCGAACGGACACACCATGGCACCGATAAACCAGGCCGTCAGGTTGCGCCGCCAGCCGGCATGCTCGGTATGGGCCAGATAGTCACTGACCCGCTGCTCAAACATCTCAGTGGCCTGGGTAATTTCTACCTTGGGCTCGGCGATCAGCAGCGTGGTGATAAAGCCGACACCCATCAGCACGGCCATGGCGGCGTAGGCAGTGCTCCAACTATCCAGCGACGCCAGATGCAGTGCGCCAGCACCCGCGGCCAGAATAGCTACCCGGTAACCGGTCACATAGGTAGCAGCCATCGCGCCCTGGCGATGCTTGGCCTCTGCTTCCACGCGATAGGCGTCGATCGCCACGTCCTGCGAGGCTGAGCCAAAAGCGGCGAGTACCGCCCAGAGGGCGACTAGCCCGAGGTTTTCTCGTGGGTCAGTAAAGGCCATGCCCAGCAGAGCAATGGCGATCACCACCTGGGCCAGCAACATCCATGAACGCCGTCTGCCCAGCCAGCGGCTGAGCAAAGGAATAGGGGCGCGATCAATCAGCGGAGCCCAGAGCACCTTGATTGAATGGGCTATGCCGACCCAGCTCAGAAACCCGATGGCGGTGAGCTCCACGCCCAGATCGCGTAGCCAGGCGCTGAAGGTGCCGCCCACCAGGAGCAGCGGCAGGCCAGCAGAAAACCCCAGAAACAGCATGCCGATGACGCGCGGGTTGAGGTAGACGCGTAGCCCTTCGCGTTCAGGGGATGCCTGAGTTGCGGGTTGATTGTCGTTCATGCTGCTCCTGTTAGGTGGTTCAGTCCGGCCAGGCGTACTTTTTCATGTCCACGCGCCGGTTGCGGATGATGACACCTTCGGCCATCAAGCGCTGGAATTGTTCCTGCCCTGAGGCGCTATCGGCGGGCAGCGATAGCCGGCCAGTGCTGTTGATAACGCGGTGCCAGGGCAACTGCGTGCCCTCGGGCAATTGCCCCAGCCAGCGTCCGGCCAGCCTGGCACCGCGGCCCATTCCGGCAAGCCTGGCCAGTGTGCCGTAACTGGTTACGCGGCCGCGAGGAATACTCGCCAGAATTTGCCAGAAAACCTCGCGTGTTGGGTTGCTGGCCTCTGGTATTCGGTTCTCAGACATGGATAATGTCGCCTGGATTGTCCAGCCCCCATTCAAAGGTTTCTGTCGATGTTTTGTTTCCGCGTAATTCCAATTCTGGCTGCTTCGCTGTGCCTGTCTGCCAATGCCATGGCCGATACCTTGTGGCTCAAGAACGGTGATCGTATCACTGGTCAGATCGAGCTGCTTGAGGGTGGCAAGCTGATTATGCTGACCAGCCTGGCTGGCCGCATCAATGTCAAGGTTGCAGATATCAAGACATTTGAAACCGATAACCCCTTGCTGATCAAGTCTGAAGGTCAGGCAGAGCGTGCGCTGAAAGTCACCGCAGCGGACCAGCCTGGCTCGATCATGGTCGTCAACGGCGCACCTGAGCCGGCAGCGTTACAGATCAGCAGCATCCAGCAGATGCTCGAGCCCAAACCGCTGATCGCCGATTGGGTGTGGGAAGGCAACGCCACAGCAGCGCTGGACATCAAGGACACCACCACCGAGCAGCGTGATCTGGACATGGCGTTCAACACCCGAGCCCGTCATGGTGACTGGCGGCATGTGCTGGGCGGCGAATTCGAGCGCGACTATCGTGACGATGTAAAGAGCCGGCACGTCTGGCAGACTGACTACGATCTGAGCTGGTTCTTTGATGAACAGTGGTTCTGGCAGACCAGTGCCAGCTATCAGCGCGATCATGTCAGTGAAGTGCAGCGCCGCCGCCAGTTGGGTATGGGCCCGGGTTACGAGTGGTGGAACAACGCGCTGGGCCGATTCGAGACCTCAACCCGTATTGACCATGTACGCCTGGAAAACCGCGATGGCACTGAAGACATCTTCAACGCTCTGGGTGTCGAGTGGGATCTGCGCCGCTTCATCTATGGCAAGCGTTTCGAGTTCCTGCATAACGCTGAAACCCTGTTCCCCGATGACCCATCGATCAATTTCGTGATTGATACCGAAATTGGCGTGCGTTACCTGCTGAACAGCTGGGCTTCGCTGAGTCTGCTGGCAGAGTGGGATTATCTGGATGGCAATCAGGACCAGAGCATCAACGACAAGCGCTACCGTTTTGGTCTGGGGGTAAGCTGGTAAGGCGGCTTCACGCCACCTCACCAGCCTGGGTAGGGCGGTCGTTCAGATACGAATGCCGCCATCCAGCTCCAGAATGCGGCCGGTGTAGTAGTCGTTCTCGAACAGGTAAGTCGCCGAATGGGCTATCTCTTCGGGTTTGCCCATGCGCTTGAGCGGAATGCCCGAGGTCATTTTTTCCAGCGCCTCGGGTTTCATGCCCGCCGTCATTTCCGTTTCGATAAAGCCCGGTGCGATGCCCGCTACGCGAATGCCGTGGCGCGCCAACTCCTTGCCCCACACCACGGTCATGGCCGCGACGCCAGCCTTGGCCGCGGAATAGTTCGACTGCCCGATGTTCCCCGCCCGCGAGATTGACGAGATATTGATGATCAGGCCCTTGTTGCCCAGCTCGATCATCTTGGCCGCCACTTCGCGAGTACCGATGAATACGCCTGTCAGGTTGACGTCGATCACTGACTGCCATTGCGCCAGACTCATTTTCTGGATCTGACCGTCCTTGGCCTTGATCAGCAGACCATCGCGCAGGATACCGGCGTTATTGATCAGACCGTTGATCGCGCCGAAATCGTTCGCGACCTGGCTGACCATGTTCTCGACCTGCTCTTCATTGGCCACGTTGCAGATGTACGACCGGGCGTCGCCACCGGCGCTCTTGCAGGCCGCGACCGCTTCGTCCAGGCGCTCCTGGTTCAGATCAACCAGCGCCAGTTTGGCGCCCTTGGCTGCCAGATATTCCGCCATGGAACGACCCAGACCTTGTCCGCCGCCGGTGATGATGATCACGCTGTCTTTAACTTGCATACTTGGCACTCCTCGAAGCCAGTGGAAATTTGTCGAGCGCAAGCATGCCCGAGTCAAAAGCATATGAGAATACCCGTACTTCGGTTTTGGTCATTTCCTGACCTCGATTGCGCCCCTGCTGTACTCGATCCGGTTGTGCAGGGCCTCGCGCGGGAATGGGTTGAAATTGCGTTGTGCCGTACCCATATAAAGTATTCAAACTTATTAATGAGGTTGTCATGCCTTTCATTCGCTTGCTGTTGCTGGCCATTCCTTTCATCGAGCTGGCCGGCCTGATTATTCTGGGCCAGGCCATTGGTGTGGGCCTGACCCTGCTGTGGGTGCTGGGCACCATCATACTCGGCATCATAGTGATCAAGAGCCAGGGTTGGGTCATGGTGCAGCGCCTGCAGACGCAGATGTCGCAGAGCGGCTCGCCCCTGATCGTGCTCAAGTCGGGCATGTGGGGTGTGTTGGCCGGCGTACTGCTGGTTATTCCCGGTGTGCTGACCGACGCAGCAGCTCTGGTTTGTCTGGTTCTGGCCTGGCGGCACCGCGGCCAGCCGCTGCCTGGTGAGCCGGGCGGCCCGAAAACTTGGCAGCGCGATGGCCATAACGTCATTGAAGGCGAGTGGAAGCCCGGTGAAGAGACCGAGGCAGAGCGCGACAGACACATCGATCGGCATTGAAAAAAATTCCCTGTGACCCTTGAAATCGCTCTACCGGGCCCCATTAACGCAACACCAGTTTTGACAAGCGTCCCACCAGGGAGCTGAACGGAACAGTGACGTCGCCATTGGCGCGTCCTTCGGGCCGCAAGGCCTGATTTAACTCGAAACGCCGGCTTGCCGGTAATGACATTCACTTTGGGAGACTCACAACGATGAAAATTCGTCCGTTACACGACCGCGTAGTCGTTCGTCGCAGCGAAGAAGAAACAAAAACCGCTGGTGGTATCGTTCTGCCTGGCTCTGCCGCAGAAAAACCGAACACAGGCGTCGTGGTTGCCGTAGGTACCGGCCGACTGCTGGACAACGGTGAAGTCCGCCCGTTGGCTGTGAAGGAAGGCGACAAGGTGGTATTCGGTCCCTATTCCGGCAGCAGCAGCATCAAGATTGATGGTGAAGACCTGCTGATGATGAGCGAATCCGAAATTTACGGTGTGCTGGAAGCCTGATTACAGGCACTACCTGCACTCTCTGTACGAACTGATTAAAGGAAAGCGAAAATGGCTGCTAAAGAAGTTAAATTCGGTATCTCTGGCCGCAACAAGATGCTGGCTGGCGTTAACATCCTGGCTGATGCCGTCAAGGCAACGCTGGGGCCGAAGGGTCGTAACGTACTGATCGAGCGCAGCTACGGCGCGCCAATCATTACCAAAGACGGCGTCACCGTTGCCAAGGAAATCGAGCTGAAAGACAAGTTCGAAAACATGGGCGCGCAGCTGGTCAAAGACGTTGCCTCACGTGCCAACGATGACGCGGGTGACGGTACTACTACTGCTACCGTACTGGCCCAGGCTATCGTTACCGAAGGTTTGAAGTCGGTTGCTGCCGGCATGAACCCGATGGACCTTAAGCGCGGTATCGACAAGGCAACTGCCGCTATCGTTGCCGAGATCAAGACGCTGGCCAAGCCTTGCGCTGATTCCAAAGCCATTGCTCAGGTAGGCACCATCTCCGCCAACTCTGACGAGTCCATCGGCAAGATCATTGCTGAAGCCATGGATCGCGTCGGCAAGGAAGGCGTTATCACTGTTGAGGAAGGTTCCGGCCTGGACAACGAGCTGTCTGTTGTAGAAGGCATGCAGTTTGACCGCGGCTACCTGTCTCCATACTTCGTCAACAAGCCCGAGACCATGTCTGCCGAGCTGGATAACCCGTATATCCTGCTGGTCGACAAGAAGATCTCCAACATTCGCGAAATGCTGCCGACGCTGGAAGCTGTAGCCAAGTCTGGCCGCCCGCTGATGATCGTTGCTGAAGACGTTGAAGGCGAAGCGCTGGCGACTCTGGTTGTCAACAACATGCGCGGTATCGTCAAGGTTGCTGCCGTCAAGGCGCCAGGCTTTGGTGATCGTCGCAAGGCCATGCTGCAGGATATCGCCATTCTTACCGGTGGTACCGTGATCAGCGAAGAAGTTGGTCTGAGCCTGGAAAGCGCCACTCTGGAGCACCTGGGTCAAGCCAAGAGCGTACAGATCAACAAGGACAACTCCACCGTTATTGACGGTGCAGGCGCCAAGGTTGATATCGAAGCGCGCGTTGCTCAACTGCGCAAGCAGGTTGAAGACACCACCTCCGATTATGACCGTGAAAAACTGCAAGAGCGTCTGGCCAAGCTGGCTGGCGGTGTTGCCGTGATCAAGGTTGGCGCTGCGACTGAAGTGGAAATGAAAGAGAAGAAGCACCGCGTTGAAGATGCGCTGCACGCTACCCGCGCTGCGGTTGAAGAGGGTGTTGTGCCTGGCGGTGGTGTTGCCCTGGTACGTGCTCTGCAAGCCATCGACGGCATGACGGGCGACAACGATGACCAGACTGTTGGTATCAACCTGCTGCGTCGCGCTGTTGAAGCACCTTTCCGTCAGATCGTCACCAACGCTGGTGATGAAGCTTCTGTGGTACTGGACAAGGTCAAGGCTGGCAGCGGTAACTTCGGTTACAACGCAGCCACTGGCGAATACGGCGACATGATCGAGATGGGTATCCTGGATCCCGCCAAGGTCACTCGTAGTGCATTGCAAGCTGCAGCGTCGGTTGCCAGCCTGATGATCACTACCGAGGCGATGATTGCCGAGTTGCCGGAAGACAAGCCAGCCATGCCTGATATGGGTGGCATGGGCGGTATGGGTGGAATGGGCGGCATGATGTAATTGCACGCCCTGTAACCAGAAGCCCGGCCTTGCGAGAGGCCGGGCTTTTTTGTTTGCCCGGCGAAGCCGGCAAACCCGTCCACCTGAAAGAAGGTGG
>CAXBEU010000044.1:0-21871 GCA_963974865.1 uncultured Pseudomonadaceae bacterium | reverse complement strand
CCTGACTGGGCAGACGCGCATTATAGGGGCTCAGAAAAAACCGTCAAGGGTTAATGACGGATTTAAGACAATAAAAAGCCCGCTACCGGCTTTACCCAGCAGCGGGCTCTGTAACGGCTATCTATACCGACAGATAACGGCTGATATGCGCCCTGTCGATCTGGTCACCGCTTGCCTCGTGAACGATATGCCCCTTGTCGATCACCAGCATCCGGTCGGATACCGCCAGCGCAAAGCTCAATACCTGCTCTGAGACCACGATGCTGATCTTGCGCAATTGCTTGATCTCATTCAGCGTCGTTGCCAGTTGCTTGATGATCGATGGCTGGATGCCTTCAGTGGGCTCGTCCAGCAGCAACACCTTCGGGTCTGCCGCCAAGGCGCGCCCAATAGCCAGTTGCTGCTGCTGGCCGCCAGACAGGTTGCCGGCTTTGCGATGGCGCATTTCCAGCAAGACCGGAAACAGCTCATAGATGTCGTCAGGCACCTTCTTGCGCCCTGATGCCTCGAGCCCCGCCATGATGTTTTCTTCTACCGTCAGGGTAGGAAATACCATGCGCCCCTGGGGAACGTAAGCAATCCCGCTGGCCACGCGCTGGTATGACTGGGCCTTGCTCAGCTCCTTGCCATTGAAGGTGATCTGCCCACTGTTGCTGGGATGCATGCCGATCAATGACTTGAACAGCGTGGTCTTGCCCATGCCATTGCGACCCATGATCGCCACCGTTTCGTTCTCACCCACATCCAGAGAGATACCGTGGATGACTTCACTCATCCCGTAACTTACCCGCAGATCACGAACCGTCAGCATATCCGACTCCTTATCTTAGTGGCCAAGGTACACCTCGATGACCTTCTCATTGTTCTGCACCTCATCCATCTTGCCCTCGGCCAGCAATTTGCCCTGATGCAGCACCGTGACCTTGTTGGCGATATCCTTGACGAAATCCATATCGTGTTCGATGACGATAACCGAGCGGTTCTTGCTGATCCGCCGCAACAGGTCAGCCGTTGCCTCACGTTCAGGCACGCTCATGCCCGCCACCGGCTCGTCGAGCATCAGCAATTCCGGGTCCTGGATCAGCAGCATGCCTATTTCCAGCCACTGCTTCTGGCCATGACTGAGCAATCCGGCGCTGGTTTCAAGGCGGTCGGAGAGGAAGATCTCGGCGGCTATGGCCCTGACCCGCTCGGTGACCTGCTCGGTGACCTTGAAGAACAGGCTACCAAACACGGTTCTGCCGCCGGGGTAGGACAGCTGCAGGTTTTCCCTGACGGTGAGGTTTTCATAAATGGACGGGGTCTGGAATTTGCGCCCTACCCCGGCTTTGACGATCTGGTTCTCGGCCAGTTTGGTCAGCTCGGTATTCTTGAACATGATCGAGCCGGACGAGGCGCGCGTCTTGCCGCAGATCAGATCCAGCAACGTGGTCTTGCCAGCGCCGTTAGGCCCGATAACCACCCGCACCTCATCCCGCTCGACGTACAGGTTGAGGCCGTCCACGGCCTTGAAGCCATCAAAGGACACCGTCAGATCTTCAATCGACAACAATATAGGAGACGTCATGACTGCACCTCCTGCGCAATAGGCGTTTCAGCGGGCTTCTTGCTTTGCCGGCGCAGCAACTTGTTGATCTGCGGCTGGACGTAATCGGCATAAATGCCCGCCAGACCCTGCGGAAAGAGCAGCACCACTCCAATAAAGAGCGCACCCATGAACACGATCCACAGTTGCGGAAAGGTTTCCGACAGCATGGTCTTGGCCAGGTTGACCAGCAGCGCGCCATAAACCGCGCCGATCAGCGAAAGGCGCCCGCCCACCGCACAGAAAATAACCATCTCGATAGACGCGACCGTGCCGACAAAGGAGGGCGACATGAAGCCCACCTGCAGGGCGAACATGGCGCCGCCAATCGCGGAAAACACGCCAGCCAGCGCGAAGACGAAGATCTTGATGTTGGCCACGTCATAACCGGAAAAGCGTACGCGATCTTCCTGGTCGCGCATGGCGATCAGCAACTTGCCGAAGCGACTGTTGAGTACGAACTGGCCGATGAGCAGGCAGATGATCAACGCCACGCAGCAGACGAAGTAGAGAATGTAACGCGCGCTGTCCGTGCGGATATCCCAGCCCAGCAGAGTCCTCAGGTCGGTGATGCCATTGATGCCGCCGGTGTAGCCCTGCTGGCCAATGATCAGGATGGTCGCAATCGAGGCGATCGCCTGAGTGATGATCGCAAAATACACGCCACCCACCCGCCGCTTGAACATGGCAAAGCCGATAAAGAAGGCTACCAGCGCCGGCACGGTCAGGATCAGCACAATAGTCAGAAACAGGCTATTGAATGGCATCCACATCATCGGCAGTTCGGTGATCTGGTTCCAGTCCATGAAATCCGGAATGCCGGGCGTGCTTTGAATCGAAGTGAACTCCGGTGCCGAGGACTCCAGCTTGAGGAACATGGCCATACAGTAGCCGCCCAAACCGAAGAAGATCCCCTGACCCAAGCTGAGAATACCGCCGTAACCCCAGCACAACACCAGCCCCACGGCGACAAAGGCGTAGGTCAGATACTTGCCCAACAGGTTGAGACGGAAAATATCCAGCGTCAAAGGCAGTATCACCATCAACAGCACGGCCAGCGCCAGCAACTGCAGCAGGCGTTGCCCTCCCCCGAATGCTGCTATCCATCTGTGCATATCAATAACCTCCAGCTGGCACGCCGATCAACGGCGCACCTTGCTTGCAAAGAGCCCCTGGGGACGAATCATCAGAATGCCGACCACAACCGAGAGCGTGATGACCTTGGCCATGGAACCGCTGAGGAAGAACTCCATTATCGACTGCGCCTGGGCAATACCGAACGCCGATACCACGGTGCCGAGAATGCTGGCTGCGCCGCCAAAGACAACAATCAGGAAGGTGTCGACGATATACAGCGAACCCGTAGTGGGGCCGGTCGAGGCGATGGTAGTGAATGCCGCACCGGCAACACCCGCAATCCCGCAACCCAATGCGAAGGTGAAGCGGTCAACCCGCTGGGTATTGATACCCGCAGCGTTGGCCATGGCGCGATTCTGTGTTGTCGCGCGCACCTTGATACCCCAGCGCGACTTGTACAGCAGTATCGCGACACCCAGGGTAATGAAGAAAGTAACTCCCATGACGAACATGCCGTTCATTGGGATATCGATAATATCGGTAGGTGCCCAGGAGCCCATCAACCAGCTCGGCAGGGTGACACTCACTTCACGCGGCCCGAAGCCGGAGCGAAACGCCTGCTGCATGATCAGACCCAGGCCCCAGGTAGCCAGCAGCGTGTCCAGCGGCCGGTTGTACAACAATCGGATCATGAAGCGTTCGACCAGATAGCCCAGAATGAAGGTCCCGGTAAACGCCGCCACTATGGCGACCGGAAAATAGATGTGTTCCATCCAGGGCCAGATCTGGGTGCCCAGCACCGAGACCAGCCAGGTAATGTAGGCGCCCAGGGTAAGAAATTCGCCGTGGGCCATGTTGATGACGCCCATCTGCCCGAAAATAATCGCCAAACCCAACGCCATCAGCAAAAAGACGCAGAACAGGCTAAGCCCACTGAATCCCTGCATGACAAAGATGGCCGTCAGCTCCTGCGTGGAAAATCCGCCCATATCCGCTCTCCTTGACTCGATACGGTGCGGTCAACAAAGACCGCACCGGTGTTGATTTACGCTAACGGGAGCGACTTATTGATAACCTTCTGGGAAGGGATTCGGTTCGATCAGGTCGGACTCGTAAACCACTTTGGCTTGACCGTCGGCCTGCCATTGACCTACACGCAACTTGCTCCACAGGTGGTTGTTGCCGTGCACTTTCACATAGCCTTCAGGTGCGCTGGTCAGCTCGATATCCGGTGACGCGGCAGACACGGCATCGACATCAAAGCTGCCGGCCTTTTCCACTGCGGCTTTCCACAACCAGGGGCCGAGGTAGGCAGCCTGAGTCACGTCGCCGATCACGCTGTCTTCACCCCAACGGGCCTTGAACGCTTTGACGAACTCGGAGTTGTTGTCGTTTTCCAGCGACTGGAAATACTTCATGGAGGAGTAGAAACCGACCATGTTCTCGCCGCCAATGCCCAGCACTTCGTCTTCAGTCACGGAGATGGTCATGATGGTCTGACGGTCAGCAGTGATGCCGGCAGCATTCAGCTGTTTCCACCAGGCGACGTTGGAGCCGCCAACGATGCTGGAGTAAACGACGTCAGGCTTGCGCAGACGAATCTTGTTGATCAGCGAACCAAAGTTGGTATTGCCCAGCGGGTAATACTCTTCACCCACAACCGTGCCACCCAGAACATTCTCGATGTGCTTGCGCGCAATCTTGTTGGAGGTACGTGGCCAGATGTAATCAGAGCCCACCAGATAGAAGGTCTTGGCATCTTTCTCTTTGGCGATCCAGTCCAGGCCGGCAAGAATCTGCTGGGTGGCTTCCTGGCCGGTGTAGATCACGTTCTTGGACTGCTCAAGCCCTTCATAGAAGGTCGGGTAGTAGAGCATGCCGTTTTCTTTTTCGAAGACCGGCAATACGGCCTTACGTGATGCGGAGGTCCAGCAACCGAATACAGCTGCCACCTTGTCCTGGGTCAGCAACTTGCGGGATTTCTCAGCGAAGGTCGGCCAGTCACTGGCGCCATCTTCCTGAACAATTTCGATCTGCCGGCCCAACACACCGCCCATCGCGTTGATCTGCTCGATAGCGAGCATTTCAGCTTCGACCGAACCGGTCTCACTGATCGCCATGGTGCCGGTGATGGAATGCAGGATGCCGACCTTGACGGTATCGTCAGTGACAGCCAGGCCAGTCGTATTGACTTGATCGGTCGGGAAGTCTGCGGCACCGGCCAGTCCGGTAAAGCCCAAACCAGAGCCCAGCGCCAGCGCCAACACATGGCGCTTCCAGGCGGGCATCTTGCGTATTGATTCTTGCATAGGGTGGTTCTCCTAGATGTGGATGAAACCGACAGGCGAACCCAAGTCCCCAGCTCGCCAGTCTGTCACCCAACCCCTGAGCAACCCTTGTGCCATTACCGGAAAAATCCCGAAAAAGAATTCCGTATCTGCCTTAAATGACTATTTATCAATGACCTGCACGAAGCGGCCAGTTAAGCGCGAGGATTTACACCGCGTACCGACGAAGGCCTTTGACAAAGCGATCCTGACATTGTCATGACAATGTCAGACGTACTCCTATGACATTGTCACTATCGCGACCGAGTCAAATCTGACAATAAGTGACCTTCTAATCGTAATTTACTGAAATTAATAGACTTTTACCCTTAGTGACAAAGCTGGCACGGCATCTGCTGTGGTCTGTTCACTGGCCTGCTTGTCTGGCCTTGAACGCCATCACCCACACAGAGGATTCATCGTCATGGCTGAGACATTGATCAAGATCGATCTGAGCAAGAGCCCCAAGGAACACGACATCATTCACAACCGCTGGCACCCGGACGTGCCCATGGTCGCAACCGTCAAGCCAGGTGATGATTTCATTATCGAGTGCATGGATTGGACCGGCGGGCAGATCGAAAACAATGACAGCGCTGATGACGTGCGCGATGTGGATCTGAGCAAGGTGCATTACCTCAGCGGCCCGGTCGCCGTGGAAGGCGCCGAGCCCGGCGACCTGATGGTGGTGGACATTCTGGACATCGGCGCCTTCGCCGACCAGATGTGGGGTTTCAACGGGGTATTTGCCAAGGAAAACGGCGGCGGCTTTCTGACCGAACATTTCCCCGAAGCCCGCAAGACCATCTGGGATTTCAACGGCATCTATACCAAGTCCCGACATATTCCGGGCGTCGAATTTATCGGCCTGATGCACCCGGGCCTGATCGGCTGCCTGCCATCGCAGGAGTTGCTGGACGAGTGGAACAAACGTGAGCAGGCGCTGATCGATACCGACCCGGATCGTGTGCCTGGCCTGGCCAACCCACCTTACGCGCCCACTGCTCACGTTGGCCGCGCTACCGGCGATGTGGCTGCGAAAATCGCCAACGAGGGCGCGCGTACCGTTCCGCCCCGTGAGCACGGCGGCAACTGCGACATCAAGGATCTGACCAAAGGCTCGCGGGTATTCTTTCCGGTGTACGTCAAAGGCGGCGGGTTGTCGATGGGCGACCTGCACTTCTCCCAGGGCGACGGCGAGATCACCTTCTGCGGCGCGATTGAAATGGCTGGCTGGATCCACATCCGCGTCAATCTGATCAAGGATGGTGTGAAGAAATACGGCGTGAAGAACCCGATCTTCCAGCCCAGCGACATGGCCCCCAGCTACAAGAAACACCTGATTTTCGAAGGTATCTCGGTCGATGAAAACGGCAAGCAGCATTATCTGGATGCGCATGTTGCCTATCGCCAGGCCTGCCTGAACGCCATCGAGTACCTGAAAAAGTTTGGCTTCAGTGGCGCTCAGGCTTACTCGTTGCTCGGTACCGCACCGGTGCAGGGGCATATCAGCGGCATTGTCGACGTGCCCAACGTCTGCGCCACCCTGTGGATCCCGACGGAGATATTCGACTTCGACATCATGCCCAACGCCGACGGCCCGGTGATCTCGGTAAACAGTCCGGAAGTGCCCACTTCCAAGTGGAATAAGTAAACCCGCCGTGTCGCCGCAGCCTTTTTGGTGCGGCGACCCCTCTTCGGACGCACCCTCAGGGAGCATTCTATGCCCTTATATGATTTTGATTGCCCGCAATGCGGCGCCTTTGAAGCGCTACTGCCCAGCGCCGAGCGCAATCTGCCGCGTGATTGCCCGGCCTGCGGGCAAGCCATGCAGCGCCTGATCAGCGCGCCACGCCTGCAGGTCCTGAGTTCACACCAACGTACCGCGCATGAGACCAATGAGCGCAGTGCCCATCAGCCCAGAGTCAGCCAAGGGCACAGTTGTTGCAGCGGTAAAACCTGCACTCATAAACCCCGTGAGGAAGGGCAGCCACCCGTTCTCAAGCAGCAAAGTGGTCCGCGTCGTCCTTGGATGATCAGTCACTGAATTCAGTGCCACGAGTTCAGTGCCTCAAACCGACGCAGGCCCACGGGACCAGTTGTTCCCGCACCAAGGAGCCTGCATACGTGATAACCCTGCCTGATCGGACATCCCAGCAGATGAAGCGTGAACTGGTCGTTATTCTGGAAATGGCCAAGCTGTTGGAGAAACCCCTGGATGCGCCTCGCACCATACAAGGGATTCTGCGGCTACTGGCACAGCTCTATGGTCTGAATTGTGGCAGGGTGAGCCTGCCCATCACGGCCACCAACACCCTGGAAGTACGCTACTCCTATGGGCTTGCGCCCGAGGACCTGAAAGCCGGGCGTTTCAATCTGAATATCAATCAGGGCGTGACCGGGTATGTGATGCGCACCGGATCCATCGGGCTGGTCCCGGATGTCAGCAAGGAGCCGCTGTTCATATACCGTGTTGCCGAGCTGTCCAATCACACCGGCGGGCGCATGACCTTTATTGCCGTGCCGATACTCGAATCCGGCACGCCCATCGGGGTGCTGTCGGTGCAGCGCGAAGGCCTACATGAGCGCCCCTTCGATGACGATATCAGCCTGCTGCGCATCGCCGCGTCGATGATCGGCCAGGTACTGCGCATCCATCAGTTTGTGGTCGACCAGACCGCGCATCTGGTCAAGGAGAACCAGCATCTACGTCACAGCATCGCCGTCGAGGCGATGCTCAAGCAGAGCCTGGCCCACGGCATCCTGGGTACCAGCCCGGCCTTGATGGATGCAGTGCGCTCGACCATTCAGGTCGCCCGTAGTGATGCACCGGTGATGCTGCTCGGCGAGTCGGGCACCGGCAAGGAAAAATTCGCGCGCATGACGCACCAGCAGAGTGATAGACGCGAGAAGCCGTTTATCTGCATCAACTGCGCGGCCATTCCCGCCGACCTGCTGGAGTCCGAACTCTTTGGCCACGCCAAGGGCGCCTTTACCGGTGCCTCGCAGGCCAAGCAGGGCAAGATCGTACAATCTGACGGCGGCACGCTGTTTCTGGATGAAATCGGCGACATGCCGCTGGCCCTGCAGGCCAAGCTGTTGCGCGTTTTACAGGAAAAGAAAGTTGATCCGGTCGGCAGTGACCACGCGATTTCGGTGGATTTCCGGGTGATCACCGCGACCCACGTGAACCTGCAGGAGTCAGTCAACCAGGGCCGTTTCAGGCTCGACCTGTTCTATCGCCTGCACGTGGTACCCGTTCACCTGCCGCCGCTACGCGAACGCCAGGATGATATCCGCCAACTGGCTCTGCACTTTCTCAATGAGCTCAATCACCACTATGAGCGCAACTGGAGTCTGGAGGCTGGCGCCTTCGAGATCCTTGAGCGCTTCGACTGGCCGGGCAACATCCGTCAGTTGCAGAACGTGCTGGAGCGCACCGCTCTGACCAGTGATGCCGACTCGCTCAGCGGCGAGAAAATCAAGCGCAGCCTGTCGTCAGAAAGCTCGATCAACCTGCCCCAGCACAACCATCACGACAAGGTCGTCAGCCCGCCGTCAATGGAGCTGGCCAGTCACGCCCAGGGCGGCAGCGGAATGCGGCCCTATGGCCGCTCTTACAACTGGGTCAATCAGGATGAGGCCGCGCATATTCGCGCCATGCTGGTAGACACCAACAATAACCAGTCCGAGGCGGCCAGGCGCCTGAATATCAGCCTCAGACAACTGCGCTACCGGGTCAACAAGTTGGGCATCGACCTGCACTGACCCCACACTCAACCAAGCAAGCGGAGGAATACCCATGCGTCATGGAGATATATCAAGCAGTCCCGATACCGTTGGTGTTGCGGTCGTCAATTACAAGATGCCGCGCCTGCATACGCGCGAAGACGTGCTGGCCAACGCGCGCAATATCGCCGAGATGCTCATTGGTATGAAAAAAGGCCTGCCGGGCATGGACCTGGTGGTGTTTCCGGAATACAGCACCATGGGCATCATGTACGACCACGATGAAATGATGGCCACCGCCGCGACCATTCCTGGTGATGAAACACGCATCTTCAGCGAAGCCTGCAAACAGGCGAAAACCTGGGGCATCTTTTCGCTGACCGGCGAGCAGCACGAAGAACACCCGCACAAGGCGCCATACAACACCCTGATACTGATCAACGATCAGGGCGAGATTGTGCAGAAGTACCGCAAGTGCATTCCCTGGTGTCCGATCGAAGGCTGGTACCCCGGCGACCGCACCTATGTGTCCGAAGGGCCCAAAGGCATGAAGATCAGCCTGATCATCTGCGACGATGGCAACTACCCGGAAATCTGGCGCGACTGCGCGATGAAGGGCGCCGAGTTGATCGTTCGTTGCCAGGGCTATATGTACCCGGCCAAGGAGCAACAGGTGATGATGTCCAAGAGCATGGCCTGGGCCAACAACTGCTATGTCGCGGTGGCCAATACCAGTGGCTTCGACGGTGTGTATTCCTACTTCGGCCACTCGGCGATCATCGGCTTTGACGGCCGCACCCTGGGCGAATGTGGCGAGGAAGACATGGGCATCCAGTACGCTCAGCTGTCGGTCTCACAGATTCGCGATGCACGGGCCAACGACCAGTCGCAGAATCACCTGTTCAAACTGCTGCACCGTGGCTACACCGGCGTGTACAACTCCGGCGACGGCGACCGCGGCGTGGCCGATTGCCCATTCGATTTCTATCGTACCTGGGTGCTGGATGCGGAAAAGGCCCGCGACGACGTGGAGAAAATGACCCGCAGCACCATTGGCGTCAAGGATTGCCCGGTCGGTGAACTGCCGCATCCCGGCAAGGACAAGGAAGCCGGCGCCTAAGCCTACTGACGGGAATTCTCCATGCCCTTTATCAATGAAGTGCTGGAGCACAACCAGCGCATGGGTGGCACCGCGCCACCCATGCGCCAGTCGCGCTTTCAGTTTGATCTGGACAAGGTAATGCAGTTACTGCGCTCGCGCATCACCGGGCAAGGTGCGGCGCTGGATGCGATCGCCGCGAGCCTGGCGCTGACCAAAGCCGAGCTGGGCGACCCGCGAAAGCCTCTGGCGGTGATGCTGTTGATGGGCCCGACCGGGGTCGGCAAGACCGAAACCGTGCGCCTGCTCGCCGAAGCCATACATGGCCGGGCCGACGCCCTGTGCCGGATTGATATGAACACCCTGGCTCAGGAGCATTACGCCGCCTCATTAACTGGCGCGCCGCCAGGCTATGTTGGCAGCAAGGAAGGCAATACCCTGTTTGACCGCGAGGCTATTGAGGGCAGTTTCGGTAAGCCAGGCATTGTGCTCTTCGATGAGCTGGAAAAAGCCAGCGAGCCGGTGATCCGGGCGTTGATGAACATTTTCGACAACGGCCAGCTACGGCTCAGCTCGGGCACCAGCACGCTGGATTTTCGCAACAGCCTGATCTTCATGACCAGCAATGTGGGTGCACAAGCCCTCTGGGCCTGGCAGCAGCGCCAGCAACAGGGCTGGCGGCGCTGGCTACCGGAGAGTTGGCGCGTGCGTCAGGAACAGAAACAGCAGCAACAGGCGCTGGAAAAGGCGTTTGCGCCGGAATTTCTCAACCGTATCGACCAGCAGTTGAGCTATCAACGGCTGGGAGATGAGCAGATCATACTGCTGGTCGAGCTGGCGCTGGAACGGCTGAACAACCGGCTGGCCCGGCATCAGGTGCAGTTGCTTGCCGAACCGGCGCTGAAAACCTGGCTCGGTGAGCAGGGGTTTGACCGACGCTACGGCGCGCGGGCCATGGCGCGCAGTTTTCGCCAGCATCTGGAGCCAGAGGTGGCTCGCGTGTTACTGGAAACGCCTGACAGGCCCGCAGGCTGCCTGTTACTGGCTGACCTGGATGCGCAGCAGACAATCCGATTAACCCTGAAAGGTCCAAACGACTGACAGAAAAAACCCCGCCGAAGCGGGGTTTTTCAATTACCGGCTGATCAGATGCAGTCTTCGACTGACTTCAGCGGGTAATGGGCCGGGTAAGGCAGGGTAGCCACACCGGAATCGATAGCCGCCTGGGCAACAGCCGCAGGTACTTGTTCGATCAGGCGCACATCCATGGGCTTGGGAATGATGTAATCACGACCAAATTCCAGGGAAATACCACCGTAAGCGGCGGACACGTACTCCGGTACCGGCTCTTTGGCCAGCTTGCGGATAGCGTGTACAGCAGCAATCTTCATTTCTTCGTTGATGCGCGTGGCGCGTACGTCCAGAGCACCACGGAAGATGAAGGGGAAGCCCAGTACGTTGTTGACCTGGTTCGGGTAATCGGAGCGACCGGTGGCCATGATCACGTCAGGACGTGCAGCATGGGCCAGCTTCGGATCGATTTCCGGATCAGGGTTGGAGCAGGCGAAGACGATGGGGTTTTCAGCCATCAGTTTCAGTTCGGCCGGCTGCAGCAGGTTGGCACCGGACAGGCCAACAAACACGTCAGCGCCTTTCATGGCATCAGCCAGGGTGCGCTTGTCGGTGTCGGTAGCAAAAATCGCTTTGTATTCGTTCAGGTCATCACGGCCAGAGTGGATCACACCCTTGCGGTCGAGCATATAGATGTTCTCGACCTTGCAGCCCATGCTTACCAGCAGCTTCATGCAGGCGATAGCCGCAGCGCCGGCGCCCAGACAGACGATTTTGGCGTCTTCCAGGGTCTTGTCAGCCAGCTCCAGCGCATTGATCATGGCCGCAGCCGTGACAATGGCGGTGCCATGCTGGTCATCGTGGAATACTGGAATATTGCACTGCTCGATCAGAGCGCGCTCAATCTCAAAGCACTCGGGTGCCTTGATGTCTTCCAGGTTGATACCTCCAAAGGTGCAGGAGATACGCTTGACGGTGTCGATGAAGGCCTGTGGGCTTTCGGATTCAACTTCGATATCGAATACGTCAATACCAGCAAAGCGCTTGAACAGTACGCCCTTGCCTTCCATAACCGGCTTGCTCGCCAACGGACCCAGGTTACCCAGGCCGAGGATCGCAGTACCGTCGGAAATCACCGCAACCAGGTTACCCTTACCGGTGTATTTGTAGGCATTGAGAGCATCCTTGGCGATTTCACGCACTGGCTCGGCAACGCCAGGACTGTAGGCCAGAGCCAGGTCACGCGCGGTAGCCGTTGGCTTGGTCAGTTCGACGCTCAGCTTGCCCGGACGCGGGTTTGCATGATAGTCGAGTGCATCGGTTCTCAAATCAGACATGTTCAGTTTTCCGGTCAAGTTGCTTGTGCGGGCGGATGAGAATACAGAAAACCGCCAATTCGGACAAGATCATTCACGAGATCAATGTCAAGGACATTATCTTACAACTTTGAGCCACTGACCCACCGTTGGCTGGCCCTCTGGCCACTGTGCATTGAGCAGCCGCAAGCGCGCTTCGGCTTCATCTCCCAGAGGGCTGCCCTTGGCCAGGCGGGCATAGGTATCACCCTGGCGCACCCGCACCAGATGGATGCGCAGTGGCTGTGCGTTCTTCTTGTCCGCCGCAGCCATGGGCCGGAAACTGCGAATGGTCTGGACGAATTGCTCGTCGTAGAGCTCAAGTGGGCCGCGCCCGCGAAAGGCACCAATAAACAGAAAAGCCTGGTCACCGCGCACAATGGCCGCAACGCGGCGGGCATTATCACCGGGTATGGTGGCCATGAAGCCTTTGAATCCGCTACCGCTGAAGGCCTGGTCCTGTGTCAGACGCTGGTTGCCCACCCGGCTGCGCAGCAGCGCTTCAGGGGTGACGCTCTTGTTGTTACCGAGACTCTCCATGGTCAGGGCAATAAAGCCCTGCTCATCCGGGGTATGCGCCAGCAGCACATCGGGCCGATTGATGATCACCCAGCTTTTGGGATAATCCAGCACCATGTTCAGATCGGTGTGCAGGAACTGCTGGCCTCGAATGATCCCCTGTTCCGGGCTGTCGCCGTAGATCATGCCGTCAAGCATTTTCAGATACTCATCCCGGCCTACGCGTTGAGTGTTGCCGGTCGACAGGCTTTCAGCCTGAGCCACGACCTGCTGCAAACGCTGATCGTGGGTCGGGTGCGTGGCAAACAGGCCGTGGTAGCTCTCTACCTGCTTGCCCTGGGCTTCGGCCTGCTGCTTGGAGTAACTATCCTGATTCTTCAGCGCACCTATGACATCCAGCACCGAATCCGGCCGGTAGCCTGTGCGGGCCAGATACTCGGCGCCCAGGCCATCGGCCTCGAGCTCCATATCCCGGCCATAGCCGCGCACCATCGCCGTACCGAGCATATTGCTCAGGTCGCCGGCGGCTGGAATGCCGGTGCCGATGCTGATCAGTTGGCCAATCAGGCCCGTGCTCATGGCAATGCTTTGCTGGCGTACCCCGTGCCGGGCGGTTACGTGGCCAATTTCATGACCCAGCACTGCGGCCATCTGCGCTTCGGAATTCAGATAGATCAGCAATCCCCGGTTGATGTACACATGCCCGCCCGGCAGAGCAAAGGCATTGATGTCGGCCGAATCGACTACCTGAAAGCGGTAGGGAATATTGCTGCGATGGCTCTTGCTCGCCAACTGCTCGCCAATGCCCTGAACATAGGCCTGCAACTTGGGATCTTTGACCATGCTCATCTGCTGAGCGATCTGCTCACTGGCCTGCTGCCCCAGCGTCATCTCCTGCGCCTCGGACATCATCACGAAATTCTGTTTGCCGGTCACCGGGTTGGCGGCGCAGCCACCGAGCAGCAGCCCGGCCAGTACCAGCGTGAGCAGATGTCGCGTCATTATTTGAACTCCAGCATGGCAGAATGGCGCAGGGGTAACATGAAGGGCTTATGGCCTGGCTTGAGGCCGCGCTGCCCGCGCCGGTCGATTACCCAACCGCGCGCCTCCAGCTGCCGGCCCTTCCAGGATGCCGGCGATCCGGTGGAGAACAATTTGCGCTCATCCTCGCCAATCCGCAATACCAGCGGCCCATCAAGCTCAAGCCAGAGATAACCGCCGGCTTCGTTGACGGACATTACCCGACCGCTGACCAGGGCGAAGCCGCCCGCACTGATCTGCGCCGCAGGCTGTACCGGCGAATCCCGCCACAAACCGCGCCGCGCCGTGCGCGCCTGCTGCTCGGCGGCCAGGTGACATTTTATCAAAGCGCTATTGGGCGGCACCGCCAAGGCGAAGCCCAGACCCTCGCTGAGCAGCTGCGCTTCTATGTTCTGCCCGCCAGGCCCGTACAGATGCGCCAGCGTGCGACCATAACGGTCTTGCTGCTGCTCACCGACATGCAGGCGCAGACCGGGCTGGCGAACCAGCTGTTCGAGACGTTTTCTGGCCGCCTGGGCAAAGGGTTGCGAGGGCTCACCACGGCGGCCGATTTCCGGCGTGTCTATACCGATAAGGCGGACCCGCCGGCGGTCGCTGAGCTCCAGGGTATCGCCATCAATCACCAGGTGGCTGGTAACCGCCTGACCAGAGCCTGGTGCCTGGCACTCCTCTGCGTGCAGGGGCGCGGCCAACAGCCAGGCAATAAAAAAGGCGCCCGTAAGGAGCGCCTTCTTGCCTTGCACTGCGGCCATCACTTGCGCGAGGCCTGGCACGGATCTTACTTGGAGCTGACGGCGCCGAAACGCTGCTTGAAGCGCTCGATACGGCCGCCGGTGTCCAGCATCTTCTGCTTGCCGGTGTAAAACGGGTGGCACTCGGAGCAGACGTCAAGGTGGATGCCGCTTTTCAGTGTGGAACGGGTCTTGATCACGTTACCGCAGCTGCAGGTGGCTTCGATTTCCTGGTACGCAGGATGCAAATCAGCTTTCATGGTGAATCCTCTTTGTGTGTGCCGCCACCAGATCAACCTGATCAGGCACCGCACGCTATGGTGGTCTGCTTGGCGCCGGTGCGGAATGCACAGAGGCCATAAATAGGCCGGCGATAATACCAGAATCCGCGCTGGACGCAAGTCTCATGCACGATGGACGGGAATGCTACCATGGCGCGACATCTAACATGGTCTTATCAACCGCCCCCGCAACAGGAAGACACGCGTGCCCGGACCCATACTGCAGGTCGCCCTGCCCTCGCCCCTGCGCCGTCTGTTCGACTACCGCAGCCCGGCTGGCGTGCGAGCGCAGGATCTGTGTATTGGTCAACGCGTGCGCGTGCCATTCGGCCAACGGCAGATGGTCGGGGTGATCGCGGGCATCAGCGATACCACCGAAGTGCCCGCCGCCAAGCTGAAGCCGGCACTGGAGTTGATCGACCTGCAGCCGCTGCTGCCCGACAGCCTGTGGCAACTGATCCGCTGGACCGCCAGCTACTATCAGCACGGCCTGGGCGACACCCTGGGCTGCGCCTTGCCGACACTGCTGCGTCAGGGCGAACCGGCCATTGCCCGCCAGGAGCTGCTCTGGCAACTGCTACCCGGCGCCTATCCGGAGCATCCAGCGGTCAGCCGCGCGGCCAAACAGAAGCAGGCGGTGCAGGTGCTGGCAAAGCATCCGCATGGCTTGTCCCACGCGCTGATCAGCCAATGGGGCCTGACCCGCGACAGCCTGGAGGCGCTGGAGCGCAAGGGGCTGGCCCAACGTATCAGCCAGTCGCCGCACCACAGTGCAGAACCGCTTCCTTTATTAAGCGACATTCCGCTCAAACCCAACGCCGAGCAGCAGGCCGCACTGGACGCCATCGCCGGCAAGAGCGGATTTGTCACCTGGTTGCTCGACGGGGTAACCGGCAGTGGCAAGACCGAAGTCTACCTGCAAGCCATTGAACGTTGCCTGACCGCCGGACGCCAGGCACTGGTACTGATTCCCGAAATTGGCCTGACCCCGCAAACCATGGAACGCTTTCAGAAGCGCTTCAGTATCCCGGTGGTGATTCTGCATTCCGGGCTGAATGACCGCGAGCGGCTGGACGCCTGGGTCGCCGCGCGTGATGGCGAAGCCGGCATTATCATCGGTACCCGCTCGGCGATCTTTACCCCGCTGGCCAAGCCTGGGCTGATCATTGTCGATGAGGAGCACGACCTGTCGTTCAAGCAACAGGAGGGGCTGCGCTATAACGCCCGCGATCTGGCGGTGTATCGCGCCCACCTGGAAGACACGCCGATCATCCTCGGCTCGGCCACGCCCTCGCTGGAGAGTCTGTACAACGTAAGACGCGGGCGTTATGAGCATTTGCGTCTTACCGAGCGGGCCGGCAATGCCAAGCCGCCGGGCTTTCGCTGTATCGACATTCGCAGCCGCAAACTCGAAGCAGGCCTATGCCGACCGATGATCGAAGCCATTGGCGAACACCTCAAGCAAGGCAATCAGGTGTTGGTGTTTATCAACCGGCGCGGCTTTGCTCCTACCTTGATGTGCCATGACTGCGGCTGGATAGCCGAATGCACCCGCTGCGATGCGCGCATGACCGTGCACCAGAACCCGCCCCGCCTGCATTGCCATCACTGCGATACCCAGCGCCCGCCCGAGTGTAGCTGCCCAAAATGCCAAGGCACCGATCTGCGCTCCCTGGGCGCCGGGACCGAGCGTACCGAAGAGCACCTGGCGCAATGCTTCCCGGATTTCCCGGTGCTGCGTATCGACCGCGAGAGCATGGCGCGCAAGGAGGCCATGCAAAACATCCTCAAGCGTATTCAGAGCGGCGCGCCCTGCTTGCTGGTCGGCACACAGATGCTCGCCAAAGGGCATCATTTTCCGGATGTGACGCTGGTGGCGATTCTGGATGCTGACGGCGGCCTGTTCTCCGCCGATTTTCGCGGGCCGGAGCGGATGTCACAACTGATCACCCAGGTAGCGGGCCGCGCCGGGCGTGCGGAAAAGCCCGGCCAGGTGTTGATTCAGACGCACATGGCGGAACACCCGCTGCTGATCAACCTGACCGAGCAAGGCTATGGCGCCATTGCCGAACTGGAGCTGGATGCGCGCGGCAAAGCTGGCCTGCCGCCCTTCAGCTTTATTGCGCTACTGCGCGCCGAAGCCAATAACGCCAGCATCGCCAATGAATTTCTTGAGTCGGCCTGTACCCTGGCGGAAAATCTCTGTGATCAGCTCGGGCTGACCACACTGGACATGCTCGGGCCGGTCCCCTCGCCCATGGAACGTCGCGCCGGACGCTACCGCGCGCAACTGCTGGTACAGGCCAGTCAGCGCTCGACACTGCACCAGTTGCTGCATCACTGGCTGCCGCAGTTGGAAAGCCATCCGCTCGGGCGCAAGGTGCGCTGGTCAATTGATGTTGATCCGCTGGACATGTTTTAACGTTACCGATTTGGCAACCGCCCACTTAATGCGGATAATGCCGGGTTTTCCACAGGCACTTGCCGGATGAATCTCCTCCCATGAAAAACCTTATCAGCCAACTGCTGGCCAGCGCGGTCAGCAGCCTTCAAAGCCAGGGCGTACTGCCTGACGACATTCAGCCGTCCATTCAGGTCGAAATCGCCCGTGATAAGGCCCATGGCGATTTCGCCAGCAACCTGGCAATGACTCTGGCCAAGGCCGCGCGTATGAAGCCGCGCGACCTGGCTGAGCAGCTGATTGCCGCGCTGCCTGCGCACGAGGCCGTCTCAGATGTGTCCATTGCCGGACCGGGGTTTATCAACTTCTTCCAGAACCGCCAGTGGCTCGCAGCCAATCTGGACCGGGCGCTGAGCGACCCGCGGCTGGCAATCCCCGTGGCTGAGCCTGCGCAGAAGGTCGTAGTCGATTATTCCTCGCCCAACCTGGCCAAGGAAATGCACGTGGGCCATCTGCGCTCCACCATCATCGGCGATGCGGTGGTGCGCGTACTTGAGCATTTGGGCCACACCGTAGTACGGCAAAACCACGTAGGCGACTGGGGCACCCAGTTCGGCATGCTCCTGGCCTATCTGGAAGAGCAGAGTGTCGACGCCGAAGCGGAACTGGCCGACCTGGAAAACTTTTACCGCCAGGCCAAGCAGCGCTTCGATGAAAGCTCCGAATTTGCCGACCGCGCGCGTGAACGTGTGGTGCAGTTGCAGGCCGGCGACAAGGCTTGCCTGGCGCTCTGGGAGCGCTTCAACCGGATTTCGCTGGGGCATTGCCAGGCCGTATACGACCGCCTTGGCGTCAGCCTGACGCCTGCCGATGTGCGCGGCGAAAGTGCCTATAACGACAAGCTGGCCAGCGTGGTCGAGGCCTTGCAGGCCAAGGGTCTGCTGACCGAAAGCCAGGGCGCCCGCTGCGTGTTTCTGGATGAGTTCAAGAACGCCGAGGGCAATCCGCTACCGGTGATCATTCAGAAAGCCGGCGGTGGCTATCTGTACGCCACCAGCGATCTGGCCGCCATGCGTTACCGCCATGAACAACTGCACGCCGACCGCGTGCTGTACTTTGTTGACCAGCGCCAGGCCCTGCACTTTCAGCAGGTATTCAAGGTTGCCCGCCTGGCCGGCTTTGTGCCGGAAACCATGCAGCTTGAACATATGGGCTTTGGCACCATGAACGGCGCCGACGGCAAACCGTTCAAGACCCGCGATGGCGGCACGGTCAAGCTTGTGGATCTGCTGGATGAGGCCGAAGAGCGCGCCCACCAGTTGGTCTCCCAGAAAAACCCTGACCTGGACGCCGCAGAGCTACGCCAGATTGCTCGCGCAGTGGGCATTGGCGCAGTGAAATATGCCGATTTGTCCAAACACCGCAGCAGCGACTACAACTTCAACTTCGAGCTGATGCTCAGCTTCGAGGGCAATACCGCGCCCTATCTGATGTACGCCTATACCCGCGTCGCCAGCGTGTTCCGCAAGCTCGACCGGAGCATGACCAGCGTCGAGGATCTGGGCCCGATGCAATTGGAACAGCCCGCTGAAGTCGAACTGGCCGCCCATCTGGCGCAGTATTCCCAGACACTGGAATACGTCGCGCGGGAGGGCACGCCCCATGTTCTTTGCCACTACCTGTACGAGCTGGCAGGACGTTTTTCCAGCTTCTATGAACTCTGCCCGATTCTGGCCGCTGAACAGCCCGCACAGAAAGACAGCCGTCTGCGTCTGGCCGCATTGACTGGACGCACCCTGCGGCAGGGGCTTACCCTGCTCGGCATCGACACTCTGGAGCGCATGTAAGCAGAATGGCAAAAGCACGCAAAGCAGCCCCCCGGCGCGGCGCCAGCCGGCAGCAATCCAGTTCCAGGCGTAGCATCCCGGGCTGGCTCTGGCTGGTCGCTGGCCTGGCAATCGGTATCTTTGTCACCTTCCTGTTCCAATTGGAGCCGGGACGCGGCACCGTGCAGCGAGACAAGTCACCGCCCCCGCCAGCAGTGACCCCGCCGCCCAGCAAGGCAGCGGAACAGCCGCGCTACGATTTCTATACGCTGCTGCCGGAATCCGAGGTGATAGTGCCGCAGAGCAGTGTGCCGGAAACGGCGCCGCCAGAGCCGGAAAAAGCCGCAGATGACCAGAAGCCGGCCGAAGCCGCTGCCGCCTCTGGCACACGCTTCTATCTGCAGGCTGGCTCCTTCCGCCAGCGTGCCGAAGCAGACCGGGTCAGAGCACAGATTCTGCTGCTGGGTCTGGACGTGAATCTGGAAAACGCCCGGCTGGATGGCGGTGAAGTCTGGTACCGGGTGCAGGTTGGGCCCTTCCAGGACCGCGCCACCCTGAGCAGCGCGCAAACCACGCTGGCCGGCAACGGCTTTGAAAATCTGCTGTTACAGCAACGTACTACGCCCTGACCCTCTTGATGCAGCCCGGAACCGGGCTGCATTGCGGCTTATCATCTCCTGCCTTGTTCGGCCCCGCACACCCAAACCTTGAAATCTCCCACAGCGCCCCCAGATAAATAAGCATGGGCCGGCGTGTCATGTCGGCCACCCCCTGTAACAGCCAACCAGGAGCTGCGCGTGACTACAATTGTTTCCGTCCGCCGTAATGGCAAGGTCGTGATCGGCGGCGATGGCCAGGTATCTCTCGGCAATACCGTGATGAAAGGTAATGCCCGCAAGGTACGTCGCCTGTACAAAGATCAGGTCATAGCCGGTTTCGCCGGCGGCACCGCCGATGCCTTCACTTTGTTTGAACGCTTTGAGGCACAACTGGAAAAACACCAGGGCCATCTGGTACGCGCCGCCGTTGAACTGGCCAAGGACTGGCGCACCGACCGCGCCCTGCGCCGCCTTGAAGCGTTGCTCGCCGTCGCCAACAAGGATGCCTCGCTGATCATCACCGGTAACGGTGATGTGATCGAACCGGAGGAAGGCCTGATTGCCATTGGCTCGGGCGGCCCTTATGCCCAGGCCTCGGCTCTGGCGCTATTGAGAAACACCGACCTGTCCGCGCGCCAGATCGTTGAAAGCAGCTTGAACATTGCCGGTGAAATCTGCATCTACACCAACCATAACCAGACAATCGAGGAGCTGGATGCCAATCCCTGAGGCATCCGGAAGATCACCAGCATGTCCATGACCCCCCGCGAAATTGTTCACGAACTGGACCGCCACATCATCGGCCAGCAGGACGCCAAGCGCGCCGTTGCCATTGCCCTGCGCAACCGCTGGCGCCGCCAGCAACTGCCGGAAGCGTTGCGCGCCGAAGTGACGCCAAAAAACATTCTGATGATCGGCCCGACCGGCGTCGGCAAGACCGAAATCGCCCGGCGCCTGGCGAAACTGGCCCAGGCCCCCTTTATCAAGATTGAAGCGACCAAATTTACCGAGGTCGGCTATGTCGGCCGCGATGTCGAGTCCATCATCCGCGATCTGGTAGACGCCGCGATCAAGATGCTGCGCGAGCAGGAAATCGCCAAGATGGGCCACCGCGCCGAAGACGCTGCCGAAGAGCGTATTCTCGACGCGCTGCTGCCCCCTGCCCGGTCAGCCACCGGCGACCAGCCGGCGCGGGAAGATAGCAGCACGCGCCAGCTGTTCCGCAAGCGCCTGCGTGAAGGCCAGCTGGATGACAAGGAAATCGATATCGAAGTGGCGGACGTGCCCGCAGGTGTGGAAATCATGGCACCGCCCGGCATGGAGGAAATGACCAGCCAGTTGCAGAACATGTTTTCCAGCTTCGGCAAGGACAAGCGCAAGACCCGCACGCTCAAGGTCAAGGACGCACTCAAGCTGGTGCGGGACGAAGAAGCCGCGCGCATGGTCAACGAGGAAGAGCTGAAGACCCGCGCCATCCATGCCGTGGAGCAGAACGGCATCGTGTTTCTCGACGAGATCGACAAGGTCAGCAAGCGCGCCAACAGTGGCGGCGGCGCGGACGTTTCCCGCGAAGGCGTGCAGCGCGATCTGCTGCCGCTGATCGAAGGCTGCACGGTGAATACCAAGTTCGGCATGATCAAGACCGACCATATTCTGTTCATCGCCTCCGGCGCCTTCCACCTGACCAAGCCGTCGGACCTGATTCCCGAGCTGCAGGGGCGCCTGCCGATCCGCGTCGAGCTGCAGTCGCTGACACCCGGTGATTTCGAGCGCATTCTGACCGAACCGCATGCGTCACTGACCGAGCAGTATCAGGCGCTGATGAATACCGAAGGGCTGACCATCGATTTCTCTGCCGACGCCATCAAGCGACTCGCCGAGATCGCCTGGCAGGTTAACGAGAAAACCGAGAACATCGGTGCCCGTCGCCTGCATACGGTATTGGAACGCCTGCTCGAAGAGGTCTCCTTCAGCGCTGGCGACCTCGCCAGCAGCCAGAACGGCGAGACGCTGAAGATCGATGCCGCCTATGTCGACAAGCACCTGGGTGAACTGGCGGTAAACGAGGATCTGTCAAGGTACATCCTCTAGCACTGCGGCAAGCGAGAAGCAAAAGGCCGCAAACAAGATCCCGACTCGATCTGAGTGGGAGCCGAAAGGCTCCCACTCAGCTCAGCTCAACCCAACATCACGATGCCCTGACCCTGCTGCATCGCGTAATAATCCTGGA
>CAXBEU010000043.1:0-22425 GCA_963974865.1 uncultured Pseudomonadaceae bacterium | reverse complement strand
GCTTGCAGCTTGCAGCTTGCAGCTTGCAGCTTGCAGCTTGCAGCTTGCAGCTTGCGTTAGCCGATGCTGACCTTGGCCAGCACGGGCCGCTCCACACTGACTTTCTCGGTGGGCACCATCACGGTGGCAACGCCATCAACCACCTGCTTCCCATCCTGATTGAAAACCCGCGTGGCAATGCGTGCGCGGTTTTTCGGCAGCTTTTCGATGACTTCCAGCTCAATCCGAATCTCGTCGCCCAGACGCACCGGGCGCAGGAAGCTCATCTCCTGACCGATATAAATAGTGCCTGGGCCAGGCATTTCGCAGGCAATGGCCGCCGAAATCAGCGCGCCGGAGAACATGCCGTGGGCAATGCGGCCCTTGAAGGGCGTAGCTGCAGCAAATTCTTCATCCAGGTGCACTGGGTTGACGTCCCCCGATACCTCGGCAAACAGAATCAGATCACGCTCGGTGACGGTATGGCTAACCTCAGCTTTATCGCCAACCTGGATTTCGTCATAAGTACGGTTTTCAAGCTTGGACATCGGGAGTCTCCGTTTGCAGGTTTGGCATGTGCGCGTCCAGCCATTCGGTCAGGTCTGCGATGACCTGGTCGCGGTTGGTCTCATTAAGGATTTCATGGCGGGCGTCATCATACAATTGCAGGCTGACCTGCGACAGTCCGGCTTGCTGCAAACGGCCTTGCAGCCTCTTCAAACCCCCACCTGCACTCACCGGGTCGGCATCGCCGCCGATAATATGCACCGGGAGATCCTTCGGCAGCCGCCGCAGTTCACGGGGGTCGGCAATCTGCAAGAGTCCGGTAAACAGGTCTTGCCACAGGCGTGCACTACAGGCAAAACCACACAGCGGATCGGCTATATAACGGTCAACCTGGGCGGCGTCCCGGCTGAGCCAGTCGTAGTCCGTCCGCGCTGGGCGAAAGGTACGGTTGAACTGACCAAAACTCAGCTTGGTCATGCCAAGGGCGGGCTTGTCAAAACCCCGCAGCCGGCCTTCCAGGGTCGCAGCTGCTCGGCCAAACCGGCTCAAGGCCGACGGGTGGGCATTGCTGCCGCTGAGGATAACCCCTGCCAGCTTGGCCTGATGACGGAGCAGAAATCCCTGAACGATATAGGATCCCATGCTATGGCCCAGCACAAACACCGGCTTGCCCGGGGCCAGCGCCTGGGCGGCGCTGAGCAGCAGGGCAATATCGTCGGCGACCTTGTTCCAGCCGTCCTGGTCGGAAAAATGCCCAAGAGTGCCGCCGCGCGCGCTTTGCCCGTGGCCACGCTGGTCCAGCGCGACGACCGCATAACCGGCTTTATTAAGGTGCTGGGCCAAGGGGTCGTAGCGCGCGGCATGTTCCGCCATGCCATGGCTGATCAGCATCAAGGCCTTGGTGCTGCCATTCTCTGGTAGCCATTGATGCATTTGCAAAGGGCATTGGTCCTCGGCGATCAGCGTGCTGGTTTGGTAAACCATTGCGATAATTCCCCTTATTCACGTACCAAATGAAACAGATCAGTGTTTTGTGTTTGCAGGCATTGCTGGTACTTTTAGCCATTACGCATAGACGTGAACCTAATGACAAGCCTGCCCCAGAGCGGGATGTTCTGCTGGAACAACAGTACCCAGATACACACCAGTTGTCTCTGGGGTAAATGATACGGGGAAGAGGACAACAATAATGGAAGCAGCATTCTGGAATGACAAACGCCCGGCTGGCGTACCCAATGAAATCGACCTGACTCAATACAGCTCGATTGGCGATGTGTTTGAACGCTCATGCAAGAAATTTCCTGACCGCCCAGCCTTCACCAATATGGATACGACCCTGACCTACGGCGAGCTCGAGCGCCTGTCGGGTAACTTCGCCAGCTACCTGCAAACAGAAACTGACCTGCAGCCCGGCGATCGTATTGCCATCCAGATGCCCAACGTATTGCAGTTCCCGGTAGCCGTATTTGGCGCCATTCGTGCTGGCCTGATTGTGGTCAATACCAACCCGCTCTACACCGCGCGTGAAATGCGCCACCAGTTCAAGGACTCCGGCGCCAAGGCGCTGATTTACATGAACCTGTTTGGCCACCTGGTAGAAGAAGTTCTCCCCGATACCGATCTGAAATATCTGTTTGAAGCGCGCATGGGCGATATGCTGCCGGGTCTTAAAGGGCTACTGGTCAATACGGTTGTCAAACGCGTGAAGAAGATGGTCCCGGCCTTCAACCTGCCCCAGGCGATCTCATTCAAGGCCGCGCTAAAGGCCAGCAAGGGCAAGCAGCCCACCCCGGTCACTAAAACCCTGGATGACGTAGCGGTACTGCAATACACCGGTGGCACCACCGGCCCGTCGAAGGGCGCCATGCTGACCCACGGCAATCTGGTGGCCAACATGCTGCAGGTTTACGCCAACATGCAGCAGGTAGGCCAGGACGGCAAGAAGATCATGAGCGACAGTGGTGAAATCGTTATCTGTCCGCTGCCGCTGTACCATATCTTTGCCTTCACCGCGAACTGCATGTGCATGATGCTGGCCGGGCATCACAACGTGTTGATCACCAACCCCCGCGACATTCCTGGCTTCGTCAAGGAGCTGAAAAAGTGGAAGTTCTCGTCGATGGTCGGCCTTAATACGTTGTTCGTTGCGCTGATGGAACACCCTGAATTTACCGATATCGATTTTTCCAATCTCAAGAGCACCACCTCGGGCGGTACTGCGCTGGTCAAAGCTACGGCCGAGCGCTGGGAAAGCAAGACCAACAGCCGGATCGGTGAAGGCTACGGTCTGACCGAATGCTCACCAGTCGTGTGTTCCAGCCCGGGTGATGGTCTGGCCAAGCTGGGTAGTGTGGGCCTGCCAGTGCCGAGCACAGCGATTAAAGTGATCGGCGAAAACGGTGAGGAGTTGCCTATCGGCGAACGGGGCGAGCTCTGTGTCAAGGGTCCGCAGGTCATGAAGGGCTACTGGAACCGCGACGACGCCACCGCCGAGATGCTCGACGCTGAAGGCTGGTTGAAGACCGGTGACGTGGCAGTGATTGATGAGGATGGCTTTGTATCCATCGTTGACCGGATCAAGGATCTGATCATCGTTTCCGGCTTCAACGTTTATCCGAACGAAATTGAAGACGTAGTGGCCGCTCACCCTAAGGTCGCCAATGCCGCAGCAATTGGTGTGCCGGATGAGAAATCCGGTGAAGCAGTCAAACTCTTCGTAGTGCCAAGCGTGGATGACCTGAGCATTGACGAGCTCAAGGCCTATTGCCGCGCCAACTTCACCGGCTATAAAGTGCCCAAGCACTATGAAATCCGCGACTCCCTGCCCATGACCCCAGTGGGCAAGATTCTGCGTCGGGAATTGCGCGACAAATAATCTGCTTCACTCTCTCTCGCGCCGGTTCTAGCCGGCGCATCACCCGGCGGCTTTGCGCCGGGTTTCCACTTCCGCTTTTACCCCTCCTTGACTTGCTCTAAGCTGTTCATTCAGGGCATTTGCGGCCGGTCGTGGGTAGGCTGGTCTGATCTGGTAAAAACTGCTAGTCTTCGGCCACTTTCCGACTGTAATGCGGTTTTTGTTCATGATTGCCGTCGATTAGCCCAGTTCTGCACAGGCAATCCTGTTGACGCCCTTAAATGCGTTCGCGCGGTCGCCTCTACAACCCATAAGATAGAATCGGCTTGCGTAGCCGACCAGTTCAGGAGCAGGCATCCATGCTTGAGAATTTCTGGAAAGACAAATATCCAGCAGATATTCCCGCCGAGATCAATCCGGATCAATACCCCAATATCCTTGCCGTATTGAAGGAATCCTGCCAGCGCTTTGCAGACAAGCCCGCCTTCAGCAACCTGGGCAAGACCATCACCTACGGTGAAATGTACAAACTGTCTGGCGATTTTGCTGCGTATTTGCAAAAGCACAGCGGCCTGCAGGCAGGCGACCGTGTTGCCATCCAGATGCCTAACGTCCTGCAGTACCCGATTGCCGTATTCGGTGCCATGCGGGCGGGCTATGTGGTGGTCAATACCAACCCGCTGTACACCCAGCGCGAGATGGAGCACCAGTTCAACGATTCAGGCGCCAAGCTGCTGATCTGCCTCGCCAACATGGCTCACCTGGCCGAACAGGTCGTGCCCAAGACGGGCGTGAAGAAAGTCATAGTGACTGAAGTCGGCGATATGCTGCCGCCGCTCAAGCGTCTGCTGATCAATTTCGTCGTCAAGCACGTGAAAAAGATGGTGCCGGAGTTCTCCATTCCTGGCGCTATCAAGTTCAACGATGCACTGGCTCAGGGCAAAGGGCAGACCTTTACCGAAGCCACGCCTGACAGCAATGATATTGCCGTACTGCAATACACCGGCGGTACTACCGGTGTAGCCAAAGGCGCCATGCTGACGCACCGTAACCTGGTGGCCAACATGCTGCAGGCCAAGGCCATGATGGGCAGCAGCATCAAGGATGGTCAGGAAGTACTGATTTGTCCGCTGCCGCTGTATCACATCTATGCCTTCACCTTTCACTGCATGGCGATGATGATCAGCGGTAACCACAACATTCTTATTACCAACCCACGGGACATTCCGGCCTTCGTCAAGGAATTGTCCAAGGTGCGTTTCACCGGTTTTGTGGGTCTGAATACGCTGTTCGTCGCCCTGTGCAACGATGAAACCTTCCGTGGCCTGGACTTCAGTCAGTTCAAGGTGACGCTGTCCGGTGGTATGGCGCTGCAACAGGCAACCGCCGAGCGCTGGGAAAAGATCACCGGTTGCCAGGTCTGCGAAGGCTACGGCATGACCGAAACCAGCCCCTTGGCCACGGTCAATCCGATCCAGGCAATTCAACTGGGCACCATTGGTATTCCCGTTCCCTCCACCCTGTGCAAGATTATTGACGACGACGGTAATGAAGTCGCCACCGGTGAGCGTGGCGAGCTGTGCGTCAAGGGTCCGCAGGTGATGAAGGGCTACTGGCAGCGCCAGGAAGCTACCGACGAGATGCTGGATGCCGAGGGTTGGTTGAAGACCGGTGACATCGCGCTGATCCAGGAAGACGGCTTCCTGAAGATCGTGGATCGCAAGAAAGACATGATTATCGTCTCCGGCTTCAACGTTTATCCGAACGAGCTTGAAGACGTCATGGCTGCGATTCCGGGTGTGGTTCAGTGCGCCGCCATTGGTGTGCCGGATGACAAGTCCGGTGAGGCGATCAAGGTGTTCCTGGTCAAGGCGCCGGGTGCTGAGCTCAGCGCAGAACAGGTCAAGGCCCAGATGCGCGACAGCCTGACGGCCTACAAGGTGCCGAAGTTCGTCGAGTTCCGCGATGCACTGCCGACCACCAACGTGGGCAAGATCTTGCGCCGCGAATTGCGCGACGAAGAGTTGAAAAAGGTTGCCAAGGCGTAACTCTCAGCCGTAACCAGCAGCAAAGCGCAGCGTAAATCTGCGACAATAGAGCCCCGCCCGCGTTACGCGCTGGCGGGGTTTTTTGTTTTCTTCAGAGCCCAATTGATGACTGACCTGCACACCCTTGCTGCCAACCTGGACCAGGCCATGGCCGCCGACCGTACCCGCCTGGAACGCCAGCTTGCGAGCCTGGGCAAGCAGCCCGAGGCGCAGCGTCAAAGCCAATGGATCGAGCGTTTCAAGCGCTCTTGCGCCCGTGTCGAAGCGCGCCGCGCGAGCATTCCGCGGATGCGCTATGACGATCAGCTACCGATTGCCGAGCGTCGAGAGCAGATCCGCGCGGCCATCGCCGAGCATCAGGTGGTAGTCATTGCCGGTGAAACCGGCTCAGGCAAGACCACGCAGATTCCAAAGATCTGCCTGGAGCTGGGGCGGGGCAGCCATGGGCTGATAGGCCATACCCAGCCACGCCGCTTGGCCGCGCGCAGCGTCGCCAGCCGAGTTGCTGATGAAATCGGCACGCCGCTGGGCGAGCTGGTGGGCTTTCAGGTGCGCTTTACCGATCAGAGCAAGGACAGCACGCTGATCAAGCTGATGACCGACGGTATTCTGCTGGCCGAAACCCAGCATGACCGACTGCTGCAGCGCTACGACACGCTGATCATCGATGAAGCCCATGAGCGCAGCCTGAATATCGATTTTCTGCTCGGTTATCTGAAAACCATCCTGCCCGAGCGTCCTGACCTCAAGATCATTATTACCTCGGCGACTATCGATCTGCAGCGCTTTTCCGAGCATTTCGACAATGCACCGGTGATTGAAGTCTCTGGCCGTACTTACCCGGTCGACGTCTGGTACCGCCCGCTCAGCGCGCAGATGGATGAAGAGGGCAATCAGGTCGAAGAGGACCTGAGTATCGATCAGGGCATCCTCGCTGCACTGCAGGAGCTGGAACAATATGAGCGCGCCAATGGCAAGGGCCCGGGCGATGCGCTGATTTTTCTGCCCGGCGAGCGGGAGATTCGCGATACCGCAGACTATCTGCGCAAGGCCAATCTGCGGCATACCGAGATACTGCCGCTGTATGCGCGCTTGTCGGTCGCCGAGCAGCAGAAGATTTTTGCATCGCATGCGGGCCGCCGGGTGGTGCTGGCCACCAACGTTGCGGAAACCTCATTGACGGTACCGGGTATCGTTTATGTGATTGACCCCGGTGAGGCGCGCATCAGCCGTTATAGCCCACGCTCCAAGGTCCAGCGCCTGCCGGTCGAGGCTATTTCCCAGGCCAGTGCCAACCAGCGCAAGGGCCGTTGTGGGCGGGTGGCTCCCGGCATCTGCGTGCGCTTGTATGCCGAAGACGATTTCAATACCCGGCCTGAGTTCACCGACCCGGAAATACTGCGGACCAACCTCGCGGCAGTGATTCTGCAGATGCTGCATTTGCGTCTGGGCCGGATTGAAGATTTCCCCTTTATCGAACCGCCGGATGGTCGCGCAATCAGTGACGGCTTCACCCTGTTGCAGGAACTGGGCGCGGTAGACCGGGACGGTGTGATTACCGATAACGGCCGGCAACTGGCGCGTCTGCCTGTGGACCCGCGTATCGGCCGCATGTTATTGGAGGCGAGTAAAACCGCGAGCCTGGAAGAGGTGTTGATCATCGCCAGCGCGCTCGCCGTGCAGGACCCGCGCGAAAGGCCATTGGAGCGTCAGCAGGCCGCTGATCAGGCGCACGCGCAATGGAAGGATGAAAGCTCTGATTTCGCCGCCTACCTGAACCTCTGGCGTGGCCATGAGGAGCAGCGCCAGGCGCTGACCCAAGGGCAATTGCGCAGTTGGTGCCGCCGCCAGTTCCTGAATTTTCTGCGCCTGCGCGAATGGCGCGAGACGCACCGCCAACTGGTGCTTACCTGCCGCGATCTGGGCCTGGAACGGAACGCGCAGCCGGCCTCGGAAGACGCCGTGCACAAGGCGCTGCTTTCCGGCCTGCTCAGTCAGCTCGGTAACAAGACCGAGGATGGTGATTATCTTGGCGCGCGGCAGCGTCGCTTTATGCTGCACCCGTCTTCCGCTCTGGCGAAAAAGCGTCCGAACTGGGTGATGGTGGCCGAGTTGACGGAAACGCGCAGGCTCTATGGCCGTTTGGCGGCCAAGATTGATCCGCTTTGGGTTGAGCCCCTGGCGACGCATCTGGTCAAGATCAGCCATAGCGAGCCGCATTGGGAGAAGAAGCGCGGCCAGGTGGTGGCATTCGAGCAGGTTACGCTTTACGGCATGATCATCGTGCCCAAACGTAAAGTGCATTTCGGCCCGATCGATCCGGTCGCCTCACGCGAGATATTCATTCGGCGTGCGCTGGTCGGCGGGGAATGGCACGGCCGTGCGGCCTTCAACAAGGCCAACCAGCAACTGCTCGCGCAGCTCGACGAGCTGGAGGCCAAAGCCCGGCGCCGCGATATCCTCGTCGATGATGAAACGCTTTATGGGTTTTTTGACCGGCATGTGCCGGAAAATATTTACCAACTGGCCAGCTTTGAGCGCTGGCTGAAAAAATCCCAGCACGAGCAGCCAACGCTTCTGCACATGACGCGCGAAGACCTGCTGCAGCGCGAGGCAGGTGAAGTCACCGTCGAGCAGTACCCTGATGCCTGGCGTTGGGAGCAGGTAGCGCTGCCGCTGAGTTACCACTTCGAGCCCGGCCACGAGCAGGACGGGGTCACCCTCAAGGTGCCGGCTGCGTTGTTGCGACAGATTCCCGCTGAACGCCTGGATTGGTTGGTACCCGGGCTGATCTTTGACAAGTGCGTCGCGCTGGTACGCGGCTTGCCCAAATCCTTGCGTCGTAACTTTGTCCCGGTGCCGGATTTCGTCCGTGCGGCCCTTGAGCGTATGCCTTTTGGCCAAGGCCATCTGGGTCAGACTCTGGGCCGTGAGCTGAGCCGTATGACCGGCACCCGCCTGGATGAGTCCGTGTGGGACGACATCGAACTGGAAGCCCATCTGCGCATGCGTATCGAAGTGGTAGATGCCGAAGGCAAGGTGATCGCCGCAGGGCGCGATCACAGCGCATTGTGTAGCCAACTGGCAGGCCAGCCTCAGGCGCCCGCCAAACCTGTGCAGCCGGCGCAAGCTGATACGCAGGCTCGCCCGCCTGGCGAATACGCCTTGCCGGTGAACCTGGTCCGCAAGCAGGCGGGCTTTGAAGTGACCTTCTGGCCGGCCTGGGCAGAGCAGGGCGATCAGGTAGTCGAACAGCTCTTTGATACTCAGATACAAGCCGAACAGGCACATCGCCGCGGCGTTCAGCGGTTACTGCTGCAAGCGCAGGGCGAGCAGGCGCGCTTTCTACGCCAGAAGTTGCCGGCGCTCAAGGAAGCGGCTATCTACTATCGCGACTGGGGTAACCAGCAGCAACTGACGGAAGATGTTTTGTTGGCCTCGATTGATCGGGTATTTCTCGCCGAGGGCGAACCGCTGCCGCGCGATCCGGAGGCGCTGGCCGATTGTCTGGCTAAGGGTAGGGCACAGTGGGTGCCGGCAGCGGAAGGGCTGGCTGCCGAAGTGCTGGCGCTGCTCAAGCAATGGCATGCGCTGCAGAAACGGCTCAAGGGCAAGATCGATCTGGCCTGGGCGGTGGCGTTGACAGACATTCGCGGTCAACTCGAGGGCCTGGTGTTCAAGCACTTTGTCCGTGATGTGCCGGCCCAGTGGCTTGGCCAGTATTCACGCTATCTGCAGGCCATCGAGCAACGTCTCGACAAATTGCCCGGCCAGGTCCAGCGTGATCGGGTCTGGACCGGTGAGATTCAGCAACTGGTCGCGCAGTATCAGGCTCGGGAGCACAAGCATCGCCAGGAAGGGCGCTGGGACGGCGAGTTGCAGCACTGGCGCTGGCTGCTGGAGGAGTACCGAGTCTCGCTGTTTGCCCAGCAGTTGGGTACGCGTTATCCGGTCTCGGCCAAGCGGCTGGCCAAATTGTGGCAGGAAATCGCGGCCTGAGCCTGCTTCGGGCCGGTTCTTCTGCCGCCTTCAGCTCGCAACACGGCGAATGGCGTGATCTGGCGGCCGTATTCGATTATGCTTTGGTTCAGGAAGTTCGACAGCGTGCCGAGTTTTATTTTGCCGGCCCTGGCGCACCAGTAGAACACTTTATGAGCAGCTCTGAAGCGCTGCTACGGCATTACCACTGATGGTAGTGCATTGCCCATTACATAGAAGAGGACCGACCGTGCAGAAAGTCGTGATCAGCGGAACAGGTTTGTACACCCCCAATAACAGCATCAGCAATGAAGAGCTGGTTGCCAGTTTCAACGGCTATGTCGAGCAATTCAACCGAGACAACGCGGCGGCCATTGAAGCCGGCAGCGTTGCCGCGCTGGCGCCGTCCAGCACCGATTTCATTGAAAAGGCCTCGGGGATCAAAAGCCGGTTCGTGATGAACAAGAGCGGCATTCTGGATATCAACCGAATGAAGCCGGATATTCCCGAGCGCAGCAACGAGGAGTGGTCGATCCTCTGCGAGATGGCGGTCAAGGCGGCTACTGAAGCCCTGGCCCGTGCGGGTCGTACCGCTGCCGATATCGATGGTGTGATCGTTGCCTGCTCCAACCTGCAGCGAGCCTATCCGGCGATTGCCGTCGAAGTGCAGGAAGCCCTGGGCATCGAAGGTTTCGGTTTCGACATGAACGTTGCCTGCTCGTCCGCGACCTTTGGCATCCAGGTTGCTGCCAACTCGGTGCAACTGGGCCAGGCGCGTGCGATTCTGATGGTCAATCCGGAGATCTGCACCGGTCACATGAACTTTTGTGACCGCGATAGCCACTTCATCTTCGGTGACGCCTGCACTGCGGTAATCGTTGAGCGAGCCGATCAGGCCGTATCCGACTGCCAGTTCGATATTCTGGGCACCAAGCTGCTGACCAAGTTTTCCAACAATATTCGCAACAACTTCGGCTTCCTCAACCGCGCCGACGACAGCGGTGTGGGCAAGGACGACAAACTCTTCGTCCAGCAGGGCCGCAAGGTATTCAAGGATGTATGCCCGATGGTGGCCGAACTGATCGGTGAGCATCTGAAGGAGTTCGATCTGCCGGTCAGTGATATTCGCCGATTCTGGCTACACCAGGCCAACCTCAACATGAACATGTTGATCGCCCGCAAGTTGCTGGGTCGCGACCCGGAAACCCATGAAGCACCGGTCGTGCTGGACGAGTATGCCAATACCAGCTCCGCTGGTTCGATCATTGCCTTCCACAAGCATCAGGATGACCTGCCGAGCGGCAGCCACGGGGTAATCTGCTCCTTTGGCGCGGGCTATTCCATCGGTAGCGTGATCGTTCGCAAGCACTAATGACAGAAATGGATGATGAAAAGCTGCTAGCGTTGTTGCTGCAGGGCGACCAGGCCGCTTTTCGTCATCTTGTCAGCCGTTATCAGGGTGCAATGCGAGCTGTGGCGGTAGCGATAGTGGGTAACCGGCTGGCGGACGAAGTGGTGCAAGACAGCTGGGTCGCAGTGGTCAGGCATCTTAACGGGTTCGCCGGACGCTCTTCGCTGAAAACCTGGCTGATCACCATTACTGCCAATACCGCCAAAACCCGACTGAAGACACAGCGTCGTCAGGTGCCACTGGCTGAAGGCCGTGCACCTCATGGCAGCGTGGATGACGATCGCTTTGTTGAAGACGGCCATTGGCGCGATGCGCCCGCGTCCTGGCACAGTGATTCGCCTGAGGCGCTGTTGTCTGAAGAGCAACTGGCCGAGTGTCTTGAGCATACTCTGGCGTCGCTGTCCGAGCTGCAGCGCGGCGTATTGATTCTGCGTGAGCGCCAGGGGGTAGAATTGTCCGAGATCTGTAATCTTCTGGATATCTCACTCTCTAATGCCCGTGTACTTTTGCACCGGGCACGCTTGAGCGTGTTCGCCACATTGGAACATTACGAGGTGACAGGCGAATGTTGAGTTGCAGGGAGCTGGTGATCAACGCCAGTGATCTTCTGGATGGCCAACTGACTTTCAGACAGCATCTGGCCTTGCGTGGACATCTGGCGATATGCTGGAAGTGTCGGCGCTTCATCCGTCAGTTAAGGGTGAGTCAGCGTGTATTGAGGGCCATGCCCGAGGACCCCATCCCCGAGCTCGATTACCTGGCTCAGCAACTGGCCAATCTGCAGCGCGAGCAGAGCCGTTCAGGGCAGTAACCTCTCCACTTATCCGTTTCTCAACTTTTTTCCATCCCGTGTAACGTCCTTGAGCAAAGAAAGTCTACAGTTTCAGGAGGCGTCATCTGGCGTCTCTTTTCAAGCGACTGGAGAACTACAATGAAAAAACTCAATACCGCCATCGTAACCCTGGGCACCACTCTGTTGGGCGCTTCCTTTACCGCTGCTGCCGCGCCGAACCCCTTTGCCGTACAGGAACTGCAGAGTGGCTACAACCTGGCAGACAACCACGCTGGCGACATGGAAGAAGGCAAGTGTGGTGAAGGTAAGTGTGGTGATGAAGAAAAGGGCGGCAAGGAAGGCAAGTGCGGTGAAGGCACCTGTGGTAGCTGATCAGCGTTCTTTAGGGGGCAGGTCATGGCAGAGCCGTTTGTTCAAGGGGCTGGGTTGGGGTTGCGCAGGGGGCTGCTCGCAGAGCTGGCAGTCTGCGCGCCCGATAACCTGGATTTTCTCGAAGTCGCTCCGGAAAACTGGATAGGGCTGGGTGGTCGCATGGGGCAGCAGTTCCGTGCGATGACCGAGCGCTTTCCGTTTCTATGCCATGGCCTTTCCCTCAATCTGGGCGGTTTCGCGCCGCTTGACCTGGAGTTGCTCAAGTCGATCAAAGCGTTTCTCGATCTGCATGCCATTCGCGGCTACAGCGAGCACCTGTCGGCCTGTGCGGATGAAGGGCATTTGTACGATCTGATGCCTGTGGCCTTCTGCGAAGAGAACGTACTGCGCATTGCCAGCCGCCTGCGGCAGGTTCAGGACGTGCTTGAGCGTCCGATGATTATCGAGAATGTCTCGGCCTACGCCACGTTGCCCGGCGAAATGAGCGAGGCTGAATTTGTCAGTGCTGTACTTGCCGAAGCGGATTGCCAATTGTTGCTGGACGTCAATAACGTCTACGTGAACGCGATCAACTTCGATGCGGATCCCTATGCCTATATCAGTGCCATGCCCAGTGAGCGTATCGCTTACCTGCATGTGGCCGGGCACTACGACGAAGCGCAAGGACTGAAAATAGATACCCACGGTGCGCCGGTCATTGACCCCGTATGGGCATTGCTCGGCCACGCCTACCGTCAGCATGGCATCAGGCCCACGCTGCTGGAGCGCGATTTCAATTTTCCGCCACTGGCGCAACTGCTGGCCGAAGTCGAGCATATTCGTTCAATGCAACGCGGCGAACCCGGCCAGTGGCGCAACGCATGAGTGCCATTGAATCCCAGCGCCAATTCGCAGCCCGGATCCGTGATCCCGAGGCGGTTGAGCGCCTTCCGGGCATCAGCCCTGAGCGCATGGCTATTTATGAAGGGCTGTTCTTTCGAAATATCGAAGGCTTTCTTGCCAGTGGTTTTCCGGTATTGCGCAAGTTAATACCTGACGCCCGCTGGCATTCGTTGGTTCGCAGTTTTATCGCGTCGCACCGTTGCCGCAGCCCGTACTTTCTGGAAATCAGTCAGGAGTTTATTGACTGGCTGCAGGACGGTTATGCCGCAGAAGTCGGCGACCCAGCTTTTATCCTGGAGTTGGCTCATTATGAGCGCGTGGAATTGGCGCTGGACATCGCCGATATCACGCTGCCGATGACCGGGCCGGCCAGGGTGGATCTGCTCGCTCAACCGGCCCAATGGTCTGCGCTCGCCTGGCCCCTGGCTTACCAGTGGCCAGTGCATCAGTTGGGTGTTGACTATCAACCCGCCGAGCCGCCGTCGCAGCCGACCTGCCTGCTGGTATGGCGTGACCGCACACACAAGGTGCGCTTCATGCAGTTGACCGGCTTTGCCTATCAGTTGGCGACAGGTTTGCAGGAAGGTGAAGCACTGCTGCCGCTGCTGCACGAGTTGGCCCGGCGATCGGGTCAGGTAGTGGATCAGGCCTTTATGGATCAGGCCAACGCGCTGCTCAGCCAATGGCACGCACAGGACATTCTGCTCTGAGTCCTGTCTTGATACTGACGCCGCGCTGTCACCGTATTGCCATCCTTGTACCTCAATATCAATCTCCTGATGCAGTCGGTCCGCATGGCCGATGTCAATCGGGTACTGCTCCTTGAGCCCCACTTCGGTGGGGTTTTTTTTGCTTTGGGCATTCTGCCTGACGCTATATTAGCGTCTGCAGAATAAGTTCCACCCACATTTAAAACTTCATCAGACAGTAACCGTTTGGTCATCTGGGATTTCCATAATCGCTCCAGTCGAACACGACGGCACGTCACCCGAGCTGACGTTTAAAAAACCTAGGAGATTTACTGATGAATAAGAAGCTGCTTGCGATTGTTGTTGGGGCCGCTGCCGCCATGCCCATGGTTGCCATGGCTGATGTGAGCGTCTACGGGCGTGCACACGTGTCTGTTGATTATCTGGACGACGGCGCTGATTACTCCGAGACCAACCTTTCGAGCAACTCTTCCCGCCTGGGCTTTAAAGGCGATCATGAAATCAACCCGAGCCTGACTGCGTTCTTCCAGATTGAGCAGCAGATCAACTTTTCTTCCGGCAGCACCGACGGCGACAGCGCCAACTTCGCTACTCGCGACACCTTCGTTGGTCTGAAAGGCGGTTTCGGTACTTTCCGGCTGGGTCGTTTTGAGAGCCCCTTTAGAGTAGCTCGTGGTCCGGCCAACCTCTTCAGTGAGCAGGTCGGCGATATGCGTAACCTGACTCGCGTCGGTAACGCGCGGTTTGACGAGCGTTATGACAACACTGTGCAGTACACCACGCCGGATATGAGCGGTTTCTTCGCTAGCGTGGGCTACTCCGTTCAGGAAGGTACTACAGCTGATGTTGATACCGACGAAAGCGTATTCAGCGGTTCCTTGAACTACATTGGTGGTCCTATCGAAGCTGCTTTGGCTTACGAGTCTGCCGAAGAGGACACTCGCCGTGGCGAACGTGACGGCTTCCGCGCTGCGCTTGCATACAAGATCACTGACGGCATCAAGGCTGTTGGCTTCTACCAGACTGTTGATTACGAAAACGAAGCTGTTACTGCCGCTGTCCGCGATGCTCTGACCTCCGATACCTTCGGTCTGGGTGCCGAGTTCAAAGTAGCTGCCAACACCGCCATCAAAGGCATGTGGATGACCCGTGAAGCAGAAGCTGACCGGTCAGATAGCGATATGTGGGTGGTAGGTGTAGAGCACAAGCTGGACAAGGCCGTTCGCGTCTATGCCAACTACGCTGTAGTGGACAACGAGCAGAACGTTGCGCTGACTCCCTGGATTCAGGCACGTTCAGCTAACCCCGCCGGCGCTGCTGGTGAAGAAGCTTCCGGCCTGTCTGTAGGTCTGCGTTACGATTTCTAATCCGGAAATCAGCTGTGTCATACAAAAGGGTTGTGCCGCAACCGGCAAGGCACAGCCCTTTTGTCATCTTGCTGACATCTTTCCGTCTTATTATTGCCTTCAAGCGCTCTACGATAGATCGCCCTCATATCATTAGATTTGCAACTATTTCAAGGAGTTGTCATGCGAAGCCTGTTCGTAGTCGCTGTTGCCTGTCTGCTGGCCGCCTGTGCCCAGCGTGAACCGGTCAAACTTTATTCCGGCGCCGAGCAGTCGGCTGGCCAGGTCGTCGTGGTACAAATGCCCTATACGCTTGAGGTGCTGAATATCAACGGTCAGCCAGTGCCGGCTGCCAACAGCATGACCGGCAACCGTGATCGTACGCTGCACCTGCAGCCAGGGCAGTATCGTATCAACGCCTACTACGAAAACGGCTACGATATTGGCGGTGGCTTGAGCCATGAAGTGGTACGCACGCGTAGCGCGACCTTCCTGATCGACGGCAAGGCGGGCGATGTGTGGCAACTGGGCTTCGATGCGCCAGAGAATCTGGCAGAAGCGCAGGCCATGAAGGATAATTTCGCCGGTTGGGCACAAAACACGCGTACCGGTCAGCGTAACCCCACCGAACCTGGCCCGGCTTATGTTTCTCTGGTCGGGCAATTGATGGGCGGCGGTAATTCACCGACCTATTCCGAAGAGGTCAAACCGTCGGGTGCCCAGGCGCCTGCGTCGGCCGCGCCCATGGCGCCACCCTCACAGGCACCAGTTGCACAGCAGACGCTGCCCCATTCCGACGCGACGCTGACCACACTGCAGCAGTTGTGGTTACTGCTCAGCCCGCAGAGCCGTCAGGCGTTTCTGCAGTGGGCGCAGGAATAAATCTGCCTTCTGTGTTGAAAACCCCGCACTGGCGGGGTTTTTTTATGGGTGATGGGTGGGGATGAAAGTCAGAATGAATTCCCGCTTTCGCGGGAATGACGGAGGGGGTAGGAAATAGTGGCAACGGACATTACAAGTCGCAAAATGGCTGCGCTGAAGAGTATGCGTTGCTGCGAGGATCAGGCGCGGTGTGGCATGCTGTGCGCATGAAAATACGCCAGATCGCCGCCATTGAAGAGGTCCCTGCTGAACAGTGGGATGGCCTGCTTAACAACGACTATCCTTTTATGCGCCACGCTTTCCTGGCGGCGCTGGAAAATAGCGCCTCGGTATGTGCGGAGCAGGGCTGGGAGCCTGCACACCTGCTGGTGGTCAATGATGACGAGAGCTTGCAGGCGGCTTTGCCGCTGTATCGCAAGATGCACTCCTACGGCGAGTACGTATTCGACTTTCAGTGGGCGCAGGCCTGGGAGCGGGCAGGGCAGGACTACTACCCAAAGCTTCTGGCAGCTATTCCGTATTCGCCGGTGCAGGGGCCACGGCTACTGGCACGCTGCGAGGCAAGTCGTAACCTGCTTCTGGACTGTATCGATGACAGCCTGCTGCAAAAGCAGGCCTCGGGCGCGCACCTTTTATTCAATCTGGGCGAAGAGAATATCAGCTTGCAGGCCGCTGGCTGGGTTCAGCGGCTGGGTTGCCAGTTCCATTGGTTCAACCGAGGCTACCAGCACTTTGACGACTTTCTCGCCGCCTGCAATTCGCGCAAGCGCAAGAACTTCCGCAAGGAACGGCTATCGGTAGCGGAACAGGGCATCAGCTTTCACTGGCTGACGGGCGCGGAGCTGACGCCGGCAGTATGGGATAGCTTCTATCCGTTTTATGCCGCGACCTATCTTAAGCGCGGCCAACATCCTTACCTGTCGCCAGCGTTTTTCCAGTTGTTGGGTAATTCAATGCCCGACGCCATCCGCCTGGTATTCGCCCGGCATAAAGGCCAGGACGTGGCAGGCGCTTTTTTTCTCGCGGACCAGAACGCGCTCTACGGTCGCTATTGGGGTTGCCTCGAAGAGTATGACCGGCTGCATTTCGAAACCTGCTTTTATCAGGGCATGGAGCGTTGTATTGCTGAAGGGCTTGCGCGATTTGACGCCGGTGCTCAGGGCGAGCACAAGCTGATCCGTGGCTTCGAGCCGGTGCTGACTCAGTCCTGGCACAAGTTACAGGAACCGCTACATGCGGCGGTGGCAGATTTTTTACTGCGCGAGCGCGAGGGTGTACAGGCTTATCATCTGGACGCCAGGAGCTATCTGCCCTATCGGCAGGCCGAGTAGGGCAGAAGTCCGGCAGCGCAGAAAGCTTACTCTTCGGTGGCTTCCACACGCTTGGCGCTGATGATGGTGACCGGGCTGTTCGGCACATTCTGATGCATGCCCTGATTACCGGTTGGCACCTTGGCAATGGTTTCCACTACATGCTGGCCGTCGACCACCTCAGCAAAGACCGCGTAACCGAAGTCGCGGCCGCCGTGGTTGAGGAATTCATTGTTGCCCAGGTTGATGAAGAACTGGCTGGTCGCGCTGTCTACCACCTGAGTGCGAGCCATCGCCAGGGTGTAGCGGGTGTTCAGCACACCATTGTCGGCTTCATTCTTGATCGGCTGGCCGACGTCACGCTGGCGCATGTCCGGGGTAAAACCGCCGCCCTGAATCATGAAGCCAGGAATCACCCGATGGAAGATCAGACCGTCGTAATGGCCGGCGTCGGCATAGCGCAAAAAGTTTTCCACACTGATGGGCGCTTTATCGGCGTACAGCTCTACCAACATATCGCCATGGCTGGTTTGCAGCATGACGCGGGGGTTTTCGGCTGCGGCAGTAGTTGCAATCAGCAGCATGGCACAAGCGCCAATAAGGCGTTTCAGCATTGTTATTCTCCAGTTATATGACTAGGGTTTAGTTCGATTGGGTGGGTGCAGCAGACCCTGATTGGGCTAAAAAGTCCAGCAACAGGGCATTGAATTTGTCGGCCTGGTCGATCGGGGTGCCGTGCCGGGAGTTCTCGATCACTTCCAGATGCGCATCCCCCAGGCGGCTGACGTACTCGCGCTTGCTCTCCACCGGGGTGTAGTCCATATCGCCACTGATCACCAGAACTGGACAGTTGATACGGCTCAAGCGGTCACTGACGCCCCAGCCAATGATCGCACGTAACGAGGCCAGATAAGCTCGACGGTCATTTTCAATCCAGCGGCTTTCAAAGGTTTCGCGAATCGATTGCTGATGTGGTTCAGGGAAGAGCATCTTGGCCAGGCCACGGGCGATTACCGCTAGGGGCAGAACGTGAGCGAAGAACAGGCGCTTGGCGACCATAACGTACTCCGCCGGTTTGCGCGGAATCACCTCGGGGCCGCTGTTGACGATGGTCAGGCTGGCGGGCAATTCGGGGTGATCAGTAGCCAGTTGGAAGGCAATCATCCCACCCATGGAAATACCTACAATATGTGGCTTGATCAGCTGCATTTTCCCGATAAAGGCCACGCAGTCATCGGCAAAGCGTTTGATCGAATAACCGCCTTTGGATTTATCGCTCTGACCGTGGCCGCGCATATCCAGGCAGATAACGCGGTAATAGGGCAGCAGGCTGGGCAGTTGATACTCCCAGTCACGGGTGCTGGAGCCCAGGCCGTGTATCAGCAGGACCGTCTCGCCTTCGCCCTGATCGGTGTAATACAGGCTGCAGCCGTCGATGGTCATGTGTGGCATGGGTCCGTCCCTTTGTTGGCTAAGCCAGTCTGAGTGAGCAAGCAGTTCTGTATTCTAGCCAGCATCGGTGGTCGATGTCAGTCTGTCATCGAATGTTCAATCAACAGGTCCGCCAGGATGCGCGTGGCTGGGCCCAGGGGTTTGTCCTTGTTGGCATACAGATACATGAAGTGCGAACGGTAGGTGCCCTGTTGCAGTTGCAATGGCAGCAGCTCGCCGCTCTCCAGTTGCTTTTGTATCTCATGCCTTGGCAACCAGGCAAACCCCAAGCCGCTGGCCACGAGGCTGGCAGCGGTGCTGATGCTGGTGACTGTCCAGCGCTGCTCGGCGCCCAGCCACCCGGTATCGATCGGGTGATGCCCCGAATCACGGATCACCACCTGCAACTGGGTCTGCAGGTCATCCTGGGTCAGTTGCCGCTGCAGGTGATGCAGTGGGTGCTCCGGGTTGGCGACGGCGATAAATTCGACCTTGTTGATCTGGTGTGGCAGGTAGCCGGCGATGCTCATTCCGGAGATGGCCAGGTCGGCGGAATCATCCAGTAAACAATCTTCCACGCCGGACAAAACCTCTTCACGCAACTGCACGCGGCAGCCCTGGCTCAGGGGCATGAAGGCTTTCAGGGCGGCGGCGAGGCGCGCAGTAGGGAATGCCGCATCAACCACCAGGCGAACCTCTGGCTCCCAGCCCTGGTCCATATTCATAGCGAGCATTTCCAGCTGGCTGGCCTGTTTGACCAGGGCTCGGGAGCGTCTCAGCAGCACCTCGCCTGCTTCAGTGAGTACTGCTTTGCGGCCTTCTATTTCGAGCAGCGGTATATCCAGTTGCTCCTGCATCTTTGCCACGGTGTAGCTGACCGATGATTGCGAACGGTGCAGCGCATGGGCAGCCTGGGCAAAACCGCCGTGGTCGACCACGGCCTGCAGGGTGCGCCACTGATCGAGGGTTACGCGGGGTGCTTTCATGCCAGCAATTCCTGGCGTACTCTGACCATCACCTGAAGGAGAGTTATCATGATCAAATCCTTGTCCATAGTGACCTTAATGATGTTGTCCATGCCGCTGTTGGCGCAAAGCATACCGACGCCTAACAAGCCTTTCCCGGTGGAAGTCGAGCTGCAGGGTGACGATCTCGGTGTGCGCGCAGTAAGCGGGCAAGTCAGTAATATCGCCACGGTCACCTTGACCCATACGGGTAGCCAGCCAGTGCTTTGCGAAGCGAGCTTCGTCAACGGCCCTGAGCGGCCAGCGGTAAAGCGCGCAAGGCTCAATCCGGGTGAAGAAACCATTGTCACTCAGGCCTTCAATCGTGAAGTTATCCGGGTGCGCGTTGCGGTTTCCTGCTCTGCGCAATAATAGTATTCAATTGGGCGATAGATACAGCCTTAATTGCAGGCGTATCTATCGATCGGTCATCAACAATATTCCCCGGGCGTCAGTCCAGTCCATTTTTTGAAAGCGCGATGAAAAGCTGAAGGCTCGGAAAAACCGAGCAGTGCGGCGATATCCTGAATCGCCAAGTCCTGGCGTGCCAGGTGATAAATGGCGATATCGCGGCGCAAATGATCCTTGAGTTCCTGCCAGGAGGTACCTTCTTCTCGCAGGTGTCGGCGTAGCGTTGCCGGGCTCATATTCAGCTGTTGGGCCACTGCCTCCATATCCGGCATATCGGCGCCAACACGCTTGCCAATCAGCTGTCGCAGACGGCTTGCCAAGGTATTGCCAAAATCCCTGCGTGATAACAGGTCGGAGGGGGAGTGGGCCAGGAAGCGTTTTAACGTGCGCTCGTCCTGGATCAAAGGCATGTGCAGATAGTGGGTACGCAAGGCGACCGCGGTCACCGGCTGATCAAACTGTAACGGGCAACCGTAAATCAATTCGTATTCGCGGTGCTGGGGTGGCTGCGGATAGGCAAAGCATGCCAGCTCCAGCGGAATGCGTTTACCAATTAGCCAACTGCCCAGTCGATGCCAGATAACCAGCAGTGATTCGGTCAGAAAGTGCTGCGGGTCATTCATCTGCTGAGTATCTATCTCCAGCCAGGTCAGCTCCCCGTCCTCTCGCAGGCGAACCTGTGGCGCATCCGGGAACAGGTCGTAAAACAGCATGCCGCGCTTCAGCGCTTTGTCGAGGGTAGGGCAGTGAATAAGCGCATGGCACATCATCGCGAAGGTACCGGGCTTGCTGCGGCTTTTGCCCAGCCCCATGTATTCATCCTGGAGTTGGTGCCACACCACTTGGACCAACCGCGCATATTGCGCGGGATCGACGCGCATCCGTGGTTGGCTAAGCAGGTCAGGATTGATGTCCGCTGCCAGCAGCAACGCAACCGCATCATGGCCCTGGCGCTCAGCGCCTGCCAGCACGGCTTTGACAAAGTGGATAGCCACTGACCTGTTACTCATGATTCCGCCTTTGTGAAGATGCCCCCGAGTTAGCCATAGCCGGCACGCCCCCGCAACCCGGCGAAATGGTCAATTGTTATGAGCGTTCGCGTCATTGAGGCCGGCAAGTGCACGGGCCTACTCTCGATGCATCCACCTCAGGAGTTGACCATGCAGCGCATTCACTTCGAAACCGAACACAGCCTGTTCCGCGAATCCTTCCGCAGCTTCCTGCAAAAGGAAGTCATACCCAACCAGGAGCGCTGGGAGGAAGCCGGCATGGTCGACCGCGAAGTCTGGGTCAAGGCCGGTGAGATGGGTTTTCTCTTGCCCTGGGCTGACGAGGCCTATGGCGGGCTGGGTATCAAGGATTTTCGCTATGAACAGATCATGAGCGAGGAACTGGCCTACATCAATGAGCCGGGCTTTATGCTGCCACTGCACTCGGCGCTGTGCGGGCCCTACATCACCGAATACGGCAATGAGGAACAGAAGCAGCGCTTTCTGCCGGCGATCATTCGTGGGGAGTGCATCCTCGCGGTGGCCATGACCGAGCCGGGCGCGGGATCTGATCTAGCCGGGATGCGCACCAGTGCAGTGGACAAGGGGGACCACTATCTGCTCAACGGCTCCAAGACCTATATTTCCAACGGCCTGTTGAGTGATCTGGTGATCGTTGCTGCCAAGACGGATCCGGATAACAAGCATGCGATGGGCTTGTTTCTGGTTGAGCGCGGCATGCTTGGATTCGAGCGTGGCCGCAAACTAAAGAAACTCGGCATGCACAGCCAGGACACCGCAGAGCTGTTCTTCAACGACGTCAAAGTACCCAAGGCCAACCTGCTGGGTGACGGCAAGGCTGGCTTTATCTATCTGATGCAAATGCTCGCCCAGGAACGCCTGACCAACGCCTGCGGCGCGGTGGCCGGCGCCGAAGCGGCCTTTCAGGCCACCATGGAATACGTCAAGGAGCGCAAGGCCTTCGGGCGCGCCGTTGCGGATTTTCAGAACACCCGGTTCAAACTGGCCGAGATGCGTACACAGATCGACGTCGCGCAGGTGTTTGTAGACCGCTGCGTGATGGACCACAACGAGAAAAAGCTGACTGCCGAGGTAGCTGCAGAGGCCAAATTGTTTACTACCGAGCTGCTGGGCCGGGTGGTGGACGAGGGTGTGCAGTTGCACGGTGGTGCGGGTTATATGTGGGAATACCCGATCTGCCGGATGTACGCCAATGCGCGTATTCAGCGGATTTTTGCCGGTACGTCGGAGATCATGAAGGAGATTATCAGTCGGGGGTTGAAGTTGTAGGTAGGGCGTTTGAATGCTTGCGGCTGAGCTTCAACTCAGGTGCTTTACCACCTATCCCCCACCCCACACCGTCGTCATCCTCGCGAACGCGGGGATCCATTTTTGGGGTTGAGCAGGGAGCTTCTGAATGGCCGCAAAAGTCAAAATGGATTCCCGCGTTCGCGCACTGCTGTCCGGAATAAATTCATAGCGGCAACGCCCCCTGAA
>CAXBEU010000042.1:0-23342 GCA_963974865.1 uncultured Pseudomonadaceae bacterium | reverse complement strand
ACGTACGGTTCTGTGAGAGGGATGGGGCGGCAACGCCTCACCCTACTCGATGTATTTGGTGCCGAGGTCACTGTTCGTCGTGCCTTAAAGTTATGAGACAACAGAGATACGCTAGTTAAGAATCATCTGGGGATAAAACGACGCATATATCATTTTTATGCTGCTGCTGATTTCCCTCAATACCGGTGGTGCCGTTCGAAGACAGAATCTACGCGCACTCTTACGTCTGCCCGCTTTGTTTCGGTAATAACTCACCCTATCTTTACCTCGGACGCCCTGCACGCTACTGTTATGCGAACGCAGTCACAGTTTCGCCGTATGACACCAAGGATGGCTTCTGCAAGTGCAGCAGCGCTCGAGACGCTCTACATGTCCCGCCCCCAGCCCTTTGTCTCGCCAAGCTAAATCTGCATCTGCATCAACGTTTCCCAATGGATTATTCACATGACGGCGCAAACGCCAGCCAACCGACCTTTGGCAGTTAATGAAGCGAAGCTTGTACAGGACTGGATGCTGGAGCTTGTGCCTGGAGATGGCGCTGCTGTAGGGAACAAGACGTTGAAGCAGCGCCTTGATCACAAGGCAGAGCGTCATGATTTTATAATTACCGACCAAGACTATTGGTCAGTTCGAGAAGATTTGATCGCGCGGGGTAAACTGCAGAAGGGCAGCGGCCGTGGCGGCTCAGTGTTCCGCTTTGATAAAAACTGGAAGGTCAGCACGCCAGATAGCGAAACTGACGACCAATACAGCTGGGAGGATCTTGAAGAGCCAGTCAGCGATAGTCCAGAAAGCTTGGAGAAACTGCGTAGCCGCCTTTTAGACCTCAGTGCAAGAAACAGACTGCTTAATTTCTCACACGCTCGCTCCAAGCGTTTCGCACGCATTATCGATGAGCTTCCCGATCAGCTTTTTGAGTCGCTGACCAGCGAGCAGACCATGCGCTTCGCGCCGGTTCCTGAACCGACTGAGCGTCAGTTGATTGAGCACGGCTATCTCCAATACGACGAGCAGACAGGCAGTGTCAGCGAGCTGAAGAAGCCGCCGACTGCTGAAGTCTGGGCGCAGATTCTTGGGATGGAAACCAGCTACGAGTTGCCATCAGGATCAGAGGATCCCTGCGACAAGCACGCAGACGATGCTATTCAAACGCTTTACTACCCCTTCGAACTTGAGTCACGCCTGCAGATCCTGCATTCACAGTCTCGTTTATCGCTGGATGAAACCGGTGCCAACATCCTTTACTTGGCATTCGGATTTCTCGAATGGGACGAGTCGATAGTCGGGAAGAGCAGCACACGCCTGGCTCCTCTCATGCTGTTACCCGTTCGCTTGGAGAAAGGGAAGCTTAACCCCAGAACCGCGACCTTCGAATACGAGGTTGTGTATACCGGCGAAGACATCCTTACAAACCTCTCGCTCCGGGAAAAATTGCGCCGGGACTTCGGCATTGCTCTGCCGCGAATCACCGAAGAACTGCTGCCGGAAGAGTATTTCGCTCGTGTGCGGGAGACTGTTCTCGAAGTAAAGCCCGGCTGGAAGCTGCATCGCTTTGCTTCCCTAGGGCTATTCGAGTTCGGCAAGCTGATGATGTATCTGGATCTTGAGCCCGGTAAAAACCAGACATTGCTGCAGAACAGCCTCGTTCAGCGGCTTATAGGTCTGGCTGGTGGCGAATGCTCCGAGCCGTCGGGCAGCATCGGCTTCACTAGTGAGTACGCAATCGACGAGCTCGATGATGTGCATCAGAGCTACCCTTTGATTGATGACGCCGATAGCTCCCAGCACAGCGCATTGGTCGATGTAATGCGCGGCGAAGACCTGGTTATCGAAGGACCGCCTGGCACGGGTAAGTCGCAAACGATCACCAACATGATCTCCGCTGCCATGGCGCAGGGGAAGAAGGTGCTCTTCGTGGCTGAAAAACGCGCTGCCTTGGAGGTGGTAAAAAATCGGCTAACGCGTGCTGGCCTGGGTGATTTTTGTTTGGAACTGCACAGTCACAAGAGCCAAAAGAGCGCAGTTGCCACGAGCATCGGGCAGCGTATTAGTACGCGTGGCGGCTTTCGCCAGCCCCGTCAGCTGAATGACTTGATAAATAATTATGAGAGGTTGAAGCAGCAGCTCAATGAGCATGTTCGCCAGTTGCATGCCCCCTATGCCAGCACTGGATTAACTGCTCACCAGGTTCTTATGCAAGCGGCTCGGTTGCGCGAAATGCTTGCTGTTCGCCCGACCAACTTCCACCCGTCCGGCCCGGTTGATCTTGATAGAAACCAGGTTTACGAGCAGGCGGGTTACTTTTCCCATATTTTCGCAAAGACCGCGGAGGAAGCTGGCCAGAGTGGGCAGCTGGAGACTCATCCGTGGTTTGGCTGCACGAAAACGCAAGTGAGCGGGCTTGAGCAGACCGATATTCTGCATCAACTGAAAGAAGCCGTGACGTCCCTGGATGAGCTGAGCACGGCTCGGATCAGCGCATCGGCCGAGCTTCAGTCAGATGATGTTGCCTCGTTCTCTCCCCTGGCAATGCAGCAAGTGGCAGAAGTGCTTTCGGCGATGCCGTTCCCGAAGGGTGATGAAGACTGGACCCTCATCACTCGGCTTGATGCGTCTAGCTGTGAAGCGCTTCAGAGCTGGCTTGAGGGCATGGATCAATTGATGGAGCAGCAGGTCACGCTGAGCCAGGCTGTGCATTCCAGCGTCATTACTTCGGATTCTGCTCTGGAGAAAATCAAGCAGTCTTGTGCGCAAATTCGACAGCACAACGACAGTAATAGCTTGAAGCTGGACGACCTTCTTGAATTAATCGAGGAAGCCAAAGAGCTCATTGAAGAATCGCCGAAGGCTCAGCGGTTGGTTCAGGTTATCTCTAAAACGGCTGCTGCCCAGTCACTCCAGACGGACAAGCAGGGGTTGGAGCAGTTGCGCTTGCTACTTGAGTTGCTGGTGCAGATGCCACTCGCTCTGGCAGGGTGGCGCCATAAACGTTTCGAAGATGACGCTCTAGATACCCTGCTTCCTCAACTCAGCGATCTGCTCGCGGACATTAGTCGGTTGGAAGAGCGGGTTGCCAGCGTCTTTACTGTCGAGCGTCTGCCAAGCCATACGCGACTGGAGGACCTGCAGCGAGTACTCGCTGATGACTCTCTGTTTCGTTGGTTCAAGAGCGGCTGGCGGTCAGCCAAGGCCGAAGTTCTTGGCATGGTGCGACCGGGCATCAAGTTGGCGGCAGCTCTTCAGGTATTGCCTGCTGGTATATCGTACACACTGCAGAAAAATCGCTTGGCTACCGATGCGTCATTCCGCGATGTGTTGGGCGAGCATTTCAAAGGCGATGCGACGAAAACCGCTGAGCTCACTACCCTGCGTGAGTGGTACCGGGCGCTCCGAGACAAGTGTGGGCGCGGTTTTGGAGGCAACGTATGGATCGCGGAGTATCTGCTAAAAGAGAACCCTCGGATACTGGAGCTGATGCAGGGGGACGCCTCCGAGCTTGAAGAGTACCTCGTAGACGTGCTGTCCCATCGTGATCAGATGGAAGGGCTTCTTCCTCTCGATCGGCATCAACTTAAATCAGAAAACCTGTTAGCACCTGCAGGGCTGTACGCGCGACTGATCACTCAACTGGGCGGTGCATTGGATGCGCTGTTGCCGCTAATCAATGAGCAAGCGCCGACGACCGGGCGTGTGCTGTCGCTCGCCCAATCCCTGGAGAGTTGGCAGGAGCGCGCAGCGGATCTGCAGAATAATGCGGAGCTTCTGGCATGTTTTGCAGGAGAGGAGCTGCCTCGTTTTGACAATATGGCGGAGGCGCGTGGCAGGTTGATCAGTTGGCGCCACACGGTGTCATTTATTCGTCCCGTGATGTCACTGCCGATACGCCATGTGCTGGTACCTCAGCTCACAGAGTGCACTACCAAGCAGGCGGAGCAACTGGTAGCCAAGTGGAACGCGATAGGGCGGCATTTGGCCTTTGCTACGCAGGCCTGGCAGCAGGCCTCAGCCAGCTTTATTGATAAAGCTGGGATTGAGCCAGCTCACTGGTGGAAAGGTATTGATCTGGATGACCTTTCGGCCATCAAGCGACGCCTGCAATGGGCTGCTCAAAACGAAGAGCTGCTTGAACATTGGTTGGAGTACCGACGACTGCGTAAGCGGCTGGCCGACTTGGGCTTTGAGGCCGTCATCTTTGCTGTTGAGAACCAAACCCTGCCAGCAGCGAGCGCCAAGGATGCCTGCCTGCTAGGGCTGATGGATACCTGGGCCCGGCACATTCTTGAGAACAATCCGGCGCTGGGCCAATTTTCCGGCAAGGATCAAGAGGCTATCCGCGCTCGCTTCGCAGAGATCGATAGCCAGCTCACCAAACTTCAGCGTGAGCAGTTGGCCGCGAAGATCGATCAGCATAAGGTGCCGGATGGCAATAACTCTGGCCGAGTAAAAGACCGTACCCAGCTTGCGCTGCTCGCACATGAAGCAGGCAAGAAGACACGCCACGCACCCATTCGCTCTCTGATGTTACGTGCCTCCGAGGCCCTGCAGGGGCTTAAGCCTTGCTTCATGATGTCGCCCATGGCCGTCGCCCAGTACCTACCGGCCGGTAAGGTCCATTTCGATATCATCGTCATGGACGAAGCCTCACAGCTGCGCCCGGAAGAAGCCTTGGGCGCCATCTCGCGCGGCAGCCAATTGGTCGTGGTCGGAGACCCCAAGCAACTGCCCCCCACCAGCTTCTTCTCACGCCAAGGCGGGGATGACGACGAAGATTCTGACGAAACCTCTCTGGCGCAGGATTCAGAGAGTATTCTCGAAGCGGCAATGCCGCTGTTCAAGTTGCGCCGCCTGCGCTGGCACTATCGTTCGCGTCACGAGAGCCTGATCGCCTTTTCCAACAAGGCGTTCTATGACAGCAATCTGGTGGTCTACCCGTCACCAAACCGCGAGTCGAACGAGTTCGGGGTGAAGTTCGTGCGGGTGACGCGTGGTCGCTTCGTCGATCAGCGCAATATTGAAGAGGCCGAGGTGGTTGCCAAGGCCATCGAGCACCACCTGCTCCACCGCCCCGAGGAGTCGCTTGGTGTCGTTGCCATGAACGTCAAGCAGGCTGAGCAGATCCAACGCGCCCTGGACCAACTGGCCAAGCAAAATATGGCGTTGCAGGAGGCTTTCAGCCGCAACGAAGAAAGCGACGAGCCGCTATTCATCAAGAACCTGGAAAACGTGCAGGGTGATGAGCGTGACGTTATCTACATCTCCACAACCTACGGGCCGATGGAGATTGGCGGCAGCGTGCCTCAGCGCTTTGGCCCGATCAACGGAGCCGCGGGCTGGCGCCGTCTGAACGTGCTGTTTACCCGCTCCAAGAAGCGCATGCAGGTATTTGCGTCCTTCACTTCCGGAGACGTGGTGGCGACCGGCACCTCCAGCCGCGGCGTACTGGCTCTCAGAGACTTTTTGCAGTTCGCCGAGTCCGGCCACATGCCACACACCCAGGAAACAGGTAAAAAGCCTGACAGCGACTTTGAAGTGGCTGTTATCGACGCGTTGGAGCGTCATGGCTATCAGTGCGAGCCGCAAGTGGGCGTCGCCGGCTTTTTCATTGACCTTGCCGTACGCGACCCCGGCCAGCCCGGCCGCTACCTTATGGGCATCGAGTGCGACGGCGCGACCTACCACTCAGCCAAATCTGCACGTGATCGCGACCGATTGCGCCAGAGTGTGCTGGAACAGCTTGGCTGGCAAATTCGCCGCATATGGTCAGTGGACTGGTTTCGCAATGCCAAGCTTCAGCTTGAACCTATTCTTCAGGAGCTCGCCGCACTGCGTACCGAGCCAAAGGCGGAGGTAGGGCTGGAACAGGCCGAAGATGAGGTCATTCAACAAGTTGCCGAGGAGCAGACTGAGCACGCCGAGCGCATAGCCCAGCAATCTGGCGTCAGCCTGCGCGAGAAGCTGCTTTATCTGGATCAGCAGATCATTCGTCCTGCCTTGCCGAATACGCCTGATTACCGCCGGCTGCTTCGTCCCGCCATGCTCGAAGCCCTGTTGGAGTTCAAGCCGGTGGATCGCAGCGAGCTTCAGCAAATGTTGCCGGGTTACCTGCGTGAAGGAACCGAGCCTGCTGAGGGACGCTTTATTGATGATGTGCTCTCTTTGATTGGTGATTACGGCTAAGGCTATTCCACAACATCCTGCGATGCGCAGGTGGCCTGAAGCAGCTCATCACTTCATAGCCAGGTTTGGTAACTGCGCGAGCCTCAGCCGGGCAGAGGGCGGCTTCGCGCGAACAGGCAGTGCCCGGGTTTACTCACGACCTTTTAAGTTACACTGCTCATTTGCGCGCACCCCTAAGGAGCAACTGCTTGAACACGGAAAACCATTCCCAAACCGCCGCCTTTCTCTGGTCCATCGCAGACCTGCTGCGCGGTGACTTCAAGCAGTCCCAGTACGGCCGCATTATTCTGCCGTTCACCCTGCTGCGCCGAATGGAATGCGTGCTGGCGCCGACCAAGGGAGAGGTGGTCAACCAGACCTTCGCTCAGGAGGGTCGGCCCGACTCCGTGCGCGAGATGTTTCTGTTACGTGCTGCCGGTCAGCAGTTCTTCAATGGTTCGCCGCTGACTCTCGGCGCCCTGTCCGACACCCAGACCGCCGCCGACCTGATGAGCTATGTGCAGGCGTTCAGCAAGGACGCCCGCGAGATTTTCGAACACTTCCACTTTGAAGACTTCGTGCAGCAGCTGGAAACCGCCAACCTGCTGTATCAGGTAGTGCAGCGTTTCGCCGTCGCACCATTGGAGCCCGAGGTCATCAGCAACTTCGGCATGGGCATCATCTTTGAAGAGCTGATCCGCAAGTTTGCGGAAAGCTCCAACGAAACCGCCGGGGAGCACTTCACCCCGCGCGATATCGTGCACCTCACCACCTCGCTGGTGATCACCAATCAGGACCACAAGCTCGCACCCAACAGCATCGTCACCATCTATGACCCAACCGCGGGCACCGGCGGCTTTCTGTCTGAGGGGGATGAGTACATCCAGTCCATCAGCGAAAAGGTCAGCGTGTCGCTGCATGGCCAGGAGCTAAACCCCGAGTCCTACGCCATCTGCAAGGCGGACATGCTGATCAAGGGCCAGGACGTGGCCAGCATCAAGCTCGGCAACACCCTGTCCAACGACCAGCTGGCCGACAAGCGCTTCGACTTTATGCTCAGCAACCCGCCGTTCGGCGTGGAATGGAAGAAGGTGCAGAAGCAGATCACCGACGAGCACAGTCACAAGGGTTTCGATGGCCGCTTCGGTCCAGGCCTGCCAAGGGTGTCCGACGGCTCGCTGCTGTTCCTCCTGCACCTGGTCAGCAAGATGCGTGACCCGCGCGACGGCGGCTCGCGCATCGGCATCATCCTCAACGGCTCGCCGCTGTTTACCGGCGGCGCGGGTTCGGGTGAGTCGGAGATTCGCCGCTACCTGCTGCAGAACGATCTGGTTGAAGCCATCGTCGCGTTGCCGACAGACATGTTCTACAACACCGGCATCGCCACCTATGTGTGGATACTCAGTAACCACAAGCCCGCTGCGCGCCAGGGCAAGGTGCAGTTGATCGACGGCAGCCAGCACTACGCCAAGATGCGCAAATCGCTGGGCAGCAAGCGCCAGTACATCACCGAGGATCAAATCAGCGAGCTGGTGCGCCTGTATGGCAGCTTTGAGCAAACAGCACAGAGCAAAATATTTCCCATCGACGCCTTCGGCTACCGCCGTATCACCGTCGAACGTCCGCTGCGCCTGAACTTCCAAACCAGCGCCGAGCGCATCGCCAAAGTGCTGGAAGAAAAAGCCCTGCAGAAACTCGACAGCGCGGCCCAGCAGCACCTGCTGGCCGCCCTGCAAGCGATGGACGCCAGCGTGTTGCACCGCAACCGCGAGCAGTTCAGCAAGCTGCTGAAAAAAGCCCTCAGCGCGCACAGCGTTAGCCTCAGCACGCCGGAACTGAAAGCCCTGATGAGCGCCTTGAGCGAGCGCGATCCCGAAGCGGACATCTGCATGACCAAGGGCCAGCCGGAAGCCGATACCGGCCTACGTGATAACGAAAACGTGCCGCTGGGCGAATCGGTATACGATTACTTCCAGCGCGAAGTCATTCCTCATGTGCCGGATGCCTGGATTGACGAAAGTAAGACCGATGCGCTGGACGGCGAAGTCGGCATTGTCGGCTTCGAGATTCCCTTCAACCGTCACTTCTATGTATTCCAGCCAGCGCGCCCGCTGGCCGAGATCGACCGCGACCTAAAAGCCTGCACCGACCGCATCAAGCAGATGATTGAGGGGCTGTCGGCATGAGCTTGCTTGCATATCAGGAGATGAAGCCGTCAGGGATCGAGTATTCAGGCGAAATCCCAAGTGACTGGTCATTAAAACGACTTGGCGATCTTGTTGCTTTTGCTCAGGGTAAGGCGCACGAGCCATATATTGATGATGATGGGGACTATATCTGCGTTAACTCTAGGTTCGTTTCTACCTCGGGTAAAACCATTAAGACGTGCAGTGTCAATCTAACACCTGCGTCGTTAAACGACATATTGATGGTGATGAGCGACCTTCCCAATGGGCGGGCCCTTGCTCGGGCGTATTACGTTGATGATCACGGCAAGTACGCTGTGAATCAGCGAGTGTGTCGAATCACGGCCGAAAAGGCGCATTCTCGCTTTTTGTTTTACTTATTAGATCGTCACCCTGGGCTTATGCTGAATGACGATGGCGTGCATCAAACTCATCTTTCAAATTCTGACTTTCAAAAGCTTAAGCTCTATCTGCCATCACTTTCAGAACAAAACCAGATAGCCCGCTTCCTCGACCACGAAACCGCCCGCATCGACGCGCTGATCGAAGAGCAGCAGCGCCTGATCGAACTGCTCAAGGAAAAGCGCCAGGCCGTGATCTCCCACGCCGTCACCAAAGGCCTCGACCCCACGGTGCCGATGAAAGACTCCGGCGTGGAGTGGCTAGGCGAGGTGCCGGTGCATTGGGTCGTTTGTACCACTCGGCGCGCAATTCGATTTATTGAGCAAGGCTGGAGTCCTGAATGTGAGTCATACCCTGCCGACGAAGATGGTTGGGGCGTACTGAAAGCGGGCTGCGTTAACAGAGGCTTTTTCGATTCGTCCGAGAACAAGACTCTGCCTTCTACGCTGAAGCCAATTCCCGAGTACGAGGTTCGTGCTGGTGACATATTGATGTCACGAGCAAGTGGATCACCTGAGCTGGTAGGTTCGACTGCATTGCTGGGGCAGGTGCGTGAACGGTTGATGCTCTCTGACAAAATCTTCCGTATTCATTTGGAAGAAAAGGTCAGTAGCCAATTTTTTGTTTGGGTAATGAACGCGCAATTTATGCGATCTCAAATAGAACAGGCGCTGAGTGGCGGTAATGGCCTGGCCAATAATTTGCCACAGTCCTCCTTGCTCGCCTTCTGGCTGGCTATACCTCCTGAACACGAACAAGGCGCCATTGCCGAACTGGTCAATGAGCTAACTGGGCAAATTGACGAACTGATTGCCGAGGGCGACGTAGCAGTAGAACTTCTCCAAGAGCGCCGCTCCGCCCTAATCTCCGCCGCCGTCACCGGCAAAATCGACGTACGCAGCTGGCAGCCACCGGCCAACGTGCCAACTCCCGAATTAGTACAAGAGGCCGTGTAATGGCGGACTGCAAGGAAGCTCAGTTTCAACAAGACATCATCGACGCCCTGGCCACCCAAGGCTGGTTGGTGGGTGTTGCCAGCGGCTACGACCGCCGTACTGCGCTGTATACCGAAGATGTGCTCGGTTACTTCAAGGACGCCTGGCCGCAGCGTTGCGGCCCGTTGGCCTGGAGCAGGCAATGAGCCGGCAGCAAATTCAGCTATTTACCTCTGCCGACGGCCAGGCACAGCTGCAGGTCGCGCTGGAGCACGACACCGTCTGGCTGAGCCTGCAGCAATTGACTGAGCTGTTGGATCGAGATAAGTCGGTTATCTCGCGCCACCTGAAAAACATCTTTGACAGCAACGAGTTGCAGTGCGAGGCAGTTGTTGCAAAAAAGGCAACCACTAAGGCTTGCTTAGTCGTTCGCCAGGAAGGGGCGCGGCAGGTGCGCTGGGGCGTGTTCGCCAAGGTCAACTCGAATAACCCAGGCGGCGTGCGGGTGCAAAATCGGGTGCGCAGCCGGCAGAATAATTCGTTGAATATGAACACTTTTGCGCTGAGCGACCTGACGCATGGATGAAAAAACCTTACAGCAATCTCTGCTGACGCAATTTCCCAAGGAAAACGCCGCCTGCGAATGGAAGGAATTTAAGAACCTGCGCCATGCCCTGATGGGTGCCGAGGGCAAGGATGTGATCAGCTACCTGTCGGCCATCGCGAATATGCAGGGTGGGCATCTGGTGATTGGGGTGGAGGACAGCACGCTGCGCATTGTGGGTATTCAGGACTTCAACAACCAGACGGTCGATAACGTGCGGCAACGCTTGCTGGAGCGTTGCCGGGCGCTGGATTCGGAAGGCTTCCGCGTCGAGTCCTTCATTACAGACGACACCGGCAAAACGGTGTGGGTTTTCCATATTCCCAAGCATCGGCCGCGGATGCCGGTTTACGCCCATGACAAAGCTTGGCAGCGTTTGGATGATTCGCTGGTGGAAATGCGCCAGGAACGCCTAGAGGCCATTTTGCATGAGCCGCTCGATGCGAGTGACTGGTCTGCACAAATTGTCGAAGGTGCAACGCTGAATGATTTAGACCCTGCAGCGCTGGAACTTGCTCGCGAGAAATTTGCCGAGAAACACCCTAATGCGGCTTTCGCCCAAGACATTGCCGGCTGGGACGTGGCCACCTTTCTCGATAAGGCCAAGATCACCATTCAGGGTGGGGTAACCCGCACGGCCCTGTTGCTACTCGGCAAGCCTGAGGCCAGTCACTTCCTGCCGGCACTGGCGCAAATTACCTGGAAACTGGTGGGGGAGGAGCAGGCTTACGAGCACTTCGGGCCGCCCTTGCTGCTCAGCACCACTAAGGTGCTGCATCGCATCCGCAACATCGGCTACAAGCTCTTCCCGCAGAATCAGCTGCTGGCCACCGAGGTCAGTAAGTACGACACCCGGGTAATTCTGGAGGCGCTGCATAACTGTATCGCCCATCAGGACTATCAGTTGCGTTCGCGCATTCTGTTGACCGAGCGTGTAGACCGGCTTGTGTTCGAGAACGCCGGTGGCTTCTTCGAGGGTAAGCCTGAGGATTACTTCAGCGGGGAGGTGACGCCGAGCCGCTACCGTAATCCCTGGCTGGTTCAGGCCATGGTCAGCCTGAGCATGATCGATACCATGGGTTTTGGTATCAGCACCATGACCCTATCGCAGCGCAAGCGCTACTTCCCGTTGCCCGACTACAGCAAGTCTTCGCCAGACAAAGTGGTGCTGGAAATCTACGGCCATGTGATCGACGAAAACTACACCCGACTGTTGCTGGAACGACAAGACCTACCATTGAACACGGTGATGTTGCTGGACCGAGTACAGAAGAAGCTGTCGATCACAGACGATGCCGCGGCTCTGTTGCGCAAGCAGGGGCTGATCGAGGGGCGCAAACCCAACTATTACCCGGCTGCGGAGATTGCCAAGGCGACCGGAAATAAAGGTGAGTACATACGCAATCGTGCCTTTGATGATCCGTATTACAAAGATCTGATTCACGACTATCTGCGTAAGTTTGGTTCTGCCAGCCCTGATGACTTGAAAGGGCTTGTTTTAGACAAGCTTTCCGATGCCTTAGACGAGAAACAGAAGCAGAACAAGTTTCGCAATCTGCTGTACGCCATGTCTAAACGTGACCAAACCATTGAAAAACAAGGCAGTCCGCAAAAAGGTCGTTGGGTGTTGGTGCGGCCGGATTCAGACAAGATTTAGACAAGGTTCAGACAAGCCAGCGCGGTTTAGCGCTACTGAATGAACCTGGGCGCAGGCGCCCCTGAAAAGGAATAGCTATGGCAGACAGCAAGGAATACCGGTTTCAACAGGACATCATCGAAGCCCTGGCCGCCCAAGGCTGGCTGGTCGGCACCGCCAGCGGCTACGACCGTCGTACCGCGCTGTATACCGAAGATGTGCTCGGTTACTTCAAGGACGCCTGGCCAGAGCGTTGGGACAAGTTCGCCAAGGCCAACCCGAGCAACCCCGAAGACGTACTGGTGCAAAAGCTGGTGCGCGAGCTGGAGCAGAGCGGCACCCTAGATGTGCTGCGCCATGGCTTTAAGCTGCCGGCGGTAAAGGTGGAGCTGTGCAGCTTTCAGCCCGACCACGGCATGAACCCGGACACCCTCAAGCGTTACCAGTGCAACCGCCTGCGCGTAGTGCCGGAGGTGTCCTATTCGCCCCATGCGCGCGAGGCGGGTAGCAATGGGCAGGGCTATAACCCACGGCTGGATCTGGTGCTGTTCGTCAACGGCATCCCCACCGCCACGCTGGAGCTGAAAAGCGAGTTCAAACAGTCGGTGGAAAACGCCAAGCGCCAATACCGCCAAGACCGCCCGGTGAAAGACCCGCTCACGCGCAAGCCCGAGCCGCTGCTGACCTTCAAACGCGGCGCGCTGGTGCACTTTGCCGTAGGCCAGAACGAGGTGGCGATGACCACCAAGCTGGCGGGTAAAGACACCTTCTTCCTGCCGTTCAACCTCGGCAGCGCGGAAGGCGGCGCGGGCAACCCGATGCCCGAAGACGATAGCCAATACGCCACCAGCTACCTGTGGCAGCGCCTGATGCAGCCGGATGCCTGGCTCAAGGTGCTGGGGCGCTTTCTGCACCTGGACAAGAAAACCAGCGAAGGCTTCGACGGCACGCCGGTGACCAAGGAAACGATGATCTTCCCGCGTTACCACCAGTGGGAGGTGGTCAACCAGCTGATCAACACCACCCGCGCCGAAGGGCCGGGCAAGCGCTACTTGATTCAGCACAGCGCCGGCTCGGGCAAGTCCAATTCCATCGCCTGGACCGCCCATCAACTGGCCTCGCTGTACGACGCTGACGGCCAGCGCCTGTTCAACTCGGTCATCGTGATTACCGACCGCACCGTGTTGGATAAGCAGTTGCAGGACACCATCTACCAGTTCGAGCATGCCCAGGGCGTGGTCAAGCAGATCAACCGTGAAACCAGCAGCCAGAGCAAGTCAGAGCAGTTGGCCGAGGCGCTAGCCGAACAGACTCGCATCATCATCGTCACCATCCAGACCTTCCCGGCGCTGTTCGATGCTCTGGACAAGTATCCCAAGCTGGCCAGCGGACGCTATGCGGTTATCGCCGATGAGGCTCACTCCTCACAGACCGGCTCATCGGCCAGCAAGCTGAAACAGATTCTTGGCAGTGATGCACCAGAAGGCGAAGAAGTCAGCGCCGAAGAGCTGCTCGACGTCGCCGTGCAGGCGCGCCAACCGAATGAGCGCATCAGCTACTACGCCTTTACCGCCACGCCCAAGGCCAAAACCCTGGAGCTGTTTGGTCGCCCGGCCGATCCGACGCTGCCGCCCAGTGCCAGCAATAAGCCGGAGGCATTTCACCTGTACTCCATGCGCCAGGCCATCGAGGAGGGTTTTATCCTAGACGTGCTGCGCAACTACACCACCTACAGCACCGCCTGGAAGATCGCCCACCCGGATGGCGAAGACGACGAGGTGGACAGCAAGAAGGCGCGCATCAAGCTGGCCCGCTGGGTGCGCCTGCATCCGTACAACATCAGCCAGAAGGTCGAGGTCATCGTCGAGCACTTCCGCGCCAATATCCGTGGCCTGTTGAATGGCCAGGCCAAGGCCATGGTGGTGACCAGCAGCCGTCAGGAAGCTGTGCGTTACCAGTTGGCGCTGAAGGCCTATGTGCAGCAGATGGGTTACAACGATGTGCACCCGCTGGTGGCGTTCTCCGGCAGCGTGTTGGCGGATGAGGTGATCCCCGAAGAGGTGACGGAAAGCAGCAGCCTGCTCAACGCCGGGCTGAATGGTCGCGACTTGGCCAAAGCCTTCGACACCCAGGATTTCAACGTGATGATCGCGGCCAATAAGTACCAGACTGGCTTTGATCAGCCCAAGCTGTGCGCCATGTACGTAGACAAAAAGCTGCAAGGCGTGGACTGCGTGCAGACCCTGTCGCGCCTGAACCGCACCTTCGGCGACAGCAAAGAGACTTTCATCCTCGACTTCTTCAACGAGCCGCAGGACATTCTCGACGCCTTTTTGCCGTATTACACCAAGGCCGAGCTGACCGATGTGACCGACCCGCAGATCATCTACGACTTGCAGAAGAAGCTGGATGCAGAAGGGATCTATTACTGGCAGGAGGTCGAGGCGTTCGCCATGGCCTTCTTCAACCCCAAGGCGGGTGGCAGCAAGCTCATGTACTACTGCACGCCGGCCAAGGAGCGCTTCGCCAAGCGTTATGCCTTCTCGCTGGAATCGCGCCAGCAGGCGCTGGATTACAAGCGCACCGCCGAAGCCAACGGTGACAGCGCCGGCCTGAAAAAAGCTGAGCATGCGCTGAAAGAGGCTGGCGAGCAGGTGGACCAGCTCGACCTGTTCCGCAAGAACCTGCAGAGCTTTGTGCGCCTGTACGAGTTTCTCTCGCAGATCGTCCCCTATGAAGACCGCGAGCTGGAACAGCTTTGCGTCTTCGCCAAACACCTTCATCCGCTGCTGCGCGTGGATCGCCTGCAACAAGACGACGTGGACGTGGGCGAGCTGCAACTGAGCCACTACCGCCTGAGCAAGCGTGCCGAGCATCAGCTGCGCCTGGCCAAAGAGGATGGCGCTGATTACACCCTCAAGCCAGGCAGCGATGTGGGCAGCGGTAAACCCCATGACCCCGATAAAAAGCGCCTGTCGGAAATCATCGATGCGCTGAACGATATCTTTGGTGCCGAGGTAAGCGACGAGGACCAGCTTCAGTTCCTCACCGGTATAGCCCAGCGCATCAGTCGTCAGGAAGATGTGATGGCCCAGGTGGACAACCACTCAGTTGAGCAAGTGATGCACGGCCTTTTCCCCAAGCGCGTGCTGGACACCGTACTCGATGCCATGACCGACCACGAGAAGCTATCGCTGGAAGTGCTGGATAACGAGACCAAGAGCCGAGCGTTTGCGCTGGTGATTTTGAAGATGCTGAAGACGGAGGCCGGCTTTTCACCTGATCCGGTTAGTTACGATTGATTGGACAATGGGAGCGATATGAGGCGAGTAGAGCAACGGACAGAGTTTCAGAGATGTTCGCCAGTTGAATGGTATATCTAAAAAGGAGTCCAGAAACTGGACTGAGGTAATATCCTCCATCGGTACACTTTCTGTACGCAAGCGCAGGCTTTTATCGCGTCTCAAACGCGCCCTGCGTACAGAAAATGTACTTAGCTGAGTCCACAATCGATACCGGGCTTTTTATTGGCTTTGCTGCTCAGTTTGAGCGGTGCTGTCGTCGTATGCTTTACTTCGAGGTCTTTACCCGGGCACTCATCAATTGGCACCCAGGCGACTGCGTAGAGAGCGCATCGACCGCCTGGATTTGTAAAATAGCCCTCTCGGGTACGAATCACCAGGCCGGCCTCTTGAAGTTCGCGAAGCGCTTTGGCTAGAGTGGTTTTGCTGCCAATACCTATCTTTTTTGCCTGAGTGAAGGACGCTGACAAGTCACCATTGTTCTTGCCCCGGTACTGCCGCATAAGCAGCAACAGAACCTTAGTACTGTTTCCGCTCAGGCTAGCAAGTGACGGATGATCGTAAAGGGCGTGCGGAAACAGAATAAAGCCTCCGGATTCCGCTCTGCCCTTAGATTTAAATCTATTCCTCGACATTACTTACTCCTTCGGCAGGAGTTCATGTTTTATACAGGCATCCCGGGCTTCAACCTTAGATTTGGGCGAAAAGCATCTCCACCTTCTTTCGTTCGCAGCGAGAGACGAGGTACTCCGGTGTCTTGGCGATGCGTCAACTCCGGGTCAATCGAGGGACGCCCGATGGGGCTATAGAAATCCGCTAGGTAGGCACGCAGATCACTGAGATCCAGGCACTGGTCGATGCTGCGCAGGAGATGTTGGGCCGGGACGTGATCTTCCAGGTTGAACGAGTAGAACAAGCGCTGCTGTCCTCCCGGTAACTGTCCCATCATGCTGTTCGCCCCCACGCTCGCTGACAACGCAATTTTGCCAACGGCATGGGAAGGCCGCTACTTTTTCAACAGAATCGGCCAAAAGCGGACGATTGCTGGCAGGTATTCAAGCTATTTCCCCAGGCCCTGGGGAAATAGCTTGGGGTTTGAGAAAGCCTGCTTAAGGTGGTCGTACACCAATCGCACCCGCTTCGATACAGGACCCTGCTGCGGGCGGTATATGAACAGATCCCATGGTGCTGGAGCGTGATCAGCCAAAACGGCAACCAGCTTTCCTGACCGCAGATGAGGCTCAGCCAGATAGGCAGGAATTTGGCCAAAACACATGCCTGCCAGGGTGGCTTCCAATTCCGTATCTGGATCATCACAGATAAGCGCTGGCTGCCTGGGCGCGAACGTTTGCCCGTCGGCAAATAGCCAAGGCCAAGGGCGGCCATTTTTCCGGTCGATCAGGACTGAAAGTGGCAGCTTAGCTAAGGCATCCAAAGATTCAGGTGGTGTCTTTTGGCCTATGAGAGACGGGCACGCGACAACGTAAAACGGCACGGGAGCTAAGGCACGTGCAACGTAGCGCCGGTCGCGAATAACCCCCACCCGGATACCAATATCGATATGCGCTTCAACGGCATCAGTCATCTGATCTTCCAAGCGGAGATCGAATTGCAGGTCAGGATGTGCAGCGGCCAGGGGCTGAAGAAACGGTATTAGGAAGCGCCTGCCAATAGCATGTGGCGCCGTAATCCCCACCCTACCTGACAGCTCAGGCTCCGTCCTGTGCGACCGGAATAGCGTATCGAAATGATCCAGAGCTGACCTGGCATCTTTGGCGTAATCCTGACCGAAAGCAGTGATGCTCACCTGGCGGGTATTGCGGTGGAACAGTGATTCGCCAAGCTCAGCTTCCAGGGCTTGAATGGCTCGAGTCACCCCTTGTGGGGAGATGCCTAATCGAGTTGCCGCTTCGCGGAAGCTACCTGCCTCTGCTGCTGTGCAAAAAATCCTAACCATCTCCATGCGGTTAAGCATGTTGCCCCTCCCATTTATTCCATTTTCAGGAATAGCATAATCCAATCATTTCCATTTATTGATATCAATCATGGGTCTAAAGTTTGCGCACTGCCAGGTTAACCAACCATGGCGAAGTATAAACCCGCCGACGAGGTTCTCAGCATGAGCAATAACATTTCTGGAAAAGTTGTCGTTATCACCGGTGCCAGTAGCGGCCTGGGTGAGGTTACTGCACGCCACCTTGCTGCGCTTGGCGCTCGCGTAGTGCTGGCTGCACGTCGCAAAGATAAACTCGACGCATTGGTGGCTGAGCTGACCAATGCAGGTGGTCAGGCAATCGCGTATCAGACCGATGTTACCTCTCAGGAAGAGGTCAAAACGCTCATTCAAGGTGCCGTGGACACCTACGGTCGCATTGATGTACTGATCAACAATGCCGGACTGATGGCGATTGCACCGCTCAGCGATACTCGCACTGACGAGTGGGATCGCATGATCGATATCAACATCAAGGGTCTGCTGTACGGAGTCGCGGCTGCATTGCCAGTCTTCCAGAAACAAAACAGTGGTCACTTCATCAACATCGCATCGGTTGCAGGCCTGAAGGTGTTCAGCCCAGGTGGCACCGTGTACAGCGGCACCAAGTTTGCTGTGCGGGCTATCTCCGAAGGACTGCGTCACGAAGTCGGTGGCAGCATCCGCACCACGACTATCGAACCGGGCGCCGTGGACTCCGAACTGAAATTCGGCAGCACCCACCAACAGAGCCGCGATTTCGTGGTGGACTTCTACAAGCATGCAATTCCCGCCGAATCGGTCGCTCGAGCTATCGCCTTCGCAATTGAGCAGCCTGCTGACGTGGATATTAACGAGATCGTTCTGCGCCCAACCGTGCAGGAATTCTAATGAGTTGAGGGCCTGTCTCTTCGGCGTCAGGCCCCGCTTATCTGGAGTGAAAAGCGGTGAGTGCCACATGGCCCGGAAGAAAAGAAGCAAGCGCTCGATGCAGGTGCTGAATGCCCTGCAATTCTTCAGCAGCTTGCAGCTGTTCGTGGGGCTGACAACGGATTGATGGCAACGGTTATGGAGAGCTATCTACGGGAAGAGTTTCCCAGTAGCGAAATCAGGAGCGATTCGCAGAACAAGTCCATTGACGAGACCATCTCCATCGTCCGCTCCTACCTGCGGTAGAGACACCAGGGTGCCCTCGGTGAGGGAAAATTTAGTTAGCTAGTAAAGGAAGCGACATCATGAAATCACGTGCAGCAGTTGCCTTCGGGCCTGGAAAGCCACTGGAAATCGTCGAGATCGACGTCGAGCCGCCGCGCAAGGGCGAGGTGCTTGTCAGGATCACGAATACCGGCGTTTGCCATACCGACGCCTTCACCCTGTCGGGCGAGGACCCGGAAGGCGTGTTCCCGGCGGTGCTGGGCCATGAGGGCGCCGGCATCGTGGTCGAGGTCGGCGAGGGCGTGACCTCGGTCAAGCCGGGTGACCACGTGATCCCGCTGTACACCGCCGAGTGCGGTGAGTGCCTGTTCTGCAAGAGCGGCAAGACCAACCTGTGCGTGGCGGTGCGCGCCACCCAGGGCAAGGGCGTGATGCCCGATGGCACCACCCGCTTCAGCTACAACGGCCAGCCGATCTACCACTACATGGGCTGCTCGACCTTCAGCGAATACACGGTGGTGGCCGAAGTCTCGCTGGCCAAGATCAACCCGGACGCCAATCCCGAGCATGTCTGCCTGCTGGGTTGCGGTGTGACCACCGGCATCGGCGCTGTTCACAACACGGCCAAGGTTCAGCCGGGTGACTCTGTGGCCATCTTCGGCCTCGGCGGCATCGGGCTCGCTGCGATTCAGGGGGCACGCCAGGCCAAGGCGGGTCGCATCATCGCCATCGACACCAATCCAGCGAAGTTCGAGCTGGCTCGTACCTTCGGCGCGACCGAATGCCTCAACCCGAAGGACTTCGACAAGCCGATTCACGAGGTTCTCATCGAGATGACCGGTTGGGGTGTCGATCACACCTTCGAGTGCATCGGCAACGTCAACGTGATGCGCTCGGCACTGGAAGCAGCACATCGTGGCTGGGGCCAGTCGATCGTCATCGGCGTGGCTGGTGCAGGCAAGGAAATTTCGACGCGCCCGTTCCAGTTGATCACCGGTCGCACCTGGAAGGGCTCGGCTTTCGGCGGGGTCAAGGGCCGCACTCAACTTCCCGGCATGGTGGAGGACGCAATGAAAGGCGAGATCGATCTCGCCCCGTTCGTCACCCACACCATGGGCCTCGACGACATCAACAAGGCCTTCGACCTGATGCATGAAGGCAAGTCGATTCGCACGGTGATCCACTACTGATCGCCCACTACCCATTCAACGCCAACCACCAAGGAAATTAATCATGTCCACTCCTGTCATTTCTGGCGATGGCATCTTTTCGCACATCTTTATCGGCGCTGCCGACCTTCAGAAGTCGGTCGCGTTCTACGACGCCGCTCTGGGTGCTCTTGGCATCAAGAACCTCGGTCCTTTCAACAACGGATGGGTACTTTTCGGTCGCGAAAAGCCGGCTTTCATCATCGCCCGCCCGGGCAATGGTGAAGCGCCTTCCAGCAACGGCGTGACGATCGGCTTTGCGGCCGCCACTCCCGCTGAAGTGGATGCCTTCCACGCCGCCGGCCTTGCCGCAGGCGGCACTGACGAGGGCCAACCTGGCGCACGTGGTCACCTGCCGGGTGCCTATGCTGCCTACCTGCGTGATCCGGCGGGCAACAAGGTCTGCTCGTACACCTTCGTCTGAAAGCAAGGAAGCTGAGAGCGTTCTGACAGGGTCAGCACAAGCCTCTATTATACGGCGAGCCTGTTAGACGGACTGCGTAACGCGGTGCCTGCTCATGAAGATCGGCCCGCAGCCATGTGTGAAACGCATGGCTGCGGGCATTTGTTTTGAAGCGTGCTTTTCAACCAATGAGAAATGAGGTCGTTATGAAAGAGCCGGCCAATATCAATACGACGACCGTACAACCCACCCCAACCGCCACCGTGTACGGCATGCCGGCTTATGCCGATCGTGCTGCAGCCGTGGGTGAAGTGCATGCGCGCCCGCATCTGTTGTTTGAGGCCCCCCGCGGTATATTGCAGCTCGCTTTCATGACCGAAGGTGACCAGGCCAGGGATCAGATGGCGATGAGCGAGTTGTCTCATCGCTTCGGCGTTGCCGAGCCCGACCACGCTACGCCGCTACACGGCATGACATGGGATGAGGGAGACCTTCACTGTGAAAAGCACACCGAGTTCTCTACGTATCTCTGGTGCGCTTCGCTGGATTCCAAGACGGGAGAGCCTTGCGGAGAAAATCCCTTCAAACATGGATTTGTTCCTCCGGGCCCGGTCATATCCGGCATCCGCTTGAGACTTCTTCCGTGGATACCAGAAACGGAGAAGGAGGCTGATCGCTTCGATCCTGCCAGCCTGTGCTACTCGTTGGTAGAGAACGGCTCTGCCGCCATCTTGACCGACTTCCGACAGGATGAGGATGGCCTGACGCAGATCCTCATCCTTGCTCGTGATTTGACCCCGGCGCGGGCAGGTGCGCTGGCTCAACGTCTATTGGAGATCGAGACGTACCGTACCTTGGCGTTGCTGTCTCTGCCGTTGACGCGATCGATGACGTCGGAGCTGCGACACATGGAGTCGCGCCTTGCTGCGATCACTGACGAGATGTGTACGAATTTGGTAGAACGCCGCGATAGCGACGTGCTGCTTTCCGAATTGACAGGTCTGGCCGCCGAACTGGAAGCTGGCGTCGCGGCAAATCTCTATCGCTTCGGCGCCAGCCGTGCCTACTACGAGATCGTCGAGGAAAGGCTGGCTGCGCTTTCAGAAGTGGCCGTATCCGGATACAGCACCTGGGCGGATTTCCTGCAGCGTCGCATCGCTCCAGCCATGCGGGAGTGCCAATCCGTAAAGGAGCGCCAGGCCAAGCTCTCCGACAAACTGACCCGAGCCATCGCGTTGCTGCGTTCGTGGATCGACGTCGAACTTGAACGCCAGAACCGCGATCTGCTGGCTTCGATGAACAACCGGGCCAAGTTGCAATTGCGCCTTCAGCAAACCGTCGAAGGCCTGTCGGTCGCGGCAATTTCTTATTACGTCGTGAGTCTTCTCGGCTACCTGCTCAAGGGCATTCCGCTCGTTCACGACAGCGTGGCGCAGGTGATGGCGGTTCTGGTACCTGCGGTGATGCTGACGATCTGGTGGATCGTCCGCAGGATAAGACACGCCCACAGCGACACGGCGGCGGAAGAGAAATCTTCCTGACGAGCTGCCGTCCTGGCGCGCGATAGCTGCGCCGTCCGTTTGAACAGAGGAGAACAACATGCCAAGCAATTCTTTCGGTGAATCCTCTTGTACCGCTGCGGCCTGCATTGAAGCGTTTGTAGACCTTATTCCAGTAGCCAAACGCCTTGGGCAGGTCTCTCCAGGGACATCCCGTGCGCATGCGGTACAGCATGCCCTCCACGGTCATTCGTAGATCACGCTTGTTGTAGATGGCCTTGTGCAGCAGAATTTCCCGCAGCTTCGACCAATGCTCATCGCTGAGCAGTAATCGGGGCATTGCAAGCTCGTATCGATGTTGGGTCAGAGCTTCAACGATACGGGCTTGCTCTTATAGATCAATGGGTTAGCGCGAAATGGCAACAGACCCTAGCAAAGCAGTTCAAATAACGTGGCGCAGTAGTTTTATCAGGTCCAAATGCGCCGTTTGGCCTGCGTCAGTTTCGCGGCGGTCTCCAGCCGTACATATACCAAACGCCTCTGGTCATCCGCCGCGTCGCAACTCCCTGACACCCCGGCCCAGCTTGCGGCGCAGCAGGGCCCGCAGGGTCGCCCCATCCGAATACCCGACCTGTGTGGCGACCTGGTCGACGCTGGCGTTTCCGGTGCGCAAGAGATGGACGGCATGCTCCACGCGCAGGTCCTGGAAATACGACAACGGTGTCTTGCCCAAAACGCTTTGCAGCCGCCGCGCCAAGGTGCGCTCGCTTGTGCCCGCGGCGCTGGCCGCCTCGGCCAGCGAGAACCCCTGCGCGAGCCGACGTCTGGCCCAGCTCTCGAAGCGCTCGACCATCGGGTCGGCATGCGCAAGGTGGTCGGGAATCACGAACTCGGCTTGCGAACTGCGTGCCTCGACCAGCAGATAGCGTGCCACCAGGGCCGCCAGCGCCGGACTGCGCTCCCGGATGATGCGCAAGGCCAAGTCGACGTGGGCCAAAGCGGCACCCGCGGTAGTGAAGCGTGTCGAGTTCACGATCATGCGTGACTCGTCCAGCTTGACGTTCGGATAGCGCTGCCGAAACATCGGCCCCAGCCACCATGACGTCGTCGCACGATGCCCATCAAGCAGGCCACTCTCTGCAAGTAAGAAACTACCGGAGCAGGCGGAGCCAAGGTGCGCGCCAGCGGTGGACCACAGCTGTAGCGCGGCGACCGCATCGGGCACGTCGGGGCGTGTGAGCCGAGCCGAGAGCGTGTCAGGCATCTTGTCACCAAACGCGGGCACGAGCACGACGTCTGGTTCCGGCACACCACGCGCAGTGACCACGGGGACCGTCAAGCCCTGCGCCGTTCGGATGCGACGCCGCACGCCCACCAGCGTGAGCTCTATGTGCGCGGGAGCCTGTGGCAGCGAGCCCGACATCGCATTGGCCAAGCCCACTGTGTCAGTGAGCGCCGCAAGCCCCAGATCAAACACGCCATCACAAACAAGGATATGAAGTTTCATGGCAATAATGATATCAAAGTTGTCATTGTTGTCTATATAAATGGTTGTCATGAAGACTTAGACTGCAGGCTCGTCGATCCATTCACCTAACCCATTTACCCAAAGGATTACAATATGACCAAGCTCGCCCTGTTTGTTCGCCTCGAAGCCAAACCCGGCCAGGAGGCTGCGCTTGCCGACTTCCTGGCCAGCGCACTGCCGCTCGCCAACGCCGAATCCGGCACCACTGCCTGGTTTGCATTGAAGTTTGGCCCTTCGACGTTCGGTGTGTTCGATGCCTTTGCCGATGAGGCAGGTCGCCAGGCACATCTGAACGGCCAGATCGCCGCGGCCTTGATGGCCAACGCCGCGACCTTGCTCAGTTCTCCGCCCAATAT
>CAXBEU010000041.1:0-23740 GCA_963974865.1 uncultured Pseudomonadaceae bacterium | reverse complement strand
GAGCATCACCTCGATCCTGAAACAGGGGCTGGACCAGTTCCCGCTGCCTCTGGCCAACGATGAGTGTCACCTGACCGACCTGCCGGCGCACACCAACGTGCGCGGCCCGCATTACTACCACTGATCCCGGAGAAACCTATGCTGACTCACACCACACTCAACACCCTGCGCCACCTCAAGCTGACGGGCATGTGCGACGCCCTGGAACAACAACGGGCGCAGCCCGACACCCACGACCTGGCGTTCGAGGAGCGCCTGGCCCTGCTGGTGGACCGGGAAGTGCTGCACAGGGAAAACCGCCGGCTGGACCGGCTACTGAAGGCTGCCCGCTTGCGCGTGCAGGCCTGCATCGAAGACATCGACTATCGCCACCCGCGAGGGCTGGAACGTTCCCGTATGGCAGGCCTGGCCAGCTGTGACTGGATCGGTCAATCGCTGAATCTGTGTATCACCGGTCCCACCGGCTGTGGCAAGACATGGCTGGCTTGCGCCCTGGGCAACCAGGCCTGCCGCCAAGGGCTATCCGTCCGCTACTTGCGGGTGCCACGGCTGTTCGAGCAAGTGCGGATCGCCCACGGCGATGGCAGCTACGCCCGCCTGATGACGCAGCTGTTGAAAACCGATCTGCTGATCCTGGATGACTGGGGCATGCAGAAGGTCAATGCCCAGCAACGACAGGATCTGATGGAGGTGATCGAGGACCGTCATGGACGTGGCTCAACGCTCATTGCCAGCCAGCTACCCACCGAACACTGGCACGACTACATCGGCTCCGCCACGCTCGCCGACGCCATCCTGGACCGGCTCCTGCACGGCGCCCACCGGCTCAATCTGAAGGGAGAATCACTGAGAAAGGCTAACGCTCAAAACGCGGTATCGATTGACCCATCGTGACCGCTCAGAGTACAAAACCCGTTCCAGCGTGAAGGCCGTGTGCAAATCGGTCACGATCCCCGGAATGACCGGTCACGTTCGCCGGAATACGCACCGAGCCAGCGCTGGATGCACAAGACGCTGCCGCAGTCGCAATTGTTCGTCTACAGCAAGGCTGAGCAGGGCGATCATTTCCTGATGTTCAAGAATCCGGTCAAGTTCACAAGCGATCTTCGTGCCTTCCTGGAGGACTGAGCCTTGGCAGTCGGTCCAGAACAGGCGTACTTTCTGAACCCCAGGAACGGTTAGTTGAGCGCGCCGGGAGGGGCAGCGTCAGCCCGTGTTTCCAAATGTCCACCCGGGTACTGGCGGAAGCCATGCGGCTCTCCGAGGGTGACGTGTCAAATGAAAGGTATGGACGGCCAGCGTCAAGGTCCAGGACACATGGCTGGCATCGGCGGGCTAGGAAGAAACCGCCTCAACCAGTTGGTAGTAAGCTACTATTATTCAGGGAAGAATCACAGCCCAGCAGGAATAGAGCGCCATGACAACCACGAAGAGTGCGTTATCGGAAGAAGCCATTCAAGAACTCGAGGCCCAGATCCCTGCCCTAGCAGCTATGGCCACGAAAATGGCATATGACAGAGCAAAGCAGGCCGGGCACACGGTCGTTGTATCTAAGGGAGGGTTCATCGTAGCTGAGTATGCCGACGGGTCTGAGCGGATTCTCGCCACGTGCAAGCCAAAACGCAAAGTCATAGCTGGCGTCCCATTCACAATCGGGTCGATCCCAGGATGAACCCCCTTCCCTCGTGCTCCACAATTTTCCCTCACAATAAGGGAAGCTCGCAGGCAAGATTTTTACGATGATTTAAGCGGCCAGGAAGCGGCCGATGTGATTTCGGAGCCACATCCAGGCAGTGGGAGGAAGTGATAGGTCTTGTCATCTCGGGTTTCACACTTTACACCGCAGCAGGATCGGCCCCCAATCTGCCAGGTTTCGACCTCAATCCCCTGAAGAGCAACCAATTTACGCACAGATGCGCCGTTGAATTGGTCAGGCACGATAAGGTCAAAGTGGTGGATGCGATGCGGTTTACGTGCAGCATCTAATTCCAGCTGTGCCAGCAACTCGTCAAGTCCGTCTATTAGAATGCCTCGACTAGTCCCATGCTCCTTAGCGCCCTCTCCTTCTTGGCCGTAGGAGTCCGTGATAAAGGACAGCCGCGGCATGACGGTCATGCTACCGAAGTCAGTCCAGTCCTCGTATTCGTCGCTCTTAGTGGTTGTGTACATCAGATACATGAAATCATCTCCAATATTGAATGAACTCAATAGATTGTAGCACTATAGGGTTCATTCGCGGTATCAAGGCCATTTTCTGGATGGAAAAATGGATCTCAAACAGGCTTTTGGCGTCGCATTGCGTCAGTTACGGGTGAATAAAAATCTCTCCCAGGAAGAGTTTTCAGACGTCAGTAGTCGGACGTATATGAGCTCACTGGAACGAGGGCTAAAGTCCCCGACGATCGACAAGATCGAGAAAATTTCTCAGGTCCTGGAAGTCCATCCTGTGTCAGTGATGGTCGCTACTTACCTAGCTACCGATCCCGACATGACAATGGATGCACTTTTCGAGCGCATCAAATCGGATCTCGACGGTGGTAAATAACATTAGCAATGCACGCAGTGTCATGGGCTCCAGGCTTTAAGCCTGGAGGGTGAGAGCGGTAAAGTGCGACAAACCTGGTTGTATCATGGCTCGCGCTCAATGCTGTGATAGGGATGAAGTGGTATTCCATTCCGCTCTCTCCTTCGCATTTGAGGCCAGGCAAGCTCACATTGGCCCATGTTTCAAGCTCCACTGTAACCAGCCCTTCTGCCTGCTGATTACTTTTAGAATTTGCAATTCCAAATTGCATTAACCCGATCTGGTGGCTTTCAACGCCACTGGTTTGTGTGATGTCTTGCAGCTCCCCGATTAGTTTCGCCACGGTTAGCAGCCTCTTATGGATGGTTATCCATCCCCCGGCTACATCTGCAGGCTCTGAATGGGTCGTCCAAAACTTGGGCTCAGACAATAGCGCAGTTGAAACAAATTGCTTCCGGACCCTACCCCCACCCCTCCCTCCCGTTAATTTGCTGAATCTGCGCATCAGGTACATAATCGATCCCTTTGAATCCTATAGGTTGTCGCCCTATAGTATTCATTAAGGTATTTGAAGGCTATAAATGCCATAAACGATTAAGCAAAAAAAGGGTTCAGAATGGCAGCGGGGCAACTACGCACTGAGCTGAACGAACCTGTCTTTCGAAGGAGATTCCAGACGTGACTGATCTAACCAAATTGGGTACGCAGCTACGGGATTCAAATGAACCGATCCTAGAAACACTTGAAAAGGTCTCGCGCGAGTTGGAAGTCCATCCTCTGTCAGTTTACGTAGCAACTTTTCTGTGTGCTGAGCCCGATCTGACGCTTGATGAGCTTTATGAGCAGGTGAAGTCAGATCTAGATGCCGAGGGCTCAGATTAAGGGTTTCAATGTTTCAATCCGGCCCTATGTCAATGGCCATTAACACCCTAGATCGAGATTGATTAAAACCATCTCTCTTTTCAGGTGACGCTTACTGCTAAATCGGTTCAATAGACCTGAACCGTTTCCAGTTTATCGCCATTCAAACCTCGAGTAAGTCGGGAAAATCAGCATTTAGTCGCCCCCCACTCCGTATGCCATGGATGATACTAGCCCTGTTTCAGGCCGCGCCTGACGCGCTAGCTGGGCCGTATCAAATCAGCACCTAAATTTGGCCGAGGCCAACCCCCGCAATAGAACCCTTCGTGAGCGCAGGGTGTTCCCCGAACTGCTCCAGCCATCTGCGATGGCAGGAGCCTATCCCCCCGTGGGTGCAAATCAACTTCCCCTAGCCCCTCCGTCCAAGACCGAGGGCACCCTTAAATCGATGGTGAGCTTGGACCGGAATCAACAGCATTCCGATGGCATGAAGGCCAAAAAACCTACCTCCGCAGCGCGTTACTGATCACCGCAGCGGATCCCTGCAATTTAATGAACGTTTAAGAGATGAAAACGAATGAATGATAACGACATCATAAATATCAACAGCTTAAGAGACCCCATCCGAACCATAATCGGACTGGAACCTGGACTTAAACCTAATCGGCGGGCTTCCCACTGGAGCATAACTCCAGCATGCCGGGGTGGTTTGGTCACATCACAGCCAGACAGATATGGCACTGATTTCTGTTGCAAGGTCGCAGTAAATAAAGGCCAGCCTATGCCCCCCGTTTCAGACCTGGGAACGATCCACGGCGCAGCAGATTTAATCGTGCCCGCAGCGGCACAAACCGATGTTCACCCGCCTATGAGGAAACCTCAGATGGTCACCAATCTTAATTCGGAGAGGGGCAAGGACACGTGCTTGACAGACCAGTATTGCGACCGAGGGGGTCCGGTCACGCGAAGCTGCACCATCCACCAACAGAGAGAAAAGATATGCAAAAACGCAGCAAAAGAAGCTCGAGGCTGAACTACGGTTGGGGCCGCCAGCTCAGGTACGCGATGTGCCAGGCAGTCCATAGTTTTTATGGGTGGAATGACCATTTCGGCACCCGACGCACGCATGGTTATCGGATACGGATTTTTGCGAGGTTCTGCCTGCGACAGGGGATAAATGACGCGCGACTGGTTACGCAATCGACTCTCGATTTATACGGTGAGTACCTGCGGAACCGGTTGCAGGGTGAGTACGTTTGGCCGGACGGCAGCGCCGACAGGCAAGTTTCGGTGGCGTATGCGCACAATCTGATCTCGAGTGCGAACACTGCGCTATATGCGATGCGGGGCAACTCGAAGATCGACCTTTCCGCACTTGTGGCGCTGTCTGCGTCCCGCCGCCACGTCCGGGATGAACCAGCAGAGGCAGATCGGGAGGCCGTCACGCTAGCGTCTCAACAAATGGTCGCCAAAGGAGATGGGAGAGGCGCGGCTGTCGCGCTTCTTACCCGGCATTGGGGCATGCGTGCGCAGGAGGCCACACTCCAGGATCTGCAACGGATGAAAAGAGAAATTGCTGGTTCGGGTGGTGCCAGTATCCTGGAAGGGTGCAAAGGAGGTCGAGAGGATCGAGGCCGATGGATTCCGGCGACTCCTGAAAGAGTAGCGGCGCTTGAATTCGCTCTTAAGGCTCATCCGATCGGTTCTCGATGCATGTTGAATGAGGGTGAGTCTGTAAAAGTCTTCTACCAGCGGGAGCTAAACCGTTGCCGGCGCGTTTTGCGCTCATTGGGCATCACAAGCTATCGCGAACTCCGTGCGGGATTCGCTGCAGACGTGTATGAGTCGGTCACAGGTGTCCCTCCCATGAAAGGCTTCATCGTTCCGCGCGACTTGGATAAAAAAGCAAGGCTGGAAGTAGCACGAGTTCTCGGCCATAGAAGGGAGCAGGTGTCCAGCGGATATGTTGGAGGATATCGATGAACGTCGATCCAGTTCTAAAGCTTGTGTGCTTTAAAGCAGCGTCGCCGCTGACGAAGAAAAGGATCATTGGCCGATTGAAAAACCTCTGCAATGCCATTAGCGACAATTTTCCAGAAGTGCAGCACACGAATCAGATCAAGCTAAAGCATTTGCAGTATTTGAGAAATGTTTGGTTTGCCCGCTATAGCCCAGCCACCGTTGCTGACTATGAACGCAGCTTGCGAATTTTGACTGAGGCGCTTGGAAAGGAAGAGCACTGGCTTCCTCCGCTCAAACTAGTGAAAGACCCAGCTAAGGGTGGAAGGTCGATCGTCATTGGATCAATCCGCTCCAATGCGAGACGCAAACGGGTTGGATGGTGAATCGAGTTCCGATTACGCTATCCACCGGGGCATCTTATCGGGAGCAGATCGGAGAATGCTTTTCTGAGCTAGTTGGTGAGCAGATGCAAAAAAGCCCCAATAACCACGGTCGGTTTGTTGGGGCTTTTGTTGGCAAAGAACCAATATGTTTCGTAAGTCATTGATTCTAAACGCTGTCTGGCGGAGAGAGAGGGATTCGAACCCTCGATACGCTATTAACGTATACACACTTTCCAGGCGTGCTCCTTCAGCCACTCGGACACCTCTCCGGATTCCTGGAGCCGGCCGGGGCTGGTTCCAAGGCGCGCTAATGTACCGAAACCAGGCGGCTTTGGCAAACGCTTTTTCCGCGTGCAGGCCGGGCTGATCGGCGGTGGGCGCTGGAACTGGCCGGTCATGTTTATCTTGGTACACTGCAGGACTGATACGGTCATTCCCGGCTGTTTATAGTCTATGAGGATGCTTCGATGAGCGAGCTGGTTTCCTACAGTTTTTCCGACGGTGTTGCGCGGCTGAGCCTGAGCAACGGTAAGGTCAATGCGATTTCCCCTGCGGTGATCGACGCGTTCAATGAGGCCCTGGATCAGGCGGAGAAAGACCGCGCAGTAGTAGTGATCAGTGGCCAGCCGGGCATTCTTTCTGGCGGTTATGATCTGAAGGTGATGACCTCGGGCGCGGATGCGGCCAAGGCGCTGGTCGCCAAGGGCTCGACCCTGGCGCGGCGGATGCTGTCGCACCCCTTCCCTGTGGTCGTGGCCTGCACCGGGCATGCGGTGGCCAAGGGCGCTTTTATTCTGCTGTCGGCGGATTATCGTATTGGCGTTGAGGGTCCGTTCAAGATTGGCCTGAATGAAGTGGCCATCGGCATGACCATGCACCATGTCGGCATCGAGCTGGCGCGTGCGCGGCTGACTAATAGTGCGTTCAACCGCTCGGTGATCAACGCCGAGATGTTTGATCCGGCGGATGCCGTGCAGGCTGGCTTCCTGGACAAGGTGGTGCCGGCCGAAGAACTGGAAGCCAAGGCGATGGAAATGGCCCTGCAACTGACCAAGCTGAACATGACCGCGCACCGCAATACCAAGCTGAAAACCCGCAAGGCACTGCTGGAGCTGCTGGACCAGTCTATCGAGATTGATAAACAGCACGCGCTCTGAGTTGTATTCAGCAAGAAGGCAGTCGGTAAGATATCGAATCGATTTACCCATGCAGTATCCGGAAAGCCAGCTTATGCTGGCTTTCTTTTTTGGTGGAGACCTCTAGATGGATTCGATTACCCAGGCGATGCTGGGCGCGTCGATCGGCGGCGCCATGCTGGGCCGCTGGCATGGGCGCAAGGCGCTGGTGGCCGGTGCGGTATTGGGCACGCTGCCTGACCTGGATGTGGTGATCAACTACGGCGACGCCGTGGCAAACATGACCTACCACCGGGGCTTCAGCCATTCGCTGTTTGTGCTGACGGCGCTCAGCCTGTTGCTGGCCTGGGGTTGGCGACGATGGCGGCCGCATCCTGAGTACTCCGGGGTACGTCTTGGCCTGTGCATCTGGCTGATTCTGGTCACCCATGTGTTGCTTGATGCCTTTACCAGTTACGGCACCCAGTTATTCTGGCCCATGACCACGCCGCCGGTGTCGATTTCCAGCATCTTTATTATTGATCCTATCTATACCGTGCCGCTGCTGTTGGCGGTGATCATTGGTTTGGTGATCGGACTCAAGGGTAAGGGTCTGCGCCTGCAATACGCGGCACTGACCCTCAGCACGCTGTACCTGGCCAGCACGCTGGTGGGCAAGCAGATGGCTGGCAATAATCTGGACTTGGCGCTGGCACGTGACGGGATCGAGCCCGAGGTGGTATTTATCACCCCTACCCCGTTCAATACCCTGCTCTGGCGCGTGGTGGCGGTGGATGGTGATGACTATTACGAGGGGCTGGTCAGTTGGCTGGATGATCAACCACCTCAGCTGGAACGCCTGCCGCGCCGCCAATCGGAAGCAGCCCCGGCCCTGGTGGGCTCCGAGCAGCATGAACGGCTGCGCTGGTTTACTGGTGATGTGCTGCGTTACGACCTGATCGACAATCAATGGGTAGTTACCGACCTGCGCCTGGGCATGACCGGCTTTCATCCGTTCCGCTTCGCGCTGGCCGAGGTAGACCCTGCGCAAAACAGCACGCGGCTGATCGAGCATGTCGAGATGTGGCCGTCCGGGCCCCGTGGCCTGGATCTGCTGACGGACCTGCGCAAGCGCGCGCTGGACAGCGGTTACCGGCTCTCACTGGCGGAGTTGACCAAGGACCTGGGCCGCTCCCCGATGGTGATGGGCAGCGCCACACCATAAGCGCTGCTGATAAGCGATCAACTGCGCACCCTGCCCTGCTCTCTGCAATAATGGACACTATTAAAGCAGGGGCACGGGCATCAACATGGTCATGAAAGCGTCGAGCGTTTCACCAGCAAAGGAAGATCGCCGCGGCCTGGCCATGGTCGCCGCTCTGCTGGCCATCTTTACCACCATCTTTGCCAGCAACCTGCCCACGCCGCTGTACTCCTTCTGGCAGGCGCGCTGGGGCTTCTCCTCCACCGCACTCACAGCGGTATTTTCCATCTATGTACTGGGTGTGGTGGCCACACTGCTGACCCTCGGCTCGCTCTCTGACAAGCTTGGCCGCCGGCAGATGATGGTGCCTGGCTTGCTGTTTATTCTCGGAGGTGCAGTCACTTTCATGCTTGCCGAGGGGATTTATGGCCTGGGCATTGCGCGGATTCTGACCGGTATCGGCACGGGTATCGTTACCGGGGCGGCCTCGGCAGCGCTGGTCGAGCTGGAGCCCAACGAGAACTGGACCCGCGCCGCGACCCTGTCGGCGCTGTTTTTTACCCTCGGTGCCTTCGCCGGGCCTACGGTCAGCTCTCTGGCATTGTTCTTCGGTTCGGGTGCGGATATCTGGCCATTTATGCTGGTGGTGGCACTGGCTACGGGGACCATCATTCTGCTGCTGACCGCACCCTGGCCGGCGCATATCGGCCAGCGGCAGAGCAACTTCCGCCTGCGCGCCTGGCGCCCGACCACGATCAAGCTACCCCGTGAACTGCTCGGCGCCTTCGTGTTTGCCGCCGCGACCATTTGCCTTGCCTGGTCTACCGGCAGCCTGTACGCCTCACTGGGCCCGTCACTGGCGATGAACCTGACCGGCATCAGTGATCGCGCGGTGGCGGGCTTGTTTGCTGCGGCATGGCAGCTGATGGCCGGTTTCAGTCAGTTTGCCTGCCAGCGGCAGCCGTTGAATCGCCTGCTGATCGCCGGGCCAAGCATCCTGATCGTGGGTTTGATGATCATGGCCGCCTCGGTGCTGCTCAGTTCGCCGGGGCTGTTTGCGCTGGCAACACTGGCAACGGCGACCGGTGCCGGCGCTACGGGTGTAGTGGCGATTGCCTCCATTAGTCAGGTAGCCCCGCCCGCTGAGCGCGGCGGGATCATTTCGGCGTTCTATCTGATGGCGTATCTGACGATGGCCTCGGTGGTGCTGGGGGTTGGGTTCACCAGTGATCTGATCGGCTTCGGTACCACGGTACTGGGTTTTACCACGCTGATCTCGCTGGCCGCGCTGGCGCTGATGATCAGCGCGGTGCGCAGCGGCCGGGCGACCTTCTGGTAATCAGCCGAACAGCCAGCGCCAGACAAAGAAAAACGTCAGGCCGCCAATGATGGTGGCCAGCAGGTTACGCCATTTGGCCGCAATCACGATGGCGACAATACCGCCGACCAGATAGGCGTTATCGAGCGCCAGATCCAGATTCGCGCCATCGGGCATCAGCATGGCCGGGGCCACAATCGCCGTCAGTACCGCCACCGGCACATAATTCAACGCCTGGGTTACCAGCGGGTTGAAGCGCACCCTGTGACCCACCGCGAACAGCGTGTAGCGAATGGCGAAGGTGATCGCGGCCATGCCGGCGATCAGGGCTATTTCATAGGGATTCATCGGTTAACCCCTGGTCGCGCTCGGCGGAGAATAGAGGCTTGGGCTGCAGGCGCTCCGCAACTACCCCGGCGATAACGCCGAGCAAGGCAGCGAGCATCAAACCCAGCTTGTAAGGCAGGCCGTTGGCGGCCACCGCCACCACCGCCGCCACCAGGGCAGCGGCCAGCAAGGGGCGCGTGCGCAACAGCGGCACGACGATGCCGATAAAGGTGGCGACCATGGCAAAATCCAGCCCCCAACCAGCCATCCCGGGTAACGCATTACCCAGCAATACACCGATCAGGGTGCAGGCAAACCAGTTGCTGTACATGGCCACGCAGGAGCCGAGGAAATACCATTGCTTGCCGGCCAGAGGCACGCTGGTGTCCTGATAATAGCGGTGCACTACCGCATAGCTTTCGTCGGTCAGCCAGAACGCCAGCGGCACGCGCCAGCGCTGCGGCAGATGGCGCACATAGGGCAGCATGCTGGCGCTGTAGAGCATATGCCGCAGATTGACGATCAGCGTCGTCAGCAGAATCACCACCAGGCCAGTGCCTGAGGCAATCAGGCTGATGGCGATAAATTGCGCGGAGCCGGCAAACACCAGCGCGGACATGGCCAGGGTTGCGCCCGCAGACAAACCGGAGGACACCGCCAGGGTGCCAAAGATAATACCGAAAGGCAGGGCGCCGATCAGCATCGGGATGGTATCCCGTGCGCCCAACAGAGCCGTTCTGAACCGCGAAGACATGCCAGCTAACCCCTATCATTGAAGCGAGTCACGCTAACAGCTCGCCGCCGCAGCTCACAAGATACAGTTGGGCGCCAACAGTGCTCCTACTGCAGCTCTACATAGCGGCTGATCAGCGCACGCAATGCCGCAGGCTTGACCGGCTTGGGCAGAAAATCCAGCCCGGCCAGGCGGATTTGTGTGACCAGTTCGCTGCGCCCGTCAGCACTGATGATTACCCCTGGCAGCGTGCCGCCTTGCTGCTCACGCAACCAGTGCATCAATTCCACCCCGGTATCCCCCGCATCCAGGTGATAGTCCACCAGCACCAACTGCGGCACAAAACCCTGGGCCAATACCTGCTGTACCTCTTCCCGATCACGGGCGACCGCGACGTTGCACTGCCAGCGGCTGAGCAGGCTCTGCATGCCGGTCAGAATGTTCGGCTCGTTGTCGATGCACAGCACCTGAGCGCCCGTCACGATAGGGCTGATCTGCCCCACCGTCTTGGTGCGGGTCTGGGTTTTCTGCCGGGCCAGCGGCACGGTCACGCTGAACACGCTGCCGATGCCCGGCCAGGAACGCACCGCCAATTCGTGCCCAAGCACCCGGCACAGACCATCGGCGATCGCCAGGCCCAAACCCAGGCCCTTCTCCGCCTGAGTACGGTGGCTGTCGAGCCGCTGGAACTCCTCGAAGATCACCTGCAGTTTGTTCTCGGGGATGCCCGGGCCCTGATCCCATACTTCAATGCGCACCCGGTCACCGACACGGCGTACGCCCAACACCACCTTGGACCGCCCGGCATAACGGAAGGCATTGGTCAGGAAGTTCTGCAGCACCCGGCGCAGCAACCGCATGTCACTGCGCACGCGCAGACTGCTGATATGCACGCGCAGATCGACGCCCTGCTCCACCGCCATCGCGCCCAGTTCGATACGCAAGGGGTCGAGCAGATCGCGCAGGGCAAAATCGGTCCATTCCGGGCGAATGCGCCCGGCTTCCAGCCGCGAGATATCCAGCAGGTCGGAAATCAGATCCTCGGCGGAGCGCAGCGAGGTATCCAGGTGGCGCACCAGCTCTTCCGCCTCGGGCGGCAAATGGGACTGGTGCGAGAGCGAGGCCGAAAACAGGCGCGCGGCATTCATCGGCTGCATCAGGTCATGGCTGACGGCTGTCAGAAAGCGGCTTTGCGATTGGCTGGCGCGCTCGGTCTGGGCCTTGGCCTGAAACAGCGCCTGGTTCAGCTCGGACAGCTCACTGGTGCGCTCGGCGACCCGTTGTTCCAGACTTTCGTTGGACTCCTTGAGCGCATATTCAGCGCGGCGGAAGTCGGAGATGTCGGTGAAACTCATGACAAAGCCGCCGCCGGGCATCGGGTTACCAATGATCTCGATCACCTGGCCACTGGGGAACAGGCGTTCGGAGCGGTGCGCGGTGCCCTGGCGCATCCAGTTGATGCGTTTCTCCACGTGATGCTGCGGGTCACCGGGGCCGCACAAGCCGCGGCCGGCATTGTGCAGAATGATGTCGGCAATCGGCCGGCCGATAAAGATCAGCCCTTCCGGATATTCGAACATTTCCAGATAGCGGCGGTTCCAGGCCACCAGGCGCAGCTCCTTGTCGACCACGCTGATGCCTTGGGTGATATTTTCAATCGCACCCTGCAACAGGCCACGGTTGAACTGCAGTACTTCGGAGGCTTCATCGACAATGCGCACCACATCATCAAAGTGCATGTCACGGCCTTCAATCGCGGCCTTGACTACCACCCGGGCAGAGGACGCACCCAACACCCCGGCTAGCAGCCGTTCGCTGTGGGTAATCCAGGCGCTGCTGGCGATCTGATTCAGGGCCAGCGGCTTGCCCTGCAACTCGGCAAACCGGCGGAAGCTCTTGTGTGCCCGTTCCTCACCCACAAAGCGCCCTGCCAGGGCCAGCAGATCCTCCAGATTCACCCGCAGCAACGCGCGGCTGGGGCCATCATGCCACTGCTGGGAATCCTGGCTGACAAAGCGTGTAGCCTGCCAGTGCTCCAGCACGCGGGTGCGGCTGAGCAGCGAAATCAGCACAAACACCGCGACGTTACCGGCCAGCGCGATCAGGCTGCCCAGCGTCAGGCTATCAATCGGCAGGCCCAACGAGCTGGCGTACAGCGGATCGAGCAACGGCCAACCCTGCAGCTCGCCACCCAGCAGCGGCAGAATCAGCATGTAGAACCACAAAGTGATGCCGACCAGCAGCCCGGCAAATACACCGCTGCGGTTGGCCTGCTTCCAGAACAGCGCGCCGAACATCGCTGGGGCCAGTTGGGCGATAGCGGCAAAGGCAATCTGGCCGATACTGGCCAGGCTGCCGGCCGAGCCAATCAACCGATACACCACATAGGCGAGCAGCAATATCACCAGAATGCTGGTGCGGCGCACATTCAGCAGCAGGCCGCGAAACTCTTCATAGGTCCGTTCAGGCCGGTTTCTGTTGCGTAGCAACAGTGGCAGCACAACATCGTTGGAGACCATGGTACTCAGTGCAATTGCCGCTACGATAACCATGCCGGTCGCCGCCGAAGCGCCGCCGAGAAAGGCCAGCAGTGCCAGCAGGGGGCGCCCTTCCATCAATGGAATGCTGATCACGTAGGAGTCCGCCGAGACCGCAGGCCCCAGAGTCATCTGCCCGGCCAGGCTGATGGGAATCACGAACAACCCGGCCAGCACCAGGTAAGCCGGAAACACCCAGCGCGCCATGCGCAGATCGCCGGGCTGAATGTTCTCCACCACCGCGACCTGAAATTGCCGCGGCAAGCAAAGAAACGCCAGAATCGCGATAAATGACTGGAAAAGCAGGTTGGTAAATATCGTCTCGCGCTGCCAGTAGTCGTGCAGCTCCACGCTGCTGCTGGCACGATCAATCAGATCGCCAACGCCGCCAAACAGGCTGAAAGTGACAAAGGCCCCTACCGCCAGAAACGCCAGCAGCTTGACCAAAGACTCGAAGGCAATCGCCAGCATCATGCCGCGGTGGTGTTCGGTGGCATCCAGGCTGCGAGTGCCGAAGAGAATGGTGAACAGCGCCAGTACCAGCGTGACGATCAGCGCCGTATCATCGGCGCTGGCGGCTTCGCCGAGTTCAACGCTCGCTGCAGCATTGCCGCTGAGGAGGTTGAAACCCAGCACTATGCCTTTGAGTTGCAGGGCAATATAGGGCAGTACGCTGACCAGACAGAGCAGGCTGACAGCGACCGCCAGCGTCTGCGATTTGCCATAGCGCGAGGCAATAAAGTCGGCAATGGAGGTGATGTTTTCCTGCTTGCTGATTGCAATCATGCGCGCATAAAGGCGCCAACCGAACAGAAACAGGATGACCGGGCCGATATAGATGGGCAGGAAGTTCCACAGCTGCTCGGAGGCCATGCCGACCGCGCCAAAGAAGGTCCAACTGGTGCACCAGACCGCGAGCGACAGGCTGTAAACCCACACGCGCAGGCGCGGATTGAACTCGCTGGTCTGCCGGTCGCCCCAGAAGGCAATCGCGAACAGCAAGGCCATGTACAGCAGAAAAATGGAGGCGACCAGCGCGCCGGAAAGGATCATGAGCGATCAACGTACCTTTCTATTATTTATACAGGCAAAGATCAACCAAGCCAGCGATTCGCCCGGCGATCAGCTACCTGAGCCGACTTGCCCGCAGTGAAGGCGCCGGGAATGCATTCGAGTGTGGCACCGCGTGCCTACAATGCCCAGTCCGCCCACGCTAGACATAAGTCGTGGTGCAGTTCACTGGTGCTGCAGCAATACCAAGGTCCAAACCACGGCGATCATGATCAACCCGAGCATCTGCGCCGCGCTGCCCATATCTTTCGAGGCTTTGGACAGCGGATGCAGCTCAAGGGAAATACGATCGATCGCCGCTTCAATGGCGGAGTTCAGCAGCTCGATGATCAGTGACAGCAACACGCTACCAACCATCAGCGCCTTGGCGATGTAGCTGACGGGCAATATCAATGCCAGGGGAATCAGCACGATGGCCAACCAGACCAACTGGCGGAATGCCGCTTCACCACGGTAGGCGGCCCTGAGGCCGTCGAGCGAATAGCCAAAGGCAAACCATATCCGCTTGACCCCAGTGACACCCTTGTACGGATTGGTCATGCCATTACCTGAATTAATGCCCGACTCGGGTCAGTTCCATATGTTGCAGTACCAGGGCGGCCTGCGTTCTTGTACGCACGCCCAGTTTACGGAAAATGGCCGTGACGTGTGCCTTGACCGTCGCTTCCGAAACGCTGAGGTCATAGGCAATCTGCTTGTTCAACAAACCATCGCAAACCATGGTCAGCACGCGAAATTGTTGCGGTGTAAGGCTGGCCAATTGATCACTGATGGTTTTTTCCTGCTCGGACATCAACCCCGCGCTTTGCGCGGCGTCCGGCCAGCTAACGCCACCTTCCAGCACCTGCCGTACCGCGCCCTGAATGCCTTCTAGTGAAGACGACTTGGGGATGAAGCCACTGGCACCGAAATCCCGCGCGCGCTGCACAACAGGCAGCTCTTCCTGGGCAGAAATCACCACTACCGGTATCTGCGGATACTGACCGCGCAGCAGCACCAAGCCGGAAAAACCGTAAGCGCCGGGCATATTCAGATCCAGCAATACCAGATCCCAGTCGGTGCGCTGGTCGAGGCAGGCTTGCAGTTCGGCGATGCTACCCGCTTCGGTCAAGGCCACCTGTGCCTCTGAACCACTGATGAGTGCCTGACGCAGGGCACTGCGAAATAGCGGATGATCGTCTGCGATCAGAATGTCGTAGGAGAGACCCATGCCTGGCGTTCCCAATTCAGATGTTATTGTTGTGGTGTGCCGAGCCAGGTTGCTGAGAACTGCAATCTGGCTATTACAGTCGAGTATAAGCAACTCCGGCAAGACAGGCGCAACTGTATCTGTTTTCTGTCTCGGGGTGTAGGCATACTGCGCCGCTTCACGCTATTAGCGCCCCTTTATCCCCTGTGAATCGCGTATGAAATCCAACGCCTACCGCTCTGACGCCCTGATGTTGCTGACTGCCCTGATCTGGGGTTCGACTTTTGTCGCACAAAGCGTGGCAATGGACCATGTCGGGCCCTTTTTGTATACCGGGTTGCGCTTCACCCTCGGCGCACTGGCGATATTGCCACTGGTGCTGCTCGCCAGCCCGCAGGGCAAAAGCGCCGAGCGCCGCTTCAGCAAGCCCATGCTGTTGGGTAGCCTGTGCTTGGGGCTGATGCTGACACTGGGCATTAATCTGCAGCAGGTCGGCCTGATGTTTACCACGGTCACCAATGCCGGCTTTATTACCGGCCTCTATGTGATTCTGGTACCGATTTTTGGTCTGTTTATTGGCATGCGTACCGGGCTGGGAACCTGGGGCGGCGCACTTCTGGCCCTGGTGGGCATGCTATTGCTTAGCGTGAATGCCGACTACAGTGTCGCACCCGGCGACTGGCTGCAACTGACCGGCGCCGCCTGCTGGGCAATTCACGTGTTGCTGGTGGGCGCGTTGGCCAGCCGCTACGATCCGGTCCGCGTGGCCTTTGTGCAGTTCGTCGTGTGCGCGGCCGTCAGCCTGTCGCTGGCGTTGATATTTGAACCCATCCGCTGGGCGGGCATCGTCCTGGCTGGGCCGGCGATTTTATATGGCGGCCTGCTGGCGGTGGGCGTCGGCTTTACCCTGCAGGTGGTCGCGCAGAAAAACGCCATTGCCTCACACGCCGCAGTCATTCTCAGCCTGGAGGCGGTATTCGCCGCCCTCGCAGGCTGGCTGTTTCTCTCGGAAACCTTGAGCCTGCGCGGCTTTATTGGCTGCTGCCTGATGCTGGCCGGCATGCTGATTGCGCAGCTGGTGCCTATTTATCTGGAGCGGCGTCGCACTCTGGCACCGGTGCAGCAGGAGCATGCGGGCCACCACTGACCTCGGCGGACACGCCCAGATGGGCTGCCAGACGCTCCCGCGAAGGCAGCCCTGGGGTCGCTCTGCAGTTACCCCGCGACGCCAGATACCCGTCAGTGAACACGTCAAAGTAGTCATTCAACAGACTGGCTGAAGCCGTGGCCCCGGCCAGCCCCAGGCACGCGGTGGCCACTTCCACAGTGCACAGATGCTCCTCGCGGTTGGAACGGCGCAGGCGATAGCGCGATAACTGCTCGGTATTCAGGCTGAGCACCGGCAAGCCGTCCAGCCACGGGCTCTTGCGGAACATCTTGCGCGCCTGGGTCCAGGTCGCATCAAGGATGATCAACAACGGCCGTTTACCCGAAGCAGAATCAATACTATCCACCACCGGCTGGCCTGCCTGAGCATATTCCTGAGGGAATACGACATAGGGCTGCCACTGCGGGTCGGCCAGCAAGGCAAGTAGCTCTGGCGCTACGCCGGTACGCGACCACACAAAGGCATGTGTATCAGTGATACAGTCGGCAATCAGCCGCCCGGTATTGGTGGGTTTCAGCGGCTCAAGCGAATGCATGATCAGGCAGAACCCGACCTGGCTATCGATCACCGGCCGCCAACTGCAGATACAGCCATGCGCGGCCATAAGGCACTCCGGGCAACGTTGCAGGCGCGCGCCTCTGGCTTTGAAAGGTCGGGTCGATACGGATTTCAATTCGGCCCGGAGGCGCTCTACGGCGTGGGGTAATCTGGCTGACACGGGAAACCTTTAGGTGAAATACGGGTCATGATGACCACGAGGCATTTTGCCATACTTATTCACGTTCTATTATCGACGCATCGCGAACCAGTCTGATGCGCCATGGTCGAAGTTCGTGAGACCCTTTCTGTTGGAGAGAAATCCATGCGTTGGTTGTCCCTGATTGTCGTGTTATGTATCGCCCTGCCCAGTCACGCCGTTTCCTTGCGCGAGTCGCGCCTGCAGGACACCTTGAAGCAGGTAGCAGAGCAGAGCAGCGAAGGCACGCCTAGAACCATTAACGACGACATCGTCGATGAAGGCTTCAGCAGCGATGGCAATGAGTTGATCAATCATCTATCGGTCAACGAGGCTTATGCCGAGCAATTGCAACGTGACCCGCTGATTGTACGCACCCAATTGCAGGCCAGCGTCTGTGCAGACCAGCGCTTCCGCCGTTTGATGGATATGGGCGCTACCCTGACCTACCACTTTTCCATCACTGGCTCGACCCGCCCGGTGCTGACCCACAGCTTTGTGGCAGAGCACTGCCAGTCGCTCTAGACTGATGAATGTAGAAAGTCCATTTGCTGCTGCCGGCATAATGGACTTTTCATATCACGCGCCTATCCCAGGCCCTGGTCGCCATCCTTGATGTAGTTCGGCAAATTATCGATTTCTGCTATCTGGTTCCTGCTATTAGATCAAGGCCAATGGCCGCAGGTAAATACTTGAATGCGGCATGCACCGTGGCTTCCGCCAGGAACATGCGTCATCAAGGGCATTGGTTGAGGTAATCAATCGAGAGGAAAATCGGGAAAACCGCGATACTGCATGAATCGCAACTGCTTGCCACGCTCTTTTGCATCACGGGCGGGGCCTTCGGGGAAACGCTTGGCAAAGACCTGTTGCGCCGTCTCCATCCAATCGCGTTGCAACGCCTGCAGATACTGCTCAACCAGTTGCTCGGCAACGCCGCGCTCACGCAATTCCTCGCGTAAGCGCTGCGGCCCTATACCGCGCTGACTACGGGCGTGGATATAGGCCTCACAGAAACGCTCATCACTGAGCAGCCCATCTTCTTCAAGCTGATCCAGCGTCGCCTCACACACCGCTGGCGAAGCGCCGCGCTGTTGCAACTTGCGCAGCATTTCACGGCGGCTGTGCTCACGCCGTGCCAACAAATCCAGCGCGCTGCGGCGTGCTTCCTGCGGCGTTTCCAGCTGCGTGCGGCCGAACATGCCTGAGCAACTTACTCGGCAGCGGCGTCAGCACTGGCTTCAGCTGCAGCGCTAGCCTTGGGGTTGGCAGGCTTGGGCAGCAATTTATCGCGAATGGCCTTTTCAATCTCGTCGGCAATCGCCTGATTCTCTTCCATGTATTTGGCGGCGTTAGCCTTGCCCTGGCCGATCTTGCTGCCTTTGTAGCTGTACCAGGCACCGGCTTTTTCGATCTCGCCGATCAGCACGCCCAGGTCAATGATCTCGGCATTGTGGTAGATACCCGAACCGTAAAGGATCTGGAACTCAGCCTGGCGGAACGGCGGCGCCACCTTGTTCTTGACCACTTTGACGCGGGTTTCACTACCGACCACTTCATCGCCTTCCTTCACTGCACCGGTGCGGCGAATGTCCAGGCGCACGGAGGAGTAGAACTTCAGCGCGTTACCGCCGGTAGTGGTTTCGGGGTTACCGAACATCACACCGATCTTCATGCGGATCTGGTTGATAAAGATCACCAGGCAGTTGGCGTTCTTGATGTTACCGGTGATCTTGCGCAGCGCCTGAGACATCAAACGTGCCTGCACGCCAACGTGATGGTCACCCATCTCGCCTTCAATTTCGGCCTTGGGCACCAGCGCGGCGACGGAGTCGATAATGATCACGTCTACGGCGTTGGAGCGCACCAACATGTCGGTGATTTCCAGCGCCTGCTCACCGGTGTCCGGCTGGGAGACCAGCAGGTCGTCGACATTGACGCCCAGTTTCGCTGCGTACTCGGGGTCCAGGGCATGTTCGGCATCGACAAAGGCGCAGGTAGCACCCTGCTTCTGCGCCTGGGCAATCACGGACAAGGTCAGCGTGGTTTTACCCGAAGACTCAGGGCCGTAGATCTCAACCACACGGCCCCGGGGCAGACCGCCCAGACCCAGCGCGATATCCAGGCCCAGCGAGCCGGTGGAAATCGACGGAATGGCCATGCGCTCATGATCGCCCATGCGCATCACCGCGCCCTTGCCAAACTGACGTTCAATCTGACTCAAAGCCGCAGTAAGCGCCTTCTTCTTGTTGTCGTCCATTGTGCATCCTCTTGGGTAGCGGGCGCCTGAGCGCTCGATCAACGATAATTTCAATAACTTCTGCAGTAGGCTGGGCGAGCCCTTCTAATAACCGCCGCACTCAAACTACTGTATATATGGTCAGTATTATTCCACAGAAGTTTGCTGCCGCCTACCCCTTGTTTGATTAACCTGCGGACTGGCTCACAGAGCGCCGCTCAACCAGCTTCAGCAAACCCTCAAGCGCATGCAGTACAGTCTGGGCGCGCACTTCACGGCGGCTGCCCTGCAGGCGCTTGCATGCACTGAAGGTTTCGCCCCCACGTGCGGTCCAGGCAAACCAGACGGTACCAACGGGTTTTTCGGCTGAGCCACCGTCCGGCCCGGCGATTCCGCTGACCGCCACGGCCAGATCGGCCTCTGCGGCTTCAAGCGCGCCCAGCGCCATGGCTCTGACCACCGGTTCGCTTACCGCACCATGGGCAGCCAGATCGGCCTCACTGACATTCAACCAGCGCGCCTTGCTGTGGTTGGCGTAAGTCACAAAGCCGGTATGAAACCAGGCCGAACTACCACTGACCCGCGTGATGGCTTCACAAATGCCGCCACCGGTGCAGGATTCAGCGGCGCTGACCAGCAACCCTTCACGACGCAATACGTTGCCCAGCCGGGCTGCAGCGGAGTCGATCAGGGGATCATATTGAGACATGCTGTCTACCTCATCATTTTGCGCTTAAAAGCTGGCCGCGCTTTGCGTAGACTAGGCGGCCAGTTGTTTGTCCATCTAGTTACCCGTGCCCACCACAAACCAGGGAATTGCATGAGCCGCGCCGAGAAATCCGCCAGCCACACACCCATGATGCAACAATATTTTGGGCTCAAACAGCATCATCCAGAGCAGTTGCTGTTCTATCGCATGGGCGATTTCTACGAGCTGTTTTTCGACGACGCGAAAAAGGCGGCGCGACTGCTGGATATTACCCTGACCTCGCGCGGGCAGTCAGGTGGGCAGCCGATTCCCATGGCCGGTATTCCTTACCATGCGGCCGAAGGCTACCTCGCCAGGTTGGTCAAACTCGGCGAGTCGGTGGCGATCTGCGAACAGATCGGTGATCCGGCTACCAGCAAGGGACCGGTGGAACGCCAGGTAGTTCGCATACTCACCCCAGGCACCGTCAGTGACGAAGCCCTGCTCGACGAGCGGCGCGATAACCTGCTAGCCGCGCTGGTGGGCAGCGAACGCGGTTTTGGCCTGGCGACGCTGGATATCAACAGCGGCCGCTTTTGCGTGATGGAGCTGGCCGGCTGGGAGACTTTGCTAGGTGAGCTGGAGCGTCTGGCCCCGGCTGAACTGCTGATACCCGATGACTGGGAGAGCAACACGCCGATCGAACGCCGCCGCGCAGTACGCCGGCGTGCGCCCTGGGAGTTTGATCGCGATAGCGCTTTCAAGCTGCTGACCCAGCAGTTTGGCACCAAGGATCTGGTCGGCTTCGGCTGCCAGGATCTGAAACTGGGCCTGGGCGCCGCTGGCGCGCTGATGAGTTACGCCAAGGAAACCCAGCGCACCGCCCTGCCGCATATTCGCGCCCTGACTTTGGAGCGCTTCGAAGACAGCGTGATCATTGACAGCGCCAGCCGCCGCAATCTGGAAATCGACTGCAATCTGGCGGGTGGCCGCGACAACACGCTGCTCGACGTGCTTGATCATACCGCCACGGCCATGGGCAGCCGCCTGCTGTCGCGCTGGCTGAATCGCCCCCTGCGCGATGCAGCGGTGCTGCAGTCGCGCCAGGACAGCATCAGCACCCTGCTGGATCAGCACTATCACGAAGCCTTACAGCCGGTGCTCAAAGGCATTGGCGACATAGAGCGGATTCTCGCCCGCGTAGCGCTGCGCTCCGCGCGGCCGCGTGACATGGCGCGCCTGCGCGATGCGTTGGCTACCCTGCCCAGCCTGCAAGAGGCCCTGCAGCCTCTGGAATCCCCGCACCTGCGGCAATTGGCGGCCCAGGTCGGTACCTACCCTGACCTGGCCGAACTGCTGGAACGCGCGGTGATTGAAAACCCGCCTGCGGTGATTCGCGACGGCGGCGTGATCAAGCCCGGCTACGATGCCGAGCTGGACGAACTACTCAATATCAGCGAGAACGCCGGCCAGTATCTGATCGATCTGGAAAACCGCGAACGCGAGCGCACCGGCCTGTCGACATTGAAAGTCGGCTATAACCGGGTACATGGCTATTTTATCGAGCTGTCCCGCGGGCAGTCGGCCCAGGCGCCAGCCGACTATATCAGGCGCCAGACCCTCAAGGGCGCCGAGCGCTTTATCACGCCCGAGCTGAAAACCTTTGAAGACAAGGCTCTGTCCGCCCGCAGCAGAGCACTGGCGCGGGAAAAACTGCTCTACGAGGCGCTGATCGACCGGCTCAACGATGATCTTGCGGTCCTGCAGGACACCGCCAGCAGCCTGGCTGAACTGGATGTGCTGACCACCCTGAGCGAACGGGCGAGCACGCTGGACTATTGTCGCCCGCAGTTTGTCGAGGGCAGCCAGATGCACATTCAGCAGGGCCGCCACCCCGTGGTCGAGCAGGTGCTGGATGGGCCCTTTGTGGCCAATGACCTGCTGCTGGACCCCGACACGCGGATGTTGATCATCACCGGCCCGAACATGGGCGGTAAGTCGACCTATATGCGTCAGACCGCGTTGATTGTGCTGCTCGCGCATATCGGCAGCTATGTGCCGGCCCAGGCCGTCGAACTTTCGCTGGTGGACCGCATCTTTACCCGTATCGGCTCCAGCGACGACCTGGCCGGCGGCCGCTCGACCTTTATGGTCGAGATGAGTGAAACCGCCAACATCCTGCACAACGCAACCGATGCCAGCCTGGTACTCATGGATGAAGTCGGCCGCGGTACCAGCACCTTTGATGGCTTGTCACTGGCCTGGTCGGCGGCAGAGTATCTGGGTCAGATACGCGCTTTCAGTCTGTTTGCGACCCACTACTTCGAACTCACCAGCCTAGCCGATACCGATGCAGGTGTTGCCAACGTGCACCTCAATGCCACCGAACACAATGAACGTATCGTGTTCCTGCATAGCGTACTACCCGGTCCAGCGAGCCAGAGCTACGGCCTGCAGGTGGCCCAACTGGCGGGCGTACCCAAACCGGTCATCGAACGCGCTCGGCAGCACCTGGCGCAGCTTGAACAACAGAGCCTTAACCAGCAGAGCCAAGCACCCCGCCTTGCCAGCAAAGCGCCATTGCAAAGTGACCTGTTTGCCAGTGCCGCGCATCCCATGGTCGACATATTGCGCACACTCAAGCCGGATGAACTTACCCCGCTGCAAGCGCTTGAACTGTTGTATAAATGGAAATCGGAACATGCCTGAAATGGGTAAATAATAGCTATTTGCATTAACCGGCCGCTAACAGACGACAACATCGGCAATTATTATCGCCAACCTGTACCGGCTTGGAAAAACTGCTAGACTACGCGCCATATTTCGCGCCATATTTGCGACCGCCTGATCCTGATGGAGACCCCACCATGACTTTTGTTGTTACCGACAACTGCATCAAATGCAAGTACACCGATTGCGTTGAGGTCTGCCCTGTCGACTGCTTCTATGAAGGCCCGAACTTTCTGGTTATTCATCCCGATGAATGCATTGACTGCGCACTCTGCGAGCCGGAATGCCCAGCTAATGCGATCTTCTCCGAAGATGAAGTGCCCGAGGATATGCAGGAGTTCACCGAACTGAACGCCGAGCTGGCTGAAGTATGGCCGAATATCGCCGAGAAGAAGGAAGGTCTGCCGGACGCTGAAGAGTGGGATGGCGTGCCCGACAAGCTGCAATATCTCGAGCGCTAAGCTGTAGCGTGCAAGATTGAATTGATCAAGGAAGGCTGGCCAGGTGCTGGCCTTTTTTGTGGCTGATTCGCCGAGCGAGAGGGTGGTGACGGAATCACTGAATTTCAGGCAAAAAAAGGGGCGGGATAACCCGCCCACTCTTCATTCCGTATTTGGCTTCCCTGTCCAAGTCATCCTGACTTTATCATCCTGACCCCTCCCTGAGTTCAGCTCCCTGCCGAACAGCGTTTTCCCTAACGCTTGGATACATAATATCTGGTTACGTTTGCTGCACAACCCCACCCGAATGGGTGATTCCAGCTGATTCACCAATCCAAGACCCATATAAAACAAGCACTTGCCGTTAATCAACAGGCAAATGGCCATTCCACGCACAGTTCATGGTCCGTTTGGCTTACATCAAGCGTAGGAAAAGGCTTACAAAAACAACGGAACTTATAAACATCGAGTAGGGTGAGGCGTTGCCGCCCCATCCCTCTCACAGAACCGTACGT
>CAXBEU010000040.1:0-24294 GCA_963974865.1 uncultured Pseudomonadaceae bacterium | reverse complement strand
CAAGCTACAAGCTACAAGCTACAAGCTACAAGCTACAAGCTACAAGCTACAAGCTTTCGCCGCGGGGCCGCGGCTCCTACCGGGTTGGTTCAGCAGTGGGGCGGTTGATCCTGTGGGAGCGACGGCCTCTGTGGGAGCGGCGGCCCGCCGCGAATTTCCCGGCAGAAGCCAATTTCGCTTAGATACTCAACGTCCAGTCATAATCGATAATCACCGGCGCGTGCTGCGAGAAGCGCGCGTTGCGGGGAATCTGTGCATTGTTCACAAAGCGCCGCAAACCGGGGGTCAGAATCTGATAATCGAAGCGCAAGCCCAGATTCAGGTTCTCGGCTTGTTCGCTGTCCGGCCACCAGCTATACAGCTCGGCCTCGCGAGTTACTTCACGTAGCGCATCGACATAACCCAGATTACCAAAGATCTCGTCCATCCAGGCGCGTTCCGGTGCCATGAAGCCCGGCTCGTTCTGACAATCGCGCCAGTTTTTCACATCCAGCTTCAGATGCGCACTGTACAGCGAGCCACAATAGATGAACTCGCGACGCTTGCGCCGCTGCTTGTTCAGGTAGCCGGTGAAGTCGTTCATGAACTTGAATTTCTGATTCAGGTCGGCGTCGCCATTGCGCCCGGAGGGCAGCAACAGGCAGCCTATGCTGACCTTGTCGAAGTCGGCCTGGATGTAGCGGCCGTAACGATCCGCCAGCTCGAAATCCAGCCCCATGATGATCGCCTTGGGGGCGGTTTTGGTATAAATCGCCACGCCGCCTTGGCTAGGTACTTCCGCTTCGAAACAGTATTGCCAGTAGCCGTCGATCCAGTAGGGATCCTGCTCCAGCTCGGGGGCAGTAACGCGGATATCCTGCAAGCAGATGACGTCTGCATCCTGTGTGCGCAGCCAGTCAAACAGACCCCGGGCGGCCGCCGCCTCGACGCCGTTGACATTCAGACTGATAATTCGCATACATGGCTCCCCCAAAATCGAACGTGTATGATAACCGAGCCTGAGGGGATTTTGTTAAGAAGAGGGTAGCAATGCACGAATATCAGCGGGAATTCATACGTTTTGCTCTGGATAAACAGGTATTGCGCTTTGGCGAATTCACGCTGAAATCCGGACGCAAGAGCCCTTACTTCTTCAATGCCGGCCTGTTCAACACCGGCTCGGCCCTGGGGCGATTGGGTCGCTTTTATGCTCAGGCCTTCGTTCACAGTGAACTTGATGATATCGACGTGATCTTCGGCCCGGCTTACAAGGGCATCCCCCTGGCGGCCGTGACAGCCGTTTCCCTTGCTGAAAGTTTTGATCGCGATGTGCCATACTGCTTCAACAGAAAGGAAGCCAAGGATCACGGCGAAGGCGGCAGCCTGGTAGGTGCGCCTCTGAAGGGCCGGGTGTTGATCATCGATGATGTGATCACTGCAGGCACCGCCGTGCGGGAAGTGATGGAGATCATCAAGGCTGAAGGCGCTGAGCCGGCAGCAGTGATGATTGCTCTGAACCGCGAAGAGCGCGGTCAGGGTCAACTGTCGGCGATCCAGGAAGTCGAACGCGATTTCGGCATTCCGGTCGTCAGTATCGTCTCCCTGACCCAGGTGCTCGCCTTTCTGCAAGAAGACGCCGATTTGCGCCACCACCTGCCAGCTGTGCAGGCGTACCGCGACGAGTTCGGCATTTAACTCGGCAGCCCTGTCGCAGGTTGTCGGGATATGCACTGGGAGCCACGGCTCCAGGGACAGGGGTGTTGATTTATGCTGAGGTCTTTTGCCGGCGTGATGGCCGGGCTGCTGATCTGTAGTGCTGCTTTTGGTCAGGCCCAGTTGTATCGTTATGTCGACGACAAGGGCGTGACGGTACTGGGCAATCGGGTGCCGCCTGAATTTGTCAGCCGTGGCTATGAGGTGCTGGATTCCAACGGCCGTGTCCGTGAGGTGATACCCGCCGCACCTACTGCCGAAGAACTCAAAGCCAACCGCGCAGCGCGGGAAGCTCAGGACCGGCAGCGGCAATCCGATACCACCTTATTGCGTTTGTATAGCAGCCAGGCAGATCTGGACCGTGCTCATGCCCGTCAATTGGCGCAGATCGAGAGCTTGATCCAGGCAGCCCGCAGCGAGATTGACGGGGTGCAAGATCAGCGCGAAGGTTTGCAGGAGCGCGCCGCCGTGCAGGAGCGCGCTGGCCGCGAGATTGATCCGCAGATTCTGCAGGACCTGGCCCATGCCGATGCTGAGACCCAGCGTCTGGAGCGGCTGATCGAAGCCAAGCAGGCGGAAATCAAGGAAGTGCGCGCCAACTTTGTCCACCAGCGCGCACGTCTTGGCTATCTGTTAGGTGCCAGCGACAGCGGTACCTGATAGCTCCGTGGTAGCGGCGGCGCGGTTCAGGCGCCGTCGGGTGCCAAGGTCTCGAACCCGATCACCGCCGCGCGAAAGCTGGCAGGGATCGGGCTGGGGCGCCGGGTACTTTGATCAGCGTGCACATAGACGATCTCACCGTTCACCAGCAGCTCTTCACCGCGATAAATCCCGATCATAAACTGCATGCTCGAATTGCCCAGGCGGGCGATCCGCACGTGCACGTCAAGCAACTCATCGAAGCGCGCTGGTGAGCGGTATTCCAGCAGGGTTCTTACCGCGAAGAAGTCGCTGCCATTCACGCCAGTCTCGCCGCTGTAGGCCTGGCCCATGGCCCGGAAGTACTCGGTAATGCCCACATCGGCGTACGTCAGATAGTGCCCATTGAACACGATGCCCTGCATATCCGCCTCGGCCCAGCGCACACGCAAGCTGTGGCTGAAGCTGAAATCTCCCAGCTGCATATCTCAGTCCTGTTTCTGATTGGTGATCAGCGTGCCCACACCGGTGTCAGTGAAGATTTCCAGCAGCACCGCGTTGGGTACCCGGCCATCGACGATGATCGCGCTGCTGACGCCGCCCTGCACCGCGTCCAAAGCGCAACGAATCTTCGGCAGCATGCCGCCATAGATGGTGCCATCGGCGATCAGTGCGTCCACCTGGGCGGTGGTCAGGCCGGTCAGTACCTTGCCGGACTTGTCCATCAGGCCGGCGATATTGGTCAGCAGCATGAGCTTTTCAGCCTTGAGCGCCTCTGCCACCTTGCCTGCTACCAGGTCTGCATTGATGTTGTAGGAGGCGCCGTCGGAGCCCACACCAATAGGCGCGATCACCGGAATATAATCGTCTGACACCAGCCGATTGATCAGCTTGGTATTGATTTCCACCACCTCACCCACATGGCCGATATCGATGATCTCGGGTTTGTCCATGCCGGGGGTATTGCGCGTGACCTTCAACTGGCGTGCCTTGATCAGCCCCGCGTCCTTGCCGGTCAGGCCGATAGCGGCGCCGCCGTGCTGGTTGATCAGGTTGACGATATCCTTGTTGACCTGGCCGCCGAGGACCATTTCCACCACATCCATGGTTTGCGTATCAGTGACGCGCATGCCCTCGATAAACTGGCTTTCGATATTCAGGCGCTTGAGCAGATCACCGATCTGCGGGCCGCCGCCATGCACCACCACGGGATTGATTCCCACGGTTTTCATCAGCACGATATCGCGCGCGAAGCTGTTTTTCAGCTCCTCGCTTTCCATCGCATTTCCGCCGTATTTGATCACGATGGTCTTGCCGGTAAAACGCTGAATGTAGGGCAATGCTTCGGTTAGAACCCGGGATACCTGTGTGGCGGCGTCACGACTCAACATGGTCTGTCTGTTTCTCCAGTTATTGGGGCAGTCATTGCCGGGAGAGCCCGGCAACGGAAATCAGGGCCTGCCCCCGTCAGACAGGGGCGGGCAGGTGTTTGTTCAGAATGTCAGCTGCAGATCGCTGGCCACTTTGCCCAGTTGCTCGCGGAACAGCTGCTTGATGCGCTCAAGCTCCTCAGGCTTGTCGGCCTCGAAACGCAGCACCAGCACCGGGGTGGTATTGGACGCGCGAACCAGGCCCCAGCCGGCAGGGTAATCCACCCGTATGCCATCCAGGGTCGAGACCTTGCCAGTGCCCCAGTCCGCCTGCTTGCGCAACGCTTCGATGATCTCGAATTTGCGCGCCTCGCCGACTGTGAGGTTGATTTCCGGGGTGACCAGGCCAACTGGGTATTTGTCGAAGATGTCGCCACTCTCTGCGCTATTTTGCGTCAGGATCGACATCAGTTCCAGCAGTCGGCAGGCACTGTACAGGCCGTCATCAAAGCCGAACCAGCGCTCCTTGAAGAAGATATGGCCACTCATCTCGCCACCCAGCAAGGCGCCAGTTTCCAGCATCTTGGCCTTGATCAGCGAGTGACCTGACTTCCACATCACCGGGCGGCCGCCCATGCGGCTGATCAGCATCGGCAGGCGCCGCGAGCACTTGATATCAAAGACGATATCCGCGCCGGGGTGGCGCGTGACGATGTCTTCAGCAAACAGCATCATCAGCCGGTCGGCATAGATCATCTCGCCCTTGGCGGTCACGACGCCAAGCCGATCGGCATCGCCATCCAGTGCGATACCGATGTCCGCGCCCTGGCGCGCTACTTCTGCGATCAGGTCCTGGAGGTTTTCCAGTTTGCCGGGGTCGGGGTGGTGATTGGGGAAGGTGCCATCCACTTCGCAGTACAGCGGCGTCACCTCGCAGCCCAGGCTTTCTATCAGCTGCTGGGCGATGACGCCGCCCACGCCGTTGCCACAGTCAACCACCACCTTGAGCGGGCGCACCAGCACCACGTCTTCGGTGATCTGCCGGCGATAGGCATCCAGCAGATCCAATGGCCGACGGCTGCCGGCACCGTCGTGCAGATCATTTTCGCGCAGGCGCCGGTGCAGATCGCTGATGCGTTGCTCGGAAAGCGTCTGGCCGGCGATAACGATCTTCAGGCCGTTATAGTCGGCCGGGTTATGGCTGCCGGTAAGCATGACCCCGGAGGTAGCTTCGCTGGTATGAGTGGCGTAATAGAGCACTGGGGTGGGCACCATGCCCAGATCTGTCACATGGCAACCACTGTCCACCAGGCCGCGAATCAATTGTTCGCTGAGGGCCGGGCCTGAGAGCCGGCCATCGCGGGCGACCGCCACCTTGCTTTCTTCTGCTGCAATGGATTCACTGCCAATGGCACGGCCCAACCAGTAAACCGCTTCTTCGGTCAGGGTTTTGCCGACTACGCCGCGGATATCATAGGCGCGGAAAATTTCCGCAGGTATCTCGGGAATAAGCGGTCCGCTCGGTTCACCCGACATACCGAAGGCGTCATCATCACTGTCGACGATGTCGATATCGAGAATATCCTTGTTCAGAAAACCCGTGCTGGCGGCTATCGGATCAGCCACCGGCTTGGACGGCTTTCTGCCAGCGGTTTCGCGCTCCGGGCTCGGCCCCAGGGTGCGGCCGTTACCACTGGCAAGTTGCATGATGCTTTGGCCCACGGGCACCAGTGGACCCAGGCGAAGTCCGGCGGCCTTATGGCCCTGGGTAAGCTGAATCAGCACATCGGCATCGGCGTTCAGGCGGGCAGTCCAACTGCGCTGCAGTTGCCACAGGCCAACCATCAGGCCCAGCAGTGCCAATAACACCGCGCCCAGTAACAGTAGCGGATTGACCATGCCACTGCTCAGGGCGGGGCCGGCCTGGAATTGTACAGTCCATAGCGGGTTGACAGAGGTTGCGGAGACCGGATCGCCAAAGCCGCTGCCGGCCTGATACAGCGCTTGTGCGGAGGCGCCGGGGAAGGTCTGCGTCAGCAGGATCTGGCCGGTGTCGCCAGGCAGCGCCGGGAATGCGGATGTCAGGCGCTGCAGTTCGAAGATGGCGATCAGCGTGCCGCCAATCGGCGCGTTTTCAGAAGCGCGCAGGGGTTTGACTGCATACAGCCGCCATTGCCCATCCACCGGGTGTACTTCCATAGGCACCGGCATGTTGCGTTCCGCGCGGCGGATCATGTCCAGTGCGGCGAAACTGAGCGGCGCGTCCTGTGCGTCCGTCACTTCCGCACGGCCTACGGCATTGGTGTAGATCGCCAGATTGCCGGCCAGGTTGTAGCGCAGCAGGCGCTGCATGCTGGCGCTACCGCCCTGTTGCAATGCGACCTGCAGTTGCGGGTTGGCTGCCAGGCGGCTGAGGTCGGCATCCAGTTGGCGGATGCTCTGGTTCAGCGCCGCCGTCTGCTGTTGGGCATAGGCATTGGTCATTTCTGTGCGGTAGCGTTCGCTACCCAAACCGAACAGGGCGATCCAGATAGGTGCGGCGGCCAATGCCAGGCCAACCAGCGCCAGAAGTAGTGGAGTCAGGGTACTCGGCAAGCTTGAACCCGCTTTGGCCGTTTGTTGTTTTTTTAGCTTGATCACTGCGTACCGCCTCCCTGCCCACTTCATTAGGAATGGTTAATGGCTACCAGTATGGCCGAATCCACCGGCTCCACGCTGACTGTTATCGAAGCTGTCGACGATGTCCAGTTCTGCTTGCAGGACGGGCACCAGAATCAACTGAGCAATGCGTTCGCCGGGCTCTATGGTGAAGGCCGTCTGACTGCGGTTCCAGCAGGAAACCATCAACTCGCCCTGGTAATCGGAGTCGATCAGGCCGACCAGATTGCCCAGTACAATGCCGTGCTTATGACCCATGCCCGAGCGCGGCAAAATCATCGCGGCCAGGCCAGGATTAGCAATATGGATCGCCAGCCCGGTAGGTAACAGTTGCGTCTGGCCAGGTTCAAGGCACAGGGGCTCCTGAAGCATGGCGCGCAGATCCAGGCCCGCCGAACCTTCGGTGGCGTACTGGGGCAGGGGCCACTGCTGGCCCAGGCGTGGATCGATTATCTTGGCTTGAATGGCATGCATGCGCGGTCCTTAAGGTGTCCGGGGAGCTTGTTTGGCTATAGCTTGTTTGGCTATAGAAAGTTGCTCGGCTATAAAGGCAATGATCTGCCTGGCCAGTTGCTGTTTGCTGGCCTGCGGCAGATGGTGCTGTTGCAGCGAGCGGTCGATCAGGGTCACTGAATTGTCATCGCTATTGAAGCCTATACCGGGTTGGCTGACGTCATTGGCGATGATCAGGTCCAGATTCTTGCGCTGCAGTTTGCCCTGGGCGTAGTCGATCACCTGATTGGTTTCTGCGGCAAACCCCACACACCAGGGCCTGGGCTGATCGGTGCCAGGCGATGCCAGGGTCGCCAGAATATCCGGATTGCGTACCAGGCTCAGGGTCATACCGTCGCCGGACAGTGGATCTTTTTTCAGCTTCGTGTCGGCACACTGGGCAGGCCGATAGTCGGCTATCGCGGCGGAGGCAATAAAGACGTCGGCGGGCAGCGCCGCCTGGCAGGCCTCCAGCATCTGTTGTGCGCTGACCACATCCACTCGCTCGACCCGCATCGGAGTAGGCAGATTGACCGGGCCGGCCACCAAAGTCACGCGTGCGCCGGCCTCGGCCGCGGCTTCAGCCAGGGCGAAGCCCATTTTTCCGGAGCTGTGATTGGATATGTAGCGCACCGGGTCGATCGCTTCGCGTGTGGGTCCGGCATTGATCAGCAGGTGCAGACCGGTCAGGCTGCCGCGCTCAAAGCAGTCAGCGACTTTCATCGCTATATCGGTCGGCTCGAGCATGCGCCCAGGGCCCACGTCGCCGCAGGCCTGCTCACCCGCTCCTGGACCGAAGATTCTGACGCCGCGTTGCAGCAGGGTATCGAGATTGGCCTGGGTCGCCGCATCGCGCCACATCTCCTGATTCATCGCGGGCGCCAGCGCCAGCGGCGCATCGGTAGCCAGCACCAGTGTGGTCAGCAGGTCATCGCCGCGGCCCTGGGCCACGCGCGCCATAAGATCGGCAGTAGCTGGCGCAATCAACACCACGTCGGCCCAGCGCGCCAGCTCGATATGGCCCATGGCGGCCTCGGCGGCCGGGTCAAGCAGATCGCCATGCACCGGATGGCCGGACAGCGCCTGCAAAGTCAGCGGGGTAATAAATTCGCGGGCAGCCTGGGTCATTACTACGCGCACCTCAGCCCCGGCGTCGCGCAGGCGTCGTATCAGCTCGGCACTCTTGTAGGCGGCGATGCCACCGCTGACTCCCAGCAGAACCCGTTTGTTAACCAACCGTTGCATGCTTGACTCCTGACCCTCGGCAAACCCGTTTCAGCCCATCGATACTAGCACAGGGCCGCTATTGCGCTGTGAAGGTGGGTATCGACCCACTCGGCATCAGCTTTTATACTCGGCACATATTACACCGCACGAACAGGAAGTACGTGCTCGACTAGCAGGGAAATGCGCATGCCGATTACCGACTGGCCGCTGGCTGAACGTCCACGGGAAAAACTCATCAACCAAGGCGCTGCGGCGCTCTCCGACGCCGAGTTGTTGGCGATCTTTCTGCGTACCGGTATTCCCGGCCGCAGCGCGGTGGATCTGGCGCGGGATCTGCTGGCCAGCTTTGGCAGTCTGCGAGCGCTGGTGCAGGCTGACATGCCCAGCTTCTGCCGGCATCCCGGATTAGGCCCGGCCAAGTATGTGCAGTTGCAGGCGGTGATGGAAATGGCCCGGCGGCATCTGTTCGAAGAGCTCAAGCGCGGCACGGCTTTGACCTCTCCCGGTGCGGTGCGCCAATACTTGCGCAGTCGCATGGCGCATTTGCCGCATGAGGTGTTTGCCTGCCTGTTTCTGGATAACCAGCATCGGGTGATTGCCTTTGAGGAATTGTTTCAGGGCACGCTGGACAGCGCCAGTGTTTACCCGCGTGAGGTGGTCAAGCGCGCGCTGGCCCTGAACGCCGCTGCCCTGATTCTCACGCACAACCATCCGTCGGGTGTGGCCGAGCCGAGCCAGGCTGATCAGATGCTGACACGGCGTTTGAAGGAAGCGCTGGCGCTGGTGGATATACGCGTTCTTGACCATCTGGTGGTGGGTGATGGCGAGCCGGTTTCCTTCGCCGAGCGGGGCTTGCTGTAAAGCACAAATAATCAAAAGTCGTTGCTTGCGGGGCCTGCTTTTGATATAAAGCTCCGCTCTTCTCGGGGCTGCGCCTGCACAGATGCATTTGCAGGTCGGCATAAAGGCTTGCCCCGGCTGGAAAATACATTTTTTATGGCTTCCAACCAGTTCGGGTTGGGCAAGTGGTTGGAGAGGGTTAACCATGTCTCGAGTATGTCAGGTGACCGGTAAAGGTCCAGTGACTGGGAACAATGTTTCCCACGCTAACAACAGAACCAAGCGTCGTTTTCTGCCTAACCTGCAGCACCATCGTTTTTGGGTAGAGTCAGAGAAGCGTTTTGTGCGTCTGCGCACGTCCACCAAAGGTATGCGTATTATTGACAAGCGCGGCATTGATGTCGTCCTGTCTGAAATGCGCGCCCGCGGCGAAAAAGTTTAAGGAGCAGTCCCATGCGTGAATTGATTCGTTTGATTTCTTCTGCCGGTACTGGTCACTTCTACACTACCGACAAGAACAAGCGTACTACGCCCGATAAGATCGAAATCAAGAAGTTCGATCCAGTCGTTCGCAAGCACGTGATGTACAAGGAAGGCAAGATCAAATAAGGTCTGCCTCCCACAACAAAAAACCCGCTTCGGCGGGTTTTTTGTTGTCTGGTATTTAGCACTCCGTGAGTGCTTTCAAGCTCTCAAGGCTCGCCGCCCACCGCAAAGTTGGGTAGCCGATCCACCGCCTGGGTGAAGGCGAAGGGAATGGAGATGGTATCCAGGCCCACATTCTTCTGAACTACAAAATGCAGATGCGGGCCGGTGCTGTTGCCGGTGTTGCCGGACTTGCCGAGCAAGGTGCCAGCACCCACACGCTGGCCCTCATGTACCACCACCGAACGATGCTTGAGGTGCAGGTATACGCTCATGGTGCCGTCATCATGCAGCACCCGCACAAAGTTGCCGGAAGGGTTGGTGCCGCGTCCGGACTGGTTGTTTTCGGTTTTCACCACTATGCCAGGGCGTGCTGCGACGATGGGTGTGCCTTCGGGCATGGCGATATCGATGGCATAGCGGCCCTTGGGCCCGGTGTGGCTGTAGCCGCCGCCCGGCCCCTGGGTCACGCGGAAGGGGCCGCCCTGCCAGGGAAGCGGGTAATCCGTCAGCGCATGCTGGGCGCGGGGGTCGCCCACGGCGTGGCGTAGCTTGTAGTTGTAACTCGGGGTTCCAGCGCCGGGCTTGGGTGCCAGGGTCAGCAGGCGCATTTGCTGGCGCGGTTGCAACACCCAGCGCACTGGTTTGTCCGGGACGCCGATCAGGTTCTTCGCCCCATGAATGCTCAACTCGACTTCAACCGGTGCAAACAGATCGTTGTGGACGATCAGGGTTTCGCCACCAGGATGTTTGTTGGTCGTGACGTAGACGTCTTTTTCGAAGGTTTCAACCATGGCATCGCGAAACACGAAGACCTCGGCGCCCTTGGTGGCTTTATCGGTATAGGTGACCACGCCATTGCTGTCGACATACTTGTAGATAGTCGATGCCAGAAGCAGGGGGCTTGCGAGCAGCAGGGCCAGGCCGGAGAAGAAGGTCCGCATCCTTTGCAACCTCATGAAATGCGATTGGCTAAAGTCCAGAGTCTAACGCTTTTGCGCGGGCCGTGGCGACCCGCACAAAAGAGTTATAGTCAATCAGCGCGCCAGGTTCGGCGCTGGTTGCAGCGAGTAGGTGCGCAGAGTGATGGCAAAGTCCTGCAGCGCCTTGATACCGCTGGTTTCCGCCTGATGGCACCAATCGCGCAGGGCATGCAACATGTCGTGCCCATTGGCGCTGGTACGGCCCCAGATCTGCTGCAGCGCCAAGCGCTTCTCGTAAATTACCTTCAGGGCCTGGCTCTCGGCCAGGACGCGCTGCAGTTTCTCTTCGTTATGAGCATCCAGCAGGCTGCTTTCGCGGCTTAGCAGGCGCTTGGCACGACGAAACAGGTGGCGCACGGATTCGTCTACCCGGTGCATTTCCTGCTGTACCAGTGGCTTGATCACCAGCTTGCGATACTGCGCCATGATCTGGAAGCGGTTATTCAGGATCGCCATCGCGGTGTCCATATCCAGCGTCTGCTTGCCCTCGACCTGGTGGGCAATAGGTGCAGTGCGGCGCACCTTGGCCAGCCCGAACAGGCTGAACAGACGAATCCACATCCAGCCCATATCGAACTCCCACTTCTTGACCGACAACTTGGCCGAGTTGGGGTAGGTGTGGTGATTGTTGTGCAGCTCTTCACCGCCAATCAGAATGCCCCAGGGCATGATGTTGGTGGCGGCGTCCTTGCATTCGAAGTTGCGATAGCCCAGCGCATGGCCCAAACCGTTGATCACACCCGCAGCCATGACCGGGATCCACATCATCTGCACTGCCCATACGGTCATGCCAAGCACGCCGAACAGCGCCAGATTGATGATCGCCAGCAGTGTCACACCCGCCAGCGGGAAGCGGCTGTACAGGTTGCGCTCGACCCAGTCATCCGGGCAGTTCTTGCCGTAGATGCGCAGGGTCTCTTCATTCTTCGCCTCTTCCATATACAGTTCCGCGCCTTTGCGCAGTACTGTAGTCAGACCCTTGTGCACTGGGCTGTGGGGGTCTTCCGGGGTTTCGCATTTGGCGTGGTGCTTGCGGTGGATGGCCGTCCACTCGCGGGTGTTCATGCTGGTCGTGAGCCACAACCAGAACCGGAAAAAGTGCTGCAGCGCCGGGTGCAGTTCAAGTGCACGGTGGGCCGAGTAGCGATGCAGATAAACTGTGACGCTGACGATGGTGACATGCGTCAGAACCAGAGTGACGGCCAGAATCTGCCAGCCGTTGAGTTGCAGTAAACCTTGATACCACATAGGGCTTATTTTCCTCTTTCAGCAATCCCGGAAAACACCGGAATTTCGATTATGGCCCAGGATGCTGGCAAATGACACGACCGTCAGACAATCGGTGGATGCTATATTGCTTTCAACATCTGATTACACCGATGAGTAATGCATGACTTCCAATCGCAGCGCCGGGCACATCGCTCTCTTATATATGGTTGTAGCTATCCTGTGGATTCTGTTCAGTGACAATCTGTTGCTGTGGGCGGGTGTGGAAGCAGCTACCCAGCAACGCATGCAGACGTTCAAAGGCTTGTTGTTTGTCTCGATAACCGGTGCATTGCTGTTCTATTCCATGCGTTATCACTTGCGTCGCCGGCAGCAGCAGGAGCAGATACTGCAACGCAGTGAGGAACGCTTCGACCTGGCGTTGCTGGGCTCCAACGACGGCGTCTGGGACTGGGATATCCTCTCTGGCGAGCTGTATTTCTCCGATCGCTGCAAATTGATTCTGGGTCATCCGGCCGACTTCAACATGAATCAGCGGGAAACCTGGCTCAAGCATCTGCACCCTGAAGATCGCCTGTCACTGGTGGCTGACTTGCGCCGCCATCTCAAGGGCGAGACCGAGCGCCTGGAGCACACCCACCGCATTCGCCGCCGCGATGGTTTCTATATCTGGGTAACCGCTCGTGGGCAGGCCGTGCGCAATGCTCAGGGCAGAGCAACACGGATGGTCGGCATTGTCTGCGACGTGACGCAGCACAAACTCAACAGCGAGCGGTTGCAGCAGGCGTCCGTGGTGTTCGACAGTACCAATGAAGGGGTGGTCATCAGCGACAGCCGCAATCGCATCGTCAACGTCAATAATGCGTTCTGCCGTATCACGGGTTATACCCATGAAGAGGTCGTTGGGCAAAAGCCTACCCTGCTCAAGTCCGGCTGGCATGATGAATTGTTCTACAGGGAGATGTGGGAAGCGTTGTCCGCTACTGGCACCTGGCAGGGAGAAATCTGGAATCGACGCAAGGATGGGGAGATTTATCCCCAGTGGCAGACGATCAATGCGGTACGTGGCGCAGAAGGTGAGCTGACGCATTATGTTGCGGTCTTCTCCGATATATCGGTGCTCAAGCAGTCGCGCCAGGAAATCGATTTTCTTGCCCACCACGATCCACTGACGCGCCTGCCCAACCGCTTACTGCTGGTCGAGCGACTGACCAACGCGCTGGTGCGGGCAAAGCGCCGCGAACAGCGCCTGGGGTTGATCTTTATCGATCTGGACCGCTTCAAGACCGTCAACGACAGCCTGGGCCACACCGCAGGGGATGAGTTGTTGCGTGTGGCTGGCGAGCGCATGCTGGGTCTGTGTCGCGAGGAAGACACGCTTGCGCGTCTGGGCGGTGACGAGTTTGTCATGCTGGTCGAGAACCTGACCGAGACGGACGACATAACGCCCATCGCCCAGCGGCTACAGAATGGCTTTAGCCAACCCTTCGAGATAGAAGGGCACAGCATCCATCTCAGCGTCAGCCTGGGCATGAGTATTTTCCCGGATGATGGTGAAGAGGGAGCCGAGCTGCTCACCAATGCCGACGCCGCCGTGTCCCAGGCCAAGGCCAACGGCCGCAATACCTACGCGTTTTATACCCAGGCGCTGACGGACAAGGCACGGCGGCAGATGTCATTGCAGTCGGACCTTTATCAGGCCATCAAACAGCAACAGTTACAGGTCTATTACCAGCCTCAGGTCGACATGCAAAGTGGCCAGGTGGTTGCGCTGGAGGCACTGGTGCGTTGGCAGCATCCGGTGCGCGGGCTGATCAGCCCCGGTGAGTTTTTGCCAGTGGCGCAGCACGTCGGTTTACTGATTCCGATTGACGAATACGTGCTTCGCCAGGCCTGTTTACAGATGCGCGAATGGCTGGATGCGGGTTACCCGTTGACCTGTGTCGCGGTCAACATGTCTGGCTCCACCCTTGAGCGCGGCGATGTGCTCGGCAACGTCAAAACCGCGCTGGCGGCCGCTCGCTTGCCGGCAGAGCACCTGGAGCTGGAGCTCACCGAAAGTGAAATCATGCAGCAGGGTGATCGCTGCATTGAAACGCTGGATGCGTTGCGGGCGCTGGGGGTCAGGCTTTCCATCGATGATTTCGGTACGGGTTATTCCTCCCTGTTGCGTCTCAAACGGCTGCCGGTCAACACCCTGAAAATCGATCAGGGCTTCGTGGCCGACTTGCCAGGCTCCGCCCACGACAGCGCCATCTCCAGAGCCATTATCGCGTTGGGTCAGAGCCTGCACCTGACCATCGTTGCCGAGGGCATCGAAACTCAGGCACAACACGAGCTGCTCAGGGATATGAAGTGCGATATCGGCCAGGGCTATCTTTACAGCAAGCCGCAGGACGCCGCGCGTATCACCGCCCATTTGGCGGAGTGCTTCAAGGTCTAGGTGGTAGACAGGTGTGTAACATGAGTTGTACAAGAATGGATTAGTTATACAGATCCTGTACAAAGGTAGTGCAACTCACATAACACGTTTCTGGAGAAGATCATGATTGCACTCACTCAACACCTCGGCCAACGCCTCACCCAGCGGGCCCGCCACATCATGTTTGCCGTGTTCAGCGCCAGCCTTCTGGTAGCAGCACCTGTGTACGCCGATCACCATGGCGACAAGAAAGCCGATGCTGACATCGTTGATACCGCAGTAGCTGCTGGTAACTTCGACACCCTGGTCACCGCAGTGCAGGCCGCCGGTCTGGTAGACACCTTGAAAGGCGAAGGTCCATTCACCGTATTTGCACCCACCGACGAAGCCTTTGCCAAGATTCCTCAGGCTGACCTGGAGGCCCTGCTGGCCGACAAGGACAAACTGACCGCCGTACTGACCTACCACGTGGTAGCAGGCAAGGTCATGGCCGCTGACGTAGTCAGCATGACCAGCGCCGAAACCGTCCAGGGCAGCTCACTGACGATTGACGCCACTGACGGTGTAAAAGTCGATAACGCCGCCGTAACCGCCACTGACATCAAGGCCAGCAATGGCGTGATTCATGTGATCGACACGGTGCTGATGCCGGAGATGTAATACCAGGCATGCTTGATTGGTACTGAAGGAAGGGCAGACTTGGTTCTGCCCTTTTTTGGTTTTGTTTTGGTGTGGTTGTGCATTTTCCAGCTAGACGAGGCGTGGCACCAAGCGTAGTGTGGCATCTTGGCACTATGGCGCAGGAGCCTGTCATGGAAGACTTTTCCCCCTCCGATCTGAAAACCATCCTTCATTCAAAGCGGGCCAATATCTACTACCTGCAGCATTGCCGGGTATTAGTGAAGGCTGGGCGGGTCGAGTACGTCACAGACGAAGGCAAGCAGTCGCTGTATTGGAATATACGGGAGGCCCACGCCAAACCTCCGCTACTGCTTCAAAATACATCTGAAGCTCAACCGCTGGAATACGAGCTATCCAGCGCGCATCAATCTTTCTTGTCGGCGAATTGAAGATGAGTAATTTTTTCGCGCACTCGGGCCTGCAGGCAGATAAAGCTGACTGGCAGTTATTGGCAGAGCACTTGCTTGAGGTGGGGAATCTGGCTGCTCAATCCGCAAGCTATTTCGGTGCAGGCGAACTGGCTAGAACTGCCGGGCGTTTGCATGATTTGGGTAAATATACTGACGAGTTTCAAGCTCGGTTGGCCGGTGATTACGGCAAAGTCGATCACTCAACTTGGGGTGCACGTATCGCAGTTGAGCGGTTTGGAGGAATGGGTTTGTTGTTGGCTTATGGTATAGCCGGCCATCATGCGGGGCTTGCCAACGGACGGGACACAGGTGAGCGCACGTCGTTGGGAAATAGGTTGCTGGCGGAATTGCCTCGACTTCAAGCTGCTTGGCAGCAAGAAGTTGACCTGCCCGCTCGCCTAATTCCCCCTGAAGAGTTCAAAGTGGTCGGAGAGCGAGGCTTTTTCCAACTGGCATTTTTAGCAAGGATGATTTTTTCCTCTCTAGTAGATGCGGACTTTCTGGATACAGAGGCTTATTACCATAAGTTGGAAAAAAAGCAGCTGCTGCGTACGCACTCCCAGCCTACGCTTTTATCGCTTCGAAGCCGGTTGGACGGATTTTTGGATGGCTTTCAGGCGGATACTCCGGTTAACAAGCTGCGGGCTAATATTCTCATGCGCGTTAGAGAGCAAGCTTTGCATACTCCTGGAATATTTTCTTTGACGGTGCCCACTGGAGGAGGCAAGACGCTCGCCTCCTTTGCGTTCGCGCTTGATCACGCTATTGCTCACAACTTGCGAAGGGTTATCTTCGTGATTCCGTTCACCAGTATCGTAGAACAAAACGCGGCCGTTTTCCGGCGGGCGCTGGGTGATCTCAGTGATGCTGTGCTGGAACACCATAGCTCGCTAATTGATGAAACCGGTAAGAGCGCGCAGGCCAAGGAGAAAACCCGATTGGCGATGGAGAACTGGGACGCGCCTATTGTAGTGACGACCGCAGTACAGTTTTTCGAAAGTCTTTATGCCGCCAGACCTTCGACTTGTCGAAAGTTGCACAACATCTCCAGTAGCGTGGTAATACTTGATGAGGCTCAAACGATGCCAATCAAGCTGCTAAAGCCTTGCGTGACGGCACTGAGCGAATTGGCCTTGAATTACCGGGTAAGCCCGGTGCTTTGTACCGCTACTCAGCCTGCTTTGCAGGCCCCGGATTTCGTCGATGGTTTGTGTGATGTTCGGGAGCTGGCACCTGACCCTGAGAAGCTTTTTCTGGCGTTAAAGCGAGTTGAAGTGCGCCATTTGGGCACGCTCTCAGATGAGCGTTTGGCGCAACTGATGACAGAAAGTGAGCAGGTACTTTGTATCGTCAATAACCGCCAACATGCACGCTGCCTGTTTCAGTCAATTTTGCCGGCAGGCGGTGCACTGCATCTCACCACACTCATGTGTGCCAAGCACCGCAGTGGCGTGTTGTCCGAAGTGCGCAGGCGCTTGCTGAGCGGTGAGCCATGTCGGCTGGTCTCAACTTCGTTAATCGAGGCTGGGGTCGATGTGGACTTCCCCCAGGTGCTACGAGCGGAGGCCGGGTTGGATTCCATTGCACAGGCTGCCGGGCGCTGTAATCGCGAGGGCCGGCGGGCATCGAGCCAAAGCGTGGTTTCGATATTTGCTACGGAGAATCCTGACTGGGCACCGCCGCCGGAGCTAAAGCAATACGCCCAAGCAGCTCGAGAGATTTTGCGGCAGTTACCGGATGACCCCCTGGGGTTGGAAGCTATCCGTCGTTACTTCCAACTGTTGTACTGGCAAAAAGGACCGCAGGAACTGGATGCGCGCAATCTGCTGGGGCAGATTGAAGCAGCGCAATTGCAAGGGTTGCCGTTCGAAATGCTGGCGAACGAATTTCGGATGATAGATAGCGTACAAAAGACGGTTATTGTTCCCTGGGACGAAGATGCGGTTCGCGCGCTGCGCGATCTGGAGTTTGCCGAAGGCTGCGGAAAAATCGCACGTCAGTTGCAACCTTATCTGGTGCAGGTCCCTCAGAAAGCTTTTGCGGAGCTTATTCGAGTCGGCGCGGTACAGGCCGTGCAACCGGAAAAATATGGCGAGCAGTTTATGGCGCTGGCCAATCCGGATTTGTATGACGAAAGCCACGGACTGCACTGGGATAATCCTGCTTTCATTGCTAGCGAAAGGCTACTATGGTGATCAGTGTTTGAGCTAGTTGGAAGTTTGAATCGAAAAGGAGGGCCTGATGGCCTACGGAATTCGACTAAAAGTCTGGGGTGAGCGAGCCTGCTTTACCCGGCCAGAAATGAAAGTGGAGCGCGTCTCTTACGACGTCATTACGCCCTCAGCCGCCCGGGGGATTATCGAAGCGATTCACTGGAAGCCAGCGATTCGCTGGGTGATTGATCGCATACAGGTAATCAAACCGATTCGGTTTGAATCTATTAGGCGCAATGAGGTAGGAAACAAGCTCTCTTCGGCCAGTGTCGGCAAAGCATTGAAGGCTGGTAGAACCGATGATCTGGTTTCCTTTGTAGATGAAGAGCGGCAGCAGCGGGCTGCCACTGTACTACGTGATGTGGCTTATATTATTGAGGCTCATTTTGAGCTGACCGACCGGGCAGATAGTAGTGATTCGGAAGGTAAGCACCTTGACATATTTAACCGCAGAGCACGCAAGGGTCAGCATTTCCACGCTCCCTGTCTGGGTGTACGTGAGTTCCCGGCCAGCTTTGTATTGCTGGAGACGGATGAGCTCGAACTAGAGGTCGATGCCTCTTTGCAGGGCAATATCGATTTAGGCTGGATGCTGCACGATATCGATTTTGCCGATGGCATGACGCCGCACTTTTTCCGCGCCACCATGCGCGACGGTCTGATTGAGGTGCCGCCGTTCAACGCCCAAGAGGTAAAAAAATGATTCTCTCGGCGCTGAATGATTATTACGAAAGGCTGGCGGTCAGGAATGCGGTACCTATCATTGGTTACAGCCAGGAGAAGATCAGCTACACGCTGATACTGGACTCCGCGGGCAAGGTAGTGGATGTTCAGTCAAACCTGACTCAGGTCGGCAAGAAAACCCTGCCCAAAAGCATGACGGTGCCACAGCCGGAAAAACGTACGGCTGGGATCAGGCCAAATTTTCTGTGGGATAAAAGCAGCTACGTGCTGGGCGTCAGCGCCAAGGCTAGTGAGCGCGTGGGCAACGAGCATGAGGCATTCAAGTCATTTCATCTCGACCTGCTTGCTGAGATCGAAGACACGTCCATTCAGGCATTTGTTGCCTTCCTCAAACACTGGCAACCGGCCGACTTTCAAGGGCCTTTGTTTAACGATGATATGTTGGACGCCAACCTGGTATTTCGCCTGGACGGACAGCATAGCTACCTGCATGAGACACCAAGCGCGCTGCGAGTTCGTACGAACCTTCTGGCATCAACGGATGCTAGTGCGGGGTTATGTCTTGTTACCGGCCAGACCAGACCTCTGGCGCGCCTGCACCCAGCAGTAAAGGGTGTGAATGGTGCGCAAAGCTCCGGCGCCTCGATAGTCTCTTTCAATCTGGATTCTTTCTCATCCTATGGCAAAAGTCAGGGAGAGAACGCTCCTGTTTCCGAGGCGGCTGCCTTTGCGTACACCACCGTATTGAATCATTTATTGCGCCGCGATGAGCACAACCGGCAACGCATGCAGATAGGTGACGCAACGGTAGTTTTCTGGGCCACAGCTGCTGATGCCGAGCAGGCAGAGCGTGCCGAATGGTGTTTTGCTGACCTGCTGTCGCCACCAGCAGATGATGCAAGTGAAGCAGCAAAGCTGCGTACAGTGCTAGATGCTGTCAGTGCTGGCCGGCCATTACGGGAGCTGGCGCTATCGCTGGAAGACACCACCCAGCTACACGTCCTGGGTTTGGCGCCCAATGCATCCAGGCTCTCGGTGCGCTTCTGGTTTACTGGCCATCTGGTTTCTTTTGCACAGCGTCTGGCTGAGCATTACCACGATCTGAGTCTGCAACCAGCGCCTTGGAAAAATGAACCCGCGATCTGGCGTTTGCTACTGGCGACTGCGCCAAGTCGCGATGGCAGGAGCAAGTCGGAAGATGTCGCGCCGCAGTTGGCTGGCGAGGTTGCTCGAGCTGTGTTGACTGGGTCACGGTATCCACGCAGCCTGCTTAGCAGCGTAATCATGCGCATGCGTGCCGATGGTGACGTCAGTGGTGTACGTGTGGCTTTGTGCAAGGCCGTTCTGACCCGCGATAAGCGGCTGGGTGTTAAGGGAATAAATGAGGAGGTGCCTGTGAGTCTCAACAAGGATGCCGGTAACCCTGGTTACCGTTTAGGGCGGCTATTTGCCGTTCTGGAAAACGCCCAACGCGCTGCGCTGGGAACGCAAGTAAACGCGACTATTCGCGACAGATATTACGGCGCTGCATCTGCCACACCGGCCTCGGTATTTCCGATGCTGCTGCGCAATACGCAGAATCATTTGGCCAAAGTGCGCAAGGATAAACCGGGGTTTGCGCATAACCTTGAAAAAGATATCGCGGAGATCATCGCGGGCCTCGGCAGTGAGTTCCCACGTAGCATGCGGATTGAGGATCAGGGCCGATTTGCCATCGGCTATTACCATCAGGCGCAAAGCCGTTTCAATCGTACTGAGACGCAACACACGGACAACGAAACCGAGCAAGGAGCAGAACTATGAGCGCGATCAAGCACCGTTATGAGTTTGTTTATTTGTTTGATGTGATCAATGGAAACCCTAATGGGGATCCCGATGCCGGCAATTTGCCGCGCCTTGATCCTGAAACCAATCAGGGACTGGTTACTGATGTGTGCCTCAAGCGAAAGATACGCAATTATGTTTCTTTGGAAAAAGAGGGCGGCTCAGGCTACGCCATCTACATGCAGGAAAAAAGCGTACTGAACAAGCAACATGAGCTGGCCTGGAAAGCGCTGGAAATAGCGCCAGACGCTAAGGACGGGTACAAGAAGCTTCCCAAGGATGTAGCCAAGGCCAAAGAGCTGACAGACTGGATGTGCGTCAACTTTTTTGACGTTAGAACATTTGGCGCCGTAATGACTACTGGGGTGAACTGTGGCCAGGTACGAGGTCCCATTCAAATGGCATTCGCAAGCTCCATTGATCCTGTAGTGCCGCTGGAGGTGTCTATTACTCGGATGGCCGTGACCACCGAGAAGGAAGCCGAAGACCAGAGCGGCGACAACCGCACCATGGGGCGTAAGCACATCATTCCTTATGGGCTGTATCGTGCGCATGGTTTCATTTCAGCCAAGCTGGCTGAGCGCACCGGGTTCTCAGAGGATGATCTCGAACTGTTGTGGCGAAGCCTGATAAACATGTTCGAGCATGACCGCTCAGCCGCGCGTGGTGAAATGTCAGCACGCAAGCTTATAGTCTTTCAACACGAACACCCAATGGGCAATGCTCCTTCTCACCTGTTATTTGACACCGTAAAGGTGGAAAGGGTTGAAGGCGAGGCTGATACCCCAGCACGCAGTTTCACTGATTATCGCGTATCGATAGACCGCGAAGCGGTACCCGGTGGGGTGAGTGTGCGTGAACTGATCTGATGAGGGGTCGGCATGGAAGATGAATATCTGATTCCGCTGTCTGCCTTGCAACACTATCTTTACTGTCCGCGGCAGTGCGGGCTGATTCACCTTGAGCAGGCATGGGCGGAAAACAGGCAGACAGCTGAGGGCCGGCTTTTGCATGAGCGTGCAGATCAGCCGTCGACAGAGCAGCGCCATGGTGTCCGAACGGCTACAGCTATGCCGCTCATCTGCCATGAATTAGGCATAAGTGGCATTGCCGACGTGGTTGAGTTCCTTGAAGACTCCACTGGAGAACGGATATTTCCCATCGAATACAAACGAGGCAAGCCCAAAAAGCATCGAGCGGATGAAGTGCAGCTTTGTGCCCAAGCGCTCTGTCTGGAGGAGATGTTTGCTCGTGATGTACCTGATGGAGCTTTGTATTACGGGAAAACGCGCCGCCGAAAGCCTGTCTTGTTTGATGATGAGTTGCGTGCGCTAACAGTGGAAGTTATTCAGTCAACCAAGCGCATGATGGATGTAGGCTCTACGCCGACAGCTGAGTATTTATCTGACAGGTGCGATAACTGTTCGTTGATTGAGCTATGCCAGCCACGTTTGTTGGGTGGCAAGAGCAAAGTAAACGCATGGTTGCTGAAGCAGCTCAAGGAGTGAGGAATGCGTCGTCAATTAAACACCCTTTATGTAACTACCGAAGGCGCCTGGCTGAGAAAAGAAGGTGCCAATATTGTTATGGAGGTGGCTGGCGAAATAAAAGGGCGTCTTCCTGCCCACATGCTCGAGAGTATCGTCTGCATAGGTCGTATTCTGGTGTCTCCGCCTTTGCTGGGTTATTGCGCCGAGCAAGGAGTATGTGTCGCTTATCTAAGCCCCAACGGAAAGTTTCTGGCCAGAGTGGAAGGCCCTGTCTCGGGCAATGTACTGTTGAGACGGGAGCAATACCGACGGACAGACTGCCAGGAAGGGTGTGCCGCCATCGTGCGCAGCCTCTTACTGGGCAAGCTTTTTAACCAACGTGCGGTGCTAGGGCGTGCTTTGCGTGATCATGGGGAGAAGCTTTCACCGATTCCCAAAGCGGCCATTGAACATGCGCATAAAAGGCTAAAACGTATTGCTGACCGGTTGTTAAAGGAAACCGACGTTACGATTTTGCGTGGTTTGGAAGGCGAGGCAGCACAGGCTTATTTTGGCGTATTCGACAGCTTGATTCGCGTACCTAGTACCACGATGCGCTTTAATGGGCGGACGCGTAGACCGCCGCTTGATGCTGTTAATGCTTTGCTGTCTTTCCTGTACACCTTGCTGACCCATGACTGCCGCTCTGCTTTGGAAAGTGTTGGGTTGGATCCTGCTGTGGGCTTTCTTCATCGTGACCGCCCCGGCCGGCCGAGCTTGGCTTTAGACCTGGTTGAAGAGTTCAGGCCGGTACTTGCCGACAGGCTTGCGCTATCCATGATTAACCGCAAGCAACTGAACGAAAAACATTTTCGGAAGATGGATAACGGGGCAGTTTTTCTTACGGACGATGCCCGCAAGGCAGTTCTTACAGCCTATCAAGAGCGCAAGCGTGAAGAGATTCAACATTTGTATTTAGGTGAAAAGGGGCCAGTAGGTCTGTTTCCGGCGTTACAAGCTCAGTTGTTGGCGCGACATTTGCGCGGGGATCTGGACGCCTACCCACCGTTTCTCTGGAAGTGAGAAAAGCATTATGATGGTTTTGGTGAGTTACGACGTAAGCACACAAGTGGCGGGAGGAAACCGGCGTTTACGGCGCGTAGGTAAGGCGTGTTTGGATTTCGGCCAGCGAGTGCAGTATTCAGTGTTTGAAATTGAAGTTGATCCTGCGCAGTGGGCTCTACTAAAGCAACGCCTGTGTGACATTATCGATCCAGACTACGACAGTCTCCGGTTTTATTACCTTGGCCGCATATGGCAAAAACGAGTTGAGCACATAGGTGCGAAAGCCGTTCTTGATCTTAACGGTCCCCTCATACTTTAATTCTGCGAACCCGAAGCTACCGGCTTTTTCCTGGTAGTTTCGCAGCTCTTTAACAATTTGATTTTCCTATGCTTATTCCCATGCTTTGCGTTCAGCCATGTTTATTCCGCATTTGTCCGGTTGATTCGCGGAAATGATCGATAATTGGTAGCCTACACATTGGGTTGCAAAGACCCAGTCAGGCCCCGCACGGGCCTGCGGATTGAAACATCGAGACGGGCAAGGGCTCTGGCAAGTCGCCCCGTCAGGCCCCGCACGGGCCTGCGGATTGAAACGCCAACATCACCAAGGCCAAACACTTGAAGGCCAGTCAGGCCCCGCACGGGCCTGCGGATTGAAACATTGAAGAATGCATCAAATGGTCCTTAAACGGCGTCAGGCCCCGCACGGGCCTGCGGATTGAAACTCTTTCAGCCTCTCGCGGTATGCCTTTTGTTTTGTCAGGCCCCGCACGGGCCTGCGGATTGAAACTTGGCTACAAACGCACTGTATGCGGTCATGGTTGTCAGGCCCCGCACGGGCCTGCGGATTGAAACGCCGCTATATCAACCTTCTTTGCAGCCTCCGGGCGTCAGGCCCCGCACGGGCCTGCGGATTGAAACATTGCGGCCAGGGTCGCAGAGTTTGAGCGGCGAGAAGTCAGGCCCCGCACGGGCCTGCGGATTGAAACAAGACTGCTGTTAACAAGTTGCGAGAGGCGTATGTGTCAGGCCCCGCACGGGCCTGCGGATTGAAACCCTGCCACCGCTGACCGAAACAGAGCACATGGTTGGTCAGGCCCCGCACGGGCCTGCGGATTGAAACATGATCACGTATGTAAACGCTGCCCGGGGTAGCCGTCAGGCCCCGCACGGGCCTGCGGATTGAAACATAGCCCAGCGTCAGGTAGTGCGTCTCCACCCGTCAGGCCCCGCACGGGCCTGCGGATTGAAACAATCCCGAAGAAGAAAAATGCTGCGTAGCGGTGCGTGTCAGGCCCCGCACGGGCCTGCGGATTGAAACTCCATGCAAGCAAAGTCGCACGGCCCCTGCTGGAGGTCAGGCCCCGCACGGGCCTGCGGATTGAAACACATCAACGCCGTTGAAGTCATCCGGCCCGGGCGGTCAGGCCCCGCACGGGCCTGCGGATTGAAACACTCTGGCCGCTGCCGATCCTGCTGTTATCGCTGTGGTCAGGCCCCGCACGGGCCTGCGGATTGAAACTCCATCGCAAAGTCAGGCGCTACCCGCTTGAAGGTCAGGCCCCGCACGGGCCTGCGGATTGAAACACTGGCGAGGGGCCCATTGCGATCAGCACACCGGTCAGGCCCCGCACGGGCCTGCGGATTGAAACGCCAGCCACGGCCGTCATCTGGCCGTTGGCCTTGTCAGGCCCCGCACGGGCGGTGTTTGTCAACGTAGTTGTCGCGTAGACCATACTTTTATGCAGCCTGT
>CAXBEU010000039.1:0-24331 GCA_963974865.1 uncultured Pseudomonadaceae bacterium | reverse complement strand
CACCTTCTTTCAGGTGGACGGGTTTGCCGGCTTCGCCGGGCAAACAAAAAAGGCGTCCTTGGACGCCTTTTTTCTTACCCGCGATTCAAGCCCCCGCCACATAAAGCCCCTGCTCCCGAGCAGTCCTGACCAGCAACTCCTCATTGATATCCGCAATCGACTTGGCCCCGGTCAATACCATGGCGACCTTCATTTCCTTTTCGATCAGGTTCAGCAGATTAGCCACGCCGCTTTCGCCTGCCGTGGCCAACGCGTAGATAAACGGCCGGCCCAGCAGGGTGAAGTCAGCGCCCAGGGCCATCATGCGCACCACATCGAGACCAGTACGAATGCCGGAGTCGACCATGATCTTCAGTTGGCCTTTCACCGCATCGGCGATGGGCGGCAAGGCGCGGGTGCTGGAGAGTACGCCGTCCAGTTGGCGGCCGCCGTGGTTGGAGACGACGATACCGTCGGCGCCAAAGCGGACTGCTTCTTTGGCATCTTCGGCGTCGAGGATGCCTTTGATGATCATGGGGCCGTCCCAGAAGTCGCGGATCCACTGTAGATCCTTCCATGAAATGGATGGATCGAAGTTGGCGCCCAACCAGCCGATGTAGTCAGCCAGTGCAGTGGGGCTTTCGCGGTACAGGGAGATATTGCCCAAATCGTGCGGCTTGCCATGCAGGCCTACGTCCCAGGCCCAGCGCGGGTGCATGGCGGCTTGAAACATGCGGCGCATGGCGGAGTACTGGCCGCTCATACCCGAGTGCGCGTCCCGGTAGCGGGAGCCGGGGGTGGGCATGTCGACGGTGAAGATCAGCGTCTTTACACCTGCTGCCTTGGCCTGCTCCAGGGCGTGCTTCATAAAGCCGCGGTCCTTGAGCACATAAAGCTGAAACCACATGGGCCGGTCAATGGCGGAGGCGACTTCGGCGATGGGGCAGACCGATACGGTGGACAGAATAAAGGGAATGCCCTTGGCAGAGGCGGCGCGGGCCGCCTGTACTTCGCCGCGCCGGGCAAACATGCCAGTCAGGCCGACCGGCGCGAGCGCTACCGGCATGGCGAGGGTTTCATCGAAGAGTTGCGTTTCAATGTTAACGCCCTCGACATTCTTCAGTACCCGTTGGCGCAGCGCCACATCGGCCAGGTCGGATACGTTGCGTCTGAGGGTGTGCTCATCGTTGGCGCCGCCATCGATATAGTCGAACAGAAAGCGCGGCAGCCGGCTTTTTGCCGCGGCACGGTAGTCATTGGGTGAAGAGATGATCATGAAATGGCAACCTTATGTAAGACCAGCCTTGCAGTGCGGCTGAAGAACGCTGCTTTAGAATGACAAGTTCGCCGCAGTAGGGAAAGGGCTGAATTGGTCGTATTGATTTCAGCCGACGTATTCACGCCAATACTGGGCTGTTGGCAAGCCTGGAAGCTTGTCTGGGTGAAAACGGCGGTCCATGCCGTTATGATACGCCTACTTTGCGATACCTGGCCCGGAGGGCTTATGAACACCCAGATGGCGTTGCCGGACATCGCCTGGTACCTGCTGCAATGCAAGCCAAGGCAGGATTTCCGTGCGCAGGAACATCTGAGCCGCCAAGGCTTTGAGTGCTTCAATCCCAGCTTTCTGGTGGAGACCATCAAGGGCGGCGTTGTAAAGCAGAAGCTGCAACCGCTGTTTCCTGGCTATATCTTTGTGCGCGTCAAGGCCGAGGATAACTGGACATCATTGCACTCCACCCGGGGTGTTACCCGCGTAGTCGCCTTTTGCGGCAAGCCCTGCCGGGTGGACGACCAAATAGTCGCGCACCTCAAGGAGCGTTGCGATAGCAGCGAAGACACCAAAGCGCTCAACCCCGGCGACCATATTCAGGTCAAGGTCGGGCCTTTCGCCGAAATGGATGCCATCTTTGTTTCGATGGACGGAGACCAGCGCGTGATGCTGCTATTGACCGTATTGAACCGCGAACAGTTGGTCAGGGTACCCCTTAGCCACGTGGTGACCTGAAGAGCATGCCCGCGCGCATCAGCCTCGCCGCTCTGGAAGCCAATCAACTTCGCCTTTATCTGCTTGCTGTTGCGCTGGGGCTGATTATCGGCACCTACGCTGCTGGCTTTGCCAGCTTGCTCGACAGCCTGTTGTGGCCCGTATTGGCACTGCTGCTGTATGCCACCTTTGTTCAGGTGCCCGTGCTGCACCTGAAACAAGCCCTGGCCGACCGGCGCTTTATGGCGGCCTTGCTGCTGGGTAACTTTTTGCTGTTACCCCTGCTTGCCTGGGGTTTGATGCAGGCCCTGCCGGATGACCCTGCCCTGCGCCTCGGCGTGCTGCTAGTGCTGCTGGTGCCGTGCACGGACTGGTTTATCACCTTCTGTCATCTTGGCGGCGGCAGCCCGGGCCGAGCGGTGGCCGTCACGCCACTGAACCTGTTACTGCAATTTCTGCTGCTGCCCTTCTATCTGTGGCTGATGCTGCCCCAGAGCAGCGTCGCGCAACTGACCCTTGAGGGTGGCGACTTGCTCGCGGCGGCGGTTGGCTTGCTCGCTGTACCCTTGGTACTGGCGGCAGTCACGCAGCGCTGGATAGAACATCGCCCTGCCTGCGCGGCAGTGCAGCAGCGGCTTGCGTGGTTACCCGTGCCAATGCTGGCCCTGGTGCTGATGATCATCTGCGCGACCAACAGCCAGATCATGCAGCAGGCGGGCCCGGTGTTGCTTGCTGTGGTACCCGTTTTTGTTCTGTTCCTGCTCGCCGCTGGGCTGCTGGCCCGTGGCCTCACGCAGGCATTTCAGTTATCCATGCCGGCAGGTCGTACTCTGGCGTTCAGCTTTGGTACGCGTAATTCCTTCGTGGTGCTGCCACTGGCCTTGGCATTACCAGCCGGCTGGGAAATGGCCGTGGTGGTGGTCGTCATCCAGTCGCTGGTGGAGTTGGCCGGCATGCTTTTTTACCTGTGGTGGATACCGCGCAAGCTGTTTCGGTAAACCATTTGCCAGCCGCGATCCTTGCGCTATAGGTATAAACAACTGATCCTTCACCGACAAGCGCTAGTCTGGAATACCAGGCGAACCAACGAAAGCATGCACCTTTGCAATGAGTTGGTCGGCCACGACCCCGAGTGCGGCAACACAGCCGGGGCAGCACTAACTTGTTCGCACAGCTTTGGGAGCGGTAACGTTGGATATTGAAATCATTGAAATACGCGACCACCTGAGCCGCTTCCCGCCGTTCGACAATCTTCCGGAAGACGTTCTCAGCGACATTGCCCGGAATGTGGAAATCAGCTATTTCAAGGCTGGCACAGACATTCTGCTGTTCAATGCGGACATCCAGTTTCTGCACTATGTACGCAGCGGCGCAGTCGACGTTTTTCGACGCAATGGCGAGCTGTATAATCGCCTGACCGAGGGCGATATCTTTGGCCACTTCGGCTTGCTGCGTAATAACAAGGTGCGCTTTCCAGCCCGGGCGATTGAAGACAGCCTGATCTATTTTATTCCCGCCAATCTGTTCGACCGCCTGTGTGAGGAACACGAAACCTTCGCCGACTTTGTCGAGGCCGAAGGGCAATCGCGGTTGAAAACCGCTGTCGACAGCCAGAGCAAGGCCGGCGAGCTGATGCAGATCAAGGTGCGCAAACTGATCAGCCGTCTGCCAATCATGGTGCCCGCGCATATGTCGGTCAGGGAGGCAGCAGGTGTGATGACGGCGGAGAATGTGTCCTCGCTGGTGATTGTCGACAGCATGGCCGCCGTGGATGGCACGGGAACACTGCCGGCTGCCGGCCCTGGTGCCGGCATCATGGTCGGTATTGTCACCGACCGGGATTTTCGTACCCGGGTGGTGGCCGAAGGGCTGACCCAGGACACCCCGATAAGCCAGGTGATGTCACCCAGCCCGATTACCGTGCAGGCCGAGGATTCGGTGTTCGATACCATGCTGTGCATGCTGCGTAACAATATCCATCACCTGCCGGTGATCCAGCGCAAAAGGCCGATTGGCCTGATCAACCTGACCGATATCATTCGCTTTGAATCCCAGAGCAGCCTGTACCTGGTCAGCAATATCTTCAACAAGCAGGACGTTGCCGGGCTGCAGGGGCTGCTGCCGGATATACGCGCCACCTTCGTGCGCATGGCCAACGACGAAGCCACCGCACACATGATCGGCAGCACCATGGCCGGTATCGGCCGGGGTTTCAGCCAACGCCTGCTGGAGCTGGCCGAGGCCGAGCTGGGGCCGCCGCCAGTGCCCTATTGCTACATGGCGCTCGGCTCCATGGCGCGCGACGAGCAACTGGTGGTGACTGATCAGGATAACGCGCTGATCCTCGATGACCGCTTTGATCCCAAGCTGCACGACGACTACTTCTTCAAACTGGCGACCTTCGTCAGCGACGGCCTAGCGGCTTGCGGTTACACCTACTGCAAGGGCGGCATCATGGCGACCAACCCCAAGTGGCGCCAACCTCTGAGCGTCTGGAAACAGTATTTTACCCAGTGGATCGAGCGACCCAATCCGGAAACCCTGCTCAACAGCTCGATCTTCTTTGATCTGGACAGCGTTTACGGCGAGGCTGATCTGGCCGAAACCCTTAAAGACCTGCTCGCGACAAAGGCCAGCGCCAGCGAGCCCTTTCTCGCCAGCCTGGCGCGCAATGCCTTGAACCGCACACCCCCGCTGGGGTTTTTCCGCACCTTCGTGATGGAGCAGGACGGTGAACACAAGAACATCATCAACCTCAAGGGCCGAGGCACCGCGCCGCTGACCGATCTGATCCGTGTACATAGCCTGGCCTGCGGCTCCAAGGCGCAGAATTCCTTCGAGCGGCTGGACGCCATTGCAACCACGCGGTTGATGCCACCTGAAGCCATCACGCGCCTGCGCTACGCGCTGGAGTTTCTGTCGATGGTGCGAATCCGCCACCAGGCGCGGGATATCGAACAGGGCCGTGAGCCGAACAACTACATTCAACCTGAAACCATACCGGCAGCGGATCGGCATAATCTCAAAGAGGCGTTCCAGGTACTAAGCAACGCGCAAAAATTTCTGCGCTACCGCTACCCTTCGCTGCAATCCATGCGCACGCTATGAGCAAAGTGGCCCCCGCCAGTCCGGACTGGCAGAAGATTTTCAGCAACCTGGCCAATACCGCACGGGATGAACGTCTGGTGCGCTTTTACCAGGCCGGCGCCGTAGCGGCTGATACCCCGCTTAGCGAGGTGGAGCTGATTGCCATGGATATCGAGACCACCGGACTTGACCCGAGCCGCGATGCCATCGTCAGCATTGGCCTGGCGCCCTTCAGCCTGCAGCGCATTCGCTGCGCGCAAGCCCTTTATCATGTGGTCAAGCCGATCGCCGAGCTAAGCAACAAGTCCGTCACGCTGCACCGTATTACCCATAGCGAGATCAGCAACGCACCCGGGCTGGACGAGCTGCTCGGCACGCTGCTGGAGAGTCTCGCGGGCAAGGTTGCCGTGGTGCATTACCGGAATATCGAGCGCGGCTTTCTGAGCGAGGCTGTGCGCTATTTTATTGGCGAGCAACTGCATTTCCCGGTGATCGATACCATGGAACTGGAAGCCCGCCTGCACCGGGGCGTAAACCAGCCTGGCTGGTTCGCCCGGCTGCGCGGGGTCAAACCCACCTCCATTCGCCTGGCCGACAGCCGCCTGCGCTACGGCCTGCCGCACTACCAGGCACATCATGCACTGGTCGATGCGCTGGCCACCGCCGAGCTGCTGCAAGCGCAGGTGGCCACCCACTACCATCCGGATATCGCCATTCGGGAATTGTGGAACTGACACTCGGCAATACATTAAGGCAATAAGCCCGGCAATAAAAAAGGCGTGACCTTCTCAGGTCACGCCTTTTTTTCAACTGCTAGCCTCGATGGGCTATCTAGGTTCTGACATCAGCCCCTTGACGATCGAGATACACCCGACCAGCAGCACCAGCGTAAACGGCAAGCCAGTGGATACCGCCATGGCCTGCAAGGCGACCAGTCCGCCACCGAGCAGCAATGCGATAGCAATCACCCCTTCGATGACGACCCAAAACACCCGTTGCGGTACTGGCGCATTGACCTTGCCACCGGCGGTGATGGTGTCGATCACCAGTGAGCCTGAGTCCGACGAGGTAATAAAGAACACGATCACCAGGATGATGCCGATAAACGAGGTGATTTCCGCCAACGGCAACTGACCCAGCATCGCAAACAATTGCAGTTCCAGCGCCGCATCCTGCACACCGGTAAAGCCATCGTTAACGAACTGGCCGATACCCGTACCGCCAAAAGCGGTCATCCAGAGTACCGATACCAGCGAGGGGACCAGCAATACCGCAATCAAAAACTCGCGGACGGTACGGCCACGGCTGACCCGCGCAATAAACATCCCGACGAAGGGCGACCAACTGATCCACCAGGCCCAGTAGAACGCCGTCCAGCCTTGACTGAAGTTGGCGTCTTCACGACCAATCGGGTTTGACAGTGCCGGCAGGTGCTGCAGGTAAGAACCCAGATTGCTGAAGAACCCGGTCAGGATCGCCAGGGTCGGCCCGACGACGATGACAAAGCCCAGCAGCAGGATCGCCAGGATCATGTTCAACTGCGACAGGCGCTTCACGCCCTTGTCCAACCCGGCCAATACCGAACACAACGCGATAGCCGTAATACCGATAATCAGCAATACCTTGCTGGCGTCAGTAGCGGCAATGCCAAACAGATGGTCTATACCGCCTGCGGCCTGTTCAGCACCGATACCCAGCGAGGTCGCCAGACCAAAGAGCGTGGCAAACACCGCCAGGATATCGATGATATGGCCCGGCCAGCCCCACACCCGCTCACCCAGAATCGGATAGAAGATCGAGCGGATACTCAGCGGCAGACCCTTGTTGAAGGAGAACAGCGCCAGCGCCAATGCCACAATCGCGTAGATCGCCCAGGGATGCAGACCCCAATGGAAGATGGTCGCGGCCATGCCCAGGCTGGCCGATGCCTGCGCATCACCAACAGCGCCGCCCAGAGGCGCCCAGTCTGTACGCAGCCCGTCCTCACCTACAACCACGCCACCCATGGACGCGGAGAAGTGCGACATGGGCTCAGAGACGCCGTAGAACATCAAGCCAATGCCCATACCTGCCGCGAACAGCATGCTGAACCAGCCCATATAGGAATGGTCAGGTTTGGCATCCATACCACCCAGGCGCACTTTGCCCAAGGGCGAGACGATCAATACCAGACAGAGAATCACGAACACGTTGGCGGCAGCGAGGAAAAACCAGGCCAGGTTGCCGGTCAGCCAGTCGCGAATAGCGTTGAAAATAGGGCCAACATCGTTCTGCAGTGCCAGGGTAATGATCACAAAGGCGACAATGGTCAGCGCCGAGATACTGAAAACCTTGCCGTGAATATCAAGCGCAAAGGAAAACTGGCCCTTGATATTATCCTGGCCAATAACGTAATCAGTATCGATCAAGGTGGATTCGCCAGAGGGCGCAGGGATCGCGTCCAGGGCGGGATTTTCCGGTTCGCTACCGGTATTCAAAGAGGGGTCTTTATCATCCATCACGGTCTTGCTCCTGAGTGAAGGCGGCTAGCTGTACTACCACCGGAACAGGACAAGACAACGGTTTCTTGGCCAGCCTGGTGCGCAACTCAACCATGCTCGACGGAAAACCGGTACAGACTACCGATCAACAGCCTTTTGGCGACAATCGTCACCAATAAGCCACCATGATAGCGATTTATGGAACATTTGGGAAACGGCAGGGTCAAATTGCCCCGCAAAAACGCCTATATCACAGGGTAGATCAGGACCCGGACTGCAGTATAGCCAAGGCCACTCGGGGCGAATAACCGTACGCCTTCATCAGCGCCTTGAGCTCGTCATTGAATGCCAGCTCCTGTTGCAGGCCAGCGTCCTGCTTCATGTTTTCCAGTTGGGCCAGTTGTTGCGCAAGCTTGCGCTCTGCAGCCCGAAATTCAGCTAGATTGGTCATAACGTACCTTGAAGATAAGGAGAAAAAGCCTGCGACGATTCTACACCATAGAACTGAGAGTTAGACGTGTCCTCACGCACAGGTTAGCCTGTTAAACATGTCAAAACTTCTATTCGACACGCTCTTCAGAAGGCTGGCCAGTGGCGCCAGCCTATGTTGCCTGCTATTTCTAAGCGCCTGTGGCGGCAGCGATCCCGCCACCCCAAGCAGGACTACACAACCGCTGGCAGAACGTCAGGCCGATAACATGATGGTGTCGGCCGCCCATCCGCTGGCGGTAGAGGCCGGGCTGGACATGCTGCGCCAGGGCGGGCACGCGGTGGATGCCGCTATTGCCGTGCAGATGGTACTGGGCCTGATCGAATCGCCCGAGACCGGCATTGGCGGCGGCGGTTTTCTGCTGCTGCATCAAGCCGATCACCATCACCCGGTGGTCTACGATGGCCGCGAAACTGCCCCCGCCACAGCAACGCCTGACCGATTCCAATGGCGTGGCAGATCCTTACCCTTGGCTGCAGCAATTCCCAGCGGCGCGTCCATCGGCGTGCCGGGGCTGGTATCCATGCTCGCGATGGCCCACCAGGAACATGGGCGCCTGCCCTGGGCCAGGGTTCTGGCGCCCGCCATTGCGCTTGCCGAACAAGGCTTGCCGATGCCGGCGCGACTGCAAAAGCAGATCGAGTCTGACATATCGCTGCGGTTGTTCAGTGACACGCGCCGCTATTACCGCCAGCAAGCCGCAGCAGAGCCTGCCAAATTGCATAACCCCGAGCTGGCGGAGACCTTGCGCCAGTTGGCCGAACAGGGTCCCGAGGCCTTCTATCAGGGCCCGATTGCGGAAAAATTGCTTGAGCGCGTCAGCCAGGCACGTTGGGGCGGTAGCGATATGACGGCGCAGGATCTGGCCGGCTACAGCGCCATCAAGCGCGATGCGGTATGCGCTCCCTATCGAGAATGGACGCTGTGTGGCGCTCCGCCGCCCTCCTCCGGCGGCGTCACCGTGCTGCAAATCATGGGCATGCTTGAACATTTTGATCTGAGCTCGCTGCCGCCAAGCAGCCCGGCGGCGCTGCATCTGATAACGGAAGCCAGCCGCCTGGCGTTTGCCGACCGCAATGCCTATATCGGTGATCCCGACTTTGTTCAGGTGCCGGTCGATGGACTACTGAATCGGGATTACCTGTGGGCGCGCGCGCAGTTGATCAATGCCGATCAAGCCTTGGCCAGCGTATACCCCGGCGAGCCCGGCAAACAGACAGAAATGCGTGATATCGAACTGGACCCGGACGCAGCGGAGCAAGGCACATCGCATTTCAGTATTGTCGATTCAGAAGGCAATCTGCTGGCGCTGACCAGCTCCAACGAAGCCCCCTTTGGCAGCCGCATGCTCAGTCAGGGTTTCGTGCTGAACAACCAATTGACCGATTTCAGCTTTGACCCGCAATTGCCCCACAAGGCCCATCCCAACGCCGTAGCAGGTGGCAAGCGACCGCGCAGCTCAATGGCGCCTATAGTGGTGCTGGACGCCCAGGGCGAACCACGGCTGGTAATAGGCTCGCGTGGGGGGAGTCGAATCATCGGTTACGTGGTCAAAGCCCTGGTCGGCGTGCTGGACTGGGAGCTGGATGTGCAGGACGCGATTGCCCTGCCCAACCACGTGGATCGTGGCCTGGGCCTGGAATTGGAAGCCGGTACGCTGCTCGAGCAGTACCAGGCGGAGTTGACCGCGCTCGGCCATGACGTCCAGGTGCTGCCGATGACCAGCGGCCTGCACGGGATTGAACGGATCGGGAATCAGTGGCGCGGTGGCGCCGATCCACGGCTGGACGGCGTGGCCTTGGGTGACTGAGCCTGGCCACACTGTCCGCAGTGGTTTTTATCAGGTGGTGCCGCTAACCGGTACTACCGCTAAGGAGTGAGGCATGACCGTCATCGCTTTTCCAATGTCGCCGCGGCAGCACACCTCCACGGGCGCGCTGCGCCGTGTTGGCGTTGAACTGGAAATGAATGGCCTGACGCTGGACCAATTGGCGCAGCTGTCCGCAGAATTTCTCGGATGCGAGATCGAGCAGACCAGCCGTTATGAGCGCACGCTGCGAGGAGACCCCGCCGGCCCCTGGATCGTCGAGCTGGACTTCCGGCTGCTGAAACGCCTCGGCCGCCAGCAACGCAGCAAGGATGATCTGGGCGATGATCTGAAAAGCTCCGCAGAGGACATGCTCAAGTGGCTGACCGACAGTCTGGTCCCGCATGAATTGATCAGCCCACCCTTGCCGCTGGATCGCCTGCACGAAATCGACGGGCTGATCGCCCATCTGCGCAACGCCGGCGCCAAAGGCACCGGTGATCGCATGACCAATGCCTTCGGCATGCAGTTCAACCCCGAAGTGCCCGACACCGAAGCAGATACCATCAACGCCCACCTCAAGGCGTTTATCTGCCTGTACGAATGGCTGCTCAAGCGCGCCAATATCAACCTGACACGACGTCTGACCAGTTATGTGGATCCCTTCCCAAGCGTCTATGTGCGGCAGATGATCAACCTCGCCTATTGGCCGAGCATGCCGCAGTTGATCAGCGACTACCTGCGCGATAACCCTACGCGCAACCGCGCCCTGGATATGCTGCCGCTGTTCAAATATCTGGATGAGGAACGAGTGCTCGCGGTAACCGGCGATGCACTGGTCAAGGCCCGACCGACCTTCCACTATCGCCTGCCCGACTGCCTGATCGATCAGCCGGGATGGGGCCTGCATCTGGCCTGGGCGGACTGGCTGGAGGTGGAACGCCTGGCCTGCGACCGCGAACGACTGGACGCCTGCTGCGAAGCCTACCGGCAACACCTGGACAGCGGCCTGAGCCGGCTGCTGACCGATTGGGCAGACCAGGTGGCCCACAATTGGCTGGATGCTACTGCATGAAGAAAATAATCGTTGCCGTCACGGGCCCGCGCCGCGGTGCTTTCGGGCCCCGCTTTCTGGTCGCTTGCGCGGTGCGCTGGTACGGCGCCATTCCGCTGCAGGTGCGGCCGGGTGATGATCTCAAATCTCTGGAGTACGACGCTGTTGTGGTGACCGGCGGGCACGATATCGATCCGGTTATCTACGCCGCAGAGCCTGAAGTGCAGCCCAAATACGATCCCGAGCGTGACGCGCTGGAAATGGCAGTCATTGATGACGCGCTGGCCCGCGACCTACCGCTGCTGGGGATTTGCCGTGGCGCGCAACTGCTGAATGCCCGGCGCGGCGGCAATCTGTTTCAGGAGCTCAAATCACACCGCAAGATGACCTCCAATCGCTGGACCATACTGCCGTTGAAAATGCTCAAGGTTCAAGCCGATAGCCGATTGTGGCGCTTACTGATGGCCGACGACTGCCGCATCAACAGCTTGCACAATCAGGCCATCGATCGCGTGGGTGAAGGGCTGGTGGTCAGCGGGCGCGACCTGGACGGCATAGTGCAGGCCGTCGAAGATCCGCACAAAGCCTTTCTGGTCGGCTTGCAATGGCACCCGGAATTCCTGTTGTTTTTCCGCCGCCAACGCCTGCTGTTTCAGGCGCTGATTCAGGCCGCTTCACGCCCGCAAACCTGATTACAGCGGCTAATTACAATGCCAATCCGCTGATCCGCCGCACAGGCGTTTGTATCGCCTGCTCGAATACACCATCGCGCGCTTCAACCAGCGTGAAATGCTGACTGGCGCGGGTGATGGCGGTGTAGACCAGCTCCCGGGTCAGTACCGGGCTGCGGGCATCCGGCAACACCAGTACCGCATGCGTAAATTCCGAGCCCTGGGATTTGTGTACGGTCATGGCAAACACCGATTCAACCTCGCTCAAGCGGCTGGGCAGCACAAAACGGATGCCGCCCTTGCCGTCATTGCGGGCAAAGGCCACGCGCAATTCTTCGCGCTCCACGCCCCCGGCCTGCAACGGTTTTTCGCGCACGCGCAGGGCAATACCTATGTCCCCGTTCATCAAACCCAGACTGTAATCGTTGCGGGTGACCAGCACCGGGCGGCCTTCATACCAGCCTTGATCGGCACTCAACAGACCTTTGCGGTGCAGCAGGCTGGCCACCCGAATGTTGAGCGCATCAACGCCCCAGTCACCCTTGCGCACAGCACAGAGCAATTGAAAGCGATCAAAGGCCTGCAGCACCTGCTGGGCCCAGTGTTCCCAGGCCGGATCATCCGCCTGCACCCCGGCTGACGGCCGATTCGCCTGCAGGTATTGGAGGTAGAGCGCATACCCTGGCAGCTCATTGCCCAGCACCAGGCTTTCAAAGGCGCCATCGGTCACGCCGCTGACCCCCTGCCGGTGAATATCGGCGAAGCCGCCAGTCTGCAGCAGGCTTCTGGCTGTGCTCGCTTCACCGCCATTGACTGCGCGGGCCAACTGCCCAATACCACTGTGTGCGCCGAATCGATGGGAGTAGCGCAGCATCGCGGTTTGCTGTTCCAGCCGATGCACAGCCTGGTCACCGGTCTGCAGATTGGCCGCAGCCAGGGACTGACCACTGGTAGCCTCCAGCCAGTCACGGGTGGCCTGTGTATAGAATCCGCCCTCGGCTCGGCGGCACAAATCACCCAATACCGCGCCCGCCTCCACCGACGCGAGCTGGTCCTTGTCGCCAAGCAGAATAAGCCGCGCGCCAGGTGGCAGTGCATTGAGCACAGAGGCCATCATCTCCAGGTCGATCATCGAGGCTTCATCAATCACCAGCACATCCAGCGCCAGCGGATTACCCGCATGATGACGAAAATGCCGACTGTCGGGCAGGCTACCCAGCAATCTGTGCAAGGTGCTTACCTCACTGGGAATCTGTGTGCTCACTGCCTCGCCCACCGGCAGGCGCCCGACCTGCTGACCGATGGATTCGGTCAGCCTGGCGGCGGCCTTGCCGGTAGGGGCCGCCAGACGAATACGCAGTGGCCTGCCAGCTTCCACAGCGGGCGTCTGCAACAGCGCCAGCAAGCGCACCACCGTGGTGGTTTTCCCGGTACCGGGCCCGCCGGTGATAATGCTGAAAGCGCCGCGCGCGGCCAGCGCACAGGCAATACGCTGCCAGTCCGGCGTTTGCTGGCTATCGGCAAACAGCGTCGCCAGGCGCTGCGGCAATGCATCTGGTGTACCCAGGGGCTCTGCCAGGCGCCGCTGCAAACCCTGCACAACCTGCTGCTCGTAGCGAAAATAGCGGCGCAGATACAAGCGTTCCCCAACCAGCACCAAAGGCCGCTCGGCGTCACTGGCCTGCCCTGTATCCACTACGCGGCTGCCCGCCAGCGCGGCCTGCCAGTCGCCCAGCGTCAGGCTGCGCAACAGCTGTGACGGCAAAACAACATCCTGCGCCCCCTCTCCTTCCGGTGGTAGCGAGAGCGCAAAATCCGGTTCGGCCAGCGTAGCTCCCAGATCGAGACAAACATGCCCATGGCCGAGCTGATGACTGACCAGCGCTGCCGCCAGCAGTACCCGTGCATCGCACTCCGGTTCGCGCTCCAACAGAAAGGCCGCCAGCGCCCGGTCCAGGGCACGTAACCAGCCACAGTCCAACCAGGCATCCAGCAGCGCGCGCAAGGCGTGCGGATCCTGCAAGGGGTTGTGTATAGCGTTGTGCAAGGGGCTGTGAACGGCGTCGGGCTGCTGCCCCGCCTGCTCCAGCCAGTCGATCTGCGCATCTTTCATAATGGCTCCTGCACTGCGGGTTGGCCGGTAAACAGCCGGTCCAGTGTTTCAATCAGGCTTTGCGCGGGGCGGTCGTGCCAGAGCCCACCCTGGGGTGAATCCACGCCGCGGATAAACCAGTACAGCGCCCCGCCCATATGCGTCTTATAGTCATAGTTGGGTAGGCGTGCCTTGAGCTGTCGGTGCAGCGCCAGCACGTAAAACACGTACTGCAAGTCATAGCGCTGCTCGACAATGGCCTGCTCCATGGCTTCATCCACATAGTCACTGGCGGTCGCGCCAAGCCAGTTGGACTTGTAGTCCACCACGTAATAGCGCCCCTGATGCTCGAATACCAGATCGATAAACCCCTTGAACAGACCATTGAGCCGGTCCCGACGCAGTGCCGGCCTTGGCCGGCCATCGAGTGTCGCAGCACAGACCAGTTGATCAAGTTGCTGCACATCAACGCGACGTGCGCTGAACATGAACTCCATTTCCGGCTGATACAGCCCAGGCTCCAATTGCGCCAGGCTGATGTGGTTGCCTGCGCCCAGGTGACGCTCCAGGCCAGGATGCTGCAGCAGTCTGATCAGCCAGTCCGCTAGGCACTCGGTCCACTCCCCCCAGCCACGGCGGATGCAGCGCGGGCGCAGCCATTCGATACAGTGCGCCCGATCAGCCAGGGTAGCGAAGCCCTCTCGCCCGGCCAGTTCCAACAGACCATGCAGGAAGGTGCCCGGCTGCGGGCCACGCGGGAAACGATGAATAGTCGGCAGCTCGCCCGCGCGCAAGGGTACAAAGCGGGCAGCGCGCTCGTCGTCAGCCATTTTTTCCGCTGCTGGGCTGTCCGGCGCATTGCCGACGGCGCGCCCAGCCACATCCTCACTGCCGATAGCCAGGGCACTATAGGAGGCGATCCACCAGGACTCGAAGCTCGGGTGTTGCGGCTGCCGTGCCTGGAGCTGCGGGTTGGCCACTTGCTGCGGCTGATATAAGCGGTCGTCCACTTCCGGGGCGGGGCTGACGGCGATGGTCTGATCTGCACCTTCGCTCCACTGCTGCAACCAGCCGACCAGCGCCGGGCTGCCGACCAAGGGCTGACCACCGGAGAGCAGATGCCCGATGGCGCTGTGATGCAATACCGAGGTTCTGCCCTGGCCGGTTTTCAAGTCCGCCAGACCCAGCCAGCAGGCATGCCGTGCGCGAGTCAGGGCGACATACAGCAGCCGCAGATCTTCACCCAGCCGTTCACCATCGGCCTGCTGGCGTTGATCCTCGGACGGCTCCAGCACCAGCGTGCGCCGCTCGCCGTCATGGAAGCGCACCGGTTCGCCGCCCTTGACCGGCCGGCTGTGGCAGATAAAGGGCAGAAAGACCAGCGGGTATTCCAGCCCCTTGGATTTGTGAATGGTCACTACCTTGACCAGCTCGGCGTCCGTTTCCAGCCGCAGTATCTGATCTTCCCCGGCTCCCTCGCCGGCAAGCGGGATCAGTTCAGCCAGATGGCGCACCAGCGCCTGTTCGCCGTCTAGCTCGCGCGAGGCACGTTGCAGCATTTCCGCCAGATGCAACAGGTTGGTCAATTGCCGCTGGCCCAGGGGTTGCTGCAATAGACGCGCGGGCAAATCAAAATCGTGCAGCAGCCTATGCAGCATGGGCAGCACGCCCTGGCGTTGCCACACCCGGCGGTATTCGGTGAATTGGAATACCCGCCGCTCCCAGAGCCGCTCATCTTCATTCAGACGTTCCAGCGTCGCCCAGGACTGGTCCAGCGTCGGGCTAGCCAGCGCGGCACGTAATAGCCGGTCATTGCCAGGCTCGGCGCAGGCTCGCAACCAGCGCAACACATCCACTGCCTCCTGCGAGTCGAGCACCGAATCCTTGTCCGACAGATAGACGCTGCGCACGCCGCGAAGCGCCAACGCACTGCGAATGGCTTCAGCTTCACGGCCGGTGCGTACAAGCACAGCCATGTCTGCCGGGCGTAGCGCTTGCCAGCCTTTCTCGGGATCAGCAAACCCGGCATCGCCAGATTGCCCGGCCTGGAGCATCTCGACCATCGCCGAGGCGCAGCGTGCAGCCAGTTGCTGGCGGTAAGCCTCGGCGCTCATTGGCTCTTCGCTATGCAGATGCCAGGCCGTCAGCGCTGGCGCCACCTGACCGTTGAGCATCCAGCGTTCCTTGCGTCCCTGAGCCGCCACCGGATAAAAGGGCAAGGAGGAGTCTGCACCGGCACCAAAGCGAAAGGCGCCAAGGTTATCGGCGCGCTTCTCGGCCAGTCCGAACACACGGTTGACCGCCGACACCATGCTCTTGCTGGAACGGAAATTGGTATCCAGGTGTTCATGCCGGCCCTGGGTCGCCAGGCGGGCGCGCAGATAGGTGAAAATATCTGCGCCGCGGAAGGAATAGATCGCCTGCTTGGGATCGCCGATCAGCAGCAAGGCGGTGGTTTGCTCTTGCTCGTCCATGGCGCTGTCGTGCAGCGGGTAAATGCGGTCGAAGATGCGATATTGCAGTGGATCGGTGTCCTGGAACTCGTCGATCATCGCCACGGGAAACTGCGCCCGAATCACCGCAGAAAGTCGCTCTCCATTCTCCCCTTGCAGGGCATCATCGAGCCGCGTGAGCATGTCATCAAAGCCCATCTGCGCACGGCGGCGCTTTTCCGCGTCGAAGCGTTCGGCGATCCAGCCGGCAGCGTGCCTGAGCGCTGGCTGCGCCGGGCCAGCCAGTGCCGCAAGGGCACCCTTGAGCTCGGCCATAGCGTGCAGTGCCGGGTGCTCGGGCGGCGTACCCTGCTTCCAGATCTCCGCCAGGCCTGCGTCAGTCAGCCGCTCGAAGCCCTTGCCGATATCCAGGGTCTGCGCATCCGGATTGGCGGCCCAGTCGCGCAACTTTTCCAGCCAGTTGCCCAGATTCTTGCGGTTCAAGCTCTGACCATTGAACGCCTTGGCTTCCCGGGCTTGCTCAAGCAACCCTTCAAGCTCATCGGCCCAATCGACCCAGGGTGCCTTGAGCGCCTGCAGTTGTTCCGCAGCTGCCTGCAAGGCATCTTCTATCAGTGTTTGCAGCGCCAAGTCGATGACCGGCGGTTTCTGGTCCAGCAGTACACGCGTCTTGCCGAGCAAGGTATCGGGCTGCTGCCAGTGCTCGCTGACCCAAGCCAGCGCTTTGCCGTGCAAGCGATAGCAATGCAGCCGCCAGTAATCCCGCGCGACCTCCGCGAGCAATTCCCGCTGATCGGTTTCCAGCGTCTGGGTAAAGAGGCTGCCGCTATCGAAGGCGTGCTCGCGCAGCATGCGCTGGCACCAGCTATGGATGGTCGAGACGGCGGCCTGGTCCATCCACTGCGCGGCGATATCCAGCTTGCGCGCGCAGGAGGGCCAATCCGCTTCAGCGTAATCACCGCGCAGGCCCTGCAGAATCGGATCCAGCTTCTCCAGCTCGCCACGGAAGGCTTGGGCTGCCTCGACCAGGCGCGCGCGAATGCGATCGCGCAGTTCCTGGGTCGCGGCCTCGGTAAAGGTCACCACCAGTATCTCCGGCGGCAAAAGCTCGCGACCAAATCCCGCTGCGCCGCCATGGCCAAGCACCAGGCGCAGGTACAACGCAGAAATGGTAAAGGTCTTGCCGGTCCCGGCGCTGGCTTCGATCAAACGGCTGCCGCGCAGCGCACAGCGTAATGCCAAAGGTCTTGGATCAGCAGGAGCCATGATGTGAGCCTCGGTCATGCCTGCTCCTCCGTAGCCGGGGTGACGGTCAGCCATTGCTCGGCCTGAGCGCGGACCAATGGCTGATACAACAGGCTGGCGAAGGCCTCGAATTCACCGCTGGCACTGAGGCTGGCGAAATCGGCAAAGCTGCGCAGCAGTGCCGCACTGTCTTGCCGCTCACCACGGCTGAAGTCATTACCGTCATAACATTGCCGGGCCTGAACCAGGGCCTTGTCCTCATCCTCGGCGGCCAACCAGGCCAGCGCCGTTTTCGGCGCCACCGGCAAGGGCCTGCTCAGCCCCTGATGCCAGGCATCCAGCCAGTCATGCACTATGGCAGCGGCCTGACGTTGATCCAGCGGCAGCAGTTGCACGTCAGCATCCGCGCTGATGATACAGGTGCTCATGGCGTGGCCACTGGCAGCAGCGCACACATGCACGACCAGATCATTGAGCAGCTTGCGCCAGTTCAGACTCTTCTTGCCCAGTAACTGCCCAGGCAACAGGCTCAAGCGCCGCAACCCCTCCTGGCTGGCCGAGCAACGTACATCGGCCAGCCAGCTACTCAGTTCCAGCGCGGCGGTGCGGCCTTCAATTGGCAAGGGATGATCCAGGCGTTGACTCCAGAGCCGCGCCTGCTGGTGGTAGCGCGTCAACTGGTCGGCCAAGGGCGCCAGCAATTGTCCGCTGGCCAGGCCGGCAAATCCGGCCAGGGGCAAATCCCCACGCTGCTGCAGGCGCAGCGCGCCATGTTCCAGCAGGGCAGGCAGATCCGCGTCCGGCGCGGCGTCCTTGAGGCTGTCGAGCAGTGCCTGGCTAAGCTGGTAACGCTGCAAGCCGTCGAGACTGAAATGCTCATCGTCTTCGGCCGTGACCTCGCGCTCATCCAGCCAGACCTTGAGCCGCTGGCTGTAGAAGTGCCCGACCGGATTGCGCAAAAATCGCTCTAACGCGGGCAGCTCAATGGGCGCGTCCAGCACCGCTGGCGGCAACGCCTGATTGGCCGCTTCGCTATGCGCCTGAGCATGCAGCGGCAGCCATTCGCTGGCGTAACTGAACAGACCTCGCTGGCCAGTAAAATAGTCCAGGCTGAAGGGCTGCAAGGGATGGTCGGTGGTCAGGCCTGCGAGCAGATCGCCTTGGCCGTCAACAGCGCCCACACACTGCCAACCGGCAGCCAGATGATCGCGTAACTGGCCGACCAGTACCGAAGGCGGACGCTCGCCATTGTCGCGAATGCTGCGCCCGACCCAACTGATATACAACGTTTGCCGGGCGGACAGCATGGCCTCAAGCAGCAGATAGCGATCATCCTCGCGCCGCGACCGGTCACCGGGCCGGTAATCGCGGCCCATCAGGTCAAAGTCCAGCGGCTGCTGGGCGCGTGGGTAGTCGCCGTCGTTCATGCCCAGCAGGCAGATGCGCTTGAACGGGATCGCGCGCATCGGCATCAGGGTGCACACGTTGACGGCGCCAGCCAGAAAGCGCTGACTCAACTGGTCCTGACCCACGCCCTCCAGCCAGGCTTCGGCGACTACATTCAACGGCAGCGCCTCTTGCAGGTCGACCGTATCGCAGAGCTCAAGCCAGTGTTCCAGGCTTTCCTGCAGTTGCACCAGCAGCAATTGATCACGCTCGCTGCTGGCCGCGAAAAAATCCTCCAGCAAGGCGCGCAGGCGTCCGCCCCATAACAGCGGCATTGCCGGCTGGGCCAGTGCCTTCTCGTGACGGTCGAGCGCATCCAGCAAGGCACTGAGCGGGCCGAGCAGCGCCGCATCCAGGCCGCCTATTTCGTCATAGGGTTCAATCCCGTTCCAGGCGTCGCCCTGGCCAACCGCATAGCCCAGCAGCATGCGCCGCAGGCCGAAGCGCCAGGTATTGGCCTCCAGCCCATCGGGCATACCGAGCTGGCTGCGGCGTTGCTGATCCAGCCCCCAGCGCACCCCGGCGCCCTCTATCCAGCGGCGCAGGGTGGGCAGATCCTGTTCGGTCAGCCCAAAACGTCCACGCAGCGCGGGTACATCAAGCAGATCCAGCACCTCGCTGACCGGCAAGCGGCTATCGGGCAGACGCAGCAGATGCTCCAGCGCAATCAGCAGCGGCTCCTGACCGCGCTGCCCCTGATCGGCCAGGGTGAAGGGAATATGCCGTGGATCGTCGCTGGCATACTGACCGAACACCGCCTGAATATGCGGCGCATAGGTATTCACATCCGGAACCATGACAATGATGTCGCGCGGGCGCAGCTGCGGATCGCGATCAAAGGCGTCGAGCAACTGATCATGCAGTATTTCGACCTCCCGCTGCGGGCTGTGGGCCAGATGGAACTGGATCGAGCGATCCACCTGCGGATCGACCTGCGGCCAGCGTTCGCGCGTTTCCGCCAGCGGGCTGAGCTCCAGGACATCCTGCTGCAATTGGTTTAGTAGCGAATCGCCACCGGGCTCTTCGAACAGATCTACCCGGCCGCCGTTGATCGCGGCAAAGCGCGCCTCATAACCGGCGCGTTCATCGTGGCTGTCCAGCAAGTTGATGTAGTCCCGCCCCTGTTTGCCCCAGGCGGCAAGCAGCGGATGAGCGTGCTGGTGCAAGGTGCTGTCGTCCAGTTGCACCGGGCTGTTGGGCCGGCGCTGCTGGCGGCGGTACTGATGGCGCAGCAGATCCTGATCGGCAACGATGTCGCCCCAGTGATACTGGCAAGGGTTGAGCACGCAGAGCAGCACCTGGCTGAAGCGGCCGATAGCTGCCAGCGCTTCAAGGGTTTGTGCAGGTAGCGATGAGATGCCAAATACGATAACCCGGCGCGGTAGCCCCTTGGGCCGGCTGTCCATGGCGAGCAACTGGTCAACAAAACGCGGATGAATCCCGGCGCGGCTATCACTCAGACGATCATTACCGACATCTGCGATCACCGCGCGCCACAGCGCTGGCTGCCAACACTCCTCGCCACCCAGATCACGCACCCCATCACGCGCCAGGCGAATCCGGTCGCGCCCTTGCGCCCACTCATTCAGCCAGTCCGCCCGGTACACCTGGTACTGGTCAAACAGGTCAGCCAGGCGCTCGGCCAGTTGGTAGCGCTTGCGGCAGTCCGCATCATCGGCCAGAAAGCGCTGCAATGGCTCAAATGCTGGCTGATCGAGCAGCCCGGGCAACAGGCGCATCAGCCGCCAGGTCAGTGGTTGCTTGTCCAGCGGCGATTGCTCAGGCACCGCCTCACGGCCGAGCACTGTGCGGTAGGTTTGCCAGAGAAAGCGCGCGGGTAGCTGCACATCGAGTGCGGCGGCAATGCCACAGCCGCCACCCTCGGGCTGCGGATCCGCTGCCAGCGCCAGCTTCAACCACTGGGCGATGCCGTTGCTCTGCACCAGCACCACTTCGTTCTCAAGCGGGTGCAGCGGGTACTCACGGGTCCAACTGACCACTAGCTCACGCAAGGCCTCCAGGCGGTTGCCATGAATGATCATCAGGCCGGGGGTGAGTATGTCGGCATCCTGCATGGCGGCTCCGTAGTGGTCAGGCATTTCGATGCGTGCAGGTTAGGCAATCGCGTGGCTGACGTCCATGCTCGGCTGGTTTATTGCTCTGCTGCCAGCAGAATGCGTAAGGCCTAGACCTGGCTGCCGAGAAAACGCCTTTCCCATGGGGTTATTTCGTTCATGAAATCCTCCAGTTCCAGGGCTTTGGTGGCTATGTAGCCGTCAATAAACTCATCGCCCATCAGTTCCCGCGCTAACGCACTGCGACGCAAGCGCTGCAAGGCTTCATGCAACGTGCCTGGCAGAGTCAGCACGTCGGTCGCCTGAAACTCCCCCTGGGATACCGCGCTGGGCTCGATCTCATGCTCTATGCCATAAAGACCGGCTGCCAGGCTGGCGGCAATCGCCAGATAGGGATTGGCGTCGGCGCCAGGCAGCCGATTCTCGACACGCCGGTCCACCGGGCCGCTGGCCGGAATGCGCAAGCCGGCGCTGCGATTGTCGTGGGACCAGCACAGGTTGTTGGGCGAGGCGTAGGTATGGCAGAAGCGCTGGTAGGAGTTGATATGGGGCGCCATCAGCAGCGTCAGATCAGCCAGGCAATGCTGCAGGCCGCCGATATAATGCGGGAAACTGAAGGTCGGTTCGCCATTGTTTGGATCGGTAAAAATATTACGCCCCTGTGTCCGCTCGACGATGCTCTGGTGAATATGCATCGAGCATCCCGGCACTCGCGCCAGCGGCTTGGCCATGCATACCGCGATCAACCCACACTTGAGCGCGACTTCATGCAGCATATGCTTGAACAGAAAGGTCTGATCGGCGATCAGCAGCGGATCACCGTGGACAAAGTTGATCTCGAACTGGGTGACGCCCATTTCATGCATAAAGGTATCGCGGGGGATACCTAGCGCCGCCATCGAGGCCTTCAGCTCCTCGAAGAAGGGCCGCAGCCCGTTGTTGGAGCTGACGCTGAACGCCGCATGCCCCGTCTCACGCCGCCCATCCAGCCCAACGGGGGGTTGAAAGGGCTGGTGCACATCGGTGTGCGGTTCAAATATGAAAAACTCCAGTTCGGTAGCCACCACCGGTTGCCAGTTCCGCTCAGCGTAGCGCTCGATAACCCGCTGCAACAGGCTGCGGCTGGATAACCCGGACGGCGCCCCGTCGAGTTCTACCGCATCGCACACCGCCAACCCGCGTGGAGTGTCTGCCCAGGGCAGCACATGCACCTGATCGGCCACCGCGCGCAGCACCAGATCGCCATCCTCTCCGCCGTAATAGCGCGCTTCGGGATAACCGCCCATCACCGCCTGCAACAGCACACCGCGGGCCATCTGCAAACGTCGACCCTGCAGGAATCCCTCTACGGTCATGACCTTGCCACGGGGAATACCGTTGAGATCCGGCGTCACGCACTCGATGTCAGGCACCCCGGCCAGACGCATTTCCAGAGGGAGGGCAGACAGCGGCGAGGACATGAGCGGGCACCTTTGTATGGCGAGGTCAGAAGACAGTTTCCGGATGATAGCCTGCCAGGCCACATACGTCACCGCCGCCACCTTGGGCAAGACCTAAACACCAGTTGGCAGCTACCGGGCAATCGAGTATCTTTGCATTTATGAACGAACGTTCATTCGTAATTTGCGTTGCTATTCCACTATCTAATAACAAAGGATTACCGCATGCCTGCCGCCTCTACTATTAAAACCCTTCTATTGCTGGGGATCATTAGCTTATTGACTGGCTGCCTGGGTGGCGGAGGCGGAGGGAGCAGCGCCAACGACGCGCCACCAGTCACCGGTCCCGCACCTGAACCTGTCGCCAACCTGGCCTTCATGAGCGCTGCCGGTATTGGCGTCAGTGACCTGGATGCCGCCGTGGCGCTGTATACCGATGGCATGGGCATGCGCGAAGTCGCGCGACTGACCCGCGACAATCGCATTGAGGTGGTACTCGAATCGGCCGACGCGCGTGGCTCCAAGATCATACTGATGGACTTCACCGACGGCATCGGCCGCAACTTTCAGCAGAACCCCGGCAAGCTGGTGTTCTATGCCAGGGACCCCAGCGCCTTCGCCGCTGACTTTACCAGCGCCGGCGGACGCATCACCGTCCCGCCGGCAGCACAGCCCGCGTTTGGCAATGTGGTGGTCGGTTTTGGCCGTGACCTGGACAACAACCTGATCGAGATCGTCGGCGAGCCTGCGGCCACAGAATCATTCTTCGGCGCCTTCGGTATTGGCGTCAGCGATCTTGAAAACGCCCGGGACTTCTACGTGGACATACTTGGCTTTGAACAGAGTCAGTTTCTGCAGATCCCTGGGCAGTACGACGAATATATACTGACCTCCCCGGTACCCGGCAGCTCGGCCGTGGTGCTGATGAACTGGACCAATGGCAGCGTGCGCAACTACACCGATAACCCGGTCAAGCTGCAACTCGACGTCGCCTACCCGCAGGCAATGACGGCGGACATCCAGGACGCCGGTGGCGACGTCAGCCGCGAGCCTGCAGCTTCATCAGAAGCGGATCTGAACCAGGCACTGCTGGCCTATGCCAGCGACGCCGATGGCACGCTGCTGGAAATCCGCCAAGGCATCCGCGGCTACCTTGGCGCCGCTGGTATCGGTGTGGAAGATCTGGAAGCAGCGGTGGGCTTCTACCGTGACGGACTGGGAATGGAAGAAATAGCCCGCCGCAGCCGCGAAGACCGTGATGAAGTGGTTATGCGTTCGGCCGATGGGCGCGGCTCCGAAGTGGTGCTGATGGGCTTTACCGATGGCGTCAGCCGCAACTATCGGCAAAATCCCGGCAAGCTGGTGTTCTACGTAAAGGATCCTGACCAGTACGCGTTGGATATTCTCGCCGCCGGAGGCCGGGTCACGGTGCCGCCTGCATTTCAAGCAGGCTTGAACGTCACGGTGGGCTTTGCTCGTGATCTGGACAACAACCTGATCGAGTTTGTCGGCAGTGCCGACGCAGTGCAGTCCTACTTCGGAGCATTCGGTATCGGCGTCAGCGACCTACAGGCAGCGCGGGACTTTTACGTAGAAGAGCTTGGCTTTCGCGAGCTGATCTTCCTGCCAATCCCGTTCCAGTATGACGAGTATATTCTTCAGGGCCAGGGCGGGTCAGCACTGGTACTGATGAACTGGACCAACGGCAGCCCGCGTAACTACACCGACAATCCGGTGAAAATGGAACTGCGCAGCATGTCGCCAGAAGGCTTCGCGCAGGCTATCAGCGATGCGGGCGAGCAGGTCACAGAGGCGCCGGCCGCCGCTACTGACAGCGACAGAGAAGGCGAGACCGTTGGCTACGCAAAGGATGCCGATGGCACGCTGATCGAAATTCTTCGCGCGCCCTGGGCGAAAAAGTAGCCTTAGCCCCGCGCATGAAAAAGGCCAGACCGGTTGCCCGGTCTGGCCTTTTTGTTTGCCCGGCGAAGCCGGCAAACCCGTCCACCTGAAAGAAGGTGGAGTC
>CAXBEU010000038.1:0-27187 GCA_963974865.1 uncultured Pseudomonadaceae bacterium | reverse complement strand
GGTTTTAGCAGCTAGTGCGTGCATGCTCTGATGACCGATGTGCTGGCTGGCGGGAATCCAAGCGGTATCTCAGCTACTTCACGGCCCACCTCATACCACCTCCGGCTTGTACCCCAACCGTATCCCACCCCAATGCCGCCCACGCACGCGAATGGGTACTGACAAATCGTGCATGATCTCGCCGGTGTCGCGCTTGTAGGTCTGCAATAACAGCGTTTTTTCATGGCTGCCGCAGCGTGCACCAGTGCGATCATTAAACAGGCGTTTGGTCCGGCAATACTGGGTGTCGTGCTGAAGATTGCCGTTCGGCCGCGCGCAGAAGGCGCTGTTGTGGGTGGGCACGTAGCCGGCGATGGTGGTGGCAATGGCATAGACCAGCGCGGGGTTGTCCCTCAGCAACGGCTCCTGAATGCCTGGCAGTACCTCGTCGGTATAGCGGTCAAATTGGCTGCTGTACTGCTGTGGCCGGGTGCCCTCAATGGGTTTGAGCGTGGTATTGAACAGGCCATCCAGGCTGAGGTCACCGCTCTGGATGTCCGCCTCGAAGCGCTCCTCTATGGCTTTTGCCGCCGCTTGGGCGGCTTCATAGCAGCGCTGATGGTAAGGATCCAGCGCGACTTCGGCGAGCATCTCGCTAACCTGCTCGGCAATCTCCACCAGCTGATTGGCTTCATTGCCAAGCAGGCGCGTCTGTTCATCACTCCCGGCCAGGTCGGAGCGCACCTGTTCAACTGCAGCTGAAAGGCTGTCGAGCTGATCGCGGTTGGCTGCGCTGCTGCGTGCGATCCGTGCTGTGGCCTGTTTAACCGCATCGCCCTGTTCATTGATGCCTGCAAGCTGCTCGTCAGCCTGTTCGATCAGCTCGACGCCCGCTTGTATCTGCACCGCCAGATCGTTGATGCTGCTGGTCACCAGCCCGGCTTGCTGATGCATTTCGTCGATGATGGTAGATACTTCGGAAGTGGATTGGCTGGTACGGCTGGCTAAGGCGCGAACCTCGTCGGCCACTACCGCAAAGCCCCGGCCCATTTCGCCCGCGCGCGCCGCTTCAATAGCGGCGTTCAATGCCAATAGATTGGTCTGGCTGGCAATGCCTTCAATCACCTGCGTCACCTGCACAATCTTCGCCGCTCGCTCGTTCAACTGCGCGAGCATGGCCAGACTGTTGTCAGCTTTGCTGGCCAACTGCTGCATCAATGCCGTGGTCTGGTCCAGTGCCTGTTTGCCTGACGCGCTGCTGGCCAGAGCCGCTTCGGCGGCTTGGTCAGCATTGGCCGCAAAGCCTGCGGCTTGTTCAACCTGCTGCGCGATGGCCCCGGCGTTATTGGCTGCCTGGGTAGTGGCGTCGAGCTGCGAGGAAATACGCCCGGCCAACTGCTCGACCGAATAGGATACTTCAGCGGCGGCAATGGCGTTGCTGCAGGTGGACTGGGACAGTTTGCGCGCGAGCTCTGCCAGGCTGTCGGTATGGTCTGTCACGGTGGGCGGGCCTGCATAACGCAATACCAATAGCCAGGGCAGAGCAGTCAGGGGCACGGCGAACCAGAGACTGTGCAAACCCAGATAGAAGACGGCACCGGCGACAATCAACAACTGGGCGATCAGGCAAAGCATTTTATTATTGGAATGGCTTGGCATGGCTCTTTTCCTTGGCCAGTTCATCATGCTGCACCAGCCTGATGGTTCGAAGACAATGATGTGCCGAAGATGCTCAGCCAAGAACCGGGGTCCATGGTGGCGCGGCGAGATCATTGATGCTTGAAAGTCTGATTATGGACTTTGAATGCGCGCCCCGCCAATTCGCCTTTGGTCTAGCGCCAAAGGTGCCCTTTTCAGGTCGATAGACGAGGCGAGACAGAGATCTATCAGGTGGTGTGGTCTGGGTCGGGTAACTTTGCGCGGCCTGCTTCAAGCGTTCGCGGAAAATTACAGCCGATGCCGGCGCATAAATCCGATATCCAGCCGATCCTTCCACCAGCCAAACAAGCGCCCTGAGGCGCCCCAGCGGCCGTAGCTCATTAGTGCACCACCGTCAGCTGTCGCCAGCAACGCCAGCGCATGCTGCTGAGGCCGGTAATCCTGTAAGGATGCCTGGCTTAGCTTGGCTGCAAGATTATCTGCCAGTACTGAGCCCTGGCGCACCGCGTAAACGCCTGAGCGTATCGCGCCAGACAGGCTTGCACAGTCGCCTGTGGCAAACACATCCGTGTGGCTGGTGCTGACCAGAGCAGGACCGATATGAGCGAATCCGCCCGTATCCACTACCAAGCCACTAGAGCGCAGCCAATCGGGGGCGCTTGCGCCAGTCGCGGCTACCAGCGCCTCGCAGCGCATCAGCGGCTGGTCGCCATTGTATAAGTGCCCTGCCGCTACACGGGTAACCGACTGTTGTTCGATCAGTTGTATGTTCCGCTGCGCCAGCAGGCGCTGGGCTCGTCTTGCCAGCGCTGGCGAATGGGCTGCCAGCAGCGCAGCGGAGCAGATCAACGCCAGCTCGGCATCCGGCAGGCTGGCGCGCAGCGCCAATGCGAGCTCAAACGCTGCGGCGCCCCCACCCAGTACAGCAATGGAGCCAGGCGCGTTCTCAGGCTGCTGAAGCCATGACTGCCAAGCGCTATGCAGTGTGGGGAAAGGTTTCGCCGGGATCAACTTCACAGTCTGATCATCCACTCGGGGTAAAGGCGGCACCGAGCCGGTGTTCAGCGACAGAAGGTCGTAATGCAGTTCGCTGCCATCCTCAAGCCGCAGGCGGCGTTCGTCAGCGTTCAGTTGGGTAATTTGACCGAGACGCAAATCCACACCGCAGGCCTCGCACAGCGGCGCCAGCTTGATAGAACAGTCCTCGGCGGTGAAACGACCAGCCAGTAAGCCAGGCATCATGCCGGAATACCAGGCTGCAGGGGTCGGGCTAAGCAGTAGCGTACCGGGGGGCGGACGGAAGCCCTTATCTATCCAGCGGCGCAAGGTGACCAGATGAGCATGGCCCGCTCCAGCCAATATCAGCGGTGAATTCATCGTCGATCCTGTGTGCAGTCCCGCTAGCTTAGCCCCTTACCGGCGCACCATACAGCCTCTTTCGACAGTATTCGTCCGACGCCGCTAAGAGCCACGGAGCATTTCCTATTCCCTGGTTATAGCTGCGAATGATGAACACGCATGCCACTGATCAATTGATCAATTTCGGAATCGACTTTCGCACTGCGAACCTGATAACCTTTTTTGACACCAACTGTCTCTCGTCTGAATGGAGCTATCTGTGTCTAACAATAATAGTTTGTATCCAACGACGGCTCGTGCCTGGGTTACTGTGTCGATCTTGTTGTTGTGCTACGTACTGTCTTTTATTGATCGGCAGATACTGAATTTGCTGGTAGGTCCCATTCGTCGCGATCTGGATATTACCGATACCCAGATGAGCCTGTTGATGGGCCTGTCATTCGCCATTTTTTATGTCATCTGCGGTATACCCATGGGCCGGATCGCGGATAGCAAAAGCCGTAAGGGTCTGATTGGTGCAGGGGTTTTCTTCTGGAGTTTGATGACCGCTGCCTGTGGTCTCGCGCAACAGTATTGGCAGTTTGTACTGTTCCGTATTGGTGTTGGTGCCGGCGAAGCCGCATTGTCCCCTGCGGCATACTCACTGTTGGCTGACAGCTTTCCGCCGGATAAACGCGCTACGGCGATCAGCGTCTATTCAATGGGTATTTACCTCGGTGCCGGTCTGGCGTTCCTGCTCGGCGGCATGGTCGTTACCTTTGCTTCCGCACAAGGCGATGTATTGCTGCCGATTGTCGGCATGGTACGCCCGTGGCAGTTGATCTTCTTGATTCTCGGCGGGGCAGGTATAGCGTTCTGTTTAGTGCTATTTGCTCTCAAGGAACCGGTGCGCAAGGGCGTGGGCGCCGGCGTAGCCGTTCCGCTGAAGGATGTCGGCGCCTACTTGCTGAGCATTCGCAAAACGGTCATCTGTCATAACTTTGGTTTTGCTTGCCTGTCGTTCGCCTCTTATGGCGCCTCGGCCTGGATTCCGACCTTTTTCATCCGTAACCATGGCTTGACCCCCGGTGAAGTGGGTGTGTACTACGGTACTACGGTCATGGTTGCGGGCTCTCTGGGTATCGTCTTTGGTGGTCGCCTGGCCGACTTCCTGGCTCGACGTGGTTACACCGATTCCAATATGCGCGTCGGCCTGCTCTCAGCCATGATCACACTGCCCTGCAACGCGGTCTTCCTGCTGGCTGATCTGAACGTGGCGTTCTGGGTCCTCATGTTCTTTAATGTGTTCACCGTAGCGATGCCCTTCGGTGTAGCCCCTGCGGCGATTCAGGAAGTGATGCCTAACTCCATGCGGGGCCAGGCTTCTGCGATATACCTGTTCACCATTACCCTTATCGGGCTTGGTATTGGGCCTACCGCAGTGGCCCTTATGACCGACTATGTGTTCATGGATGACATGGCCGTGCGCTACTCGATCTTCTGGGTCGCTAGTGTTATTACCCTGGGTTCTGTCATTCTGCTGTGGATGGGACTGAAACCCTATCGAGAGGCGCGAGAAACGCTGGCGCGATGGGGCGAAAAACAAGGCCACCCGCTTTAATATCATCTGACTTCCGCGCCGGGTTCGCCTGGCGCCCCTTTTCAAGAGGAGCTACATCATGTCTGACGCAGTTATCGTCTCCACCGCCCGCACCGCCCTGGGCAAATCCTATCGCGGCGCACTGAACAACACCCACAGTGTCGATATGGCGGGTTATGTTATCGAGCATGCGGTCAAGCGCGCCGGTATCGATCCGTCACTGGTTGAAGACGTGATCCTCGGCGCGACCTTCCACGAAGGCGCCCAGGGCAAGAACATGGCGCGTCTGGCTGCGATCCGCGGCGGCCTGCCGGTGACCACCGCCGGTATGTCGATCAACCGTTTCTGCAGCTCCGGTTTGCAGTCCATCGCGATCGCCGCCCAGCGTGTGGTCAGCGAAAAGATTCCGGCGATTGTTGCTGGCGGCGTCGAGTCCATCAGCCTGTGCCAGAACGACAAGCTGAACAACTTCCACGGCGTTAATCAGTGGATCAAAGAAAACAAGCCCGATCTGTACATGTCCATGATCGAGACAGCGGATATCGTCGCCGCCCGCTACAACATCAGCCGCGCATCGCAGGATGAATACGCGCTGATCAGCCAGCAGCGCACTGCTGCCGGCCAGGAAAGCGGCAAGTTCGATGACGAGATCGTGCCTTACCTGGTCAAGATGATGGTCCAGGACAAGGAAACTGGCACTATCAGCGAGAAGGAAGTAAATCTGGTCAAAGACGAGTGCAACCGCCCTGGCACTACGCTGGAAGGCCTGCAGGGTCTGCAGCCGGTGCGTGGTCCTGAGCACTTCATCACCGCCGGTAACGCCAGTCAGCTGTCCGATGGCGCCTCCGTCTGTGTGGTCATGAACAGCACCATCGCCGAGCAGCAGAACGTTGAGCCCATGGGCATCTTCCGCGGCTTCAGCGTGGCTGGTTGCGAGCCAGACGAGATGGGCATTGGCCCGGTCTTCGCGATTCCGCAACTGCTCAAGCGCAATGGTCTGACCATGGACGATATCGGCCTGTGGGAACTGAACGAAGCCTTCGCCTCCCAGGTCGTCTACTGCCGTGACAAGCTGGGCATCCCGATGGAAAACCTCAACGTCAACGGCGGCTCCATCGCCATTGGCCACCCTTATGGTGTGACCGGTTCACGTCTGACCGGCCATGCGCTGATCGAAGGCAAGCGTCGCGGTGCGAAGTTTGTTGTAGTGACCATGTGTATTGGTGGTGGTCAGGGCGCTGCAGGTCTGTTCGAAGTGCTGTAAGTCGCTGCGGCTAGCAACCAGCCGCTCGCTTTAAACAAACCCGGGCTTATGTCCCGGGTTTTGTTTTTTTGGCCATTGATACACCAGGCTAGTGCTACCGAGTTGATCGCAGATCACAGTTTGATCAAGTGACCTTTCTGAACGTCAGGTTATAGCGCAGCGGCCCGGTCCTCGGATGTTCGGCGCGCTTGCCCAGTGGCGCAACTCCGTGAAAAAACAGCCGGCTCGGCCCACCCCAGACCACCGCATCGCCATGTTCGAGTTTCCAACGTGAGGCCTTGTCTGTGCGCGCGGCGCCACCAAACATGAAACTGATCGGTGCGCCCAATGAGAGCGACACAATAGGCGCGCTGAAATCCGCCTCATCCTTGTCCTGATGCAGGCCCATGCGGGCGCCGGTTTCGTAGCGGTTGATCAGGCAGGCGTCGGGGTCGAAGTTGTCGTATCCACCGGCAGTGGCCGCCCTTACTGCTACCTCGCGCAGCAGGGCTGGCATTGCAGGCCAGGACTGGCCCGTCAGTGGGTCGGTGACGCTATAGCGATAACCCAGCCGGTCGGTTACCCAACCCCAGTCACCACAACTGCTCATTGCCGCTGACATGGTATGGCCACCGGGGGTCACCTGATGCCGGAAGGGCGCCTGTTGAGCGACCTGATTGATGGCCTCCAGCAACTGATCTGCCTGGGCGAGGACAAACCCACGCAGCAGCCAGGCGCCGTCAGCTATTTGTTCGGGTGCGGCGGGGTCATGGGTCGCGAACAGGTCATCGCTAGGGGGCATCGAGGGGCTCCGGGTACTGGGTATAGGCTTGATTTTACCTCGGATGAGGGCGCGGACTCACGTCGGGGAACCATTTCATGACGCTGATTGGTGGGAGTGCCGCGGGCTATGTCGGTTGCGGAAACACCGCTTGGATTCCCGCTTGCGCGGGAATGACTGTATCTGGGGACGCTCGGTGCTGACGCTGCACCGTTACAAAATGGATCCCCGCGTTCGCGAGGATGACGAGTCTTGCGCTCCGTCATTCCTATACCTATAAAGGCTGGATCCCAACGGCCTGGTACTCGGCACGGAAGTCACCCAAGCCCCAGAACCGTCATTTCCGCGGAGGCGGGAATTCAAGCGGACTCGAGCACAGCCCCCGAAAGTCGGCCCAAACCCCAGAACCCGTCATTCCCGCGAAGGCGGGAATCCAAGCAGACTTGAACACAGCCCCCGAAAGTCATCCCAAACCCCAGACCCCGTCATCCTCGCGAACGCGGGGATCCATTTTCAACGGTCTCAGACCTTCATCCCAGGCAAATTCAACGACGCCGTATTGCCCCCATCCACCGCCAGCGCCTGGCCAGTCACATAGCTGGCGTCATCGCTGGCGAGAAACGCAATCGCCCCGGCAATCTCGTCAGGCCGGCCATAGCGACGCAGCTCGCAACGGGCGCCGAGCTTCTGCTCCTTGTTGTTGGAGCGGGCATAATCAAATACTGGCTTGGTCATCCCAGTCTCGATCAGCCCCGGGCACACCGCATTCACCCGAATATTGAACTGACCAAGGTCACAGGCCGAGGTCATGGTGAAGTTGATCACACCGGCCTTGGACGCGCTATAAGCGTTGCCGCCCGCGCCGGAGCGGATACCCGCCACGGAGGCGGTGTTGACGATGGCGCCCTTACCCTGCGCCTGCATCTGACGGGCAGCGTACTTGGTAAACAGCATCACGCCATACAAGTTGACCCCAATAATCTTCTGCCAGGTCTCCAGGCTCTGCTCGGTGGCGATGTTGTAATCACCGCCGGCAATCCCGGCGTTGTTGCACAGCACATCCAGTTGGCCGAAATGGGCGACGGTCTCGTTAACGCACTGCTCGACCGCAGCCTCGTCAGCCACATCCACAGTGCGGGTCTGCACTTCGGCTCCGGCGGGCAGTTCATCAACAGTGCCCTTGAGACCGTCTTCATTGCGATCAACCAGCATCAGCCGCGCGCCCTCGGCGCCCATGCGTTTGGCGGTGGCACGGCCGATACCGCTGCCCGCGCCGGTGATGAGTACTACCTTGTCTAGAAATCGTTGCATGCTGTTCTCCTTGGTTTGAGCTTCAAGCGGCAAGCTTCAAGCTGCAAGATTAAGATCAATTCAGTTAGTCGAGCGGCTACGCCGGGCTATAATTTTGCTTGAAGCTTGCCGCTGAGTTTAATGATCAATGCTCGGATCCTGTCCGGCCCCCGCCAGTTCATCGTCACTCTGGTAGGTGATGCCCAACTGCTCGGACATTTTCTGGTTATCCACCTGCCAACTGGCAATATCGCGCTCGAATCGCAGCGGCGAAATGCTGATGCGCCCGGCACGCAGCGCGCCGACATCGGTATCCAGCCCGATAATGCGCTCGGTCTGCCGTTGAAAACCCAGCCAGTAGTAGGGAATGTCGCGGGTATCGCGGCGGCTTTCGATATTGATGCCGCCAATACTGCCGCCTCGGGCACGGCAGGTAGCTACACCAGTCACATCGCCCGGCGGGCTGGCGGGAAAGTTGACGTTCATCGCGCAATCAACCGGCCAGCCTTTTTCGAGTAGTTGACGGACCACGCCAGCCCCGAAGTGCGCGGCGGTCTCCCAATGAATCTCGTTACCCTTGTGGTACGCCTGCGACAGCGCGATCGACGGAATGCCCATCAGCGTGGCTGTCAGTGCCCCACCGATGGTGCCGGAATAGGCCACGGAGTCGCTGATGTTCGCCCCGGCGTTGACGCCGGAGAGCACCAGATCCGGCGGCACTGGCATCAGTTCGCCCACGGCCAGCAGCACGCAGTCACTGGGCGTGCCACTGACGCTGAACCGGCGCTCATCGAACTGATGCACGCGCAGAGGCGAATGTAGGGTGATGGACATGGATACGCCGCTCTGGTCCAGATCCGGCGAAATGATCCAGACCTCATCGGCGATCTGCTCGGCGATCTCTTCCAGGATTTTCAAGCCTGGGCCGCGCCAGCCGTCGTCGTTGGTCAGCAGGACGCGTTTGATTGGTTTGGACATGCAGTCTCCGTTTGCTAATGAATCGAATGGCGATACATCTTCGCCGCGAGGCCGCGGCTCCTACCGCGCAGGGCCGGCGATAACTCCACCCCGGTAGGAGCGACGGCCCCGTCGCGAAACAAACTACGCTTCGCCGCGAGGCCGCGGCTCCTACCACGGAAGGTCGGGCCTCACCTCAGGTAGAAGGGCTATTTGCTCTGCGCGATCTCCCAACCCCGCTCGGCCAGCAGCCCCGCGCGCTTGCCCACCTCCAGCGCGTCGGCATTACTGGCATTACCCTGTACCGCACGGTGATAAACACCCTGCAGAATTGCCGCCAGGCGGAACAACGAGAAGGCCAGGAAGAAATTCCAGTCTGGAATCTCGCTACGCCCGCTGTACTGGCAGTACCAGTCGAGCACCTGTTGCTCCTCAGGCAGGCCCATGCCCTTGAGATCTGCCCCGAGCATGCCTTTAACGCCATTCACCCCTGAGGGTAGATGGTAAGGCAGGCAGCAGTAGGCCAGATCAGAAAGCGGGTGGCCCAAGGTCGCCAGTTCCCAGTCCAGGATCGATACCACCCTGGGTTCGGTTGGATGCAGAATCAGGTTGCCAATGCGGAAGTCACCATGGGCAATGGTGGTGTGATCGTCCTTGGGCATGTGCTCGGGCAGCCAGGCCATCAAGGCATCCATTGCGGGCATATCGCCGGTACGGCTGGCTTCGAACTGGCCACTCCAGCGTTTGATCTGGCGGGGAATGTAGCCCTCGGCCTTGCCATAGCTTTCCAGGCCGACGGCTTTCCAGTCCACGTTATGCAACTGCGCCATGGTCTCGATCATCGAGCGGTAGATCGGCAGGCGCTGACTTTGCTCCACATCGCCCAGCAGTGGCTGGGTGTGCACGCGGCCTTCGACGTAGTCCATGACGTAAAACGCCGTGCCGATCACCTCCGGGTCCTCGCACAGCAGGCGCGCGGTAGGTACCGGCACGTCGGTGCTGCCCAGGGCGTTGATTACCTGGTATTCGCGTTCGACCATATGTGCAGAAGGCAGCAGTTTGCCGGGTGGCTTCTTGCGCAGCACATAGCGCTGCTCGCCAAGGCTCAGCAGATAGGTCGGATTGGACTGCCCGCCCTGAAACTGCTGCACGCGCATGCCCTGCTCAGCGCCGTCAATGCGACCGGTCAGATAGGACAGCAGGCGGGATTCGTCGATACGGTGTGCGGGTAACACATCAATCAGGGTCGCTTCGCTCATCTAGAAGGTCCTGTTCTATTGGAATTGTCAGGCCCATAACCTATCACGCCAGACCTGAGCCTGGCGCGATAGAAGGCGGGTGAATCAAGCGTCATTACCCTCAGGCAATGGTATCGCCGCCATCGGCGACGATGGTCTGCCCGGTCACGTAAGCGCCGGCAGCCGAAGCCAGGAACAGCGCTACCCCGGCGATATCAGCCGGCTCTCCGACGCGACGCAGCGGCAGTCTTTCTTCAACTTTGCGCAGGCGGTCGGGATCGTCCAGCAATGCCTGGGCAAAATCAGTACGAATCAGCCCGGGAGCGATACTGTTAACGCGAATATTCTTCGGGCCCCATTCCAGCGACAGGTTACGCGCCAAGCCTGCTTCGGCCGCCTTGGACATACCGTAAACGCCGATATTGGCGCTGGCACGCAAGCCGGCGATGCTCGACAGCAATACAATCGCGCCACCACCTTGCTTGACCATCTCCGGGATGACCATATTGCACAGCCAGAAGGTGCCTTTGACATTGGTGCCCATGATCTTGTCGAAGGCTTCGTCACTGACGTTGTGCGTTGGGCCGTACACCGGGTTGGTGGCGGCGTTGCAGACCAGGATGTCGATCTTGCCGTAGGCTTCCAGGGTCTTGTCGACCAGGCTTTGCAGCTGTGCCTTGTCGCCGACATGGCAGGCGACGGGGAGGGCATCAAAACCCTGAGCTTTCAAATCGTTGGCGACCTGCTCGCAAACGTCCGCCTTGCGGCTGGAGATAACCACCTTGGCCCCGGCCTTGGCGTATTCCTCGGCAATAGCCTTGCCGATGCCCTTGGTTGAGCCGGTGATGATGGCGACCTTGCCGGTCAGATCAAAGAGTGTGCTCATTTTTATAGTCTCGTGTTCGTCTGGCTACTGATGATAGATACAAGCCCGCTTGGAGCCCCGCCTGCGCGGGGATGACGGCATCGGGTATGCGCGACTGGACTGGCGTGTTCAACCAGCGTCATTCCCGCGCCCCCACCCGTCATTCCCGCGCACGCGGGAATTCAAGCGGTCTCGCCGGATACGCAAACCCCAGCTTACAAATACCGACTCATCTCAAGCTTGGCGATAGTCCCCAGATGCACTTCATCCGGGCCGTCGGCCAAACGCAGGGTGCGGGCTTTTGCATAGGCGGAGGCGAGGAAGGTGTCCTGGCACACGCCAGCGGCGCCGTGCACCTGAATCGCGCGATCTAGCACGTTACAGAGCATGGTCGGCGCCACAGCCTTGATCATCGCGATCTGCTGCCGCGCGACCTTGTTGCCGAACTGGTCCATGCTGCGTGCGGCCATGATGGTCAGCAAGCGCGCCTGGTCGATTTCGCAACGGGACTTGGCGATGTTTTCGGAGGTGCTGCCGTGCTTGTACAGCGGCTTGCCAAAGGCGACCCGCTCGGCTGCACGGCGGCACATGGCTTCCAGGGCGCGTTCTGCAACGCCGATGGCGCGCATGCAGTGGTGAATCCGGCCTGGCCCAAGGCGGCCCTGGGCAATTTCAAAGCCACGGCCTTCGCCCAGCAGGATATTGGAAACCGGCACCCGCACGTTCTCGTACTTGATCTCGGCATGGCCGTGCGGTGCATGGTCATAACCGAATACGTGCAGATCCCGTACGATGGTCACGCCAGGGGTGTTTAGCGGCACCAGAATCATGCTCTGCTGCAGGTGCTTAGGCGCGTTAGCGTCCGTCTTGCCCATAACGATGGCAATCTTGCAGCTGTCAGCCATGGCTCCTGATGACCACCACTTGGTGCCGTTGATCACATACTCATCACCTTCACGGCGAATCTCGCACTGGATATTGGTCGCATCGGAGGAGGCTACATCCGGCTCGGTCATGGAGAAGCACGAGCGGATCTCACCCGCCAGCAATGGCTTCAACCAGGTTTCCTTGTGTTCTTCGCTGCCGTAACGCTCGATGGTTTCCATATTGCCGGTGTCCGGCGCGCTGCAATTGAACACTTCCGGTGCGATGGACGAGCGGCCCATGATCTCGCACAGGTGGCCGTACTCTTCGTTATTCAGACCAGCACCGCGCTCACTGTGCGGCAGGAACAGATTCCACAGGCCCATGCTTCTGGCCTTGGCCTTGAGCTCTTCCTGAATCGGTGGAGCGCCCCATTTGTTCTGTTTGACCTGCTCATAAAACAGGGCTTCGTTGGGGTAAATATGCTCATCCATAAAGGCTTCGAGCTGCTGTTTCAGATCTTTGACGCGCGGGCTGAGTTCAAACATGGGTAAATCCTTGCGAAGGCGGATGGATAAGCAGCGGCGTGGCTGGATAAACGTGACCATATAGTCAGCAGCACAGGCGCGAAACTAAGTCCCACAGATGGAATGGATCTGCATAAACAACTGTGATGTTGGCCGCACGGGACTATAAGTGGTCGGTGACCGGGTGCAGAAGTCTCCAGCCCTTTCGCGGGTTGAAAACAGCCACGTTAGAGGGAGGGCAGTTTGATATTGGTCAAACGCGGCAGGTCTTCAGGTTCATCCAGATCCCAGAGTATTGGGCCTGTCCACAGAGTCTTGCCGGCGGCAGCAAGGCGTGAGCGGGTGTCCTCCATCACCTGTGCGTGGCTCCAGGTCATAGCGACGAATGCAGCCGGATCGGGCTGACGCTGGCCGATCATGACATAGCCGCCATCTTCACTGGGGATAATGGCGGTGTCATGCGAGTTTAATGCCTCATCGGCGTCTGCCAACAGGGTGGTACTGATAAGCGGGCAGTCGGTGCCGATCAACAGGCCACCTCCAGGGTGTTCGGCCAAGGCCTGTTGCATGCGTGTACCAAGGTCCTGGCCGTTTTGCTGGCGCAATTCCAGCTGATGTTCAGTGGCCAGGCGAACAAATAGCGGATGGGTTATATCCGGTGCGCAATACAGATAGCGTGGGCCGGGCCAGTCGCGGGTTTGATTGAGTGTATGCATCAGCAGTTGCTGATAGAGCTGGCAGGCGCCCTCTGCGCCCAAGGCGGGTATCAGCCGGGTTTTGACTGTGCCGGGGAGGGGTGCCTTGGCGAAGATCAGCAACGGGCGGGAAGTTTGCGGGCGCCTCGGGCTGGGCTTTGCGACGGCATTTTTGCTCGCCGGTGCCGCGCCGTAGTATTGCTGCACCAGCCGCTCAGGCGGCACGCCCGCCCAGTATTGCAGGCGTATCCACCACATCAGGCCGATAGTATGCAGCACACCGTGTTTCTGCCATTTGCGGCTTGAGGTGGTCAGCGCGGGGCGCAGGCAGGCTGGGCGGGAGATTTTTCTTAGGCGGCGGCTGATATCTATATCTTCCATCAACGGGATGTCCGCGTAACCGCCCAGTTGTTCAAATAGCTCGCGGCGCACGAACAGGGCCTGATCGCCGGTGCAGATGCCAGTCAGGCGCGAGCGCTGGTTCATCATCCAGGCCACCAGGTTGAGCATTGGGGAGGAGGGTGACAGGCGCACATCGAAGCGGCCCCAGTTGCAATGAGGGGGAAGGTCAAAATGGATTCCCGCGTTCGCGGGAATGACGGGGTTGTTGTTGGACGCGTGGGACTTTTTCGCGGCGAGGCCGCCGCTCCCACCGGTTTGGTTTGGGGTTGGGTGTTTGGGGTGTGCATTCGCGGCGGGGCCGCCGCTCCCACCGGTTTGGGTGGGGATTGGGTGGTTGGGGTGTGCATTCGCGGCGGGGCCGCCGCTCCTACCGGGTAGGAGTGAATTGGGGTTTGGGGTGTTCGGGTTTGGTGGGAGCGGCGGCCTCGCCGCGAAAGGGGCTTGGCCAACTACAGCGGCCGTTACCATTCCCACAAACCCCTCAGGCAACCGGGTATCGGCATGCAAAAAAACCAACACATCCCCGGTCGCCACTGCCGCACCCGCATTCATCTGCCGCGCTCGCCCTGGGGCCGAGGTCAACACCTTGTCCGCCAACGGCGCAGCCAGCTCACGAGTGCCGTCAGTGCTACCACCATCCACCACAATCAGTTCAACTCCGTCACGCACGGCCTGCAGTGCCAGCAGGGCATCTTGTATCCCTGCTGCCTCGTTCAGTACCGGTATAACGACCGAAAGCCGCATCGCTAGCGGCCCAATCGCCAACGGTGCAAGCGCTCAACCCAGCGCAACACACCCGCTGGTGCATGCGCGCGCTTCCACTCGCCGGCGGCATATTTGTTTGCCTCGGCCATGGTTGGGTAGCTGTGAATGGTGCCCAGAATCTTGTTCAGCCCCAGGTTGTGCTTCATCGCCAATACGTACTCGGCAAGCAGCTCACCGGCATGCTGACCGACGATAGTCACGCCCAGAATTCGGTCCTTGCCGGGCACGGTAAGCACCTTTACGAAGCCCACGGCAGCCTGGTCGGCAATCGCACGATCGAGGTCATCAATGTTGTAGCGGGTGACTTCGTAATCGATTTCCTGGGTACGGGCTTCGGTCTCGGTCAAGCCAACGCTGGCCACTTCAGGATCAGTAAAGGTTACGCGCGGGATCACCCGGTAATCGACCTTGAAACGTTTGAAGGTGCCAAACAGCGCATTCACCGCCGCATACCATGCCTGGTGCGCGGATACATGGGTGAACTGATAAGGGCCGGTCACATCGCCTACGGCGTAGATGTTCGGGAAACGCGTGGCCAAGTATTCGTTGGTCTGCAAGGTGCCGTTATCGCGCAACACGAGCTCCAGTTCCTCGGCGCCGTAGCCGCTGGTATTGGCCTTGCGGCCCACCGCGACCAGCACCGCATCAAAGGGGATCACCGCATACTCACCGTCATCCAGTTGTTTGGCGATCAGCTGTTGTTGCCCGTCTTCCAGCAGTTCGAAACGCTCGGCCTGATGGCGCAGGCGCAGATCCACACCTTCATCACGCAGGTGCTGCATAACGATCTCAGCGGCGTCGGCGTCTTCGCGTGGCAATAGCCGCGAGCCCATCTCCACCTGAATGACCTGGCTGCCCAGGCGCTGAAACGCCTGGGTCAGTTCACAGCCAATCGGGCCGCCACCGAGCACCAGCAAGCGCTTGGGCTGCTCGCGCAGACCCCAGAGGGTATCGGAGTTATAGGCGGTCACCTGGTCCAGTCCGGGGATGTCCGGCATCAAGGGTTTAGCGCCGGCGGCGATAATGATATTGCGCGTGGTCAAGGCGCGGCCGTTGACTTCGATCTGCCAAGGGCTGGTGATACGCGCCTCGCCCTGAATGACTTCCACGCCCAGCTCGGTGTAACGCTCTACCGAGTCATGCGGTTCGATATCGCTGATTACCCGCTGGATACGATCCATTACTCGGGCAAAATTCACATTGGCGCTGGCTTGGTTATAGCCCAGCTCGTGCGCCTTGTTGATCTCCGCGGCGAGCTTGGCCGAGCGGATCAGCGCCTTGGACGGCACGCACCCGGTATTCAGGCAATCGCCGCCCATGGCGTGCTTTTCAATCAGGGTGACATTGGCTTTGACCGCCGCCGCAATATACGCGCTGACCAGCCCGCCACTGCCGGCACCAATCACCACCAGATTACGGTCGAAGCTCTCCGGTTTGTTCCAGCCCTTGTATACCCTGCGCGCCTTGACCAGATCGAGAATCTTGCGGGCGATCAGCGGGAATACGCCGAGCAGTACAAAGGCGCCAATCAGGCCTGGAGACAGGATACCACCGAGCGATTCCAGCTGACCCAATTCACGCCCGGCATTCACATAGACGAAGGTGCCAGGCAGCATCCCCAACTGGCTGACCCACCAGAAGGTGGTTACCTTGATGCGGGTCAACCCCATCGCCAGGTTGATGACAAAGAATGGGAAGACCGGCACTAACCGCAGGGTGAACAGATAGAAAGCGCCTTCGTTGTCCACACCCTGATTGATTGCCTCGAGCCGTTTGCCGAAACGCTTCTGTACCCAGCCTTGCAGCAAAAAGCGGCTGATGATCATGGCCAGAGTGGCGCCCAGTACAGAAGCAAAGGACACCAGCAACAGCCCCCAGCCAAGCCCGAACAAGGCTCCACCGGCCAGCGTCATCAGAGCTGCGCCTGGCAAGGAGAGGGCAGTTACCAGCACATAAACGCCGAAGAAAATCGCCGCTGCGAGCATCGGCTTGGCCGCTACTTGAGCATTGAGGCTTTCCTGCTGGCTCTTCAGCCATTCCAGGCTGAGGTACTGGTTCAGGTGGAACACAAAAAAGCCGGCTATCAGCGCAGCGATCAGCAGAACAACGACGATTTTTCCGGCTTTCATGGTGCTGGATACTCCAGGCTACAAAAAGGGCTAACAACAGGCTTAGCGGTTATACAACTCGGTCAGGCGTTCATAGCGCTTGCCATTCAGGCCCATGTCAGACTTGCCCGCACGGCTGGCGGAGCGAAAATGTACCTGCCTGGTCTCTGCATCCAGGTAGAACTCGGCATCGTCGCGAAAACGCATCTTCTCTGTGACGAATACCACTCGCAGATAATCTGCTTCCTCGCGCATTATCTCGGCGCCACCGTAAGCGGCCACGGCTTCCCTGATGGCGCGCATGGTGCTGGCCTGATCCTCCTTGAAGGGCAGGGGCACAACCGACTTGGCTGGATCTGTCGACTGGGTCGAGACCCCATTGGGGTTGTCGCTCAGGGGCTTCAATTGGCCTGCTTGATGCCCTAGCTCTGGCACCCTGCTGTTTTGCCAATAGATAAAAGCAAAGCCAGCGAGCAACAGGGCGATGATCACAATCAGAACGGTCTTCATGGTATGCATTCCTTTAGCAATAGTTGCAGAGATAATTAAATGATTATCTTGTGCGCAAAATAGTAGGTGGACAGGCTTGACCGGTCAATACCTTGCGCGCAAAATAATTGCCGACTTCATCCTCCTGTCGAGCTGCCGATGACCACCGTGACTGAACCCTGTACCGCTCTTTTGCTGCGTAATCAGCTGTGCCACTCACTTTACAGTGCCAGCAACGCGATGGTCCGCGCTTACCGTCCTCTGCTTGAACCTTTAGGGCTGACCTACCCACAGTATCTGGTGATGCTGGCGCTCTGGGAGCACGATGCAGCGGCAGGCAAGGTGCCGATCAAACAGCTGGTCGAAGATACCCGGCTGGACTCCGGCACGCTGACCCCTATCCTCAAGCGCCTTGAGCAGAAGGAATTGATCCTGCGCTGCAAAGGCATCGACGACGAGCGCCAGTGGTTGATCGGGCTAACGCCGGTTGGACGCTCCCTGCGCGAACAGGCCAGTGAGATCCCGCTCAAACTGTTCTGCATGACCAGCCTGACTCTGGAACAGGCTCAGGCTCTTAAACAGGCCGCCGAGCAGATCTACCATGATGTGTTGCGCCAGGCACCCGGCGCTGAAAACCCTAATCAATAGCGCCCATGGCGCAGAGCGTCTGGCCCAGATCGAACCCGCCCAATAGCGCAGACTGTGGCGCGTCTAACGTGCCGCGCAGTATTCGCGCGCGATAGGATTCCGCCGCCGCGCTGCCTGCCGGCCATTGCCGATCAAATTCGTTGATAAACTGGTCGTGGTTGTAATTAAGCGGCACAGCTTCAATGACCAGCCCCTGCAGGTGAGCGCGGTATAAGGCCGAAGGATGAGCACGGGTGGCGATTCGCGTCACCAATCCATAGCAGCCGTTGTTGAAATTCGGCATGCCGGCTGCGCCGTTATTGATCACCGCATGGCCTGCCTGGCACAGGGCCGCCGCGCTGCACGTGTGGCTGGTCGCCAATACCTTGAGTTGCTGCGCAGCCATCCACTCTTGTAGTGCCTGCTGGCGCTCGGTGATTGCCAACTGATCACGCGCGCATTGCCAACCAGCAAGTGAGCTTTCGTCGCCATGGGTGATCGCAATGCGTTGCCCGGCGACACTGACCAATGCGGTGGCCGGACGCGCAGCTAACTTCGCCGCCATGCCGGGCAACTGAGCAACGGTCGTGCATAGCTGGGCATGTATCTGATTGGAGAGGCTGACAGTATGATCGTCCACGCTGTCCGGGTAGGCACAGCCGCAACCAGCTTCATTGTTACCTTCGCGCCCCAGTTCAGTCTCAACATTGCCGCGCAGCAGATGATGCGCCTTCACCCGCGCTTCTATATCAGCAAACACTGCGGGGTCGCGGTCAAACCAGTGCAGGTCGCCATTGAACACAGCGCGTGCTTCGGGCTCGGCGATCAGGCGCTTTTCCAATGCAGCCAGTGCCTGTCGGTTGCCGTACAGGCCGCCGACTACATAGAGCGTTTGGCAGTCGAACAGTGGCTCGCCGGCAAAGCTGTCTGCGGGCAAGTGGTAATCCAGTGGACAGCTACGGCCGGCTTGCATGGGCTGCGCTCATTTTAAACCAGCCGGCCAGCACATAACCCGCAGTGCATAGCATCAAGCCATAGAGGTTGGTGCCCAGCAGCAAGGCATGTTTCCCATCGCCGATGGCCCAACTGGCGGGTATCCAGCCAAGGGTCAGGGCTATGCCCAACACCAGCCCAGTCCAGAAGCTCAGATGAAAGCCCAGCCGGGTCGGGGTGACCAGCCCGTGCAGTAGAAACACCGGGGCTATGCCAATGACCATGGTGCCACTGATGGTCGTGGCCTTGAGGATGTCGGTTCCTGTCAACATAGGCAGATTGCCGAACAAGGCGAAGATCACCATGGCGGCCATGCCGATGCCGATAGCCTTCTTGCCCAAATCCTTGCCAGCCATGGCGGGTAGTTCGCGGCCGACCAGTTTTGCCAGGCTGGAAAAGGTCGAATCCAGGGTCGAGCCCGCAGCAGAAATCATCACCACCGTCATCACCAGCAAAGCACCGATGCCCAGCGTTTTGGCCAGTGCCGCCGGTACGTTGCCGGACAGGCCCACGCCGACCAGGTCCGCATGCACACCAATCAGGCTGAACGCCAGTATCGCGACAAAGCCCAGGGCGCCGGCAAGGCTGAAAGCCTTCACCATACTGCGCTCCTCGGTGATAAAGCCGCGGTCGGTCAGCACCGGATCATGGAAGGGATAACTGACCATTTGCAACGCCGCGACCAGCAACAGGTCCACCCCGGCGTTCATCGCCCAGTTGCTGGTGCTCATCAGCTCGGCGGGCGAGTGTTGCGGCAGCACCAGACCCAGCACCCAGACCAGGGCGATGATGAATATCGCTGCCTGGGCTGCGTCCGTCAGGATCGAACTGCGCAGGCCGCCGCGCAGGCTGTAGGCAAGGGTGACGGCGGTAAACAGCAGGGCCGAGCCGATAAAGGCAGGCGTGCCGGTGTCGCCGTAATAGCCGCCAACCACCGCCGTGTTGCTCCATACCTCGTTGAACAGGCGGATCAGAATGGCAGCCGAGAAAGCCAGCGCTGCTGCGCGGCCATAATGCGAGGTGAGAAAACTGACCATTCCGGTTGCGCCGAAGCGCCGGCGCAGACGATAGATCACAAAACCGCAGAGCGGGATGGACAACCAGTAAGTGGCATAAGCCAGGCCGCCAACCAGGCCGTATTCGGCGCCCAGGTTGGCTGCGTTGGTTACCGATTTGGCAAAGATCCAGCTGATGAAGATGCTGGCGGTGAGCAGGAATGGCGACGCCTTGCGGCCTTGGCTATCTTCACCATGGAAGAAACCGCCCAGCGTTACCGCGCGCGGCGACAGGCAATACATCAGCACGCCATACAGCACCAGAAATCCCCAGAAGAAAACGCCCATCCAACTGGTCACTTGCATACTTATCTCTTAGTCAAAATGGCTGTAAACCCTTTCGCGACGGGGCCGTCGCTCCTACCAAAAAGCCTTGTACTGGCGCCGACCCTGGTAGGAGCGGTCGCCTGACCGCGAACAGGGCTTACCCCAAAGCACCACCACAGCTCGAACCCTGTCCGGCGGTGCAGGCGAAACAATGGTCACGGGTCACAATCGGGTTATTGCGCATATCGCTGCCGAGCAGATCGCGCAAATGGCTACGATCCCTGGCCACTATGCTCATCGGCAAATCAAGCATCTGATTGAAGTCGCAGTCATACAGATACCCCTGCCAGTCCACACTCACCGTGCTCCTGCACATCAGATCGGCCATGTTTCCTTCGCTGAAATTGTCCCGCAACAATCGCATGTAATCATTGAACTGACCCTTGCTGACCAGAGTACTGCCAAAGCGCGCAATCGGCTGATTGGTAATGGTGTGCAATTGATTGAAGACGATGCCGAAGTCTTCCGCCAGATGAGCTTTGTAATCAGCCTGCAATGCAGCCTGAGGCGGCGGCAGGGTAGGGCCCTGGGGGTTGAAGACCAGGTTCAGTTCCAGGTCGCTGCCGGGCTGGCCGTAACCAAGCCTGTTGAGCATTTGCAGGCCTTCGATGCTGCGCACAAAAACGCCATCGCCGCGTTGCTTGTCGACATTGTCTCGTGAATAGCAGGGCAGGGAGGCGGACACCCGCACCTGATGCTCGGCAAGAAACTCGGCCAGCCCCTCGTAACCGGGCTCGCTGAGGATGGTCAGATTGCAGCGGTCGATCACCTGCAACCCCTGCTCGCGGGCGTGCTGCACAATGTCACGGAAACGCGGATGCATCTCCGGCGCGCCCCCGGTCAGGTCAAGCATTTGAGCCGAATGGGCATCAATCACGTCATACAGGTTACCCAGGACCGCATCGCTCATTGCTTCCGTGCGGGTTGGCCCCGCATTGACATGGCAGTGCAGGCACCGCTGGTTACAGGTGTAGGTGAGATTGACCTGTAGCGTATCCAGTCCTTTGCGGGCGATGGCAGGGAAGGACAGATTGTCCAGCAGGGGTAAGGTATCGCGCACGGTGGGTGTCCTCTGGCGGTTTGCTGATTGGAGTCAGGCTGGAGCTGATTGTTACAGCTCGGCAAGAAAAAACCCATCAAGAACATGACCCTTGTGTATCCAACTGTTAGGGTAATAGTAGAAATTCAACATTATTGAGTTAAGGAGAGAGAATGCGGTTTTTGTTGAGGCGATTAATGCTAGGCATCACCTGTGTGGCTGTAGTGACCGGGGCCCAGGCACAAGTGGCACCCAACTCGGACACCGCGCCTCCGGTACTGCAGTATGAGGAGATCGAGGTCATACGCCAGGCGGTGGCCAGTACCTCACGGTCGATTTCCAACATCATGCGCGATGCCCATCGTAACCCGGCGCAAACCCTGAGCTTTTTTGCCCTCAAGCCCGAGCACACCGTAGTCGAAATCTGGCCCGGCGGCGGTTGGTATACAGAGATTCTCGCGCCCCTGCTGCGTGAGGATGGCAAATTGATTGCCGCGCATTTCGATCCCGAAGGCGGCCCAGAATATTTCGCCAAGTCGCGCAGCGAGTATGAGCGCAAGCTCCAGAGCCGCGCGAATGTCTATGACCGCGTCGAGCTGGCCACGCTCAACTACGACCCCGAGCTGCAGATCGCCGAGCCCAACAGTGCTGACCGGGTCTTGACGTTCCGTAACGTGCATAACTGGTTGGCATCGGGCATGGACGATACAAAGGTAGTGTTTCAGAAGATGCACGACGTGCTCAAGCCTGGCGGCATGATGGGCCTGGTAGAGCACCGCGCGCGCCCAGGCAGTTCACTGGAAGATATGGTCAAAACCGGTTATGTGGATGAACAACTGGTGGTGGATCTGGCCGAGGAGGCTGGGTTTGAACTGGTCTCGCGCAGCCCCATCAACCAGAACCCGCAAGATCTGGCGGCCCACCCGCACGGTGTGTGGAGCTTGCCGCCGACCTTGCGCGGCGGCACGGAAGACCGGGCTCGCTATATGGGAATCGGCGAGAGTGATCGGATGACGCTGCTGTTTGTTAAGCCGGAGTAATCGCGAAGCGAATGTCCTGCCAGGTTCGGGCCCGCTGAAGGTCGGAATGGATTCCCGCCTGCGCGGGAATGACGGGGCAGGTAGGTAAAGGGGCGTTGGGTACGGGAATGACGCGGAGAGTGCTGAAATCCTTTTTGACTTTGAGGGGGCTGACCGCTAGGTCCGGGCCTTTACCTCGAAAATGGATCCCCGCGTTCGCGAGGATGACGATGTTGAGGCTGGGGTGAAGGTATGGGCCATTGCACTGGCTTCCCCCACACATCGTCATTCCCGCGAAAGCGGGAATCCATTTTGACTTTCGGGGGCTGGCTGCTAGCTCCAGGCCCTTACCCTGAAAACGGATCCCCGCGTTCGCGAGGATGACGGTGTTGAGGCTGGGGTGAAGGTATGGCCCATTACACTGGCTTCCCCCACACGTCGTCACTCCAGCCCCCGCGCCGCGTCACTCCCGCCCCACACCTCGTCATTCCCGCGCAGGCGGGAATCCATTCTGACTTTCAGTAAGGTCGCAGCCCTAATTCAAGAACTTGCCAGCTGTCGTTTGAAAGCCGTCGGGCTCATATCCGTCCAGCGGCGGAACGCTCGAGTAAAGCTACTGGGGTCCAGAAAGCCCAGCTCATACGCAATGCTGGTCAAAGATAGCTGCCCCTCGCTGATCATGCGGATTGCAGATTCACGGCGCACTTCATCCACCAATTGCTCATAGGACGTACCTTCCTGGCTCAACTTGCGGCGCAAATGCCGGGGGCTGATATTCATCGGCACCGCCACCCGTTCTTCAGACATGTCGCCAGAACCGAGCATCACGTGAATTCGCCGTTTAACCTGCTCAACCAGATCATTGCTTGGCATATTGGCCAGCAAATCCTGCATGGCTTCGGTGAAGCGGGGCAGCAAAAACGCATCGGCAGTCGCCAACGGCTTATCCATCAAGCTGCGTTTGAGCTGCAAGCTGTAATGCTCACCTTCCTCAACCTCGATAACGTCCAGAATGCGTGCGCACTGCTTCGCGTCTTCAATCCGCCGGCCCAAGGTGACACTCTTGAGCAGGCCCTCATCATCCAGATCCAGTTGATTGAGCTGTTTGCACATGTATCCTGTCAGCGCTTCCAGATGCTGCGTATGAGGCGCCCCTTGAGGTTGAAGAATAATATGCACCACGTCGTCAAAAGCACGAATTTCCAGTTTTACCTGAGTACTGACAATCGGGAAAAAGCGAGTCAGATTATTGATGGCCGCACCAAGATTAGGGCAGGCCTGGGCCGCAAGGGCAATGGCGTTGAAAGGAGTAGGGCAGAACAGCCGCGGCAGACGCAGGCCAAAAAGCGAATCATCCGACAGGCGCGTAGCCTCCTCCCATATCAGCGAACAGGAGGCCTGATCGATAAAGCCGCTACCCTGAGCGTTGCCGGTCAACAGGTTCTGCATCAGGTTGGAATGGGCCAAAGCTCGCTCATACTGCTTCAATGCCTGGTCAATAACAGGTATCCAGAAAACACGTTCGCCTACGCGCATTCCGTTCGTTGATTTGAATTCTTCAATCTTCATCGAATACCTTTTGTCAGAGCAATCGACCCATTCCGGGAGAGCTAATGGATGAAATGCAGTTTCGCACTGCGATACGTTGCGCAACAGCGTGCAATGGCAAAATCATTCCTAACCCAAATGGGTGAAGAGGTTGAAATACAGCGGCATAACTCAGCAATATCCCTCTGTATTACATTATTTTGACCGACTGATCAGTCACGAGTGCCGTTGTAGCGCCTGTATTTGCTGCTAAAATTCCAGCAGGCTGTAACAGAAGGTGTCCAATAGAGTTTGGTTGGCTCTCAATATTGCAAACCATAATGCCAATTCACCTCCTGAATGGCCGTCTAAGTTAATTAATTTGGCCTTCTGGGGCAAGTCTTTACTGCGGAGTGCGTGCCAGACTGCTGCTGTCCTGAACGTGTCTACTGATACACAGGTTCACGTCACCCAAACGGAGCAGCACAATGACAAAAAAAATGCATGCTTGGTCGCTCGCGGCCTTGCCTCTGGCTATCGGCCTGGCCAGTTTCACAGGTTCTGCAAACGCAGCTAATTTCAACATTGGTCCTGTTAGTGGTCAGATCGACTCACAGATGTCGATCGGCGCAAGCATGTCGACCGCCAGCCCTGACAGTCGTTTCATCCACATTGATAGCGGTGGGCAGGCAGCTGCACGGACGTCGGATGACGGTCGTCTGAACTACAAAAGCGGTGATATTTTCTCCAAGATTTTCAAGGGCTCGCACGACGTAGAGCTGCGCTATGGTGACTCGGGTGCCTTCCTGCGCGGTAACTATTGGTACGATTTCGAGACCAAAGACGGCAGCCAGCGTTTCTACGACATCAGCGACTCAGGCCGTGATCCGTTGCAGAAGGGTTCCGGCGTGCAATTGCTGGATGCTTTCGTTTATCACAACTACACCATCGGCAATAACCCCGGCAACGTTCGTTTGGGCCGCCAGGTAGTAAGCTGGGGCGAGGGTCTGTTCATTCAGAACGGTATCAACTCCATCAACCCGGTTGACGTCTCTGCATTCCGTCGTCCAGGCGCAGAAGTGAAAGAAGGTCTGCTGCCGGTAGAAATGCTGTATTTCTCCCAGGGTCTGACTTCAAACCTGAGCATGGAAGCCTTTTACCAGCTCAAGTGGGCGCCGACTGTAGTAGATAACTGCGGTACCTTCTTCGGTGCTGATACCGTTGCCAAAGGCTGTAATGACCGTCTGGTCTTTTTCGGCCCTGATTACCCACAGGGTAGCCCTGGCGCTGGTCCAGTCCCAGGCACTCCTGCCTACATCGTGCGCAGTGACAAAGATCGGGACGCGAGCGACAGCGGTCAGTTCGGTGTCGCGTTCCGTTACTTCGCCCCCCAGTTGGGTGATACCGAGTTTGGTTTCTATGCGATGAACTACCACAGCCGTGCGCCGATCTATTCAAGCGTCAAGGGCGGGTTGGTTGCTGCGGGTCAGCCGGGCGTAGACGGTATTGATGGCGCTACTGGCGGTGCTGCAGGTTACTTCTTCGAATATCCTGAAGACATCCGTCTGTATGGCGTGAGCTTCCAGAAAGATGTGGGCGGCGCGTCAGTAGCCGGTGAGATCAGCTACCGCCCCAACATGCCTCTGCAGATCAACTCTGGCGACATGAGCCGTATGGCACTGGCCGAAGCTATCGCTCCTGGCGATAACACCCACCGTGGCTTTGAGACAGCAGCTCCTGGCACCGAGATCGATGGCTACGAGCGTAAGGAATTCTGGCAGGCTTCCATGAGTGCAGTCCATTTCATTGATCGCGTTGCGGGCGCAAGCCGCTTGGCACTGATCGGTGAAGTGGGTGCCAACTACATCAGCGGCTTGGGTTCCAGCGATGGCACTACCAAGTTCGGTCGTGACTCGCTGTTTGGTCAAAGCCCCTTTGCTGACGGCACTTGTTCTTCCAACGAAGGTACAGCCGCTGCTGCCCGCTCGCCGAAAGCAGCTAGCTGGTGTGAAAACGACGGTTACTTCACTGACTTCTCCTGGGGCTACCGTCTTCGCGCTTCCTTGGATTACAGCAACGTTATCGCCGGTATCAACCTGAGCCCGAACGTAGCCTTCTCCCACGACGTTGAGGGTTACAGCCCCAACTTCAACGAGAAAGCCAAGTCCGTGAGCCTGGGTGTGAATGCTGATTACGGCAACAAGTACAACGCAAGCCTGAGCTACACCAACTTCTTTGATGGCAAGTACAACACCATGGTTGATCGCGACTTTGCCGCTGTCAGCTTCGGCGTAAGCTTCTAATACAGGCAACTGGAGATAAAAATAATGATCCGTATGCAAAAAACATGGCTGGGTGCTGGTGGTCTGGCGTTAAGCCTTATGGCATCCAGCGTCATGGCACAAAGCCTGACGCAAGAAGAAATTAACAGCCTGGGTGATACCCTGACGCCGATTGGTGCAGAGAAAGCCGGCAACGCCGCGGGTACCATTCCCGAGTGGACTGGCGGTCTGGACAGTGGTGCAGGTGAGGATCTGGGTAATGGTTTCCAATCCAACCCCTTCGCCGATGAACAGCCCGAGTTTGTGATCACTGCCCAGAACTATCAGGAACATCGCGATCACCTGACCCCAGGCCAGGTAGCACTGTTCGAGCGCTATCCAGAAACCTTCCAGATGCCGATTTACAAGAGCCACCGTACCGCAGCTTATCCGCAGTCGGTGTATGATCAAGTCAAGCAAACTGCAGGCCAGGCCAAGCTGGTAAACGGCGGTGACGGTATCGAGGGTTTCTCCCACGGCACCTTCGCTTTCCCGATTCCCAAGTCTGGCGCTGAAGTGGTGTGGAACCACAACACCCGCCACCGCCTGAACGTAAAGCGCTGGTACATGCAGGCCATGCCGCAGGCTAACGGTTCTTACACCCTCATCAAGATGGAAGAGGAAGTAGGTTATCCGGCTCAGATGTCCGATGTGGACGAGTCCACCGTCCCGAACACCCTGCTGTACTTCAAGCAGCGTGTGAATGCGCCTTCGCGTTTGGCCGGTAACGTGCTGCTGGTACACGACTCCCTGGATCAGTTGAAAGAGCCACGCATGGCGTGGGTTTACAACGCTGGCCAGCGTCGCGTACGTCGCGCACCTCAGGTAGCGTATGACGGTCCAGGTACTGCTTCGGACGGTATGCGTACTTCTGACAACTTCTCCATGTATAACGGCGCACCTGATCGTTACAACTGGGAGCTGGTTGGCAAGAAGGAAGTTTACATCCCGTACAACAGCTACAAAATGGCTGATCGTGAAGTCAAATATGATGACGTGCTCCAGGCAGGTCACATCAATCCTGAGCACACCCGTTTCGAGCTGCATCGCGTGTGGGAAGTGCAGGGTAACGTCAAGGACGGTCAGCGCCACATTTACGCCCAGCGTAATTTCTTCGTGGATGAAGACACCTGGATGATCACTCTGGCTGATCACTACGACGGTCGTGGCACTCTGTGGCGCGTAGGTGAAGGCCACCTGGCATTCAACTACGAGGCGAAGCTGCCTGGTTACACCATCGAAACCCTGTATGACCTGCTGGCAGGTCGTTACATCGCTCTGGGTATGTACACTGAAGAGCAGTCTGCTCCGCAGTTCGACTACAACCCGAGCTACAATCAGTTCACTCCGGCAGCCCTGCGGGCCTCTGGCGTGCGTTGATCTGACCACCTTCGGGTAGTCAAAGAAAAAGGAGCCTTCGGGCTCCTTTTTTGTTTGCCCGGCGAAGCCGGCAAACCCGTCCACCTGAAAGAAGGTGGA
>CAXBEU010000037.1:0-31377 GCA_963974865.1 uncultured Pseudomonadaceae bacterium | reverse complement strand
GCTGCAACCCTTCCAGTTAAGCCCCCAAAATTTATTCCGGACAGCAGTGCGCGCACGCGGGAATCCATTTTGACGTTGGGTTGTTAGCAGGATGCACGGACTGGCCTTGCCGAAACCCCAAAATGAATCCCCGCGCTCGCGAGGATGACGTCTTAGGGGAGAGTGGTGTGCAGTAGGGCATCGTGCGTTCCGATAGCCTCGTCATTCCCGCGTACGCGGGAATCCATTTTGACTTTGACGTCTAGCGGCCCCCTTTACCGCCGCGCCTTCTTCAACGTCTCAGCAATCATAAACGCCAACTCCAGCGACTGATCCGCATTCAGCCTCGGATCACAATGGGTGTGATAACGGTCAGAAAGCCCGGCCTCGGTCACCGGGGTCGCGCCGCCTATGCATTCGGTCACGTTCTGGCCGGTCATTTCGATATGAATGCCGCCTGCCCAGGTACCTTCTGCGTTATGAACGGCAAAAAACTGTTCGACTTCCCGGAGGATGCTGGCGAAGTCGCGGGTCTTGTAGCCGCTGGAGGCTTTGATGGTGTTGCCGTGCATGGGGTCGGAGCTCCACAGCACCTGCTTGCCTTCACGCTCAATGGCTTGTACTAGCTTTGGCATATGCGCCTCAACCTTGTCGGCACCCATGCGCACGATCAGATTCAGCCGGCCGGGATCATTGTCCGGATTCAGCACGTCGATCAGCCGCAGCAGCTCGTCCGGGTTGGTGCTGGGGCCGGTCTTGACGCCGATGGGGTTGTTGATGCCGCGCATGAATTCCACATGGGCACCGCCGGGCTGGCGGGTGCGGTCGCCGATCCAGAGCATGTGCGCGGAGCAGTCATACCAGTCGCCGGTGAGGCTGTCCTGGCGGGTGAAGGCTTGTTCGTAGTTCAACAACAGCGCTTCATGGGCGGTAAAGAAGGATGTCTCACGCAGTTGCGCGCTGTGCTCGAGGTCCACGCCGCAGGCGCGCATAAAGGCCAGGCTTTCGTCGATGCGGCTGGCCAGGTGCTCGAAGCGGTGACTGGTCGCGGAGTTGGCAATGAAGTCCAGATTCCACTGGTGCACCTTGTCCAGGCTGGCGAAGCCGCCTGAAGCGAAGGCGCGCAGCAGGTTAAGCGTGGCTGTGGCCTGGTGGTAGGCCATCAGCAGGCGCTGTGGATCGGGTGCACGCCCGGCGGCCTCGAAGGCAATACTGTTGACGATATCGCCGCGGTAGGCGGGCAAGGTCAGCTCGCCCTGGGTTTCATCATCGGCGGAACGCGGCTTGGCGAACTGGCCGGCCATGCGCCCCACTTTGACTACCGGGCAACTGGCGGCAAAGGTCATGACCACGGCCATCTGCAGCAGCACCTTGAAGGTGTCGCGAATCTTCGGCGCGGAGAACTCGGCAAAGCTTTCGGCGCAGTCACCACCTTGCAACAGGAATGCCCGGCCCTGGGTAACTTCGGCAAACTGGCGGCGTAGTTCGCGCGCTTCCCCGGCAAAGACCAGCGGCGGATAGCTGGCGAGTTTGCTCTCTACCTGAGCCAGTTCAGCGGCATCCGGGTAGGTAGGCTGCTGAATGATGGGTTTGCTGCGCCAGCTATCGGGGGTCCAGGGTGCGGTCATGGGGGCTCTTGAATTGGGTATTGAAGTGCTGCAATGGTACTCTGAGTCATGACATTCAAACAGCCCATCCCTTTTTTCAAGCGTTTGTTCAGCGCTTTGAGGCCTTTTTCAATGAGTAAAGAAGAGAGCCTGCTCGAAGCCATACGTGACGACTACGGTGTGCTTCGTGTGACCGAGTCTGAGGGTTATCGCTTTTTGTATTTTGGCGAGCAGACCGAGCAGAGCTGTTGTTTCGAGGCAGATCCCGCCTGGTTGGAGTACGACTACACGCGTGCCATGTTGCTCGCCTTGTATTGGCAACATCGCCCGCAACAGGTGACCTTATTGGGCCTGGGTGGTGGCAGCCTGGCCAATTGCTTGCTGCGGCATTTTCAACCCGAGCAAGTCACGGCGGTGGAGTTGCGTCCGGCGGTGGTGGATGCGGGGCGTAAATGGTTGGGGTTGAGTGAAGATCCGAGGCTGCAGATCAAGATTGGCTGTGCGGAGCAGTACATCCAGGAGTCGCCGGCCAGTTGTGATCTGCTGTATGTCGATTTGTATATGGAAGGCGGTATCTCCCGGCTGCAGTTACAGGCGGAATTCTTCCAGCGTTGCCACCAGGCGCTGCGCCCGGGCGGGCTGCTGGTGATCAATCAGTGGCAGTTGGGCAACACCGGCAACCCCTACGCGGGGCGTATGCTGGAACAGTTGTTCGGCAGTGACTATCTGCAGGTGCCGGTAGAGGAGGGCAATATTCTGCTGTTTATTCCGGCCAGCGGTCAGCTGTTTCTGCAGAAACTGGCGCTGCGTCAGTGGGCGGATGATCTCGAGTCGACGCTTGGTTATTCCCTAAGGCCCTACATAGAAGCGCTTCGCCGAGCCAGCGAAGCGCCAGAGATTGATTAAGGCGCAGTACATCATCAATCGCGAGCGATAGGTCGCTGTGGGTCGGTGATCCACTCGCTCCAGGATCCGGCATAAAGTCTGGGTTCTGGCAAACCCGCTTCTACAGCGGCGAGGATGGTGTGGCAGGCGGTCACGCCGGAGCCGCAATAACTTACCAGTTCCTTGCCGCTGTTCAGCCAGGGTGCGAAGCGTGCTTCAAGCTGCTCCGGGTTGAGCCACTCACCGCTGGGGCCGATATTGCCTGCGCAGGGCAGGTTGGCGGCACCGGGAATATGCCCGGCAACCGGATCAATCGGCTCGCTCTCACCACTGAAGCGTGCCGGGCCGCGGGCGTCCAGTAGTTGCCAGCTTGGGTCTTCGAGGCGGGCGACAATGTCCGCTGCTTCTAGCAGTTTGCCGGGATCGGCTGTGCCAGTGAAGTTACCTTCGGCGACGGGTCTTGGTGTTTCCTGGCTAAGTGGCAGTTTTACGGTATTCCAGGCCTGCAGACCCCCGTTGAGCACCCTGACCTGCGTGTGCCCGAGCCAGCGCAGTAACCACCACAGGCGCGCGGCAAAGAGCCCCGGACCATCGTCATAGACCACTACCTGAGCATCTTTATTCAGCCCGGCGCGGCGCAGGCGGGTTTGCAATAAAGCCGGCTCTGGGAGTGGGTGGCGTCCAGTGACGCCGGGCACTATGCGGGCAGACAGGTCCTCGTCCAGATGCAGGTAGCGGGCGCCGGGAATATGCCCGGCGGCAAAGTCGAATCTGCCTTGCTCAGGGTGTTCCAGTGAGAAGCGGGTGTCGAACAGACACAGGCTAGGGTCATCCAGCATGTCAGCCAGGGACTGTGCATCGATAAGCTGGGACATGGGCTGTCTCCGAAAAAGGGTGTTACTGGAGTGTATGCCCTCAGCATGCCGTGGCAAGTACTGTTGGTCCCGACTCTGGCGGACCTGTCCTCTGGCGTATCCGGCCAAGGTCGCTATTCTGGCAGCACACCACCTCAACAAGGAGCCGTTATGCCTGGTCCACTGGAGTCACTCAAGGTGCTGGATTTTTCCACGCTGCTGCCCGGGCCCTTTGCCTCACTGATGTTGGCGGATATGGGGGCGGAGGTGTTGCGGGTCGAATCGCCTGATCGGGCAGATATGGTGCGTATGCTGCCGCCACACGTAGATGGGGTGTCGACCAGCCATGCTTACCTCAATCGGAACAAGGACTCCATCGGGCTAAACCTTAAAACGCCGGAAGCCCAGGCCATAGTGCGTTGGCTGATCGCTGAATACGACATCGTCATCGAGCAGTTTCGCCCAGGGGTAATGGACAAGCTGGGCGTGGGTTATGAAGCGCTGAAGGCGATCAATCCGCGGCTGATTTATGTCTCCATCACCGGGTATGGGCAAACGGGCCCTTACCGGGATCGCGCCGGGCACGATATCAATTATCTGGCGCTGTCTGGCCTGGCGAGCTACACCGGCCGGCAGGCCGCCGGACCTCTGCCGCTGGGCATGCAGGTTGCGGATATCGCGGGCGGTTCGCTGCATGCGGTGGCCGGTCTGCTGGCGGCGGTGATACATCGCGACCGCACTGGTGAAGGCCAACAGATAGACATCAGCATGACGGACTGCGTGTTCAGCCTGAATGCCATGGCTGGTGCTGCCTGCCTGGCGGCGGGTGAGGAGCCGGGCCTGGAAAGTACGCTTCTCAATGGCGGCAGTTTTTATGATTATTACGCCACCCGCGATGGCCGCTGGATGGCCGTTGGCAGTCTGGAGCCGCAGTTTCTCAACGTGCTGTGCCAGACCCTGGGTCGCCCGGAGCTGGCGAGCGTAGGTCTGTCCGCAACAAAAGAGCACCGGCAGAGGCTCAAAACCGGGTTGAGCGAGGCTTTTCTACAAGCGGATTTTGCCCACTGGTGCGAGGTGTTTGCGGCAGTCGATGCCTGTGTCGAGCCGGTGCTCTCGCTACCGGAAGCAGCGCAGCATCCGCAGTTGGCGGCCCGGGGGTTGGTGCAGTCCGTGCCCGTGGGCGGCAGCGAGCAAGCGCAGATGGCCTGCCCCATCGTATTTGGTAGCGGGTTGGCAGCGCCCCGGCACGGCGGCAAGGCGCTGGGCGAAGATACTGAACGGATACTGCGCACATTGGGTCTAACCGAACAGGAGATTACGGCTCTGCGCGCGGCCCGCGCCGTAAATTGATGCTTGGCGGTGCGTCCGACCAACGGTACTGCATTGCCCTACAGATTTTGTGAAGTTGGCCGATAAACACTCATTAGCCGGACATCCATGTAATGGGTATCCAGTCGCGAGATCAGTGTTAACGGGAGCATTATTGTATGACTCAATTCAACTCCATCACACCCGGCATGGTGCGTCAGAACGCCTCGGCGGCCAACGGCATGCCGCGCCTGGATCCCCAGCAAACCCTGGCCAACCGGCTGGCGGAACGTCTGGGACTGGACAAGGGCAGCTTGAACAGCAAGGCAGACGATTTCGCCCCGGCCAAAGTGGCTGAACGCATCCTGGGTTTTATTGGCGGCCGGCTGGAGTCGCAGAAAGCCTCTGGCGCCGATACCACCGAACTGCAGAAGATGTACGACCAGGCAGTGAAGGGCGTTGAACAGGGGTTTGCCGAGGCGCGCAAGATTCTCGATGGCATGGGCGTGCTGGCGGGTAATATCGCCGCGGATATCGACAAGACCTACAACCTGATTCAGACCGGGCTGGCGGATATGGCCGAGCGGCTGTTCCCCAAGTCGACTGACACAGCTCCCGCGCTGCCAGCCAACGCCAGCCGCTTTGAAGCCCAGTCCCAGAGTTTTGATCTGTCCGTCACCACGCGTGAGGGCGACCGGCTACGTATCAGCGTGGCTCAGGCGTCTGCGAGCATGAGCAGCGGTCAGGTCGATGCCAGCGGTGCCAGTGCGCAGGGTGAACGTATTCAGGTAGGCGGTTGGCAGGTAGAGATCGAGGGCGACCTGAATGACCAGGAGCGTGAGGCGCTGACCAAGTTGCTGGGGCAGGTGCAGGAGCTTTCGGACCAGTTCTATTCCGGCGATTACATGGGCGCCTTTGACCGGGCGCTGGAGCTTAACCTGGACGGCAGCCAGTTGGCATCCATGTCGCTGAACCTGACCCAGACCAGTGTGCGCCAGGTCAGTGAGACCTATGGGCGTGTGGCGGGGGCAGAAGCGCCGTCGAGTGCGGTGAACACCGATTTGCGCGACTATGCCGCCGGCTTGCTGGAGGCGCTGCGCCAGTCCAACGAGTTGACATCCTCACCGAGCGACTTGCTGCGGGACCTGCTCAAGGGCGGTTTTGCAATGGACGAACGCTTTGACCAGGGTCGTCTGGACAAGGCCATGAGCCTCAACGACCTGCTGCTTGAAGGCCTGAAAAATCAGGTTGAGCCAACGCCTGTGCAGGCTTCCACTGAACCCGCTTCTGAACAGTGACCGCGCTTCAGGCCACCGGCTGGTTTAATTGTGAAAAGCCTGCTGGCCAGTAAAATGCAGCAGGTTGCCGCAGCGCCGGCATTGATACTGTCGGCCGCGCTGCACCCAGGCGTGCCGTTGGGGCGTGAAGTGGGCTTCTGCAGGGCAGCCGCAGCGATAGTAGTAACGCGTACCGCGGCGTTTTACCGGGTAGTTGTGGCAACGCTGCGCGGGCAGCTCGAATAGCCCAATCATGATGCTTTGCCATTCCGGGCCATGCGGCCGGATGCGCTGGCCGAACAGCTGGTCTGCGATCAGGTGGGCCGCCTCGTGGGGCACCGTCTGCTCCAGGAAATCCTCGCTGTGATCCCGATACATCTGTCCATTGAAGCGCAACAGATTGCGCCCCAGATAAGCCACGCCCGCCCGTTGCCCGCGCAGATCAAGGTCCACGCGCGGGCGCGGAAACCGGCGATTGAAGCGGGCTTCAGCCAATTGATAGCAGTGTTCGAGACGCGCCATGAGCTTATCCATGCGCGCAGTATAAAGCCGGACAAGACTGGTTAGAAGCCATGATCAGCGGGTATGCAGAGGCTCAGAATATGCCGGCTTCCAGCCCGGCGGCCAGGGTCAGACCCAGCTCCTGCGCTTGGTCGACAAAGCCCTCCTGCCAATCCCCCTTGAACACCACCGGTTCCTGCACCCACTGCCAGCGCAGCCCGGAGACGATTGATTGCACTGCCCGGCGCGTGCCCGTGCCATCAAGGCCGGCGCGGATATAGAGCGCACAAGGCAAGCCCTGCTTTTGTTCCAGTACCGGGTAATAGCAGCGGTCAAAGAAGTCTTTCAGGGCGCCGCTCATGTAGCCGAGGTTTTCGGTGGTACCGAGGATGATGGCATCGGCCTGCAGAACGTCTGCAGGTTGCGCCTCCAGTGGCGGCTTCCAGGTCACCACAACGCCCTCAATATCGGGATGGCGCGCGCCCTGAATGACGGCGTCGACCAGGCGGCGGGTATTGTCCGATGGCGCGTGGGCAACGATCAGCAGGTGCTTGTCAGCCATTCACAACCCTCCGCATGAGTGAAATGCTACTTGCGATTGCCCCACACCTTGGCAATCGCACGCTCGCTGCCCAGCCAGGCGACGATGATGGCAAAGAGTCCCACCAGCCCGAAGATGCTGATCGGGACATACACCGCCACGTCGATGTCCTTTGGCATGAAGATCGCCAGCGCGCTGCCCAGCCCGAGAAACAGCAGGCCTACCACCCAGAGAATCAGCCGAGCTCGGGGTGTATATACATAGGCTTGATCACCGCCCTCCAGCGGGCCAAGCAGGGGTGCAAACAGGCGGCGGGCAAGATTTTTCGGGCTGGGCATGGCGGGGTCCGTAATGCTGGTAAAACGGTTGAAGTTGCGGCCAGTGTAACGCCTGAAACAGCTTCGGTTGAAGCATTGTTATACCCATTATGGGTGGCGGGCGTGGCTTCGATGGGGTATGGTTTTTTCATAACAGCCAGAAATATCTGCTTTTTTTGTCGGGCTCGGCCCTGACGACCTGTTTTGCACCCGCTCTGTCTGGAACCGATAGCAACCAAAAGGACTCGGCTCCATGAAGACTATTTTGCTGCCCATAGCAGCGCTATTGACCGGTATCGGCCTGCTGTTGCTGGGTACTGGTTTGCTCAACACATTGCTGGCCCTACGCGGTAGCGGTGAGGGTTTTAGTGACCAGACTCTTGGCCTGTTGGGCTCGGCTTATTTTGTTGGTTTTATTCTCGGCACCTGGCTCTGCCCCAAGCTGATCCGGCGGATGGGGCATGTGCGTGCCTTTGCGTTTTTCGCGGCGGCGGCGGCCGCCTCTGTGCTGGTGCATGTGCTTTCTGTCGAACCCGGTGTATGGCTGCTGCTGCGCGTGCTGACCGGCACCGCACTGGTGGGTATCTATACGGTTATTGAGAGCTGGCTGAACACCCAGGCGCCACCCGAGCGCCGCGGTCAGGTGTTTGCCGTCTACATGGCGGTGAACCTCGGCGCGCTGGCGCTCGCCCAGCAATTGCTGTGGCTGGACAGCCCGATGAGCTTCAGCCTGTTTGCACTGGCAGCCATTCTGATTATCGTTGCACTGATGCCTGTGGCTGCAACCCGGCTCAGCCAGCCAGTGATTGGCGACACCCCCGGATTATCCCTCAAACGCTTGTGGCACGCCGCGCCGGTGGCCTGCGCTGCCTCTGTGCTCTCAGGCCTGGCGATGGGCGGCTTCTGGGGGTTGGGTGCGGTGTACGCGGGCCGGATGGGTATGGATACCGGGCAGATTGCCGGCTTTGTTTCGCTGGTGATTGTCGCCGGTGCGCTGTTGCAGTGGCCGATGGGCATGTTGTCTGACCGGGTCGACCGGCGTCTGGCTCTGGCCATCATCGCCGCCGTCGCGGCGGGAGGCGGTTTGTTGATGGCGCTCTTTGGCCCGCTGGGGCAATGGTTGCTGGTGGCTGCTGCGGTATTTGGCGGCGGCGCCTTTGCGGTGTATCCGGCGGCGGTTGCGCATCTTATCGATCACCTTCGGCATGACGATATTCTCTCCGGCAACGCGTCTCTGCTGATGCTGCATGGCGTGGGTGCTGCGGTGGGTCCGGCGCTTGCCGGTTGGCTGATGGGCATCACCTCGCCCGTCGCATTACCGCTGTTCTTTACCCTGATGTTCGGTCTGTGCGGTCTTTACGCGTTGCAGCAATCACGTCTGGGCAAGGATCGCATTGTCGACAGTGCTGCGCACTTTATCCCCATGGTACGTACCTCACCGGCGGTGCTGGAGATGATGCTGGAGAACGCCGAGACCGATGCGGCGCCGGTTGACGACTCCGCCGAAGGCGCCGGCTTTGTCGGCCCGCTTTACAAATCTGGCCCCTCTGATGGCGCAGTCGCTGATGACGCGCTCGCCACAGATTCCGTACCCACGGACCCTCTCTCTGATGGCTCACCTGACGCCCCACGCAGCAGCGATCCACTTCCCCCTTCCCACCCACCAGCAAACAGGAGCAAAGCCGATGATTCTGGCCACTGATCTAGACGGAACCTTTCTCGGGGGCGACCCGGATAATCGGCAGCGGTTATACCAACTGATCGACGCCCATCCGGACATTCGACTGGTGTTTGTCACTGGCCGCGGGCTGGAGGTAGTCGTTCCTCTGTTGTCTGATCCAGCGATACCCAGGCCGGATTACATTATTTGTGATGTGGGCGCCACGCTGGTCGACGGTCATACGCTGCAGTCGGTGTATCCGCTGCAGAGCGAGATCGAAGCAACCTGGCCGGGCGAGCAGGTGGTCGCCGCACGGATGGCCGAATTCCCCGGTCTTGACCGCCAGACGGTGCCGCAGCAACGGCGTTGCTCCTACTTCTGCGAGGCAGGCGCGGTGACCGAAGAAGTGCGCCTGGCGGTGGAAGCACTGGGGTGTGATCTGCTGTATTCGGCTGATATGTATCTGGACTGCTTGCCGGCCGGGGTCAACAAGGGCAGCACATTGCGCCGCCTGATCGAGCATCTGGAAATAGACGAAGAGGAAGTGCTGGTTGCCGGCGATACCTTGAATGACCTGTCCATGTACGAACAGGGTTTCAAGGGTGTGTGCGTCGGCGAATCGGAGCAGGCATTGCTGGACGCCACGGGCGAGCGCGCCAAGGTATTGCACGCGCGCCTGAGCGGCTGCGGCGGGATTCTTGAAGCCTTTGGGCACTTCGGCTTTCTGGGCCCGCGCGGGGTGTCATCTGAACTGCCGGAGCTGGGCATCAAGGGCAAGGCCGACCTGGTCATGGTCTATCACCGGCTACCCTATGAGGAGGCGATGGAGGAGGGCAAGCTGGTTCGCCGGCCACACACCTCACCAAACGGTATTCTGCCCACCTTGATGAGTTTCTTTGCCGGCGAGCAGAAAGGCTCCTGGGTCGCCTGGTCGATTCACGACCCGCGCCAGGGCCGCGTGTTCGAGGTGCATACCAAGGTCGACGATCAGCGTTATCCGAACCTGGTTGCCGCCCGGGTGGCGCTGACCAAGGAAGAAGTCGATGTGTTCTACAAGCGCTTCTCCAAGGAAGCCTTCTGGCCGACGCTGCACACCTTCTGGGAGCGGGCGATCTTTCGCGAGGAGGACTGGGCCGTGTTCCTCAAGGTCAACCGCCTGTTTGCCGAACGCACAGCGGCAGAAGCTGCGGAGGGCGCGGTGGTCTGGTTGCATGATTACAATCTGTGGATGGTGCCGGCGTTCCTGCGGCCCTTGCGTCCGGATCTGACCATCGCCTTTTTCCATCACACCTATTTCCCCTCCGCAGACGTGTTCAACGTATTGCCTTGGCGCCGGCAGATTATCGGTAGCTTGCTGCAGTGCGATTACGTTGGCTTCCATATTCCCCGGCAGTCCGAAAATTTTGTTGATGTGGTGCGCGGCGTGGCGCCGGTCGAGGTGCTGGAAACCCAGGGCTGTGCGCCGCGCTTTCTGACCTATGGCTGCGCGGTCGGGCTCGACAACATGACCCGCACCATGGCCGTTCACGGCCGGCATATCGGCCTGGGCGCGCATCCCGTGGGGCTGGATGTGGGCCGGGTCAAAGAGGTGATCGACGAACCGGAATGCCAGGCGCAGATGCAGGAGTTGCGTGAGCAGCTCAAAGGCTTGCGCGTGGTGTTGTCGGTTGAACGACTGGATTACACCAAGGGGATCCTGGCCAAACTCCTGGCCTTCGAGGCGCTGCTGGATGCGCATCCGGAACTGATCGGCAAGGTCTCGCTGTTGACCATCTGTGTGCCCGCCGCGCGGGAAATGACCATCTATGAAACGCTGCTCAGCCAGATCGAACAGGCTGTCGGGCGCATCAACGGGCGCTTTTCCCGCGTCGGTTGGAGCCCCGTGCAGTTCTTTTACCGGGCCTTTCCGTTCCGTGATCTGATTGCCTATTACCTGATGGCCGATGTGATGTGGATCACGCCATTGCGTGATGGGCTGAATCTGGTCGCCAAGGAGTATGTGGCGACTCAGGGGTTGTGCCAGGGCAGGGGTGTGCTGGTGCTCTCCGAATTTGCTGGCGCGGCGGCAGAGCTGCACGGTGCGTTGCTGACCAATCCGCATGATCCACATGATATGCGCGATACGCTCTATCTGGGGCTGACGCTGGGTGAGGCCGAGCGCGAAGCGCGGGTGCGGGAAATGTTCGGAGTGGTGCAGCACAACGATATCAAGCGTTGGGGCGATGAGTTTCTGCAGGCTGTCAGGGATAGTCGGCGGGAGGGAGAAGCCTTCTTGAGCAAGAGCTGAGGGGAGGGTAAAAGATGAAGCCCTGTCCGCGCTGACATTGCGCGGGCAGGGCTTCTGAGTATTACAACTGATCTACCTGGTAGATCACAGTGGTGCCGCTGACTTCATTGCCGACGATCAACAGCGCTTCGCCATTCGGAGAATCTGCCGCTGGCACGAAATACAGGCCTTCCGGACCCAGGTCGCCGACCGCTGCCAGGTTGGTTTCCGGGTCCAATGCAAAGTCTTCACGGGTGTTGAAGTAATCGACAAAGGCCGGTGTCTGCGGGTCGGTTATGTCATAGACCATAATGCCGCCCATGCGCTCCAGACCGATAAAGGCGAACGTCTTGTCGCCCAGTTGACCCAGCACAACACCTTCGGGCTCAGGGCCTTTGGCGTCACTGCGGCTGTCGAAGGCATCGCCTTCATCATGGCCGGTATTGAAGTAGTCCACGCAAGGAATATCGCGGTTACTGCCGGCAAGGCAGTCGGCGCTGGCCAAGTACTGCTCGAACTGATCACCCGAGTCCCACACCAGAGCACCATCCTCATCCCAGATAGAGAAGGAGCGAGCGCCGTAGGAGTAGAGCTTGTCGTACATCAGACGGTCGCCCGCCGGGTTTTCGGTACCTGTGGTATCAAACATGACCGGATCGCCATTGGCGTCCTTGCGATAGCCATCCACCCAGGTGATATTCAAGCGGCCGAGAAAGTCGTCGGCACGGCAATCACCTGGCTCACCGGCGGTGGCGCCGCAATAGCCGAACACCTCAGGGTTGAGCAGGCCGCCGGCGCCCAACTGGCGCAGTTGCGGAGGCAGGTCGTCGCCGGCGCGGCGATCAAAGCCGCCTACATGGACCAGATGTTTGACGCGGAACTCCTCGACAAAGCCCTGACTGGCATCGCCAGCCCAGTACAAGGGGTTATCTTCGCCCCAGGCGCGGGCATCGCCTTCGTTGGCGGTGACGATGTAGGTGCTGCCGGAGACGTTATAGCTGGCAATTGCGTCCGGGTGGTAAATGCCGACCACGCCCGGCCAAGGCTTGATGTTCAGTATGCCATCCTCATCGCTGGCATCAATACCGTTGCCAGTCAGACCGTAATCCTTGTAGCCCAATGGCAGAATATCGGTGACCTGTGCAGCGGCGATGTCGATCTTGGCCAGCGCGTTGTTCTCCTGCAGTGCAACCCAGGCAGTGCTGCTGTCTGTGGACACGGTAATGTATTCCGGCTCCATATCCTGGGCGACGCTGGCGTTGGGACCATAAATACGCACACCCGCAGTGCGCAGGGCATCGGCTTCTGCGTTGTAGGCAGTGAAGCCAGCGGTGCGCACGTCACTCATGTTGCCGTTATCAACCTTGATAATGCTTACCGAGCCTTCCGGATCAATGCTGTAATCATCGCTGGGCTCACCCTCGTTGGCGACCAGCAGGTATTGGCCATCAGGGGTAAAGGTCAGCATGTCGGGCAGGGCGCCAACCTGCACCGAATCGATCAGTTGCAAGGTGGTGGCATCATAGATTCCCGCAAAGCCGGGGTCAGTCTTTGTGGCGGCTTCAATGGCAATTGCCAGGTAGCCGTTGGCATAAGCGATGCTGTTGACGACCGCGCCTGGGGCGATGCTGTCGACCGTCAGACTGGTGGTGAATACGGGGTTGGCAATATCGCTGGCATCCAGTACGTCTACGCTGCCATTAAGCGCATTAACGACGAAAATCTGTTGGTTTTCGGAATCGAAAACCGGGATCTCTGCGGCGCTGACGCCGAATTCGCCAGAGCTGTAGCGGCCCTGAAAGCTGAGCGCGATGCTCTGTGGGGTAGTTGCTGGCGGCTCAACAACACCGGTGTCGTCATCGTCACTGCTACTGCCTGAGTTACAGCCGGCAAGCGCGGCAATCAGTGCTGCGGTCCCGGTGGCCATCATCCACTTTTTCATGTCGTTGTCCTGGTTTTATGAAAGCCGTCATTGATACGGCAGGCAGATGACAGGTTGATGGCGGCTTGTTGTCATTCTCATGACCGTTGCGCAATGGGGCGGGCTGGTGTCTCGCTGCGAATTCGCTAGCCTTGGTCCAGAGCTGGTCTAGAATAGGTGCATGACTGATATTACCCCTGAGGCACTTTTGCCAGCCGGTTTCGAGAGCCAGTTGCTGGCCCAGCTCAGAGCGCACCCCGATGGAATCGACGAGTTTTCACTGATCCGCGCGCTGGCCGGGATCTTTCCCCGTTCGTTATTCGCCGCCCCCGGCGCGCTACGCGAACCCCTGATGCTGTTTCAGACGCATTTTCTGCTGTTCCATATGCTGCACCGGTTATCCGATCAGTTGGCCATGGACCACATGGAAATAGAGGTGCACGCCTTGCGCATCAGACTGATACCGCGCAAACCGGGGACCAGCGGGATAGTCGAACAGGACCCTTTACGCAGCTACTATCTGGACTGGAACCAGTGGTTGACTACGCAGAGTGAGGATGTGCATCTACTGCTGCAGGGCGTACTCCAGGGGCCTTTCTCCGTGCCGCCGGATGAACTGGCTGCAGCGCTGGCTGTATTTGATTTACAGGAGCCCATTGATGCGGATCGAGTAAAACGGCGCTACCGAATCCTGGCGCAGACCCATCATCCGGACAAGGGTGGAGAACCGGGTAAAATTCAGGCGGTGAATCAGGCGTTGTTAATACTCCAACGCTATTACGGCAAGTCTTGAAGTTGCCAATCACTCTAAGCAAAGGGGCCCCATCGCGTTGAAATTTGTCTATAGTCGGAGTCAAGGGAATGCGGCAAAGCGTCGCACCCATGCACCCGTTGCCGGCTACGTTTCCGAGTTGCTTTTTCTGCTCTGGGCTGGACCAGGACCACGGGGATGAATAATAAATGCGGAGAAATGACCATGATTCACCACGTAGTGGGGCTGTTTACCCATCCTGATCGCGAATGGAAAGAGATCAAGGGTGAGGAAGAAACCATTGGCCACATGTATCTGACGCATGTGCTCCTGTTGGCTGCTATTCCGGCCGTGTCTGCTTATATCGGTACCACGCAGGTGGGTTGGGCAATTGGCACTACCGAAGCGGTGAAGCTGACGACCGCCAGTGCGCTGTCGATGACGGTGTTGTCCTACCTCGCCATGCTGGCCGGTGTTGCCGTGATGGGCGCCTTTATCCACTGGATGGCACGTACCTATGATTCCAGCCCGACCATCAGTGACTGCATCGTATTTGCTGCCTACACGGCAACACCGCTGTTCATAGCCGGTGTGGCTGCACTGTATCCAAGCCTCTGGCTGGGTATGCTGGTGGGTACCGCGGCGATCTGCTACACGGTTTATCTGCTGTACCAGGGCATTCCGATCTTCATGGATATTCCCCCTGAAGAAGGCTTCATGTTCTCCAGCTCCATTCTGGCGGTAGGCCTGGTGGTGCTGGTCGCGATGATCGCAACTTCCGTTATTTTCTGGGGTATGGGCGTGGGTCCGATCTACGTGCGTTGATCATCCGCCTCTCTCAAAACCCCCGCCGATGGAAAATCGCCGGGGGTTTTGTTTTTTAGCGTGTGCATTTCCGGCTAAAATAGCGGTTTTTCACGCCGGAGTTGCCATGGCCAGCCTGAGTGTCAACCAGAACAAGTTGCAGAAACGCCTGCGTCGTCTGACCGCTGAGGCGGTCACGGATTACAACATGATCGAGGACGGCGACAAGGTCATGGTTTGCCTGTCTGGTGGCAAAGACAGCTACACCATGCTGGACATGCTGCTGCACCTGCAGAAAGTCGCGCCGATTCGCTTTGAGCTGGTGGCGGTCAATCTTGATCAGAAGCAGCCAGGCTTCCCCGAGGAGGTGCTGCCAACTTACCTCGAGGCGCTGGGGGTGGAGTACCACATCCTCGAGCGCGATACCTATTCGATCGTGATGGACAAGGTGCCCGAGGGCAAAACCACCTGTTCCCTGTGTTCGCGACTGCGCCGCGGCAATCTTTATACCTATGCCGACGAGATTGGGGCCAACCGCCTAGCGCTGGGCCATCACCGCGATGACATTGTCGAGACCTTCTTCCTCAATATGTTCCATGGCGGCAGCCTCAAGGCGATGCCGCCCAAGCTGCGCTCTGACGATGGGCGTAACGTGGTCATCAGGCCCTTGGCCTACTGCAATGAAAAGGATATCGCCGCTTACTCGCGCCTGCAGGGCTTCCCGATCATCCCGTGCAATCTATGTGGCTCGCAGGAAAATCTGCAGCGCAAGGTGATCAAGCAGATGCTGCAAGGTTGGGAGCAGGAGAATCCAGGCCGCGTGGAGAGCATCTTCCGTTCGTTGCGGCACGTTCATCCGTCGCAGCTTGCCGATACCCAGCTATTCGACTTTGCCGGTTTGCGCGTTGACGATGCAGCGCCGTCGCGCCTACTCAAGTTGATGAACCTGTGATGTTGCGGTACTGATTCTGCCCAGGAGCCCCCATGCGCGACTATCGATGGTTACATGAGTTCTGTCTTAACCGATTTGGCTCCGCTGCTGCACTGGAGGCCCGGCTGCCGCAACCCAGGAGCGCAGAACAGTTGCGCAAGATCACAGATGATCGCTATCTGTCGACCTTGGCACTGCGGGTGTTTCGTGCCGGTTTGAAGCACAGTCTGGTCGACGCCAAGTGGCCGGCGTTTGAAGAGGCGTTCTTCGGCTTCGATCCCGACAAGGTGGTGCTGATGGGCGGCGAGCATATCGAACGCTTGATGCAGGATGCGCGGGTGATTCGTCATCTGGGCAAACTGCGCAGCGTGCCACGCAATGCGCAGATGCTGCTGGATATTCGCGCCGAGCACGGCAGTGTCGGCAACCTGATTGCGGATTGGCCGGTCACTGAGATTACCGGCTTATGGCGGCTCCTCAGCAAGCAGGGCAATCAACTCGGCGGGCTCTCGGCTCCGAGATTTCTGCGCATGGTCGGCAAGGATACCTTTGTCGTAACGGAGGACGTTGCGGCCGCTTTGAAGGCGCAAAAGATAGTCGACAAGGCGCCAACCAGCCAGCGGGATCTGGCCGCTACTCAGAACTATTTCAATACGTTACACGCACAAAGTGGCCGGCCCATGTGCCAGTTGTCAGTCATGTTGGCCAGCACCAGCAACCATTGAATATGCCTGGTGCATAGCCAAATAACTTGACTATCAGCCACTTGCACGGCATGGTTCATCCTTTATCACGTCGTCTGGTAGCCCATATGCCCCTGCGAATTCTTGCTTCTGTGCTACTGCTAGCCTTGCTGGCCGGCTGTTCAAGCGCTCCCCGGCAAGATCAGACGGGCGTCTGGACCCCAGAACCCAGAACCAGCTCCAGCTCCAAAGCTACCTCCGCATCGCGTGCTTCACCCCCCTCCCGCTCGACCAGAACCTACTCCACCCACGCTCCGTCCGTTCGTACCTTGCCGCCTGTGAACCAGGATATCGTGTTCCACGCCATTGGCCTGGTGGGTACGCCTTATCGTTACGGCGGCAGCAGCCCGGAAACCGGGTTTGATTGCAGTGGGCTGATCAATTATGTGTACCAGCAAGCGGCTGGCATGACCTTGCCCCGCACCACTGCAGGCTTGAATGCCCTGGCCGCGAAAAACCCGCCCGTCAGTTCCCTGCAGCCCGGCGATCTGGTGTTGTTTGCGATGAATGGCGGCAACCGCGTGAACCATGCGGGTATCTATGTTGGTGATGGCCGATTCCTGCATGCGCCCAGCAGTGGCGGCAAGGTACGGGTCGACAGTATGAGGGCGAGTTTCTGGGAGCGTACTTATACCGGTGCCCGTCGCGTACTTCAGTAAGCCCCCGCTTTAGTCTCTTCCAGAAAAGGACAGATGTCCTTACACGCATTTTCTGTCTTTCTGCACAGATGTTTATCTGACTACCGTTAAAACGTCATCTCCGCGTCACGTCTTCGTCATGAAAGCGCTTTAGCTTCTGCATTGTGACTCGCAATAAAGCGAGCCTATCTATTGCAGAAGGTGATCTTATGACACAGAGTCGTTCTCGGCAGACCATGCTGACGGTTGAACAGTTGGGCGTCACTTATCCTGGCGGAGTAGAGGCGTTACGTTCAACCTCGGTCAGCTTCCAACGCGGCGAATTTACCGTCCTGTTGGGGCTTTCCGGCGCAGGCAAATCCACTCTACTGCGCACCCTGAATCATCTGGTCGTGCCGTCGCAAGGCAGGGTCGTCTCCGCCGAGTTTGGGCCGCTAAACGACAGAGCCAACCTGCGTCAGCATCGGCGCAAGACGGCGATGGTTTTTCAGCACCACCAATTGATCCTCCGCCATAGCGCCTTGCATAACGTGCTGACGGGCCGCCTTGGCTACCACAACACCTTTCGCAGCTTCTTCCCTTTGCCCCGTGAGGACCTGCAGTTGGCCCTGCACTGTCTCGAACGAGTCGGGTTGGCTGACAAAGCGCTGATGCGCGTTGACCAGCTTTCCGGCGGGCAGCAGCAGCGGGTCGGTATAGCCCGAGCATTGGCGCAGCAGCCTGACCTGATTCTTGCAGACGAGCCGGTGGCCAGCCTGGACCCGGCCACATCGGAAAAAGTTCTGTCTCTGCTCAAGCGTATCTGCAACGAAGACGGCATCACCGCAGTGATCTCATTGCATCAACTGGAGTACGCGCAGCGCTTTGCTGACCGGATTATCGGCCTGGCAAACGCGCATATCGTCTTTGATGCGACGCCCGATGCCCTTGACGACGATCAGCTTGCCCGTATTTACAACGGCCATCGGCAATCCAGGCCGTCGCAACCGCAAAAGACCCAAGCCCACAACCGTCTACACAACGCTCCCACTGAGCTGGAGATTGCCCCATGAAGCTTTTGATAAATGTTCTTGTTGCCGCAGGTTTAACGCTGGGCGCAGGCCAGCTTGCGCTGGCTGCAGATCCCAATCCGGACACGGTTAAAGTCGCGCTACTCCCGGATGAAAACGCCTCCGAGCTGATCAAGCGCAATGAGCCGCTTAAAGACTATCTGGAAGCCAAGCTGGACAAGAAGGTGCAGTTGATTGTTACCACTGACTATTCCTCGATGATCGAAGCCATGCGCTTCGGGCGCATTGATCTGGCTTACTTCGGGCCTTTGTCCTACGTCTTGGCAAAAAGTAAAAGTGAAATCGAGCCCTTTGCGGCGATGGTTATTGATGGCAAACCCACTTATCGCTCGGTGATTATCGCCAATGTCGATTCCGGAGTTGAATCCTATGCCGATCTGGCCGGTCGCAGGATGGCCTATGGCGACCGGGCATCTACGTCCAGCCATCTGATCCCCAAAACCGTGCTGGTCGAGGCAGGGCTTGTAGCCGACGAAGATTATGAGCAGCACTTCGTAGGCACCCATGATGCCGTCGCAGTCAACGTAGCCAACGGCAACGCGGACGCAGGCGGCCTGTCGGAGGTGATATTCAATCACGTATCTGAACGCGGCTTGATTGATCCCAGCAAGGTCAAGGTACTCGGGTACAGCGGGGAGTTCCCACAGTATCCCTGGGCGATGCGCTCCAATCTGGATGCGGCTTTGAAAAAGCGGATCGCCGATGCCTTTGTGACGCTCGATGATGAAGAAGTGTTGAGCAACTTCAAAGCGGAAGGGTTCGCCCCCATTCAGGACAGCGATTACGACGTGATTCGTGAAATGGGCAAATTGCTTGGTCTTGATTTCGCGACCATGTAAGGAGGGCGAATGACTATTTCATCTGGTGAGTTAACGCAGCCCAAGGCATCTACTGACATGGCGGTGCTGGATCAGTATGCGAAGACCTGGAAGCGCAGTCTGGCTAAATTGGTCGCTGTAGCAGGCGTTGTGCTGGTCGCGTGCTGGTACGTAGGGCTGTTGAACGGCTCTACCTTGGCTGATGGTCTGCCGGCCATCATGACGTTGGCAGGGGAGTCCTTTCCACCGGACTTTCGTAACGTCACGGACTGGTTCTCGCCGCTGGTCGATACCCTTGCAATGAGTATCGCCGGCACCGCGATCGCCGTGGTCTTTTCAGTGCCTCTGGCCTTTCTTGGTGCGCGCAATACTTCCCCGCATCCGCTGGTATTTCAGGCCACACGCATTTTGCTGAATGCGTTGCGCTCGGTACCTGAGCTGATCATGGGCATCATCTTTGTTGCCGCTGTGGGGTTTGGTGCGTTGCCTGGGGTATTGGCGCTGGGTCTGCATTCGATCGGCATGGTCGGCAAGTTCTTTGCCGAGGCTATCGAGCATGTCGATGAAGCGCCGGTAGAGGCGGCCCGCGCCGCCGGTGCTACGCCGCTGCAAGTGCTGTATCACGCGGTATTGCCGCAGGTGATGCCGCAGTTTGCCGATGTGTCTATCTATCGTTGGGAGTACAACTTCCGGGCTTCTACAGTGATGGGGATGGTCGGGGCTGGCGGGATCGGCTTTGAGCTCATGGGCTCGCTACGCATCATGCAATATCAGGAGGTACTGGCGATTCTGCTGGTCATTCTGCTGATGGTCACCCTGGTAGACGCGCTAAGCGGCCGCCTGCGCCGCGCCTTCAAATAAGAGATCACTATGAAACCACGTGTGGTAATTACCCATCGGGTGCATGAACAGACCTTGGCAATGCTGGAACCTCATTGCCAACTTGTTACCAATCAAGGCGATACGACGCTGCCTGTCGCTGAGGTGCTGAGCAGGGCGGCGGACGCTGAGGGGCTGATGGCCTTCATGCCTGACCGCATTGATAGGGCCTTCCTGGATGCCTGCCCCCGGCTGAAGGTGGTGGGGGCCGCATTGAAGGGCTTTGACAACTTTGATGTGCAAGCCTGCAGTGAGCGGGGTGTGTGGTTAACCTTCGTTCCGGATTTGTTGACGGTGCCTACGGCGGAACTGACGGTAGGGCTGACTATCGGTCTGTTGCGCCAGGTGCGAGCGGCTGATGCCTATGTGCGTTCAGGCGCATTCGAAGGGTGGCGGCCGCAGTTTTATGGCACGGGTATCGATGGCTCGACTATCGGGATTGTTGGCATGGGCGCTATCGGCAAAGCCCTGGCGCAGAGGTTCAAGGGTTGGGGGGCGAAGGTGCTCTATAGCGATTTGCAAGCGCTGGATGCTACCCAGGAGGCGGCGCTGGATATTGCCCATCACTCACTGGAGAGTCTGCTGCAAACCTCCGATGTCGTGATCATGGCGCTGGCCTTGACCCCGCAGACGCAACATACCTTGAATGCCGCGCGGTTGGCGCAGATGCAGCCTGGAGCCTTTGTGGTCAATCCCTGCCGCGGCTCGGTCGTGGATGAGGCCGCTATATTGGCTGCGCTGCAGAGTGGGCATATTGCCGGCTATGCGGCGGATGTATTTGAAATGGAAGACTGGGCACGCGCGGATCGGCCCAGGGTTATTGACCCTCTGTTGCTGGCACATCCGAACACCCTGTTCAGCGCGCATATAGGCTCGGCGGTCAACAAGGTAAGGCTGGCGATCGAACTGCGCGCGGCGCAGAACATACTGCATGTGTTGCAGGGCCAGGCGCCCCTTGATGCGGCCAACCAACCCCTGGAGCACAGGGCTGGTACATGCTGAATCTCACCTGGATAAAGACCCTAGTGACGCTGTTGCAAGTGGGTAGCTTTCAAGCGGCGGCGGAGCGACTCAACCTTGCTCAGCCGACGGTCACCCAGCACATTCAGAAACTCGAGGAGCAACTGGGCGTGAGCCTGGTACGGCGTGCTCGAGTAGGGTGCCAGCCGACAGAAGCTGCTGAGCGTTTGCTGCCCTATGCACAGGGGTTGTTAAGGCTGAATGAGCGTGCGCTTGCTGCTGTGCTCGGCAGTCCGGGCTGGCGGGTGGGCGCAAGCTCGAACATCGGGATTTATCTGTTACAACCCTACCTGAGTCAATTCATGCAGACTCCCGCCTCGACGCCGGTGGAGCTGGTGATAGACAACAACCCGGAGATCGCGCAAAAGCTGTCGACGGCGCAACTGGATATGGCAGTGATGGAGTGGTGGGCGCCGCAGGATGGTTTTCGGGCCTGCCCGTGGCGGCGCGAGCCTATGGTGCTCATAGTGCCGCCCGATCATCCATTTGCATGTTTGTCCGAGATAACACCTGCGCATCTGGCTGGCATGCCCCTGATTGGCGGCGAGCCAGGCACCGGCACGGGCCGTCTGCTTGATCGTTTTTTCAATACTGATGTGCCCGGCGTATCCATGCAGCTGGGCAGCACCGAGGCCGTGAAGCGGGCAGTGCGGGCGGGGTTGGGAATTTCTCTGGTGCTGGCCTCCAGCGTCAGTGAAGAAGTGCTTGCCGGTACCCTGTGCGCCATTCCGCTGGCCGGGGAGGGGATCAGCAAGGAGTTGATGCTGGTCTGGAGGGAAACGGCTGGAGCGCACATGCCCGATTTTGCGCAGCATCTGCTGAATAATGCTTAGCGCCGATTCGGCTTGCGCAGGATCACCACATCATTTGCGACTATCTCCAACTCGGCTCGCCATTGAGCGGCCAGCCATTGGAAAGTGCTTTCGCTGAAAAAACTGATATGCGTCGGGTCATTCTTGTAGTGCCAGGTGTTGAAGGCCTGTGGGCTGGTCACGCGCTTGGTCATCAGGGCGAGTAGCCCACCGGGCTTGAGGCAGTGCCACAGGCGTTGCAGCTCCTGCCCGGGTTGCCCCAGGTGCTCGATGACTTCGGTCGCGGTTATAAAGTCCCATTGTTGCTCGAACACTGTCAGGTCGGGGGCGTAGTAGAGATCGTAGAGCGCTACCTCATGGCCATGTTCACGCAGCATTACCGCTAATGCCGGGCCCGGTCCGCAACCGAAGTCCAGCCCGCGGCTGCCGGCAGGCAAGCGTTGCAGAAGTGGATTGGCCAGCCGCGACAGGAAGGTGCGGTAGCCGGCGTCCTCAACATGATTTTCATGCTGATCGTAGACGGCTTTTTCGGTCTGGCTATCCAGATGCCAGGCTGCGGGCACATGCACCAGATCACAGCACGAACAACGATAGTAGGGACGTTTCTTGTCCGTATGAAAGGCGACTGCGGGTGAATGACAGAGCGGGCAGGTCGGGAGAGTTTCGGCAGGGGATTCAGCCATCAGTAATCCAGGGCAACCAGTAGAAGAGTGAGAGCGTTGTACAGGGCGTGGGCAATGACACAGAGTGCCAGTTGATCGTAACGCCAGCGTAGCCAGCCAAGTAAGGCACCCAACAGCGCGATGACCAGTACACCGCCGGGGCTATAGAAGCTGTGCATCAGGGCAAAGATCAGGGTGGTGACCGGCAGCGCTAACCAGACGCCTGGACGGGTGCGTTGCAAGGCTTTGAACAGCCAGCCGCGAAAGACGATTTCTTCAGCCAACGGGACCCAGAGTGCGGCAATCAGCAGACCAGCAATCAGGCGCGGCCAGGGCAGGTCCAGCAGCGGCGTTATAGCCTGGGGCAGGCGCGGCGACTCGGGCTCTAGCGGGCTTGGCAGGCGGATGTCGAGCCACCCGGCCAGCGGGTCGGCGCCCAGTACCATTAGTACCGCGATCAGCCCGGCGAGTAACAGGCCCCATGCAGAGAGTCCCCGGCCAAACAACCAGCGCAGCGGTTCTCGGGGTGCCAGCACCCAGGCAATCATCAGGCTGCCAAGGATGACCATGCCGGCAAACAGGGCATCGAGCAGCAAGAACTGGGTATCGATATGCCAGCGTATGCCGCTCCAGTGCATCAGCTGCGCGGCGGCATGGTGGCTGAATAGCGCGAGCAGGGCATAAGCAACGGCCAGGCGCGCGAGGATCAACGCATCATCCAGCGCATGCCGGCTGGTCGCGGGTAGCGCCAGGTGGCGGATCATGCCGTCAGGTCAGTATGGCGAGCGACCCGGCAGGTGCCGGGCTGACGCAAGGGCAGACGAGCCTGAAGGCTAGAGCGGTTTGATATGGTCATGCAGCCCTCCCGCATCCGTCAGTTGAAGAAACTCATCACCCAGGCGCTGGCTTTCTAGCATGGCGGTACGCCAGTAGCGTTGCCTGGCAGCATCGTCATTGACGAAACGCTGGAAATCGCGCCGATCAGGTAACTTGCCGAAGGGCAATCTTGCCAGATGGTCGCGTGACGGGGACAGTAGCAGGACGTTTTTAAGCTGGTCCAGATTGCCCCGCCGCCAGGGCATGCTCTTGTCAAACCAGCCCGGCACCACACGATTGAGAAAGTGCGGATAGAGCACCACGCCGGGCGCCTGGTAGGGCAGGTCCAGGTGATAGTCGAGCAAGCCGCCGTCTCGGTACATTCCCGCCGTAGCGCCAGGAATGTCGCGCACCCCCTGCATCACCCAGGGAATGGCGCCAGAGGCCATCAATGCCGCACGCAGGTTGCCAGCATTTAGGGTGACATGGGCGCTGGGAAAGTCCAGCAGATCGGCAAGGGGTGGTCGCTGGCGCGGATCATGAAGTATCACCCGCTGGAAATGCCGCTTCAAATATCGCCGGCCGACCATATTGGCGCCAATCACGCTGCTTAGCCCCATACCCAGTCTCAGGCGGGTGTCGTGCTGCAACAGGCCAAGGGTCTTTACCACCATCACGTTCAGATAGTAGTGCGGGTTGTCGAGGATGCTTTGCGTTTGATCGCCCAGCAGCTCATCAAGCATTTCCCCGCAGCGCTGGCTGATCTGCGCCATGCTGACACCCTTGGGAAATTGCATGCCGGTATACAGCTCACCGAGCTTGCGCAGCCCGGCAACCGGGTCCGGTAGGCAGGCGCTGGCAAACCGCCAACTGCCGATGGACGCGCCTATCAGACTGCGCGGCTGTATCGACCGTGGCAGCCATTCGCCAAACAAGGCCAGATCCAGGCCTTGAATGCCGAGCGCCTTGGGGCCGCCGGCGGCACCGGGTATCATGTGCACATCGGCCGGCTGCAAGCCGTGCTCGCGGATGTGGGCAATGGCTTGGCGACCAGCACGCAGTTCCAGTGCCGGCGATGAGATGTGTATGGCGGTCATGCGATATCCTTGCTGCAACCGATTTTGGCGGCGGGTTCCGTTTTTAAGTTTGGCTTCAGTTTGGCGCTATAGGATACAAGCGTACTCAAACAACGGAGATCTAAATTATGAAAAATCTTATCGCAATGTCCTGTGCTGCTGTTCTGGCTTTTGGTAGTGCCGCTGTTCTGGCTGATGATGTTCGCATTGATGAAGCGCAGAAGCTGATCACTGACGGTACCATTCAGTCTTTCGAGAAGCTCAATGAAAAGGCCCTGGCTACTCGCCCTGGCACTATCACTGACTCCGAACTGGAGCAGGAATACGGCCGCTACATCTACAAAGTTGAAATCCGCGATGCACAAGGTGCTGAGTGGGATATTGATATGGACGCGACCAATGCTGAAATCCTCAAGAATGAACAGGATCGTTAATCAGGTTAAGTCCCAACAAAAAGCCGCCTTGCGCGGCTTTTTGTGTTGGCCTCTGCTAGCCCTGCTGATCGGCTGGAGCGCGACTGCTCAAGCGGGTCGGGACATTGATCAGGATGAAGCCTTGTATCTGGTTGAACAGGGCGTCATCCAGCCCCTGCAGAAGTTTATCGACGATGCGTTGAAGCGTTATCCGGGCCGCTTTCTAGAGGCGGATCTGGAGTGGGACGACGGGCGCTATGTCTATGAGCTGGAGATCGTCACGAATGATCGCCGCGTGCTGGAACTGGAGTACGATGCGGTAAGCGGCACACTGCTGGATGTGGACGAGGACGATTAATGCGGTTGTTACTGGTAGAGGACACCGTCGAATTGGCGGACAGTCTTTGCGCTGTACTCAAGGAGGCGGGCTACGCGGTGGACTGGCGCGCCGATGGGCGGGACGCATTGATTCTTGGCGAGCAGGAACCTTACGACCTGTGCATCCTCGATCTGGGTTTGCCGGGCATGGATGGGCTGGAAATACTCACGCGCTGGCGAGCTGCGCGGGTGTCATTGCCCGTATTGATACTCACAGCGCGCAGCAACTGGAGTGAGCGCGTAGAGGGCTTGCGGGCTGGGGCGGATGACTATCTGGTCAAGCCGTTCCATCCTGAGGAACTGGTGTTGCGTGTTCAAGCCCTGCTACGACGTAGCCACGGTCGCGAGCCGCAGAATCTGTTGCAGGCAGGCGGTTTGGCCCTGGATGAGAGTCGGCAACAGGTCTCTGGTGCGGGTCTGGACGGAGTTCAGCTATCTGGCACCGAATTCAAGCTGCTGCGTTATTTCATGTTGCACCCCGGCCAGGTACTGTCCAAAACACGCCTCGCCGAGCATTTATACGAATATGAAAGCGAGCGGGACTCCAACGTTATCGAAGTGCAGATCAACCATCTACGCCGCAAGATTGGGCGAGACAGTATTGAAACGCTGCGTGGCCAGGGCTACCTCTTTCGCGGCCTGACCCAGTGAAAAGCATTGGCCGGCAGTTAGGCCTGGGTGTGATTGCCATCATGTTGGTCACGGTCGTGCTGGTGGGGCAAGGTAGCGTCTGGCTGTTCGACAAGGCACTACGCGGCTACCTGACAACGGTACTTCAACGGGAAACCGACAGCCTGCTCACGGCATTGCGTCCGGGGGCGGATGGGTTGTACCTGGACCTCAATCGCATTGATCCGGATTATCAGCGGCTCTATTCAGGGCGTTATTTCGTGATCGACGCCGGGGAGCGCTGGCGCTCGCGGTCACTCTGGGATACGCGGCTACCACTGGATGCAGAGGGTTTGCATAACACCCTGGTGGCTGGCCCGGACAACCAGCAGTTGCTGGTCTGGTCCGGCCAGTATGACTTGCCGCAGCAATCGGTGCACATCAGTGTCGCCATCAATTATCTGCCGCTGCTGAATGCGTTCGATCGCACCCGCTGGATGATCTGGGGTTTGGGTGTGGTGGCTATTCTGATCAGCCTGGTATTCCAGCAGTGGCTGCTCAGGCGGGCCCTGAGGCCACTAAGGCGCGCCCGTGGCGAGCTGGCGGAGTGGCACGTCGGCAAGCGTCTGCAGCTAAGTGAAGAGGTGCCTGAAGAGCTGCAGCCACTGGTCAGCGAGATCAATCACCTCGGCCGCCAGGTTGAGCAGATCATCAAGCGCTCCCGCAGCGGACAGGCGGATCTGGGCCATGCGCTGAAAACGCCCCTGGCGGTGCTGGAGACGCTGATCCGTGATTCCTCGGCAGACTTGCCTGCAGAGCGCTTGCGCGCCCTGCAGACCCAGCTCGGATCCATGCGCGCACAAATGGAGCGCGCTTTGCAGCGCGCCAGGCTAGCGCCCGAAAGCCAGGCAGGCAGGCGCTTCAGCGCCGAGGAAGACCTACCCTGGTTGCTCGAGTCGCTGGAGCGCATTCACGGCGAAAGAGTTCAGGTGAGTACCCTGATTACGCCGCAGGCGGCAGCCGACTGGCCGTTTGAGCGTGAAGACATGCTTGAGCTCATGGGTAATCTGCTCGACAACGCCTGCAAGTGGGCCAGTAAACAGGTACAGCTGGAATGCGATCTGGATGGCAAGGAATTGCTGTTGTGTGTCAGTGACGATGGTCCAGGCGTGCCCGAGGAGGACCGCGAGCGTATCCTGCGCCGCGGCCAGCGCCTGGATCAAACCGTCAATGGCCAGGGTCTGGGGCTGGCCATCGTCGGTGACCTGGTTGAGGTCTATCGCGGGCAGGTGGTGCTAGGCCAGTCAGCCTTGGGTGGCCTGAAGGTCACGGTGGTCCTGCCCTGGCGGAATTGAGCTCAGACCAGACCAGACCAGACCAGACCAGCTCAGATCAGAGCCGTATCGATGTCGACCAGCAGCAGATGCCGGCTATTGTCGATAAACAGACCTGAGGTAATACAGTACTGGTTGGTGGTCGCGTCGCGGTAGCGGTTCGACAATATGACCCGGCTATCCTGCCCGGCTTCAGCCAGAATCTGATAGAAATACGGCCGCCACGACCAGTTATGGTCCAGATAACGCGGGTCCGGTTGCCAGCTATTATTGGTCCATTCGTAGTTCGGTGATATCTGCGTGCCATGTGCATCGCAGAGAAAGCAGCGTAATAACCAGGGGTAGGCCTTGGGGGAGGGCAGGTCGGCAGGTTTGCCGCCCTTGGCGAGCCACTTGCGTAATTCACTGAACAGCATCGATAACGAATTGCGAAGCTCCATCAGCTTGGCGCGTTCGGCCAGTTTGCCCAGGGCATACTCATCACGCATACGCGAAAACTCTGCTTTCACTGCGTCAGCTGGCAAAAAATTCTCCGCCGGACGGGCGAACAGATAGCCCTGTACGTAACGGGCACCGCACTCCAAGGCGAAATGCAGCTCCTGTTCGGTTTCCACGCCCTCGGCAATGATCCAGCAGCCACTTTTCTCCGCCATCAAAGCCAGTGCCTTGACGAAATCGCCGCTGTTACCGTTGCCGCTGGCGGCCTGGCGAAATAACTGTATATCCAGCTTGAGGATATCCGGCTCGAGCGCCAGTACCCGATCCAGCATCGAATACCCTGCACCAAAATCATCTATCGCAATGCGAATGCCGGCTTCACGGTAACGGCGCACGGCGTCGCTTAGCTCCTGAATATCGCCCTGTAGCTCAGTGATCTCGAACACCACCTGTTCAGGCGGCAGACCGATTTCTTCCAGCAGCTGCAGGCTGGGCAGGGGTTTCCCGGGCTCCAGCTTGCTCACCCACAACGGGGAGATATTGATGCTGATAAAGCCTTCCGGGTTGTCCCTGAATGCCTCCAACGACATACGTCTGATGGTGCGGTCCAGCTCCAGCAGGTCATTCGGATCAACGCTTGGATCGGTGAACAAAGGGCCGGCGCTAACAATATTGCCTTCGTCATCCCGCAATCTGGCCAGCGCTTCATAACCCGCAATGCGGCCGGTGGCTGTATCAATCAGCGGTTGAAAGAACGGCAGTGGTTGACCATTGAACACAACGTACTCCAAATCAGAGGGACAGCTAGCAGGTTCGCGCATGCAAGATTATAGCCAAGGAAAGTGGAAAAGCGTCCAGGTGCAGTTAAAGGCTGGGTTGTCATGCATAGCTGGACACGAAATTGGGCGTTACTGGTGCGCATCATGCTCGTTTGGTATGCCGTTTGCACTCTTGTGGTGAGTTGCCGCTCAACTCTTGCGCTCTTGTGGTGCAAATACGCCTGAATGGCAACGTACACCCATATAAATAATTGAAAAACATAATAAAAATTCACCAGATCGAAATAGCCTGAAATTAACGATTAGTAGCCTCCTTCGCGCCGCGCACCAAAAAGGTACCGGCGCACTCTGGAGTGCGGCTATCTGGTGCGTTTTCTAACAAAGAGGCTTACTAATGGAAGACCTGCACAGCGCGGTAGAGACATTGATGCACGGCGCTAACACCATGTTCATATTGATGGGGGCGATCATGGTTCTGGCCATGCACGCTGGCTTCGCTTTTCTTGAGGTGGGTACGGTACGCCAGAAAAACCAGGTCAATGCCCTGTCGAAGATCATCAGTGACTTTGCAATTTCAGGCTTGGCTTACTTCTTTATCGGTTACTGGATTGCTTATGGCGTAACCTTCTTTCAGAGTGCCGAAGCGCTGACCGATCAGAACGGCTACTCGCTGGTGAAGTTTTTCTTTCTGATGACCTTCGCTGCAGCCATACCGGCGATTATCTCCGGTGGTATAGCCGAACGCGCACGCTTTGCGCCGCAACTGGTAGCCTCGCTACTGATAGTTGGGTTGGTTTATCCGTTTTTTGAAGGGCTGGTATGGAACGGTAATTTTGGCTTTCAGAGTTGGCTGGAGGCGAGTTTCGGTGCGCCTTTTCATGATTTTGCAGGCTCGGTGGTGGTGCACGCGGTGGGCGGCTGGCTGGCTTTAGGCGCTGTGCTGATGCTGGGAGCGCGGCGGGGTCGTTACCGGGATGGGCAGGTGGTCGCCATGCCGCCGTCGAATATTCCCTTTCTTGCTCTGGGTGCCTGGATCCTGACCATTGGCTGGTTTGGTTTCAACGTGATGTCGGCGCAGACCATTGATGGCATCAGTGGTCTGGTCGCGGTCAACTCGTTGATGGCGATGGTCGGCGGCACCTTGGCAGCACTGCTGGTTGGCCGCTTCGATCCGGGCTTTCTGCATAACGGACCACTGGCGGGTCTGGTAGCGATCTGCGCCGGCTCGGACATCATGCACCCTATCGGTGCGCTGGCAACCGGCGCCATTGCCGGCGGGCTGTTTGTCTGGACCTTTATCATCACCCAGAACAAGCTGAAAATTGACGATGTGTTGGGCGTGTGGCCGTTGCATGGCCTGTGTGGCATTTGGGGTGGCGTTGCAGCGGGCATTTTTGGCACGCAGGCTCTGGGCGGGCTGGGTGGCGTCAGCCTGGTGTCGCAACTAATTGGCTCTGCTGCTGGTGCGGCCTTTGCGCTGGCGGGTGGGGTGTTGGTCTATGGAGTGATCAAGGCCACAGTAGGCATTCGTTTGAACGAGGAGGATGAGTTCAAGGGGGCTGATTTGGCCATTCACAAGATTGGGTCGGTTTCGGCTGATTGATTGTGTGTTTGTAGGGGTTTTTTGGGGAGTGCGTGCAAGGGCGCAGGTGGTTATCAGCCCATGCGCGACACGCTACCAGCCATCCCTGGGGCTCGTCGGCGCACGTCCCTGTGCGCCGACGGTCGCGCATGGGCTGACAACCACCTACGCCCGTGGACTCCATATTCTTAAGGTAGTAGAAAGCAGTTTTGATGCATGCACGGTGGGGCCTGCTTACAGCGAGACCGCTCACATCATCAGATCATACTGACCCGCACAAAAAAGCCCGGACAAAAGCCCGGGCCTGTTGGTACAACAAGATCGATTACATCAACGGAATGGTGTAGTTGACGATCAAGCGGTTCTCATCTAGATCACCGGTCGCCGCATTGGAGCGCACCATCGCATTACGCCATTGCAGCGCAACGTTCTTCAGCGGGCCGGACTGGATGGTGTAGGTGAAGTCGATATCGCGTTCCCATTCCTTGCCTTCGCCCCCACCCACAGCAGTAAAATTGTCGCCGCTAACGTAGCGGATCAGACCCATCAAACCGGGAATCCCGTATTGGGCGAAGTCCAGGTCATAGCGTGCCTGCCAGGATTTTTCATCCGCGCGGGCAAAGTCCAGGATCTGGATATAGTTGGCAATATAGGGATTGTTTTCAGTCAGATAGGGGAATGCAGTATCGCCATCACTGTGCTGGTAGCCCAGGCGAAATACGTGCGGCCCGGTACCGGCTGAGAGCATCACCGACTTCATTTTGTGATCGATGGTCAGCGGCTGATTGCCGTTATCACTGGTGTCGAAGTAAGCCAGGTTGGCACCCAGCGTCCAGTCCCCGAGATTGAAAGCCTGGATCAGGTTTACCAAGTTCTGCTCATAAACGTCATCCAGTTCGCCGCGCCACAGACCCAGTGTGGTGTTGGTTTGCGTGAACTTGTAAGTACCGCCCAGATAATTGAACTGGTCAGACGTACCGCCGACCGTAGACCCGATATCCTGACGATCGGTGCTGGCGCGGTAGTTCACTTCACGCAGTTGGCCGGCTTGAACATCCAGGTTCTCGATTTCGCCCATGCTCAGAGCGCCGCCGGTGTAGGTTTGCGGCAGCAGACGAAGGTCACTGGCCTGGGCGATCGGGATGGTAGGGAACAGGTTGCCGACCTTGAGGACAGTGTTCGACACCTTGGCCTTGGCCGTACCGGTTATGTGACTGTAGCCATCCGGGCCTTCATTGCCAAAGGCGCTGGGCAGCAAGCCAGTGCCTGCGGTCGCGTCTTCGGAGTGCAGCTTCAGGCCCGCAGCGGCATACACGTCAAGGCCAAAGCCGACGACGCCCTGCGAGTAGCCCGACTCGGCTCGCAGAATAAAGCCCTGAGCCCATTCTTCTGCCTTTGATTGGCCCGTAGCGGGTGTGGAGCGAAAATCACGGTTGAAATAGAAGTTGCGCAGTTGCAGCGTCGCTTTACTGTCTTCGATAAAACCAGCCGCATTGGCTGTAGTAGCAAGCGGGGCTGCAAGGGTAAGGGCCACAGCAGCGGCCAAGGCGTTGGTCTTCACATGCTTCATTATTGTTCTCCTGGTGTGATCAAGTGCAGGCCGGTGCTCGCCGGGCGCGGGAACAAATAAAGCATTTAAGTCGCAGGGGCACTCCCCCCTCGGTCACAATAGATGTCCGCTCGTTTACCATTGATATTTGAGGGAGCG
>CAXBEU010000036.1:0-32230 GCA_963974865.1 uncultured Pseudomonadaceae bacterium | reverse complement strand
GAGAAAATAGCTGCATAAAAATCAAACAGGGCGACAGATACCTTGACAGTTACCGCGGCGGAGAGACGGCTTTACCACTTTCCCTCAAGGGCCTCCTGGCGTAGCTCGGCCTTGAGCCGTTCTTCGGCATACATCTTTTTCAGCCGCCGATTCTCGTCCTCAAGTTCTTTCATGCGCTTGATCATGGAGGTATCCATGCCGCCGAACTTGGCGCGCCACTTGTAAAAACTGGCGCTGCTCATGCCGTGCTCACGGCAGAGGTCAGGCACCGCTACACCGTTCTCGGCTTGCTTCAGGATTGCCATGATCTGGCTGTCGGAAAAACGTGATGTTTTCATTGCAGAATCTCCCTGCGCTTAGCTTACGGAAAATTCTACTTCTGATCACCGCTGTTTTTTGGGGGGATTACCGTATTCATCGCGCTCGCGCTAAAGCTTTGCCACGCGTCTTCCGCTAACGTGTACGTCGAGCATCATGGCCAGTCTTTCCCGGAGCGCTGTTCGGTGAGGATATCCTCAAGGGTACGACCGTGACCGACCTTGACCAGCTTCAAGTCATACCCTGCAGCCTCCAGCAGCCGAACCAACGCAGAGACGCTCATATCGCCTTTGGCCAATGTTTCCATGCGGGCTACTGTGGAGCGGGATACGCCGGCAAGGCTGGCTATTGCTTCCTGGCTCAGCTTCGCGTCACGTCGCGCCTGCTTGAGCATTTCGGCAACGTCGTATAGTGAGGACATTTGTGGCTCCTGGGCGACAAAAATAGCTTATATGCCACATAATGTAGCTTGCAAGCCACATTATCGCAAGTGCGCTACCATCAAGCTCGCAGAGTTGATGACCTCAGTTATTCTTTTAAGCGCAAAAAAAGAGGGCGCAATGCGCCCTCTGATTAGCCACTTATGGAGTTTATGGCGTGACGGGGTTTACAGCCTGTCTGTCCACCATATCCCTGCCTAGTCGGCGCCAGGTCACCAGGAAGCACAGTGCGCTACCGAAGTACAAGCAGGCCATGATGATCATGGCGGTTTGCAGGCTTTGCGCGTAAACCTGGCCACAGACTTCCTGCAGGTTCTGGCTTAGCTGACCTAGCACGGCGGGGTGACACTGGCTGCGCGCCAGTTCGCCAGCCGCGACGCCGAACTCGGCAACGCCGGAGTTGAAGAAGATGTCGGAGACAGCGCCAATGAACAGCGGGCCGAAGCCGTAGCCGATCAGGTTGACGAGCAGCAGCATCACTGCCGTGGCCATGGCGCGCACACGCATGCTGACCACACCCTGGCCGATGGTGTACTGAGCGGCCAGGTAGCCGTACTTAACGAAGCCGGCGATGACCAGGCCGATGGCAGCGTAGAGCAGGTTGTCGGTGGTGAAGGCGAAAATATAGAACGGAACCGAGATTGCCAGGCCAATCGCCGGCACCCAGGCGATAGCGCCAGGGTGCTTCTTGTAAATCTTGGTCGCTAGCCAGCCAGTGGCGAAGGTGCCGATGGCCGCAGACAGCGCTACCGGCGTGTTGATCCAGATCGCTGCCTGACCGGCGGTGATTTCGTAAGTGCGGACCAGAAAGATCGACTGGAAAGAAGAGATCCCGTAGCCGCAGAACGCGGCAATGGTGGCGCCGGCGGTCATCAGCCAGAAAGCAGGCTTGCCCATCAGTTCGTGGATAGCCTCGCCCAGACTGGCGCGTTCTTTTTTCTCTAATACCTGCGGATCTGTGTAGCCGCGGGGTGGTTCCTTGACCGTCAATTTGAACACGAGGGCGACCAGCAGACCCGGCAGACCGACGACGAAAAAGGCGGTGCGCCAATCGAACATGTCGGTAACCCAGCCGCCGATCAAGTTGGCGAACATGGTGCCGAGTGTGACGCCCATGGCGTAGAAGCCCAGCGCCTGAGAGCGTTCACGCGGGATGAAGTAGTCGGCGATCAGGGAGTTGGCCGGCGGTGTACAGCCGGCTTCGCCGATACCTACGCCAACGCGGCACATCAGCAGAATCCAGAACGCGCCGATGGTCACCGAGCCGATGGTCACTTCCGTCGCAAGGCCGCACAGCGCCGTCATCAGTGACCACAACGCCACGCAGACGGTCATGATCCACACGCGATGGGCGACATCGGCAAAGCGCGCTAGCGGGATGCCCACGGCTGTGTAGAGCAGGGCGAAACCGAAGCCGGTGAGAAGCCCGAACTGAGTGTCGGAAATACCTAGATCCGGTACCAGATCGGGACCGACGACCGCAAGCAGCGCGCGGTCGACGAAATTCAAGATGTAAATCAGTGTCAGCGCGAAGAGCACATAATTGCGGTACGCCTTGGAACCGTAGCCGACCAAGTGGCCTTGGCCCCCAGTGATGGCACTCATGGACAACCCCTTCTAAGTACGTTGTTATAGGTATACGCGGGCTGTAATCGCATGTTGTGATCACTCGCTCCAGGTGTTGCCTGGCTGGCTTTGAGAGTAGTCGAGATTCCCTGGCGGCAGGTCAAGCACGGCAAGTATAGTGACATAGTGGGTAGGCCGCCGCACAGATTCGTTTGAGCTGTCGGGAGCCATATTCAGGCGGTGAATATCGGAACTCGGGAGATTGCGAACTGGCTTTTCAAGCTCGGACGGGTGAGGTCCGGGCCAGGGCAGATTTACTCGAATACATGCAATAGCGAGTCTTCTGGCATATGGCTATTAATGAAAAGGCCATCTATGCTTTCGCTACCTCCAGACCACTCGGTTCCAAGAAACAATGAACGGACTTAAAAATTCGGTGCGGCGCAGCGCCTGTTTGGCTGTTTTGTTACTAGCTTCCGGGCTTTACGGTTGCAAGATCAGCATCAATAGCGATAACGATAACACCGACAATGGAACCCCTGCCCAGGAAGATGCGGGGTATGTGCCTGCCGAAAACGATTTCCAGCATGCTTACGTGCTGGCGACTGACGACGCTCCCGTGGAGACCTCCAGCTTTCGGCAGACCATGAGCTTGCAGAGCTCGGCCAGTTCAGTCAGTTTGGCCAGTTCGGCTCCGCCAAGCGGGTGGACGCCTCAGCAATTTCAGCAGGCCTATAACGTGCCCGCTTCTCTAAATGGCAAGCCTGCAGGTTATGGGGTCAAGGTGGCAGTGATCACGGCTTACCATTATTCGAACATGCAGGCCGACCTCAATAAGTTCGCAGCGCAATATAGTCTGAAACCGATCACCCTGAACATCATCAACCAGGCCGGGAGTAATACCAACACCAACTGGTCGTTGCAGAGCAACCTCTCGGTTCAGATGATCAACGCTATAAGCCCAGGGGCGACTGTCTACGTCATCGAGGCAAAATCCCAGGGTTACAACGATATATTCACGGCAGTAAGGACTGCTGTGAATTATGGGGTAAATGTCATATTGATGCCTTTCGGCGTCTCTGAGTACAACGCGGAAGGCTCGCAGGCTTACATGTTTCTAAATAGTCAAATAGTCTTCGTCGCGGCCGCGGGCAATAACGATGTGGTCAACTTTCCGGCCGCGTCTCCGGACGTGGTCGCGGTTGGTGGCACCACACCAAATTCGGTAAGTCCGTTGGTCGAGAGCGCGTGGGGGGAGACAGGCGCTGGCATGTCTGTGTACGAATCAATGCCCAGTTACCAGGTTTCAGCCGTCCAGAAAGCCAACACTACGGCGTTTCGGTCCGTACCGGACTTGGTCTTTAACGCTGATCCTAGCTACGGAGCCCGCATCTATTCATCGATTGCCGGAGGGTGGTTGGGGTTTGGCGGTACCTCGGTATCTTCGACGTTGTTTGCCGGTGCGGTTGCCATCGCCAATCAGGCCAGGAGAAACGTCAATAAGCCGATGTTGTCTTCCTCACACACTTCGCCAAATTCGATCCATAAATTCCTCTACCAGCTTGTATCAGCAAATGCTGGGTCTAACACTTCCGACGTGCTGAATGATGTTGTGGATGGACACTCCGGGGGGTATTCAACGGGCCCTGGCTACGATATCGCGACCGGCCTCGGGTCGTTGGATGTTGAGAAATTTGCCCAGTACATGGCTAATCAGTAGCGGAAGGGCCAGTAAACTCGCCCGGATTGCTTCGTACCTGGATACTTTATCCCCCCAGAATAAAAAAACGCCCGATGCACAGCACCGGGCGTTTCTTGATTGCGTTAGGCAGGCGGAGAGACAAAGGCTCCAGCCTGCTTTATCTCACTCGAAGGCAGGCAACACCTGACCTTCATACTTCTCTTCGATAAAGGCTTTCACTTCCGGGCTGTTTAGCGCCTTGGCCAGCTTCTGGATAGCGTCGCTTTCGCTGTTGTCCGAGCGGGCTACCAGGATGTTGACATAGGGCGACTCGGCACCTTCGATCACCAGCGCATCTTCAGTCGGATTCAGGCCGGCTTCCAGGGCGTAGTTGGTGTTGATCAGCGCCAGGTCTATCTGGTTCAGTACGCGCGGCAGGGTGGCAGCTTCCAGTTCGCGGATGCGGATGTTCTTCGGGTTTTCGGCGATATCACGCGGGGTGGAGAGGATGTTGCCTTCGTCCTTCAATGTGATTACGCCGGCTTTCTGCAGCAGCAGCAGCGCGCGGCCGCCGTTGGTGGCATCGTTGGGGATGACCACGTTGGCGCCTTCGGGCAGATCGTCCAGGCTCTCGATCTTGCTGGAGTAGGCACCAAAGGGCTCGACGTGCACGCTGACGACGCTGACCAGGTCAGTGCCACGGCTGCTGTTGAACTCTTCCAGATAGGGCAGGTGCTGGAAGAAGTTGGCGTCCAGGCGCTTTTCCGCGACCTGTACGTTGGGCTGTACGTAATCGGTGAAGACGCGAATATCCAGCTCTACGCCGTCTTCGGCCAGTGCCGGTTTGACGAATTCGAGAATCTCGGCGTGGGGTACGGCGGTGGCCGCAACGGAGATCTTCTCTGCAGCCAGGGCTGGCAGGGTAGTCAGAGCCGCAGCAGCGGCCAGGGCAGTAAGTAATTTCTTCATTTCAAGCTCCTTGTGGGATAACACGCAGGCTTGCGGCGGATAGCCGGTGGCCTGCCTTCTTTCTTGGGTTCAATCTTGCAATAAAAGTCTCTTCACTTGCGTGAAAAATGCACAACCAACCGGTCGCCGATGCTTTGCAGCACCTGGACCAGAATCAACAACAACACAACAGTCACCACCATGACATCCGGCTGGTAGCGCTGGTAGCCATAGCGCACGGCCAGGTCGCCGAGCCCGCCGCCGCCGATCAAGCCGGACATGGCGGTATAGGAAACAAGAGTAATCGCGGTAACGGTCACGGCGGCGATGATGCCCGGCATTGCTTCGGGCAGCAGGGCGCTGGTAACGATCTGCCGTGGTGTGGCTCCGGCGGCCTGCGTGGCCTCGATAATGCCGCGGTCCACTTCACGCAGGGCGGTTTCCACCAGCCTTGCGAAGAACGGGGTGGCGCCAATCACCAGCGGTGGAATGGCGCCCGCGACGCCCAGCGAGGTGCCGGCGATTACTACCGTGAAGGGAATCATCACGATCAACAGAATCACGAAGGGCACCGAGCGCAGAATGTTCACCACCAGCGACATCGCCTGGTAGAACCATTTCTGCTCAAACATCTGCCGTGGGCCGGTCAGAAACAGCAGCACGCCCAGCGGCAAGCCGAGCACGATGGTAAAGAAGATGGAGCCGCCGAGCATGCTCAGGGTGTCCAGCGTGGCCTGCCAGATTTCCGGCCATATGACGTTGGGGAACAGGGCCTCCATTAGCGTGGCATCTCCCATTAACGTAGTACCTCCATATGCACGTCGGCGCGGGTAAAGCAGGCCAGCGCGGCGTCTATATCGCCACCGGTCAGCGCCAGGGTCAACTGGCCGTAGGGCGTGTCCTTGATGCGGTCGATACGGCCGGCGAGGATGCTGTAATCCACGCCGGTTTCCCGCGCGACACTGCCGAGCAGCGGCGCGTAGGTGGCGTCGCCGGTGAAGGTCAGACGCAGGATGCGGCCTTCAACGTGGGCGTAATCATCACGTTGTATGCCCTCATCGATCTGTTCGTCTTCCATCACGAAGCGCCGGGTGGTCGGGTGCTGGGGATGCAGAAATACTTCGGTCACCGCGCCCAGCTCGACAATCACCCCGGCGTCCATCACCGCAACGCGATCACAGACGCGGCGTACCACGTCCATTTCATGGGTGATCAGCACGATGGTCAGGTTCAGCTCGCGGTTGATCTGGGCCAGCAACTGCAATACCGAGGCAGTGGTTTGCGGGTCCAGCGCACTGGTGGCTTCGTCGCAGAGCAGCACCTTGGGGTTGGTCGACAGCGCACGGGCAATGCCGACGCGCTGCTTCTGGCCGCCGGATAATTGCGCAGGGTACTTGTTGGCGTGCTCGGTCAGGCCAACGCGCACCAGCAGTTCGGCTACGCGGGTGTTGATCTCCGCTCGGCTCAGTTCGCCGGCCAGCTTCAGGGGCAAGGCGACGTTGTCGGCCACGGTCTTGGATGAAAGCAGATTGAAGTGCTGGAAGATCATGCCGACCTGGCGGCGAAAGGCGCGCAGGCCCTTGGCGTCCAACTGGGTGACGTCTTCGCCGTCGATAACGATGCTGCCGCCGGAGGGTTCCTCCAGGCGGTTGATCAGGCGCAGCAGGGTGCTTTTGCCGGCGCCGGAGTGGCCGACGATACCGAACACCTCGCCCCGGGCGATCTGCAGATCGGTCGGTTGCAGCGCAGGCACTGACCGGCCTCCTACGCGATAGGCTTTGTGCACCTGCTTGAAATCAATCACGCATCTACCTTCCATCTGTAAAGCACGGCCCGGTACCACGGGCGCGAAAGCCGGGTAGTCTACCTGCACGGCTTCATGCGGTAAAAATCTTTATCGGCCTATGGTTATAACTGGAATGGAGTATAGCGGGGGATCTGACGAGCGAAGGCTGTGGCCAGCGGCTGGCGCGCGTTGGTTTATCGTCTTCGTCTGCGGATGGATCGTCGATCCATTCTTTGGTATTGGCGGGGTTTGCCATCACGTGAGTATCGAAAACGATCCCTCGGGCATGCCGGTTCTTCACATCGTCACGCGTCATTCAGGTCACCGGATAGTAAAGGGAGGTATGGCGGGTGAGGTGTACCGCCAGAGGCTTGCCCGCAGCGGGGCAAGCCTTTTGTTGCTTGGCAGTGAGCGCCTTAGAGGCTCTCGGTCTGCTCTTCGTTTTGTTCGGCGCTCGGGCTGTCTTCGCCTGGCAGGTTGGCGCGCACGAATGCTTCCTGGCCTTCAAGCTGCAGTACGCGGGAGGTATTCAGGCGTACTTCGCGCAGCAGCGCCGGGTTTTCAGCCAGCTTCTGGTCGTAGGAGGGGATGATTTCCTTGAGCTTGGCCTGCCATTCAGCGCTGGCTACCTGCTCGGGGAAAACGCGCTTCATCAGGTTCAGCATGATCGGCGGGGCAGTGGACGCACCCGGCGAAGCACCAAGCAGAGTCGACATGCTGCCGTCTTCGGAAACCACGACTTCAGTACCGAACTGCAAGGTGCCGCCGTCTTCGGTTTTCTTGATGATCTGCACGCGCTGACCGGCGGTCCACATATCCCAGTCGTCCGGGTTGGCTTCAGGGTAATACTCGCGCAGCGAATCCAGACGATCATCGCGATCCGACAGCACTTCGCCCACCAGATAATTGACCAGACCCAGGTTGCCAACAGCTACTTGCAGCATCGGCCAGACGTTGCTGAAGGTCATGGAGCTGAACAGATCGGTCCAGGAGCCTTCTTTCAGAAACTTGGTAGAGAAGGTCGCGAAGGGCCCGAAGAACAGGGTGGGTTTGCCATCCAGGTAACGCAGGTCAAGGTGCGGAACGGACATGGGTGGCGCACCTTCGGCGGCCAGGCCGTAAACCTTGGCGGTATGGCGCGCGACCACTTCAGGGTTGGTGGTATACAGGAAAGACCCGCCTACCGGGAAGCCAGCGTACTGCTTGGCCTCGGGAATGCCGGATTCCTGCAGCAACAGCAAGGCTGCGCCGCCAGCGCCGTTGAACACATAGCGGCTGTTGACCACGCTGGTTTCGCCGCTGTCGATGTTCGCCACGGTGATGCGCCAGGTGTTGTCGTCATTGCGTTCCAGCCCACGTACTTCGGTGCTGGTGGTCAGCGTCACGTTCGGCTGGCTGGCCAGGTGCTCGCCCAGTTGCCGCGTGAGTGTGCCCCAATCGACTTCGGTGCCCAGGTCCATGCGGGTCGCGGCTACGGGCGTGTTGTCATCGCGGCCGGCCATGACCAGCGGCATCCATTCGGCAATGGTGGCGCGGTCTTCAGTGAACTGCATGCCGACGTACAGCGGGTTCTGTGACATCTGCGCGTAGCGCTCAGTCAGAAACTCGATATTCTCCTGGCCCCAGACCACGCTCATGTGCGGCACATTCGCGATAAAGCTGGAAGGATCATTCAGCACGCCGCGCTCAACCTGGTGGGCCCAGAACTGGCGGGAAATCTCGAACTGCTCGGTGACGTTGATGGCGCGGGCAAGGTCGATGTTGCCTTCGTCATCCTGCGCGGTGTAATTCATCTCACAGAAGGCGGCGTGCCCGGTGCCGGCGTTGTTCCAGCCGTGGGAGCTTTCCTGTGCGATGCCGTCCATGCGCTCGAATAGCTGGATGTTCCACTCGGGCTCCAGTTCGTTAAGCCAGGTGCCCAGCGTCACGCTCATGGTGCCGCCACCAATCAGAGCCACGTCGAGAATGTCGTCGGGGTTGCGCTCTTCTTCTGCCAGGGCAAACCCTGGCAACAGGCAGAGTTGCAGGCAGAGCGCTGCGGAAAAGTGTTTTTTCATGGTGGTCTCGATGGCGGTGGGTGGGGCTATAAGAAGCAATGGTAGAGTTCCGCTGTGCGGACCACAAGCGAAAGCGCCGGTTGGCGCTTCGTTGCGCGTACAAGGACACGTTTTTTAACAAGCCAGCAGGCCGCGAGATGGGGGCTGTATGCAAGCAGGAGGCTAATATAGGCGCAGAAGCTGAGCAGGCGTCGAGCGCAGCACCAAAGCAGTGCGATATGTCATCGTTGCAGGCGTGCTGTGCGTATACAATAAGGTCAGCTTATTTGTTCATACCCCGTACAGAGAGACACCCATTGATGAAAGGAAGCCGGTCAACGTCTGCCGTTGCAAAGGCAGATACTGATCCCGCCATGGTTGATCAGGCCAAGCTTGACTCAAAAGGCGCAAGCCATCATGAGAAGATTTACCGCGCGATCAGTGACGCGGTGATTGAGCATCGGCTCAAGCCCGGCGCGCGCTTGCGTGAAGATGCGCTGGCTGAGGTATTTGGCATCAGCCGCACGGGTATTCGCAAGGTATTGCAGCGCCTGGCGCTGGAGCAGTTGATTACACTGACGCCGGGCAAGGGCGCAGCAGTGGCGCGGCCGTCTGCCGAGGAAGCGCGGGAGATTTTTGATGCGCGGCGGTTGATCGAGTGTGCGCTGATGGCGCGGCTGGCCAGCCGCATCAGTGCAGCGCAGGTGACTGAATTACGCGCCATGGCTCAGCAGGAGCAGCAGGCGTTGAAGGGGCACGAGCAGAGCGCGGCGATCAAGGCCTCTGCGGCCTTTCATGGGCGGCTGGCAGAGTTGGCCGGCAATCAGACGCTGGCGCAGGTAGTGGGGCAGCTGTGTTCGCGCTCCTCACTGATTCTGGCGGTATATGGCCATTCGGGTGATCTGGGCTGTGATTGCGATGATCACAATCAGTTGGTCGATGTGCTGGGCACGGGCGATAGCGATGCGGCGGCGGCCTTTATGCACAAACATCTGCAGGCCATTGAATCATCCCTGTCGATCGATGAGGCAGGAGAAGAAACGCCAGATCTGAGTGATGTGTTTGCCGGCTATCAGGGCTGACGCGGCAGGTTGAAAACTGCCCTGGCTGATCTGGGCGCTTGCCGCAGATCAGCCAGGGTGGGCGCTTATTGACTGAAGCGCTGACAGGGTCCCCAGTGTTTCATCAGAAAGTAGTACGTGACGCCGGCAGGTATCAGGCTGGCGTACCAGGATACCGACGAGAACGTCAGAGCTACCACTACCCCCACCACCGTGGCCATCAGCGCGGCATAGTTGACCCCGGCGTAAGGGCCCTGAGCATTGTACAAATGCTCCAGATTCAGCGCGCGCTTGCGGATCAGATAGTAGTCCACCACCAAAATCGCAAAGATCGGCCCCAGGAAGGCTGAGTAGGTCTGCACGAATACCTGCAGGCCGGCGGCTGACTCCGCAGTGACCAGTTTCCATGGGAAAGTGGCGAAGGCCAGCAGGCCGACGATGATGGTCGCCGGGCGGAACGACAGCTTGAAGACATCCATCAGGATATAGGTCGGCGGCACCACGTTGTTCAGCACGTTGGTGGTGACCTGGGCAAAGGCGATAAACAGCAGCGTGGTCATCAGCAGCGGCGTGTTGTCGACTGCGTTGGCGAACACCTGAATCGGGTCCGCGACGCCGGTGGCTTCCGAAACCATATATCCAATCAGACCCATGAACAGCGTGCAGGGCAGGATCGACATCGAATAGATGGTGGTCAGCAATCCGGGGCCGGTGCCATGTTTATGTTCGCGGGCGTAATCACTGACGTTCAGAATCATGGTGCTGTAAATGCCCAGGAACAGCATGGTCGCGCTCCAGAACGGCAGCCCCCATGAGCCCTGCATGGTCAGCAGGTTGGTGGAGAGTTCATCACCGTAGCGCTGGACCGTGCTGTAGAACATGTACACCAAGGACGCGAGAATAAAGGCACTGCCGATGTTCTCCAGCCATTTGATCCCCTGAAAGCCCAATACCGACAGGCCGATCTGCAGGAACTGAAAGGTAATGAAGAAGAACACCAGATTGTCGAAGCCAAACAGCGTGGCCGAGACCATATTCAGTGCGCCGGCGCCGATCCAGCTCTGAAAGCCGTACCAGACAATCGCCGGTACGGCGCGCACCAGGCCGGGCAAGCGAGTACCGGCAAAGCCGAAGGCCGCACGCGCCTGAACCATGAAGGGAATGCCGTATTTGTAGCCGGCTGCACCATTAAGAACCAGGGCGATGCCAATAACGAAGCAACCTATGGCGATGGCCAGCGTGGCCTGAATGAGGTTGAGGCTGCCCACCACACTGGAACCCATGGTGAAAGTGCCGATGGAAACGCAACCGCCGAACCACGCCAACAGATAGGATACGCGGCCCATGATGCGCGTCTGCTGGGGCGCCAGCGATTCTTCACCGATGGCTTTGGTGGCCGGCTGGCCGGCCTGGGCTGTGTGTGTGCTGGTGTCGTTGCTCATGAGGCAACCTCGCTATTGTTGTTATTCATTTTTATCTCCATCGCGTCGTTGTTATGGGGTTTGCAATGTTTATTCCAGCTTCAAATTGGAATAGCGCTCGAAGCGCCCGACAAAGGGCTTTGGCGGCGGGAAAGCCAGATCGCCATACTTGCTTGAGCCCAGGCCAAGCCCGATCAGCGCTTCGGCCAGCTTGACGGCGGCGGTCACGCCTTCGACGACGGGCAGGCCAACTGCTTCGGTAATTTTCGGGGTCAGGTCGGCCATGCCGCCGCAACCGAGTACGATGGCGCCGATGTTGTCTTCATGCTTGGCGCGCAGGCATTCTTCAATGATCAGCTCCAGGGCCCTGTCGGGATTTTCCTCGAGGTCGAGCACGGGAATATCCGCAGCGCGAATGCGCCGGCAGTTGTGGCTGAATCCGTAACTTTCCAGCAGATGCTCGGCAATGATCATGGTGCGCGGCAGGGTAGTGACGATGGAAAAGCGCGTGCTGATCAGGCTGGCCATGTGAAAGGCCGCCTCGGCAATGCCAATCACTGGCGCGCGGGTCAGCTCGCGGGCCGCGTAGATGCCCGGATCGCCAAAGCAGGCGATGATGTAAGCGTCAGTACCTTCACGCTCACCGGCCAACACTTCTTCAATCACGCCCATGACGCTGACGGCCTCATCGAAATGGCTCTCGATCGATACCGGGCCGCTGTCGGGTTGCGAGGCCGTAATGCGTGTACCTGGGGCCGCGACAGCCCTTGCCGCTTCACCTATGGTGTCGGTCATGGCTTGAGTGGTATTCGGATTGATGACGCGTATATGCATGAGTTTGGCCTGTGTCTGTATTTGCATGTGTATTTGTACACAAAAACTCTATTTAATTGTATACAATTAATTAAGTCGTTCTTGAATATACAGTCTGTTTATCGCGTTTTATAAGTGGCGGTGTTTGCGCGCTGCCACGGCTTTCTTCAACAGCTATAAAAAGGTTATGCAGTCATGAGCATCAGCGCCAATTACCCGCGGGATCTGGTCGGCTATGGCCGCAACCCGCCGCATGCCAAATGGCCGGGTCAGGCCCGCATTGCCGTCCAGTTCGTGCTCAACTACGAAGAGGGTGGCGAAAATTGCATCCTGCACGGTGATACCCATTCGGAGCGATTCCTGTCCGAGATTGTCGGGGCAGAAGCCTTTCCCGCGCGGCATATGAGTATGGAGTCGATCTACGAATACGGCTCCCGCGCCGGCGTCTGGCGGATTCTCAAGGAGTTCGAAAAGCGCGACTTGCCGTTTACGGTGTTCGGCGTGGCGATGGCGCTGGAGCGTCATCCCGAGGTCGCCATGGCGTTCAAGGAACTGGGGCACGAGATTGCCTGCCACGGCTGGCGCTGGATTCACTACCAGGATGTGCCCGAAGCGGTTGAACGTGAGCATCTGCAACGCGCCATCGAGATATTCCAGCGCCTGTACGGCGAGAAGCCCCAGGGTTGGTATACCGGGCGTGATAGCCCGAACACCCGGCGGCTGCTGCTGGACGAGGGCAGCTTCGTTTATGACAGCGACTATTACGGCGACGACCTGCCATTCTGGACTCGCGCCGCCGACAGCCAGGGCGAGCTGCATGATCACCTCGTAGTGCCCTATACCCTGGACACCAACGACATGCGTTTTGCGTCGCCGCAGGGCTTCAACACCGGCGATCACTTTTTCAGCTACCTGAAAGATGCCTTCGATGTGCTTTATGAAGAGGGCAGCGAGCAACCGAAGATGCTTTCGATAGGTCTGCACTGCCGGGTGATCGGTCGCCCGGGGCGCTTCCGCGCGTTGCAACGTTTTCTGGATTACATCGAGGCCCATGACCGGGTCTGGGTGACACGCCGTATCGACATTGCCCGTCATTGGGCCGAACATCATCCTGTTTAAGACTTTCCGTCAAGGAGCCAACATGGCCCAGCGTCCGAACGAACCTAGAACCTATTTCGCCCCTACCGGCGGCCACCCGCCACAAACACAGCTGCTGACCGACCGCGCGGTGTTTACCGAAGCCTATGCCGTGATCCCCAAGGGCGTGATGCGCGACATCGTCACGAGCCACTTGCCGTTCTGGACAGGTACCCGCCTGTGGGTGCTGTCGCGACCGTTGACCGGTTTTGCCGAGACCTTTTCCCAGTACATCATGGAAGTGCAGCCCGGTGGTGGTAGCGAAAAGCCGGAAACCGATCCGGGTGCCGAGGCCGTGCTGTTTATCGTTGAAGGTGAGCTGGCGCTGACGCTGAATGGCCAGGTGCATAACATGCAGCCGGGCGGCTATGCCTTTATCCCCCCGGGCAGTGACTGGACGGCGCGTAACAGTTCGAATGCCACGGTGCGCTTCCACTGGATCCGCAAGGCCTATGAAAAGGTCGAGGGCGTCGATATGCCTGAGGCGTTCGTCACCAATGAAAATGACGTCGAGCCTCTGGTCATGCCTGACACCAATGGCTGCTGGAGCACCACGCGCTTTGTTGATACCGAGGACATGCGCCACGATATGCATGTGAATATCGTCAACTTTCTGCCTGGCGGCGTGATCCCCTTTGCCGAGACCCACGTCATGGAGCACGGCCTTTATGTATTGGAAGGCAAGGCCGTGTACCTGCTGAACAAGGACTGGGTGGAAGTGGAAGCCGGCGACTATATGTGGCTGCGGGCTTTCTGCCCACAGGCTTGCTACGCCGGCGGCCCAGGCCCGTTCCGCTATTTGCTGTACAAGGATGTGAACCGGCATATGAAACTGCCGACCTACGGCCGTTAAGGAGCATGCTGATGACCAATGAGCTGTTGCAACTCACGGCGCAGCCGTTAACGCCGGCTGCTTTTGCGGCCTTTGGCGAGGTGATTGACCACCGCAGCGCTGAGCACTTTCTGATCAACAATGGCCGGACCCGCCGTTATCATGACCTGGCCAAGGTCGAAACGCTGGGCGAGGAAGCCCGAACGCTGATCAGTATTTTCATCAGCCAGCCGGTAGAGATGCCGCTGGAGCTGACCTTTCTTGAGCGTCACCCGTTGGGCAGCCAGGCCTTTGTGCCGCTGCACGGCGAGCGCTTCGTGGTGGTGGTCGCGCCAGCGGGCGATGTCATTGATCCGGACCAGGTTCGCGCCTTTGTCACCGACGGCCGCCAGGGCGTGAACTACCATGCTGGCACCTGGCACGCGATTCAGTCGGTGCTTGAGTCTGAGGGCGAGTTTCTGGTGGTGGATCGTGGCGGCGCGGGGCACAACTGTGACGAGTACCCGTTGGCGATTCGCGTCACGCTCGACTGAGCTGGCGGTTGTTCAACTGGGGACTGTCAAACCCGAGACAGACTACCATCGTTCATAAGGGCTATTTTCCATGGTTTCGCGCGACAGTCGTCGCCCGCAGGCCATGGAGATTTTTGTTATGTCATTTGCATCCAAGGTAGTCTGGATTACCGGCGCGTCCTCAGGTATCGGCGAGGCGCTGGCCAATGCCTTTCTGGCACAGGGCGCGGAGGTGATTCTATCGGGTCGCCGTGCCGACGCACTGCAAGCCGTGGCCGCCCAGGCGCCGGAGCGCACGCTGGTTCTGCCATTTGAAACCACCGATTATGATCGAATCCCTGAACTGGTCGAACAGGCCTGGAGCTGGCGCGGGCGCATTGACGTGCTGATCAACAACGCTGGCATCAGCCAACGTAGTCTGGCACTGGATACCTCCTTTGAGGTGTATCGCCAATTGATAGAAGTCGACTACCTGGCACCGCTGGCGCTGACCCAGGCATTGCTGCCGCGCATGGTCGAGCAGGGTGGCGGGCAATTGGCGATTGTCAGCTCGGTGGCCGGCAAGGTCGGCACTGCACTGCGTACCGGCTACTGCGGTGCCAAGCATGCAGTGGTCGGCTATTTCGAGGCGCTGCGGGCTGAGGTGGAAGAGTCCTATGGCATCGGTGTGAGCATTATTCTGCCAGGGTCGGTACGCACCTCGATTGCGCTGAATGCGCTGGAAGGCACAGGTGCCGCGCGTGGGCGTTCGGACACCAATATCGACAACGGGATCGATCCGGTGGATGCGGCGAAGACCATTCTCGATGGCCTGAGCGCACGCCAGCACGATATCGTCGTGGCCGAAGGTATGGAGCTGGGCGCACTGCAACTGCGTACTGCGGATCCGGCAAAGCTGTTCGCAATCACCTCCAAGGAAGGTGCCCGCCTGGCCAAGGTACGCGCCGAGCTGGGGGCTGGCGCGTCGGTTGATCCGCTGGCGGTGAACAAGTCCTAGTACAAGGTTGGTTTCAGCCCTGCGGCGTCAGGGCAATCTGTTCGCAATACTGAAGCAGGTTGTCTGGCAGGTCAGCGGGGCAAACGCCGCATTGTCTGTTGCCGGGCACGGCATGGTCGATGAATTTGGGGTAGGGCAGGTTCAGGTTGGCCATGATGACCTTGAACTCGTCCAGGGTCTTGTCCATGCCAAGCCGAGGGTTGCGCTTTTTCTCCTGAGCGATGCTGGTGACGCGCCGGTCCTGGTAGTCGTGGCCGGGGTACACCAGATAGTCGTCCGGCAGGGTAAACAGCTTTTCCCTGACGCTTTTATATAGCGTTTCAGCGTCACCATTCTGAAAGTCGGTCCGCCCACAGCCATCAATCAGCAACGCATCACCGGTAAACAGGTGCTCACCTAACAGGTAGGCGAAATGCCCATCGGTATGGCCAGGGGTGTGCAGTGGCGAGATGTTCAAGCTGCCCACTCGAAATGGGCGGCCTTCTTCTATGCCAATGTCGGCACAGGGCAGATGGTCGAATGCTGGCGCCGCAATCCGGCTGCCAACACGTTTCTTCAATTCCAGCGCGGCGGTAATGTGATCGGCATGAATGTGCGTGTCCAGGCTGTATGACAGTTTCAAGCCCAGGCGGCTAACCTCTTGCAGGTCACGATCGATGCTGGCGATGACTGGATCAATCAATACGGCTTCACCGGTTTCTTCACAGCCGATCAGGTAGGTGTAGGTGCTGGATACCGGTTCGAAAAGTTGGCGAAATATCATGATGACTCTCGGTTGTAGGCTGGCACTGGACTGAGTGTAGCAATAGTGACGCCAGTGGTTAGCTCAGCGTGGGCCGAGTATATCCCTTAGTTTGTCTGGCCGGGGTGCGCCCTGTTGCTGTTGCATTTTGCCTTGCTCGTCGAGATAGAAAATGGCCGGCGTTGCCTGGGCACCTAGTTGGCTCATGAGCTCATGGTTGGCTTGCAACTGGCTTTCTATTGCGGCGGGTATCCGGACCAGCGCGGTGACGCCGTCTCCGGCTTCATGCTGATGCAGCGCGGCCGAGGGATCCTCTGCAGTAAGGATGGCGGCGGATTTCCCGGCGCTGTCTTCGCGCAGTATGCCAACCATGATGTGCCGCAACTGTACTTTGCCGGCGTCGACCCAAGGGCGGGCCTGCTCCCAGAACATGCTGCAGAACGGGCAATTGGGATCGGTAAAGGTATAGACCACCCGCTCGGCATCGTCCGAACCATCGGTCACCCAGTTGCCCTCTTGCAGTTGGGCCCACATTTGCTCTCCCATAGGGCCGTAGACCAGTTCATCCAGGGCAGTTCTGCTGATATCTCTGCCTTCGGCATCCAGCAGGGTGCCAACGATGACGTGCTGCTGGTCCTGGGTTAGAAACAACGCCATGCCCTGGCCATTGAATTTGCCTGCGTAGCCTTGCAAACCGGAGGGCGCGTCGAATTGGCCGATGATTTCCACGCCGCGTTCTACGGTCGCGGCGATGGGGGCTGGCAAGTCGGTTGCGCTGGCGAACGCGACGGGTGTCAGGCTGAGCAGCGCAGCGTACATCACGTGTATGGGGTGCAGTCGGATCATGGGGTGTCGTCCTCTTCAAGTTTGACTAGCTGATGGGAGAGGCTTGCTGCGGACAGCTCGCCCATATGGCTGGCGACCTGCTGGCCTTGTGCGTTGTAGAACAGGGTGGTGGGTAATGCGTGTGATCCGACCTGTTGGCCGAACTGGCCGCCGGTATCGAGCAGTACGTTATTGAGTGTGAGTTCGGACTCTTGCAGGTAGCGTGTGATTTCACCCGGGCCTTCACCCTGATTTATGAAGGCAAAAACAATGTCCGAGTGCTGTTGCTGTGCAGCGGCCAGTACCGGCATTTCCCGCCGGCAAGGTGGGCACCAGGTGGCCCACAGATTGATCACCAGCGGCCGACCGTTGAGGTCTTGCAGGGCTACCTGTTCGCCTTCAACATCCAGCAGGGTCATCTCCGGTAGTTGGGTGCCTTGCTGCAGGGCGTGGAGCATATAGCTGCTGGTGCCCCAGAAGATCAGGCCGACAGCCAGTGCTGTGCCTAATGGTATGCGCAGGGTGAGGTCGCGCCAGGCGAGCCAAAGCCCAGCCAGCAAAGCAGCACCAATACCAGGCCAGATGATAAAGCCGCCATCGCGGATATCGATGATCTGCCAGAGGTTTGGGCGGAAATGCTCGAAGTACATCAGCACAAACGCCAGCCGCCCGACGATCAACCCCAGCAGGAGTAAATTGAACAGGTGCTTTTCCGGATTGCGCTCGCGGTGGCGGCCCATCCACCAGCCGGTAAGCGTTGCCAGAAGCAGGCTGATCGACAGGATGAGATGTGAGCTGGCCATGGCCAGCGGGCCGATATTGACTGACAGCATTAGCCTTCCTCTCGAGTGGTTTGCCACTGTTGCATGAATTGGCTTGCGTTCACTTCTCCAGTGATACGCCGGCCACGCCTTTCCTCACCGTCTGGGCCGAACCAGAGCAGGGTAGGTGGGCCATGAATGGCGAAGCGCGAGAGCAACTCTCGGCTTGCGATGTTGTTGTTGGTCACATCGGGGCGCAGCAGGCGCACGCCATCAAGGCTGGCCATCACGTCTGCGCGGCCAAAAACGGTCTGCTCCATTATCTTGCAGGACACGCACCAGTCGGCGTAGTAATCCACCAGCACCCACTCGCCTGCTTGTTTCGCTGCGGCCAGTTGCTCGTCCAGTTCGGCCGGCGTATCCAGTGAGGTGAAAGCCTCCATGTGGTTCTCGGCGGGCGTTGCAGAGCCAGAGGCTGCGTAGACCGCCAGTGGTTGCCAGGGGTTGGAAGCGCCGCCTGCCGCACCTAGCAGCAGGGTAAGCGCCCATACGCCGCTGACCGCTGCAATCGTATTTACCAGGCTACGGTGCGATGGCGTTGAGCCAGCCATTTGTATCAGCGCCGCGGTAACAGCCAGTAGAAACACGGCGAGCAAGGCTAGCCATAGTGAGACGTCCAGTGCCGGACGCGCGATGAACAGCGCTGCAGCCAGAAACACAAAGCCGAATACGACTTTGACCCTGTTCATCCAGGCGCCGGGGCGCGGCAGAAAGCGTGTACCCACAGTGACCAGCAATAAAAGAGGTATGCCCATGCCGATGCCTAATGCAAACAGGGCCAGGCCGCCCTGCAGCATGTCGCCGGTCTGGCCTATGTACAGCAGTGCGCCGGCCAGAGGCGCAGTCATGCAGGGCCCGACCAGCAGGCCTGACAACAGGCCCAGCGCCGCCGCGCCGCCCAGGTGCCCACCGGTTTGCTTGCGTCCGGCCTGATCCAGGCGATCCCTGACAAAGGCTGGCAATTGCAGTTCGAAGACGCCAAACATCGGCAGGGCGAGCACAATAAACAGGCTGGCAAATGCGCCAAGCACCCATGGCTGTTGCAGCACTGCCTGCAGATTGCCACCAACTAGGGCGGCTAACACGCCCAGCGCTGCATACACCAGCGCCATGCTCAGCACATAAACCGACGCCAGCATCAGCCCGCGCCTTGGCGTCGCGCCACTGCCGACCACCAGCCCGGCCAGAATCGGTAGCATCGGCAGCGAACAAGGAGTAAATGCCAACAGCAACCCAAGGCCGAAAAACAACGCCAATGCCAACGGCAGCGACCACTGCTGCAGATGACTGGCCATGCGCTGATCTTCTGCGAGCGGCACGCCGGCTGCGGTCGCGCCCAGATTTGCACCCGCTTCTCCACCAATGTCTTCCCCTATGTCGCGGCTCTGCGGGGGGTAACACAGGCCAGCATCGGCGCAGCCCTGCCAGCCCAGGGTAAAGGAACCGGTATGGCTAGCGGGGATAGTCAGCTGCAGCGAGTCGCGGTACACCTCTGAATCGCCAAAGAATTCGTCACTGTAGGGTATGCCGGGAGGTAGCTCCGGGTGCAAGACCTCGTCCAGACCATTGAAGGTCAGGCGCTGCTGATACAGATAATACCCGGGCGCTATTTTCCAGGTGAGCTGGGTTGTGCCCTCGTCAGTACTCTCGATAGACAGCGCGAAGGCTTCGTCTACCGGCAGAAAATCATTGTTGCCATTGGCGGGGTTGCTCAGGTTGCCGAAGGCCATGGCCAGACTCGACCAAACCAGCAGACAGGGTAAAACCAGACTGTAACGCCACCTCATGCTTCTGTACTCCGCCTGCAGATCGATGCGCGCATTATGGGGGCTGAGGATTAACAGCGAATTAACGGTGACTCGGATTGGAGGGCCGGCTGTTAATCCGCTGTTAATCTCTACAATGGATACTGATCAAAATGGCAACGGACCCTCTATGCATATTCTTCTCGTTGAAGACGACCCCTTGATTGCCAGCGGTATTGCCGCCGGTCTGGCAGCCCAGGGTATGACGGTTGACCCGGTGGGCACGGCAGCGCACGCAGAGGCCATGCTGGACATTATCGCCTTTGATGTCGTGATTCTGGATCTTGGTTTGCCGGACGAGGATGGGCTGTTGCTGCTACGGCGCTTGCGTAACAAGGAGGTGAGCTTGCCGGTGTTGGTGCTGACCGCCCGGGATGCGATCAGTGACCGCGTTGCCGGATTGCAAGCCGGCGCTGACGACTATCTGGTCAAGCCCTTTGATCTACGTGAATTGAGTGCGCGTTTGCATGCCATGGTGCGGCGCGCCAGCGGCCGTGCCAGCAATCTCATCAGGCATGGGGCCCTGGTCTATGATCCCGGTGCCGCGTTCGTCTGGCTGAATGAGGTGCCTGTGGATCTGTCGCGCCGGGAGCGGGCACTGCTAAATGCGTTGTTGTTGAACAAAGGCCGGGTGATGACCGCCGGGCAGTTGAAAGACAGTATTTACGGGGTTAGTGATGAGCTGGAGAGCAATGCCCTCAATGTGCATATACATCATCTGCGCCGCAAGCTGGGCAACGATATTGTGGAAACGGTGCGCGGCGCCGGTTATCGATTGGGCCGGGTAGAGTCTTCTCCTGCAGTTGGCCGGAGCAGCGGGGCATGAGTCTGCGCCTGCGTCTGATAGTCATACTGGGCTCAACCTTTGTGATCCTGTGGAGTGCTGCCGCTGCCTGGATGCTGCATGATTTGCGGGCTGAGATGATGCGCTCGCTTGATCAGCGTCTTGCCGCTTCTGCGCAAATGGTAGCGGGGTTGCTGGTGCAGATGCCGCAGGCGTCACAGCCGGGCCAGACCGAGCCGATTTCCGCCCAGCGCCTGGGCATGCCGGATGGGCTCACCTGCCAGGTCAGCTCACTGCGGGGAGAGGTTGTAGCGCGCAGTAACCCTGAGCTGTCTGAACCCCTGGATGCGCAACAAATGGGCTTTCGTGATCAACTGATCGACGGCGTGAACTGGCGCAGCTATACGGTCGAGCAGCATGGCATGCGCATTACCACGGCGGACCCCCTGGATGAGCGCGCCACCTTGCAAGCCTCGGTTCTATTGGCCGCCGCCGTACCAGTAGGGCTAGCTCTGCTGGGATCGCTGCTGTTGCTCTGGTTCGGGGTACGCAAGGGCCTGGAGCCTCTGAGTCAGATGGCCGAGGCGCTGCTCGCACGTGGGCCGGATGCGCTGGAACCGGTGCGCCTTGACCCGTTGCCCAGCGAGCTGCGCCCGCTGCAGGAAAGCCAGAACCAACTGTTCGAACGTATTACTCATGCCATAGAGCGCGAACGCCGTTTTACCGGCGATGCAGCTCACGAACTGCGCAGCCCGCTAACGGCCATCAAGGTGCATTTGCAGGTGGCCCAGATTACTTCTGGAAAGCAGGCGGCCGATGCTCTGGCACAGGCCGAGCGGGGGGCGGATCGGCTGCAAAGTACTCTCGAGCAGTTGCTGTTGCTGGCACGGGTTGAAGGTCGCCAGTCCTTTGAAGAGGGCTCACAGTGTTCTGCATTGGAGGTCGCCGGCATGGCCATAGAGGACACCATTGGCGCCAGCGGCGTAACGCTGATCAGTGCTCCGGGCCTTTCGCCCAGAGCATTGAATGTGCCACCTGCGTTAGCTACCGTGGCGCTGCGTAACCTGCTGGATAATGCCCTGCGCCATACCGCGCCGGGCACTCGTGTCCATCTGGAACTGGATAGCCAGGGCGAGTGGGCTTCCTTCCGGGTGAGGGATCATGGCTGCGGTTTGGCGGATGACAGCATACTGTTGCTCACACGGCGATTCTGGCGGCAAGGTACCGGTAGCGGGAGTGGTCTAGGCCTGGCGATCGTTGATGCCATTGTGCAGCGTTGTGGTTGTAAGCTGCGTTTCAGTAATAGTAGCGAGGGCATGCTGGTTACACTGGACGTACCCTTGCAGCCCTGAACGCCGTTCACGTGCACGCAGATGAAACTGCAAGGCTCCTTGGGACTCAAACTAGAGGACACAGGAGCCATACGATGAAATTTATTTTTGAAGTACGCATGAAGCCCGGTTACACCGTGGATGAATATGCCGAAGCCTGGATCCGTGCCAGTGAGGTGATCCAGCGCACGCCAGGGGCGCTGGGTACGCGGTTGCATCGCAAGATTGGTGAGCCGGATACCTTGCTGGCGATTGCCAGTTGGGAGTCCAAGGCGGCGCGGGATGCCAAGGACGACAATCGCGATCAGATGGTCAAGAACATTCTGGAAAAGCATGCGCGCAACTGCGAGATCACCCTGATTGGCGAGTTCGAGGAGCCGGAGTGGGTGGTCTTGCCCGGGCAGAGTTAAGGCTGGCTGGCGCTGGTTTGCATGTGCCGCAACAGGGTTTCCAGCTCGGTCATGAGCCAGATCATGTAGGGTTCCTGGCTGAGTGATTTACGCCAGTACAGGCGCACCGGGATAGTTCGGCAAGGGAAGGGCACCGGCAGCAGCCGATTGCCATTGAGCTGCGCCAGGCTGCGTGCGTAGGTGCGCGGCATGGTCAGCAATAAATCGGTGTCGGCCACCACCTGGGCAGCGGCGTGATAATGCTCGCAGTGCAGCGCCACCCGGCGTTGATTGACCCCGAAACCCACCAGGTCCTGATCGACCATGCCGCGCTCGCGTTCGGTTAGTGTCACCAGCACGTGGGCGCTGTCGACGTAATCCTGCAAGCTGAGTTGGCCGCTGGAATAGGCGGCGTGGCTGGGGCCGACCATCACGCTGAGTTCTTCGCGCAGCAGTTCGCGGCTGGCAATCTGCGTCCCGGCCGGGTATTCCAGACTGACGGCCATATCCAGCGCGCCGGAGAGAATCCGCGCTTCGATATCCTCGCCTGAGACGCGCTGGCTGTGAAAGGTCACCTGCCATTGCTGTTGCCTTGCGCGTTGCATCAGCGCGGGCATGATCAGATATTCCAGCGCGTCGCGTAGCCCGCATTGAAAGGTCATGGCCGAGCGAGATGGATCAAAGGGCGTGCTGCGCAGCGTCGCACTGGACAGATCTTCCAGCGCACCACGCACGGTGGAAAGGATGCTACGGGTGTGGGCGGTCATCACCAGTTGCCGGCCGTTCTTGACGAACAGCGGGTCACCGAGCATGTCGCGCAGGCGCCGCAGGGCGTGGGAAACGGCCGACTGTGACAGATTCAGTTGTACGCCTGCTTCGATGGTGCTGCCGGTGTCGGCAACAGCGAGGAGCACGCGAAACAGGTTGAGATCACCCTTCGAATGAATGTCGTTCATGGGATGGCCTGAAAAAACCTCATTATACACATCGAAAGGCCTGCGTTAATGTCCTTACCTTGTGGATTCACACGCCCTTTTTGGGCACGACAACAAGTCTGGATTACTCCCAGTACCCTCACAATAAAGCGCCGGGCGGATTGATAGGCTCCGGCAAGGATAGGTCATGACCGGCGGTCTGTTGTCTCAAGTTGTACTCCCACTGTGCCTGTTCATCATCATGCTGGGCATGGGCCTGACGCTGTCGCCCGGGGATTTCACCCGTATCTTTCGCTCTCCACGTCCGGCCTTGGCGGGTCTGGGCGGGCAGATGCTGCTGTTGCCGCTAGTGGGCTTTGCCCTGGCGGCCTGGCTGATGCCGACTCCTGCACTGGCGATCGGGCTGGTATTGCTGTCAGCCTGCCCGGGCGGAGTCACCTCGAATATGGTCACTTATATGGCCCGCGGCGATCTTGCGCTGTCCGTCACGCTGACGGCGGTCAGCAGCCTGCTGGCGGTGATCAGCATTCCGCTGCTGGTCGGGCTGGCGTTTCAGGTATTCGGTGGCGGCTACCAAAGCATCAGCGTGCCGGCTACGCAAATGATGATCAGCCTGATGCTGATGACGCTACTGCCCATCGCGTTGGGCATGTGGGTGCGCTCACGCAGCGAAAAGCTGGCACGCATGCTGGAGCCGAAGATCAGCCTGTTCGGCGCGCTGTTTCTGGGTGCTTTGATTCTGAGTGTGCTGGTCCGCCAGGGTGACCAGGTGATGGCCGGGTTGCTGACCAGCGGCGTCGCGGTGCTGGCGCTCAATCTGATCATGATGGCATTGGGTTTGGGCTCTGCGCTGTTGCTGCGGCTCAATTCAGCGCAAGCGACCTCCATTACGCTGGAAACCGGCATCCAGAACAGCACGTTGGCGATGCTGATTGCGACCAGCTTTCTGCAGGACGACGAGTTGGCGGTACCCGCGGCTCTCTACTCTCTGGTGATGTACGTTACCGCCACGGTGGTGGTGATCATGCGGCGGCGTAGTGCGCGCCTGGCCCGCGCGACCGCAGAGCAAGGCGCTTAGGGGATACTGTCGCGGCTAGGGCAGGGCGAGTACCTCGGCCACGCGCTGGCGCAGCCTGGGGATGACCTGCTGTTCAAACCACGGATGCCGGCGCAGCCAGATATTATTGCGCGGGCTGGGATGGGGCAGGGCTAATAGTTGAGGCCAGTGTTCCTCCCATTCGGCCACGCGCTGGGTAACGGGCAGGCGCTTGCCGTCAAAATGATATGCCTGCGCATACTGCCCGAGTGCGAGCGTCAGTTGGATATTCGGCAATCCAGCCATGAGTTGCTGCCGCCAGGTGGGTGCGCATTCAGGGCGCGGCGGCAGATCGCCGGAGTTGCCTGTGCCGGGATAGCAGAACCCCATCGGCAGAATTGCAATCAGGCGTTCGTCATAAAACTCTTCTGACGTAATGCCCATCCATTCGCGCAATCGCTCGCCGCTGGCGTCGCTGAAGGGCACGCCGCTTTCATGCACCTTGCGCCCCGGCGCCTGCCCGGCAATCAATATGCGCGCTGACGGGTGCGCCTGCACTACCGGGCGTGCGCCTAGCGGCAGATGCTGCTGGCACAGGGTGCAGGCGCGCACCTGCTTGATCAGGCTGTTGAAGTTCATGCGGCTCCCGGCGTGAGGCTCAAGATGGGCACATTAGCGAGTGGCAGATGGGGCGTACAGCCCTTGCATCTTATTCATGTTGTGAATAGCCGCCATCATCGGGATTCGTTTCAATTTCACGGCGCTTTTGCGTAATGTATCGGTCCTGGTTTCAAGGGCTGCAGGGTCATGCATCACGACCGTGCGAACCCGACATTATTCACCCTGATCTGGAGGTAAGCTGCAATGGCTTCATTTGAAAGTATCAAGAAGGTCGGCATCATTGGCGCTGGCACCATGGGCCGCGGTATTGTCATGAACTTCGTCAACGCCGGCTACCCGGTCACCTGGCTGGATGTGAACGGCGAGATGCTGGAAAAGGGTCTGGTCGATATCGCCAGCGTGTACAAGCGTTCAGTCGCCCAGGAGCGTTTTGATGATGCCGAAGCTCAGGCGCGTCTTGGCCGCATCACCACCACTCAGGATTATGCTGCGCTGCAGGATATGGATCTGGTGGTCGAAGCCGTATATGAAAACATGGATCTGAAGAAGAAGATCTTTGCCGAGCTGGACAAGGCGGTGAAAGCCTCTGCGATCCTGGCAACCAATACCTCTTACCTGGATATCGACGAGATCGCGTCGGCCACTGGCCGTCCGACCCAGGTCCTGGGCCTGCATTTCTTCAGCCCAGCGCACATCATGAAGCTGCTGGAAGTGGTACGCGGCAAGGCGACTGCACAGGACGTCATGGACGCCTGCCTGGCAGTCGGCAAGAAAATCGGCAAGCAGGCCGTTCTGGCCGGCAACTGCCACGGCTTTATCGGCAACCGGATGCTCGAGAAGTATTCACGCCAATCCCGTGAAGTGGTGCTGGAAGGTTCCACTCCGTGGGAAGTGGATCAGGCGCTGCAGGGTTTCGGTATGGCCATGGGCCCTTACCGCATGTATGACGTGGTCGGTATCGATCTGGGCTGGCGTTCACGTGAGCTGGCCGGTCTGGGCCGCGGCGAGCCGATTGTATGGCTGGACAACAAGCTGTGTGAAATGGAGCGCTTCGGTCAGAAGAGCGGCCATGGTTTCTACAAGTACGAGCCAGGCAGCCGTCAGGCGATCCACGATCCGGAAACCGATATGCTGGCCCGTGAAGTGGCCGAAGAAGCCGGTTACACCCAGCGCGACGTTGGCGCCGAAGAAATCGTCCGTCGTTGTATCCTGGCCCTGGTCAATGAAGGCGCACGTATTCTGGACGAAGGTCACGCCGAGTCTGCAGAGGATATCGACCGCGTTTACCTGTACGGCTACGGTTTCCCCGCCGAGCGCGGTGGCCCGATGAGCTACGCTGACAGCCTGGGTCTGGACGTGGTGCTGGAGCAGATCCGTGAGTTGGAAGCCAAGCAGGGTGAGATCTGGAAACCCGCCGCTGGTCTGGTCAAGCGCGCCGAAGCCGGTGAGCGCTTTACCAAAGGCTGATCAATCGTCCTGATATGAAAAACCGCGCCAGCCTGAGAAGATTGGCGCGGTTTTTTTATCATTCTTCAAAGCGTAGCTTCCTGCACAGCGCAGAAATGAGAAGTTGCGCACACTTTCGTCCGTTCTTCCGCAGTAGCAGTCAGATGTCTGGTTTTTATTGCCACCAATGTCTCATTCTGCCAGTCCATTCATTACCAAACTCCTTCCATTTCCCTACAATCTGCTCCTTTCCATAACGGCTACTGGCTGTAAGGCCGCTCTGACCGTTCAATGCTTCAGGCTGGAGGGCCTCAAGACCGGCAAGCCCGCAGGGCGCATCGGTTAGGACTCGCTGGATATCTGCTTAAACACTCAGTGCGCAGCACAAGGAGAACAACACGGATGAACGACAGCATCTGCATCCTCGGCCGGGGTCCGGCCTGCGAGCCGGATAAACTGATCGTCCAGATCATCGGCAAGCACCATCCCGACACCCAGAAGCTGCTGCTCTGTAATGCCCAGGGCCAACCGCTCGAAGCGGACACCGCGGCAGCCGTGACGGAAAGGCTTACCTATGACGACGTGTCCAGCGTACTCAAGCTCTGGGACTGGCAGGCACTGAGCGCCAAGGCGCTGTATCTTGAGGTCGCTAGCGAGTCCGGCCCACCCCTTCGGCTGCCCCTGCTCCGCGATCTGCGCGTGACCCCGCGCCAATTCGATGCCCAACTCAACCAGATCGTACCCATCGTGCCCTGCACCGCCCTGCCGGGGATACGGAGCGCACAGGACATGGGCACGCCGGTGCTGGTGCGCAGCGGCTATATCTATGTGTTCTATCACGGCAAACTCTGGCGCGAACTGGAAGTACGCTTTAGCGACGCCGGCACCTTCTTTCACGACATCGATGTCGCCAGCTACCGTCAGGCGCAGGGGTTTGCTGTCGGCAAGCGCCTTGCCAGCGGCGTGGCGCTGGAGGACATCTGGCTGCCTGCCCAGGGGAATGGGCAGCGAGCCGGTGCCGCGCAACTGATGTTTTCCGAAGTACAGCTCAGTGCCCCACGGCTGGATCATCTGGAAAGCCATGAGCTGCGCCTGGCGCCGCGTACCCGCAGCCCCAACCTTCTGGTTACCGAAGCAGGCTGGGAAAAGCACTGGGCCAATTGTCCCGATGGCCAGGCCATGCTGGAAGCCTTCAGCAGCGGCGCCACAAGCCCTACTGCAGACCGGTTTCGGATGGAGCTGCTCACCTTTCCGGTCAACCTCTGCGCGCCTCAACGCCAGCGCCAACCCGGCCATGAGTGGCTGCTCGACCAGCCGGCACATTTGCTCTGTGACCTGACTGGCGGCTACCCTGAAAAGGCAGGAAACACGACCCGGCAACTGGTTGAAACCTGGCGTACCGGTGTGGCGGCAGCTCCGCCGGCAGAGTTCGAGTCCGAGGCCTGGCGCAGCTGCTACGCCGGCTGTGATCCCGATGCGGCGGCAGTCTGGCAAGCTCTACCAGCCCAGACCGATGCGCTGCAATCGGCACGCGACCGTCAGCTCTACGCCGTGCTGCTGCCTGATCCCATGTACCGCCTGCGCCATCTGCACGCCCGCATAGACAGCCTGCAAGAGTTGCTGAGCTACTGCACGCAACTGGCCGTTGAACACCCCCACCATGCCAGCGCCTTGCTGCTGCACAACCTGGCGGTGCCGCCCAGGATCGGCGGCGGCCGCAACCCCCTGTATCACAGCCTGCAAGGTAAACTGAACGACAATGGCAAGCAGCAGATCAATATCGCCACCGCCGCGGTTGAGCGCGCTCAGGTCTGGAGGTTGCTGGAAAGCGCTCAACAGGCCTTGGCTGAAGGCCTGAAGCTGGAGGAGTATCAGCAGTGCCTGGCGGATCACCTGAGTCTGGATGACTTTGACTACGCGGCGTCCATGTTCTTCGCGGCGCGACTGCTGGCCTGCCTCGCCACCACGCCCGCCCAGCTCGACCCGCTGGCGATCCGGGGTGACATCCACGATGCCGTGACCGGTGCAAGGCTGCACTTTCCCGGTCGCAATCCCGGTCAGCTACTGTTGAGCGAGATTGCCAACAGGGCAAACCATCCCCTGCATGTCATGCTCTGGCCACAGGTCAGCGAGGACCAGTTGTTCGCCGCCTATCAGCGGCCCGCCGAGGACGAGCCCAACCAGGGTGATGGCCGCTTCCGCGCCACGGCCCTGGCGCGCCTGGAAGATCAGGATGCCCCGGATGATGACAGCGACACCCTGGACGGCATGACCCTGGCCGCGCTGATGAACAGCGGCTCACTACAGGACAGCTTTAGCGCCCACCCGAGCTTCAGGGCAGGCATGGCGGTACTCGGCAAGATCAATGACATACTCAACAGCGCCGTGCTCGCCGCCCAGAGCCGCCTGACCGGTCTGGCCAATGACACCATCGCCAACAACCAGGCGACAGCCCGGCATCAGGCCGACCTGCAACGTGTGGGGCGGGACCAGAGCCGTCATCGTGGTGAACTGGGGGAGCATGCCCGCACGGCGGATATTCGCCTGCATGGCATGAGCACCGAGCAGCTTCGGCAGATGCTGCCCAGCGCCTTCGAAGGCGCCCGCTTTGTACGCATCGGCAACGTCACACTCTCGGACTACTACCTCTTTGGCCTGGAAGACCTGCCGGAAGTGGACCCGAACGCTGCCGCCACCCGGATGTATGGCCAGTACCTGGACGTCAACGGCCGGGAGCTGGGCATGACCAATGCCCGCTCGGCGCGCCGGGCCGGCATGCCGGTGGTGCCCGAGAGCGGAGTGTATTTCGCCATCCCGCGCAACAGCGCCACCGCCGGCATACTGAGCCAGCTCAATCACGCCCTGCATGAGCAGGCCCTGGCAGGCAGCGCCCTGGTAGCTTCACAGGCCAATGCCCGGCAACTGGGCGCCGCCTTGCAGGAAGCGACCGACAGGCTCCGGCGCGCCAGGGATGGAGCATTGCACCGGACGCTGAACAGCAAACCCTTCTCCGCAGCCGTGTTGATGCTGGAGATGTGGAATGTGCGGGTGGCTATGCAGGAGTCTGAGCGGATTGAGCTTGAACGTGGCTGGACCAGGAGTGTTGCAGGAAACATTGGAGCCTGGGGTGAACTTGTACTGGCTTTTGAAATTCTAGTTGCGAAATTTTCAGCCAGCCAACCGCTGACCGTTTTTGCTGAAAGAACGGTCTTTAGAATGTCACAGCAACGGTTAGAAGGAATATTTGGGGTACGGCTCGCGGCATATGTAATCAAAGAGGTGACGGTACGCCTACTGGGGCAGATTACTGCGGGTCTGCTGCTTACCGGTCTGAACCTTTCTGATGCATTACATGCCAGCCGCTGGGCGGATAACGCCATCTGGGGGCATTATATGATGGCGGCGGGTGGCTTGCTGGCCGCTGGAGGTGCACTGGTGGTTGGCTCGGCCCTCTTCGGTCCGGTGGGTCTGGCCGCTCTGGTGCTGATTATCGGCGGCGCCGCGGTCGTTGCACTGCTGAGCAATACCCCTTTTGAGGATTGGCTGGCGGGCAGCGTCTTTGGAGAGGAAGGCGCGCTCAGCAGCGCCATCCGGAGCGGTGTTGACCTGATGCCCGGCATCACCTCCCGGTCCCGCCATCTTGAAGACCCGGATGAAGGCTTTTACCGTCTGGTGGGGCTGTTCAGCGGCATACAGATCAGCATAGAACGCAACCCGGACTACGATCCGCAATTGCTTGGTTATGTGCAAGGCTCACCGCAGCAAATAAAGACCCGAGCCAATACCTGCATCACCGTGCGTTCCAACATCAAGGGCATGGCGGCGCAACTGGGCAGCCCGAACCTGATCGTCAAGTGCCAGTTGTTCCACAATGAAATCAGCTACGGTCATGGCAGGGATGGCCTCGGCCGGCGGGCTGTGCTCAGACCGCTGGGCATGAGCAATCCGCTGCTTCAGCACGTCACCCCTGATGCCCTGGTGCTTTACTTCAATACACCGGCCAATACCCGGCAAAGCCACCCCTTCCAGAATATGGATGAATACCACTGGGAAGTCCGGGCGCAATTCCGGCTGCACGATACGCGGCAGAGCAGGATCTGGGCCTTCCCGGCGCCCGGCCCCAGGGCAGCGCCGGTCAACCCGGCGGACCATACCGAGCCCAGCTTCAGGAAAAAGGATCAATTGCTGTGGGCCGATCAGGATACCCACACCGCCACAGGAGCAACCGGCTGATGAGCCTGTCCAGTTATGCCTCCACCGCATATTCGCCAGCAAAGCTGCAAAGCCAGCCCCCGGCCAGACCGCGTTCGGGCCTTAAGCGGCTGGCGGGCCAGCGCTTGCCCTGGGGCAATACTCAGGAGGTGGTGCCGGAAGTCTTTATGCGTCCTGAGCCTGAAGGGCTGCGTTTCAGGGAACGGGAGGACAAGCTGCGCGATGAACAACAAGCCAGCGGCACCTACAAGCCAAAGCCGATGGAGCATATCGACTTTCATGATCGGTGCGATCATGAACATTATCGCCATGCACCCTGGTCCAAGCGTTCTCAGTTCTGGTTTTATCTGGCCACCTTTGGGAAAGGTTGGTTTTTCATTTTTCTTGTGCTGGGTAGCTGGGTTGCTCTATTGGACGGAATAAATTCATCAAATGGATTTCTTATCGGTGTCTGGAAGACTTTTGAAACAGTCGTAAATGTTTTTCTATTGCCGTCTCTACTTCTTTGGGGGCTTTCCTCGCTCATCATCCACAGATTCCCTCGTCTATGGATCAAGCCCGGCAAAGGTCCTAAATGGGAGCTCAATCGCCGCACCGGCATGATCACGGTTTTCAGGTATAGCCGAGGGCGGGTGGATGAACAGCGCGCACCCTTCCACGAGTTCGACGCCTATATCAACACCACGCCCACCCATCAGGGCCTGCCAATGAACATATTGAGTCTGGAGCATCGCTACTCGGATATCAGCATTCACTTTGGCGACTTGCAGGCGCCGAACCCCAACACCCAGCAGCCCTGCGCCCTGTGGGACTTTATCCAGAACTATATGGATACCAGCCACCCTCTGCCGGATGCACCGCTGTTCGAGGAACACCGCCGGAATGATCCGACCACGGCAGAGCACGACAAGGCAAGTGGGCGTAATCCGCGTTACTGGATCGATATGGATGATGAAACCTTCAAACAGGAACAGAGCCGGATGCGGGGCCGGGTCGCGGCGATCAACACCTTCAGCCGCCCGAACCTGATGGCGCAGTATGTGAAATATTCACTTTAATGACTCCGGCCATCGTCGTGATTTTTTACCACTATATGATGGCGGCAGGTGGTCTTCTGGCCGCAGGCGGCGCGCTGGTGGCCGGCTCTGCGCTCTTCGGCCCAGTAGGGATGGCCGCTCTGGTGCTGATCATCGGCGGCGCCACAGTCGTTGCGCTGCTGAGCAATACGCCTTTCGAGGATTGGCTGGCGGGCAGCGTCTTCGGGGAGGAAGGCGCGCTCAGCAGTCAAATCCGAAGCGGCGTTGACCTGATTCTTGGCATCACCTCCCGGTCCCGCCATCTTGAAGACCCGGATGAAGGCTTTTACCGTCTGGTGGGGCTGTTCAGCGGCATACAGATCAGCATAGAACGCAACCCGGACTACGATCCGCAATTGCTTGGTTATGTGCAAGGCTCACCGCAGCAAATAAAGACCCGAGCCAATACCTGCATCACCGTGCGTTCCAACATCAAGGGCATGGCGGCGCAACTGGGCAGCCCGAACCTGATCGTCAAGTGCCAGTTGTTCCACAATGAAATCAGCTACGGTCATGGCAGGGATGGCCTCGGCCGGCGGACTGTGCTCAGACCGCTGGGCATGAGCAATCCGTTGCTTCAGTATGTAACCCCTGATGCCCTGGTGCCCCCCTCTGTCAGGATTGATGTCGCGTCCCTTGTTACACTCTCTTAAACATTC
>CAXBEU010000035.1:0-33924 GCA_963974865.1 uncultured Pseudomonadaceae bacterium | reverse complement strand
GAAAAAAGTGGCCCAGCTCGATTAAGGGCAAGTGGGTCGATTTAGAGGCGCTTACCAAAGGTCAGAGCGATCATCACCTCGCTAGAGGTTGAAGCTGGGATCGGCCGGCTGGTAAAGGTCCGCCACTTGTCGTGGGTCAACAGCATGACGTGAATCGCCTCACTCCAGACCATGCAGGCTGCGGTGTCGTCGGTAAATTGCGGGTTGTTTTCAAAGCCGATGGCGGTGTAAAAAGCCATCGATGCGGCAAGGTCGTTGACGGGGAAATTGATAAAAATCATGCGGGACATGGGTGCACTCCTAGCTTAGGCGGATAGCCGTTGTTCAACGGTCATCTACTAGTCGCACGAGCCCTCTACATTTCGACAAAAGTGCGTGTATCGGAAACTACCGCTGCATTAAACATAATGAGCATTACGCTATCGCTTGCCCGCTCTAGGCAAGTCTGACTCGCCAATACTGCGGACGTCGCCGGTGGTGAGCAATTGCGAGCACCTGAAATCCCGCCGAGGTTGCCCTATACACGACGGATAGTGGAAATCTTTGGAGAGAAACTCTACGAATATCAGGCTTTTGCTCAACCTGCCAGGCTTTCGGCGAGTCGCCAATCAACCTGGCCACGGCTTCGAACTCGTCTATCAAAGCGCCACCCAATCCGGGAACCTTCGACTCGTAATAACCGATCAGTTCCAGGAACTCGGCTTCCGCTGCCGGGTGAAAGAAATAGCTCACTTGAGCAGCGCTTTTGCCTTTTGCATGACCGCTTTAGCGGGAATAGCATGCACTGTACCGTCATCCAGCTCGTTTGCTCTGCGTTGGGCCTCAAGCAGCCAGTCCGAGCGGAGTTCATCTTCTGAAGGAGAATCCAGGCTAAGCACCAGCCGCTGAATTAACTTGGCTCGTTCCTCTTTTGGAAGGTGCAGCGCCTCATTTTCAATTTTCTGGAGACTCATGAGAAAACCTCGAGTTAGCGTATAAATCAATTTTGGCACGGGTTGGGGATGCGCGCCATGGCAGATTGAGTGTGCTACCCCTAGAGCTCAGAAACTGCTGCGTCTGTTCATCTTTTGATCGAGTGGCGAGACCTCATCTCGACAGGGCGCTGGACAATAATATCGCCGATTGGTTTATTTTAAGCATTAGAGACATAGCTACCGACTCTTTTGAAGCTACATTTAGTTCCACTTGGTCCGACATTGTTTGCCCTCCTAGGGCTGTGGTTTGGAATTGTTACGATCATTTGGTCGCGCTGTCCGTTGACACGTAGCGTAACGTTTTGAGCCAGGCAACGTGTTAGTCCGCATTTAATAAAACGCCATTACACCCGAGCGCAGACCAACCCGCAGTACACGACAATCCATAATTCGGAAGACAGGAGCCAGGGAGAAAAAACCAGGCATCCATGCCACCAAAGAGGGGACTGCGTGTGAGCAGTTACTGGCATAGTGCTACGGTTTGCTAGGAGGTTGCAACGATCTTGTTTGCGACTTTCTGGGAAAGGTAAAGCAACCGGGGCAGGGCGCCCCGGCTTTAGATCAGTACAGCTCAGGCCCGACGACGAAACAACGGCAGTGGCTGATCAGTAGCGGCCTGATAAACCTCAGAGAAGTCCTTGAGGCTTTCCAGCGCTTCCTCAGCATTACGATCTTCACGAATCACGAAGGCATCAAAGCCGCAGCGTTTCATCAGGAACAGCTGGTCGCGCAGCACGTCGCCAATGGCGCGTACTTCACCTTTATATCCGTAGCGGTCACGCAGTAGGCGGGCGTTGGAGTAGCTGCGGCCGTCGCTGAATATCGGGAAGTTCAGGGCGATGACCTGGAAATGTTCCAGGTCATCGGCAATGGCTTCGACTTCTTCATCGCTGTTCAGCCATACACCCAGGCCGCCGTCGCGGGCTTTCAGGGCGTGGGCGTGATCCAGCCACAGGTTCAGCGGCACGATCAGATCGTCACTGTTGCTCAGGCCCTCGAGCGTGGTCTCGGCTGGCAGCAGGTGCCAGGTTTCCTTGATCAGCGCGTCGCCTTTAATGAGTTGCTGCATATACACGCTCCTTGAAGGGATCCATGCCGATACGCTCGAAGGTGTCGATAAAATCTTCTTCTGGTGTGCGGCGTTCCAGATAGACGTCGACCACCTTGGTCACTACCGCGGGCATCTCCTCGGCGGCGAAGGACGGGCCGAGGATCTTGCCAATGGCGGCGTTACGGCCGCTGTTGCCACCTAGGGACACCTGGTAGAACTCGGCGCCTTTCTTGTCTACACCCAGAATGCCGATATGGCCGACGTGGTGGTGGCCACAGGCGTTCATGCAGCCGGAGATGTTCAGGTCCAGGTCGCCGATATCGTGCAGGTAGTCCAGATCATCGAAGGTGCGTTGCAGGGCTTCGGCAATCGGAATGGATTTGGCGTTGGCCAGTGAGCAGAAGTCGCCACCGGGGCAGCAGATGATGTCAGTCAGCAGGCCGATGTTCGGCGTGGCAAAACCTTGCTCTTTGCAGGCGTTCCAGAGCGCATACAGATCGGCCTGGCGTACATCGGCCAGGACCAGGTTCTGCTGGTGGGTTACACGCAGTTCACCAAAGCTGAAACGGTCGGCCAGTTCGGCGGCGGCGTCCATTTGCTTGTCAGTGGCGTCGCCGGGGGCAACGGCAGTCGGCTTCAGCGACAGGGTAACAGCGGCGTAGCCGGGTACCTTGTGCGCCTGGATATTGCGCATGGCCCAGTTGTTGAAGCCTTTCTCGGCTTCACGCTTGGCCAGGTAGTCGGCATCATCACCGCTGAAATGCTCGTAGGCAGGGGCGCTGAAATGCTTGGCTACTCGGTGCAGCTCTTCTTCAGTCAGGGTCACGGGGCCATCTTTGGTGTGCGCCCACTCAGCGTTGACCTTCTCGGCAAACACTTCAGGGGTGAGCGCCTTGACCAGAATCTTGATCCGCGCCTTGTACTTGTTATCTCGGCGGCCATAGCGGTTGTATACACGCAGAATGGCATCCAGATAGGTCAGCAGGTGATGCCAGGGCAGGAACGCGTTGATCTCGCTGCCAACCATGGGCGTCCGGCCCAGGCCGCCACCGACCAGTACGCGGAAGCCGACTTCGCCGGCGTCGTTCTTGACCACATTTAGGCCAATGTCGTGCACGCCGATAGCTGCACGGTCTTCAGTCGCGCCGTTGACGGCGATCTTGAACTTGCGCGGCAGGAAGGCGAATTCCGGGTGAAAGGTCGACCACTGGCGGATGATTTCACACCAAGGGCGCGGATCGACCAGCTCGTCTGCGGCCACGCCGGCAAACTGATCTGTTGTGGTGTTACGGATACAGTTGCCGCTGGTCTGAATCGCGTGCATCTGCACTTCTGCCAGGTGGGCAAGAATATCCGGCACATCTTCCAGCGCGGGCCAGTTGAACTGGACGTTTTGACGGGTGCTGAAGTGCGCGTAGCCCTTGTCGTATTCACGGGCGATAAAGGCCAGCTTGCGCATCTGTTTGGACGATACCAGGCCGTAGGGGATGGCGACGCGCAGCATGGGTGCGTAACGCTGAACGTAAAGGCCGTTCTGCAGGCGCAGTGGCAGGAACTCAGGATCGCTCAGCTCGCCAGCCAGATAGCGGCGGGTCTGGTCGCGGAACTGCTTGACGCGTTCCTCGACGATCCGCTGGTCATACTCGTCGTAAATATACATTCGGACAACCTGTCGTAAGGAAATCAGGCGGCGCGCGGATAATGCAGCGTCAGCCACCCGATTGGGCAATTAGGTAAGGGCGGAAAGATAGCAAATTTTCAATATGCACAAAAGGAATGTTTATCTATATGTTTATATTCAAATTACACATTCAGCGGATTACATATCGCCCAGGACTATAAAAGCCTCTAGCAGGGTTTGACAGCCAGGTGTGGTGCGGCTTAACGTAGGTCTGTCTGAGCTCAAATAACAATTAAAAGGATCGCACATCATGAACGAGCATGATCTTCAGGAAACCTCCAGCACCGACAGCCACCTGGATGCCTTTGCCGCTGTGGCCTTGATACTGATTGCAGTAATCACTGCGGTGATCTGGGTGAGCAATAGCTGAGAGTTGTTGCGTGCGCTAGCTCTGCATCGATCTGTATGTTCTGAACCCCATTACGAAATACAGGCCAGCCTGAGCCTCAGGCTGGCCTGTGTTGCATCAGGGCTGACTTACCAAGGCTGGCTCGCAGCCCAGGTTACAGCCCGGCAAGATGCAGTACGCCTTTGACTACCCCGAATATAATCAGCACGAACACCAGCGTGAAGGCGATGCCCGCGAAGATGAAATGCGAGGGTTTGCCTTTGGTGAAGTCGCGTTCCCGCGCCTTGTTGCTATGCACCCCCAGGGCTGCCCAGAGCACACTGGACAGCGTTTCCCTGAGAGTCATGTTTTCGGGCTTGTCGGGCTTTTCTGAATTGCTCATCGTTGCCTCATTTTTGTGCACGCTTGTACTCGCATAATGGCACAGGGCGGCACAGGGTCAAGTCAAGCCATCAGTTGTCGTAGGACAGGTTCGGTGATAACCAGCGCTCAGTGATGCTCAATTCCTGACCCTTGCGCTCGTTATAGGACTCAACCTGATCTTTGGTAATCTTGCCCACCGCGAAATAACGCGCTTCGGGGTGCGAAAAATACCAGCCGCTGACGGCCGCAGTCGGGAACATGGCAAAGCTCTCGGTCAGGGTGACGCCGCAATTTTTCTCCGGGTCGAGCAGGCTGAACAGAGTTTCCTTTTCGGTATGATCGGGGCAGGCCGGGTAGCCCGGGGCAGGGCGGATGCCCTGGTATTTTTCCCGGATCAGGTCGTCGTTTTCCAGCTTCTCGTCACCGACATAAGCCCAGTAGCGGGTGCGCACTTCGCGGTGCAACCATTCGGCGCAGGCCTCGGCCAGGCGATCGGCCAGGGCCTTGACCATGATCGAGTTGTAGTCGTCTTCCTTGCGCTCGTAGTCCTTGGCCAGTTCTTCCGCGCCGATACCGGCCGTGCAGATAAAGCCGCCAACGTAGTCGCGCTTGCCACTACCGCTGGGCGCGACGTAATCGGCCAGGCTCTGGCTTGGCTTGTTGTCTGGCTTGATGCCCTGCTGGCGTAGGTGATGCAGCTTGGCGATGGGCTGATCCTGTTCGTCATACAGGGCGATATCGTCGTGATCAACCTGGTTTGCCGGCCAGAAGCCCAATACCGCCTTGGCGCTGATCAGCTTCTCATCGATCATGCGCTTGAGCATGGCCTGGGCGTCTTCGAACAGGTTTCTGGCCGCTTCGCCAACGACCTCATCCTGGAGAATGCGCGGATACTTGCCAGCCAGATCCCAGGAGATAAAGAACGGCGTCCAGTCGATGTACTCGGCCAGCGTGGCCAGGTCGATATTGTCCAGTGTGCGGGTGCCGGTGAAGGTCGGCACGGGCGGCTGATAATTGTCCCAATCCAGCTGCAGCTTGTTGGCAATCGCCTGTTCGTAGCTCAGGTACTGGGTACGCGCGCTGCGGTTGGCGGTGCGCTCGCGTACCACTTCGTAATCCGCACGAATCTTGGCGATGTAGTCAGGCTTGATTTCCTTGGACAGCAAGCTGGTGGCTACGCCCACGGCGCGCGAGGCGTCAGTGACGTAGATCACCGCATCGTTCTTGTAGTGCGGCTCGATCTTAACCGCCGTGTGCGCCTTGGAAGTGGTCGCGCCGCCAATCATCAGCGGCAGAGTAAAGCCCTGGCGCTGCATTTCCTTGGCGACGTGGACCATCTCATCCAGCGACGGGGTGATCAGGCCGGACAGGCCGATGATGTCGCACTTTTCTTCGATGGCGGTCTTGAGGATCTTGTCCGCTGGCACCATCACGCCCATATCCACCACGTCGTAGCCGTTACAGCCGAGTACCACGCCGACAATGTTCTTGCCGATGTCATGCACGTCGCCCTTGACCGTGGCCATCAGGATCTTGCCCTTGGCTTCGGGTTTGTCACCCTTTTCCAGTTCGATAAAAGGAATCAGGTGGGCAACCGCCTGCTTCATTACACGGGCAGATTTCACCACCTGGGGCAGGAACATCTTGCCGGCGCCGAACAGGTCGCCAACGATATTCATGCCGGCCATTAGTGGCCCTTCGATCACTTCAATCGGGCGCGCGCATTGCTGACGGGCTTCTTCGGTATCGTCGATGATGAACGCAGTAATACCTTTTACCAGCGAGTGCTCCAGACGCTTGTTCACGTCCCAGCCACGCCATTCCTCGCTTTCCGCTTCCTTGACGCTGCCGTCGCCCTTGTATTCATCGGCTACGGCCAGCAACGCATCGGTGCCGCCGGGTGTACGGTTGAGCACCACGTCTTCAACGATATCGCGGAGTTTCTTCGGGATCTCGTCGTAGATTTCCAGCTGGCCAGCGTTGACGATACCCATGGTCAGGCCATTGCGAATCGCATGCAGCAGGAATACCGAGTGAATCGCCTCGCGCACCGGGTTGTTGCCACGGAACGAGAAGGACACGTTGGATACGCCACCCGAGGTCAGCGCGTAGGGCAGCTCGTCGCGGATATAGGCACAGGCCTCGATAAAGTCGACGGCGTAGTTGTTGTGCTCTTCGATACCGGTGGCGATGGCGAAGATGTTCGGGTCGAAGATGATGTCTTCGGGCGGAAAGCCGACTTCATTCACCAGGATGTCGTAGGAGCGTTTGCAGATCTCGCGCTTGCGCGCGGCGGTATCCGCCTGGCCCTGTTCGTCAAAGGCCATGACCACCACGGCGGCGCCATAGCGCTTGCACAGGCGCGCCTGTTGCTTGAACTGCTCGACGCCTTCCTTCATGGAAATCGAGTTGACGATGCCCTTGCCCTGGATGCATTTGAGGCCGGCCTCGATCACTTCCCATTTGGATGAGTCGATCATTATCGGCACGCGCGAGATATCCGGTTCGCCGGCAATCAGATTGAGGAAGGTGACCATCGCCTTCTTCGAATCCAACATGCCTTCGTCCATGTTGATGTCGATGATCTGTGCGCCGGCTTCCACCTGCTGCAGCGCCACTTCCAGTGCTTCGGTGTAGTTGTCTTCACGGATCAGCCGGGCAAAGCGGGCAGAGCCGGTTATGTTGGTGCGCTCGCCGACGTTGACGAACAGCGAGCTGCGGTCAATCGTGAACGGCTCCAGGCCGGAAAGACGGCAAGCCTTGGGGATCTCCGGAATCGCGCGCGGCGGATACTTGGCCACGGCCTTGGCAATCGCGGCAATGTGCGCTGGCGTGGTGCCGCAGCAGCCGCCGACGATGTTCAGGAAGCCAGACTGGGCAAACTCTTCAATGATCGCTGCGGTTTCTTCGGGTGATTCGTCGTACTCGCCAAACTCGTTCGGCAGGCCGGCGTTCGGGTGCGCGGAGATATGCGTGGCGGCCTTGTCGGACAGCTCCTCCAGATAGGGGCGCAGCTCCCGTGCACCGAGGGCGCAGTTAAGGCCGACGGAAATCGGCTTGGCGTGGCAGACCGAGTTCCAGAACGCTTCGGTGGTTTGCCCGGACAGGGTGCGGCCGGAGGCGTCGGTGATGGTGCCGGAAATCATGATCGGCAGTTCCACGCCGAGCTGGTCGAACACCTCCTGCACGGCGAAGATCGCCGCCTTGGCGTTCAGCGTATCGAAAATGGTTTCAATCAGAATCAGGTCGGCGCCGCCTTCGATCAGGCCTTTGGTCGAGTTGATGTAGTCCTCGACCAGTTGGTCGAAGGTCACGTTGCGGTAACCGGGGTTGTTCACATCGGGCGACAGCGAGCAGGTGCGGCTGGTTGGCCCCAGTACGCCAGCAACAAAGCGCGGGCGATCCGGCGTTTCAGCGGTTTTTGCATCGCATACGCGGCGCGCCAGGCGCGCACCTTCCAGATTCAGCTCATAGGCCAGGTCCTGCATACCATAGTCGGCCTGGGACACGCTGGTGGAGTTGAAGGTGTTGGTTTCGATAATGTCGGCGCCGGCGTCCAGATAGGCTTTTTCCATGGCCGCGATCGCGTCTGGCTGGGTAATTACCAGCAGGTCATTGTTGCCTTTGAGGTCTGACGGCCAGTCTACAAAGCGTTCACCACGGAAGTCGCTCTCTTCGAATTTGTAGCTCTGGATCATCGTACCCATGCCGCCATCGAGAATCAGGATACGCTCGCGCAGGGCGGCATTCAGGGCGTTCAGGCGGGCATTTCGATCAGACATGAGTACTCCGGACAATGACACACGGGTAAGACACACGGAAAAGCCCGCCATTCTAGCAGAAGCACAGCGCACACTGAACGCCCGCTGCGCAGCATCTGTAAGCATGAATGTAAGTTCCGGAAATAACCTAGTGCAAAGGTAGGACTTTATTCGCGGGGTGCAATCCAGTACACTAGCGGCATTAAAGTCATTGAGTATGAGGCAATTCATGGCAGGCATTTTGTTGACCACCGCGGCGCAGGAATACCTGGGCGAGCTGCTGTCCAAGCAGGATACCGACGGTATCGGCATTCGCGTTTTCATTACTCAGCCGGGCACGCCCTACGCTGAAACTTGTATCGCCTATTGCAAGCCCGGTGAAGAGAAGCCCGAAGACCGGATGATCCCGCTGGAGCCGTTCAACGTCTGGCTGGACTCGGTCAGCGAGCCTTTTCTGGAAGACGCAGTGGTGGATTACGCGGTCGACCGCATGGGCGGGCAACTGACCATCAAGGCGCCTAACGCCAAAGTACCGATGGTCAATGCCGACAGCCCGCTTAACGAGCGCATCAACTACCTGCTGCAGACCGAGATTAATCCCGGCCTGGCCAGCCATGGCGGTGAAGTCAAACTGATCGATGTGGTTGAGGATGGCGTGGCCATTCTGCAGTTTGGCGGCGGTTGCCAGGGCTGCGGCATGGTCGATGTGACCCTGAAAGAAGGCATCGAGAAAACAATGGTCGAGCGGATTCCGGAAATTACCGCCGTGCGTGATGTGACTGACCACACCGTCAAAGAAAACGCCTACTATTAAGGCCTGACCCTTCAGATTTCGCTGAGGCGGCAGATAACCTGGCAATGTGTTTTTTATTGCCGATGAAATCGGTCTGCCACCCCACTAGCGAGGCTCGTCATGGCTGGAGTTCTGGATAGCGTCAACCAACGGACCCGGCTGGTGGGCGAGAACCGCCTGGAAATTCTGCTGTTCAGATTGTCCGGGCACCAGTTGTTCGCGCTTAACGTATTCAAGATTCGTGAAGTGATGCAATTGCCGCGCTTGACGCAAATGCCCCAACGCGCCGCGCATGTGGCGGGCGTCATCCATCTGCGCGGGCAAACCATTCCTGTTATCGATCTGTCGGGCGCCATCGGCATGCGCCCGCAGCCGGCTGCGCCAGACAGCACCATCATCATCACCGAGTACAACCGCTCGGTGCAGGCGTTTCTGGTCGGCGGCGTCGAGCGCATCATGAATCTCAACTGGGATGCCGTGCAGCCACCACCGCGCGGGGCAGGGCGCTCACACTACCTGACGGCCATTACCCGTCTGGATGACCAGCGCCTGGTGGAAATCATCGACGTGGAGAAGGTGCTCGCTGAAATCGTGCCCTTCAATGCCAAGGTCAGTGAAGGCTTGTTGGATGACGATCTGCTGAACAAGGCGCGGGGGCGTGAGGTATTGCTGGTAGATGACTCGCCCACCGGTATCAACCAGTTACGCGAGACCCTGTCGCAACTGGATCTGAAAATGCACGTGGCTACCGATGGTTTGCGAGCGCTGCATCAATTACAGGCCTGGGCTGATGAGGATGAGCACATCGCCAAGCGGCTGCTGATGGTGATTACCGATGCTGAAATGCCCGAGATGGATGGCTATCGCCTGACCTCGGAAATCCGCAAGGACCCACGTTTGAAGGATCTGTACGTGGTGCTGCATACGTCGCTGTCGGGTAACTTCAACAAGGCCATGGTCGAGAAGGTCGGCTGTGACGGCTTTCTCTCCAAGTTCCAGCCAGATCAACTGGTTGAGGTAGTGCGCGAGCGACTGCGGTTACTCAAGGAATAATCGAGTAACCGCAATCTGTTCTAACGTCGGTCAAGATAGCGCTCGTGCTGCTCCATCACCGGCTGACGAATCCCCAGTTTCTGGCCGTAGATCACCGCATAGCTGAGCACGCTTTGCACGTAGGTGCGTGTCTCATCGAAGGGGATGGTCTCGATCCAGATATCCGATGACAGTGGCGGCATGTCGCGCGTCCACTGGCGTACTCGGCCCGGGCCGGCATTGTACGCAGCCGAGGCCAAAACCCGATTACCCTGGAACTGATTGCTCAACTGCGACAGATAAGCGGTGCCCAGTGCAATATTGCGCTCGGGCAGCAGCACATCATTGGGGTTACGCAGGGGAATGCCATAGCGCTGCGCGGTTTCCCTGGCAGTGCCGGGCATCAGTTGCATCAGGCCCATGGCGCCAGCGTGGGAGCGGGCATCAGCCATAAAGGCGCTTTCCTGCCGGGTGATGGCATACACCCAGGGCGTGCTGACCTGACGCGCCTGTGCCTGAGCGCGGATGGGTTCTTCATAGGCCATCGGGAAGCGGATATCCAGATCGTCCCAATGCTGCGCCTGGCTGATGCCACGGATGGCCGGGAAGTACCATTCCATATCCTTGGCCATTACCGCCTGGGCAATAAGCTCGTCACGATCCAGAAAACGCCCGACGTGGTACCACTCGCGACGCGCATCCACGATCTGCCCGCGGGCAAAGAACTCACGTGCTCGGCGGATGCCGCCGGTATTGCTGACCTTGGTGAAGACCGCAGGGTCTACCTGGGCCGGGGTGTGATTCAGTGCATAGGGCTTGTTGCTGCGTTCGGCGGCCATGAAGCCGTAGAAGTCGCGTTGTTCGGCCAGATCGGCGTACTCGGCAGTCAGCTCGCCGACGTTAGGCTGCGCGAGCTGCTGGCTGCGCAATTTCCAGTAACGCCAGCGGTTCTGTTCGTTCATGCTGTCGGGCATGCTGCTGGTCAGGGTGCGCGCGGTATCGTATTGACCGCTGCGCAGCGCCAAGCGGATGCGCCATTCGCTGATCTGGTCATCCTTCATCGCCGGATCGTTAGCGGCCATAAAGGGCAGGGCGTCTGCGTTGTGCCTGCGCGCCATACGGGTGCCGATGTCACGGGTAATCGCCAGGCGATCTGCTTCCTGGAATGGCAGGTCGCGGTAGTTTGGCCATAAGGCCATCGCAGTAGCTGGGTCATCGCGGCTCATTCGACGCAGAGAAACCGCAGCGATATCTGCCAGTTTTTCAGCCGGTTTGCCGGCGCCAGGGCGGAAGTTGCCAAATTGATTGAGCCCCTGGGGCTTGGTCGCGGTGCTGACGAACAGCTCGGCCAGAGCTTTCTGGCTGGGCATGTAGCGGGTCAGGTAGCTGGCCAAAGCGTCCTGGCGGTACAACAGCGCTTCACGGATGCGCGCCCAGGCCACATCTTCGGTCAGGCCGCCGGCAGCACGCCAGCGGTCAAACAAGGGGTCGCAATCCTTGGGCTGTGAGCGGCCAACGGTCCAGAGCTCCTGGGCACGCTGCATGGCCTCTTCGGTATTGCCTTCACGCCAGCGTTGAAACGCCATCTGGCATTCAAGCCCTGCATTCTGGCTGTCGGCGTCGTAGTTGTCGCGAAACTGCCGCCATTCCCCATCGCGGGCCAAGCGCCGTAACCAGTCGTTCTTGAGACGCTGGGCGGTGGGCAGGTCGCCGTGGGCGATAAAGAAATCCTGCATTTCCTGATGACTAACGGCGCTGCCGCGTTGTTGCAGCGCTTCGAGTAATAGATAGGGGTACAGAGGGTAGTCGCGCAACTGGCCTTTGAGCGATTCGTAACGCTGCATTTGCCCACCCTTGAGTGCAGCCATGGCCTGGTCATACTGCTGCCGCTGTTGCAGGGTATCGGCTTGTACGCTCTGGCCGATCAGTAGTGAACTGAAGATGAAGGTGGCAGCTAACTTTATTTTTTTCAATTGCTTGAAGGGCATTGTGCATCCTGACCCGAGGGCCATCAGTAGGTTCGGAAAGGGCGCGGAATCGCTATTGCACGGCTACAATTCTGCACATCCAGATCGCCCGAGTTTAGCGGTTTGTCCACGAGGGGCATAGGGGGCGCAATGCAAAGTAGCAAAGTACGGGCAGGGCACGGCCGCAACAGGTAGAATGCCGGCCTGATTAACCAAAAGGTGTGTTATGGCGCTGCTTTCATTTACCGATGTCTCCCTGGCTTATGGCCTGAATCCACTGCTGTCCAAGGTCGGCTTCCAGCTTGATCGGGGCGAGCGGGTGTGTCTGATTGGCCGCAACGGCGCGGGCAAGTCCAGCCTGTTCAAGCTGCTCAACGGCGAACAGAACAGCGACGAGGGAGAAATCTGGTATGCGCCCGGCCTGAAAATCGGCCAGCTCCCGCAGGAACTGCCCAAGGCTGACGACAGCCTGGTGTATGACGTGGTCGCTGCCGGCTTGGCTGGTGTTGGCGATCTGCTGGCGGAATATCACCATCTGGTGCATGGCGAGATGGGCGAGGCCGAGCTTGAGCGTCTGGAAAAAGTCCAGGAGCGACTCGAAGCCAAAGACGGCTGGCGCCTGAATCAACTGGTTGAAACCACGCTGACGCGGCTGGGTCTGCCGGCCGAGAAAAAGATGTCGGAGCTGTCCGGTGGTTGGCGCCGGCGTGTATTGCTGGCCCAGGCGCTGGTCTCAGAGCCCGATGTGCTGCTGCTGGACGAGCCAACCAACCATTTGGACATCCACACCATTGCCTGGCTGGAACAGGTGCTGCTGGATTTCCGTGGCGCTGTGCTGTTCATTACCCACGACCGGCAATTTCTGCAGGCCTTGGCCACGCGCATCATGGAGCTGGACCGTGGTCAGTTGATTGACTGGCAGGGCGGTTACCTGAGCTTTCTCGAGCATAAAGAGCAGCAACTGGCCGCTGAAGCGACGGCCAATGCGCTGTTCGATAAGCGTCTGGCCCAGGAAGAAGTCTGGATTCGCCAGGGCATCAAGGCGCGCCGTACCCGTAACGAAGGTCGTGTGCGTGCGTTGAAGGAAATGCGCAATGAGCGCGCCCAGCGCCTGGAGCGCCAGGGCAAGGCCAGTTTCCAGCTGGAAACCGCAGACTCTTCCGGCAAGCGCGTGATCGAGCTAGACAAGGTCAGTTTCGCCTGGCCGGGCCTGGTGCCTTTGGTGCGCAATCTGAATCTGAACGTGCTGCGCGGCGACCGTATTGGTCTGATCGGCAACAACGGTTCGGGCAAGACTACTCTGCTCAAACTGCTGCTTGGCCAGCTCGAGCCCACCAGCGGCAGCGTCAAGCATGGCACCAAGCTGGAAGTGGCCTACTTTGACCAGTTGCGTGCTCAGCTCGACCTGGAAGCCACGGTGATCGACAACATTTCTGAAGGTCGCGATTTTATCGAGATCAACGGCGAGCGCCGGCATGTGATCAGCTACCTGGGCGACTTCCTGTTCTCGCCAGAGCGGGCGCGTACGCCGGTCAAGGCGTTGTCAGGTGGTGAGCGTGCGCGCTTGCTGCTGGCACGCTTGTTCAGCAAGCCCGCCAACATGCTGGTGCTGGACGAGCCGACCAACGATCTGGATGTGGAAACCCTGGAATTGCTGGAAGAAGTACTGGCAGGCTTTGACGGCACCGTGTTGATCGTCAGCCACGACCGGGCATTCCTCGATAACGTCGTTACCAGCAGCCTGGTATTTGAAGGCCACGGCAATGTGCGCGAATACGTGGGTGGCTACGCCGATTGGCTGCGTCAGGGCGGCAAGATCGAGATGCTTGCCGAGTGGGATTCCAAGGCCGTGGCAGGGGATACGCCCGCTGAAGCGGCACCCGCAGCTGCGCCAGCACCTGCGCCGCAGCCTGTAGCTGCGGCTCCAGCCAAGGTCAAGTTGAGCTATAAAATCCAGCGAGAGCTGGACGGCTTGCCCGCCGTGATGGAAAAACTGGAAGCTGAGCTGGCCGCATTGCAGGCCAAGGTCAGTGATCCGGCTTTTTATCAGCAATCCATCGAGAAGACCACCTCGGTACTGGATGCCATGGAGGCCAAGCAGGCTGAATTGGACAAGGCGATGGAGCGCTGGGCAGAGCTGGAGGATATGGCTGGGGGCTAACCGGCGGAGCTCGGTGCATTCCCGCTAAGTCGGCGATCTATGGTGGTTTTTTAAAAGCGGGACTGTAGTTCATGTGTTTGGGTGTGGTTAGAGTCAAACCCCAAATGGATTCCCGCTTTCGCGGGAATGACGGTGTATGGGGCGGCGCGGATTCGAGCGATGGTTCGCAGTAGGGTTCAAGCGAAGGCTTGAAACCTACATGGGCTAAGCGATAAAGGCTTTGAGCAGTGAATCGTGCCCCTCAACACCGTCATCCCCGCAAAGACAGGAATAGACACCCGGCTCGTCATCCCCGCGAAGGCGGGGATCCATTTTGACTTTGGGTTTCAATGTTGAAGAAAAGGTGGGTACCTGGCTGGCGGCTGCCCCCAGACTGAAGCTTCCAGCTTTCAGCCCTTCTTCTTCTTGGCCAAACGCACAGCAATAACGTCACAAGGCGCACCATGCAGTACATCGTTGGCGGTTGAGCCGAGCAGCAGCGCCAAGCCGTGTCGGCCGTGACTGCCGACCACGATCAGATCACACTGTTGATCAGTGGCAACGCGGTGGATTTCCTGGCGTGGATGGCCGAAGGCGATCTGCATTTGATCGTCGGGCAGGCCGTAGTCGTTGGCAAACAGGGTCATTCGTTCGCGGGCCTGTTCGAATTGCTGCTGTTGCAGCATCGACAGATCCATGGGCACATCGCCGCCGTAGGCCATGGCCAAGGGTTCCACTACATGCAGTAGGGTCAATCGGGCGTCCAGCGCTTTGGCTAGCGCCATGGCGTGATCGGCAACCGCGCGGCATTCATCTATAAGATCTACGGCGACCAACACGTGAGAGTAGAGCATGCAGGCTTCTCCTGTTTTTAGTTTCGATAGTATCAGTCTTTGCGCCGCAGTCCAGCGTCTTGATGTGCACCCTTTTAGCGGAGCCAAATCGCGATGAGCTGGATAATCGTGGGTGTGGTGGCAGCCATTCTGGTCGCCAACCTGTTCAAGCTGATGCCGCGCGGACGCATCATGCACATTCAGCGTTTGCGTGAAGAAGCGCGCAAGCTGGGCTACCGTGTCGAACGCCAACTGAATGCTGACTATAATCCGTTGCTGGAGCACTGTGTGGGTTACCGGCAATCGTTGCAACGCTGCCCATTGAGTGCCGAATTCAGTTGCCAGCGCACTGAAGCAGGCTGGGATTGGCTATTGGGCAGCGCGTCGGCATCGGGTGCTGAGCCCGTGCTGGAAGCGCTACCGGAAGGGGTCAGGCGGATTGACCGCCAATCCTTTTCAGTGATGATCTATTGGGTCGAACCGCAAACCCTGGAGCCTTTGACGCAGCTGGATCAGGCTCTGGCCCCTTTGCGAGTGGTTGCGCCCACCTCCCAAGCAGGCTGAATGCCATGAGTCCTGCTTCTAAAGCCAATTATTGGTTTGTGTTCCAACACTATGATTACGCTATAAATCGATAATTTTTATCGGATCCTTCCATTGCGGATTCACCCAGCGACCAGCGCCGCAGATTGACAATCGCGACAATTTGCACGAAGGTGTGCGCACCCGAATCAAACAAGCGTATGAATTATTTCGAGTCCGCTCGCAGTAGTCTATCGCCGGGAACCATCATGACACCCTCCAGGCTTCAGGTTGTTTCAGCCAGTCAGGGAGGTGTTTCTCAAGTGCTTTCATAGCGTGGAGATCAGTTGATGATTTACGAAGGTAAAGCCATCACGGTTCAAGCCCTTGAAGACGGCATCGTCGAGCTCAAGTTCGATCTGCAGGGCGAGTCTGTCAACAAGTTCAATCGTGCCACCCTGGCGGAGCTGCAAGCTGCCGTCGAGGCCATTCAGTCAAACAGCAGCGTCAAAGGCGTCATCGTTTCCAGCGGCAAGGACGTATTCATCGTCGGCGCGGATATCAACGAGTTCGTTGACACCTTCCAGCTTCCCGAAGCTGATCTGGTTGCCGGTAACCTGGAAGCCAACCAGATCTTCAATGCTTTTGAAGACCTGAAAGTACCGACCGTTGCCGCCATTAATGGCCTGGCGCTGGGCGGTGGTTTCGAAATGTGCCTGGCTTGCGATTACCGCGTTATGGCCGCCAGTGCCAAGGTCGGTCTGCCAGAAGTCAAACTGGGTATCTACCCTGGCTTCGGCGGTACCGTACGTACGCCACGTCTGATCGGCGTTGATAACGCTATCGAGTGGATCTGTGGCGGTTCCGAGAACCGTGCAGACAAGGCCCTGAAAATGGGTGCCGTGGATGCGGTTGTTGAAGACGCCAAGCTGCACGCTGCTGCTCTGGATCTGGTCAAGCGCGCCATCAGTGGCGAGCTGGACTACCTGGCCAAGCGTCAGCCCAAGCTGGAAAAGATCAAGCTCAACACCATCGAACAGATGATGGCGTTTGAAACTGCCAAAGGTTTCGTGGCTGGCCAGGCTGGCCCGAACTATCCAGCCCCGGTTGAAGCGATCAAGACTATCCAGAAAGCCGCTGCCCATGGCCGCGAAAAAGCGCTGGAAATCGAAGCCGCTGGTTTTGCCAAGTTGGCCAAGACTTCTGTTGCTCAGGCGCTGGTTGGTCTGTTCCTGAACGATCAGGCGCTGAAAGGCAAAGCCAAGCAGTACGACAAGCAAGCCGCTGACGTCAAGCTGGCTGCGGTACTGGGTGCGGGCATCATGGGTGGCGGTATCGCTTTCCAGTCTGCCTCCAAAGGCACGCCAATCCTGATGAAGGATATCCGCGAGGAAGGCATTCAGATGGGTCTGGACGAAGCGTCCAAGCTGCTGGGTAGCCGCGTTGCCAAGGGCCGCATGACGGCCGATCAGATGGCCAAGGCCCTGAACGCGATTCGTCCGACCATGTCCTACGGTGATTTCGGCAACGTCGATATCGTTGTGGAAGCAGTCGTCGAAAACCCCAAGGTCAAGCACGCTGTGCTGGCTGAGGTAGAAGGTCACGTGCGTGAAGATGCGATTATCGCGTCCAACACCTCGACCATCTCCATCACTTACCTGGCCCAGGCGCTCAAGCGTCCGGAAAACTTCTGCGGCATGCACTTCTTCAACCCCGTGCACATGATGCCCCTGGTTGAAGTTATCCGTGGCGAGAAGTCCAGCGAGAAGGCGATTGCCACTACCGTTGCTTACGCCAAGAAAATGGGCAAGACCCCGGTTGTTGTCAACGACTGCCCGGGCTTCCTGGTTAACCGCGTACTGTTCCCTTACTTCGGCGGCTTTGCTCGCCTGGTGAATATGGGTGCAGACTTCCAGCGCGTCGACAAGGTCATGGAGAAGTTCGGTTGGCCCATGGGCCCGGCGTACCTGCTTGACGTAGTAGGCCTGGATACCGGTCACCACGGTCGTGACGTGATGGCTGAAGGTTACCCTGATCGTATGGCTGAGAAAGTGCGCACTGCAGCCGACGTAATGTACGAAGAAGGCCGTCTGGGCCAGAAGACCGGCAAGGGCTTCTACGCGTACGAAACAGACAAGAAGGGCAAGCCGAAGAAGGTTGTTGATCCGCAGGCGTATGAGCTGATCAAGCCAGTTGTTCAGGAGAACCGCGAGTTCACTGACGAAGAAATCGTCGAGATCATGATGGTTCCGCTGTGTCTTGAGACTGTTCGCTGCCTGGAAGATGGCATTGTCGAAACCGCTGCAGACGCCGACATGGGTCTGATCTACGGTATCGGCTTCCCGCCCTTCCGTGGTGGTGCGCTGCGCTATATCGACACCCTGGGTGTGGCTGAGTTTGTGGCCATTGCAGACAAGTATGCCGAATTTGGTCCCATGTACGCGCCGACTGAAAAGTTGCGTGAAATGGCCAAGAACGGCCAGAAATTCTTCGGTTAACCGCGGAACGCACAGAGCGAGAGTGAATCTATGAGCCTGAATCCGAGAGACGTCGTTATTGTCGACTTCGGCCGCACCCCGATGGGCCGTTCCAAGGGTGGCATGTACCGTAATGTTCGTGCCGAGAACCTGTCCGCTGACCTGATCACCGGTCTGTTGGCACGTAACCCGAAAGTAGATCCCGCAGAAGTGGAAGATGTCATCTGGGGCTGTGTAAACCAGACCCTGGAGCAGGGCTGGAACGTTGCCCGCATGATCTCCCTGCTGACGCCAATCCCACACACCAGCTCGGCGCAAACCGTGAGCCGCCTGTGTGGTTCGTCCATGAGCGCGCTGCACACGGCCGCTCAGGCGATCCAGACCGGTAACGGTGATGTGTTCGTGGTAGGTGGTGTTGAGCACATGGGCCACGTCGGCATGATGCACGGCGTGGATCCGAACCCAAGCCTGTCGCTGTACGCTGCGAAAGCGTCTGGCATGATGGGTCTGACCGCTGAAATGCTGGGTAAGATGCACGGCATCAGCCGTGAGCAGCAGGACCAGTTCGCCCTGCGTTCGCACCAACTGGCGCACAAGGCGACCATCAATGGCGGCTTCAAGGATGAAATCATCCCGATGCACGGCCACGATGCTGACGGTTTCCTGAAAGTGTTCACCGAAGACGAGACCATCCGTCCCGAGACTACCCTGGAAAGCCTGGCGGCCCTCAAGCCGGCATTTAATCCCAAGGGCGGTACCGTGACAGCCGGTTCTTCTTCACAGATCACCGACGGCGCTTCCTGCATGATCGTGATGTCTGCCGAGCGCGCCAAGGCCCTGGGTCTTGAGCCGATGGCAGTTATCCGTTCCATGGCGGTTGCTGGTGTTGATCCGGCGATCATGGGCTACGGTCCGGTCCCGGCTACGCACAAGGCGCTCAAGCGCGCTGGCATGACGATGGACAACGTCGATTTTGTCGAGCTGAACGAAGCTTTTGCTGCCCAGGCCCTGCCTGTGCTGAAAGACCTCAAACTGCTGGACAAGATGGAAGCCAAGGTCAACCTGCACGGCGGCGCGATCGCCCTGGGTCACCCCTTCGGTTGCTCCGGCGCCCGCATCTCCGGCACCCTGCTGAACGTGATGAAGCAGAATGGCGGTACTGTTGGTGTCTCGACCATGTGTATTGGTCTGGGGCAGGGCATCACTACCGTATTCGAGCGTGTCTGATACTGTTGTGGTGTGACCAGAAACCGGGGCCTTGTGCCCCGGTTTTTGTTTGTGGCTCCGTGCAATTGGCGAACTTTGATTTAAAGGCGATTGTTTGAGATAGGTGTCTGGCGCCGGCGGCCATGGGCCTGTGTTCGGCACGCTACAAGCCGTCCATGGGGCTCGGCGATGGCCATCCCTGGCCATCGACGGCGCTCACACAGGCCCATGGCCGCCGGCGCTGTTGTGCAGCGGAGCTACTGGAAGAAGGTCAAGGTCAAGATTGCATACTGCAGACCGCTTTTCGCAGGATGCACTTTGTTGTCAGCAAAGGGTTCCGAGCGCCGTTGTGTGACCGTCGGTGCACAGGCGACCGCCATGGATGGCGGAAGTGCAGAAAATGCAGGAGCAATTTTCTGCTGGTGCACCGACGAGCCCCAGGGACGGCCTGGAGCGTGTCACGCAACGGCGCTCGGGACCCTGCAGCCCACACAGAAGAGTCAGAATCAAACAAGTCTCGACTTGAATGAATCATCAAAAAATTACGCTAACCTGTTGAGCAAGCTTGATAACAAACGAGGAACACAGCATGTCATTACGCCCAGGCCGCTATCGCCACTATAAAGGAAAGGATTATGAAGTTGTGGGTCTGGCGACCCACTCCGAGACGGAGGAGAAGCTGGTGGTTTATCGCACCCTATACGGTGAGTTTGACCTGTGGGTGCGGCCCCTGGAGATGTTCGTTGGAACGGTGGAGCTTGACGGCGAGCCAACGCCACGCTTTACCTTTATCAGCGAAGACGTGTAGGCTCTGGCTCCTCCGGGCAGTCTGAACATGGCATATATTGCCGCTGCACCTATTATTGCACCGCGTTGAATCAGACGTGGGCAACCCTGAATTGATAGCGCTAGGAATACAGTTACCCATGGGAAAAGCACTGGTCATTGTTGAGTCTCCAGCCAAAGCCAAGACGATCAACAAGTATCTCGGCAATGATTTCATCGTGAAATCAAGCATCGGGCATATCCGCGATTTGCCCACCAGTGGCAGTGGAAAGACCGAAAGCAAACCCAAGGGTAGCCGCAAGGCTGCTGCAGCTCCCGAACTGGACAAGAAGACCAAGGCGCGCATTCAACTGGTCAAGCGCATGGGTGTTGACCCGGACAATGGCTGGAAAGCGCACTACGAAATTCTGCCCGGCAAGGAAAAGGTCATCGAGGAATTGCGCCGGCTGGCCAAGGATGCTGACACCATCTATCTCGCGACGGATTTGGACCGCGAGGGGGAAGCCATTGCCTGGCACCTGCGCGAATCCATTGGCGGCGATGAAGGCCGCTACAAGCGCGTTGTGTTCAACGAGATCACCAAGAAAGCCATCCAGGAGGCATTCGCCAAGCCGGGTGAGCTCGACCTGAACCGGGTCAATGCGCAGCAGGCACGCCGTTTTCTGGATCGTGTGGTGGGCTATATGGTGTCGCCGCTGTTGTGGCAGAAGATCGCCCGTGGCTTGTCCGCAGGCCGGGTGCAGTCCGTTGCAGTGAAACTGATCGTGGACCGTGAGCGCGAAATACGCGCCTTTATTCCTGAAGAGTTCTGGGAAGTTCACGCGCTGCTGAATACGCCGCAGGCCCAGTCGATGCGCTTTGAGGTGGCCAAGCAGAACGGTGAAGTCTTCCGCCCGGTCAACAAGGCGCAGACGGATAAAGCCCTGGCGCTGTTGAAAGGTGCGGATTACAGCGTTACCAAGCGCGAAGACAAGCCCACCAGTTCCAAGCCCAACGCGCCTTTTATTACTTCCACGTTGCAACAGGCGGCCAGTACTCGCCTGGGCTTTGGCGTGAAGAAAACCATGATGATGGCCCAGCGGCTGTATGAAGCGGGTTACATCACCTACATGCGTACCGACTCGACCAATCTGTCGGCGGACGCCATCGGCATGGCGCGCGGTTACATCGAAAAGAACTTCGGTGCCAAGTACCTGCCAGAAAAACCCAATATGTACAGCAGCAAGGATGGCGCCCAGGAGGCCCACGAAGCCATCAGGCCTTCAGATGTCAAAATGAAGACCGGTGACCTAAAGGGTATGGAGAAAGACGCTGAGCGGCTCTATGAGCTGATCTGGCGTCAGTTCCTGGCCTGCCAGATGGTGCCTGCGCAATACCTGTCGACACTGATCACGGTGACGGCCGGCGATTTCGAGCTGCGTGCCAAGGGCCGCATTCTCAAGTTTGATGGTTATACCAAGGTTATGCCCCAGCAGGGCAAGGGCGGCGAAGATGAAGTGCTGCCCGACGTCAAGGTCAAGGACGTCATGGCACTGGAGAAGCTAGATCCCAAGCAGCACTTTACCAAGCCGCCGGCGCGCTATTCCGAGGCTAGCCTGGTAAAGGAGCTGGAGAAGCGTGGCATCGGCCGGCCCTCTACCTACGCCTCGATTATCTCCACGATCCAGGATCGGGGTTACGTATCGCAGAACAACCGGCGTTTCTATGCCGAGAAGATGGGCGATATCGTTACCGAGCGTCTGGCGGAAAGCTTTCCCAATCTGATGGATTACAGCTTTACCGCGACCATGGAGGAGTCACTGGACGAAGTGGCCCAGGGCGGGGTGATCTGGAAGCAGGTGCTGGATGATTTCTACAAGGACTTCAGTCTCAAGCTGAGCGTTGCCGAAAATGCTGATGAAGGCAAAGGCATGCGCTCCAACGAGCCGACCCTGACCGATATCGCCTGCAAGGAATGTGGCCGGCCAATGATGATCCGTACCGCGTCCACCGGCGTGTTCCTGGGTTGCTCCGGCTATGCATTGCCGCCCAAGGAGCGCTGCAAGTCGACCGTCAACCTGGTGCCTGGCAACGAAGTGGCGGCCGATGACGACGAAGGCGAATCACGCGTGCTGCGCAACAAGCGCCGCTGCCCGATCTGCAGCACCGCAATGGACAGTTACCTGGTGGATGAGAAGCGCAAGCTTCACGTCTGCGGCAACAATCCTGACTGCAATGGCTTCGAGATCGAGGAAGGGCAGTTCAAGATCAAGGGTTATGATGGCCCGATTATCGAGTGCGACAAGTGCGGCAGTGAAATGCAGCTCAAGACCGGTCGCTTCGGTAAGTATTTTGGTTGTACCAACAGCGAATGCAAGAACACCCGCAAGCTGCTCAAGAGCGGCGAAGCGGCGCCACCGAAGATGGATCCAGTGAAGATGCCTGAGCTGAAATGCGAAAAAGTCGATGACGTTTACGTCTTGCGCGATGGCGCTTCGGGTATGTTCCTGGCGGCCAGTCAGTTCCCGAAGAATCGCGAAACGCGGGCGCCTCTGGTCAAGGAGCTGTTGCCGCATCGGGAGGAGATTGATCCCAAGTATCACTTCCTGCTCGACGCGCCGGCCAAGGATCCCGATGGTCTGCCAACGGTGATACGTTACAGCCGCAAGACAAAAGAGCAGTATGTACAGAGTGAGGTAGAGGGCAAGCCGAGTGGATGGCGCGCCTTTTATGATGGCAAACGCTGGACCGCGGATGATGGTCGGCCAAAAGCCAAGGCTAAGGCCAAAGGTTGAGGTGATACGTCATGGCCAATGAAGTCTATACCCGTAGTAACCAGGCGCTGTTTTTTGCGCGCCTGGCGATAGAGTCCTGGGCCGAAGCTGCAGAGTCTCAGGCAGTCAACGCGATAAGCCAAGTGCGCTACCACCGTGAGCATGCGCTGTTTCACCTGTACCGCGGTGTACTGGCAGTGGCGCATGAGGTGGCTGACCGCTACCGCTGGCCGCTGATGGATGCGCGGACCGTGGAGCAGGTGCTGACTGTTCAAGTGGCTGAACGCTTCCCTGGCCCTGAGCTGGCAGAGTTGACCGAGCTGGCACATGCCGGTGACAGTTGGCTGGGTCGCCTGCTGGCGGGCTGGCAGCAATTGCAGTTGCCGCCTACACCAGAGCAGAGCGCGTTACTCGATGAGTCGCTTATTGCCAGCAGCGCAGTAAAGTCGGATCGGGAGTGGGGTCTGGAGGACGCGCATGAGGCGCATGCAGCCTTGGCTGAGCGCCTGGCTTGTTACCGTGAAGGCATGATGGAGTGGTGAAAGGCTGCTCACTGCGGTAGGGCGTTGTCTGTGGTAAACTGCGCGGCCATTTAACAGGAGCCCAGACAATGCCTTCACCGTTTCTCGAAATAGTGGAATTGGCAAATGGCAAGGTAGCCTTGCGTCGCTCGGATGAAGAAGCCGAGCCGCTGGTGATCATCGAATTTTCTGCCGATGCGCGCGAATACCTGCAAGGGCACCATATCGAAGTCGCCAAGGCTATGATCAGCGCGGGTATGCAGGTCGCGGGTCAGGTCATGGAAGATGGCGAGCCGCACGACGAAAACCGCATTCTGCATTGAGCCGGCTTTGTCGGCTCATTGATAACTAGTTATCACGCCCAGTTCATAACACCCAGGTCATCACGCCCAGACAGATCCCGCCAATGCCCGGCTGGCGAGCTTGAGATCAAGCTGCCAGACAGGTATCCAGACGAATATTCAGGCTCCGGCACTGTCCATCACGGGCCGCGCGGGTCAGCAGGTTGTTGGTAATCCCCGCCTGACTGGCATCCGACATCCAGCTTACGACGGTGTGGCTGCAACCAAGGCGTAGCAGTTCACAGCAGAGCTCCAGGCTGTTCATGCCGCTTTTGGAACGCACAATCAGAATGCGCTCTGGATCCAGACCGGCACTGCGCAACCACTGATGGCTGACAGCAACAGGCGGGTCGAGCAGTGTAAGCCAGCCGGGCGCTTGCGCCTGGCTCAGATCGCGCAATACTGGCGCCAACCATTGCAGACATTGGCCGGGCGCACCGTTCAGGGCTATTTCACTGAAGCCAGTCTCCACTGAGGCATTCCCCACCGCAGCACTTTCCACTGCGGGCCGAGGTGCCTGGATGTTTGCGGCCTTGGTGCTGGTCGGCAGGGCATAACGCGAAGCCATCAGCGCATTGTGAAACAGCTCTGCCTGGACCAGTGCGCCAGTTTGTTGATTAGGACGAGCATAGCGGGTGGACTGCATGTTTAACCCCTTTAGCGGCGGATAACGCCGACACTCAAGCCTTCGATGGTAAGTTCCTGTTCACCCAGATCAACTTCGATCGGGGCAAAGTCCGGATTTTCGGCAAACAGGGACACTTTGCGACCCTGTTTGTGGAAGCGTTTCACAGTGACCTCATCGCCGATCCGGGCGACGACAATCTGCCCGTTGCGCGCAACGGCAGTGCGGTGCACTGCGAGCAGGTCACCGTCGAGAATGCCGATATCGCGCATACTCATGCCTTGCACACGCAGCAGATAATCGGCGCGCGGCTGAAAGAAGCCGGGATCGATCTGGCAGTGATCTTCAATGTTTTCCAGGGCCAGCACCGGGGCGCCCGCGGCCACTCGGCCAATCACAGGAAGGCGATCTTCCGGTGCATCATCATCCTGATCCGGCAGGCGAATGCCGCGTGACGCGCCGGGGATCATCTCGATAGCGCCTTTACGTGCCAGCGCCCGCAAGTGATCTTCCGCTGCGTTGGGCGATTTGAAACCCAGCACCTTGGCGATGTCTACCCGGGTAGGGGGATAGCCATTAGCGTCCATATACTCCTTGATGAAAGCCAATATCTGCTGCTGCCGTGCTGTCAGTTTTTGCATCGGTTCCTACCTGTGTTTTTATACAGTAGCTGTGATTATATACAGTTGTTTAGCTTGAGCAAGCCTATTGCTTGTAAAAGCCCTTTGTTTTACAAAAGAGGCTCAGCTGTTTGATGAAAGGCTCCTGGTGATTCGCCTGCCAAAGGCCATGGCGCTTGACATGCAGTGCGTTTGAAACGTATGTTTCAAACAATTGTTTATTATGGACGCGCGCAAATGGCTCAATCTGAAACGGTAGAACGCATCCTGGATGCCGCTGAGCAGCTGTTTGCGGAGAAGGGCTTTGCCGAAACCTCGTTAAGACTTATCACCAGCAAGGCAGGTGTCAACCTGGCGGCGGTGAATTACCATTTCGGCTCCAAGAAGGCCTTGATTCAGGCCGTGTTCGTACGTTTTCTCAATCCCTTTGTCGCGAGCCTCGAGCAGGAACTTGACCGCCACCAGCGCGAAGGCGGGCTGGACGATCTGAGTCTTGAGCAGTTGCTTGAGATGCTTGTGCGCCAGGCGCTGTCGGTCAAGCCGCGCAGCGGCAATGACCTTTCTACCTTTATGCGTCTGCTCGGCCTGGCTTTCAGTCAGAGCCAGGGACACTTGCGCAAATATCTCAGTGAGATTTACGGGCGAGTCTCCCAGCGCTACATGCAGCTGGTGCTGGCCGCTGCGCCGCAATTGCCAGCCCGCGAGCTGTTCTGGCGGGTGCATTTCATGCTCGGCAGTGCGGCTTTCACCATGTCCAGCCTCAAGGCCCTGCGGGCGATTGCCGAATCCGAGTTCGAAGTGCATACCGGTATTGATGATGTGCTGAAACTGATGGTTCCCTTCCTGGCCGCCGGCATGCGCGCGGGCAGCGGGATGCCTGGTTTATCTTCCGATCCGGTACGCGGGGCGCGCCTGGAACGGGTTTGATGCCGTGCTGCCTCATATGCGGGTAAATACCCGTTAGTGAATGACGCTGGCTTGCCAGCGTTTTTTCGTTCGGGCTGACCGCCGCCCGTTATTGCATGTTCCTTCCAAAACCTCGATCCGTTATCGTGTGCACTCTTTGAACGGAGTTGCTTATGCTGTTGGATCGCATCCATATCTCATTGAGTGAGCAGCGGCTGCTTGGGTTTAGCGCTGGCACCCTGGTCTGTGAGTATCCTGTGTCCACTGCCCTGAACGGCGGGGGGGAACAGAATGGCTCCGGCTGCACGCCGCGTGGCCGGCACCGGGTGCGTGCGCGTATCGGTGCTGGCCAGCCATCCCATTCGGTATTTATCGGCCGCAGGCCCACCGGCGAGATCTGGACGCCAGAACTCAATGCCCAATACCCCCAGCGTGACTGGATTCTGAGCCGCATCCTCTGGCTTTGCGGTGAGCAGCCGCAGGTCAATCGGGGTGGCGACTGTGATTCGCAACGCCGTTATATCTACATCCACGGCACGGCCGATGACCAGCCCATGGGCGAGCCGCTGTCACATGGCTGCATCCGCATGCGCAATAGTGATGTACTGGCGCTTTTCGATCTGACGCCGGCCGGCTGTCAGGTCATGATTACCGAGCAGCCCTACGCCGCGCTGACTCAAACCCCCTAAGTTGGAGATACCCCTGTTGAACACTGGTTCGCTGATGCTCGATTTCGCCGGCACCACGCTGGATTCCTCTGATCGTCACCTTCTCCGCCAGCCGGAAGTCGGCGGCATGATCCTGTTCGCCCGCAATACCGAATCGCCTCGCCAGGTGCGAGAGCTGATCAATGCGGTCAGGGCTATAAGGCCTGACATGCTGATGGCGATCGATCAGGAGGGCGGCCGCGTACAGCGACTGCGCCGCGACGTGCTCACCTTGCCGGCGCTCGGCAGGATTGCCGCACTGGAGCCCGAACTGGCTGAACGTGCGGCCTACAGCGCAGCCTGGTTGATGGCGTGGGAGATGTTGGCCTGCGGCATTGATATCAGCTTTGCGCCCGTGCTGGATCTGAACTACGGACGCAGCCAGGTTATTGGTGACCGCTCGCTGGGCGCTGATCCGCAACAGGTGATACGCCTGGGAAGGGCCTATATCGCCGGCCTGCACGCGGCGGGTATGGCTGCGACCGGCAAGCATTTTCCTGGCCACGGCTGGGCCGAGGCCGACTCGCATTTCGCTCTGCCGGTGGATGAGCGCAGCGAGGAGGCGATACGCGCCAGTGATCTGCAACCGTTTGCCGGGCTGGCTACCGAGCTGGACGGCATCATGCCCGCGCATGTGGTTTATCCGGCAATTGATGAGTTGCCAGCCGGGTTTTCCCGGCGCTGGCTGCAGGACATTCTGCGCCAGGAGCTGGGATTCAAAGGGGTGATCTTCAGCGATGATCTGACCATGGCCGGTGCCCACGCCGTGGGCGGCATGCCCCAGCGCGTGGATGCGGCCCTGGCGTCCGGCTGCGATATGTTGCTGGTATGCAATGACCGTGCGGCAGCGGAGGAGGCGTTGGTGCACAGCCAGAAACTGGGGATGCAGCCGCCGGCCCATCTGAGCCAGATGCTTGCGCGGCGCCGACCTGGTGTGGAGTACAAAGCCAACCCCGAGTGGGCAGGCCATCTTGCGCTGATGAAAACCGCGCAGCTGATCTAGGAGTAGATGATGAACGCACTGGCCATTATCGGCGGTAGCGGCTTGACCCGCTTGCCGGGATTCCAGATCACTGGGGGGTCGAGCCCCGATACGCCCTACGGGCCTGCCTCAACCCCGGTCATCAAGGGCCTGATGGCTGGTCGGGAGCTGCTGTTTCTCGCTCGCCATGGTGACCCGCACCGCATCCCCCCGCATCGCGTCAACTACCGCGCCAATCTGTGGGCTCTTAAGCAGGCAGGGGCGGATGCGGTGCTGGCGGTCAATGCAGTGGGTGGCATTCACCCGGCGATGGGTGTCGGGCATTTCTGCGTGCCGCATCAGGTCATTGATTACACCTGGGGCCGCGCCAGTACTTTTTTCGAAGACGATCTGCAGCAGGTCACCCATATCGATTTTACCCACCCCTATGACGAGAGCTTGCGTCAACGTGTCATAGGCGTGCTCGCGCGTCTTGGTGTGGCGCACAGCGCCTTTGGTGTCTACGGCGCAACACAGGGTCCAAGATTGGAAAGCGCTGCCGAGATCAGCCGGCTGGAGCGGGATGGTTGCGATATTGTCGGGATGACCGGCATGCCGGAGGCGGCGCTGGCCCGTGAGCTTGAGCTGGCCTATGCCAGCCTGTCGCTGGTGGTCAATCCGGCGGCGGGGAAGAGCCAGGCGCTGATCACCATGGCAGCAATCGAGCAGGTGATGCATCAGGGCATGGATCAGGCGCGGGCGGTCATCAGTCAACTGGTGGCGTCCGGCGCCTGAGTCATCGCCCAGGCAGGGGGTATAGAACGGCGCTCAGCTACGGCTGATGCGGATAAGCATGCCCATGCTCTGGTGATCCAGATAATGGGTTTCATCCAGCCGCAGACGACGAATCTGCTTCAAACGCTCGCTGACTATCTCGCCGTTCTGGGTCTGATTGTTGATCCAGGCGGTGACATCCACTTCCAGCAGGCGCTCCCGACCCAGCCGTACCAGCGCTTGCACCGGATAGATGCCGGCCATTTCCTGACCCTCATGAATTGCGACCACCAGGTTGCTGTCGTCAGACTGTGTCCAGGCCTGATGCAGCACGACCTTGTAACCCTGTGAGCTCAGTTTGCTGGCATCACTGCTCAGGCGGTGGCGGCTGCTGTCCAGGCTGCGTACGTCACTGCGTGCGGTTTCGCTCAGCAGCGTGGTCTGATCGGCCCAGGCGTAGCTGGGCGCGGTGCCGGGCGTGAGTTGCGCTGATGGCTGGGAGAAGATAACCACCTCCACCTGGTAAGCGTTCTGGCTCTGCGCCTGGGCTAACCCCATCCAGCTAAACAGAACAAGAAAGGCCAGCAGGGGCAGGGAGCGGAGAGATGTCATGGGCGTTTTCCTTTGCCTTGGGGAGCGGGTTGTGGTGTTTCCAGCCGGTCTATCAGTGCTTCAATGGTATTCAGGCGCAGTTCGGCCGCGCCCATGGGTGCATTGAAACGGAATAGCGTGGCACCTTCAAGCTTGTAACGATTGGGTTGGTCCTGAATCAGCCTGACCAGGGTCATGGGGTCCACGCTGGTATGCGCAGCGAATTCCAAGCGCCCATGTTCCGGCCCCACATCGACCTTGCTGATGCCCAGTGGTTCACAGCGCAGCTTCAGCGCCGTGACCCGGAACAGCGTCTTGGCGGCGTCGGGCAGCAAACCGAAGCGGTCGATCATCTCGACCTGCAGGTCTTTCAGCGCCTCATCGTCAGCGGCATTGGCGATACGCTTGTAGAGAATCAGCCGGCTGTGCACATCGGGCAAGTAGTCGTCAGGGATCAGTGCCGGCAGGCGCAGATTGATATCCGGGCCACCGCCCAGTGGCGTGTCCAGTTCCGGCTGCTTGCCCTGTTTGATCGCCTTGATGGCCCGTTCCAGCATATCCATGTACAGGGTAAAACCGATGGCCTGAATCTGGCCGCTCTGACCTTCGCCGAGCAGCTCGCCCGCGCCGCGAATTTCCAGATCGTGAGTTGCCAGGGTAAAGCCGGCGCCCAGATCCTGCGCGGCGGCGATAGCCTCCAGGCGTTTTTCCGCATCGCCGGTCAGCTTCTTGCCATGCGGCGTGAGCAGGTAGGCATAGGCCTGGTGGTGGCTACGCCCGACTCGCCCGCGCAACTGGTGTAGCTGGGCCAGGCCGAACTTGTCGGCGCGCTCAAGAATGATGGTGTTGGCGTTGGGCACATCGATGCCGGTTTCGATAATGGTGGTGGTCACCAGCACGTTGAAACGGCGGTGATAGAAATCACCCATGACCTGTTCCAGCGCGCGTTCAGGCATCTGCCCATGGCTGATGCCGATACGCGCTTCCGGAACCAGTTCGGCGAGATCAGCGGCGCATTTTTCAATGGTCGAGACTTCATTGTGCAGGTAGTACACTTGGCCGCCGCGCAGCAGCTCACGCAGAATCGCTTCCTTGATCACCGGCGCCTGCTGCTGCATGACGAAGGTACGCACTGACAGGCGGCGGGCGGGTGGGGTGGCAATAATCGACAGCTCGCGCATGCCCGACATGGCCATGTTCAGCGTGCGCGGAATAGGCGTTGCGGTCAGCGTCAGTACATCCACCTCGCTGCGCAGGGCCTTGAGCTGCTCCTTCTGGCGCACGCCGAAGCGGTGTTCTTCGTCGATGATCATCAGGCCCAGATCCTTGAACTGGATATCGCCCTGCAGCAATTTGTGCGTGCCGATCATGATGTCGACCTTGCCTGCGGCCAGATCTTCGGCGGCAGCCTTGATTTCCTTGGTCGATTTGAAGCGCGACATCACCTCGACCTTGACCGGCCAATCGGCAAAGCGGTCACGGAAGCTGTTGTAGTGCTGCTGGGCGAGCAGGGTAGTGGGCACCAGTACCGCGACCTGCTTGCCGCCGTGCACGGCCAGAAAGGCCGCGCGCATCGCCACTTCGGTCTTGCCGAAGCCCACGTCGCCGCAGACCAGGCGATCCATGGGCTGGGGTTTGACCATATCCTCGACCACTGCCTGGATAGCTGCTTCCTGGTCAGCGGTTTCCTCGAACGGAAAGGCCTCGGAGAACAGCTGATAATCGCGCTCCGGCGCGCTGAAGCTGAAGCCCTTGCGTGCGCCACGGCGGGCATATACATCGAGCAATTCAGCGGCGACGTCACGGACCTTCTCCGCGGCCTTGCGCTTGGCTTTCTGCCAATGTTCGGAGCCCAGGCGGTGCAGGGGCGCGTTGTCGTCTTCGCCACCGGTGTAGCGGGCAATCAGGTGCAGATTGGCCACTGGCACATAGAGCTTGGCGTCATCGGCGTAGGCCAGGGTCAGAAATTCGGCCTGCTGGTCTTCGACGGTCAGATTGACCAGGCCCAGAAAGCGCCCGACGCCGTGATCGATATGCACCACGGGCGCGCCTTCACGCAGTTCGGTAAGGTTGCGGATCACCGCATCGCCCAGGTCCGTGGCCTTGCCGCGGCGACGGCGCTGCATGACGCGCTGACCAAACAGCAGGTTCTCGGTGATCAGCGCGACGGCCGGGAAGCCGCACAGCATGCTCTGATCAATGCCGGCGATAATCACCGCCAGCGGCGCCTTGGCGGCGACAAATTCGGGCCAGCTGTCGACGCTCGCGGGTTTGAGATCAATGCGCGCAAGCAACTCCAGCAGCGCTTCACGACGCCCGGCACTCTCGACCACGAACAGCACCTTGCCCTCGAAACCCTGGATAAAGCTTTGCAACGCGGTCAGGGGCTGATCCAGGCGGTTGTCGATGGCCAGTTCTGGGTTCGGCTGGCCGTTGAAGTTGGTCGTGCCGGCTTTGGCCGGCAGCGCTTCCTGATGGCAGATGATCCGCGGGAAGCGCTTGATCTGCGCAAAGCAGTCTTCGACGCTGAGGAACAGACTGGCAGGGGCCAGCAGCGGGCGAGTCTTGTCTACCCGCTGGTCTTCATAGCGATGCCTCACGTCCTGCCAGAAATGCTCGGCGCTGCCCTCGATATCGGGCAGGCTGAACAGCAGGGTATTGTCTGGCAGGTAATCAAACAGGCTGCTCAGTTCATCGAAAAACAGCGGCAGATAGTATTCGATGCCCGGTGGCACCATGCCTTCGCTGAGATCCTGATACACCGGACAGCGCCGGTAGTCGACGTCAAAATGCTCACGAAAGCGCGCGCGAAAGCCCGTCAGTGCCGATTTATCCAGCGGAAACTCTTTGGCGGGCAGCAGCTGAATGCTCTCGACCTTGTCAACCGAGCGCTGGGTATCCGGATCAAAGGTGCGCAGCGTTTCGATTTCATCATCGAACAGGTCGATGCGGATCGGGGCCGGGCTGCCCATCGGGAACAGATCCAGCAACGCGCCGCGCACGGCGTAGTCGCCATGCTCGTAGACAGTGTCGACGCAGCGGTAGCCCGCTGCATCCAGGTTCAAGCGCATGCGCTCGATATCCAGCTTCTGCCCGACTTCCAGCATCAATACCGAACCGCCAAGGAAATTGCGCGGTGCTAGCCGGTGCAGCAGCGTGGTCATTGGCACCACGAGAATGCCCTGGGTAACCTGCGGCAGCAGGTGCAGGGTTTTCAGGCGCTGGGAAATGATGTCCTGGTGTGGTGAAAAGCGGTCGTAGGGCAGGGTTTCCCAGTCAGGGAGGCTCAGCACCGGCAATTCAGGGGCAAAGAAGCGCAGCTCCTGCTCGAGCTGATCAGCCGAGGCGGTATCGCGGGTAATGACCAGGCTCAGGCCGACATGCTCGGCGGCGGCTTCGGCAATCGCCAGGGCGCGGGCGGCGCCGGCCAGATTGCCCCAGGCGCTTCTGGCCTGGTCACGGACGACCGGGGGAACGGAAAGCAGGCGCGTATTAGCGGGCATGAAACGAGGGTCTCTGTGCAAAAAGCCGATAGTGTACCCCTGTCTGCGGGACTGTGCCGTAGTCATGTGGTTTTCGCATGATGATTGCCTCTGCGCGCCAACCGCCGCATAATATCGGCCCTTTAGAGCCCAAGACCCGGAAGGAACAGCCGTGAACCAAGCCCAATACGAGCAATGCCTGGAAAACTGGACGGATCGTGAATCCACTGCCGAAGCGATGATTCCGCTGATCGGCCGCCTGTACCGTGAACATAATGTGGTGACCTCCATTTATGGTCGGGGTCTGGTCAACCGCTCTGTTATCAGCATTCTGAAGTCGCACCGTTTTGCCCGTCAGATCGATGATACTGAGCTGTCGGTGCACGATACCTTTCCGGTGATCACTGCGCTGCTGGGCTTGAACCTGGGGCCGGCGTCGATTGATCTGGCGCGCCTGGTGGATAAATTCCGCAAGTCGGCCGGTGATGATCTGGACGCCTTCCTGCGTGAAGAGCTGGCCACGGTCATTGGCCACAAGGGCGAGCGTCGCCAGGGCCGCGATGTGGTGCTGTACGGTTTTGGCCGTATCGGTCGTTTGCTGGCACGTATCATGGTCGAGAAGGCCGGTGCCGGTGATGGCTTGCGTCTGCGCGCCATTGTTGTGCGCAAGGGTGCCACCAACGACCTGTCCAAGCGTGCCAGCCTGCTTCGTCGCGACTCTGTGCACGGCTCGTTCCAGGGCACCATCAAGATCGATGAAGAAAACAATACCCTGACCGCCAACGGCACTGTCATCCAGGTGATTTACGCCAGCGACCCTACCAGCGTGGATTACACCAAATACGGCATCCAGAATGCCCTGATCGTCGATAACACCGGCGTATGGCGTGATGCGGAAGGCCTGTCCCAGCACCTGAAATGCCCTGGCGCTGCCCAGGTGGTACTGACTGCCCCGGGCAAGGGCGATATCAAGAATATCGTGCATGGCATCAACCACGCGGCTATCACCCCCGAAGACAAGATCGTTTCGGCGGCGTCCTGTACTACCAACGCTATCGTGCCGATCCTCAAGGCGATCAACGACAAGTACGGTATTGCCAACGGCCACGTTGAAACCGTTCACTCCTACACCAACGACCAGAACCTGATCGATAACTTCCACAAGGGTAATCGCCGGGGTCGTAGTGCCGCGCTGAACATGGTGATCACCGAGACTGGTGCTGCCAAGGCTGTGGCCAAGGCGCTGCCGGAACTGGAAGGCAAGCTGAGCGGTAATGCTATTCGGGTTCCTACCCCGAACGTGTCGATGGCGATTCTGAATCTGAACCTGAACACCGCGACCAACCGTGAAGAGGTCAACGAATACCTGCGTTATATGGCGCTGCATTCGGACCTGCACAAGCAGATCGACTTCACCAACTCCCAGGAAGTGGTCTCCACTGACTTTGTCGGTTCGCGTCACGCGGGTGTGGTGGATGCCGAGGCAACCATCTGTAACGATACCCGGCTGATCCTGTACGTGTGGTACGACAACGAGTTCGGCTACAGCTGCCAGGTAGTACGTATTCTGGAAGATATGGCCCAGGTCAACCCGCCGGCATTCCCGGAGTATTGATCTTGTAGTTTGCAGCACTACCAAAAAAGGCGCTCCGGCGCCTTTTTTGTTTGCCCGGCGAAGCCGGCAAACCCGTCCACCTGAAAGAAGGTG
>CAXBEU010000034.1:0-35724 GCA_963974865.1 uncultured Pseudomonadaceae bacterium | reverse complement strand
TAGCTTGTAGCTTGTAGCTTGTAGCTTGTAGCTTGTAGCTTGTAGCTTGTAGCTAGAGCTTAGAACTGCTCAGCCGTCATCTGCATCAACGAATCGGCACCGGACTCCAGCGCTTCAACGTGTGCACGAGCACGCGGCAGCAGACGCTTGAAGTAGAACGCCTGGGTAGCCAGCTTGGCTTTGTAGAAGTCCTCCTCGGAGGTACCAGCGTCCAGCGTCGCCTGCGCAGCCACTGCCATCTTCAGCCAGAAGAACGCCAACGTCACGTAGCCTGAATACATCAGGAAATCCATCGCCGCAGCACCTACTTCCTCGCGGTTCTGCATCGAGCGCATGGCAATCTTCTGCGTCAGCTCGCCCCATTCGGCATTCAGCTTGTTCAACTTGGCCACGTAGTCACCCAAGGTCGCGTGACCTTCGTTAGCCTGGCAGAACTGATGTACTTCCTTGGTGAAGGCGCGCTGCATCTTGCCCTGGCTCATCAGCACCTTGCGGCCCAGCAGATCCAGTGCCTGAATACCGTTGGTGCCTTCATACAGCAGACTGATACGGCAATCGCGCATCTGCTGCTCCTGGCCCCATTCGCGAATATAACCGTGGCCGCCGAACACCTGCATGCCATGGTTGGTCACTTCCAGACCCGTCTCGGTCATGAACGCCTTGCAGATCGGCGTGAGGAACGCCAACTGATCCTCTGCATTGGCACGTACCGCCTCATCCTTGGAATAGTGAGCCTTGTCCAGCAACTGCGCGGTGTAATAAGCCAGCGCGCGATTGCCTTCATTGAAAGCTTTCATAGTCAACAACATGCGCCGCACATCAGGGTGCACGATGATCGGATCGGCAGGTTTGTCCGGGGCAGCCGGACCGGAAAGCGAACGCATCTGCAGGCGATCCTTGGCATAGGCGATCGCAGTCTGATAAGAAGCTTCACCGTGACACAGACCCTGCATGCCAGTACCCAGGCGCGCGTGGTTCATCATGGTGAACATGCAGTTCAGACCCTTGTTCACCTCACCGATCAGGAAGCCGGTGGCACCATCAAAGTTCAACACACAAGTAGCGGACGCTTTGATACCCATCTTGTGCTCAAGCGAGCCACACTTCACACCATTGCGCTCGCCCACTTCGCCGTTGGCGTCGGGCAGGAACTTGGGCACGATGAACAACGAAATGCCCTTGGTGCCGGAGGGCGCATCAGGCAGCTTGGCCAGAACCAGGTGCACAATGTTTTCGGCAAAGTCATGCTCGCCGCAGGAGATAAAGATCTTGGTCCCGGTAATTTCGTAGGTACCGTCTTCGCGCGGTACCGCGCGGGTCTTGGTAAGACCCAGATCGGTACCGCAATGCGGCTCGGTCAAGCACATGGAGCCGGTCCAGGTACCGGGTACCAGCTTGTTCAGGTACAGCTCCTTCTGCTCAGGACTGCCGTGGGCGCGGATAGCCGCCGAGCAACCGTGACTCAAGCCGGGGTACATGCTCCAGGCGTAGTTGGCCGAGGCGGTCATTTCTGCCACCACCAGACCCAAAGACGCCGGCAAACCTTGCCCGCCGTACTCGACCGGACCCGTCATCGAACCCCAGCCGTTGTCGACATACTGCTGATAGGCTTCCTTGAAACCCTTGGGCGTGGTCACCACGCCATCATCAATATGGCAGCCCTCTTCATCGCCACTACGATTCAGCGGCGCCAGCACTTCGCCAGCAAATTTGGCGCTTTCTTCGAGAATCGCGCTGACCAGATCAGGGGTCGCATCAGTCAAACCATGGGTTTCGTAACCTGCGCCAAAATCGAATACTTCGTCCATGACGAAGCGCATATCACGCAGGGGGGCTTTGTAAGTCGGCATGCTATTGTCTCCAAAGATCAGCAGGACCATACCCGCCGATACGAATTCATACAGTCGTTTGAACATACGGCCAGGCGGCCAGCAGGGTCAAGCTATTGGCCAGCGCATTACATTGATTGATACAAAGTCATAAGGTAACCCTCAGCCAAGCCAAAACCGCATTCGGTACCTTGGAATGAGTATGAAGGTCGCCTGTGACAACACATCGCGACACCGCTTTCCCCGCACTAATCTCCGCCGTTTTATTCCAAAAAAGCATATATAACTTCGCTTTCGTACTTGGACAATCCGCCTGCCCCCTTCTATTGTGGCGGCCAGACGGGTTCCGAAGTACGGAACCAGATACCTCACACGAGATTCAGGTTACCGATGAGCTGGGATTCCCTTCCGATGATTGGCGTCGCCGCCCTGCTGTGCTGGGTGTTTTATGCGTTCGCTCGCGAAAAATTCAGCCCCGATCTCGTCGTCGGGATCGCCGTAGCGGTATTGCTGGCCAGCACCCTGCTAACCGCAGGCGATGTGCTCAGCGTGCTGTCCAACAGCGCGCCTATTACCATTGCCTGCATGTTCATACTGTCGGCAGCCCTGGAGCGCACCGGCTGTGTCGACGGCCTGGGCAAGTGGCTGGCTAAACTGGGTGGAGGCAGCCCGCTACGCACACTGTTCAGTCTAATGATCACCGCCCTGGTGCTCTCGACTTTTATCAACAATACGCCGGTGGTGGCCATACTGACGCCCGTCGCCGTGACGCTCGCCGCGCAGGTCGGCAGCAAAGCGTCAAAAATGCTGATTCCCCTGTCCTACGCGACTATCCTGGGCGGCACCATGACCATGATCGGCACCTCGACCAACATCCTGGTCGATGGCGTAGCCCGGCAGAACGGCATGGAACCCTTCGGCATGTTCGATATTTTCCTGCCAGGCTTGATCATGGCAGTGATCGGCGTGGGCTTTATCCTGCTGGTGGGCCACCGCCTGCTGCCTGACCGGGAAAGCCTTTCAAAGCAGCTGCGCCCGGACCAGAGCCGCCCGTTCATGACCGAACTGCTAGTGCCGCACGACTCGCCGATCATCAATCAGACAATTGCCGACGCCAAACTCAATGGCAAGAGCGGCATACAGGTACTGAAGATCTTTCGCGGCGACGAGGAGCTGTCCACCCCGGTCAACACCACACTGCTGAAGGCCGGTGACCGCCTGGTGCTGCACGCCAACATGCACGACTTTATGGAGCTGCGGCAAAATGGACTGCTGACGTTCAACCGTGAACAGGCGGCCAACTTCGAGACCATCTCTACCCGCGACGTGGTATTGGCCGAAGCCATTGTCGGACGTAACTCACGCTACAGCCACCGCCCGATGCGCGACCTCAACCTGACCGCCCGCTACGGCATGCATGTACTGGCCATTCACCGGCACAACGAGAACATTCAGGATAACCTGGACGACTTTCAGCTGCAGTTTGGTGACGTGATGCTGGTGGAAGGCTCACCAACGCAGATCAGCAAGTTTGCCGATAACGGCGACCTGATCAGCCTGAACACCGTGCAGGAGCGCGCCTACCGCCGCAACAAGGCGCCGATTGCAATTGCTGCCGTACTCGCGGTGATGGTATTGGCTGCATTGAAGATCATGCCCATCGAGGGGCTTGCACTGATCGCTACCGCCGTGGTGCTGGCCACCGGCTGCCTGGATACCGAAGACGCCTACAAAGCCATCGACTGGCGCATTCTGACAATCATTTTCGGCATGCTGGCGATCAGCATCGCGATGAACAAGGTGGGCTTGGTTGATACAGTGGTGGCACATGTCATGGGACTTTCACCATTGCTCGGGCCCCTGTTCATGCTCTCGTTCATCTATCTGTTGACGTCGATCCTGACGGAGGTCGTCAGTAACAATGCAGTGGCGGTACTGCTGACACCCATAGCCATTGGCGTCGCGCAACAGCTGGGGGCAGATCCCCGCCCCTTCGTGGTCGCCGTCATGTTCGCCGCCAGCGCCAGCTTTGCCACGCCGATCGGTTACCAGACCAACACCTTCGTCTACAGCGCCGGGGGCTACCGCTTTACTGACTTCATGCGCATCGGCATCCCGTTGAACCTGATCATGTGGGCCACCGCGACCATCGTCATTCCGATGATCTGGCCACTCTTCCCAGCCTGAGCCGTCAGTTGATCAGACCTTTGCTTCGATATGGTCATGCAGGGCGATAAACTGCTGTGTCAGCTTGTGGCGTCCGTCGAGGAAGATCAGCGGCGTGCTGACCTGGTGTGATTCGCGCATGCGTACCGAACTGGACAGGTAGGTTGGCAATACCGGCAAGCCTTCGGCGATCAATTCGTCGAGCATCTGTTGCGGCAGGCTCGCCCGTGACTGGAACTGGTTGACCACGATGCCTTCCACTTCCAGATCCTCGTTGTGCTCCTCACGAATATCTTCCAGCTCCTTGAGCAGGCCATATAGCGCCTGCCGCGAGAAGCTGTCACAGTCGAACGGGATCAGGCAGCGGTCGGCGGCGATCAACGCCGAGATGGTGTAGAAATTGAAGCTCGGTGCGGTATCGATATAGATCCGCTCGTAATTGCCATCCAGATCCTTGAGCAATTTACGCAGTTTCTGAATCTTGTAGCGTGATTCCAGCTTGTGCTGCAACTCCGCCAACTCCGGAGCCGCCGGCATGACCCAGAGATTCTCGAACGGTGTCTCCACTACAAACTGTTCGGCCTTCTTGTTGAACAGGCTGGTCGACAGCGTTTGCGAGAAGAAATCGGCAATCGTCAGATCCACATCCTGCAACCCATCGCCCAGCAGGTAGTGACTGGAGTTGGCCTGCGGATCCAGATCCACCACCAGCGTCTTATAGCCGGCAGCGGCGCTGACCGCCGCGAGATTGCAGGCGATGCTGGATTTACCCACACCGCCCTTCTGATTGAATATCACCCGACGCATAACTTCCTCCCTGGCACGGCCTGAAACTGACTCAGACTACGATAGCAGAGGGATCATGATAGATCGCTGACAATTCGTGCACCGCCTCGATAAAGGCGCCGGCATGGGCCGGATCCACTTCAGGAGTAATACCGTGGCCGAGATTGAACACGTGGCCATTGCCCTTGCCGTAGCTTTTCAGAATCCGCGCCACCTCTTCACGAATGGCCGCCGGCTTGGCATACAGCACGGTTGGATCCATATTGCCCTGCAGCGCCACCTTGGAACCCACGCGTGAACGCGCTACGCCCATATCCATGGTCCAATCCAGACCCAAGGCATCAGCGCCCGCATCGGCGATGCTTTCCAGCCATAGGCCGCCGTTCTTGGTAAACAGGATCACCGGTACACGACGGCCTTCATGTTCACGGATCAGCCCAGCGACGATCTTGCGCATGTAGGCCAGGGAAAATTTCTGGTAGGCGTCAGAAGACAGATTACCGCCCCAGGTATCAAAGATCTGTACCGCCTGAGCGCCGGCCAGAATCTGGCCGTTCAGGTAGGAGGTAACCGATTCGGCCAACTTGTCGAGCAGCATATGCATGGCTTCAGGCTGGTCATAAAGCATCGCCTTGGTCTTGCGGAAGTCCTTGGACGAACTGCCTTCGACCATATAGGTCGCCAGCGTCCAGGGGCTGCCGGAAAAGCCGATCAGGGGCACTCGGCCGTTCAGCTCGCTGCGGATGGTGCGCACCGCATTCATCACATAGCCCAGGTCCTGCTCTGGGTCCGGTACTTTCAGTGCTTCGATATCGGCGGCCGTATCGATCCGCTTGCGAAAGCGTGGGCCCTCACCGGTTTCGAAATACAAGCCCAGACCCATGGCATCGGGAATGGTCAGAATGTCCGAAAACAGGATCGCCGCATCCAGCGGATACCGCTCCAATGGCTGCAAGGTCACCTCGCAGGCCATTTCCGGATTGGTACACAACCCCATGAAATCGCCAGCACGGGTGCGCGCCTCGCGATACTCGGGCAGATAGCGCCCGGCCTGGCGCATCATCCACACCGGGGTGACATCCACGGGTTGACGCATCAGGGCACGGAGAAAGCGATCATTCTTCAATTCGGACATGGAGTAGGTATCCAGTTGCGGGATCAGCGGGCATTGTACCGGGAATGCGGGTAATAATCAGGGCCGGAGGAGAAGTGTTCTTCCAGGCGGCGGAAAAGCTAGCGGTGGCTGCAGGGCTTGGCCTGGCCGGGACCGTCGGCGCACAGGGACGTGCGCCGACGAGCCCCAGGGATGGCTGGTAGCGTGTCCCGGCCAGGCCAAGCCCTGTAGCCGCCCCACACCATAGCTCACCAAAACGCAAAAGGGCGCCCTGGGGCGCCCTCCGCTAATACAACAAAGCCAATCTACAGTTCCAGATACTCGATAATCCCTTCTGCAGCCTGACGACCTTCCCAGATCGCCGTCACCACCAGATCCGAGCCACGCACCATATCGCCGCCGGCAAAGATCTTCGGGTTGCTGGTCTGGAAGCGGTAGCGAGCCTGCTCAGCAGCCACTACGCGGCCCTGGCTATCGATATCCACCTTGCTGCCTGAAAACCAGTCAGCCGGGCTCGGGCGAAAACCAAAGGCGATGATCACCGCATCGGCTGGGAGCACTTCCTCGGAGCCTGGGATCGGCTCGGGGCTGCGACGGCCACGGGCATCCGGCTCACCCAGACGCGTCTCAACCACCTTGACGCCTTCAACCTTGTCTTCACCAACAATGGCAATCGGCTGGCGATTGAACAGGAACTTCACGCCCTCATCCTTGGCGTTCTTCACTTCCTTGCGCGAGCCGGGCATGTTCTCTTCATCACGACGGTAGGCGCAATGCACCGACTTGGCGCCTTGACGGATAGAAGTACGGTTACAATCCATCGCGGTATCGCCACCACCGAGCACAACAACCCGCTTACCCGCCAGATCGATAAAGTCGGCAGGCGACTTTTCAAAGCCCAGGTTGCGATTGACGTTGGCAACCAGAAAATCCAGCGCGTCATGCACGCCCGGCAGATCCTCACCCGGGAAGCCGCCCTTCATGTAGGTGTAAGTACCCATACCCATAAAGACCGCATCGTACTCGGCCATCAGCTCATCAATGCTGACGTCCTTGCCGATTTCGGTGTTCAGGCGAAACTCGATGCCCATACCCTCGAAGATTTCCCGACGGCGTGACATCACCAGCTTTTCCAGCTTGAATTCGGGAATACCAAAGGTCAGCAGACCGCCGATTTCCGGGTAGCGATCAAACACGACTGGCTTAACACCCGCACGGGCCAACACATCAGCACAGCCAAGACCGGCCGGGCCGGCGCCAATGATTGCGACCTTCTTGCCGGTCTGGACCACGTGGGACAGATCCGGACGCCAGCCCATCGCAAAGGCAGTATCGGTAATATATTTCTCTACCGAGCCGATGGTCACCGCGCCGAAGCCGTCGTTGAGTGTACAGGCGCCTTCGCACAGGCGATCCTGGGGGCAAACCCGGCCACAGACTTCCGGCAGGGTATTGGTCTGGTGGGCCAGCTCGGCAGCTTCAAGGATGTTGCCCTCGGAGACCAGCTTCAGCCAGTTGGGAATATAGTTGTGAACCGGGCACTTCCACTCGCAATAGGGATTGCCGCATTCCAGGCAGCGGTGCGCCTGGTCGGATGCCGCATCCGGCTTGAACTGCTCGTGAATTTCGACGAACTGGGTCTTGCGCTGGCGCAACGGACGCTTCAGCGGATCCTTGCGGCCCACATCGATAAACTGGAAGTCGTTACTCAAACGGTCAGCCATATTCAAACCTCTAAACAGCAGTGGCACGCATCAAGCTGCAACTGCGGGACTCATCAGGGCAAGGCGGCAAACCTGTCTCACAGGCCTGCCGCCGACCTCTAGTTATTGCGGGTTGGCGCGGGTGCTGGTCAGCAGGGCACGCAAACTGGCAGCCTTGGGCTTGACCAGCCAGAAACGCCGGATGTAGTTATCCAGGTTTTCCAGAACTTCCTCACCCCAGGCACTGCCGGTTTCAGCCACGTACTCGGTCAGCACCATGGTCAGGTGGCTGCGATAGGCTTCCATCGACTCGCTGCTGATCCGGTGCAACTCCACCAGCTCATGGTTGAGCTTGTCGAAGAAGCTGTTGTCCTGATCCAGAACAAAGGCAAAGCCGCCGGTCATGCCCGCACCGAAGTTATGGCCAGTCGGCCCGAGCACACAGACCATACCGCCAGTCATGTATTCGCAGCAGTGGTCACCAGAACCTTCGATCACCGCATGGGCACCGGAGTTACGGACCGCAAAACGCTCGCCCGCCGTACCGGCCGCCAGCAACATGCCACCGGTCGCACCGTACAGACAGGTGTTACCGATAATCGCGGTTTCCTCGGAGCGGAACGGGCTACCCTTCGGCGGAACGATAACCAGCTTGCCGCCGGTCATGCCCTTGCCGACATAGTCATTGGCATCGCCTTCCAGATACATGTTCAGGCCGCCGGCATTCCACACACCGAAGCTCTGGCCCGCCGTACCCTTGAAGCGGTAGGTAATGGGCGCGCCGACCATGCCCTGGTTACCGTGCACGCGGGCGATCTCGCCGGAGACCCGCGCGCCGATCGAACGGTCGCAGTTGGTCAGTTGCATCTCGAAATCGCCACCGGTCAGACCATCGATGCTGGCACGTGCCATCTCGACCATCTTCTCGGCGGTCAGGCCCTTGTCAAAGGGCGCGTTGCGTGGCGATTCGCAGTACTGCGGCTTGTCCGCCGGCACGTCCTTGCTGAACAGCAAAGGCTCCAGATCCAGGTTCTGCTGCTTGCTGGTCGCGCCCGGCAGAATTTCCAGCAGATCGGTACGGCCAATCAGATCCTGCAAGCGGCTGACACCCAACTGTGCCATCAGCTCACGGGTTTCGGTGGCCACATAGGTGAAGAAGTTCATCACCATTTCCACGGTACCGATGTAGTGATTGTCACGCAGGTGCTTGTTCTGCGTGGCAACACCGGTCGCGCAGTTGTTCAGGTGGCAGATACGCAGGTATTTGCAACCCAATGCGATCATCGGGGCGGTACCAAAGCCGAAGCTTTCGGCACCCAGAATCGCCGCCTTGATCACATCCAGGCCGGTCTTCAAGCCACCATCGGTCTGAACCCGTACCTTGCCGCGCAAATCATTACCGCGCAGCGTCTGGTGCGCCTCAGACAGACCCAGCTCCCAGGGCGAACCGGCGTAACGGATCGACGTCAGCGGCGAAGCACCGGTGCCGCCGTCGTAACCGGAAATGGTGATCAGGTCGGCATAGGCCTTGGCCACACCGGCAGCGATGGTGCCTACACCAGGCTCGGCAACCAGTTTGACCGACACCAGCGCGCGCGGATTGACCTGCTTGAGGTCAAAAATCAGCTGCGACAGATCTTCAATCGAATAGATGTCGTGGTGCGGCGGTGGCGAAATCAGCGTCACACCGGGCACCGCATAGCGCAGGCGGGCAATCAGCTCGTTGACCTTGCCGCCCGGCAACTGACCACCTTCGCCGGGCTTGGCACCCTGGGCGACCTTGATCTGCAGTACTTCAGCATTGACCAGATATTCCGGCGTCACACCAAAGCGGCCCGAAGCGATCTGCTTGATCTTCGAGCTGCGCTCGGTGCCGTAGCGGGCAGGATCTTCACCACCCTCACCGGAGTTGGAGCGGGCACCCAGGCGGTTCATGGCTTCGGCAATGGCTTCATGCGCCTCAGGGGACAATGCGCCCAACGAGATACCCGCGGAGTCAAAGCGCTTGAAGATCGACTCCAGCGGCTCCACATCATCCAGCGCAATGGCAGTTTGATCATCACGGACTTTCAGCAGATCGCGTAGCGAGGCCACTGGGCGATTATTCACCAGGGCTGCGTATTCCAGGTACTTGTCGTAGCTGTCGCCCTGCACCGCATCCTGCAGCGTGCGCACCACGTCCGGGTTGTAGGCGTGGTACTCACCGCCAAACACGAACTTGAGCAAGCCGCCCTGCTGGATATTCTTGCGCGGGTTCCAGGCTTCCTTGGCCAGCAATGACTGCTCGGCCTGCAGGTCGCTGAAGCGCGCGCCCTGGATGCGGCTGGCCACACCCCGGAAACACATATCGACCACTTCATCCGCCAGGCCCACAGCTTCGAACAACTGCGCGCCACGATAGGACACAACGGTGGAAATACCCATCTTCGAGAGGATTTTCAGCAGGCCCTTGGAGATACCCTTGCGGTAGCTCTTGAAGACCTCATAAAGGTCGCCAATCACTTCACCGGTGCGAATCAGATCGCCGAGAATTTCATAGGCCAAATACGGATAGACCGCGGTCGCACCAAAGCCGATCAATACCGCGTAGTGATGCGGATCGCGGGCGGTGGCGGTTTCAACCAGAATGTTGCAGTCGCAACGCAGGCCCACTGCAATCAGGTGGTGATGCACTGCGCCGACGGCGAGCGCCGCATGCACGGGAAGCTTGCCTTCGGAAATAAAGCGATCGCTTAGCACCAGCAGCGTCTTGCCTTCACGTACCGCCGCTTCAGCCTGCTCGGCAATCGCCCTGACCGCCTCAAGCAGAGGCATGTCCGCGGGCGCATTCAGCTCGATACGCTGGTGAGCAAAGCCTGGGCGCTCCAGATTCATCAGGGTGCGCCACTTCGCCGGGGAGATCACCGGGCTACTGAGGATCGCCCGGTTGGCGTGGTCGGCGGTCTCTTCAAAGACATTGCGCTCGGCACCGATACAGGTTTCCAGCGACATGACGATGGCTTCGCGCAGCGGATCGATCGCCGGGTTGGTGACCTGGGCGAACTGCTGACGGAAGTAGTCATAGACCGAGCGCACACGGGTAGACAAAACCGCCATTGGCGTGTCGTCACCCATCGAGCCCACTGCTTCCTGGCCATTTTCGGCCAAGGGGCGCAGCACCTGATCACGCTCTTCAAAGGTGACCTGAAACATCTTCATGTATTGCTTGAGCTGTTCAGGGCTGAGGAAGTCCGAACCATGGTCGCGATCATTCATGGTCGCCTGGATACGCAGCGCGTTTTCCTTCAACCACTTGCGGTAGGGGTGGCGCGACTTGAGGCGGCCTTCCACATCGCTGGTGTGCAGCACTTCACCGGTCTGGGTATCCACAGCCAGAATCTGGCCAGGACCGACTCGGCCCTTGCTGATCACATCTTCAGGCTGGTAATCCCACACACCGATTTCCGAGGCCAGGGTAATGTAGCCATTCTTGGTCACGACATAGCGCGCGGGGCGCAGGCCGTTACGGTCAAGCAGGCAGACCGCGTAACGACCCTCGGTCAGCACGATGCCGGCCGGGCCATCCCAGGCTTCCATGTGCATGGAGTTGAATTCGTAGAAAGCCTTGAGATCCGCATCCATGGTTTCAACGTTCTGCCACGCAGGCGGAACCACCATGCGAATCGCGCGGAACAAATCCATGCCACCGGCGATCAGAAGCTCCAACATGTTATCCATGCTGGAGGAGTCGGAACCGGTTACGTTGACGATCGGCGAGATGCTCTCAAGATCGGGCAACAGTTCATTGGTGAACTTGTTGCGCCGCGCCTGGGCCCAATTGCGGTTGGCGGTAATGGTGTTGATTTCGCCGTTGTGCGCAATCAGGCGAAACGGCTGAGCCAACGGCCACTTGGGCAGTGTATTGGTAGAAAAGCGCTGGTGAAACACGCTGATCGCGGTTTCCATGCGTTCATCGCTCAGATCCGGGAAGAACTGCCCCAGATCGGCGGGCATCATCAAACCTTTATAGGAGATGACCTTGTGCGACAGACTGCAGACGTAGAAATCCTGATCCGCCTGCATGGCAATTTCGGCCTTGCGGCGAGCGTAGAATAACTTGATGCCGAACTGTTGCTCGTCAAAACCCTCACCGGAGACGAATACCTGCTCGATACGCGGCATGCAACTCAAGGCAAGTGGCCCGAGCACGCTGCTATCAACCGGTACTTCACGCCAGCCGATCAGAGGCAGACCCTGATCTTCCAGCGCGGCTTCGAACGCCTGGCGGGCAGCGGCGGACGCGGCCTGTTCGGCACCCATGAATACCATGCCCACAGCATATTGTTCTGGCAATTCGCTGCCCAGAGAATCTTTGGCCACGGCACGCAGGAACTGATCAGGCTTCTGGATCAACAGGCCACAACCGTCGCCGGTCTTGCCGTCGGCATTGATGCCGCCACGGTGTGTCATGCATGTCAGGGCTTCAATGGCCGTCAGTAGAAGGTGATGACTGGGCTCACCCTGCATATGGGCGATAAGGCCAAAGCCACAGTTATCCTTGAACTGATCAGGCTGATATAAACCTGCTTTCATAGGCACACTCTCAAAATGCTATAGGATTCAAGCGCTTACAAGATTCACAAATGACTGGATCTGGCTCGGCGCCGGACAAAAGGGGAGTAATTGTACACAGCCACTACCCCGCTCACAATTTTTTTTCAGGGCAGCGTGCCGCAAAATTATATTCAAATGTCGTAAATAGGAAAACTTTTTTATTCTGCTTGATGCGCGAAACATCCGATCCTGCGTCCCGCAGAGACAGGCGCGCCGCACAGCTCGCACCGGCCCACCTGCGAGAGCCGATGCGAGCGCGGGTAACTTAGCGCAGCGATTGCTGAATAGCGGACATACCACGTGGCCAGGGGTTCTGCTTGCGCAGTGCCTCGGGGAGCTTGCTAACACCTTGCTGCGCCTGTTGCCGAGTCCCGTACAAGCCCTGTGTCACTACAAACCAGGGCCGGCCTTCGTGCTGGGTTTCAAAATAACCCATGTTTTCCAGACCCGATTGAGCCCGTATAAAGCTCATGGCGGCCTCCTGGCTGCGTGTGCCAAGCACTTGCAGAACAAAGGCGTTGGAGTTCGCCTGGCGATACCAGTCCGTAGTGCGAATAGTCTGGCCCGTGGATGCCGGTGCTGCCGGCGCGGCAGCAGGGGCCGGGGCTGGAGCTGGAGCGGCTGTAGCTGGCGTCGAAGGTGCAGGCGCCGGCGTAGTGGCGGCAGGCGCATCGGCCTGGAGATCGACCACTTCCGCCGGCGCAGAGGCCACAGGCACCTGATCAGTTGCGACCAGAGCAGGTGCTGTCTGCACCTCCTCCGCGGGAGCCACTTCAGGCAGGTCAGGAACAACCACCGCATTAGGCTCAAGGGTGACTGCATTCAGATCGGTCAGCTCTGCCAACTGGCGGTCCTGTTCCGCATTGACCGTGTTGACTGGCTCCGGCAGCTGCAGCACGGTGCGCGAAGGTTCCTGCTCGGCCTTGTCGCCGCCCAGCCACCAGGCCACACCAATACCGGCCGCCACCAGCAGCACAGCAATAATCGAGCGCACAGGCAACACACCAGCCGAGCGCCGCGCAGGCCTGGCTACAGGTTCTTCCATTGCCTCCTCCATCACTTGCCGGGCAACGGTGTTGATGCGTCCAGGCCAGCCGCTACTGCGACGGTGAATCTGCTGCAGTTGATCTTCATCCAGCAACGCCAGTTCACCCCCTGCAGCTTCGAGCCGCTGGGCGATATAATCGCTAGTTTCTTCCAGCGAGTAGGCATCCAGTGCAATGCGATGCACCCATTGCTCCGGCGCGCCTTCGGTATCGATCAAAGGCAATAACTGAACAATGTTCTCGTCGGCAAACAGAAAGATTCTGACCGGCGAATCGGCCCGATCACTGAAAGCGAGGTCAACCAGATCCTGCAATGCCTGCAGCTCCAGTAGTTGCGCGTCATCGATGATCAGATAGAGCTGCACGCCGGTCTGCTTCAGTTGTTCGCCACGTTCAAGCAAAGCATCAGCCGAGCGTCCCTTGGCGTTGACGGCCTGACAAAGATAAGCAATCAGCGCGGACTCACCAGAAAATTCGCGCGCGGTCGCCACCACACATTGGGTGGTGTCCTTGTTGCTGCTGGCGACCAGCACCTGACGCAGCAATGTCTTGCCACTACCCTCTGGACCTGTGACCAGCAGAAGCCGATCACCAAAACGTGCCAGATGATGCAGCTGCGCCAGGACCGTTTTGCGCTGCGGGGTAAAAAACCGAAACCCAGGCGTGCGCGCAGCGAAAGGATCGTGGCTCAACTGATAATGATCAAGAAACTCGTCGAGTTCACCTGAGGCGCTAAAACTGATATCCCGTTCCACTGTCATGACTGGCCCGCTGCGAGTGTTGCCTGCAAGGAAGCAGAATCGAATTCTGCGCTAACGACGGCCTGGCCCAATGCCTTGAGCAATACCAGGCGTAACTGGCCGTCGAGTACTTTTTTATCTACCGCCATCAACCGCATGAAGTCCGCCGCGGTCATGCTGGCTGGCGGCTTGGTCGGTAAACCCGCAGCGGCAATCAGAGCCGTTGCGCGATCGACCTCCGCCTGCGTGATCCAGCCCTGCCGGCAGGACATATCCAAGGCCATGACCATCCCGGCGCCCACCGCCTCGCCATGTAACCACTGACCATAGCCCTGATGCGCTTCGATGGCGTGGCCAAAAGTGTGACCCAGATTCAGAATTGCGCGAATACCGCCTTCGCGCTCATCCAGGGCGACCACATCCGCCTTGATCTGACACGAGCGTGCAATGGCTTCAGTGACCAGAGCGGGGGTCAGCGCTAGCAGCCCCTGGATATTGCTTTCCAACCAGGCGAGGAACGCCAGATCATGGATCAGACCGTACTTGATCACCTCAGCCAGTCCGGCGCTGACTTCCCTGGAAGGCAGCGTCGATAGACTCTCGGTATCAATCAACACCGCCTTTGGCTGATAAAAGGCCCCGAGCATGTTCTTGCCGGCGGGATGGTTGATCCCGGTTTTGCCACCTACGGAGGAGTCGACCTGGGACAACAGGGTGGTAGGCACCTGGATGAAATCCACCCCACGCTGATAGCAGGCCGCAGCAAACCCGGTCATATCGCCGATTACCCCACCACCCAGCGCAATCAACGTGGTCTTGCGATCATGCCGCGCGGCTAACAGGGCATCAAATACCTGCTGCAAGGTTGACCAGGTTTTGAAGGCTTCGCCAGTAGGCAGCAAGACCTTCAACACCTGATAACCGCTCAACGCCTGACACAGGCTGTCCAGATACAGGGGCGCTACGGTATCGTCGGTGACAATACAAACCTGCTTGCCGCTGATGTGCCGGGTCAGTAACTCCGGCTGCGACAGCAGATGACTACCAATGTAAATGGGGTAACTGCGCTCACCCAGCTCAACGCTTAATTGCTGCATCAATCTCTCTCCGATACGACTCCGGCAAGAATACAACAGCCGCACAACTTGTGCTCAGCCGGAATGTTGGCGCATGTATGGAATGGGGTACCGGTATGCTTACTCTTCAGCGGCCTGCAGGCGACTGAGAATAGTGTTGACGACCACCTTGGGCCCGCGCTGATCGGTATCGATGGTCACATCCGCTATCTCGCTATAGAGCGGATCACGCCGCGCCATGAGATCGCGCAAGACCTTCTCGGGATCGGCATTGAGCAGCAACGGGCGTTGCCGGTCTTTCGAGGTACGCTGCAGTTGCTGATCCACGCTGGTGCGTAAATAGACAACCAGCCCGTGGGCGCTCAGCGCCCGACGATTTGCCTCACGCATGACCACACCGCCGCCGGTGGCAAGGATAATGCCGTGCTCTTGCACCAGCTCGGCGATCATCGCCTCTTCGCGCTCACGAAAACCCTCTTCCCCTTCCACGTCAAAGATCCAGGGTATATCAGCGCCAGTACGCGCTTCAATTTCCCGGTCCGAATCCTTGAAAGGGTATTTGAGTTCCTTGGCAAGCAAACGCCCGATGGTGCTTTTTCCAGCTCCCATCGGGCCTATTAGAAACACATTACGCAAGAGGATTACCTGGCAACCGTAATAGCTCCATTGTTGATGATGCGCGGGGTCAGGAAGATCAGCAGTTCCGACTTGTTTTCCAGCGACACGTCACGACGGAAGGCTTTGCCCAGAACAGGCAGGTCGCCGAGGAAAGGTACCTTTTCCTGACTGGTCTGAGTTTCGCTGGAGAATACACCACCGATCACGATAGTTTCACCATCACCGACCAGGATCTTGGCGTTGACTTCATTCTTGCGAATGGTCGGCACACCGTTGACCACCTGGGTGAAGTCGGGCTCGTCCTTGGTGACGACCACTTCCATGATCACTTGATTGTCCGGGGTAATCTGCGGAGTTACTTCCAGCGACAGTACCGCTTCGGCAAAGGCCGTGGTAGTTGCACCGCTGGAGCTGGCTTCCTGATAAGGAATCTCGGAACCACGCAGGATCTTGGCGGTTTCCTTGTCGGAGGTAACTACCTTGGGCTGGGAAATGATTTCACCGTTACCGGTGCTTTCCATTGCCGACAGCTGCAGGTCCAGAATGGTGTTGTTGGTGATAAAGCCGATACCTATCCCGGAAGTGGCACCTGCTACACCCATGTCAACAAAGGGTGAGTTCGCCGTTGGCGTGGGCATCTGGCCCGTACCGCCTGGGTTACGGCCAAAGATATCGAACCGATCACCCGCGTTGATACTACCGCCCCAACGGACGCCAAGCGCCTTGTCAAAGCCAACGTTGGCCTCAACGATGCGCGCCTCAATCATGACCTGACGCACCGGGATATCCAGTTGCACCACAATGCGGCGCAACTCATCAAGCTTCTGCTGAGTCTCGAGCGCAATAATGCTGTTGGTACGATCATCCACAGTGATCGAACCACGCTGTTCACCATCACCGGCTGTTACCGAGGCAAACAGACTGGCGATATCGGCGGCACGCGCGTAGTTGACCTGGATCAGCTCACGACGCAGCGGCGCCAATTCGGCGATCTGCATTTGTGACTCCAGCTCCTGGCGTTCGCGGGCGGCAATTTCTTCGGCCGGCGCAACCAGCAAGACGTTACCAATCTTGCGCTGGTCAAGGCCCTTGGTTTTCAACACCAGGTCCAGAGCCTGATCCCACGGCACGTTCTGCAAACGCAGCGTGATGCTGCCCTGAACGGTATCACTGGCGACCAGATTCAGGTCGGTGAAGTCGGCAATCAGCTGAAGCACTGAACGAACTTCAATGTCCTGAAAGTTCAGCGACAGTTTTTCCCCAGTGTAGGAGAAGGCCTCCGCACGGCGCTGCTCAACCTCAGTCTGGGTAAGCGGCTTGAAACTGACGATCAGGCGGCTATCCGCCTGATAAACCAGATGCTCGTAGAAGCCGCTTGGCTCGATATTGATGACCGCATTACCACCGCTGGAGCTGGCGTTGACAAAGTTCACTGGAGTAGCAAAATCCTTCACATCCAGGCGAACGCGCAGCGAATCAGGCAACTGGGTATCAGGGAAGGTCAATCTGACCCGGCCGCCCTGCTCCTGTACGTCCACTTTTATCGAGGGATCAGACAGGTCGACCACCACGTTACCCTCGCCCTGCTCGCCTCGGCGAAAATCCAGACTGGTAATAGCTCTGCCGCTTGCCATCATCGGGCTGGATACGGCAGGTTCAGAGGTCGCGCGCCAATCAGTTGGAGCGGCCTGAGGTGCCGGCTGAGGAATAGCCTGCGCTGCAGCAGGTGCGGTGCTGACAGGTGCAGCCGCCGGACGCGGAGCAGCTGCTTGCGCATAGCCCGGCGCGCTGTCGGAACCGACCATGACATACAGGTCATTGCCGTCTACGCGAGTGGCGTAGGGCACCAGATCGGTCAGGTTGATAATGAGGCGGGTGCGGTCGTTGGCTTCCACTACGGTAATGCTGCGCGCATTGCCCAATCCAAGATCACGGCTACGCTCGCCAAGCTGATTCTTCACTCCAGGCAAATCAATGGCGATACGCGCGGGCTGATCAATCGTGTAGCCTTTCGGGGCTGACGTCACCGGCTCATCGAAAGACAGTTTCAGCTCAACCCGCTCACCGGGGAGCGAAGCGACATCCAGCTTTTCGAGGTTCGCGGCAAGCGCCAACGGGCTAAGCAGTGCCATGAAGGCGGCGAGCGTAATTTTTCTGGTTAAAGGCATGTGATTGCGTTCCACGCGTGACTGTTTGCAGTTCATTTTGTCTCTCCCTGGTTGACTTATCCGCGCTCAGGCAAGCTGAGCGTTCGCGGGCGCTCCAACCAACCACCTTCACCGTCCGGGACGATCTCAACCACGTCGACACGGCCTTCTTCAATACTGGTAATACGACCGTGATTGCGGCCCAGATAGTCACCCATCCTCACCCTATGCACACTACCCGCACCGCGGATCAATGCCTGCATACCGTCCTGATTACTCAAGACGCCAACCATCTCGAATCCTTCGATATTGAAACCTTCAAGAAACTGTTTGACCCGATCCTCGTCCGGCTTCAGATCCTGCGATCCACGCTCACGCTGGGCAAGATCGATTCTGATCGGCGGCTGGAAAGGGCTGCGCAGGGAGGTGGCGCTGTAAGTGAACGCCTCATAAGGCGCGAAACGCGGCAGCGGTTCAATATTACCGGCTGGCCGTGCGCGGGTCTCTTCCATGAAGGCCTGCAAATCATTGAAGCTGCCACCACCACAACCTGTCAGCAGAATCGGCAAAGCGAGGGCAACGCTCAATACGCGCTTATGCTTGATCATTATTGGCCCCCTGCTTCGTTGTAGCGATAGGTTTTGGCAAGAATATTCATTTTCAGCAGGTCGGGATTGCCTTCGGTGACCGGGGCAATGTCGAAGTCATGCAGCGTCACGATTCGCGGCAGGCCCGAGACGCTGCTGACGAAAGTGGCTATATCATGGTAACTGCCCTGAACGACGATTCTGATCGGCAACTCGATGTAGAACTGCTGGGTCGATTCGGGCTGCAGGGTAATGGACTCGAACTCCAGACCGCTATTGAGGCCCATCTGGGTAATGTCTTCAAGCAGTCCGGGCACTTCGGTGTCGCTGGGCAGTTGCTTCAGCAGAGCACCGAAGCGCTCCTCGATTTCAACCAGTTGTTCCTTGTAGGCTTCGAGGTTGGCGGCGCGAAAGGATTTGTCAGTAAAGTCCTTGCGCAAGGCCACTTCTCTGGCCTCGGTCTGCTCCAGGCTGGCTTTCATGTCTTTCAGGTGAAAGTGATAACCAGCAAACACCAGCGCTATGAATAACAGCAGGCCGACGATAAACTTCAGGGCACCAGGCCACACGCCGACGTTGTTGAAGTCGATATTGTTGATATCGATCTTGCGAAAACTATCCTTGATCTGAGACATACTCATTGCTGCGGCGCTCCCTCAGCAGACGCTTTCGGCTCAGTCTGACGCACTGAAAGCTCAAAAACGTTAGCCTGATCCACACCACCCGAGGTCACCGCTCTCACGGCGGTCAGATTGGGTGAAGTCATCCATTCAGACGCATCCATCTGCCGCATCAGGTTGGACACCCGACTGTTGGACTCTGCGCCGCCTTTGATATTGACGGTAGCGCCGCGCATGTTGACCGAGGTGAAGAACACACCATCGGGCAAGGTCCGGGCCATTTCATCAAACACGCGGACGATAATCGGCCGATTGCCCTGCAGATCCTGGATGATCTTCATCCGGTCAAGCAACTGGGTGCGACGCGCCTGCAATTGCTCGATCTCCTTGATGCGCGCTTCGAGCAGGACAATTTCATCCTGAAGAAATTTGTTGCGGGCATTCTGGTGATCTATCTTGCCGGCATAAAAACGATCACCCATGAACACCAGGCCCCCGGCGAGAATGACGATCAGGCCGAGAATAGTCAGAAATTCTTTTTTTCGCTCTTCCCTGAGCTGCTCGCGCCAGGGCAATAGGTTAATGCGAGCCATTAGTCGAAACTCCTCATTGCCAGACCGCAGGCAATCATCAACGCGGGCGCATCATTACTGAGCGCCACAGCATTGACCTTGTTTGACAGGGTCATGTTTGCAAAGGGGTTGGCGACCAACGTTGTGGTGCCGATTTTTTGCTGAATGAGATGATCAAGACCCGGAATCGAAGCAGTACCGCCTGCGAGGAGGATGTAGTCCACATCATTGAACTGGCCACCAGCAAAGAAAAATTGCAAGGAGCGGGAAACCTGCTGAACAACAGCGTCCTTGAACGGCCCGAGGACCTCACTGTCGTAGTCGTCCGGCAAACCGCCCTGTTTCTTGGCAAGACCCGCTTCTTCCTGCGACAAACCGTAACGCCGCTGAATTTCATCGGTGAGTTGTTTGCCTCCGAACAGCTGTTCACGGGTGTAAATGATCCGACCCTTGCTCAACACGCTGAGGGTCATCATGGTCGCACCGATATCAATCACCGCGACCGTCATCTCGTCACGGTCGCCGTCGAGCTGGTCAATGACCAGATCACAGGCTCGCTCCATCGCGTAGGCTTCAACCTCGACCACGCGTGCGCCAAGACCCGCCAGTGCCAGCGCGGCTTCGCGGATGTCGACGTTTTCACGACGGCAGGCGGCCAGGAGCACTTCAGCTCGGTCGGGATTGCGCGGTGACGGGCCCTGAACTTCGAAATCAATCGCCACTTCGTCCAGCGGATAGGGAATGTACTGATCAGCTTCCAGCTTGATCTGTTCTTCCATTTCCTCGGGATCGAGATCCGCATCCATTTCAATGGTTTTGGTGATAACGGCGGACCCGGCGACTGCAACGGCAGCTTGCTTGAGAGAGGAACGGGAACGGGCCAGGACTTTCTCCAATGCCTGGCCGACACCCTCAAGCTCGACGATGTTTTTTTCTACCACCGCACTAGGTGGGAGAGGTTCAACCGCATAGGCCTCGACCTTATAACGGTTACCTGAGCGACTGAGTTCAAGCAGCTTCACCGTGGTGGAGCTGATATCAATGCCCAGTAGCGTGTTCGCTTTTTTCTTTATGAGCCCTAGCACAGCCAATTTCCTATCAGCATCCGACACTTACGGACGGTTTATGTTTTCCTACATTAAATAACAGTCCTTGTACAAGCGCAAATAGCTAAAACAAAAAAAATGCGCTTATAATGCATACTGTTAACCCGTTCTCATCGCACCACACAGCTAACCAATTCATTTGTCAGGGAATTTGCCTGTCCCTTATGCGCTTTCTAAAAATTTTATTCTGGTCACTTCTCGCTCTGATAAGCGCCCCAGTACTGGGTCTCAGCGCCATTGCGCTGTATTTGAGCCCCGGTTTGCCGGACGTTGAAACCCTCCGCGACGTGCAATTACAGACCCCATTGCGGATATATAGCACAGATAGCAAATTGATAGCAGAATTCGGTGAAATGCGCCGCATACCTATCAGTTACGACCAAGTGCCGGAAAACTTTATTAATGCCATTCTGGCGGCCGAGGATGACAACTTCCTTAACCACCACGGCGTCGACCCCATGAGCCTGCTGCGAGCGGTTAGCGAATTGGTTCAAACGGGCAGTATTCAGACGGGCGGTAGTACTATCACCATGCAGGTGGCAAAAAACTATTTCCTGACCAGTGATCGGGTGTTTTCCCGAAAACTGAACGAAATATTGCTGGCCTTGCAGATCGAACGCAGTCTGAGCAAACGCGAGATTTTTGAACTCTACGTCAACAAGATCTATCTCGGCAACAGGGCATATGGAATTGAGGCTGCAGCCCAGGTTTATTACGGTACGTCGATAGATCAGTTGCCCCTTGCCGACCTCGCAATGATTGCCGGCCTGCCCAAGGCTCCGTCACGTTATAACCCGATTTCCAATCCCGAACGTACGCTGCTGCGTCGCGACTGGATTCTGGGCCGGATGCTGAGCCTGGGCTTTATCGACCAAGCCGAGTACGACCAAGCCATCGCCAGCCCCATTACCGCAACCAACCATGGCGCCAACCCTGAACTGGAAGCACCTTACGTGGCGGAAATGGCGCGTCTGGAAATGCTCAGCAAGTATGGAGAAGACGCTTATATCAATGGCTATCACGTGTATACCACGGTAGATAGCCAGTTGCAGACCCTGGCCAACAGCGCCTTGCGCAGCGGCTTGATGAGCTACGACCAACGGCATGGTTACCGCGGCCCTGAAGAGCGGCATCCCGATAGCAAGCCAGCGGATTGGCCAGATCTGTTAAAGAACTATCGCGGCATGGGCGGCCTGCTTCCGGCTGTCGTGACCAGTGTCAGCGCCGACAAGGTGTCGATTCAACTTCGCGGCGGCGCGCTGGGCGAGATCAGTTGGGAAGCCATGCGCTGGGCCAGACCCTATATCAACGCCAACAGCATGGGGCCCAATCCGAGCAAGCCGGCTGACGTACTGGCCGTTGGCGATATCGTCCGTGTTGTGGCCGTGGAAGATATCCAGTTTCGTCTGAGCCAGGTACCAACTGCGCAGAGTGCGTTGGTGGCGCTCTCCCCTCAGGATGGCAGCGTACAGGCCCTGATTGGCGGCTTCTCTTTCGTCCAGAGCAATTACAACCGAGTGACCCAGGCCCGCCGGCAGCCAGGCTCCAGCTTCAAGCCTTTTCTCTACGCTGCCGCCCTGGACAACGGCTACAGCCCGGCCAGCATGGTCAATGATGCCCCTCTGGTATTTGTTGACGAATATCTGGATTCGGCCTGGCGGCCACAGAACTCGGGTGGCGACTTTCTGGGCCCGATTCGTCTCAGGGAAGCCCTCTATCGTTCACGTAACCTGGTTTCCATCCGCCTGATGCAGGATCTGGGCGTGGACAAGGCACTGAGTTACATAGAACACTTCGGCTTCAGCCGTTCCGATCTCCCGCGCAACCTGTCAGCCTCTCTGGGGACGCCAGAGCTGACGCCGCTGCAAATCGCGCAGGGTTACACCACGATCGCCAATGGCGGTTATGCGGTCAAGCCGTACCTGATTGAGCGTATCGAAGACCATCGAGGGCATCTCCTGGAGGTGTCCACAGCAGCAGTTACCCCGGGTGCTCGGGAATTACATGAGGAACGCCTGGCGCGCTACGCCGAGGCCGGCAACTTCGCCGACCCGAATTATCGGCTGCCCGAAATTCCCGAGGCGGAACAGGTGATAGATCCCCGCACGACCTATCAGTTGACCAGCATGCTGCAGGACGTTATCACGCGCGGCACGGCAGCCCGGGCACGGGAGCTGCAGCGCGGCGACCTGGCCGGAAAGACCGGCACTACCAACGACCAGAAGGATGCCTGGTTCGCTGGCTACAACGGCGATTTTGTTACCGTTTCCTGGGTCGGCTTCGACCAGCCCAGCACCTTGGGACGCCGCGAATACGGCGGCACTGCCGCCCTGCCAATCTGGATGGACTTTATGGCTGGCGCCCTCAAGGACAGGCCAGAGCACAGCCAGGCAATGCCGGAAGGCCTGACCAACGTGCGCATCGACCCGGCTACCGGCCGCACCGCACGTCCCGGCAGCACGAATGGCTTCTTTGAGGTATTCAAGGAAGAAGACGCGCCGCCACCCTGGGATGAGATAGAAAGCGGTGCCTACCCCTCCGGCGGCGGCGACGCCCTGCCCCAGGGTCTGTTCTAGCTATCGACCAAAGGCCCAAATGCGGAGCGGAACACTGCACTCGGGCCTTTACACTCTTCTAACAGCATATAGCTCTGCCCGTCCGGCCATTCGGTCGGACGATAGCGATGCATTCCCTTCAGTCATGACGCCCTCGCGAACCAGCACCCGATGCAATAAAGCCGTAGGATTTCCTGATAGGACCGAAATAACGGCTATCAGAACAACATCAGGTGTCCGCCATGCATGAACCAACCTATCTGGGCGAGCTGAAAGCCCTGCAACAGCAGGTATGGCCTGCTCAAAGCGCGCAAACCCCTGTCTATTCGCTGGGCGAAAAGCCGCTGACCGAATACCTGCGCCACTGGGCAAAAACGACACCGGACAAGCCAGCGGTGCTTTTTTATGGCTATGACCTGAGCTACGCCGAACTGGACGATTTGAGCGACCGCTTTGCTGCGTTGCTGATCGAGCAGGACGTGCGCCCCGGCGATCGGGTCGCGGTCTTCATGCCCAATTGCCCGCAGCTGCATATCGCCTTTTACGGTATTCTCAAGGCCGCGGCCATCCATGCCCCGGTCAGCCCGATGGCCATGCCCATGGAGCTCAGCTACCAGCTCAAAGACAGCGGCGCGAGCGTGCTGGTATGTTTTGACCAACTGCTGCCGGTGTTTCGCGAAATTCGCGACCAGACCAATGTGCGCCTGGCTATCGCCACAAGCCTCTCGGAAATCTGCCCGGCGGCACCGCCCATACCGGTTCCTGACCTGCTGCGCGCACCCAAGCTGGAGGTCACCGATTACATCGATATGCTGCCAGCGCTGCGGGGCATTCAGCCTGCGCAGGATCTGCCAGTGCCGGCACTGGATGATATCGCTGCGCTGAACTACACCGGCGGCACCACTGGCCTGCCCAAGGGCTGCATCCACACCCACGGCGATATGCTCTACACCTGCGCGAGTTTTATCCCCGCCGCGCTGGGTCTGGACAGCGAGCGCGTCAGCCTGAATTTCATGCCCGAGTTCTGGATTGCCGGGGAAAACGCTGGCCTGCTGTTTCCGGTGTTTTCCGGTACCACGCTGGTGCTGCTGGCCCGTTGGGATGCGCTGACATTCATGAGCGCGGTACAGCACTACCGGGTCAACCACACCGGCCTGCTGGTCGATAGCGCTTCCGAAGTGCTCGACCATCCGCAGGTAAACGCCTTCGACTTCAGCTCGCTGCAAATCACCAGTTGCGTGTCCTTTATCAAGAAGTTGACCCCGGACTACCGCCAGCGCTGGCGCAAGCTGACCGGTTGCACGCTGTTTGAAACCAGCTTCGGCATGACTGAAACCCACACCTGCGACACTTTTACCGCAGGTCTTCAGGATGACGATTTCGATCTCAAGTCGGCCCCGACCTTTGTTGGCCTGCCGGTCCCCGGCACCGAATTCAAGGTCTGCGACTTCGCCTCTGGCGAGCTGCTGCCGCTGGGCAGTGAAGGCGAACTCTGCGTACGATCGCCGTCACTGCTCAAGGGTTACTGGAACAAGCCGGAAGCCAGCGCAGAAGCACTGCGTGATGGCTGGCTGCACACCGGAGACAGTGGCGTGATCACCGAGCAGGGCTTTATCCGCTATCTTGGGCGGCGCAAGGAAATGCTCAAGGTCAATGGCATGAGCGTATTCCCCAGTGAGCTGGAAGCCATGCTCGGCCAGCATCCCGCCATTCTTGCTTCGGCAGTGATAGGCCGCCAGGATGACAAGCGCGGCGAGAGCCCCGTGGCCTTTGTCGTGATCAAGCCCGGCAGCGAGATGAGCGCCCAGGACCTGGTTGACTGGTGCAAACAGGCCATGGCGATTTACAAGGTACCGGAGGTGCGTCTGGTAGAAAGCCTGCCGATGACCGCCACCGGAAAAGTGAAGAAGAACGAATTGCAGGGCTGGCTTTGATGACCTTCAAGAAAATACTGATCGCCAACCGCGGCGAAATTGCCATTCGTCTGGCCCGCGCCGCCGCCGAGCTGGATATCCTCAGCCTTGCGGTGTTTGCCGAAGACGACGCCCAGTCCCTGCATGTGCGCAAGGCTGATCAAGCCGTAGCGCTCAAGGGCCGCGGCGCCAGCGCTTATCTGGATGCCGAGCAATTGGTGAACCTGGCACGCGAGCATCAATGCGATGCGATCCACCCGGGTTACGGCTTTCTTAGCGAAAACGCCGATTTCGCCAAGCTGTGCGAAAACGCCGGCATTACCTTTATCGGCCCCTCCGCCAGGGTACTGGAGACCTTCGGCGACAAGGCCAGCGCCAGACGTCTGGCTGTGGAACAGCAAGTGCCGCTGGTGCAGGGCACCAATCACGCCACCAGCCTGGAGCAGGCCCGCGAATTCATGCAGCAACTGGGCGCTGGCAGCGCCATCATGCTCAAGGCGCTGGCCGGCGGCGGCGGACGCGGTATGCGCGCGGTGCTGGATATCACCGAACTGGACGAGGCTTTCACCCGCTGCAGCTCCGAGGCCAGGGCCGCATTTGGCAGCGGCGAATTGTATGCCGAACGTCTGATTCGCAGGGCGCGGCATATCGAAGTACAGATCATCGGCGATGGCCAGCAGGTCAGCCATCTGTGGGAACGGGATTGCACACTACAAAGGCGTAACCAGAAACTGCTGGAGATCGCCCCGGCGCCCGGGCTCGACCCAACGCTGCGCCAGCGCATGCTCGACGCCGCTGTGAAGCTAACCGGCGCCGTTGCCTACCGCGGGCTGTGCACCGTCGAGTTTCTGCTTGACGAAGAGACCGGCGATTTCGTGTTCATGGAAGCCAATCCGCGCATCCAGGTCGAGCACACCGTCACCGAAATGGTCACCGGGATTGATCTGGCGCAAACGCAGATACGTCTTGCGGCCGGTGCCAGCCTGAACGACCTGCAACTCACCCAGGACCGAATTCCGGCTGCACAGGGTTATGCCGTGCAACTGCGCATCAATCTGGAAAGCATGGCCAAGGATGGCAGCGCCAAACCGGCCGGCGGCACCTTGAGCGCTTATGAGCCGCCGAGCGGACCCGGTGTGCGCGTGGATGGCTATGGCTACAGCGGCTATACCACCAGCCCCAGTTTTGACTCGCTGCTGGCCAAGTTGATCGTGCACGCCAATGCCGGCTACCCAGCGGTACTGCGCCGCGCCTATCGCGCCCTCTGCGAGTTCCGCCTGGAAGGCGTCAGTAGCAATCTGCATTTTCTACAGAACCTGCTGACGGATCTGCAGGTGCAGGCCAATCAGGTTACCACCGGATTTATAGAGCAACATGCAGCCGAACTGATCGGCGCTCACGCCGGTGAACAGCAAAAGGCGCATCCGCATCTGTATTTTCAGCACGCCGGCCAGACTCAGGCGGCCCAGGTCGCCGCCGTGGACGCGCCACCCGGGACCGAGCCGCTTAACGCGCCGGTGCAAGGCGTGCTGGTCAGCCTCGACGTGCAGCCCGGCGACAGCATAGCCGCTGGCCAGCAGGTGGCGGTGATGGAAGCAATGAAGATGGAGTTCGTGGTCAAGGCCGAGCGCAGTGGCATCGTCCGGGTGCTGGCCTGCAGCCCCGGAGACAACCTGTTTGAAGGTAATCCGCTGCTGTTTCTTGAACCAGCTGAGGTTGAGGGTGGCGAGGCGCTGAACGAAGAACAGGTTGATATCGCGCATATTCGCGCCGACCTGGCCGAACTGCTGGAGCTGCATGCCAACCTGACGGACGAACGCCGCTCGGATGCCGTGGCCAAGCGCCGCAAAACCGGCCAGCGTACCGCACGGGAGAACCTGACGGACCTGCTTGATGAAGGCAGTTTCATGGAATACGGCGGCCTGGCGCTGGCTGCCCAGCGCACCCGCCGCAGCCACGAAGATCTGTTGAAGATGAGCCCCGCAGACGGGCTGATTACCGGTATCGGCACGGTTAACGCAGAGCTGTTCGGCGCCGAGACCGCGCGCTGTATGGCTATGAGTTACGACTACACAGTATTCGCCGGCACCCAGGGCGCGATGAATCACAAGAAGACCGACCGCATGCTGGAACTCGCCGAACAGTGGCGATTGCCGTTGGTGTTCTTTACCGAAGGCGGTGGCGGCCGCCCCGGCGATATCGACAAGGTTGGCGTCGCCGGGCTCGACTGCACAACCTTCATGCGCATGGCCAGACTCAGCGGCCAGGTACCTCTGGTGGGTGTGGTCTCCGGACGCTGCTTTGCCGGCAACGCGGCGCTGCTGGGTTGCTGCGATGTGATCATCGCCACCGAGAACGCCACCGTTGGCATGGCCGGGCCGGCGATGATCGAAGGCGGCGGCTTGGGCAGTTATACGCCCGAACAGGTCGGCCCGGTGAGCATGCATGGGCCCAATGGCGTGATCGATGTGCTGGTCAAGGATGAGGCCGAAGCCACCCGCGCCGCCAAGCAATACCTGGCGTATTTCCAGGGCGATCTGCCCAGTGGCGATTGCGCGGACCAACGTGCATTGCGCCATCTGATTCCGGAAAACCGTCTGCGGGTTTACGACATTCGGGAAGTGATCGAAACCCTAGCGGATACCGGGTCGGTGCTGGAGCTGCGCCGGCAGTTCGCACCGGGCCTGATCACCGCGCTGATTCGCATCAACGGCAAGGTCTTTGGCCTGATCGCCAACAATCCCATGCATCTTGGCGGCGCCATTGATGCGGTGGCCGGCGACAAGGCTGCGCGCTTTATGCAGCTATGCCAGGCCCATGGCCTGCCAATGGTCTCGCTGTGTGACACCCCCGGCTTTATGGTCGGGCCGGACTCCGAGCGTCAGGCCACCGTACGCCACGTTTCGCGCATGTTCGTCACCGCGGCGAGCCTCAAGGTGCCGTTCTTTACCGTGGTGCTGCGCAAGGGCTACGGCCTGGGCGCCCAGGCGATGGCCGCTGGCAGCTTTATGGCGCCTATGTTCACCATCGGTTGGCCGAGCAGCGAATTTGGCGCTATGGGGTTGGAGGGCGCGGTCAGGCTGGGTTACGCAAAAGAGCTGGCCGCAATCGAGGACGAAAGCGAGCGCCAGGCGCAGTTCGACAAGCTGGTCGCCGAACTTTACCGGCGCGGCAAGGGCGTGAGCATGGCCAGCTTTCTGGAGATCGATGCGGTGATCGACCCGATGGAAACCCGCGACTGGCTATTACGCGGGCTCAGTTCGGCACCGCCAGAATCGCTGACCAAGGGCACTCGGCCCTTTGTCGATACCTGGTAGGCCGATTACAGCAGCGGTTTTACAGCGCGCTCAGGGCGATCACTTGATCGGCCCTGGGCAGCAAAGCCGCGTCGTGCCCCAGAAACAGCGCCGTGCGCCCCGCCAGCCAGGGCTCAAGGCGGGTGATCACCCGTTCACGGGTGGCGGCATCCAGACCGCTGAAGGGTTCGTCGAGAATCAGCAGCGGTGCGTCCTTGAGCAGCACGCGGGCCAGGGCCAGGCGCCGCCCCTCGCCGCCAGATAGCTGCTTGCCAGACTCGCCTACCCAAGTGTTGATCCCGGCGGGCAAAGCGCTGACCAGCTGCGCCAGATCAACCATTTCCAGCACCTGCCACAGCTGCTCGTCAGTCGCATCCGGCCTGGCCAACAGCAGGTTGGCGGCAATGCTGTCATGCAGTAACTCAGTATGCTGGGTCAGATAACCGACTTGCGCACGCCACTCAAGCAAGGCCAGCTCAGTCAGTGCTGTCCCGCCGACCGTCAGCTGCCCTGAGTCGGGATCAATCAGCCGCGCCGCCAATCCAGCCAGGGTCGACTTGCCTGAGCCGGAGGGGCCAATCAGCGCCACTCGTTCACCTTGCAGCAACCTGAGGTTCAGACCTTCCAGTCCCGCATGGGCTACACCCACATTCTGCCATTGCAGCGTCAGATCAGCAGGCGCCACCATCGGGTTGGCAGGGTCCCGTAGCTGGCTACTCATTGCCACCTGCTGATTCAGGCGCGCGGCGGCGGCACGCGTACCGCCGAACTGGGCGAAAGCGCCGGGCAGCCCGGCGAAGCCCTCACTCAGGGCCATCAGCGCCAGCGGAATCATCACCATCACCGGCCCCGACAGTAAACCGGCAACATAAGCCTGTATCGCGCCAAACAGTCCAACCATCACCGCGCCCATGACGCCCAGCGTAGCCAGCGCCTGGCCGAAAGCGACCCGACCCTGGAGGATCAACTGCTCATCCAGCATGCGCTGGCTGCCTGCCAGGAGTTGCTGACGGTGCAACCCCAAGGTACCGGCTGCGGTGAGCTCGGCTAGCCCCTGCAACTGCTCGACTGCCTGTACGCGCAGCGCATCAAGCCGCTCCACCCGCCGGGCACTGTAGGTCAGCCCCAGGAGCGCCATGCCCAGCGTCAGGGCCAGCAGCAGAACCAGCAACAACGCGCCAAGCAACAGTGCCAGCGACAGATGAAATACGGCGATTAGACCGCAGACCAGCAGAATGCCTAGCAAGGCCACCAGCGGTGGAGCGAGCAGTCGTAGATAAAGCGTATCCAGAGTATCTATATCGGCTGTCAGGCGGTTGAGCCACTGCGCGGCGCGCAGGCGTGCCAGGGTTGCGCCATCGAGCAACGCCAACGCGGAAAAATGCCGGCCTCGCAGATCCGCCAGCAGACTCAGTACCGTATTGTGATTGAACACCCGCTCAAAGTAGCGCGCCACAGTACGCGTCAGGGCGAAGAAACGAATGCCGCCACCGGGCATATAGACATCGAACATGACTCGCTGCCCGGCGGCCCAGAGCAGCGCGGTGACGCCCGTCGCGGTGATAAACCAGCCGGATAAGGCCAACAGCCCGACGGCACTGAACAGGGTCAGCGCCAGCAATAATCCGCCCAACCACAAACGGCCGCGCCGCTGCATGATTAGATTCAACCAGGGCCTGAGTTCAGACATCCTCAAGCCCCCCATTTCGCAGTGAATCATCTTGAATGGCACCGGACTGCAGCAATCCGTCCTGCAAGGAACCGTCCCGGATCGAATAGATGCGATCGGCCAGTTGCATCAAAGCCGGATGGTGGGTGGCTATGATCAGCGTTTTACCGCTACCGGCCAGCGCGCGCAGCGCTTCGACTACCTCCGCCTCGCTGTGCTCATCCAGGCTCGCTGTTGGCTCGTCCAGCAACACCAGGTCCGCCTCGCACAGCCACACCCTGGCCAGAGCCAGACGCTGGGCCTGGCCCCCCGAAAGGCCGCGCCCGCCTTCACCTAGCTGCGTCTCCAGCCCTAGTGGCAGGGTCGCCAGGAGCGCGCCGAGCCCCACCGCTTCTAAGGCGCGCAACATCGATGAAGCATCAGCCTGGGGTGCCGTCAGACGTAAACTATCTGCCCAGCTACCCTGAATCAGAAAGGGCCGCTGCCCGAGCCAGGCTACCGGGGCTTGCCCCGGCGCCAGGCCAAAAAGGCTCAGACTGCCAGCACTGGGCGCGACAAATCCGGCCAGGCAATGCAGCAGACTGGATTTGCCGGACCCAGAAGGCCCCACCAGCGCCACTACCTGCCCAGCGGCAATATCCAGCGTGATGCCCTTCAGCACCCGCCCACGCCCGGGATAATCCAACGCCAGATCCGCTACGCAAATCTGCCCGGCATGGCTCACCGACGGCGCTACGCCAACGGGCTGAATGACCCTTTGCGCTTCTTCCTGGGTCAAGGCGAAGGCATCTGCTGCAGCCAGCGCGGCAGCACGGTCATGATAGGCCTGAGCCAGGCTGCGCAGCGGCTGAAAGAATTCGGGTGCCAACAACAGGATAAACAAGCCAGAAAACAGGGTCAGCTCGGCGGCGGGCCCGTATTGGATATAGCCCAGCAGGCCAAAGCCGATGTACATCGCAGCCACCGCAATCGCCACGGACGCAAAAAACTCCAGAACCGCCGAGGATAGAAAGGCGATCCGCAGCGTGCGCATGGTCACCGAACGGTAGCGCTCGGCAGCAGCCTCTACCGAACGTGTCGCCGCGCCCACCTGACCAAACAGCTGCAGGCTGGTCAGACTGCGTACTCGGTCGAGAAAATGCCCGGCCAGGCGGCCTGCTTCAAGCACGTGCTGCTGACTGACTTTTTCCGCGCTCATGCCCACCAGGGCCATAAACAAGGGAATCAACGGGGCGGCAAACAACAGGAAAAGGGCGGCGAGCCAATCGAGCCAGAACACCAGCAGCAGGATCAGCAAGGGCGACAGCAGTGCCAGCCACTGAAGAGGAAGGTAACGCGCGTAAAAACCGTCCAGCGCTTCGACCTGCTCGACCCATTGATTGGTCAGGGTGGCGCCCGAGCGGTCAGCCAGCCGCACCGGACCTAATTGCGACCAGTGGGTTGCCAACTCCTCACGTGCCTGTTGGCGCACGCGGGCACTGGCCTGCTGACCGCAACGCTCGTGAGCCGCCTGAGCGAGGGCGCGCAGCACTATTGCTAAGGCCAGCCCGGCACCGGGCCACAGCAGTTTGAAATAAGGAACCTGCTCCACCAACAGGGCATGCACCAACCAGGCAATCAGCCCCATCTGGACGATGATCGTCAGCGTGTGCAGCAGCCCCAGGGCTACCCCGGCATACAACCAGAACCGAACTGGCCGGCCATGTTGCTGCAGCCAGTCGCGGCTGCGCCGGCCAGACTCAGTGATAGCCTTCACCCACGCGGACCTTGCCGCGGAACACCCAGTAGGTCCAGGCGGTGTAAGCCAGAATAATCGGAATCACAAACAGCATGCCGAGCAGCAGGAACAGTTGCGACTCCGGTGCCGATGCCGCGTCCCACAGGGTGAAATCCGGCGGAATCACGTAGGGCCAGCGCGTCCACAGCAGGCCGAAGTAAGTCGAGGCAAACATCGCCATGGTCGCCAGGAATGGCACCACCTCCTTGCGCTTGCGCAGACCTCGCCATATCTGAAAGGCAAAGAACAATGCCAACAGCGGAAAGATCCAGATCCAGCGAATCACCGCGAACCAGCGCTCGAATGCAGCGGGGTCGACCCACGGCGTCCAGATGCTGATAATCGCAAATACCGCCAATACTGCACCCAGCAACCAGGGCGCAAGGCCGTACGCCCATTCCTGAATGTAGCCTTCGGTTTTCATGATCAACCAGGTACAACCGAGCAGCGCATAGCCGGCCATCAGGCCCACGCCAGTCATGAGGGTAAAGGGTGTGAGCCAGTCAAAGGGCCCGCCCGCATAGGCCAGGCCCTCAGTCTCATAGCCCTGAATGTAGGAACCAACCACTACCCCCTGGGCAAAGGCCGCCAGGAAGGAGCCCCCTGCAAAGGCCCAGTTCCACAGGTAGCGCGAGCTTTTTGCCTTGAAGCGGAACTCGAAGGCCACACCGCGAAAGATCAGACCCGCGAGCATCAGGAACACACCGATATACAGCGCCGGCAGCAAAATCGAATAGACCAGCGGGAAAGCCCCCAGCAGGCCGGCACCGCCCAGCACCAGCCAGGTTTCGTTACCGTCCCAGACCGGCGCCACCGAGTTCATCATCACGTCGCGGGCGTCTTCATCAGGCGCGAAGGGAAACAGCATACCCACACCCAGATCAAAGCCATCCATCAGCACGTACATGATCACCGCAAAGGCGATAATCATGGCCCAGATCATCGACAGATCGAAGATTTCCATTTCCATGCTCAGGACCCCTTCTGGTCAAATGATACGTCGCTACCGGACAACGGCCGCGCCGGTCTATGCACTTCGTCCACATCGGAAGCGCGCTCGTTGACTTCAAGACCGTCCTGCAACACCCGCATCAGGTAATACAGGCCCGCACTGAAAATCATCAGGTAAACCAGGATGTAACCCAGCAGGGTAAAAAGTGCCATGCCGCCGGTCAGCGACGGCGTAACCCCCTGCTCGTGCGTCATCAGGCCAAACACCAACCAGGGCGCGCGCCCCGTTTCGGTCACTATCCAACCAGCCAGTACGGCAATAAACGGCGCCACGCTCATGACTCGCAGCCCCTGCAGGAACCAGGGCGTCTGCCAGTAGCGCTGCTTGTGCCGCAGCAGCAGCCCGGTAAAGGCCGTGGCAATCATCAACAGACCCAGGCCGACCATGACCCGAAAGGCCCAGAACACAATCGCTACCGGGGGCTGCTCTTCAACGGGCACTTCATTCAGGCCGGGTACTTCGCCATCAAGATCGTGGGTGAGGATCAAGCTGGCCAGTTTCGGGATAGCGATCTCGAAGCGATTGCTCTGGTTCTCCTGATCAGGCAGAGCAAAGAGCAACAAGGGTACGCCGGAGGAGGTCTCCCAGTTGGCTTCCATTGCCGCTACCTTGGTTGGCTGATGCTCCAGCGTGTTGATCCCGTGGAAGTCACCGACCACCGCCTGGGTAGGCGCCAGGATCAGGATCATCCACAGGCACATGGACAACGCCTTGCGATTGACCTCTACCTCGCTGCCGCGCAGCAGGTACCAGGAACTCACCCCGGCCACCACAAAGGCACCGGTCAGGAATGAGGCAATAGCCATGTGCGCGAAACGGAACGGGAAGGACGGGTTGAAGATAGCCTCGGACCAGGAGGTAACAAAAAACACCCCGTCGCGCAGCTCTACACCGGCTGGCGTATGCATCCAGCTATTGGCCGCCAGAATCCAGAACGCCGAGATAAAGGTGCCCAGCGCCACCATACAGGCGGCAAACAGGTGAACACCCTTGGGCACACGATTGCGGCCGAACAGCAGCACGCCAAGGAACGCCGCTTCGAGGAAGAAGGCAGTGATCACTTCATAGCTGAGCATGGGTCCGAGGAAGTTGGCCGCTGCGTAGGAATAATTGCTCCAGTTGGTACCAAACTGGAAAGACATGACAATGCCCGACACCACCCCCATGCCGAATACCACGGCAAAGACCTGGACCCAGAACTTGGAAAGGCGCTCCCACACCGGGTTGCCGGTCTTGAAAAAGAGGATTTCCAGAAAGGCGATAAACGACGCCAGACCAATGGTAAAGACCGGGAAGATCGCGTGAAACGACACCACAAATGCAAACTGGATGCGTGACAGCAGGAGGGGATCCAATTCCATGCGCACAGCTCCTTAATGGAAAAAGTTGATGCCGATTATCCGCGGTAAACCAGGTCAATGGCGGATGAAAAAAGGGAACTTGGTTGTGACCGCAACACGGACAAGAATGTTCCAGGTCCCAGTGTGCTCCGGCACAGGGCCGCAGGCCAGGTGGTGAATTGCCGCAGCGACCAGCCGGGCTTCGGCCCGGGCTGGAGCTGGACTGGCTTACGCCTGTATTACAGCAGTAGCCACAAAGTCACGGCCAAAGGCAGTAATATGGCCGTAGTAATACCCATCAGGCTCATGCCCAGGGCAGCGAACGCGCCCGCTTCCTTGCTTCGCTCCAGCGACAGCGCCGTGCCTATGGCATGCGCGCAGATGCCCATCGCAAGCCCCCACGCCGCCTCGGAACGGACCCCGGCTATACGCAACAGCCAGGGCCCGAACACGGCCGCGATAACCGCGGTGATCATCACGAAGACCGCCGCCAGAGCAGCAATCCCCCCGGTCTGCTCAGCCACCAGCATGGCGATTGGCGTAGTGACCGATTTGGGCGCCATGGTCATGACCAGTGAATGCTCGATACTCAGGCCCCAGGCAATCAGAATGGTCGCCAGCGTCGCAAAGGTGCCGCCGACCAGCAGCGTGATCAGCACCGGCGACAGAAACTCGCGGATCCGCCGCAGATTCACATACAGCGGCACCGCCAGGGCTACCGTAGCGGGCCCGATCAGCACCATCAGCGGCGTGACGCTCTGATGGTAGGCACTCAACTCGCCGCCCAACAGCAGGATGATGCCGATCAGCAATAGAATGGATACCAATACCGGGTGGAAAACCGCCATACCGCTGCGCTCGTAAAGCACTACGCCACTCTGATAGGCGGCCAGTGTGACGCCCACCCAGAATAACGGATGATCCATGATGGCCTGCCAGGCCAGCAACAGACTTGCGCTCATGGTTGCGACTCCCGTGCCTGCTTGCGCTGCATCATTCGCTCCATGATCCATCCGCACAGCGGCAGCGTCAGGAACAGCGATACCAGCAGGGTAACCGCCATGGCCAACCCGTAACGGGCCATCTCTGCACCATAGGCCATCACACCCACGGCCGGCGGCACCAGAATCAGCGGCAGATATTTAAGCAGGTTGCTGGCGGCATGTTCGAGGGGTTCACCCACTTCGCCGCGCATGACCAGATAGATCAGCAACAACACCATGCCAATAATAGGGCCAGGCAAAAATGGCAGGAACAGGACGTTCATGCCGGTACCCAGCAACTGGAATACGATAAGCCAAGTCAATCCGCGTAACAGCATAGGTAAGCCCACTTACTGACAAGTAACCCGCAAGGTTAAACACTGCGGCCGTCAGTGCCTAGCCCTACCTTGAGCGACGCAATATCGAGTAGGGTGAGGCGTTGCCGCCCCATCCCTCTCACAGAACCGTACGTACGG
>CAXBEU010000033.1:0-35925 GCA_963974865.1 uncultured Pseudomonadaceae bacterium | reverse complement strand
CTACAAGCTACAAGCTACAAGCTACAAGCTACAAGCTACAAGCTACAAGCTACAAACAAAGCCCCGACTGGTTCGGGGCTTTGCTGTTTTTGCTGTCTGGCAAAGAATGGAAGTGATTGCCGCCAAGCCAGTCTCTCTGCTGGTGACCGAAATTTACAAAGTAGTCATTTAAAGACGCTGTAACCGAAATCGTTGCGGCGGTACAATCGTCTCATGTTCCGGACTGTCCCGGGCGCAATGACTGCTAGAGGAGTTCCCATGGCTGATTACAAAGCACCCCTGCGTGATATTCGTTTCGTTTTGAATGAAGTGTTCGAGGCCGACAAGTTGTGGCAGAGCCTGCCAGGCCTGGACGGCGCCATCGATGCGGAAACCGCAGATGCGATGCTGGAAGAAGCTGGCAAGATTACCTCGCAGACCATTGCGCCGTTGAACCGCAGTGGTGATGAAGAGGGTGCCAAGTGGGATAACGGCGTGGTCACCACGCCAGCAGGTTTCAAACAGGCTTACAGCACCTACGCCGAAGGCGGCTGGGTCGGCCTGGGTGGTAACCCGGAGTTTGGTGGCCTGGGCATGCCCAAGACGCTCGGCGTGCAGGTCGAGGAAATGGTCTACGGCGCCAACAACAGCTTTGCACTTTATCCGGCTTTGACCGCCGGTTGCTGTCTGGCGCTTGACGCCCACGGTAGCGAAGAACTCAAGCAGGCCTATCTGCCGAATCTGTATGCAGGTACCTGGGCCGGCACCATGTGTTTGACCGAGCCGCATTGCGGTACCGATCTTGGGATCATTCGTACCAAGGCCGTACCGCAGGCCGATGGCAGCTACGCTGTGACCGGTACCAAGATCTTTATTACCGGCGGTGAGCATGATCTGACCGAGAACATCATTCACCTGGTGCTGGCCAAATTACCCGACGCGCCGGCAGGCCCCAAAGGTATTTCGCTGTTCCTGGTACCCAAGTTTCTGGTCAATGCAGACGGCAGTCTGGGCGAGCGTAACCCGGTCAGCTGCGGTTCGATCGAGCACAAGATGGGCATCAAGGCCTCTGCTACCTGCGTTATGAACTTCGATGGCGCCCAGGGTTATCTGATTGGTGAGGTGAACAAGGGTCTGAACGCCATGTTCACCATGATGAACTATGAGCGTCTGTCCATCGGTATCCAGGGCATTGGTTGCTCCGAAGCGTCATACCAGAGCGCCGTGGCCTATGCCCGTGATCGCATCCAGAGTCGTGCACCCACCGGTGCTCAGCAGCCAGACAAAGCGGCCGACCCGATCATCGTGCACCCGGATGTGCGTCGCATGCTGCTGACAATCAAGGCGATGACCGAAGGCAGCCGGGCGTTTTCCACCTATGTAGGCTCGCAGCTGGATATCAGCAAGTATGCCGACGATGCCGATATCAAGAAGAAAGGTGAGGACCTGGTGGCGCTGCTGACGCCGGTGGCCAAGGCGTTCTTTACCGATGTGGGTCTGGAGAATTGCATCCATGGCCAGCAGGTATTCGGTGGCCACGGCTATGTGCGCGAGTGGGGCCAGGAGCAACTGGTACGCGACGTGCGCATTGCGCAGATCTACGAAGGCACCAATGGTATTCAGGCGCTGGACCTGATGGGCCGCAAGACGGTGGCCAATAACGGCGCATTCGTCAATGTGTTCATCAAGGAAGTGCGTGACTTTATTGCCGGGAATGCTGATCAGGCACTCGCCGAGTTCGTTCAGCCGCTGGCCAAGGCCATCGACAATCTGGAAGAACTGACCGGCGTCGTCATTGACCGCAGCAAGACCAATGCAAACGAGATCGGCGCGGCTTCAGTCGAATACCTGCATGTGTTCGGTTACACCGCCTATGCCTATATGTGGGCGAAGATGGCCAAGGCTGCCAATGCACGCCTTGCCGATGACAGCGATGGCTTTTATCAGGCCAAGATCGGCACCGGGCGTTTCTTCGTCAAGCGGTTGCTGCCGCGGATTCACTCACTGAGCGAATCTGTTCGCGCCGGCAGTGAGTCACTGTATGAGCTGGACGCAGCGCAGTTCTGATGTGAGGGATCCGGGAGAAAGCCCGGGACTGGCATGAATGTATCAAATTGTAAGTGATTGCTTACAGGCGGTGGTGGCAATCGGCTATGGGCGCAACCTGCTGTTTTGCGTAACATTGTGTTCGCTAGGAGCGACGCAGGAAGCGCCAAAAAATAACACGGAGCAGGGACAGTGCCTGGAGGCACCACGATTTAAGGATGATCAGGAACAAAGTTCTGCAAAACCCCGCTCAGGCGGGGTTTTATTTTATCTGCTTCATGGTTTCGCATTAGCTGAAACGACATTCCAGGCTGCCCAGCTCGCCTATTTCCAGCCGTATCTTGTCCCCTGCCTTGGTCTCGACCATGGGCCCCAGTGAACCTGAAAGAATCAATTCTCCTGCTCGAATCGGTGTGCCCCGACGCGCCAACTCGCGCACCAGCCACAGGCAGGCGGTAAGCGGATTGCCCATGCATTGGCGGGAATGGCCGGTCACCGCTGCATCATTGTTGCGGTATAGCTTCATCTCCAGGTTGGCCAGATCCAGCTCCCGCGGATCCTTCAACTCGCTGCCGAGTACATAGAGGCCGGAAGACAGGTTGTCGGCGGCGGCGTCGAACAGGCTTTTCGGCCAGCCGGCAAAAGCCGAGTCGCAGATTTCCAGCGCTGGCAGAACGCCTTTCAGGCCATCCAGTAATGCTTCTTCACTAAGCTCGGGATCGTCCAGGGTGGCTCTGAACAGAAAAGCCACTTCGCCCTCCAGCTTGGGCGTGATCAAGCGGGAGGCGGGGATGGTATCGCCGTCCATGTAATCCCAGCCCGACAGCAGATGGCCAAAAAGCGGATGCTCCAGCGCCATGGCTTCCTGTACGCGGGTGTCGGTGACGCCCAGCTTGTAACCCGCCTGGGTCTGGTCGTCATAGCCCCACTGGTTGATCAGCTCGGCCTGCACTGCATAAGCTTGCTCCAGCGTCTCAATGCCGTATGGGCCGGCCACTGGATCACACGGCGCCGCATTCTGCCGCGCCGTGAATAACACTTCTGCCGCTCCCTTGGCATTGAACAGATCTGCCTTCATTCCTCACTCCCGCGTTGTGGTTTGTCACCCACTACGGTAGTACGGAACATCTCCCGACGGTTACCAAAATAATCGGATACCGGCTGATGCCATACACAGCGGTTATCCCAGATCGCCAGCGTACCGGGCGTCCAGCGCATGCGCACGGTAAAGGCCGGGGCGGCAGCGATGCTGAAAAGGTAGTCGAGGATCGGCCGCGCTTCTTCGATTTTCATCCCTTCGATGCCCAAGGTGTAAGCCGGGTTGGCGAAGAGGACATTGCGGCCGGTTTCTGGATGGCGGGTGATCAATGGGTGGCTGCGTACATCGTGGTCGACGTTTTCGCCATAGAGAATCTGCATGCTTTCCAGGCCGGCGTTGTGCTTGGCATTCGGGCCATAGCCGAATTCAGGGCTGTTTATGCCATTGAGGCCGAGCAGCATTTTGCGCATTGCCGGGGACAGCCATTCGCAGGCCAGATACATATTGTTGAACAAGGTATCGCCGCCTACTTCGGGCACATCGTGGCCGTAGAGCAAGGTAAAGGCCGGTGGGCGCTCTTGAAAGGTCCAGTCCGAATGCCAGGCACCACCAAAGACGAAGGGCGTGCCTTCGCTGGCTTCCTTGACCACGTGCACCACGTGTGGATGGTCGGCCATGGGTTTGACGTAAGGCTCGATGCCAAATTCGCCAAAGCGCAGAGAGACGGCTTCAAGCTGCTCGACGCTGAGCGACTGGTCGCGGATAAACAACACCTGATGATCCATCAGTGCCTGGCGCAGATCGGCCTGCCCAGTATCGGACAGGTTGTTCAGATCGATGTCGTGGATATCAGCGCCCAGTGATCCGGCAACCGGAGCGACCCGGAAATGCGCACTGGGGCGTGGCTGGTTATTACGGGCGGTGGTGTAGAAGAATTCGGGCATGGCGGTTACCTCTTGTTATAGGTTTGTGCCAAGCCAGCTTGCCCCAGCAGTGGTGTTGCGACCATGATAATGGCTGCCACGGCATGATACTTACTGCCAGGCTGATAGCTGCGGGGCTGACAGGAGCAAATGATGGACTGGCGACAGCGGCGAGATAACACCAATGTGGGTCTGTTACTGGAGCTGGCCACCGAGCTGGGCGTAGATGCGCAGCGGTGTCTGGCCAATACCGGCTTGCAGGACCAACCGCTGGAGCAGGTGGTTACGCTGGAGCTGTGGCAGGAGCTGGCGGTGATCCGCAACCTGGTAGCCCAGTATCCGTATCCTGGCGCGGGCTTGAAGCTCGGCCAACGCTATCATCTGACCAGCCTTGGCCTGCTCGGCTACACCATGTTGGCCAGCCGCACGCTGATGGAAGCCATCGAGATCACCAGCCAGTTTCGGCCGCTGGCCTTGTCCATCTGCCCCATCAGCCTGGAATCGGATAAGGCGGGACTATGGATGGCACTGGATGATCAGGTGCTGCCAGAGGATGCGCGCTGTCTGGTAGTAGAGCGTGGCATGGCCGCCTGGAAAGGTGTCTACGCCGAATTATTGCAGCGCCCCTTCGTGCCTTTGGCGATTGAGCTGCGGTTGCAGCAGGTCGGGCCCGCCGAGTTGTATGCCAGCCATTTTGGCTGCGCGGTTGATCTGCATGCCAGTCGTAATGCGATGCTCATTGCCTGGGATGACCTGCACAGCCTACTGCCCCTGGCCAATGCCATGACCCAGAGAACCTGCGCCAGCCTTTGCCAGAGGTTGTGTGACAGCCTGGATGACATTCAGGCGCCCCTGGCGCGCCAGGTTCTGCACAGCTTGATGAGTCACTCCGGGCGTATTCATCCCGCGCGTGACGTGGCCGCCTGGTTGGGGCTGTCAGAGCGGACATTACATCGGCGCCTGGCGGGCGAAGGCTACCCGTTCCGGCAACTGGATGAGCGCGTTCGACGCAGTCTTGCCGAGCGTCTGCTGGATGACAGCAGCTTGGGGCTGGACAGTATCGCCCAGCAGTTGGGGTACGCTGAAGCGGCAAGTTTTTCACGGGCGTTCAAACGCTGGACGAGTGTGTCCCCGGATCAATGGCGCAGGCAGCGTCAGACGCAGCCGCTGGACGCGCTGGCCAGCGCCCTGGCCGAGTTCGCCCGAGGAGCCCAGCAACATGCTTGAGATCACGGCTGTACGTAAAAGCTATGTCGGCCCGCAGGTTCGGTTGCAGATTCTCGATGGAATAGATTTGCACTTGGATGCAGGCCAGACCCTGGCGCTGATGGGCGAGTCGGGGAGCGGCAAAAGTACATTGCTGCATTTGATCGCAGGTCTGGATCAACCCGATAGCGGTGAGATTCTAGTCGGCCAACAGCGCTTGAGTTTGCTCAACGAAGCCGCTCGCGCGGCATACCGTCGCGAGAGCGTGGCGGTTATTTTTCAACAGTTCAACCTTATCCCCTCACTTACCGTCGCCGACAATATGGCGTTCCAGGCGCGCCTGGCCGGCAAACTGGATGCGCAGTGGCAGGCCTGGCTTGCGGCCGAGCTGGGCTTGAGCGCACTGCTGCAGCGCTATCCCGAGCAATTGTCCGGCGGCCAGCAGCAGCGAGTGGCCGTTGGCCGCGCGCTGGCGTTGCGGCCACCCTTGATTCTCGCTGATGAGCCCACCGGCAACTTGGATGAGCGCAGCGCCGATGAGGTGATGGCGTTGTTGCTGGCGCTCGTCGACAAGGCTGGCGCCAGCCTGTTGATGGTCACGCACAGTTCGCGGCTGGCAGACTGCCTGAATCAGCAGATCGTGCTCAGCAATGGACGCGTGCAGGAGCGTGGTTGTTGAACAGCGGAGTGCTCGGACGCCTGGGCTGGACGTTGCACAGTCTGCTCAGTCACTGGCGCCGGCATCCGCTACAGGCTGGCTGCCTGCTGGTCGGTTTGTGGCTGGCGACCGCGCTCTGGACCGGTGTGCAGGCGCTCAACAGCCAGGCGCGAGACAGCTATGATCGCGCGGCACAGCTATTCGGCGGCAGCGGTCAGTCGCTGTTGGTCAGCCCGGGCGGGCAGTTGTTCCGCCAGGAGTTGTTTGTCGAGCTGCGACGTGCCGGCTGGCCGGTCTCGCCGGTGCTGCAAGGCAGTGTCAGCGTGGCTACGCCCGAGGGCGAGCGGCGGCTGCAGCTTACGGGTATTGAGCCTTTGACTCTGCCCAGTGGCGGCGCGCTGGCGTCTGGTATGCAGAGTACTGACGCAATGGTGGCGTTTATTCGCACACCCGGCCGTACCTGGATCGCGGCCGATACTCTGGCTGATCTGGGTATGGATGCTGGTGCACCGCTGACGCTTGCCGATGGCCGTGTTTTGCCGCCACTGCAGGTGGTTGCGGATATGCCGCCCGGCATGCTGGTAGTGGATATAGGCCGCGCCCAGCAACTGCTTGAACAGCCGGGCCTGCTGAGTGAACTGCTAGTCGACAATCAGTTCGCTGCCGGGCAAACGATGATTACGAATGATCTGCCGCTGGTCTGGGAGCCTCGTGGCGAGGCTGACCTGCAGCGGCTGACCGACAGCTTTCATCTGAATCTCACGGCGCTGGGCCTGCTGGCTTTCGTCGTCGGGCTGTTTATCGTGCACGCAGCCGCTGGGCTGGCGATGGAGCAGCGCCGCGGCGTGATGCAGACCTTGCGCGCCTGTGGTACCAGTCTGCGAATACTGGTGGCAGCGCTGCTGGTTGAGCTGACGCTGCTGGCGTTGATCGGCGGTAGCCTGGGTGTGCTCAGTGGTTTTGTGCTGGCGGGTTTGTTGATGGGTGATGTGGCGGCCAGTCTGCGTGGCCTCTATGGTGCGCAGGTGGCCGGCCAGTTGTCACTGGGCGCTGGTTGGTGGCTGGCCGGTTTGGGTATGAGCCTGCTCGGCACCTTGCTGGCTGGCGGCAGTAGCGTGCTTACCGCCCTGCGCATGCCGGTGCTGGCGTGGGCGCGGCCACAAGCGTGGCGTGAGGCTCAGGGGCGGGTGATAAAGCGATTGAGTCTGCTGGGCGTGGTGCTGTTGGCCATGGCATTGCTGCTGAGCCAGCTCGGTGACAGCCTGGTGGCCGGGTTTGCTCTGCTGGCCTGTCTGCTACTGGGTGCCGCCTGGCTGTTGCCGGTGTTGCTGCAGAGGATATTGCGATTGGGCTCCCGCTCGGCTCGTGGCCCCATCAGCCAATGGTTCTGGGCTGATAGCCAGCAACAGCTGTCCGGTCTGAGTATGGCACTGATGGCCTTGCTCTTGGCGCTGGCGGCCAATATTGGCGTAGGCAGCATGACCGAAGGTTTTCGCCAGACCTTTACCGGCTGGCTGGACCAGCGCCTGGCGGCGGATCTGTATATTCGGCCAGAAACGCCGGCGCAGGCGAGCGAGATCAGCGATTGGCTGCAGTCCCAGCCTGAAGTGCAGAGTTTGCTACCCAGTTGGCAACTGGAGCTGCGAGTGGGCGGTTGGCCGACCGAGCTCAGCGGGGTCATTGAGCATCCGCTGTATGCCCAGACCTGGCCGTTGCTCGACGCCGTCCCGGATGCCTGGGCAACCCTGGCGGCCGGCGAAGGCGCAATGCTCAGTGAGCAGTTAGCCTATCGGCTCGATCTGTCAGTGGGTGACAGTCTCGTGCTGGATACGCCGGCAGGAGACTGGTCACTGATTGTCGTGGGCCGCTACGCAGATTACGGCAATCCACGCGGGCAATTGCTGGTGTCGTCTGCGGCGCTGACGCAACGTTGGTCAGACCAGCCGTTGACAAGCCTGGGTGTATTAACTGACGCGGGGCGCGCGGGCGCCCTGGCCAACCAGTTGCAACTGCAGTTTGACCTGGCAGCGAACCGGGTGATCGACCAGGAAACACTCAAGGCCTATTCACGCGCGGTATTCGAGCAGACCTTTGCTGCAACAGCGGCGCTCAATACATTGACGCTGGGTGTGGCCGCCATTGCATTACTGACCAGCCTGCTGAGTCTGGCAGACAGCCGCTTGAGCCAGTTGGCGCCGCTCTGGGCTATGGGATTGCGGCCTTTGCAACTGGCGGGCTTGAGTCTGATGCAGATGCTGGTACTGGCCGCAGTCACTTGCCTGTTGGCGATTCCGCTGGGATTGCTGCTGGCATGGTGTCTCGTCGATGTGGTGAATGTTCAGGCGTTTGGCTGGCGGCTGCCCTGGCACTGGTTTCCGCTGCAGTGGCTGACGCTGATTCTTCTGGCGATGCTGGCGGTGCTGTTGGCGAGTATCGGGCCAGTGTGGCGGATACTGCGGGCCAGGCCTGCGGACTTGCTCAGGAGGTTTGCGGATGGAAATTGACGCACGCTGGCTATCCCGCGCCTGGTGGCGTGCTGTGACACATGTTCGAGACGCAGCACCATTGCCTGACGGCATGGTCCGACACGCCGTAAACCCATCCCTGGGGGCTCATCTGCGCCCGTCCTGGGCGCAGACGGTCGGCCCATGCCGTCAGGCAACGGTGCTGTTAGAGGCCGGCGTATATTGGGGCAATGTCAGAAAAGCATTCATTTTATGCCTGCTAGCCAGTCTGGCTGGCTGTGACAACACCTCGGCACCGCCCGCCAGCGGTTTCGCCGGGCTCGGCGCCGCGGCGGAAGGTTTTACGCAAGTGCAGCCGGGGGCCGGTATCCGTCTTCCCGAGGACCATGGTGCGCATCCGGATTACCGCATCGAGTGGTGGTACGTCACCGCCAACCTGACGGATGAGCAGGGTAAGCGCTGGGGCGCGCAGTGGACGCTGTTCCGCCAGGCGCTGACACCGCAGAGTGCGGAGCAAGCCGCTGATGGCTGGCAGAGTGAGCAGGTGTGGCTGGGGCATGCAGCACTTACTCAGGCTGACGGGCATCTGCATGCGGATCGCCTGGCGCGCGGTGGAGTGGGCCAGGCAGGCGTGACCATCGAACCGTTCGAGGCCTGGATTGATCACTGGGCTATTCGCGGCGAGGCCAATCAGCGCCTTAGCCCTTTGCAGGTAAGTGCCAGTGGTGAGGGCTTCAGTTATCAGTTGCAGCTGAAGTCAGAGCTGCCCATGGTGTTGCAGGGTGAGGAGGGTTATAGCCGTAAATCCGAGGGTGATCAGGCTTCCTGGTATATGAGCCAACCCTTCTATCAGGTCCAGGGCGATATTCAATGGCAGGGCCAGACACATCGAGTGACCGGGCAGGCCTGGCTGGATCGCGAGTGGAGCAGCCAGCCGCTCGCTGCGGACCAGCAGGGCTGGGACTGGTTCTCCCTGCACATGGATAGCGGCGATAAACTGATGTTGTTCCGCCTGCGCAGTGATGACGACAGTCATTATTATTCGGGTACCTGGATCACCGCCGCTGGCGATGCCACGCCCCTGCGCCCGGAGCAGATCAGCATGCAGCCGCTGAATCAGGTCAAGGTCGCGCAGCGCGAGGTACCGACCCGCTGGCGTTTGCTGGTACCGTCGCAGCAGCTGGATATCACCACCCAGGCGCTGAACGATCAGGCCTGGATGGGGACGGGTATTCCGTACTGGGAGGGGCCGGTGGAGTTCTCTGGCAGTCACCATGGGCTGGGATATCTGGAAATGACCGGTTATTGACCTGCTACTATGGTGAACACGAAAAGAGCCGGTAGCCTCCGTGCCCAGATATGCCAAGGCTGATATGCATCTTGACTCGCTTCTCTGGCGGCAGTAAATTCACTGCATGACTGACACAAACCGATTCTTCAGCCGAATGATTATGATCGCCATTCCAGTATTGGCGGGCTGATCCACGGCCGTATAAAAACCCGCCTTCGAGGCGGGTTTTTTGTTTCTGTCTCCTGGGCCAAAGATCGATCAAGGGAGACAGCATGTCACTTTCCTCTTTTCAACTGAGCTCCGCTAGGGCATGGCCAACGGGCGCGCAAGCTGATCCCGATGCCGTGGGCGATGATCCCGGCCTGCGCCAGCAACTGTTGCGCGATACCGTGACGCAGATTCTTTCTGCCCCGGTCTACGATGTGGCGATTGAAACGCCGCTGCAACCCGCTGTGCGCTTGTCGACCAGCCTGGGCAATCAGGTTCTGCTCAAGCGTGAGGACTTGCAGCCGGTATTCTCCTTCAAGATCCGTGGTGCCTACACCAAAGTCTCGCGCCTGAGTGCAGAGGCGCGAGCGCGCGGTGTCATCACCGCGTCTGCCGGCAATCATGCCCAGGGTCTGGCGCTGGCCGCGCAGAAATTGGCCATTAACGCGGTGATCGTCATGCCTGTGACCACGCCAGCGATAAAGGTTCATGGGGTGCGCTCGCGCGGGGCCCAGGTGTTATTGCATGGCGAGGCATTCCCCGAGGCGCTGGCATTCGCATTGCAACTGGCCGATGAGCGCGGGATGACTTTCGTGCCGCCCTACGATGATCCTGCGGTTATTGCTGGCCAGGGTACTGTGGCGGTCGAGGTGCTGCGCCAGCACAGCGGCCAGTTGGATGCGATTTTTGTCCCTGTGGGTGGCGGGGGGCTGATTGCCGGGGTGGCGGCTTATGTGAAATACCTGCGGCCGGATATACGGATAATTGGCGTAGAGCCGGAAGACTCCAATTGTTTACAACTGGCATTGGCTGCCGGTGAGCGTGTGGTGCTGCCCAAGGTAGGCACCTTTGCCGACGGGGTGGCTGTGGCGCAGATCGGTGCGCACAACTTTGCCCTGTGCCGGCATTGGGTCGATGAGGTCATAACCGTCACGACCGACGAAACCTGTGCAGCGCTGCGGGATATTTTCAATGACACGCGATCAATCACCGAGCCTTCTGGCGCTTTGGCCGTTGCCGGGCTGAAAAAATATGTCGCGCGCGAACAGTGCCGGGACCGAGTGTTTGTCGCGATCAACTCTGGGGCGAACATCAATTTTGACAGTCTCGGTTATGTCATTGAGCGGGCCGGATTGCATGGGCTGAGCGAATGATCAGTTTGTGCCAGGCCATGCTGAAAAGAATGGATTCAAGGCTGGCCTGTCAGTTTGGCGCTGCAGATGGCTGGCCATGTGATTGTGACCGCAGCTCCGATCAGCCGGTCACATAGAAAGCACCCCATGAAAAAGGTGATTTATGAGTGAAGAGTTGGAAGTAACCGATATTCTGGTCGGCGAAGGTAAGGAAGTGGTCAAGGGCGCCCTGATCACCACCCAGTACAAGGGTATGCTGGAAGACGGCTCGGTGTTTGATTCCTCCTATGACCGGGGCAAGGCGTTCCAGTGCGTCATTGGCACTGGGCGGGTTATCAAGGGCTGGGATCTGGGCATGATGGGAATGCGTGTTGGCGGCAAGCGCAAGCTGTTTGTGCCGGCGCATCTGGGTTACGGCGCGAGCCAGTTTGGCCCGCATATCAAACCGCATTCGAACCTGGTATTTGAAATTGAGTTGCTGGAAGTGCTGACCCGCGACGACTGACCCCGCCAGCGGCCATTTGACGCAGATTCAGACGTGCGTGGCAAAACGGCTTATGATCGCGCGGTGACAAGTGCCACGGTATAGTGTGTGCCGTGAATCTGACCTGGCAAACTAAGGCCCTGATGTGATCATCCGCCACGCGCTCCTTCCGGTTTTAGGCTGTTGGCTGCTGATGGTCTGCACCCTGTTGATCAGCCCGTTGGCGCGTGCGCAATCGGGCCCATCCTCGACTGCCGAGATTGTTCTCAAGTTGGGCGGCACGCCCCCTGCGTTTGACTACATCTCAACCCTGTTGACGCGCGCTCTGGAGCTGCAAGGCTACGCCGTGCAGGTCCGCAACCTGGGGAACATACCAACGACGCGCCTGGAGGTGATGCTTCAGCGCGGCGATATCAGCGCGTTCATCATGGGCCGCACCCGTCGCCGTGATGCCTTGTTTCTCCCTGTGCAGGTGGGCATGACCGATAACCTGGTAACGCAGCGGATTCTGTTTATTCCGCAGGGCAGCCAGGCGCTCTATGACGATGTCCATACCCTGGATGATTTTCGCCGTTTGGGAGCCGTTGCTGGCCTGGGGAGCGCCTGGGCGGACGGCGACATATGGACCGCCAACCAGCTTCCCTTTCGCACTATCGACGGGGACTGGAAGCGCTTGTATCAGATGGTCGCTTCGCAGAGTCGAGGGATGGATTACCTGCCCCGCGGGGCCCACGAGATGGCCAATGAATGGCTGGCGCATCCCGAGTTGACGGTCGAGAGCCATCTGGTGCTGGTGTACGATCAGGACCATATCCTGTATGTCTCGCCCACAGATCCGGAGCTGCATCGTCTGTTGCAAAGCGTTATGCATGAGGCACAGCAATCGGGATTGATAGCCGAGGTGGCCGGCGACTTTTTCAGCGCAGTATTCGAGCCGCCGGTCAATCTTGACCAGCGCAGGGTGATCCGATTGGTAAGCCCTGATTTAAACGCCCCCTGACGCTACTGACGTATTTCTCCGCTACCTCCTCTGGGCCCGCTCCCATGCCTTGCCGAACAGTTTGCGCGTGCTGTTGTCATAGGTACTGATGGGATCGTGATGTATCTATAAGAGCCCTTAGGCTCAAACTAATAAAATGAATTGGAAAGGAGATCTACCGATGGTTACTCACTACAAGGTTGCCGGGCATCTGGCCTGTGGTAGCGAAGGTGCGCACCTGGCATCAACCAATAAAGTTAGCCGAGTAAAATGCCGCAATTGCCGCCGCACCGAAGCCTTTACCGAGGCGCAACGTCGTTCCAGGAATGCCAAGCGCCGCGCAGCGCGCAAGGCAAAAGCGACTGAAACAGTGCAGCCTACCTTTGACTGGCGCGGTTTCTGGACCGACAAATTGACGGCCATGCCCGGTACCCAGCGTCTGCCGCGTGGCTTTGGTGAACAGGCCTACGTGTAATCTATAAAACCTGTGGCGCTCGCCGCAGGTTTTTTATTGCCTCTGCGAAAATTCTGCATTGCGTGATGGCGCGCGCCAAAAGCGCAGTGCTATATTTCGCGCATGACAAGAACCCAATCCCGCCGCGCGCATATTGCCCTGATGCTGTATTTCTGCGTCATGCTCAGTGCGTTTCATTGCAGCATGGGTCACGGTCAGATGTCCGGCATGCAGCTGAACGGTGCGGGCATCCTGTTCTGTAATACCACCAGTCCCGGCCTTTCGGGCATGGATTTGCTGGTCGATGCCAGTGCTCCCGGCGCTTCCGCCAGTTTCGATTGTTCGCTTGTCACCTCCTTTGTAGCTCTGGCCCTGGCAGCCTTCTTTGGTCTGCTTGGCTGGCTGGCGCTACGTCCTGGCGCGCCCGCGCTCTACCTGTTCGTTGCGGGCAAGCCCCATCGTGTTGCCTGGCCAGATGCCAACCCCCGAGCCCCTCCGCTCTCCGCTTGAATCCATTTACGCCGACAGACGCGTTGCGTCCTGCGGCTCTCCATAAATGATTTGATCGAAGCTACGCCCGCGCGTCGCGTTGAATAGCGCGGGCCTGGGCGTATGAGGGAAATGCCATGCACCATTGCTCAGCCACATACCGATTTGCAAGCTATCGACTCTCCAAAGCCAGCCTGCTGGCCTGCAGCATCTCGCTGGCGATCTGCTCTGCGGCGCACGCGGATGAAGCCGCAACCCAGTTGCAGTTGCCCGATCAGACGATATCCGCCAGCCGTCAGAGCGACCCTACGGCGCCGACGCTGCAGGAAAAACGCGCGGCTTTTGCGGCTATTCCAGGTGGTGCCTCGGTGGTCGATGCAGAGACCTACAAGACTGGCCGCAGCAGTACCTTGCAGGATGCCTTGGGCTTGGCAACGGGCGTCTTCGTGCAGCCGCGCTTCGGTGCTGAAGAGGCACGTATCTCGATTCGCGGCTCGGGTTTGCAGCGCACCTTTCACGGCCGCGGTTTGTTGCTGATGCAGGACGGTGTGCCGATCAACCTGGCAGATGGCAGCTTCGATTTCCAGACTATCGAGCCGCTGGCGGCGGATCATGTGGAGGTCATGCGCGGCGCTAATGCCTGGCGCTACGGTGCCACGAATCTGGGCGGTGCGATCAATTTTGTCAGCCCTACCGGCAAGACCGCGTCGCCCGCAGACCTTCGTTACGAGGGCGGCAGTTTCGGTTATCACCGCCTGTATGGCGCTTTTGCCCAGGATTTTGGTGCCTGGGATGGCTTTGTCAGTCTTTCGCATTCCAAGCAGGACGGCTATCGCAAGCACGCCCAGCAGGAAAATCAGCGGGTGTTCGCCAATCTGGGCGGGCGCATCAATGACCGAATTTCAACGCGTTTTTACCTGACCCACGTGGATTCCGACTCGGCGCTGCCGGGTAACCTGACCAAGGCGCAGATGCGCGATGATCCGCGTCAGGCGAATGCGGCTGCAGTTAACGATGATTATCGCCGCGATTTCACCCTGAACCGCCTGGGCAATGTCACGGTATTGGCTTTGGACGGCGGGCACAGCCTGGAACTGAGCAGCTTCTACAGCGAGAAATCCCTGCTCCACCCGATTTTTCAGGTGCTGGATGTGGACACGGAAGACATGGGCGTGCGACTCACGCACCGCTGGATCAGCGATGCCGACTGGCGCTGGAGTATGGGTGTTGAAGCACTGGAGGGTCGCAGCACCGATGAGCGTTTCGTCAATGTCGGCGGTCAGCGCGGGCAACGGGTCAACAAGCTGCGGCAGACTGCCAGCAACCTGAACGCTTTCGCCGAGCTGGAGGTCCCGGTAGCAGATCGCTGGGCGGTGATCGGCGGGGTCGCCTGGTTGCGTCAGGAACGCGATGTGGATGATCGGCTGCAATGCAATGCCTTCGTCACCGCCTTTTGCGTGCCGCAGAATGAATCATTCGACAAGGTCTACCGCGGTGAATTGGGGCGGCTTGGCTTGCGGCATGATCTGGCCAAGGGCGTGCAAGTGTTCGCCAACATCAGCCAGAGCGTCGAGCCGCCGACCTTCAGTGAGCTGACCGGGGGGCAGGTCGTCAGCGCCAACGATGAGCAGCGCGCCAACACCCTGGAAATCGGGACGCGCTGGAACCGTAATAATCTGGACCTGGATCTGGCTGTTTATCGCAGTGAAATTCGCGATGAGTTGCTGGCCTTGAATGATGAAAACGGCCTTCCTGAGGGCACGGTAAATGCCAAACGCACTCTGCATCAGGGTATCGAGCTAGGTGGGGCGTTCACCGTCGGTCGGGTGGTGGTGCGCGGCCAGTATCTGCTCAACGATTTCCGCTTTGATAGCGATCCGGTTTACGGCAACAACCGGCTGGGCGGCGTGCCGAACCAGTTCGTCAAGGGTGAAGCGCTGTGGCAGCAAGCCGGTTGGTATGCGGGGCCGACCTTCGAGTGGGTGCCTAATCACTATGCTGTGGATCATGCTGAAAGTCTCTACGCCGAAGGCTACGCCATCTGGGGTTTGAAGGCCGGGTATCGTCAGGCGCAAGGGCCGGGCTTCTTTGTTGAAGGCCGCAATCTGTCTGGCCGCAGTTATGTAGCCACAACCGGTGTAGTGGCGGATGCGGGCGGTGTGGATAGCGCGCAATTTCTGCCTGGCGATGGCCGTGGCCTGTTTGCGGGTCTGGAATGGCGGCTATGAGCAAGGCGGCTTTCAGCGCAGCGCGCTCGCCCCGTTGGCGACAATGGCTGATGCGGCTGATGCCTTGGCATCGGCGGCTGGCGATTCTCGCCTGCGTAGGCATCTTTAGCTGGGCAGGCAGTGGCATGCTGCACCCGCTGATGAGCTTTCTGCAGGAGCGGCCAGCCACCATGGCGCCGCCGCAACAGGCCTTGCCGCTGGAGGGCTTGCGCTCCCCAGCGGCAGTGCTGTCGGGATCCGGTATCGTCCACCTGCAGGGGCTGCGGCTCCTGCAGGTGGACGGTGAGCCTTACTACCAGGCGCGCGTGCAGGGCAGTGAAGCGCCGCGTTACTGGCACGCGCGCGACGGCGGCGAGGTGGATCTGCAGGCACGCCACGCCGAGTCCCTGGCGCGGCATTATCTCGGCGCAGATGAAACGCTGGCTTTTGCCGGCACCTTGTCCACCTACAATGGAGAGTATGCCTTTATCAACCGGTTGCTGCCGGTAGCGCGGGTGGATACCGAGCGCGATGGCGGCTTGCGGTTGTATCTTGATCTTTACCATGACCGCCTGGGGACCCTGGTGGATAACCGCAAGGCCTGGTTCAGTGGCTTCTTCCAAACGCTGCACAGCTTCGGTTGGCTGGAAGCTGCCGGACCGCTGCGGCCGGCGCTGATGCTGCTGCTGTTGGCGTCGGTCATCAGCGCGACCCTACTGGGGCTGGCGGTATTTTTCGCCCGCAGGCGGGCGGCAAGTGGGATGCGCCGGCTGCACGGCTGGGCTGGGCTGGGGTTGGCATTGGCCACGCTGAGCTTTGCCAGCAGCGGCGCTTTTCACCTGTTGCACAAGCAAGGCGCAGAACCAATGCCTGCGAGCTTTGCCGCCAGCTTCGCGATTGAAAACTTGGCAACGGCCCCATCGACAGCTTGGCTGTTGCCAGGTGAAACGCTTCATCAACTGAGTCTGATTGAGCTGGACGGCAAGCCCGTTTGGCGTGTGCAGGGCAATCAGTATGGCGTTATGAACAGCCTGCATTATGTGGACGCTGATGGGCGCGAGATGCCCGATGATACGCCGCGTCGGTATGCCGCCGAGCGGTTGGGCTTTTATGCTTCGGCACTGGGTCTGGGGGAGGGCAGCGCACCCGTTATGCAGCATGGGTTCGATCATGACTATGGGTTCGTGTTCAAACGCCTTCCGGTATTCAAAAGCCATTACGTGGATGCAGACAATACCTCGCTGTTTATCGATCCATTGGATGGCGCTCTGGCCGCACGTGTACAGAACGCGGATCGCTTCGAAGGCTGGGTGTTCGGTTATTTCCACAAATGGGAGGTGTTGGGCATCTTTGGCAACCAGGCCAAACACATGCTGGTCGGTCTGCTTGGGTTGCTGCACGTATTGCTGGCGCTGGTTGGTTTGAGCTTGTTGCGCAAGCCTTCCAAGCGCAGTTCGTGCTAGCCTTCAAGATGGTGCGCAAACACGTCTTGTAGCAACTCAGCCGGGCTGGGCGATGATACTAGAGATAATTGTCTAGTTTAGTTGGGCGTGCCAATGCCATAATTGCGCAGCGGGGCTACAAGCCACTGCTGCTTTTGCGTGGCTATCGCGCTGGGCAGGCTGTCATCTCATGATCAAAAAGGGAATACCCATGCACCATCGAACCGCCTCCAGAGCCTTGCTCCTTTTCTCGGCTTTGTTGCTGGGTGCCTGCGGCGGCGATGAAGCTGCCCCCGCCGCTTCTCAAGCGCCACCCGCTCCCGAGGTCCAGGTTCAAGTGATGCGTGCCGAGCCAATCGACAACATTATCGAGGTGCCTGGCCGGGTGCAGGCAGTGCGTACCGCGGAAATTCGCGCACGGGTTACCGGCATCATCCAGAAGCGGCTGTACCGCGAAGGCAGTGATGTGGAAGCTGGTGCCGCGCTGTTTGCCGTCGACCCTCGGGAAATGCAGGCCAGCCTGAGCGCTGTGAAAGCCACGCTGGACCGTGCTCAGGCGACCGAAGCCAATGCCGCTCAGGACGTGCAGCGCTACAAGGGGTTGGTGGAAGAGCAAGCTATCAGCCAGCAGGAATACGATTCGGCGGTTGCTCGATTGCGTACCGCTCAGGCGGATGTGTCCCAGGCCAAGGCCCAATTGGACGCGGCGCAACTGGATCTGGACTACACCACGATCAGTACCCCAATTGCCGGCCGTGCAGGTCGGGCTGAGGTCACCGAAGGGGCGCTGGTCAGTGCGACTGAGGCAACGCTGCTGACGCGGGTGGAGCAGTTTGATCCGGTCTATGTGAATTTCTCCCAGTCCAGCTCGGAGCTGTTGTCCATTCGTTCGCAACTGGCCTCGGGTGAACTGACCCGGCCCGAGGGTGGCGATGTTGCTGTGACGCTGACGCTCGAAGACGGTAGCGAGTTTGATCAGGTCGGGCAGATGAATTTCTATGCGATGATCATTGATCAGGCGACCGGCACAGTGGCCCTGCGCGCTGAATTCCCCAATCCCGACCGCTTGCTGTTGCCGGGTCAGTTTGTTAGTGCGCGTATTCAGGCGGGTACCCGTGCCGAGGGCATGCTGTTGCCGCAGCGTGCGGTACAGATGAGCGAACAGGGGCCGACAGTTCGGCTAGTCAACGATGAAGATACCGTGGCTGTCAGGCCGGTCAAGGTCGGCGAACAGCGTGATGGGAAGTGGATCATCACCGGCGGCCTGGAGCCAGGCGATCGAGTCATCGTTTCTGGTTTGCAGAAGGTCCGTCCTGACCAGAAAGTGCGCATTGCCGAGGCGCCTGACGATCCTACGGCCGCGCCTGAAGCACCCGCCGAAGGCGATTCTGCGCCTGAAGCACAGAATGCCGAGGGGGCTGATGCTCCATGACGCCGCATTTCTTTATCAAGCGCCCAGTCTTCGCCTGGGTTATTGCGCTGATCATTGGCCTCGGCGGCGTGCTGGCGCTGAACGATCTGGCGATTGAGCAATATCCGAGCATTGCGCCGCCGTCGCTGAGCATCAGTGTGACCTATCCCGGGGCAGACGCCTCGGTGCTGGAGACCAACGTCACCCAGGTCATAGAGCAAGAGCTCAATGGCGTGGAAGGCTTCCTGTATATGCAGGCGACGAGCCGGTCTAACGGCAGCGCGTCTATCGACCTGACGTTTGAGTCCGGGACCAACATCGATAACGCTCAGATGGAGGTGCAAAACCGGCTGAGCCGGGTGGAACAGCGCCTGCCGGAAGAGGTACGGCGTCAGGGTGTTCAGGTCAATCAGGCCTCTTCCAACTTCCTGATGATCGTCGCGCTGACGTCGAAGAATGGCGAGAACTCGGCCCTTGAGCTGGGTAACTTCGCCTCCGCGCAGGTGGTTGATGAGCTACGCCGTGTGCCGGGCGTAGGCGATATCAGGGAGTTCTCCACGCAGTATGCCATGCGCATCTGGCTGGATCCGGACAAGCTGGCCAGCTTCAGCCTCTCGCCTGCCGAGGTGCTCTCGGCAGTTCAGGAGCAGAATAGCCAATCGGCCGGTGGGTCGGTGGGTGACCTGCCCAATACCGATAATATCGAGATCACTGCGACGATTCAGACCCAGGGGCGGATGAGTACCCCGGAAGAATTCGCGAAAATTATCCTGCGTGCCAACTCCGACGGGTCGGCCATCCGCCTTGGCGATGTCGCGCGAGTCGAGCTGGGCGCAGAGAGCTACCTTACACGCCTGGAAATCAACGGCCAGGAAGCTGCCGGTATGGCCGTGCAGTTGACTCCCGGCGCGAACGCACTGGCGGTGGCCGAAGGTATCAAAAGCCGGATGACCGAGCTGGAGCGTGGTTTTCCCGAGGACATCGGCTGGATCGTGCCCTATGACAGCACACCCTTTATCAGTGCCTCGATCAAGGAAGTGGTGATCACCCTGTCGGTGGCCATGCTGTTGGTCTTTCTGGTTATGTTCGTATTCTTGCAGAGCTGGCGCGCCACGATCATCCCGACCATCGTGGTGCCCATCGCGCTGGCAGGGGCCTGCATGGGGCTATGGCTGTTCGGTTTTTCGATCAACCTGCTGAGCCTGTTCGCGATGATTCTGGCGATTGGTACGCTGGTGGACGACGCCATTGTCGTGGTCGAGAACGTCGAGCGGCTGATGGAGGAAGAGGGTCTGAGCCCTTACAAGGCTACCGTCAAGGCGATGGATCAAGTGACCTCTGCGGTGATCGGGACCACGCTGGTACTTATCGCGGTGTTTATACCCATGGCATTCTTTCCTGGGTCCACCGGCGGGATTTACCGGCAGTTCTCGGTCACCCTGGCGATTTCGGTGGCTGTGTCGACCGTTCTGGCTTTGTCACTGACGCCGGCCCTGTGTGCGGCATTGCTGCGCCCGCCGGTGCGCGAGGGTGATCGCCAACCGCTGGGCAAGCGAGTCTTTGCCCCGTTCAACCGCTTTATTGATCGCACCACCACGCGTTATCAAGGTGGCGTTAGCGCCATTCTGGTTCGGCCTCTGCGTTTTTTGCTGGTGTTCGTTGCCTTGGTAGTCATTGCCGGGTTGCTCTTTCTGCGCTTGCCGGGCAGTTTTATTCCTGCCGAAGATCAGGGCTCTGTGATCACCGCCGTCCAAGGCCCGCCCGGGTCCACCGCAGCGCGCACCGATCTGGTCGTGGAGCAGGTCAAGGCGTATTACGATGAACTGCCACAGGTACAGAACGTGGTGTTTATCCAGGGCTTCAGCTTTTTTGGTCAGGGCCAGGCGCATGCGATGTCCTTCGTCAGTCTGCTGCCCTGGGATGAACGGCCCGGTGTGGAAAACAGCGCACAGACATTGGTGGCGCGGGCCATGGGGGCGCTCAGTACCATCAAGGACGCCAACGTCTTTGTCCTGAATCCGCCGTCGATTCCATCGCTCGGTGTAGCCGGCGGCTTTTCGTTCAAGCTGCAGGACCGCTCCGGTGCGGGTGCCGAGGCGTTATTGGCAGCGCGCAATCAACTGCTCGCTGCAGCCAGCCAGAGTGAATTGTTGACCGGCGTACGGCCAGAGGGTGAGGAAGTGGCACCGCGTCTGCGGGTTGATGTGGATCGGATCAAGGCGCGCGCGCTGGGCCTGTCGATCAGTGACATCAACGCCACGCTGAGTATTACCTTCGGCAGTGCCTACGCCAATGACTTCAGTCGTGAAGGGCGTATCCACCGTGTGCTGCTGCAAGCTGACGCGCCCTTCCGCATGACACCGGAAGATGTGCTCGATCTGACCGTACGCACGGACGAGGGCGATATCGTGCCCTTTGGTGCTTTCACTACAGTAGCCTGGACAGCAGGGCCGCCGCAGTTGCAGCGCTATAACGGCTATCCGGCGACGACGATCTCCGGTAGTGCTGCCCCGGGCCGCTCATCCGGGCAGGCCATGGACGAGATGGAGCGGCTGGCGGCTGAGCTGCCTGAAGGGTTCGGCTTTGAATGGACCGGCTTGTCTTACGAGGAGCAACAGGCTTCCGGGCAGGTAGGCGCGCTGATGGGGCTCTCTATTTTGATAGTGCTGTTGGTGCTGGCCGCGCTCTATGAGAGCTGGACCATCCCCTTGGCGGTGCTGTTGGTGGTGCCTTTGGGCGTGCTTGGGGCGGTGCTGTTTTCCATGACGCGAGGGCTACCGTCAGATGTTTACTTCAACGTCGGACTGATCACGGTGATAGGGCTGTCGGCCAAGAACGCGATTCTGATTATCGAGTTCGCCATCGAAGAAGAAGGCAAGGGCAAGAGTCTGATGGACGCGACCATGGCGGCGGTAAAACTGCGTCTGCGGCCAATTCTGATGACGTCTCTGACCTTTATTCTGGGCATGCTGCCGCTGGTAGTGGCGACAGGCCCGGGCGCTGCCAGCCGCATTGCGGTGGGTACCGGGGTCATGGGCGGGATGATTATGGCGACCGTATTGGGCGTGTTCTTCACGCCGCTGTTCTACCTTGCAGTGCGCCGCTGGTTGACGCGCAAGAAGCCGCCAGGGGCCGAGGGTGATGATGACGAAGCGGGCTCCACCGATGGGCAGGAGCCGCGCCATGTATAAACTCACGGCATGCCTGTTTGCCCTGACCCTGACTGGGTGCCAACTGGCGCCTGAATACCAGCAGCCTGAGTCACCGGTGCCAGCGTTCTATCCCGAGGGAGAGGCGCTGACTGACGAACGCCGCTTTGTCGCCGCTGAATTACCGTGGCAGGACTTTTTTGCTGACCCGCAATTGCAGGTGCTGATACGCCAGGCATTGGCAAATAATCGTGATTTGCAAGCGGCGGTTTACCGGATCGAGGAAACACGCGGGTTGTACCGCGTGCAGAATGCTGACCGCTTCCCTTCACTGGGGATTGGCGCGGATGCGACCCGTGGGCGCTTCAATCAGGGCGCCGCGCAGGGTGTGCCAGGCGCCGGTGGCTCGGTGACCGAGACCTATTCGGTGAATGCGACGGTATCGGCTTTTGAGCTGGATTTCTGGGGTGCGGTGCGCAATCTGTCCACCGCTGCGCGCGCGGAATACTTTGCCAGCATTGAGGCGCAGCAGGCCTTCCGCCTGTCGTTGATCCGCGATGTGGCTTCCACCTATCTGGGGTTGCGCGAAGCGGTTGAGCGTATTGCATTGGCTGAGTCTACAGTGATCAGCCGGCGTGATGGCCTGAGGATTGCCAAGGTGCGTCTGGATGCGGGAATCACCTCAGCGCTGGATTTCAACCAGGCAGAGGCACTTCTTACTCAGGCCGAGACGCAGTTGGCAGCCATTATGCTGACCCGTGCGGAGAGTCAGAACTTGCTGGCAGTGCTGACTGGCGGTGTGGTGGCCGAGCCCTTGCCACAGCCACTGTCGTTGGCTGAGCAGTCCAGTCCGCCGGCTCTGGACGCTGGGTTATCGTCCAGTCTGCTGGTGAATCGTCCGGATATTCTTGCCGCCGAGCAGCGCCTGATTGCCGCCAAGGCCAATATTGGTGTCGCACGGGCTGCGTTCTTTCCGCAGGTTTCGCTGATCGGCAGCTTTGGGTACGCCTCCAGCGAGTTCAGCAATCTGATCAGCAGCAGTAATGAAACCTGGAGCATCGGCCCCAGCATTACCTTGCCGATTTTTGACTTTGGCCGTAACCGCGGCAATCTGACCGTAGCCCAGGCGCGCGACAATATAGCCATCGCCGAGTACGAAAGCACTATTCAGACGGCCTTCAATGAGGTGGCAGATGCGCTGGCCGGGCGCCGCTACCTCGCGGACCAGGTGGACGCCCAGCAGCGCAACACCGACACCCTGCAGCGCGTGGTCAATCTGGCGCGCAAGCGTTATCAGGAAGGCGTGGTGAACTACATCGAAGTGCTGGATGCCGAGCGCAGTCTGTTCGAGGCTGAGCAAGCCTTGATCCAGACACGGCGTGCCGAGGTGCAGAATCTGGTGAATCTGTATGTGGCTCTGGGTGGCGGAACGCTGGAGGAGTGAGCCGCTGCGCGACGAGGTGGTTGCATCGCGGCTTTGCTGATAGATTGGATCACACGCGCGGCCGCTGATCCCAACTGCCGGCGCGTCGCCCGCCAACTGCTGGATTGAGCATGTGACCGACAATAACACCGAACCGACCGCGCGCCTGAGCCCTCTGCTGCTGGCTGTCGGCCAGGGCGACGCCCAGGCCTTCGAGCGGCTTTACCAACTGACCAGCGGCAAGCTGTTCGGCATCTGCCAGCGCATGCTGGCGCAACGTAGCGATGCTGAAGACGCTCTGCAGGAAATCTACATTCTGGTCTGGCGCAAGGCTGCGCTGTTCGATGCCCAGCGCGGCAACCCGATCACCTGGCTGGCGATGCTGGCGCGCAACAAGTGTATCGACCGACTGCGACTCAGTGGCGTCGACGCCCACCTTGATCCGGTTGATCTGGATGAACTCCCGCACCAGCAGGACACTCTCGGTATTCTCGAGCAGGCCAGTGACCAGCAGCGCCTGGACACCTGCCTGTCGGCTCTGCAGGACAAGCAGCGTACAGTGATCAGAACGGCGTTCTTCGACGGTTGCACCTATGATGATCTGGCCGCCCGCACTGGGGTGCCGCTGGGTACGATGAAAAGCTGGATACGCCGGGGATTGCTAAGCCTCAAGGCTTGCCTGGAACAATGACTATGTCCGCATCGCATGAAGAACAGGACCTGCGCCTGGCCGAGTATGTGCTAGGCGTACTGAGCGCCGAGGAGCGCCAGGCGCTGGAACGACAACTGGACGGCGATCAGGCTCTGGCGCAGCAGCTCGTGGCCTGGCAGGAGCGGCTGGCGCCGCTGGTCAATGAAATCCCCGAGTCCGCGCCGCCGGCGTTTATCTGGGCGCGGCTGCGCGACGAACTGGGGTTGCCGGTTGAGCGCGCAAGCCGGAGTGTAGAGGAGAGGGTGCCGGCGCAGTCACCTGGCGGTTTCTTTAACAGTCTGGCGTTGTGGCGCTGGCTGTCGGCTGGCAGTCTGGCGGCGGTGCTGGTTCTGGCGCTCGTGCTCTGGCCCCCGACGCCGCCGGCGCCGGGGCAGCCCGCGCTGATGACGGCCACGTTGCACCTGGAAGGCGGCGAGCCGGCGTTCACCGCACTGCTGGATGCCGAGCACAAGCGCATGGTGGTGATGCCTGTTACCACGCTGGAGCTGGAAGGCCGGGTTGCCGAGCTGTGGTTGATCGCTGGCGATCGTGAGCCGATCTCGATGGGCCTGCTGCCGGAGCAGGGCGCGGCCAGTATGGAACTGCCCGACACGCTGCTGGCGCTGGCGCAGGTTTCCAGTGTCTTCGCTGTTTCGCTTGAGCCACAGGGCGGTTCGCCCACTGGCCAGCCTACCGGCCCGGTCGTGGCGCAAGGCGAGCTGCTGATCATCTGATCGGCCTCTGCTGTACCGGCCGTCGTGCCAGTGCAGCGGAGAACTTCTTCTTTCCTGAGCGCCGCGCTAGAGTAGCGCGCAATCGTGCTCGGGCCACTTTAGTGCCTGAGCTATCTGTCGGGGAGCACAAGGGTGTTCGATGCGATCGTTGGTGTGATTGAGCAGGGTGGTTATCTCGGCATTCTGTTTCTGATGTTTCTGGAAAATATCTTTCCGCCCATTCCCTCCGAGCTGATCATGCCCCTGGCCGGGTTTCTGGCCGCCCGTGGCGATCTGAATTTTTTCGCCGTCGTGCTGGTTGGTACGCTGGGCTCATTCCTCGGGACGCTACCCTGGTATTTTGCCGGTTCTCTGCTGGGTGAGGCGCGGGTGCGTCATCTGGCGCGCCGGCACGGCCGCTGGATGACGGTCTCGGAAAAGGATGTTGGCGAAGCGTCACTATGGTTCAAGGCGCATGGTGGCAAGGCGGTGTTTTTCGGCCGGCTGATCCCGGCGATCCGCACCTTGATCTCGGTTCCGGCGGGTCTGGTCCGAATGCCGTTGCTGTCATTCTCGCTATTGAGTATTGCCGGCTCGCTGCTCTGGACCTCCGTCCTGACGCTGTCCGGCTATCTGTTGCATGCCGAGTATGACCGGGTGGCCGAGTTTCTCGACCCCGGTTCGAAAATCGTCGTTGCTGTGATTGTGCTTATCTATCTGTACCGGCTGATCGCGCCGAGTTTCAGACGCTCTGAATAAGGTGTAGCTTGCAGAGCGGGTTTGACTTGCCGCCCCAGCCTCAATGCTGGTGATCACTATGGCCTTCGCCGTGCCCGTTGGCGCCATCCGGTGCCTCGGACTGAACAGCCACTTCCACTTCAATCGAGCCGCTTTTCTCGAAGTTCAGCGTCAGCGGGAACCGCTCACCATCCTTGGCCTGCCCCTGCAGATCGAACATCATCACGTGATAGCCCATCGGCTCGAAGCGCACTTCACCGCCAGCGGGCACCTCTACGTTCTGTACCTGCTGCATTTTCATCAAGCCATCTGCATGCACGTGCTCATGCAGCTCGACCTTGCCTGCGTGCGGGCTGCTGGCGCCAAGCAGGGTATCGGCTTCGGAGCCCTTGTTATGCACGACAAAATAGGTTGCAGCGGTAGGGGCGCTCGGTGGCATAGCACGTGACCACGGGTGCTCGATATGCAGCTCGCCGGTATCATATTCATGCGCATTGGCGAATAGTGCTGGGGTCAACAGCGTTGCGATTAGCAGTGTTTTCTTGAGGGTCATGTGTTGTCTCTGTAGGAAACATGTATCGGTCAGATTACATGGCAAGATGCTGCTTGTGTGAAGGATTTTTTCCATCCAGTGATCTTAGATTCGAGTGAGGTACTTGGCAGCGGCGGGAGGAGCAGCAGTGGTGAAGCTTACCCTTGTGAGCAGCCGAGAGCCTCAACTAAGGCCGTGTCAGCCCGCTGCTTTTTATTCAGACAAGCTGGATGGAGCTGGAAATACGGGTGTCGCTGTATATCCTCCGAGCCGTGCCCAGACACTCTCGGTAAATCTCGGATATACTCGCGGATGCTAATAAAACTGCCTCGGCGTCCTCCCGTTCGCTTTTGCTTGCGCGCCTTTTACAAGGATCTGTCGTGATTGCTTCGCTCAAAAAACCCTTCTCCCGCCGCCTTTCCCCTGTTTGGCTCGCGATCATCATGGCAGTGCTGCTGGTGTTATGGTTGCTGTTGGGTGAAAGACGCAGCGCTCAGGACGAAGCTCCTCCGCTTGAAGAGCAATCAGAGGAAAGGGTTGCATCAGGTTGAGACCCGTTGGTCCCAGGCACAGCCTCTGGCCCGGGAGCAGGTCCTGCAAGGTCAATTACAGCCGTGGCAGCATGTCCAGGTGATGGCCCAGGTCTCCGGGCGGGTTGAGAATCTGGCGCGGCAGCAGGGTGATCAGGTCTCCGCTGGCGATGTACTGCTTGAGCTCTCCGATGAGGGCCGCAGCAAGCAGTTGGCCCAAGCCCGGGCAAGTTACCGGCTACGCCAGACGGAGTTGGAAAGCACGCGCAAATTGAGGGCTTCAAACTACGCTACCGAGACCGAAATAGTGCGCCTGGAAGGCGAGCTGGCCCGTGCGGCAGCCGAGCTGGAAGCAGCCGAGCTGGCCGTGCAGTACAGCCAGCCGATAGCTCCCTTTGATGGCGTCGTGGATCGTCGCCATGTCGAGGTTGGCGGGCTGGTTCAGTCCGGCGCTGAGCTGATGTCCTTGGTCAATGTGAAGCGCTTGAAGGCCAGCGCACAGATACCGCAGCAGGACGCCAGCAGGGTAGCTGTGGGACAAGAAGTGAAGGTGCAGTTGATGGGTGGGCGCGAACTGCAGGGGCAGGTCCGTTTCGTCAGCCTGGCTGCTGACCCAGAAACGCGTAGCTTTTATGTCGAGATCGAAGCTGATAACCCCGAACTTTTGCGAGTAGCGGGAGGCAGCGCCACGCTGCGGATCCAGCTGCCTCCGGTACTGGCCCATCAATTCTCGCCCGCGCTTTTAAGGCTCGGTCCTGATGGTCAATTGGGTGTGCATGCCGTGGATGAAAGCGGTCAGGTCGTTAATCATCCGGTCAGGGTTGTGGCGATCACCAATGATGGCGCTACGGTAGAAGGCCTGCCTGAACGGCTGCAGGTGATTACCCAGGGCGCGGGTTTCGTTAGACCCGGGCAGCAGGTGGCGACAAAGCTGGTGCAAGCCGCCGACGAGGATTCGGATGCTACCTCCCCCATGCCGCTACCGGGAACGGGTGCCGCCGAATGAGCAGTGTGATTCACGCCGCGATTGATCGCAGCCGCGCTGTGATCACCTTGTTGGTCTTCCTGTTTATCGGCGGTCTGGTGGCTTACAACGCCATTCCCAAGGAAGCCAACCCGGACGTCGCCATTCCGATGATGTACGTTTCGCTAACGCTGGACGGCATCAGCCCGGAGGACGCCGAGCGCCTGCTGGTCCGGCCGATTGAGCACGAGCTGCGCTCTCTGGAAGGCGTGAAGAAGATGACCTCGGTTTCCAGTGAGGGACACGCGTCGGTGATGCTGGAGTTTGATGCTGGTTTTGATGCGGACAGGGCCCTTACTGATGTGCGCGAAAAGGTCGATGCGGCTCGCAGCAAACTACCCAGCGAAGCCGATGAACCTACCGTAAACGAGATCAATGTCGCGCTGTTCCCGGTGCTTTCAGTCGGCTTGGCCGGGCCGGTTTCACAAAGCGAGCTGGTATTTATTGCACGCCGGCTGCAGGAGGAAATCGAAGGCATTGCCGAAGTGCTGGAGGTCGAGATTGGCGGAGACCGGGAAGACCTGCTCGAGATTGTAGTCGACCCGCAGGCACTTGAAACCTATGGCCTGGACTACATGGAGCTGTTCAATCTGGTGTCCAACAACAACCGTCTGGTCGCGGCGGGCAGCATGGATACCGGCCAAGGTCGCATGTCGATCAAGGTGCCTGGGGTAATCGAGAACCTCGATGACATGCTGAATATGCCAGTCAAAGTGGATGGCGACACCGTGGTAACTTTTGCCGATGTGGCCACCATCAATCGCAGCTTCAAGGACCCCCTCGGGTTTGCCCGGATCAATGGGCAACCGGCCATGGTGCTGGAAGTCAAAAAGCGCGCCGGGGCCAACATCATATCGACAGTCGAGCAGACCCGTGCGCTGATCGATGAAGCCCGTCAGTACTTTCCTGAAGGGCTTGAAGTGCACTACATCATGGATGAGTCCACGCAAGTCGAGAGCATGTTGTCTGACTTGCTCAATAACGTGCTGACTGCCGTGGTTCTGGTGCTGATCCTGATCGTCGCCACCATGGGCATGCGCTCGGCGCTGCTGGTCGGCATTGCCATTCCCGGCGCCTTTCTCGCGGCCATTCTGGTGATCTATCTGATCGGTTTCACCATGAATGTCATCGTGCTGTTTGCCTTGATTCTGGTCGCCGGCATGCTGGTGGATGGGGCCATAGTGGTCAGCGAGCTGGCTGATCGCAATATTGCCGATGGTCAAACACCCCCTCAGGCCTGGGGCCAAGCGGCAGAACGCATGGCCTGGCCAATCATCGCCTCCACCGCGACGACCATTGTTGTATTCGGGCCGTTGCTCTTCTGGCCCGGCATGGTTGGCCAATTCATGCGTTACCTGCCAGCGACGGTGATCATTGCCCTGCTCGCTTCCCTGGTCATGGCGTTGATATTTCTGCCGGTGCTGGGATCACTTAAACGACATAAGCCGGTGGTCTCGGAGGCTGGCGTCAGCCGCGCCGGAAAAGCTTATGGCAATCTGCTGGCGAAGCTGTTGCAGCGCCCGGGCAAGACCTTTCTCGGTATGTTGCTGGCGATGGTGCTGATCTTCATTGCTTACGGCAGCTTTAACCACGGCGTAGAATTTTTCCCCTCTGTGGAGCCTGAGTCCGCCCAGGTACTGGTCAGGGCGCGCGGCGACCTGTCCATTCACGAGCGCGATGAGCTGCTGCAGCGGGTCGAGCAGCGACTGCTGGGCCTGTCCGAGGTCAAGGCGCTGTACGCGCGCTCATTGGTGACCACCAATAGCGAGCTGCCTCCGGATGTGGTGGGTACCGTGCAATTCCAGTTTACCGAGTGGCACGAGCGCCGCCGAGCGGCTGCCATTTTGAATGACATGCGCGCCATGACTGACGATATTCCCGGCATTATTCTGGAGTTCCGCGAGCAGGAAGGTGGACCAGCGGCGGGCAAACCCATTGAGCTACATGTGACGGGGCTGGAGCAGGAATCCATCGACGCGGCGGTCGAACTGATAGTCGAGAAGATGAATAGCCTGGGCAATTTTGTCGATATCGAAGATGACCGCAGCCTCCCTGGTATTGAGTGGCTGGTGAACGTGGACCGCGCGGCTGCCGCTCGGTTTGGCGCCGATGTGCTCACTGTCGGCAACGCGGTGCAAATGGTTACCAACGGTCTGCTGCTGGCGAAATACCGCCCGGAATACGCCAGCGATGAAGTGGATATCCGTGTGCGCTTCCCTGAAAGCTGGCGCTCCATCGAGGAGTTGACCCGGCTCACTGTGCAGACGCCCAGAGGGCAGGTGCCCATCAGTAATTTCGTCACGGTCGAACCGGCGCCTAAAACCAGCGTGCTCAATCGTATTGATGGCAATCGCGCAGTGACTATCAAATCCGATCTGGCCGACGGCGCCCAGGTGGGAGAGCGGCTCAACGCGCTGCTGAACAGTGGGCTGGAATTGCCGGATGGGGTACGGGTGAATACAGCGGGCGAGGGCGCCGATCAGCAGGAGGCTGCCAGCTTCCTGGCTACCGCCTTCGTCACCGCGATATTTCTCATGCTGTTGATTCTGCTGATTCAATTCAACAGCTGGTACCAGGCCATGCTGGTGATGTCGGCTATCGTTTTTTCCACCGCCGGCGTGCTCTTGGGGTTACTGATCAACAGTCAGCCGTTTGGCATCGTTATGGTCGGTATGGGCATCATCGGCCTGTCGGGCATTGTGGTGAACAACAACATCGTCTTGATCGACACCTACAACCAGATCCGTGCCGCAGGTGCCTCTGCCCTCGAGGCAGCGCATGAGACCGGCTGTTTAAGGCTGCGGCCAGTACTGCTCACATCCATCACCACGGTATTGGGTCTGATGCCCATGGTGTTGGCGGTGAATGTCAATTTGCTTGAGCCGAGCCTGGGCTTCGGCGCGCCCTCTACCCAATGGTGGACCCAGCTGTCCAGCGCCATCGCCGGTGGCCTGACCATAGCGACCGTACTGACGCTGTTTATCACGCCGTGCATGCTTGTGTTGGGTGACAATGCGCGAGGCTGGTTTGAGGCTAGGCGGGCGAAGCGGGCGGCTGACGTGTGAGTGCTGGTACAGCGGAGGGGTGGTGCTGGTTCTAGTGTGCATGAACCCATAGTTTGGCCTTAGATTGTTACCATAGTTTGGCCGGGCGTTTCTTAGGCGCTCTAGTTAGCACTTCTGCCGCCGTTAGCCTATAGCTACGAAGGCTATGGGCAGCTTTTGGCCCAGAGTGTGTAAAAACGCTATCTCAGACCCTTGCTATAATTTCTGAGAATCTCATTGCAAGGGAAATCAATGAAACGGTTTATCCAGGGTGAACACCGAGGTCAAAGCACCTTGCTTCCCGAAAGCCTCGACGACTACGTCAGCGATATCAATCCAGTGCGCGTGGTCGAGGTCCCCAACCCAAGCCAGCCTCAATTCGAGACTGGCTTGGGCGTAATTAGGTCTTCCGCTTCACATCGCCCGCTTTAACTCACCGTAGTTGCCACGAGTGCGGAGAGTCAGCGTGACATCCTCAGTGTTCCGGTTACGGAAAAACCAGCCATGATTGCCGGTGAACGCCGCCGTGAGTTCACCTTCATCCTCCGCTACACCACGCCCTTTCTCGTAGGAAATCGACTGGCCACTGCCATCACCGTGGGCATCAAAGTTCACCGCCCCCCCATCGGATACCCAGTGAAAGCTGGCAACCGCGCCGTCCTCCATCGTCAGCTTGAACTCCGTGCCTTCCCCAGGAGTAAGGACAAACTGTACCTCATCTTTCCATTCGGGCTCCGCCGCAGCTGCGGGCGCAGGGGTTGAGGCAGTGGCTTCGATTTGTGGCTCAGGGTGGGAAGTCTCGGCCTGCTGAGCAGGTGCAGCGGGCTCGGGTGAAAACGCCTGAGTGGTAGTGGGTACCGCATTCAACTGCGCAGCTTCGTCAGCAGCGGCTTCATCGGCGAGTTGCTGTTTGATCTCGCCCATCTCAGTCAAACCCAACAAACGGCCTACACCTGTCGGGTCCATCGCGTATTCGGCGGGCATGACCACGGTCACCAGAAGCACCAGTGCAACGATGGCGGAGATGATGGTAGAGCGAATCAGTTTTGCTGTACTGGGTAGTTCAGCGCGTGAGGGCATATCGGTGTTGTACATAAATTTCTCCAGAATCAAGCAATAAAGTAGCCGGTGAGCTGATAGCCGATGAGCAGAAATCCCGCGCCCATCATGGCGACGTTGGCGGTGTAGGCATGACGGAAGAAGCCGTCAGTCTTACGCCAGAAGCTCATTGCAATCAGGATCATGGCCAAGGCAATCAGCTGACCCATTTCCACGCCGACGTTGAACGCAAGCAGGTTCGGGACCAGACCATCCGGGGAGATGTCGTATTCGATAATCTTCGACGACAGGCCAAAGCCGTGAAACAAACCAAAGATCAAGGTGGCGGCTTTGGTGTTGGGTTGAAAACCAAACCAGCGCTGGTAAGTGCCCAGGTTATCCAGCGCCTTGTACACCACGGATAGGCCGATGATCGCGTCGATGATGTAGCTGTTGATACCGATATTGAAGTATACGCCCAGCAGCATGGTGAGCGAGTGTCCAACAGCAAACAGGCTTACATAGATAGCGATATGCTGCATGCGGTAGAGGAAGAAAATCACCCCCAGCAGAAATAGCAGATGATCATAGCCGGTGACCATGTGCTTGGCCCCGAGGTACATGAAGGCAATGAGGTTCACGCCAGAGATTTCCTGAATGTAGCCCTTGTCGCCTTCGGCGACAGCGTGGGCAAATGCGTCAGGCATACCTATAAACATCAGCGCGGTGAACAGTAAAAACAGTAATAGCGGGCGACTCGAGCCTACAGGGAATCTGCCCGAATCACTTCCTGGAAAAGAATGCATTATTTAGTCCTGAATGACGGTGGTTAAAAGCCGCGAGGCGGAGTTGTCAGCACACCAGATCAGGACGGGGAGGCCGTTTGAATAAAAAGATCGGTGCTGCAGGCACAAAACTGCCAGCGTCACGCAGAAGCGCCGCACTCTTCGATTGAGCGCTTAAGCCCAGAGGCATATTCAGGTGCGGCGTTTCGTGCACGTGATCAGCAGTCAGCGATGAATGGAAGTGATCCGCACAGATTGCGCAGGTTGGAACGTCGTTGCCGTGCGAATGCGAATGCGCGTGAGCATGCTTGTCGCCCCAGGCGGGCGGGCTGGCGCCATTCACTAATGCCGAGCTATGCCCGACCCACGCCATCAATATGACGAGAGCAAGGGCAAATATCATCTTGGCGCTGATGGGCTTGCTAGGCATAGCTTGAGGGTCCGGTGCCTGGGGCTCGTGAGTCTTGCTGATTCGACGGATTGACCGTATCCCCTCCAGGGGGATAGGATGCGAGCATAATCCATCCAGACATGAGACTCAATACATGAGCGAAAGCGCAGAGGGCCACCAGCACGCAAGCCATGGCGATATCGTCAAAAGATTGAAACGGGCAGAGGGTCACCTACGCAGCATCATCACCATGATTGAAAGCAGCCGCCCCTGTGTCGATATTGCACAACAGTTGCACGCGGTCGAAAAGGCCGTCTGCCAAGCCAAGCGAACGCTTATTCAGGACCATATTGATCACTGTCTGGAGCACACGGTAGAAGCGCTTTCCGGCGGTGAGCGTGCACCACTGGAAGATTTCAAGCAAATCACCAAATACCTATAGACCTCCTTCGAGGGCGGTTTCCCCATGTCGAGCTTCGCTGAACTACTGCAACAAGGGGCTTCACAGGCTTGGCTGTACTTTCCCACTGCCATACTGCTGGGGGCTCTGCACGGCCTGGAGCCTGGACACTCCAAAACCATGATGGCGGCGTTTATCGTGGCGATTCGCGGCACGGTAAAACAGGCCGTTCTGCTTGGTTTCGCAGCGACGATTTCTCACACGGCGGTAGTCTGGTTAGTGGCCATGTTTGGCATGTATCTGGGGCAGAATCTCGACGCTGACACTACCGAACCCTACTTCCAGCTTGCCAGCGCCGCCATCATTATTCTCATCGCCCTGTGTATGCTGTGGCGCACCTGGCGGGGCGAACAAACATGGCAGTTCGAGGAGGCTAGCGCGCATCAGCACCACAACCACCATCATGATCATGAACATGTTCATAGCCACGATCACATCAAACGTGCAGGGCTTGAGCTGTCGATGGAAGGCTATCAGGATGCCCACGAACGAGCGCATGCTCAGGATATCCGCACGCGTTTCAGCAATGGTAATATCAGCACCGGCCAGATCATTCTGTTCGGACTGACCGGTGGTTTGATCCCCTGTCCGGCGGCGATTACCGTGTTGCTGCTCTGCCTGCAGGTGAAGGAAGTCACGCTGGGAGCGGTACTGGTGTTGTGCTTCAGTATTGGTTTGGCAATCACGCTGGTCAGTGTCGGCGCCGCTGCCGCCATCGGCGCACGACAAGCATCCAATCGTTGGCCCTGGCTCAGCACGGTGGCACGCCGCGCTCCTTATTTTTCCAGCGTACTGATCATCGGGGTGGGGGTATATATCGGTATTCACGGCTGGACCGGGCTCAATGCCTGACGTGTGGCTTGAGCTTTCCGGCTATTTTGGACTTTTCGTCGCAGCATTCGGCGCTGCCACGCTATTGCCGATGCAGTCAGAAGCGGTGCTGGTCGGGCTATTGCTGACAGATCGTTATGCTGCCTGGGCATTATTGACGGTCGCAACCACTGGCAATGTGCTTGGCTCCGCGCTCAACTGGCTGCTCGGCCGCTCAATTGAACGCTACCGGCAAAAGCGCTGGTTTCCGGTCAGCGAAGGCAAGCTGGAACAGGCACAGCGGGCTTATCATCGCTTTGGTCGCTGGTCGCTACTGCTCAGTTGGGTGCCGATCATTGGCGACCCACTTACCGTGGTCGCCGGCGTCATGCGCGAACCTTTCTGGAGCTTTCTGTTAATCGTCACCCTGGCCAAGGCTGCCCGCTACTTGTTGCTGGCAGTGCTGACGCTGGGTTGGGTTGGCCTCTGAGACCGCCCTGCCGACAATCGTAAAGCAAAAAAAGCGCCGGTTAAGGCGCTAAAACATCTCTTTTTGAAGGAGCAAATTGCTGCAAGAGATGAAGACGGTAATAAATCATTGCTTGGTCGCAAGATCAAAAACCAATGTAGCTCTCAACACAGGCTCTCGCTCATGCGCTCAGCGGCGCGATCAAGCGTGAGCAATACGATCCCACGCTTGGCCACCAAGCCGCTCAGAGCACCTCTAGTGGGTACTCTACAATCAGACGAACTTCATCAAGGTCGGATTCAAATTCGGTAGCACGGGTCGTCGCTTGGCGAAGCCTGAAGGTCAAACCTTTCATTCCTCCCCCTTGAACAACATAGCTAGCTTCCACGTTACGCTCCCACCGCTTTTGATTCGTCAATGGCACACCGTTTCCATCAAGACGGACATAGACATCATTAGCGCCGGAGTAGTTTGCATCTCGCCCCTGTGCATAACGGGTCATTAAACTTAGCCCGGGCCAGCCAAACGTCGTCATATCCAGGTTATACCGAATCTGCCGGGAGTTTTCTTTGGGCGAGTTAAAGTCACTATATTGAATCGAGTTATCCAGATAAATAGAGCCGGACTGACGCAGATAATCAAAATCGTCATCGCCACTATTTCTTTGTAATGCAACAGTGACCGTATGTGGACCAAACTGCACACCGGCATTACCGCTGTAAATATCATTATCGAAACGGCCTAACAACTCCCGACCTTGATCAACCGCGCGGTAATAGTTAAGGCCGCCCATCAGCGTCAGATTAGCTGCCAACGGATAAGTAAATGATGTGCCTGCGTAATGTTGATCCCATGCATCCTTGAGCCGACTGGTGTAAAGACTGACATTGACGTTACGACCTAGGTCATAATCCCCGCCAAAATAAGCAACCCAAGGCGAACTGACCGGGCCTGCATAGAACGTAGCAAAATCGTCTCGCATGCTACTTGTATTGGGTTGGCTCATGGAGTGCAGGCGGCCCGCCTGAATGGTCAGTTTATCGACCTCAGTGCTGACCAGATTGACACCCCGAAAGCTTTGGGGCAGTAACCGGTAATCGCCGTAATACACTACCGGCGTCTGCGGAAATACATCGCCTATTTTTATTTCGGTATCTTGAAATCTTGCCTTAACCGCACCCCCTACTTTGGAGTAACTATTTTCAGCACGGCCCGCACTGTCATAGGGCAGAAGGTCGACAGAGCCACCTGCGCCTGAGCGGCCACCGCCTGAATCAAGCTTGAGCCCCAACATGGCAAATGCGTCGACACCGAAGCCAATGGTGCCATGAGTAAAGCCAGAGCGAAATTCTCCAATAACCGTATGAGCCCATTCTTCAGAATAGCCATTACCTACAGGGCTGGACTGGCCGTTGCGAAAATCACGGTTGAAGTAAAAGTTTCGGTTGGTCAGGTCCAGGCTACTTCCCTCAACGAATCCATCAGCCTGCTCAGCAGCCCGCGCACTACCCGAACCGATAGCCAAAACCAAAGCAGGAAAAAGGATTTGTCTTTTATTCATCAGTTGCTCCTTAACTGTGGCATACATCGCGATAAGACTTTATTTGTCTAATGGTTATAAGGCGGAGTATGCCGGATTAAAATAACACCAAACTGACGGCCCCCTCGGTCACAATAGATGTCCGCTCGTTTACCATTGATATTTGAGGGAGCGG
>CAXBEU010000032.1:0-44367 GCA_963974865.1 uncultured Pseudomonadaceae bacterium | reverse complement strand
GTACGTACGGTTCTGTGAGAGGGATGGGGCGGCAACGCCTCACCCTACTCGATGCTTTTTCGCAGCCGGACTCAGCGACCTGCCAAGCCTACCAGGCATTTTTCGGTTGCCCAGTGCATTTCGCCGCATCGGTGACCGCCGTTGACCTGGCATTAAGCGATCTGCAACAGGTATTGCCGCACAGTGATCCGAGCATGCTCAGGCTACTGGACCAGCAGGCGCAGGCCATGATGTTGGCCATGCCTGACGGCGATCATTTCGACCGAGCACTGCAACAAGCCATGGTCAGGTTGATGCCGGAAGGGGTCATGGGTCTACCACGTGTTGCGGGTGAATTGCATGTGTCAGTACGCACATTGCAAAGGCGCCTTGAGGCACGAAAATCAAGCTGGCAGGCGCTGCTGGATCGGACCCGCGAGCAACTCGCGGGCCAGTATTTGCTGGACCAGACACTGACCTTGGGTGATATCGCCTTGCTCCTGGGCTTCTCGGAACAAAGCGCGTTCAATAGAGCCTACCGCCGCTGGACGGGCGCTACCCCGGCGAGGGTGCGCCGCGAACAGCTGAACAGTGCACAACAGCTCCCATAGAGCCGTCCGCACTGAGGGCCGCGAGTTTTAAACCAGGTGAACAACTTCGCGCGGATCAAAGTCTTTCCAGTTGCCTTCTTCCAGCAGCCCCTCTGCCTGCTCGATATCCATCGCCCCGTGGCTCTGCAGAGTGCTTACTGCGATAGCCTGGCCATCGTCTGGAGCACCCTCGCCATCAACGCGCACCGCTACGTGAATGCCCGCATGCCGCTCGGTCAGTTTACGAGTGTTTTCGCCCTCTTCGGCGGCTTCATCCACCTCGGATTCCTCATTGGTGCTGTTGACGGCGCCCGCCAGTGAACCCGTATACGCACCTACACCCACCGCAGCGGCAATGCCGACAGGTCCTGCCACTGCGGCAGCTGCGGCGCCCGCGGCCAGACCTGCAGCAGCACCGAGACCACCTCCAGCCAAGGCGCCCTTGTCCGCATCGCGGGCGCCGGGCGAATCATCATCATCGCCGCCGATCGGGTAGATGTCATGCTGGCCGTCTGGGTTGACATAAAAAAGCGTCATGGCATCGCGCGGGAACCCGGCCCCGCGTAATGCGCGCAGCACTTCTTCGCCCTGGTCCTGTAGTTCGAATCGTCCGGCAATAATAGTATTCATCTTGTCCTCCTGACTCTGATAGCAATAGGCACAATCAAAATGCCCTACTAGAATCTGGACTCGGTATGCTACAAAAAGTCGCAATTAAAACGTAACAAGGGATTTTCCAATTTAACCCCAGGCCTGATCAGGAGCAGAAATGAATCACCCGCATTGGTTACAGACTACAGAGTTGATTCACGATGATGTGCTGTTACGGCCCCTGCGGGTTTCGGATGCAGATGCTCTGGTAGCCGCTGCAACGGATGGGCGTTTGTGGGAATTGTGGTACACCCAGGTACCCTCGGCCAGCAGCGTGGCAGATTATGTGAACGAGGCACTGGCAGAACAGCAAGCAGGCCGTGCACTGCCTTTCGCGGTGATTGATCGCGAAAGCGGCACGGTGATCGGCAGCACACGCTTTTGCAACGCTGAGCCGGCACATCTGCGGCTGGAAATTGGCTATACCTGGTATGCCGCAAGGTACCAGCGCACGGCGCTCAACACACGCTGCAAGCTGCTGTTGCTGGAGTATGCATTCGATACGCTGGGTGCGGTCGCAGTGGAGTTTCGCACCCATTGGCACAATCAGCGCTCGCGTCAGGCGATTGCGCGGCTGGGTGCCAAGCAGGACGGGGTGCTGCGAAATCATCGCATTGAGGCGGATGGGGCCCACCGAGATACCGTGGTGTTCTCGATTCTGGATAGCGAATGGCCGGTGGTGGCCAAATCATTGCGCTTTCGCTTGCAGCGCGCATGATCTGAGACGTGGATATGCGGTAAAGTCGCGTTCTACTTACCGACTTGCCGCTCTGGAGCTTGAAAACCATGTCTTATATTGAAGACTCGCTGTCCGATGGAGAAAGGGTTGAAGCCCTGTTCCAACTGCATTGGTTTGCCCGTGTACCCATGATCATCTGGATTATTCTGGCCATTCCGACGCTGGGGATCACTCTGTTGCTGGCGCTGTACGAGTATCTCAAGCTGCGCTCGATAGAGCAGGGCGTCACCAACAAGCGGGTGATTCTGAAGACGGGTTTTATCAGCCGACATACCGAAGAGATGAAACTCAACTCGATTGAAACCGTAGAGATTCGTCAGGGTGTGATGGGCCGGATGTTTGGTTTTGGCACTATTGAAGTGACCGGACGTGGCCTCAGCGATGTCATTTTCAAAGGCGTTGATGACCCTATGGCGGTCAAACGGCGCATCGAGAGTGTCAGTAACCCTATTACCTGATCTCAGTCCACTGACCGGCGCTGCTGACGTATTACTGGATGGAATCAATCTCCACCTGCGTCAGCGGCCGGTACTCTCCGGGTGCCAGGATCGGGTCCAGCACAATGGCACCCATGCTTTCGCGGTGCAGGGTCAGTACCCGGTTGCCAACGGCGTGAAACATGCGCTTGACCTGATGGTAGCGGCCTTCATAAATGCTCAGCCGCGCTTCGCTCGGGCCCAGGCATTCAAGTTGCGCAGGTGAGGTGGTCAGATTCTCGAACGCGAAATAGATGCCTTCGGCAAAGCGGCTGGCCGTGTCGCTGGAAATCGGCTCAGCGGTGGTAATCCGGTACACCTTGGGAATCTTCACCTGCGGTGCGGTCAGGCGCCGCGACCAGAGTCCATCGTTGGTCAGGATCAACAGCCCGGAACTGTTGCGATCCAGTCTCCCGCCAATGTGCAATAGCTCGCGCAGCTCCTCCGGCAGCAGGGCCATCACCGTCGTGTGTTGTGCATCGCTGGTCGCGCTCAAATAACCCGTTGGCTTGTTCATCATCAGATAATGGGCCGCCGTAGGCATTTTTAGCGGCTCGCCGTCCAGGCTGACCATCATAAAGCGGTCCACATCCAGGCGCGCATCGCGCACTACCTGAGCATTGACCTGCACGCGCCCTTGGGCAATCAGCAGGCGTGCGCTGCGTTGGCTGTACTGGCTGTGATTGCCGATCAGGCGGTCTAGTCTCATGGGCCCGATTATACCGGCATGTATAACGGTATGCCGTCTGAAGATTACGACTTCTGATTCGCCCCAGAGTGTTTTACTATCGTTGAGGATATTTGTAAGGACGCAACGATGTCATGCTCATGGAAGGTCGGCTGTCAGCGCCTGCTGATGGTCCTGTTTTGTCTGGCTCTGGGCGCTTGCGCCACGGCCGGTTCCCAACACCTCAGCAGCAATGTGGTGTCTTATCTCTACCCCAGTCAGAAGCAGCCGTTGGTGACTCCGATGCAGACAGGCATGTCGCTGCCGGTAAAGGTGGCGGTGGCTTTTGTACCGGAGCAGGGCCTGAGCCATCGGGCATTGACCGAACGTGACAAGCTGAGTTTGAAAACCCGTGTAGCAGCCCACTTTGAGCAGCAGTCGTTTGTCAGCCAAGTGACGCTGGTGCCCTCGGCCTACCTGATTCCCGGCGGCAGTTTCGGCAATCTGGATCAACTGCGGCGCATGTACGGTGTGGATATGATCGTTCTGCTGTCCTACGACAGAACTCAATTTGACGGCACCGGTCCAGGCACTGTCACTTACTGGACGCTGGAAGGTGCGCAGTTGATCAGTGGCGAAAGGAACGCGACTTATACCCTGCTGGACGCCGCGGTGTATGACATCGGCGAGCGGCAGATGCTGTTCCGTGCGCCAGGGTCGAGCCTGATCCAATATCAGTTGGGGCCGTTAAGCCTGGCCGAGCAGTTGCGTCAGGACAGCCTCAGCGGCTTTGAGCAGGCCAGCGTCGACCTGATGAGCAATCTGCGTCAACAGGTAGGACTGTTCCGTGCCAGGCAAGTGCATAGCTCCGATGGTGCCGCCAGCGCGGGCGCGGCGTACTCGAGTATTCCCGATACGCATTCGGAGCAATGAGCTACCATCAGGGCATGAAAAATGGTGTTGGTGGATCGGTGACCACATTCCTGAATGAAATATGGTCGATAGGCGCGGAAGGGAAACCGGCTTCATTGCGACGGCAGATCGGGCTGAGTAATCAGGTCGGTATCCTCGGCGCCTTGGGCACCTTGCCGTATCAGACATTCTATCTGCTGCATGATATTGCCACTTACTGGTTGGTATTCAGCACCAATATTCTATTTATCGCTGCCTATGTGTCTGTGGTGCTGAGCAACCTGGTCGGCCGGCACTCGCTTGCGCGCGATCTGGCTTTGCTAACTGCCTCCGGACAGATTTTTGTCGTGACCGGGCTGGTTAGCTCTGCATCCGGGGTACAACTGTTCTATTTTTCCGTGGGCGCTTTCCTGGCATTGGCCTACAGCCGGATGAACGCCAGGCGGTTCTGGCTGCAGTCATTGGGCATTGGTGTGCTCTTTATCATCTGCCAGTTCCTTTTTACGCCGGCCAGAGCCCTGACACCGGTACCTTCCCCCTATGTTGACTACATGTTTGGCGGCAGTGTTCTGGGAGTGCTGGCGCTGTCGGCGGTGGTAGCCTATTTGTACCGCGCGGCGATTGATCAGGCTGAGTTTGATATGGTGCTGAATAATCGAAAACTGACCACGCTGAGTACTACCGATACCCTGACCGGGCTGGCCAACCGGCGCAAACTGGATGAAACGCTGAGCCGCGAGTGGGACCGCATGCGCCGCAGCGGGTTGCCGCTGTCATTCGTCATGTGTGATGCAGATCACTTCAAGATTTATAACGACAACCTCGGTCACCAGGCCGGGGATGTCTGTTTACAGAAGGTCGCCACTGCCATGCAGGCGGCGCTGGTGCGTCCGGGTGATCTGGTCGCGCGCTACGGGGGTGAGGAGTTTGCCGTGGTATTGCCCGATACCGATGCCCAGGGCGCGCACCAGGTTGCTGAAACACTCCGGCAAGCCGTGGGGGCGCTGCGAATACCCCATGTTCCGGAAAAGGGCGTCGCGTTTCTGAGTGTCAGCCTGGGGGTGACCTGCTCAGCAGAAGGCTCACCTGCCGACAGCCCGACTATCCTGCTGAGGAAGGCTGATGAAGCGCTCTATCTGGCCAAGGCGTCCGGTCGCGATCAGGTAGTTTATCTACCGCTGCAGGCCCAGCAGGTCAGCGCTGAAAGTTGACGTACCGACGGTGCGGGTTGGCACCTCGCCAGATAAAACCTTCGAAGTAGTAATGCAGGAAGGTGACCGTCAGCATCGTGATGGTCACGATCGGATACTGGTGATGGCGTGTCAGCAGGAAGGCTATCGCGACTGACAGCAACGGCAGCAACACCACCGGTGACAGGCGCGTGAAGCGAGTCAGGCGGTAGATGCTGTTGACCTGATCATGCCGGTTGCGATTGCGGTCATGGGTGATGTAGACGATGTAGGCGGTCACATCATGAATGACCCGCGGGATCAGAATGACGAACAGCGTATAGCCTATTTCATTGATCAACAGCGCGGACATGATCAGCGCCACATTGCCCCACAGATACCAGATGCCGATCCGGTGACGCGAGGTTGGCGTCAGGCGGATCGCCAGCACGACCAATGCGGCGCAGATGGCGGCGGCGATATAGGTCAGCAGATCATAAAGACTCAGACCGACGATGCTGATATTGCCGATGTACTGGGCGCCATACACATTGATGTAAATCGCGAAGCCGGCCAGCACCGATAGCCATTTCCAGGTCTTGAACGTGCGGCTGGGCGCGGTGGCCATCATCATCAGTGTCAAACCCAACTGCTGAGCCAGTACGTGGTAGATGGTGTAGAACGCCAGGAAAATGAACAGCAGGTTATAGCTCATTGGCTGGGGGCCGAGCATGCCGGCGCTGGCGATCCCGGCAAATATCAGCGTGGGCCAGAGCAAGGTACGGCGATAGTGATGCAGATATTCGCGATCGGCCATGGTGATCAGGCTGGCGATGATATGCGGCAGGCCGAATATCACCGTCCAGAAGGGCCAGCGCTCGGGTTGATCGGGGATGTACTGGTGCAGCGCCCGGCCCTGAAATAGCCAGGCGTCAGTGAAGACAATCAGCAACGAGACGGGGATGACGGCATAGAGCGCCAGCAGCCATCGACAGTCGATGACATGAGCGAGCTGTTCCTGTACGGGTATTTCTTGTTCCTGGGCAGACATGGGGCGCACGCAGTCGGCAGTGAATAGGTCTTGTCTGCCGAGTAAACCACAGCGCGTTGGACCTACCCATCACCCGTCCGGGTCAAAGCGTTTATTGCTCGGCAGGCGAGCGGCTGGCCATTGCGCCGAGCAACAGAGCGCGATAAATCCGCTCTTTGAAACTGCTCGGGGCTGCCAGTCGCATACGTTCCAGGGCACCCAGATCCGCCGGGTTGGGACGGTAGCCAATACTCTTCAATGCCACGCTGAGCATCGCCTTCAGGTCTCCCGCGATGGGGGAGAGGATCGATAGCGCACCGGCTAGATGCTCCTCTTCGGCTGTCATACCGCTACCCAGCGGAAAGCTCGGCAAATGGCCGGCATTAAACGCCGGCTGCAGTGTTTGGGCGATGCGCTCTGGAGTGTTATCGCGATAGGACTCGGCGATCTGATAATCGTCCGGAAGCTTGCCGGCTTTTTTTGCCTGCTCCAGCAGTGCGGGTTGAAAAGCCGAATCGCAGATATTCAGCAGCGCGGCAATGACCTGGGCATCGCTCTTGTCACGCAGATCTGCCATGCCATATTCAGTTATAACAATATCGCGCAAATGCCTGGGTATGGTGGTGTGCGGGTACTCCCAGCAGATATTCGACAGGGTTTTGCCCTTGCGAGTGCGGGTGGCCTCCAGGGTGATGATCGACCTTGCGCCTTCCAGCGCAAAGGCCTGGGCGACAAAGTTGTATTGCCCACCAACGCCGCTGATCACTTTGTTGTCCGCCAGACCATCGGACACCACCGCGCCGCCCAAGGTGACCATGATCGCGCTATTGACGAAACGAGCCCCGCAGCGCGCCTGGCGTTTCTGCGCTTCGTCACCGTATAGCTGATTGGTGAAGGACACCGGCATCATGGCGATCTTGTCGCGTTGCGCGGCGGGCATCTCGGCCAAGCGCTGGTGAAACACCGGGCTGCCGATAAAGAACCCAGCATGCACCACCGCGCCATCAACCTCGCGCTTCATGATGCCGCTCCGGATCAACTCCAGAAAACCTTCCACAAGCATTTCGGTTACGCCGTACACACCCTCTTCGAAGGGCGCGATGTGTGTATCTTCTGGCGTCGGCCGAGCCCCGTCCAACGCCGCGCTCAGTTGTTGAAAAAGAGGATTTTGCTGCTGGCGCAGCAGCAGGCTATGGGTGATGGCATCGCCGATCGAGCCAATGCCGATCTGCAAGCTGCCCGCGTCGGGAATCAGCCGTGCGACCTGCAGCCCGATAGCGTAGTCGTTCAGACTTGCCGGTTTGTTGGGCGGCGAAAACAGCGGAAACTCGAAGGCGTCCCCCGCTAGGATAAAGTCGAAATCACTGGCTGGCCGGTCGGCATCGCCGCGCATGAACGGCAGCGCCCGGTTGACCTGGCCAACGCTGATGATCTGCATGGTGCCGCTGCGCCGCCGGTCAAGCAGGTCGGCGCTGATATCCGGATTGCAGCTGAGGCTGTAGCGCTGCGCCGGTCCGGCCTCCTGCTCAAGTGGGCTGACCAGTTGCAGAATCAGATTGACCTCTTCACGGATCAGCGTATCCAGCGCATGGGTGTAATTCAGCGAGGTATAGTTCTGCTGCGCCAGCGGCGCCGTCAGCCATTGGCCCGGCTGCAGGAAAAAGTCCACAACGCGGATATTCTCCGGCAAGGCGCCACTGCGTATATCCTGCGCGTATTCCAGCGCCGGATAGGCATCGAACAGGCGCTCTGCCAGGGGCTGCAGAAACCGCGCTTCCAGTTCGCTGTCCGCCGCAGGCGCCTCCAGCGTCAGGGCGGTGAAAATCGTCAGGGAGATGGAAGAATCGGCTTTTGCCCTGCGGTACAGGCTATTGACCAGGTGATTGGCCTTGCCCAGGCCTAGCGGCAGCCCTACCACAATGCGTCGCTCAAGTCGTTCGATCAGGATGTCGACCAGTTGCTCGCAGTCGCTCATCAGGGTGGGGCTGGTGGACATGGGACCTCATTTATCTGCAATAGGTCGGCCTGCTCGCCGGGTGTTGCCGGGCAGGCCCAGATCAGGCCGTGGCCTGTACCATTACTCAGCCGCAGGCGGGTCCAGCAAGCCCTGGCTCCAGCCAGGATCGGGGCTGAAGCGTTCGCCGTGGTCCTCTTCCAGATCGCGCAGGCGTTTGACAACCTCGCCTACCCCGCGCTGCGCAGCGTAATGCATAGGCCCGCCGGTGAAGGGCGCAAAGCCGGTGGCAAAGATCATCGCGCCGTCGAGCAGGTCGGCATCAGCCACCACTTCTTCTCGCAAGCAGGCTATGCAGGCGTTGAGCATGGGCAGGATCAGCCGATCAAGGGTATCTGTCGGTGCCGGTTTGCGTGGGCTACGCTTTTTCGGTTTGCCGTCCTTCCAGGTATACAGGCCTTTGCCGCTCTTGCGGCCCAGATGGCCCTTTTCCACTTTGGTGCGCAGCCACTGCGGTGCTTCCGGTTGATGCGGATTGACCCGCTCGCGAAGCATATCAGCCACGCCCAGGCACACATCCAGCCCGACCTGATCGGCCAGTTCGATTGGGCCCATGGGCATGCCAAAGTTGATCGCGACCTGGTCGATGGCTTCGGCGGGCACACCTTCATCCAGCAGGCAGATGGCTTCGACCAGATAAGGTGTGAGTGCGCGGTTGACCAGAAAGCCTGGAGCGCTGGCGACGGGCACCGGAAGCTTGCCAATCTGATCGACAAACTGCCGGGCGCGGCGAAAGATGGTCGCATTGATCACCGAGTGATGAACCACTTCGACCAGTTGCATTTTCGCCACCGGGTTGAAGAAGTGAATGCCCACCAGACGCGTTGGGTCCGACAGCTCACCGCGCAGGTCTTCAAGCATGATGCTCGAGGTGTTGGTCGCCAGTATGGCGCCGGCCTTGAGGCGTGGCTCAACAGCGCTGTGGATCTTCAGTTTCAGTTCAAGGTCTTCAGGCACCGCCTCCAATACCAGATCGGCCTGTTCGACGCCGCTGTTGTCCGGGTCGGGGATCAGCCGGTCCAATACGTCGCGCGTCTCGCTGCTGGACAGGTGCTTGGCCTGGCAGAGTTTGGCCGCGTTGCCGATGGCCTTGGCAATGGAGCCGGGCTGGGTGTCATGCAGGCTGACGCGCAGACCTTGCAGCGCGGCCCAGCCGGCAATATCGCCCCCCATCGAACCCGCGCCGATCACATGCAGATGCTTGATCGCATCGCTGGACAGGCTTTTTGATTTGCCCTGTTCCTTGAGTTTCTCGCGCATGAAGAACACCCGCACCAGATTGCGCGATGCCTGGGTGTTCAGCAGTTTGGAAAAGGACAACAGCTCCGCGTGCAGCATGTTGCCGGGATTGCCTGCGTGCTTTTCCCACAGGCTGATGAGCGCTTCAGGGGCAGGGTAATGCTGTGGTGGTGCCTGCTTGGCTGCTTCAGCGCGCATGCGCCGGCCGACCAGCCGGCGAACCCAGCCGTACAGGAAGGGCTGCGCTCGCCAGTCACTGCGCCTCTGCGGCAGCTTGCCGTTGATCGCATCATCCAGTGCGCCCTGCAAATGGCGCTCTTCCACCAGGCGATCGATCAAGCCGAGGCTCAGCGCCTTGCGGTCATAGGTATTCTTGCCGGTCAGCATCATCTGCATGGCATCCAGCGGCGGGATCAGCGCCGGTAGCCGCGCGGTGCCGCCGAGGCCGGGATGCAGGCCGAGCAGGATTTCCGGCAAGCCGAAACTGGCGCCGGGTATCGCCAGGCGGTAATCGCAACACAGTGCCAGCTCCAGGCCGCCGCCCAGTGCTGCGCCATGGATAACGGCAATGGTTGGGCAGGGCAGGTCGGCCAGTTGCTGAATCAGAATATGCGCGTCGCTGAGCTTGTTGATCACATCGCGCTCGTTGTGCAACTGGCGGAATTCGCTGATATCCGCACCGACGCAAAAGCTGCTCGGTTTGGCCGAACGGATCACCAGAGCGCGCGGCATTTCGTCCTGCAGACTCTCGATCACCTCGCCGAGTTCGCGCAGCACTTCTTCGGACAACACATTGGCGCTGGCGCCGGCCTTGTCCAGCAGCAGCCAGGCCACATCGCCGGCGTCGCGCGCCAGGTGCCAGTGGTTCCAGCGCTTGTGAATCGCCGAGCGGTGCAGCAACTGTGTGGTATTGACGAAGGGGCCAAGTTCCATACGACGGTCTTTCAGTGCGCTGTAGACGGGTCCTGTCATGGTCGGGCTCCTAGGCAGTTTCGATCAGCATGGCACCAGCCTGGCCGCCGCCGATGCATTCGGTGGCGATACCGCGCTTGAGGCCATTGCGGTGCAGCGCGTTGATCAGATGCAGCACAATGCGATTGCCGCTGGCGGCCACCGGATGGCCGAGGCTGATGCCGCCGCCGTCGATATTCAGGCGTCTGTGATCAATCCGCCCCAGCGGCCGTTCCAGACCGAGTACGCGGCGGCTGAAATCGGCATCGTCCCAGGCGGCCTGGCAGGCCAGCACCTGGGCCGCGAAGGCTTCATTGAGCTCCCAGAGGTCGATGTCCTGCATGCTGTAATGATGGCGTTTGAGCAAAGCGGTACCGGCGAGCACCGGGCCCAGGCCCATGATCTGAGGGTCCAGCGCGGCCCAATGACTGTCGACAATCACTGCGCGCGGCTTGAGGTTGTACTGGGTGACCGCCTGGGCGGAGGCCAGAATCACCCAGGAGGCGCCATCGGTCACCTGCGAGCTGTTGCCAGCAGTCACTTTGCCATAGGGGCGCTCGAACACCGGCTTGAGTTTGGTCAGGGCTTCCAGGCTGTTATCGGGCCTGACGCCATTGTCGGCCTTGAGGATGTCACCCTGGGGCGTTATTGCCGCCACTACCTCGTTATCCAGCCAGCCCTGTTCCTGCGCGTGGGCAAGCCGCTGGTGGCTACTGAGGGCATACTCGTCAGCCCGCTCGCGGCTGATATTGAATAGATGGGCAAGGAGTTCTGCGGTCTGGCCCATGCTCAGGTCAACAATCGGATCGGTCAGGCCCTTGACCAATCCCACCTCCGGTTTCATGAAGCTGGGGTTGAAGCGCAGCATCGCGGCCAGTTTGGCCGGCAGATTGCGCGCGCCCTGCAACTGCGCAAACCATTTGGCGGCGGGTTCGGAAAAGAGCAGCGGAGAATGGCTCAGCGCTTCGGTGCCGCCGGCCAGAATCAGATCGGAGCTGCCATTGCGGATGTACTGCGCGGCGGTATCAATCGATTGCATGCCCGAGCCGCAGTTGATCTGCACGGTGTAGGCCGGCATGGCCTCACCCATGCCCAGGCGTAATGCGGCAACGCGCGCGGGATTCATCTCTTCGGCTATCACATTCACGCAACCGAGGATGACCTGATCGAAATCCTGCGGCGCAAAAGGCTGGCGTAGCAGCAAAGGGCGACCGCACTGCACAGCCAGGTCCACTGGCGTAAAGGGTCCGCGACGCGACCCGGCCTTCAGAAAGGGCGTTCGTGCGCCGTCTATGACAAAGACGGGCTGCCCTGAGGCAGACGGCTGAAGCTCAGCGGTCATGACTTATATCCTTCTGTACGGTCCATTTCTCATCTATCTCAGGCTGCGAGGGCGTCCGCAAGTTCCCTGAGGCAGTAAGCTAGACTGGTGCGGATGCAACTTTCAGCGACGCTGTCGGTCACGATGACGTTGCAGACATTATGGCAGGTATAGCGAACGCCGATGTGACTCGGCTCAGGAGGCAGTGTGGGAGATTGGGTCATTCAGGTGGCAGAGTGGACGGTAGCCATCACCGAATTGCTCGGGTTGGGGATCATTGCGCTGACCGCGCTGTATTCCATTGCAGTAGCGGGGGTGCATGCCATTCAAGGCTACAACGCGGAGCGCGTATTCCGCGAGGTGCGCCAGCGGCTGGGCCGGGGGATATTGCTCGGGCTGGAATTTCTGATCGCCGCTGACATCATTCTGACCGTGGCGATCGACCTGACCTTCGAGTCGGTCGGGGTGCTGGCGCTGATTGTACTGGTACGCACTTTCCTCAGCTTTACGCTGGAGGTCGAGCTGACCGGCAGTTGGCCCTGGCAAGGCAGCAGCCAGGCCAAGGACGAGCCGAAGCAAGGCTGAAAAGTGCTTGCCTTGAGCACTGAGTCACGCTCAGCATGGAGCTATTCCCTCCACGCTAATGAGGTTTGGCGTGGATGTAGACCCAACGTTGAATCAGGTTCTTTTATGCCCAGTGAAGCTCATTGCAGCCAGTCCCCGCGCGTTCTTTCCATCAATGCGGCGCGGCGGCGCACCCTCCAGGTGGGCGCCCGGCAGCAGCATACCGGACTGTTCAAGGAGCCTTTAGGCGGGCCGGTATTGATCGATGCGCAGGGTGTGCCGGGTGATGAGATCATCAATAGGCGCTATCACGGCGGGCCGGATCAGGCGCTGTATCTGTATAGCCAGGTGGATATGGACTGGTGGACAGCGCAATTGCAGCGCGACATTGAGCCGGGTTTTTTTGGTGAGAACCTGACCATCAGCCATTGGTGGCCGGAGGCGCGCGTGGGGGATCGGCTGCAGGTGGGCGATTTACTGCTGGAAATTACCGCGCCGCGCGTGCCCTGTGCGGTACTGGCCGCGCGGGTAGGCTATCCGGGGTTCGTCAAGGAATTCGTCAAGGCCTGTCGGGGTGGCGCCTATGCTCGGGTACTGCAGCCAGGTTTTTTGGAGGAGGGTGATGCTATGCAGGTGATTCCCACGCATCAGCCATTCCCGGTCGTGGATGATATTTTCCGCTACTGGCACAGCAAGGGTTATAACGCCGATTTCCTTGGCCTGTGTCTTGCCTCGCCAATTGCGCTGCTGCTGCGCGAGGCCTTCGAAAAGCAATTGCTGGATGCGCAAGCGCGCACCGGGCAACTGCCGGGGCTCTGAGGTGTCCAGCGCATTCGTTTATCAAGGGCTGGCCAATCTGGTGCTGACACTGCATCTGACGCTGGTGATATTTGTTGTCGCCGGGCTATTACTGGTGGTGATCGGCAACCTGCGTGGCTGGCGCTGGGTGAATAATCCCTGGTTCCGGCTCGGCCACCTGGCTACCATTCTGGTGGTGGTGGCCGAGGCCTGGCTGGGTATTGTCTGCCCACTGACTACGCTGGAGATGTGGCTGCGCGCCCAGGCCGGCAATGCCACCTATGCGGGTGGTTTTATCGAATACTGGTTCCAGCAACTGCTGTATTACGACGCCCCCGACTGGGTGTTCATTGCCGCCTACAGTCTTTTCGCGATGTTGGTGCTCGCCAGTTGGTGGGTCTACCCGCCGCGCTGGCGGCGTTCGGCTTGAGGAGTCCCGTTAATAAAAGGAGACAGAACATGAGAGCAGGATCAACCGCTGCGCCCTCGCGACGCCATTCAGTACCAGTGGCGGCACGCCTGCGCCGTGCAGCCACTAGCTGGTTATGGCTGATTTGTCTGCCGCTCAGCGCCTGCGCCGACCAGGCAGAACAGCCAGCCGGCGCGGCTGATCAGTGCGCCGAGGCGATGACGACCATCGAAATCAACCGCTGTCTGCATGCCCAGAGTCAGACCGCCGAGGAACAGTTACAGCACTACCTCAACGCCGCACGAGAGCAGCATGCCGAGTTGCCGGAGGCTGTTGCAGCCATGGACATGGCCCAGGATAGTTGGGAGCGTTTTCGCAATGCCCACTGCGCGGCTGTGTATAGCCTGTGGGCCGATGGCAGCATCCGCGGGGCCATGCATAACCAGTGTCTGCTGGAGGAAACGCGCCAGCGTACCCGGCAGATCTGGCAGGTGTATCTGACCACGATGGATGGTGGTGAGGTGTTGCCTGACCCTGCTGCGGCGGACGCCGCCGCAGTAGGGGAGTAACGAGTAGAGCTAAGGCGGTTAGCTGCGCTCCAGCGCCAGTGCGACCCCTTGGCCGCCGCCGATACATAGCGTGGCTAGCCCTTTCTTCGCATCGCGGCGAAGCATTTCATGCAGCAGGGTAACCAGGACTCGGCACCCGGACGCGCCAATCGGGTGGCCCAGGGCAATGGCGCCACCGTTGACATTGACCTTGCTCGCATCCCACTTGAGTTCCTTGCCAACCGCCAGGGCCTGGGCTGCGAACGCCTCATTGGCCTCGATCAGATCCAGATCGCTGATCTGCCAGCCGGCCTTGCTCAGGCAGCGCTGGGTTGCCGAGACCGGTGCGATACCCATGATCGCCGGGTCTACGCCCGCATTGGCATAGGCGGCGATTTTTGCCAGCACCGGCAGGCCCAGGGCCTTGGCCTTGTCAGCACTCATCAGCATTACGGCCGCGGCGCCGTCGTTCAGGCTGGAGGCATTGCCTGCGGTCACGCTGCCGTCTTTCTTGAAGGCGCCACGCAACCGGCCGAGTGATTCGGCGGTGGTGCCGGCGCGCGGTTGCTCGTCCTTGCTGATCTGCAGCGCATCACCCTTGCGTTGGGCGACATTGACCGGGGTGATTTCCGCATCAAAATAGCCCGCTTCCTGGGCAGCTACGGCTTTTTGCTGGGATGCGGCGGAGAAGGCATCCTGCTCTTCGCGGCTGATCTGATACTTGTCGACCAGATTCTCGGCGGTGATGCCCATGTGGTAGTCGTTGAATGCATCCCACAGGCCATCGTGGATCATGCTGTCGATCACCTTGCCGTGGCCCATGCGTTGGCCGGTGCGCGAGGTGGGTAGCAGGTGGGGTGACAGACTCATGGATTCCTGGCCGCCAGCTATAATGATCTCGGCGTCGCCGCAGCGGATCGCCTGAGCACCCAGGTGCAGCGCCTTGAGCCCGGAGCCACAGACCTTGTTCAGATTCAGGGCCGGCACCGAGAAGGGCAGGCCACCGTGGATAGCCGCCTGACGGGCGGGATTCTGGCCGCAGCCTGCGGTGAGTACCTGGCCGAGAATCACTTCATCGACGCTGGCGGGGTCAATGCCGGTTTTTTCCAGCAAGGCGCGGATCACCGTGGCGCCCAGTTCGTGCGCGGGAATAGTGGCGAACTGCCCGGCAAAGCTGCCAATGGCGGTACGGGTGGCAGCAACGATCACTACGTCTTGCATGAAAAAGCCCTCTATGCGGTTTGCCAAAGGCAACAGCATAGAGGGCTGGTCAGATCAGGACAAGTTGTCTCAGGCGCGATTCAACCGGTTCGCTACCAGCTCGTCTACCACGGCTGGATCGGCCAGCGTGGAGGTATCGCCGATGGTATCCAGTTCATCGCAGGCGATCTTGCGCAGAATGCGGCGCATGATCTTGCCCGAGCGGGTCTTCGGTAGGCCGGGTGTCCATTGCACGAAATCCGGTTTGGCAAAGGAGCCAACCTGTTCCGCCACGTAGGCCTTGAGCTCCTTGATCAGCTCGTCACTGGGGGTAATGCCGCGCATGGGCATCACATAGGCATAGATGCACTGGCCCTTGATGTCATGCGGGCATCCGACCACGGCGGCTTCGGCTACCGAGTCATGCAGCACCAATGCGCTCTCCACTTCGGCGGTGCCGATGCGGTGCCCGGAGACGTTCAGCACGTCGTCAACCCGGCCGGTGATCCAGTAGTAGCCATCCTCGTCACGGCGCGCGCCATCGCCGGTAAAATACACGTCCTTGTAGGTGCTGAAGTAGGTATCGATCAGGCGCTGGTGATCGCCGTATACCGTACGAATCTGGCTCGGCCAGGAGCGTTTGATGATCAGGTTGCCACTGGCCACGCCCTCCAGCTCGTTGCCTTCCGGATCTACCAGCGCCGGCTCGACGCCAAAGAACGGGCGGGTGGCCGAACCGGGTTTCAGGTCGGTGGCGCCGGGCAGCGGCGTAATCAGGATGGAACCGGTTTCAGTCTGCCACCAGGTGTCCACGATCGGGCAGCGCATTTCGCCAACCACGTGGTAATACCACTCCCAGGCTTCCGGGTTGATCGGTTCGCCAACGCTACCGAGCAGCCGCAGGCTGGCGCGCGAGGTCTTGGTGACCAGCTCGTCGCCCTGGGCCATCAGCGCGCGGATGGCGGTAGGCGCGGTATAGAAAATGTTGACCTTGTGCTTGTCGACGATATCCCAGCAGCGCGAGGCATCGGGGTAGGTTGGCACGCCTTCGAACATCAACGTGGTGGCGCCATTGCACAGCGGGCCGTAGACGATATAGGAGTGGCCGGTGATCCAGCCAACATCGGCGGTGCACCAGTACACCTCGCCCTCGTGATAGTCGAAGACATAGTGGTGGGTCATTGCCGAGCTGAGCAAATAACCACCGGTGGTGTGCAGCACACCCTTGGGCTTGCCGGTGGAGCCGGAGGTGTAGAGGATGAACAGCGGGTCTTCACTGTCCATGGCTTCCGGTGGGCAATCGGTGCTGACCGCGGCGCAGGCCTCGTGGTACCACACGTCCCGATGCTCGTGCCATTCCACATCCGCGCCGGTACGTTTGACGGTAACCACCGTGTGTACGTTGGGGCATTCTTTTAGGGCTTTCTCGACGCTCTGCTTCAGCGGTACGCGCTTGCCGCCGCGCACGCCTTCGTCGGCGGTGATGACGGCCTGGCAATCGGAGTCGTTGATGCGGTCACGCAGCGCGTCGGACGAAAAGCCGCCGAAAACCACCGAATGCACCGCACCAATACGCGAACAGGCGAGCATGGCGTAGGCGGCTTCCGGGATCATCGGCATATACAGGCAGACCCGGTCGCCTTTTTTTACGCCCCGGGCGCGCAGCACGTTGGCCAGACGGCAGACGTGTTCATGCAGCTCACGGTAGCTGATGTTCTTTGAATCGCTAGGCTCATCGCCTTCCCAGATAATGGCGGTCTGGTCGCCGCGCTTTTCCAGGTGGCGGTCGATGCAATTGACACTGACGTTCAGCTTGCCGTCGATAAACCAGGCAGCCTCACCCTTGCTCATGTCGCTTTCGTGTACCTTGCTCCAGGGTTTGTCCCAGGTCAGAAAACGCGTGGCCTGCTCGGCCCAGAAGGTATCCGGCTCTTCCAGAGACTGCTTGTAAAGTCGGTGGTAACCGGCCTCATCCAGGTGCGAGTCGATGCGCGCAACATCCGATACCTTGTGGTTCTCAATCTTGTACATGGCTAAGGGTCCTCTTGTTTTTGTCTGGCATGGCCTGAATATCTCTGTCCCAAGCGTCGATGAATACGCCAGGCAATTCAACCCTTCTTTGGTCTGATAGCCGTGCAGGCCCCATCAGCCGGACATCCTGGGGATGTCCGCTGTAGGTAAATACGGCTGGAGTGGCGAAGAAGTCGCCGGGTTCGCCTAGTTGACGGCGAAATGCAGGTTATCGATGAGGCGGGTTTTACCCAGATAGGCGGCGGCCAGGACGACCATGTCGGTTGTTTGCTCGGTTACTGGCTTGAGGCTGACAGCATCGCGTAGGTCCAGATAGTCGGCGCGCAACCCGGCGGCTTCCAGTTGCTGGCGGGCGCGCTCGATAATATTGGCAAAGTCGCGCTGTCCAGACTGGATGTCGTGGGCGATGGCTTGCAGCGTTCTATACAGCACCGGCGCCGTCTGCCGCTCGGCTTCGCTGAGGTAGCCATTACGCGAGGAAAGGGCTAGCCCATCCGCGGCACGTACGGTCGGCTCGCCCATGATCTGCACGGGCAGGCACAGGTCCTGGGCCATCTTGCGAATCACCGCCAACTGCTGAAAGTCCTTCTGGCCAAATACCGCCAGATCCGGCTGAACGATATTCAGCAATTTGCTGACGACGGTCGCCACGCCCTCGAAGTGGCCGGGGCGGCTGGCACCGCAGAGCCCCTCGGACACGACCGGCACGCTGATCCGGGTATGCCCTTCCATGCCGTGGGGGTACATTTCATTGACGTTCGGCGCAAACACCAGGTGCGCGCCAGCATCCAGCACCTTGCGCTGATCGGCTTCCAGAGTACGCGGGTAGCTATCCAGGTCTTCCCCTGCGGCGAACTGCAGCGGATTGACGAAAATACTGACAACCACGAAATCAGTGCGCTGCCGGGCTTTTTCCACCAGCGTAATGTGGCCAGCGTGCAGGTTGCCCATGGTGGGCACCAGGCCGATACGCTTGCCGTCCAGGCGGGCACGACTCAATGCGGCGCGTAATTGCGCAATGCTATGCAGGGTGTTCATGTGCTCAGAACTCGTTCTCGGCGGCAGGGAACTCGACGCGCTTGACCGCATCGACGTAGGCACGCAGAGCTGCCGGTACGTCCTGCTGATCCAGCATGAAGTTTTTTACAAAACGGGGCTGGCGATGGCCGCGGGTCAGGCCCAGCATGTCATGCACTACCAGTACCTGGCCGTCGGTACCACTGCCGGCGCCAATGCCGATGACCGGCACCGCCACGGCTTGGGTGATGGCATTAGCCAGGGTGCTGGGTACGCACTCCAGTAACAGCATGCTGGCGCCGGCCGCTTCCAGAGCCTTGGCGTCTTCGATCATTGCCTGGGCCTGGGCATCCAGGCGGCCCTGAACCTTGTAGCCGCCAAGCAGATTGACCGCCTGCGGGGTGAGGCCCATGTGCGCGCATACGGGTACGCCATTATTGGCCAGCGCGCGGATAGTGTCCGCCAGCCAGCCTGCGCCTTCCAATTTGACCATATGAGCGCCGGCCTGCATCAGCACCGCGCTGCTGCGCAGCGCCTGCTCCACCGTGGCATAGGACATGAAGGGCAGGTCGGCCATGAGGAAGGCGCTGCTGTTACCGCGTTTTACCGCGCGGGTATGGTAGGCCATGTCATCGACAGTAACCGGCAGGGTGCTGTCGTGACCCTGGAGCACCATACCCAGCGAATCACCAACCAGAATGACCTCCACGCCGGCTTCATTTACCAGCTTGGCAAAGGTCGCGTCATAGGACGTCAGGCAAGTGATCTTTTCGCCGCTCTGCTTGAGCTTGTTCAGCGTTGTCAGGGTTACATCAGGCATGGCAGATTCCACAGGTGCGGCCTCGGAGAGGCGTCGTGTATTGGGGTATCGGCTGGAGCGTGTCACAGCGCGAACCTTTATGGCTCAGGGATCCATCCACTTGGAAGTCAGTATAGCCCTGAAGCCTGAGTGTACGATTGCGAGTCATCTTTTACCCTTGTGCGAGCTGGTCGGCAAGGGGTGTCAGGCCCTCTGGCGGGCATTTTTTCAACCAGGACTGCAGCGCCGTCCCGTCGGGCAGGATCAGGTCCGGGGTCAACTCCGCCAGAGGATAAAGCACGAAGGCCCGTGCATGCATATGATAATGCGGCACTTGCAGGCGGGGATGCTGGATCTGCTGGTCACCGTAAAGCAGGATATCCAGATCCAGCGTGCGCGGCCCCCAGCGTTCGGCTTTGCGCTGCCGGCCCTGCTGTTGCTCGATCGCTTGCAGTGCATCCAGCAGGCTCAGCGCATCCAGATCCGTACTGAGCATGGCCACCGCGTTGACGTAGGAGGGCTGATCCTGCGGGCCCATGGGGGCGCTGCTGTAGAGTTGCGAGCAGGCCGTCAGTTGGGTCTCCGGTAGCTCGGCGATCGCGCGGCAGGCGCGGCGGAGCTGCTCGGCCGGATCAGCTTGATTGCTACCCAGGCCGATGTAGCAGCGCACGCTCATGAGTCTGCGGTAGTCCTGGGTTTGCGCTTGCGCTTGTTGCGCGACCGCTTGGGGCCGGAGGCCTTGTCGCCCAGTTCGGCAATCATCTTGCGCCGCTGATCGTCGCCCACTTCCTGATAACGCGTCCACCAGCGACCCAGCCCATCGGTTTCTTCGCCGGCGCTTTCACGCAGTAGCAGGAAATCATAGGCGGCGCGAAAGCGCGGATGCTCAAGCAGCAGATCGGCGCGCCGGCCGCTGCGTCTTTCCAGCCGCGGCTGCATGTCCCAGATCTCGCGCAGCGGCACGCTGAAGCGCTTGGGAATGGCAATGTGCTGACATTGCTCGGTGATCAGATCCTGGGCCGCCTGCTGCTGCGCTGGAATGGTCGGTATGCCTTGATCTTCCAAGGCCTTGATGCGTGGCCCAAGTGCCGGCCACAAGAGCGCGGCGAACAGAAATGCGGGTGTTACCGGACGGCCTTCACGGATCCGATCATCGGTATTGGCCAAAGCCTGGCGAATCAGCGCCAGGCTGTAGTCGGGGTTCTGTTCGATGGCTTCTTCGGTATCCGGAAACAGCGGTTCGAACAGGTAGTAGTAGTGCAGCAGGTCGAAGGTTTTCACGCCCTGGCCGCTCATGAGCAATTTCAGCGACTCGTCAAACAGCCGCGCTGGCGGAATGTCGAACAGCAGTTCGGCCATGTCGGGTATCGGCGCGGCGGAGTGCTGTTCAATCTCGAAATCCAGCTTGGCGGCAAAGCGTACCGCTCGGAGCATGCGCACCGGGTCTTCCTGATAGCGTTGCTGCGGGTCGCCGATCAGCCGTATCTGGCGCTCGCGGATATCATGCATACCGTTGGCATAATCATGAATATGCCCGCTGCTGACATCGTAATAGAGCGCATTGATAGTGAAGTCGCGACGCTGGGCATCATCTTCAAAGCTGCCGTAGACGTTATCACGCAGCAGCCGACCGGACTCGCTCTGACGAGATTTCTCATCACCTTGTGCTTCACCGGTGGTGGCGTCGTCAGCATGGCTGGCGCGGAAGGTCGCAACTTCAATGATTTCACGGCCGAAATGCACATGGACCAGTTTGAAGCGCCGGCCAATTAGCCTTGCGTTGCGGAAGGTCGCGCGTACCTGCTCCGGCGTCGCGCTGGTGGCAACATCAAAATCTTTGGGCGTCATGTCCAGCAGCGAGTCGCGCACGCATCCGCCCACGACGAAGGCCTGGTAGCCGGCTTGCTGCAGGCGCTCGACCACGTTGACCGCGTTCTTGCTCATGCGCTCACGGCGCAGATTATGCTGGCTGGCAGGGATAACCGAAGGCGTAGTCCGCCTGTGGGCCGCACGGCCAAAGGGAGTAGGAAGTTTTTTGAACAGCTTGCGAATCATAGGGTCAGGCTTTCCACCGGCTTTTCCAGTCGCAGTGTAGATACGCTGAAAGTAGCATTAATGTCAGGGAAAAATCACTGAAGAGCAGATCGCTGGGTGCAGCGCCTTTGCTTATGGCAGCCGATTGCCTGACTTGAATGAAGGGCATTCTAGCCTGATTGACGCAGAAATTGAATTATAAGCGGATATCAACGTTTTAGAGGGGGCTTGCAGAGGGGGGGTAAGGCTCAAGGGGAGTAGATCACTCCCCCTAATAGTTTTTTTATTTTTATTATCAAGAGCATTTTGTTGTTTGGCAGAGGCGACAGTGTCGCCCTATGACCAACCCATCCCGGGTTATCCAAAAACAAACGGATTGCTTTGGAAGCTTATTTCCTGCTCAGGCCCATCATTGGCATTGGACTGTCGGGTTGCTTAGGCAACTTTTATTGTTCTCTGTCCAATCGAACATCCTGTTCGCAGAGTGGAGGCACATTCTCCAAAAAAATCAGTTTGCTACGACTCGCACGTTTTATTTTTATTGTGTGTGTAGTCAGATCTTATTTTTATTATGTTTGCTTGGTTTTTATTGTTCTTGTACGAGATATAAAGCACTTGCCATGCCAACTTTTAAAAGTTGTTTAAAAACAATGGGTTGGTGTTTTTCGGGTTTTGACGGTCGGGATTGCCCTGACCGATTCGTTACCTATCAACCCGATGAAGTGTTACGGGTCGGACATTCGGGGTAACAGTTGTTGCGATGAGCGTGGGGGTAACAGGTAACACTTTGTCTTATTTCGGCAGCGCCGCGTCTACTGCGCGGATTTGATGCTGCCGGGCAGATCAGGAATTGGCCGTCTTCTTGCGCGGGATTCCCAGGCGCTGGCGCCGTTCCCACAGGCATTTGCGGCTGATTCCCAGCTTGTTGGCCAGTTCGGTTTCGGTCATGTGTTCCTGATGCTCAAGAACGAAATGCTGGAAGTAATCTTCCAGCGACAGATCTTCGGTAGGCTCATTGCTCATGCTGTCAGAGTGCTGCATGGTTTCCAGCGCATTGGCTGCCTGGGAGGCGCGTTCATGCTCAAGATCCAGTTCAATACCCAGCAGATCTGGCGTAATAGCATCTTCGTCACAAAGAATGGCCGCTCGCTCTACGGCGTTTTCCAGCTCCCGCACGTTGCCTGGCCAGGTATGCAGGCGGATGGCATCCATCGCGTCCTGGGTAAAGTGCATGCCCTGCTGGTTCATCTTGCTGCCCGCGCGGGCCAGCAGTGCCTGGGCGATCAACATGACGTCTTCGCCACGCTCGCGTAGAGCGGGCAATCGCAGTTCGATCACGTTAAGGCGATAAAACAGATCTTCGCGAAACAGGCCCTGGCGGGCCAGGGTTTTCAGATCCCTGTGCGTGGCTGCCACCAGGCGCACATTGACCTTGTGCGATTGCACCGAGCCAACCCGGCGAATCTCACCTTCCTGCAATACGCGTAACAGGCGTGCCTGCGCCTCGAGCGGCAGCTCACCAATCTCATCCAGAAACAGCGTACCGCCGTCGGCCGCCTCGACCAGGCCGGTTCTGCCGGCGGTGGCGCCAGTAAAGGCCCCTTTTTCGTGGCCAAACAGCTCGGACTCGATCAGGGTTTCGGGGATGGCCGCGCAGTTGACCGAAATCATCGGTGCCTTGGCGCGTCTGGAATTCTCATGCAGGGCGCGGGCGACCAGTTCCTTGCCGGTACCGGACTCGCCTTGAATCAGGACGGTAGAGTCGGTTGGAGCGACCTTGTTGATACGCTTGAACAAGGTCTGCATGGGCGCGCAGTTGCCAATGATGCCCATGGAATGACCGCTACCGGTGGCAACCTGCGGCGTTTCTGCCGGCGCGCCGATGTCTGGTGGCGATGCGTTACCAATACTCGGTGCCTGGGTGCGTCGTGCCTGGCTGTCGCTGATGATGCGCGCGACAGCCTGGAGCATTTCCTCATGGTCAAAGGGTTTGGCGATGTAATCGACGGCGCCAAGCTTCATGGAATCGACTGCGGAGCGCAGGCTGGCATAGCTGGTCATGATCAGCACCGGAGTGTCGGGCGCCTTGCGGATCATTTCCGTACCGGGCTCACCCGGCAGGCGCAGATCGCTGACGATCAGGTCAAAGCTGCTCAGGTCAAAGTTGTCGACAGCTTCGCCAACTGAACCGGCTTCGCTGACCTGATACTGATGACGCTCCAGCAAACGGCGCAGGGCCGAGCGGATGATCGTCTCGTCTTCAACAACCAGAATGTGCGACATAGTTACCTCGTGCGGTGGGAGCAGCGACCTTGTTCAGGTCAGGCGCTCGCACCGGTGCTCAAAACGCTGTAGCGCGGCAATGTAACGGTGAAGCGGGTGCCACGCTTGAGAGTGAGATCCACCGGACTGTCCACGGTGATCTGCCCATAGTGCTCTTCGATAATCGAGTAGACCAGTGCCAAACCGAGCCCCGTTCCTGTCCCTGGTTGCTTGGTCGTGAAGAAGGGCTCGAACAGCCGGTCCATGATCGCCTTGTCGATACCGCTGCCCTGATCCTCGACCATGAGCAGGACCTGATGCTCGTTTTGCTGGGTGGACACACTGATACGGTCACCGTTGCTGCTGGCATCCCGGGCGTTGCCCAGCAGGTTGATCAGCACCTGAACCAGCCGTTGGCTATCCCCTGCGGCGATGTGGTCCAGATGGCACAGGTTAACATAAATTACTTCTGGCCCCTGTCGGTTCAGTGACAACAAATGTATCGCTTCATTGGTGCAGGCGGCCAGATCCACTTCATCGTTGGCGTTGTTGTGGCGGCTGCCAACGTGCGCGAAATTGACCAGAGACTGCACGATGCGCGAGATACGGTGGGTCTGCTCGATTACCTGTTCAGCCATCTCGCGGGCTTCCGGCTGGTCGGACTCCTCGCGCAGGTTCTGCGCCAGACAGGCAATACCGGTGACTGGATTGCCGATTTCATGGGCTACGCCGGCGGCCAGCCGGCCAATCGACGCGAGACGCTCGGAGTGCATCAGTTCGTCTTCGAGCATGCGTGTTTCGGTCTGATCTTCGATCAACAGCACCAGTCCGCTGGAAGCGTTGTTGCCGGGCTCGTCAATCGCCGCCTTGTGCAGGTTGAGCCACTGGGTATGGCCATTGCTGACCAACTGTTGCTTGTGCAGGTGGGCAGCCTGATCGGCAACAAAGCGCTCCAGCAGTTCGTTCCAGGGCTCGGGCAGACCGCCTAGCCGCGAGCCGATCACTGCATCAGCGCTGATACCGGTGAGGGATTGCATGGCGCGGTTCCACATAAGGATTTCATTGTCCTTGGCCAGCGAGCACACGCCCATCGGCAAATCCTGCAGGGTTTGCCTGTGATAGCGGCGCAGCGCGTCGAGCTCGGCGGCCAGGCCGGTCAGCCGCGAGTGATAATCCTCCAGCCGGTTCTCGATAAAGTGAATGTCTTCGGTGACATAGCCTTCGCGCGCCAGTTTGAACGGCAGGAAGGTTTCGATAATGTCTTGGGCGACCGCCGGGCCCATCAGGCCGGACAGATTGGCCTCCAGTCGGTCGCGCAGACGCCGCAGCGCATAAGGCCGGCGCTCGTCGAAGGGCAGCTGCAGATCGCGCAGTGCCTGCTCGACCTCCTGCTGCGCGGTCTTGTTGCCCAGCGGCTTGGCCAGTTGCTGGGCGAACTCCTGCGGCGAGTTGGCGAGTAGCTCCATTCTTTGTGGGCGGCTGACGTTATCGACCGAGCAGGCTTCAGCGGCGCTTCGCTCTTCCACCGAGCGCTGGGTGAAGAGCGAAACCGAGGTGAAGACGAAGATGTTCGCCGCCAGCGACGCTATCGCCGCCAGATGCCAGGTGTCGGCATTGAACCTCAGTGCCTGACCAAAGAGTTGCAGGCCCGTCAGTTCAGTGATCAACGGCAACAGCAGGGTGATAGCCCAGACTGCCATACCGGCAATCAGGCCGCCGATAAACCCGCGCCGGTTGGCCTGGGGCCAGTAGAGCACTGATAGTGCGCCGGGCAGAAACTGCACGGTGGCAACGAAGGAAGCAATGCCCAGATTGGCCAAGTCCTGTTCGGCACCCAGCAGGCGATAGAAGCCGTAACTGGCCATGATGATCGCCGCGATCAGTGTGCGCCGCGTCCACAATAGCCAGCGGTAGATGTTGTTGTCGGCGCTGGGCTGATAGACCGGCAGCACCAGATGGTTGAGCACCATGCCTGACAGCGCCAGGGTAACGACGATAATCAGGCCGCTGGCCGCCGAAAGACCGCCGACAAAGGCCACCAGCGTCAACCAGTTGGCCCCCGACGCCATGCCCAGGCCGAGGGTGAAATATTCCGGATTGGTCGGCACGTTCAGGTGCAAACCGGCCCAGAGGATCGGCGGAACGGCAAGACTGATCAGCAGCAGGAACAGGGGTAGGCCCCAACTGGCGACGGCCATCGAGCGTGGGTTGATATTCTCGGTAAAAGCCATGTGATACATGTGCGGCATGACGATAGCCGCGGCAAAGAACACCAGCAGCAGTGTACGCCAAGGGCCTTCCTGCAGCGGGGTATGCAGTGTGGTGAGCGCCTGCTGATTGTTGGTCAACCAGGATTCCAGCCCCTGTGGCCCGTCGAATACCACGTACAACGCATACAGCCCGACCATGCCGATGGCAATCAGCTTGACCAGCGACTCGAAGGCAATGGCAATCACCAGCCCCTCGTGCTTTTCCCGGGTGGAGATATGCCGTGCGCCAAACAGAATGGCAAACAGCGTTATCAGCACACAAAAGCCCAGTGCCACGGAGTCCTGCCCGGACTCCTGCGTCAGGATCTGTACGGAATCGGCAACGGCCTGAATCTGCAGCGCCAGCAGCGGCAGTACGCCGATCAGCATGAACAGCGTGGTCAGCGTGCCCGCCAGCGTGCTGCGAAAACGAAATGCGAACAGGTCGGCCAGGGAGGATAACTGGTAGGTGCGAGTAATTCTGAGAATCGGGCTGAGCAGCACAGGTGCGAGCAGGAAGGCGCCGCAGATGCCCAGATAATAAGTCAGAAAGCCATAGCCATACTGGTAAGCGAGGCCAACCGTGCCATAGAAGGCCCAGGCGCTGGCGTAAACGCCCAGCGACAGGGTATAGACCGCAGGGTGGTGCAGGAGCGCACGCGGGAGCAGGCCTTTTTCGGTCACCCAGGCAACGCCGAACAAGGTCAGCAGATACAGAATGCTGATCAGCAGCAGGTGACTCAGTTCAAAGCTCGTCGGCATCTTTCGGACTCTGCAGAAGTATGCCGGCGATGATCAAGATCAGCCAGAGGACATAGGGCCGGTACCAGGCACCCTGAGGTTCAATCCACCAGTCCATGATGGCCGGGGAAAACAGATAAATGCCGATGACCAGCAGCAGGACCAGGCGGTAGATATACATGGGCTTCCATCGTGTCGAGCCAGCACTGTAGAGGTGGCGGTCGGGTATGTTGCGGGGCCGGCACAGGGCGGTCATGTTGCCCTGCGTTGATCAATAATGCACTAGGTTAATCAGCCTGACAGTGCTTGCCAAGCGCCAGGGTGGATCCGCTGCTCAGTATTGGGGTAATTGGTCCTGGCGAATCTCCTGGACGGCAGGCAGGCGCAGCGGATTCCAGTGCTCTATCGCCCAGTCCAGTTGCGCGCGGATGCTCGCTTCGCGCAACGTCTGTGGCGGTTGTTGATGCAGAGCTACCAGGGCGGTGAAGAGGGTATCGCTTGCGTGTGCGACGTCCAGTGCGGCCGAGCCCAGGCGCTTGCTGAGTTTTTCCCCCTCCTGGCGCACCACCAGGGGAATATGCAGATAGCGTGGCGGTGGCGCGCCGAGCAGGTCATACAGCCGCAATTGCCTGGGTGTCGAGTCCAGCAGATCGGCGCCGCGTACGATGTCGGTCACACCCTGGGCGATATCGTCCATGACCACGGCCAGTTGGTAGGCGACGATGCCGTCACGCCGGCGAATAACAAAGTCCCCGACCTCGCTCTCCAGGTGCTGAGGTTCATGAGCGCCTGGCTGAAGCCGGTCGGTAAAGTCGTAGGCGAGAGAGCCGACGATGACTCGCACAGCATGGTCCGGCGCAGGTGGCAGGCCACGGTCGCGGCAGGTGCCAGGGTATACGCCCTGATAGGATTCCAGATCACGTCTGGAACAGTCGCAATAGTAAGCTACACCCTGTTCCAGCCAGGCGTCGATTTGCGCTGCGTATATCGCCTGACGTTCGCTCTGGATCCACAGCTCGCCGTCATGCTCCAGGCCAAAGGCGTGCAGGGTGGCGAGAATCTGCTCGGCGGCGCCGGGTTTGTTGCGCGGTTGATCAAGATCCTCCATGCGAATCAGCCAGGTGCCCTGATGCGCACGGGCATCCAGGTAGCTGGCCAAGGCGGCCAATAACGAGCCGAAATGCAGATGACCGCTGGGAGTAGGGGCGAAGCGACCAATGTAGGGGGAAGTTGCCGACATGGCTATGCAGCCTTGGCTTGAATAAAAATGGCGTTGGAAAAACGCCAGATCTGTTCGCTTTCGGCCGCACCTGTCAGCCGTTGCGGAGTAAGGTGGGCCGAGCGAACGGGCAAATCAGCTACCGGTCTGCTTTTCCTTGATCTCTGCAAGCGTTTTGCAGTCGATGCACAGGGTGGCAGTCGGGCGAGCTTCCAGGCGGCGAATACCAATTTCCACGCCACATGAATCACAGAAACCATAGTCATCATCTTCGATGCGCTGCAGCGTCTGGTCGATCTTCTTGATCAGCTTGCGCTCGCGATCGCGGGCGCGCAGTTCCAGGCTGAATTCCTCTTCCTGGCTGGCGCGGTCGGCCGGATCGGGGAAGTTGGCTGCTTCATCCTGCATATGATGCACGGTGCGGTCGACTTCCTCCATCAGCTCTTTTTTCCAGCCGTTGAGGATCGAGGCGAAATGCGCAAGCTGTTGCTCGCTCATATAATCTTCGCCTTTCTTTTCCTTGTAGGGCGCAAACCCGCGAATCAACATAGAACCTTTTTCTTTGGCATTGCTGGGCATGAGAACCCCTCACTATTAGCTCGATCGTCCTGTGTCAGGCCTACGTCTAGATGACCTGAGGGTGCAGCCACTGGCGTGCAAGCGGGCAAAACTACCAGAACATAGCCAAGCGCGCTACTGTTTGCCGCCAGAAGGTGAACATCGCCCGTGCTACAGGGGCTGGACGGGCTGTTGTCATGGGCTCAAGCGCGTATGATTCAACACTTTTGCGGAGAGCAGCATGCGGCAACCAGAGTGGGCACGCCGAAGTCAGGAGATTCAGCCCTTTCACGTGATGGCCGTGCTGGCGCGTGCCAAGGCGCTGGAGGCAGCCGGCCGTGATGTGATTCATATGGAAATCGGCGAGCCGGACTTTGCCACTCCCGAGCCTATTATCCGGGCGGGCCAGCACGCACTGGGTGCCGGATGTACCGGTTACACGCCGGCGCTGGGGTTGCCCGCACTGCGTGAAGCCATTGCCGGTCTCTATGCATCGCGCTACGGGGTGGATCTGGACCCGCGCCGGGTGGTGATCACGCCGGGCGGCTCTGCGGCCTTGCTGCTGATCAGTGCTTTGCTGGTGGAGGCTGGCCAGGAAGTGCTGATGGCCGATCCTTCCTACCCCTGCAACCGGCATTTCCTGCGGCTGGTCGAGGCCCGGGCGCGGCTGGTGCCGACGGGGCCCGAGTCGGCGTATCAACTGACGCCCGCATTAATAGAGCAGCATTGGGATAGCCGCTGTGCGGCGGTACTCGCTGCCTCGCCAGCCAATCCAACGGGTACCATGCTGAGCGCGGCGCAGCTAAAGGCCATGGCCGAGACCACGGCGCGTCTGGGCGGGCATCTGGTGGTCGACGAGATCTATCACGGTCTGACCTATGGCTGTGAGGCCAGTTCAGTACTGGAGGTCGCGCCGGATGCCTTTGTACTGAACAGCTTCTCCAAGTATTTCGGCATGACCGGCTGGCGTCTTGGCTGGCTGGTAGCGCCCGAGGCGGCGATTCCGGAGCTGGAGAAGCTGGCGCAGAACCTGTACATCTGTGCGCCGCACATGGCCCAGCAGGCGGCGCTGGCGGCGTTTACCGAGCAAACGCGGGAGATCTGTGAAGCCCGGCGTGACGCTTTCCAGGCCCGACGCGATTTTCTGCTGCCGGGGCTGCGTGACCTGGGCTTCCAGATACCTATAACGCCTGAGGGTGCGTTTTACCTTTACGCGGATATGCAGCAACTGGGCGGGCAGAGTGATGCCTTGTGCCAGCACCTGATCGAAAGCCAATACCTTGCCGTGACCCCCGGTCTGGATTTCGGCCATTACCGTTCCAACCAACATGTGCGCTTTGCCTATACGGCGTCAATTGATCGTCTGGGGCAGGCACTCGAAAGGCTGGCGCTTGGCCTGAAACAGTGGCCGGCATGCTGATTCCATTCGATCCGGCCTTATTGCCAGGCGTGCTGCTTCGCCGTTATAAACGCTTTCTGGCGGATATTGTGCTGGAAGATGGGCGTGAACTGGTGCTGCACTGCCCCAATACCGGATCAATGAAAAACTGCGCCGAGCCGGGTAGCCGGGTCTGGGTGGATATTCAACACAAGCCCGGGCGCAAGCTGCCGGGCACCTGGGAGTTGGTCGAGGTAGCGCCTGGGCAGATAGCCTGCATTCACAGTGCGCGGGCCAACCGAGTGGTGGCCGCGGCGCTCAAGGCCGATCTGATAGCGCCTTTGGCGGGTTTTGCCGTGCTGCGGCCCGAAGTTCGCTTGCCCGGCGGCACTAGCCGTTTTGACTTTCTGCTCAGTGATACGCCACTGCCGGCAACGGGCGGCTGTGTGGTCGAGGTAAAGAGTGTGACCCTGGCACTGGGTGAGGGTGTGGGCGCCTTTCCGGACGCCGTGAGTCTGCGCGGTCAGAAGCATCTATTGGAGTTGATCGAGGTGGTCGCCAGCGGGCGCCGTGCCTGCCTGTTGTTCTGCGTGATGCATTCGGGGATCAGCCGGGTCAGACCAGCGGACGAGATTGACCCGCTGTACGGGCAGTATCTGCGCCAAGCTGCCGCGGCGGGCGTGGAGATCATCGCCTGGTCGGTGCTGCCGACCCCTGACGGGTTATACGTAGCGGGTCAGTTGCCGGTTGATCTCAGTCCAGCCACAGCTGACCGTCGCTGATATGACTGGCGCGTGCCTGCAGAAAGGCACCGGCGCAGGGGCCAGCCACGCACTCGCCACTTTCGGGTAGAAAAAGGGCGCCGTGCGTTGCGCACTGGATAAGCCGCTCGGAGCTGTCGAGAAACTGGTCGGGTACCCATTCCAGTGGAATGCCACGGTGCGGGCAGCGGTTTTCGTAGACAAATACCTGTTGTCCCTGGCGTACCGCAAACAGCGCCTGGCCTTGGTGCACAAACCCTTTGCTGCCAGGGTCGGGCAGGCTATCCAGTGAACAGAGCGGCACGGGCGGAACATCAGGCTTATCAGTCATGCGCCGATTATCGCCGCCTCGCCCGTGGTTGGCCAGTAGTGGATAATCCTGCCAGGTAGTTTCACGCGCCTGATTGCTGCTACCGTATCGCCATGGCGCCGGGTCCATCGCGGCCAGAGACATCAAGGACATTCAATGCATTTTGCCCACCGGCTGCGTCCGGTCATCATCGTGTTGCTGGTGGCATTGCTGCTGCTGGCGTTTCTACTGTCGCTGGCGCTTGGCGCCGTGGCCATACACCCGCTGGACACGTTAAAGGCGCTTGGCAGTCTGGTCGGCCTGGCCGAGGTGGCTCCCGAGACGCGGCTGATCATCGAGCATATTCGCCTGCCGCGCAGTCTTATGGGCCTTATGGTCGGCGCCACGCTGGCACTGACCGGTGCGGTGATGCAGGGCCTGTTTCGCAATCCTTTGGCCGACCCGGGCTTGATCGGGGTGTCCAGCGGCGCGGCACTGGGGGCCGCGCTGATGATTGTGCTGGGTAGCTGGCTGCTCTCAGGATTGCCCTCCGGCTGGATGCCCTATGCCACGGTGCTCGGCGCATTTGGCGGTGGCGTGCTGACCACGCTGCTCGTGTATCGACTCGGGCAGACCGCCCAGGGCACATCTGTGGCCAGCATGTTGCTGGCCGGTATTGCCATTGCTGCCATCAGCGGGGCCTTTATCGGTTTGCTCAGCTACATTGCCGACGACACCATGCTGCGCACACTGACCTTCTGGAATATGGGCAGTCTGGGCGGTGCCAGCGCGGAAAAAGTGGCTGTGCTGGCGCTCTGTTGCGCCCTGGTCTGGTGGCGTCTGCCACGCCAGGCCAAGGCGCTCAACGCGCTGTTACTGGGTGAGTCCGAGGCCCGTCATCTGGGAATAGATGTCGAGCGGGTCAAGCGGGAGCTGGTGCTGCTGACCGCGCTGGGCGTCGGCGCCTGCGTCGCCGCCGCCGGGCTGATCGGTTTTGTCGGGCTGGTCGTACCGCATCTGGTACGGCTGGTGCTGGGGGCTGATCATCGCCGGGTAATTCCTGCGTCGATGCTGCTGGGTGGTGGGCTGCTGCTGCTGGCCGATGTGGTGGCCCGCTTGGTCGTCGCGCCGGCTGAACTGCCCATCGGCATTCTGACCGCGCTGCTTGGCGCGCCGTTCTTTCTGATATTGCTGCTGCGCGCCCAGCGCCGGGGAGGTCTGTGATGCTGCGGGCAGATCAACTGGCCTGCGCACGGGGCGGATGCCGGATATTGCAGGGCATCGATTTTACCCTGGCCGCTGGCGAGGTGCTCGCTGTGCTGGGCACCAACGGGGCGGGTAAAAGTACGCTGATGAGTACCCTGACGGGGGAGCTGCCGGCCGATGCAGGTGGTGTTCAACTGTTGGGCCATGCGCTGTCTGACTGGCCGGCCAATGCGCGCGCGCGTCGCCTGGCGGTATTGCTGCAGTCCTCGACGCTGGCCTTTCCCTTTGCCTGTGAAGAAGTGGTCGCGATGGGCCGACTGCCGCACGAGAGTGGTCACGAGCGCGATCTGCAGATAATCGAATTGGCCATGCAGGCGGCGGATGTCGCGCATCTGCGTGGGCGAAATTACCTGGCCCTGTCTGGCGGCGAGCGGCAGCGCGTGCACTTGGCCAGGGTGTTGAGTCAGGTTTGGGAGGTGGAGGGCGCCTGTTTGCTGCTGGATGAGCCGACCGCCTCGCTGGATCTTGCCCACCAGCAATTGACCTTGGCCCAGGCCCGGTTGGTGGCCGAGCGGGGCGGGGCGGTGCTGGTAATTCTGCACGATCTGAATCTGGCGGCGCGCTATGCTGATCGTATTCTGTTGCTTGATCGTGGCGGTATGGCGGCTCTGGGTAGCCCCTGGGAAGTGCTGCAGGCGGAGCGCATCAAAACGGTCTTCGGGGTCAGCGTCCGGGTCGAGCCGCATCCGCAGCAGGACTGCCCGTTAGTGATTATTTGAGGTGATTCTCTGAGGTGATGATGAAGGCATTGTTAGCGACCCTGGTCATGCTGCTGCCGCCACTGCTGGCAGCAGCGCCCTTGCCCGAATGGGTCGGCCCGCGTGAGCTTGATCACCCGCGACTCGGCCAAGTGCTGGAGACGCAGACGGGCGAGTGGTTGTCCGCTGCAGACCTGCTTGAACGCCTGGTCAGCGAGCCTTATGTGCTGGTCGGCGAGAAGCATGACAATCCGGATCATCATCGCTTGCAGTATTGGTTGCTGGAGCAGCTGCACGCGCGGCGCCCGCAGGCAGCATTAGCCATGGAAATGCTCGATGCCAGTCAGCAAGCGTCAGTGGATGAGCTGCAGGGCCAGCCCTTGGCCGAAGACGCGGCATTGCAGCAGCGGCTGCAGTGGAGCCCCGGTTGGGGCTGGGATTTGTATGGGCCTCTGGTGCGTTGGGGGCTTACAAAGCCGCAGCGTATGCTGGCGGCCAATCTGGACCCTGACGAGGTGCGCGCCCTCTACGCTGAGCCCGCCCCTCTGGCTGCGGTGTATGACGCCCAGGCACGGGATCAGTTAGCGCAGATCATGCGCGATTCACATTGCAACCAACTGCCCGAGGCGCAGGTGCCAGCCATGATCGCCATCCAGCAAGGGCGTGACCAGCGCATGAGTGAAGTGCTGGCAGCTGCGCCTACTCCGGTAATGCTGCTGGCTGGCGGTTTTCATGTGCGCAAGGATCTGGGGGTGCCGCTGCATTGGGCCGCTGACAGCGCGCCCGTGGTGGTGATGCTGGTCGAAGCCAGTGCTGAGATGCCGGCCGACGATCAGGCCGACTACTTCTGGGTGACGGCAGCCACCGCAGAACAGGATTACTGTGCAGAACTGCGCTGAAGCGTCTGTCAGGCAAAAAAATGGCCCGCTCAGTGAGCGGGCCTAATCCGTGATTAGCCTGATGAGGAGATAACCGCTTGAAACGCTAGAAACAAGCTGCTATCAATAGTCGCCTCGCGACGACTTGTTGCTAATGATATAGATTCTCATTCTCACGTCAAGAGCTAATGCGAATTATTTTATCGCCTGCTTGTAATGGGTCAGTTCCTTGTTCATCAGGTCGATGCGGCGCGCCATGCTTTCGATCAGGCTATGAGCAATGCGCGGGTTGCTTTGCATCAGTGCCAGGAACTGTTCCTTGGGAATCATCATTACAGTGGTAGGGGCGCTGGCTTTTACCGTGGCTGAACGTTTCTCGCGAGTAAACAGCGCCATGGCGCCGAATATCTCGTCTTTTTGCACATCGCCGACCTTGATGCCTTCGACAAAAGCTTCGGCATGGCCTTCGGTAATGATGAAGACATGGTCGGCATCGTCACCCTGGCGAATCAATTCAGCCCCGGCAGGAAAGTGCTGGAAGCCGGTAACCGGACGCACTTCCGGCGGGCGGCTGTGCGCCAGCGCATCGGACATCAGCGCGGCCTGGCCCAGGATGTACTGGGTAAACTGCTCCTGGCGCTTACTGCTGCTGTGAATGTGCTTGAATAGCGCCTCCCGATCAAAAGGCACCAGCACCAGCGGTTCCTCGCTCTTGTAGGTACAGGGCGCGGTATTCAGACCCTGGCGTAGGCCGATCAGATCACCTTCCTGAACATAGAAAATCGGCTTCTGTTCTATCTCGGCATGCAGCAAACCGCTCTTGAGTAAATAGATGCGGTTGTTGCCTATATGCTCGTACAGGTCATCGACGGCATCGAGCTCGATGGGCTCGCCGCAAGGCGCAAGACCATCAAGCAACTGGGCGGGAATGCGCTGCAGTGAGTTAATGAGTTTTTCAGCGTAGGCAGGCTGGTCACCGATAAGGTACATAGACGAATTCCTTTTGTGTTATCCCAACGTGCCGGGGGAGCGCGCGCGGCACGCTCCGCAGACCGAATGGCTATGCGATAAGATACTGTAGAGCCAGTGGGTGCTGCCAACACAAATTGCTTGGAGTAGGCGGACAAGCTATCGCAATGTGAGCTGCGTCGCTTTTAATCCCGTCGGCTGTGCGCTGACATTTGATGTTCCTTGAGTTGCTCGCGTAGTTGTTCTTTGTAGTCAGCGGGCAGTTCATTCCAGTGCACGTCCTCCAGGGCGCCGGCAATGGCAAACATCAACGACTTCGATGCTCTGAAGCCCCTTGCCCTGACTGCGCAGTAGGCTTCCACCGGGCCGCGCTGACGCAGGTCGTCACGACTGTGAATGCCGGTGGCGTGCAGCCACTGGGCGGACGTCTTGCCTAGATTGCGCAGGGTGAGCAACTCGTCATTGATCATCTAGACCCCCTTGCTGCAAAGAGCTGAGGCCGGCGGGATTGAGCTGGCAGAGAGTGAGGTAAATGCAGGAGTCGGTGCCGACACAGGTCTGGCGTTTTATCAGCATAAAATGATCCGGGCTTGTTTTTATTTTGTTCCCTGGATCAAGTGTAGTGCGCCCCGGCCGTTACGTACAGCCGGGTGAGCACCTTGAAGCGTTGAGGGTAGCTGGCAGTTAGAAGCGCTGGCGTAACTGGCTGACCAGCAAGGCGATGCTGTCGGTGCTGTCAGTCTCGACCTGCAGGGCGCTGGCCTGCTCTTCACCAGTCAGCGCCTCACGCGCTAGCAACTGCTCGCGGGCGACGCTGATGTCACCGTCGGACGGGTCGCGACCCTGTTGGCGGCGTACTTCCATCCAGCTTTCGATAGTGTCCAGCGGCGCACTGCACTGCAGGATCAGGCAGGGAGCGCCCTGGTCCTTGATGGCTTGGCGCAGGGTGTCGCGTTGCGCTTGCTTCAAATGAGTTGCGTCCACAACCACAGGGTAGCCTGCGGCCAGGATCTGCCCGGCCAGACTGGCCAGCCGCTCGTATGTCTGGGTGCTGCGCTCAGCTGAATACAGCCCAGAGTTCATCTCGCCAGCACCTTGATTACCGAACAGCCGTTTGCGCTCAACGTCCGAACGGATGCGGATGGCACCCAGTTGCTCAACCAGGTGCAGCGCCACTGTGCTCTTTCCAGAGCCGGATACGCCGTGCGTCAACAGCCCGAAGCGTAGGGGCACATGGGTGTAGCGTTCGGCCAGTCGGGTATAGCTTTGATAGCGGACGAGGACCTCCTGCCGCTCCTTGTCACTGACACCGTCCTGGGTAAGGCGCAGCAGCGCGACTTTGGCACGGACCATCGCCCGATAGGCCTTGTAATAGTCAAGGAGCGCGAGGCCGGCGTAGTCGCCGGTGTGTTCCATATAGGCGTTGAGAAAGCGCTGGGCCAGTTCGATCAGCCCGCGGTCTTCCAGGTCCATGACCATAAAGGCAACATCGGCCATGACATCAGTCCAGCGGAAGGCGTCATTGAACTCAATGCCATCGAACAGGGTCACTTCACCTTTGATCAGCGTGACATTGTCCAGATAGGTATCGCCGTGGCATTCACGCACAAAGCCGTCGGCTTTGCGTTGCGCCAGTTGGGGAATCAGACGTTGGAAGGTAGTATGCGCCCACTGTTCGAGCTGATCGAGTTGCGCCTGGTCATCGGCATCGCTTAATAACGGGCGAATGCTGTTAAAATTGTCGGCTACCGGAGCATGTACGTTATCGGGCTCGCCCCAGGGGCTGTCGGCCGGTGCGTGGTCGATGTGCAGATGGAACTGCGCCAGTTTGGCCGCCAGGCTGTCGATATGCTCAGCGGTCAGCGCGCCAGCACGCTGCAGGTTGCCCAGCAGGTCGGTCTGCTCGAACTGACGTGTTTTGACCATATATTCGATGGCCGGTCCGTCACTATTCAGGCTTGGCGCGGTCTCAGTGCCGTGCACGCTGACGACGCCCAGATAGAGGTCAGGTGCCAGGCGACGATTGAGGCGAACCTCTTCAGCGCAGAAATGCTTGCGTTGCTCAAGGCTTGAGAAGTCCAGAAAGCCGAAGTTGACTGGTTTCTTGACCTTGTAGACAAATTCGCCGGTCAGCAATACCCAGGAGATATGTGTCTCTATCAGGGTGAAACCGCTGACGGGATGATCATACAGCTCGGGATTTTGCAGCGCTTTCAGCAGAGTCTGGCTCACGGTATATCCTTGCTTTGACAGGCAAAGGAGGCATTATGCGGGTTGGTGAGGCAGAGGCCAACCTTGATGGGTGGCAATTTACTCCTCAGGGCCGGTGGTTAATCCCGGGTTCTGCCAGGATTTAAAGTTCAGGTAACGGTGCAGGGGAATATGGCTAGAAAACGCAAGGCAAGCAAAAAGCAGGGTTTCTGGCGTCGCTGGTCGGGCCTGATGTTCAAAGTGGGTCTGGTTGGCCTGGTGTTGCTGGCAGGGTTGACCATTTACCTGGACGCAGTAGTGCAGGAGAAGTTCTCCGGCAAGCGCTGGGCGGTGCCTGCGCAAGTGTTTGCCCGGCCATTGGAGCTGTATGTCGGCCAGCAATTGAGCCGTGATGACTTCATTACCGAGCTGTCTGCACTCGGCTACCGAACGGCGCCTGCGGCTAATCAACCCGGGCAGATGGCTGCGTCTGCCAGCCAGGTTGACGTGCACACCCGGGGCTTCCAGTTTTTTGAGGGTGCCGAGCCTTCGCAGCGCTTGAGCGTACGCTTCAGTGGCCGGGAAATTGCCGCGTTATCGGGCAGTAATGATCCGGTCATGGCGCGCATGGAGCCGCTGATGATTGGCGGCATCTATCCTGCGCATAACGAAGACCGGATTCTCGTGCGCCTGGATCAGACTCCGCCCTACCTGGTCGAAGCCTTGATAGCGACCGAAGACCGCGACTATTTCCAGCATTTCGGTGTATCGCCCAAGGGCATCATCCGCGCCATGTATGTCAATGCCGTGGCCGGCGGCGTCGTTCAAGGCGGCAGCACCCTGACCCAGCAGTTGGTGAAGAACTTCTATCTGACCAGCGAGCGCAGTCTGGTGCGCAAGGGCACTGAAGCGATCATGGCCGTGTTGCTGGAGATTCATTATCCCAAGGAAGAAATTCTCGAGGCCTACCTGAACGAAGTGTTCCTCGGGCAGGATGGACGCCGGGCGGTGCATGGCTTTGGTCTTGCCAGTCAATACTATTTTGCCCAGCCATTGCGTGAGCTGCAGTTGCATCAGGTGGCGTTGCTGGTAGCGATGGTCAAAGGGCCGTCCTACTATAATCCGCGCCGCCATACCGAACGCGCCAAGGCGCGACGTGATCTGGTCATCGGCATGCTGGCCGAGCAGGGCATGATCAGCCAGGAGCAGGCGGAAGAGGCGCAGCAACGCGATCTTGACGTGTCCGTGCGCGGCAGTATGGCCGATACCAGCTATCCGGCCTTTATGGATCTGGTCAAGCGTCAGCTCAAGGAAGACTACCGCGATGAAGATCTGACCAGTGAAGGTCTGCGGATTTTCACCAGCTTTGACCCTCTATTGCAGAACAAGGCCGAGAAGGCCGTACAGGATACGGTCAAACGCCTGGGGCCAGCCGAGGGCGACATTCCCATTGAAGCAGCGATGGTGGTCACCAGTGCCCAGGCCGGTGAAGTGCTGGCGCTGGTCGGAGGTAGAGACCCGCGCTACTCCGGTTTCAATCGTGCGCTGGATGCGTCTCGTCCGATCGGCTCCTTGATCAAGCCGGCGATTTATCTCACGGCGCTGGAGAAGCCTCAGCAATACGCGCTGACGACGCTGGTCGAAGACGCGCCGATGACGCTGCAGGCAGAGCCAGGCAAAACCTGGACACCGCAGAACTATGACCGGACCAGTCACGGGTGGGTACCGTTGCACAAAGCGCTGTCCAGCTCCTACAACCAGGCGGCAGTACGTATCGGTATGGATGTCGGTGTGCCGGAAGTGCTGAGGACGGTTGAACGTCTGGGCGTCAAGCACGACTGGCGACCCCTGCCGGCGATGCTGCTCGGCTCGGGTGCGATGACGCCGATGCAGGTCACTGACATGTACCAAACCATGGCAACGGGCGGTTACAGCACACCATTACGCGCCATTCGAAATGTGCTCGACTCTCAAGGTGAGCCGTTGAGGCCTTATCCGTTCGAGGCGCAGCAGCGGTTTGATCCGGCCACCATGTATCTGCTGCAGGAAGGCATGTCGCGCGTAATGGCTCAAGGTACGGGGCGCTCGGCCTATAATCAGGTGCCGTCAAGTATTCGCCTAGCAGGCAAGACGGGCACTACCAACGATCTGCGTGACAGCTGGTTTGCCGGTTTTTCCGATGACCTGGTTGCGGTCAGTTGGCTGGGCAGGGATGATAACGGACCGACTCGTTTGACCGGTGCTTCAGGTGCGTTGCAGGTGTGGAGTGCCTTCATGGGGCAGGCCTATCCGCGTAGCCTGTCAACTGCGCCGCCTGCTGGAATCACCATGGCCTGGATAGACGAGACGACTGGATTGGGCAGTGATCAAAGTTGCCCGGGGGCCATTCAGGCGCCATTCCGGTCCGGCTACGAGCCGTTGCCCGGCCCTGGCTGCGAAGTTTTTAATACAGAAGGTCTCAAGGAAGGCACCAACAAGGTGCTGGATACCATTCGGGGCTGGCTGCAATGAGGCAAAGAGAGGTAATGATGACGATGAACAAGATGGGCCTGCTGGCGGGGTTGATACTGCTGTTGGCGGGCTGTGCCTCGGGTGGTGGCAATATCCCGGTGGTGGACTCGGGCCGCGATGTATCCAACGAGGATATGCAGTCCGGCGCGGGCATGCCGCCCGCACAGCAACAGCCTCAGGTGATTGATGACGGCGGTGGCGTGGTGGTCATGATTCCCGATCAGGGTGGTATGGGTTCACGGCCGATCGAGTCGTTCCCGGTGGATTCGCAGCCAGCGCCGCAATCCAGTGGTTCCTCTGCGCCTTCGGCGCCGCAGAGCAGTGGCGGCGGTCTGCAACAGGACGAGCAGCTTGACGGCCCAGTCCTGTCATTGTTGACCGTCTCGCGTGATCAGGAGTCGCGGGGTGATCTGGGTGGTGCGTCATCGAGCCTGGAGCGGGCGATGCGCATTGCACCGCGTGAGCCGCAGGTATTCTATCGTCTGGCCCAGGTACGCCTGGCTCAAGGCAATGCCGCGCAAGCCGAACAGATGGCCCAGCGGGGTCTCTCGTTCGCTACCGGCCGGCCACCTCTGGAAGCGGGTTTGTGGGAGTTGATTGCCCAGGCGCGCGAGCAGATGGGTAACGCCTCCGGCGCAGCGGAAGCACGGCAGCGGGCTCGCGTTAATCTGTGAGCGAACACTGGGATCAGATGACGCAGGCCTTGCTCGACCTTGAGCAGGGGCTGCGTGAGCTGGGTCTCTGGGCAGCGCAGCCGCCGGCCGCGCAGCGGTTAAGCAGCACGGTGCCCTTCTGTGCGGATACGCTGGAATTTGAAAGCTGGTTGCAATGGGTCTTCATTCCCCGCATGCGGGGGTTGATTCTCCGGCGCGGGCGACTGCCTGCTGCTGCCGGCATCATGCCGATGGGTGAGCAGCGTTTTGCTCACCTCGGCCGTCGCCAGCACGCGCTGCTTGTGCTGCTGGCGAATATCGATCGGCTCTCTCTGAAGTTGGTCTAGCACTAATTCTTGCAGTAGCTTTCAATTCTTGCAGTAGCTTTCCAGGTCGGACTTGGCTTGGGCGATCAGCTCCTGACGCTCATCCTCTCCAATTCGCTCGACTTCACCTGCGTCATTGGTCCGGCTCAGCCGTGGGTTGCTTTCCAGGGTGCGCAAATTGGTCTGCAACTTCCCGCACTGCTCCAGACGTCGAGCTTCCATCGCCTGGTCATTGGCTTCCTGGCGCTGTTCCTCATCACTCGCTGCCGTCGGTGGTGCCGGAAGGGGAGCGGGCTCGCGCAGTGCGCCGCCTGGGGGTGGTGCAGAGATGATGTCCACGCGCTGATATTGCCTGCCTTCAGGAGGCTGTTGCCCGAACTGGGCCACCCCTTGGTCATCAACCCAGCGATACATCTGTTCAGCGACGGCCAGGCTGCTGAGCAGGCCGAGGGTCAGGGCAATAAGCGTCTTGTGCATGCGGTTTTCATCCCTGCTTGATAAGTGTCGAGAATCGCTACTATAGCCAATCCTGCCGAAATGGACACAAGCTGTGTATTGACAGGCCCTGGATGTGCGGCTTTTGTCTAACTTGGCTTGACTTGTAGCTCCTGAGTGTAAACAATTCGTGGTTCACATAAGCAGGCTGTTAACGGAACCCACACGGTCTCCGGGTCAGCTGGCTTTGTTGCTCAATCCAGGTGGCGAAACCCGCCGACCCCTGGCCTGGCACCCGCACGCGCTACCTCGCGCTGGGTGAGGCGGTTCTGGCATCACTATAGAGCCTGCCTCCATTGCACGTAGTCAAGCTGATGCATGACGACCACCGTTGTCAATGCTCTGCCGAGCAGTAAACAGGTACCCTGCTACCGCCCAGATGGCGAGTGGCAAGCTAGAGGTGATTCTAAAGTGGAGCTTTTATCCGGCGCTGAGATGGTCGTCCGCTCATTGCGTGACGAGGGTGTTAAATATATATACGGGTACCCGGGCGGTGCCCTGCTGCACGTCTATGACGCGATCTTCCGTCAGGACGATGTCGAGCATATTCTGGTGCGTCACGAACAGGCCGCAGCCCATATGGCTGACGGTTATGCGCGCGCGTCCGGCAAGGCCGGCGTGGTGCTGGTGACTTCCGGCCCGGGCGCGACCAATACCATTACCGGTATCGCCACCGCGTTCATGGACTCCATCCCCATGGTTATCCTGTCTGGTCAGGTGGCCAGCAATATGGTCGGCACCGATGCCTTCCAGGAGACCGACATGGTCGGTATCTCCCGTCCCATCGTGAAGCACAGCTTCATGATCAAGGACCCGCGGGAAATTCCGGAAGTGATCAAGAAGGCTTTCTATATCGCCCAGAGCGGTCGCCCTGGTCCTGTCGTCGTGGATATTCCCAAGGACATGACCAACCCGGCCGAGAAGTTCGAGTACAGCTACCCGAAGAAGGTCAAGCTGCGCTCCTACAATCCCGCCGTTCGCGGCCACTCCGGCCAGATCCGCAAAGCGCTGGACCTGCTGGTTGAGGCCAAGCGGCCGATTATCTACTCCGGCGGTGGCGTTATTCTTGGCGGTGCTGCAGCGCAACTGACCGAGCTGGCGCGTGAGCTGGGTGTGCCGGTGACCAATACGCTGATGGGTCTGGGTGCCTACCCGGGCACTGATCCGCAGTTTATCGGCTGGCTGGGTATGCATGGCAGTTACACGGCCAACGTCAGCATGCATCACAGCGATGTGATTCTGTGCGTTGGTGCCCGCTTTGATGATCGCGTAATCAATGGCGCAAGCAAGTTCTGCCCGAACGCCAAGGTCATTCACGTCGATATCGACCCTGCGTCCATCTCTAAAACCATCCGTGCCGACGTGCCTATCGTAGGCCCGGTTGATAGCGTTCTGACCGAAATGGTTGCCATGGTCAAGGAGCACAACCTGCGCCCGGCCAAGGAAGCTTTGACCAGTTGGTGGAAGCAGATTGGTGAGTGGCGTGGCGAAGGTCGCATGTTCCCCTATAACGAAGGGGATGGCTCGATCATCAAGCCGCAGACGGTTATCGAAACTCTGTGGGAAGTGACCAAGGGCGATGCCTATGTCACCTCCGATGTTGGCCAGCACCAGATGTTCGCTGCCCAGTACTATCCGTTTGACAAACCGAACCGCTGGATCAATTCGGGCGGGCTCGGCACCATGGGCTTTGGTCTGCCAGCGGCCATGGGCGTCAAGTTGCATTATCCGGATGCGCAGGTCGCTTGTGTTACCGGTGAAGGCAGCATCCAGATGAATATTCAGGAGCTGTCGACTTGCCTGCAGTACGACCTGCCGGTCAAGATCATCACGCTGAACAACCAGGCACTGGGCATGGTTCGCCAGTGGCAGGACATGCAGTACGGCAGCCGCCACTCGCATTCCTACATGGAGTCGCTGCCTGATTTCGTCAAGCTGGCCGAGTCCTATGGGCATATCGGCATGCGCGTAGACAAGCTGGAAGATCTCAAGCCAGCCATGGAGCAGGCGTTTGCCAACACCAAGCAACTGGTGTTCATGGATATCCGCGTTGACAACTCCGAGCATGTGTATCCGATGCACATCAAGGACGGGTCCATGCGCGACATGTGGCTGAGCAAGACGGAGCGCACGTGATGAGACATATAATTTCCGTATTGCTGGAAAACGAACCTGGCGCCTTGTCCCGTGTGGTCGGGCTGTTTTCGCAGCGCAACTACAATATCGAGACGCTGACCGTAGCGCCGACCGAAGACCCGACGCTGTCGCGTCTGACGTTGACCACGGTAGGTCACGATGAAGTCATCGAGCAGATCACCAAGAACCTCAACAAGCTGATCGAGGTGGTCAAGCTGGTTAATCTGTCCGAAGGCTCGCACATCGAGCGCGAGCTGATGCTGGTGAAAATCAAGGCGACGGGTGCTCAGCGCGCCGAGGTCAAGCGCACCACCGACATCTTCCGTGGGCAGATTGTTGATGTGACCAGCAGTGTTTACACCGTGCAGCTAGCCGGTACGTCCGACAAGCTGGACAGCTTCATCGAAGCAATTGGCCCGACGACGGTCATCGAAGTGGTGCGCACCGGCGTGTCGGGCATCGCCCGCGGCGAAAAAGTGTTGAGCATCTAATTTAGTCAGCAGGCCCTGCGGGGCCTGAATGTTAACAGGGGAATTCCATGCACGTTTATTACGATAAAGATTGTGATCTGAGCATCATCCAGGGCAAGAAAGTAGCCATCATCGGTTACGGTTCACAGGGCCACGCACATGCGTGCAACCTGAAAGATTCCGGCGTTGATGTCACCGTAGGTCTGCGCAGTGGCTCTTCCACTGTGGCCAAGGCCGAGGCTCATGGTCTCAAAGTGACTGACGTGGCTTCTGCCGTTGCCGCTGCCGACGTGGTCATGATCCTGACCCCGGACGAGTTCCAGTCCCAGCTGTATCGCGACGAGATCGAACCGAACCTGAAGCAGGGCGCTACCCTGGCTTTTGCCCACGGTTTCGCGATTCACTACAACCAGATCGTGCCGCGCAAGGATCTGGATGTGATCATGATTGCACCCAAGGCCCCAGGCCACACAGTGCGTACCGAATTCACCAAGGGTGGCGGTATTCCTGATCTGATCGCCGTGTTCCAGGATGCGTCCGGCAATGCCAAGAACCTTGCCCTGTCTTACGCTTCCGGCGTGGGTGGCGGTCGTACCGGTATTATCGAAACTACCTTCAAGGACGAGACTGAAACCGATCTGTTCGGTGAGCAGGCGGTTCTTTGTGGTGGTGCTGTCGAACTGGTCAAAGCCGGTTTCGAAACTCTGGTTGAAGCTGGTTACGAGCCAGAGATGGCCTACTTCGAGTGTCTGCACGAGCTGAAGCTGATCGTCGATCTCATGTACGAAGGCGGTATCGCCAACATGAACTACTCGATCTCCAACAATGCCGAGTATGGCGAGTACGTCACCGGCCCGGAAGTGATCAACGCCGAGTCGCGTGAAGCCATGCGCAACGCACTCAAGCGCATCCAGTCTGGCGAATACGCGAAGATGTTCATCGCTGAAGGCGCGCACAACTATCCCTCCATGACCGCTGCCCGTCGTCTGAACGCCGCGCACCCGATCGAGCAGGTAGGTGAAAAGCTGCGTGGCATGATGCCCTGGATCTCCGCGAACAAGATCGTGGACAAGTCCAAGAACTAAGCGCAATTGCATCAGTCCAAGAGAACGCGGCCCCGGCCGCGTTTTTTGTTTGCCCGGCGAAGCCGGCAAACCCGTCCACCTGAAAGAAGGTGGAG
>CAXBEU010000031.1:0-44961 GCA_963974865.1 uncultured Pseudomonadaceae bacterium | reverse complement strand
CAGGGGGCGTTGCCGCTATGAATTTATTCCGGACAGCAGTGCGCGCAGGCGGGAACCCAAGCGGACTTATGCGAATCACTGAACCCAATCCACACTCCCGTCCGGATCGTTCAGGCTAGCCCTTACGCCCGCAAGCCCGCCCCAATCCCGTCATTCCCGCGAAAGCGGGAATCCATTTTGACTTTGACTTTGACTTTGACTTTGATTTTGACTTTCCAGCCGCCCACAAAAAACCCCGGATCTCGCGAACCGGGGTTTTCTTCAAGCTTACAGCTTAAGGCTTACGGCTGCCCTTACACCTTGCTTTCCAACTCCGGAATCGCTTCAAACAGATCCGCAACTAGGCCGTAGTCGGCAACCGAGAAAATCGGTGCTTCCTCGTCCTTGTTGATCGCGACTATCACTTTGGAGTCTTTCATACCGGCCAAGTGCTGAATCGCACCGGAGATACCTACGGCGATATACAGGTTCGGTGCAACGATCTTGCCGGTCTGACCGACCTGCATGTCGTTGGGTACGAAGCCTGCGTCTACCGCAGCACGCGAAGCGCCAACAGCGGCGCCGAGCTTGTCAGCCAGCGAGTACAGGTGCTTGAAGTTGTCACCGTTCTGCATGCCGCGGCCGCCGGAAACGACGATCTTGGCACCGGCCAGTTCTGGACGGTCGGACTTGGCCAGCTCTTCGCCAACAAAGCTCGATACACCGGCGTCCTGGACGCTGGAAACGGCTTCGACGCTGGCGCTGCCGCCTTCGGCTGCCACGGCGTCAAAGCCGGTGGCGCGCACGGTGATGACCTTGACCGAGGCGCTGGACTGCACGGTGGCAATCGCGTTACCGGCATAGATCGGGCGCTTGAAGGTATCGGCGCTGTCTACAGCGATGATCTCGGAGATCTGATCCACGTCCAGCAGCGCAGCCACGCGCGGGGCGTAGTTCTTACCGTTGGTGCTGGCAGCGCAGAGGATGTGGCTGTGACCTTTGCCCACTTCGGCGATCAGCAGCGCGATGTTCTCGGGCAACTGGTGGCCATAGGCGGCATTGTCAGCCAGCAGGACCTTGGTCACGCCTTCGGCCTTGGCCACTTGATCAGCAACGGCGGAGCAGCCTTCGCCTGCGACCAGCACGTCGATGTCACCACCAATGGCTTTAGCGGCGGCCAGAGTGTTCAGAGTCGCGGCATTGAGCTCGGCGTTGTTGTGTTCAGCAATAACTAGAATCGTCATCTCAGATCACCTTGGCTTCGTTCTTGAGTTTGTCGACCAGCTCGTCGACGCTCTTGACCTTGATGCCCGCGCTGCGAGCGGCCGGGGCTTCTACCTTGATGGTCTTGACGGTAGAAGACACGCTCACGCCCAGATCTTCGGGCTTAAGGTTTTCCATCGGCTTCTTCTTGGCCTTCATGATGTTCGGCAGCGACGCGTAGCGTGGCTCGTTCAGGCGCAGGTCGGTGGTGACGATCGCTGGCAGTTTCAGCTCAACGGTCTGTAGGCCGCCGTCGATTTCACGGGTAACCTTGACGCTGTCGCCGGAGACTTCAACAGCAGAAGCAAAGGTGCCCTGACCGTAACCGCTCAGCGCAGCCAGCATCTGGCCGGTCTGGTTGTTGTCGGAATCGATCGCCTGCTTGCCGAGAATCACCAGCTGGGGCTGTTCTTTATCCACAACGGCCTTGAGCAGCTTGGCAATCGCCAGCGAGCTCAGGTCATCAGCGGATTCAACCAGAATCGCGCGGTCTGCACCCAGAGCCAGCGCGGTACGCAGTTGCTCCTGGGCGGCCACGGGGCCGACGGAGACGGCGATCACTTCGGTTGCAACGCCTTTTTCTTTCAGGCGCACAGCCTCTTCCACGGCGATTTCGCAGAAGGGGTTCATGGACATCTTGACGTTGGCGAGATCGACACCGGAATTGTCCGCTTTGACGCGAACCTTGACGTTGTAATCGACCACGCGCTTAACGGCGACGAGGATTTTCATGGACGCTAGTCCTCCAAAGTCTGTAGGACGCCCGCAAGGGCGCTCGAAAGGGGAACATAGGATACCGAGCCAGCAGTCTGGCCGATAGTACCTATCCAGTACCTATGTGTAATAGATAACGGCATAAGTGCCGGAATAACGGCTATTTTGCCGCTATTCCGGGAGTTGAAGCGATCAGGCAACGCTCATCTGCTTGGCGTACGCTTCCAGATGGTGATCGTCGTCACCCAACTGGTGGCTGATCATGACCAGACGCTTGGCGTAGTGAGCCAGGGAATATTCCCAGGTCATCGCGATGCCGCCGTGCAGCTGTATAGCCTCTTCGGCTACCTTGCGGCCGCAACGGTTGATCATGAACTTGGCGGCAGTCAGCGTACGAGTACGCTCGGCGTTATCCGCTTCGTCAGCCACGCAAGCAGCCAGAATAGCCATGGAGGTGGCCTGCTCCAGCTCGGTACGCATATCCACCATACGGTGCTGCAGCGCCTGGAACTTGCCGATCGGCACGCCGAACTGCTTGCGTGTCTTCAGGTAGTCCAGGGTGATGTCGCAGGCGACTTCCATCGCGCCGACAGCTTCGGCACACAGGGCGGCGATGGCACGGCCAGCCTGGTACTGAATGGCGTCGAAGGCTTCACCGGCCTGACCTAGCAGCTCGCCCTGGGCATTGTCCAGGAACAGCTCACAGCCTTTGCGACCGTCAACGGTGGCGTAGTTGCGACGCTTCACGCCGGTGCTGGTCGGATCAACGATAAACAGGCTGATGCCCTGCTGATCGCGCAGATCACCGGCAGTACGGGCTGATACCAGAATCTTGCCAGCGGTGTGACCACCGATGACCACTGCCTTGCGACCGGTCAGGCTCCAGCTGTCACCCTGCTGCTTGGCAGTCGTTTGCACTTCGGCCAATTGGTAATGGCTGTTCGGCTCGTCAAGGGCGACGGCAGCTTGCAGCTCACCGCTGGCAATACCAGCCAGCAGCTCGTCTTTCTGGCTATCGGAGCCCAGTTGGGTGATCAAACCGCCAGCGAAAATCACTGACTCCATGTAGGGTTCCAGGCAGATACCACGGCCCAGTTCCTTCATGATCAGCATGTTTTCAACACCAGTACCGCCAAACCCGCCCAGCTCTTCCGGGAACGGAATCGCGGTCAGGCCCAGTTCGCCCATCTGTTGCCAGAATTCGGGGCTGAAACCGGTGTCGCTGGCGCTGGCTTTCTCGCGCTTGTCGAACGTGTAGGTATCACGTACCAGACGCGCCGCAGTTTCCTGCAGCATCTGTTGCTCTTCTGTGAGTTTGAAGTCCACGACTAATCTCCTACAGTTCCAGAATCATTTTAGACACGATGTTCTTCTGGATCTCGTTGGATCCACCGAAAATCGACAGTTTGCGCATGTTGAAGTAATCACCGGCCAGCGCTGGGCTGGACTCGCTGTTCAACATTTCGCCATCAAAGTCATATTCCAGCTCTTCCGGCAGGAAGGGCAGGGCGTAAGGGCCAACGGCCTTGCGCAACAGGTTGGTGATCGCCTGACGGATCTCGGTACCCTTGACCTTGAGAATCGAGCTCTCGGCACCGGGCACGCCACCTTCACGGGCAGCAGCGATGATGCGCATGGTGCTCATCTCGGCGGCCATCAGTTGAATTTCAACTTCAGCTACCTGGGTACGGAACAGGGTGTCTTCGATCAGCGGCTTGCCGTTCTTCTGCTGCTTGGACGCGACCTTTTTCAGGTGAGTCAGTGCGGCTTTGGACGCGCCGATACCGGCCAGGCCAGTACGCTCGTGGGTCAGCAGGTACTTGGCGCAGGTCCAGCCCTTGTTCTCTTCACCAACCAGGTTCTCAACCGGTACCTTGACGTCATCGAAGAAGACTTCGTTGACTTCATGGTCGCCGTCCAGGGTGATGATCGGACGCACGGTGATGCCCGGGGTCGCCATGTCGATCAGCAGGAAGGAAATGCCACGCTGCTGCTGGGCTTCAGGGTCGGTACGCACCAGACAGAAAATCCAGTTGGCGTGCTGGCCCAATGTGGTCCAGGTTTTCTGACCGTTGACGATATAGTGATCGCCATCGCGCACAGCGCGGGTCTTCAGCGAGGCCAGGTCGGAACCGGCGCCCGGCTCGGAGTAACCCTGGCACCACCAGTCTTCACCGGACAGGATGCGCGGCAGGTAATGCTCTTTCTGCTGCTCGGTACCGAACTTGATGATCACCGGAGCAACCATGTTCACGCCGAACGGAATAGTGCGCGGGGCACCATAGGCAGCGGACTCTTCATCGAAAATGTGCTTCTCGACCGGGCCCCACGTAGTGCCGCCGAACTCGACCGGCCAGCCGGGCGCGTACCAGCCGCGGTTGGACAGAATTTTCTGCCAGCGCTGGTGATCTTCCTTGGACATGTTCTTGCCATTCTTGACTTTGGCAGCGATATCTTCCGGCAGCTCGTTTTTCAGGAATTCACGCACTTCATCACGGAAGGCGAGTTCTTCTGGGGTGTAATGAATATCCATGTAAGGTCCTCGTTATAAAGCGGATACGAGCCCCCGGCGCGAGAGCGCCCGGGAGCCGAATTTATCTATCGTTACAGATCAGCGAACTTGCGACCTTCCTTGGCCAGCTTCTCCAGCAATGGGGCTGGCTTCCACCAGGCGCCGTGCTGCTTGTGGAATTCGCAGATCCGGTTGTAAACATGATCCAGGCCCAGGCTATCAGCATAGAACATCGGGCCGCCCTGGTGAGCAGGGAAACCGTAGCCATTTATGTAGATCACGTCGATATCGCTGCTGCGCTGGGCAATGCCCTCTTCGAGGATCTTGGCGCCCTCGTTGATCAACGCAAACAAGGTGCGCTCAAGAATGTACTCGTCAGTCAGTTCGCGGCGCTCGACACCTTGCTCTTTTGAAGCAGCCTCGAGGATCGCCGGCAATTCAGGGTTGTCCAGCGGGGTACGCGAACCCTTTTCATATACATAAAAACCTTTGCCGGTCTTCTGACCGAGCATACCTGCTGCAGCCATCTTGTCCAGAATGGTTGGCAACTTGAACTCGGCCGGCAGGGTCTGGCGCTGGCGAGTGCGGATGCTCAGGCCGATATCCAGCCCGGACAGATCGCGCATCGCAAAGGGTCCCATGGCCATGCCGAATTTGCGCAGCGCGCCATCGACCTGGGCCGGGGTGGCGCCTTCTTCGAGCAGGAACTCGGACTCGCGACCGTACTGGAACACCATGCGGTTGCCGACAAAGCCGTCGCACACGCCCACCGGCACAGCGACCTTCTTCAGCTTCTTGCCGATCGCCATCGCGGTAGCCAGCACATCGTTGGCGGTTTTCTCGCCGCGTACCACTTCCAGCAGACGCATGACGTTGGCCGGGCTGAAGAAATGCAGACCGACTACGTCCTGCGGGCGCTTGGTGAACTCGGCAATCTGGTTCAGATCCAGCGAGGAGGTATTGCTGGCCAGGATAGCGCCGGGCTTGCAATGGGTATCCAGGGCTTCAAAGACCTTCTGCTTGACGCCCATCTCTTCGAATACCGCTTCAACTACCAGATCCACGCCGGACAGATCAGCATAGTCGGTAACGCCTTCAACCAGAGTCAGACGCTTGTTCATCGCGTCTTCGGTCAGGCTACCGCGCTTGACGCTCATCATGTAGGTGTCGCGGCAGCGCTCCATGGCTTTATCCATGGCGGCGTCGCTGACTTCGAGAATCTTCACCGGGATGCCGACGTTGGCAAAACACAGGGCAATACCGACGCCCATGGTGCCGCCACCGATTACCGCAGCGGCATTGATCTCGCGTACGGGTGTGTCCTTTGGCAGATCATCGATCTTCGACGCAAGACGCTCGGTAAAGAACGCATGCACCAGCGCGCTGCGCTGCGGGGATACCAGACACTCACCGAACAGCTCGCGCTCGCGCTTGAGGCCATCTTCCAAGGGCATGGTGAAAGACGCCTCGACAGCGGAGATGCAACGCTGGGGCGAGAACAGGCCTGGGGTTTTCTTTTCGACTTCGGCACGCTTAGCGGCAACCAGGGCGGCGTTGTCGACGCCGTCCAGCTTGTCAGTACGCTCGCCGGTGCGACGCGCACCCTTGCCATCGGCAATGAGTTTCTCCGCGAAGGCAATGCCCGCAGCGGTCAGGTCGCCATCGACCAGCTCATCAATCACGCCCAGTTCCAGGGCTTCACTGGCGCTGATCGGATTGCCGCTGACGATCATGTCCAGGGCTTTCTCGACGCCTACCAGGCGTGGCAGACGCTGGGTACCACCGGCACCTGGCAACAGGCCGAGTTTCACTTCCGGCAGGCCGACCTTGGCGCTTTTGAGTGCGATACGGTAGTGGCAGCTTACCGCCACTTCCAGACCGCCGCCCAGGGCAGTGCCATGGATGACGGCGACGCTGGGCTTGCTGCCAGCCTCGATGCCGCTGACCACTTCGGGCAGGCCCGGGGATCTTGGTGGCTTGCCGAACTCCTTGATGTCGGCGCCGGCGATAAAGGTCGAACCCTCACAGACCAGCACGATGGCCTTGACCTGCGGATCGGCTTCGGCAGCCTTGAAGCTGTCCTGAAGGCCTTCACGCACGGCAATGCCCAGCGCGTTGACGGGTGGATTGTTGACTCTGACGACCGCAATGGCGCCTTGTCTTTCCAGTGTGACCACGTCTGACATGCTCAATCTCCGAGTATGAGCGTTTTTGAATAAACCGCTGGGGTGCGTGTGCAAACCTTTGCCGGTACAGGCAATGGCCACGCAGCGACCTGTTCAAAAACGCCTGATTCAAAAAGGTGTTTCACTAGGCGAAATAATGAAACCGTGTTCCGCTAGGCAAAATACAAAAAAACAAAGCGGTTGTCGATGCCCCTGTTTCAGGGAAATGGGCACGGATCAGTCTAGATGATGGTCAGGCCCTTGTTGAGCAAGGGCCGTGCCTCAGACTCCGAGGCGTTCGATGTCGCGGGCGAGCATGGCCAACTGGTGGGCGAGCTGGTTTTTGACCTTCTCTTCCGAGACCAGGTACGACGGCGCACCGCAGGTCAGAGCCATGATGGTGCCGTCCTGGAGGAACAGCGGCACGCCGGCGGCGTTGACGTTGCGGTCCCAGTTGCCCAGCGACAGGCAGAAACCGTGTTTGCGATAGTCTTCGAAGCTGTCCATCAACTGCTTGTGCAGATCGGGCCAGTTGTCCGGGTTCCGCGCGGCGAGGGCATCGAGCACGTGGCTGCGCTCGTCGTCCTTCATCGCCGCCAGATAGGCCCGGCCAGCGGCTGTGGTGGCCAGCGGCAGGCGCACGCCCACGTCCATGCGCAGCGAGGTAGACTCGGCGGGGCGGCAGTTTTCCACGTAGATCATTGACAGGCGGTCGCGGCAGGTCAGGCCCACCGAGGTATTGGTCGAGCGCGCAAACTCGTCCATATAGGGTTTGGCCAGTTGGCGTACGCGCAGATTGGAAACGTAGGCGTAGCCCAAGGCCAGAACGCCAGAGTCGAGCTGGTATTTTTCCAGTTGCGGCGAATAGCTCAGGTAGCCAAGCTTGGTCAGCGTATAGGTCATGCGCGACACGGTGGGCTTTGGCAGCCCGGTGATGCGGGCGATGTCCTGATTGCCCATGACCACAGCGCCCTGGCTGAAGGCGCGTAATACATCCAGCCCACGCGATAGCGCCTCGACAAATTTGCGGTCCTTGGCTACAGCGCCTTCCTTGAGAGGTTCGAGATCATTGGTCATGGGCTTTAGAGTACCTTGTCATCTTAATCAGGCGATCAGCGGTCTTGTGCGGAGCTGGCAATCTCCAGACGTATTGTTCGACGCCGGTCTATTATTGTTCCACCTAGGTTTAGAACCATAGCAGATATGGCTGTTCTGCATAGCGGTATGCCAACAGTTTTGTCTCAATGATTGCACAGCGATAGACGATAGAATAGCATCTTTTTGGTATTGTATTCCGCTCTGCAAAATAATGATTCGATAAGAGGTTTCCATGTCAACACCCGCTCACTCTATCGTCAGCACCCAGCTGGCGCAGCTGGGTCACACCAGCGTTGCTGACGTTCTGGCCAAGGCTTGCCAGGATTATTCAGACAAACCGGCATTCTCCTGTGGCATGGATACCCTGTCTTTTGTTGACCTGAACGCCAAGGCTGATGCACTGGCCCGTTACCTGCGCGGCGCGCTGCAGTTGCAGCCCGGTGATCGCATCGCGATCCAGATGCCTAATCTGTTGCAGTACACCATCAGCATTTTCGGCGCCCTGAAAGCCGGGCTGGTGATCGTCAATACCAACCCGCAGTACACCCCCTTTGAAACCCGCCACCAGTTTTCCGACTCCGGCGCCCGGGCCCTTATCGTGCTCGACAAGCTGCTGCCCATGGTGCGCAAGATTCAGGGCGAGACGCAGATCGAAAAACTGATCGTCACCAGCATGGAGGACATGACCCAGCCGGTGTTCGAGTCGGATGAAGGAGATGTGACGCGCTTTATGCTGGCGCTTCGCGAGGGCGTCAACCTGCCGGCAGTCAGCCCAGAGCAGGGATTGGATGATATTGCCGTGCTGCAGTACACCGGCGGTACTACCGGTGTATCCAAGGGCGCGATGCTCAGCCACCGCAATATCCTTAGCAACGTGCTGCAGGCCGTCAGCGTGATCAAGCCCGGTGATGTGGAATACGGCAACGAAGTGCGCGTCTCGCCACTGCCGCTGTACCATATCTTCGCCTTTACCGCGAACTGCATTGCCTCGGTATTTACTGGTTTTCACAGCATCCTGATCACCAATCCGCGCGACCTGGATGGCATGATCGGCGACCTCAAGCGCCACCGTATTACGCTGCTGACCGGCATCAATTCGCTGTTCGTGTCGCTGATGGCTCACCCGGATTTCGACAGTATCGATTTCTCGCAGCTCAAATGGGTCAACTCCGGCGGCGCGCCGTTGAATACCGAGATTGCCCGGCGTTGGCTAGAGCGTACCGGCGCCGTGGTTCGCGAAGGCTATGGCCTGACGGAAACCTCGCCGGTGGTGGTCGCATCCACCTCGTTCACGCCCTACAAGGAAGGCTTTATCGGTCAGGCGGTGATCGAAACCGAGATGAAGACGGTAGATGATGACGGGCAAGAAACGCCCCGTGGCGAGCCCGGCGAGCTGCTGATCAAAGGGCCGCAGGTCATGCAGGGTTATTGGCAGCGGGCCGAGGCCACGGCTGAAACCTTTACTGACGATGGCTGGTTGAAGACCGGTGACGTCGGCGTGATCGACGAGGAGGGCTTCCTCAAGCTGGTCGATCGCAAGAAGGACATGATCCTGGTCTCCGGTTTCAACGTGTACCCCAATGAAGTGGAAGATGCGGTCATGCGCCATGCGGGTATCCGTGAGTGCGTAGCCGTAGGTGTGCCGGACGAGAAGAAGGGCGAATCGATCAAGCTGTATGTCAGCCTGCATGATCCCAAACTGGAGCCGGCGGCCATCATCGCCCACTGCCGCGAACATCTGACCGGCTACAAGGTGCCCAGCACCGTCGAGATCCGCGACGACTTGCCCAAGTCTACCGTGGGCAAACTGCTGCGGCGGGTACTACGCGACGAAGCGCGGGCAGCATCATGAGCGGCTTGAGCGTGGCCATGCGCGATGGCATGGCAGAAATCACCCTGAACGACGGCAAGGTCAATGCGTTGTCGCAGGTGATGATTGAGTACCTGCTGGCGGCTCTGGATCAGGCTGCCCAGGCTGATTACGCGGTGCTGATCACGGGCCGCGAGGGTATCTTCAGCGCCGGTTATGATCGCAAACTGATCGACGCCGGCGGCCCGGCCCGCGATGCCATGCGCGCTGCCGGTGATCGTCTGACGCTGGCGTTGCTGGATCATCCCGCGCCCGTGGTCATTGCCAGTACCGGACATTGCATGGCCAAGGCGGCGTTCATGTTGCTGCTGGCCGATTACCGCTTGGGCGCTGAAGGCGCCTTTACCACAGGCCTGAATGAAGTGGCGATTGGCATGACCATGCCGCCGGCCGCGATGCAACTGGCCAAGGAAAGAATTGCGCCGCAGTGGTTGTCACGCTGTGCGCTGCAGGCTGAATCCATGGACCCAGCACAGGCAGTGCAGGCAGGTTTTCTGGATGAGCTCGCGGCACCGGAGCAACTGCTGGACAAGGCCCGCGCCAAGCTGGCCAAACTGGCCGCGCTGGACCGCAAGGCCTATCGCGAAACCCGGCAGCTGATGAACGCCCCTCTGCGGGAGCGGATACTGCCGCTGTTGAACTTGGCACTGTAGAGCCAGGGCTAGACCGCAGGCCGAGATGGATCTCGGCCTGTCTTGTCGTTTGCTATCAGCCGCGCTGGTAAGTGCCGATCAGGCGATTCATTGCCAGGCAGTGCGGCTCGACCTTGGCCAGCAAGTCCCACATGGTCAGGCCTGCTGGCAGATTCAGTTCGCTATCCAGCGCCAATACCCAGAAGTAGTACTGATGCTTGCCATGGCCTTCGGGCGGCATCGGGCCGTTGTAGCCGGGTTTACCGAAGTTGTTCTTGCCTTGGGTGTGGTGGTCGCAGCCTTCGGGAATCGACGTGGTCGAGGCCGGAATGTTGTAGTGCACCCAATGAACGAAGCCATAAGTGCCATTGGCCGAAATCAAAGGCGCATCGGGATCGTGACAGATCACCGCGTAGCTTTTGGTGCCCTCAGGCGCGTTCTTCCAGCTCAGCGCCGGGGATACGTCTTCACCCTCGCCGGTATGCTTGCTCGGAATAGCCGCTTCGTTACCGAAGGCGCTGCTGCTCAGGTGCAGATCATTGCTGAATGCGAAACCCATAACGTTCTCCTCGAATAATTCAGGTGAAATTCGGTTGGAATCAGCTCCAGCGTATCAGGGCGCTGAGCAACCATAAACCCAGCAAGCACCAGATAACGCCGCCGACAATGCGCTTGTTGATAAAGGCTTTAACCCCGGTGTAGATCAGAATCAGCCCTACCACGACAAAAATGACGGTGAAGATGTTGCTGTCTACCCCCAGCGCCCGGGAAAAACCGTTCACGAATGCCGAGCTGGCGCCAGCGAGCACGTCAAAGATCCACGCCAGGCTGTCGACCAGCAGGCGGATCACGGTGCCCAAGGCCTCGCCGAGCCATTCAAAGGGGTTGGAATTTAGTTGCATCGATGCGTTCACTGTACGGTTGGATGGTGTGGGGCACTTTATCAGAAAACGCGGCAGCCGCTTAGTTCACTGGGTTGAGCTGTTGCGGACAGCCCTTCGCGGCGAGGCCGCCGCTCCCACCCAATCTCTCCCACCCAATCTGTGCATACACACAAATCCGGTAGGAGCGGCGGCCCGCCGCGAAGGGGTTACCAACAAAACGCCAGCGCTTCAGACCCGCTCGATCACCGCAGCCACACCCTGACCCAGACCAATACACAGGCTCACCAGCGCATAACGCTTGCCAGTCCGTTCCAGCTGACGCAGTGCCGTCAGGGTCAGACGCGCACCCGAGGCGCCAAGCGGGTGGCCGACAGCGATGGCGCCGCCGTTGGGGTTCAGGCGCGGATCGTCAAAGGCGATGCCCAGTTGCTTGGCGCAACCCAATACCTGTGAGGCGAAGGCTTCGTTGATCTCGATCACGTCCATATCATCCAGGCTCAGACCCGCACGGCTCAGCGCCTTCTTGCAGGCTTCCACCGGGCCCAGGCCCATCACCCGTGGCGCAACACCGGATACGGCGCCGGCCAGGATCTTCGCCCGTGGCTTGATGCCGTATTTCTGGCCAATGGCTTCAGAGCCGATCAGCAGTGCCGCAGCGCCGTCATTCACGCCTGAGGCGTTACCGGCCGTGACTACGCCGTCCTTGAACAGCGAGCGCAGGCCAGAGAGCACATCCAGGGTGCTGTCTGCGCGGGGATGCTCATCCTGATCAACCACTTTGGCCGGCTTTTTACGGCCTTGGGAGACTTCAATCGGGTGGATTTCCTCAGCGAAGAAACCGTCAGCGCGGGCGGCTTCATACAGCGCCTGGCTGCGAGCGGCGTAGGTGTCGGCCTGCTCGCGGGTGATGCCTAGATCGGCGGCAACGTTGTCGGCCGTCTGTGGCATGGTGTCGTCGCCGTATTCATCTTCCACCTTGGGGTTGGGGAAGCGCGCGCCTATGGTGCTGTCGAAGGCGCGAAAATCACGCGAGTAAGCGCTCTCGCTCTTGGCGATAACGAAAGGTGCACGGCTCATGCTCTCGGCGCCGCCAGCGACAAACAGCTCGCCTTCACCGGCTTTGACTGCGCGTGATGCATCCAGAATCGCGGCCAGGCCAGAACCACACAGCCGGTTCACGGTCACGCCAGCCACTTCCTGCGGCAAGCCAGCGAGCAGCCCGGCGTGGCGGGCGATATTGCGCGCGTCTTCACCGGCCTGGTTGGTGCAGCCCATGATCACATCTTCGTAATCCTGACCCTCAAAACCATTGCGCGCGACCAGCGCACGCATCACTTCGGCGAGCAGGTCATCGGGGCGCACACTGGCCAGCGCGCCAGCGTGGCGGCCGAAGGGTGAGCGCAAACCATCATAGATATAGGCAGTCATTCAAATTACTCCTGGATGTCCGGGGCGGTGAGGGGCAGGTCGAGCTGAACGCGGCGGCGCAACCAAGGGCTGGCACGGTAACGCGGTTCGCCGTATACGGTCTGCAGGTTGTTCAATACGGTCAGAATGTTGCACTTCTTGTAATGTTCGCCAAAGGCCAGCGGACCTTTCGGGTAACCCAGCGCCAGTTGAATAGCACGGTCGAGGGTATCCGGGGTGGCGATGCCTTTCTGCGCGATCTCACAGCCGAGGTTGACCACACTCGCGATCAGCCGCTGGATAATGAAGCCGGGTGAATCATTGATCACTTCCACCGGCACACCATCGGCGCTCAATGCCTGACGGGCCTGGGCAACCACGTCGGCGCTGCTGGCCGGGTTGCGCATGATCACGCGGCGCTTGTCCCAGTCGACAAAACAGTCAACGGCCACCGTGCGCTCGGCGGGCAATGCCTGGCGGGCGAGGGCGTTGGTGCAGTCTTCACCCAGGGGCGCAACCAGGCAGATCGCTTCGGGGCTGGGCACATTGGTGTCTTCCAGCGTAATGCCCGCAGCGGACAGAGCGGCGGATACATTGCTGCGCACCTCGTCGTCATGGCTGTCCAGCCAGAACGGACGGTTGATGGTCACGGTTTCAGGCTCGACTTCGGGCTGCTCGATTTTCTGGCCGTCTTCATAACGGTAGAAGCCTTGCCCGGTCTTGCGCCCCAGCAAACCAGCAGCGACGCGCTGGGCGGCGATGAAAGACGGCGTGTAGCGTGGGTCGTGGTAGAACTGCTCGTACACCGACTCCATCACCGCGTGCGACACGTCCAGGCCGGTCAGATCAAACAGCTCGAACGGCCCCATGCGAAAGCCTGGGCCATCACGCAGAATACGGTCGATCTGCTGCGGCGTGGCCACGCCCTCGCTGAGAATGCGCAGCGCTTCGGTACCGAAGGCCCGGCCAGCATGGTTGACCAGAAAGCCGGGGGTGTCAGGGGTAATGGCAGCAAAGTGCCCCGCTCCCTCGGCCAGGGCTACCAGGCCTTGAATATAGCGCTCGTCGGTACGCTCGCCGCGCACCACTTCGACGATCTTCATCAGCGTTACGGGGTTGAAGAAGTGAAAGCCGGCAACGCGCTCTGGGTGTTTGCAGGTGCTGGCAATGCGTGTGACTGACAGGGAAGAGGTATTGGTCGCCAGTACGCAGTCATCCCGCACAATGGCTTCCAGCTGATCGAACAGCTTCTGCTTGACCTCGAGCAGCTCGACGATGGCTTCGATCACCAGATCGCAATCCTTCAGCGCGTCCAGTTCGGCGGCAGGTTGCATGCGTGCCATGGTCGCTTCGAAGTCCGCTTCGCTGAGCTTGCCCTTGGCCACCGAGCGTTGCAGCAGATTGCGGTTGAAGCTGATCGCATCATCAATCGCCTCGGCGCGGGTATCGTAAATCACTACTTGCTGGCCACTGCTGGCAAACAACTGGGCAATGCCGCGGCCCATGGCTCCTGCGCCGATCACGCCAATTCGGTTGAACATGCAATGACTCCTTATTCATCCTGTCAATTCCGCATGGCGGAACAGAATTTCGTTTAAGATGGTGCGAGATTAAATCCTGCCGGTGATCTGCGCAAGTTTGCCGGGCTGGCTCAGGCTGGCGTACCGCAGGTCGGTATGGGCTGTGGCATAATTGGCTCGCCCCGATACCAATCCAGTAGTACCGCATGCGCGCAGTCGCTTGGCAGTCTGCGCGGCTTTCAGCTTGAATCACTTTCGGGTTCAGCGAAAATCAAGTGTAGTAAAAAAGGGTGACTATCAGTGAATCAAGACCAACAACAAGCCGTTGAACGCTCGGTAACCGGTTTCTTCCAGGATCTGGGGTGTGAGTTGCTGGAGTATTCCGAAGGGCGCGCGGTAATCGGCCTGACCCTGACGCCGCGTCATATGAACAACGCCGGCAACCTGCACGGTGGCGTCACCGCCAGCCTGCTGGACATCGCCATGGGCCTGTGCGGCACCTGGGCCCCGACGGCGGCCGAACGCCGGGTGGCCATCACCCTGTCGATGAACGTGAATTTCTCCGCCACCGCGGAGGTCGGCACCCAGGTGCGCGCCGTGGCTACGTGCCGCAGCGCCGGGCACAAGGTATTCATGGCCGCCTGCGATCTGCTCGATGAAAATGACAAGCTGATCGGCTTCGGTGAAGGCGTTTTGAAAAAGGGTGCCTACCGCAAGGATCTGCCGTGAGCCATTGCGCATGAAAATCGCGCTGCTGCCCCTGGGCGTTGGCCTGGAGCTGACAGCCCTGCTAACGCAGTTACCCTGGCTCAGTTGGCTGGCTGCGGCGGTTTTCCTGTTGTACTTCCTGCTGCATTTCAATCGCCTGAACCGCTACCCGCAATGGCTGGGCATCATCACCCTGGCCGTGCTGGTCGCTACGGCGCTCAATGCTCGTGCAGAGGCCAGCCTGTGGCCGCGCCTTGCATCCTCAGCTGCTTACTACACCAGCTTCCTGGCCGCACTGGGGCTGATGCAGTTGCTGGCCAAGCGCTTGCCGCAGCTCAGCGAGCTGCACAAGGCCTTGTTATCGGGCTCAAAGGTCGTGCTCTATCCCCGCTACGTGCTGACCGCCGGCAGCATCGGCTCGATCCTCAATTTCGGCATGATGAACCTGCTCTGCGGCACCCTGACCACCCACCTCAAGCGCTACCCGCTGACCGACGAGCAGCGCCGCGAAGGCCTGCGCAGCGTCATGGTCACGACTTTGCGCGGCTTTGCGCTAGTGCCACTGCTGGCGCCGACCAGCGTGACCATTGCAATTATTTCCCGGGAAATGCCGCAGCTGTCCTGGAGTGCGATGCTGCCTTACGGGATTGTGGCGGCGGTGATGATGATTCTGGTCGGCTGGCGCCGCGAGACGCGTGGCTTGCTGGCGCTACGCGACAATATTGGTGACAGCACCAAAGCTCAGGGCATGATCGGCCTGCTGATCGGCAGCCTGCTCGGGCTGCTGGCTATTGGTGCGCTCGCCTCGGTAAGCGTCCTCACCGCCTCGCAGTCGGCGATGGTGCTCGTGCCGGTGGGCGTGATCAGTTACCTGCTGTGGCGTGACCGGTCACCGAAAGTGGCGCTGCAAGAAGTCGCCGACAATATGGCCAGCATGCACAACGAGATGTTTATCTTCGGCTGCGCTGCCTTGCTAGGTGGCGCGCTGGGGGCGATTGCGCCACTGGAAGAAATTGCCGCCTGGCTGGCCGCCGAGCCCAAGTACAATCTGCTGCTGGCGGTGGCCAGTCTGTTCAGCACCATCACGTTGGCGATCATGGGCGTGGCACCGATTGTGTCACTGTCGCTGATCGCCGGTCTGCTGGCGCAACTGGCCGTACTCGGTGTGCCGATCATGACCCCGGCGGTAGGACTGATGTGTGGCTTCTCCCTGGCGATGATCTGCTCACCCTTCGGGCCTTCCACCCTGATTCTGTCGCGCTACAGCGGCGAGACGCCGTTCAGAGTCGCCTTCGGCTGGAACGGGCGCTTTGTAATGAGTGTGATGCCGCTGTTGTTATTGCTGTTGTTCGGCACCTACTGGCTGCACAGCTAAAAAAGCAGCAAGCTTCAAGCGGCAAGTTTTAAACCAAAAGCGAAAAGCCAATAACAAAAACGATAAGAGGGGCATGTTGAGCTGACTCAGTGTTATCAGGCGCCGGTCAGCAGTCCCGCTTTGCTGTACCGTCGGAGCCCAGGGATGGGCGACGCCGAGCGCCCAGGGATGGGACAGCGTGTCAGCAAAGCGGGACTGCTGATCGGCGCCCCACACGGATCCCGGTGCTCAACATGCCCTAACGCACAATTCCCGACCCCCAACGCACAAGCCGCAATACACAATCCCTAGCAAGCCCCAACGCATAACCTCTAACATGTCTCGACGCATAACGTTTACACAGGCCGCTAAATGCCCGAACTGCCAGAAGTAGAAACCACCCGCCGCGGCATCGCTCCGCATCTGGAAGGCCGCAAGGTCACCCGGTTGATTGTGCGCGACAGCCGTCTGCGCTGGCCGATCCCCGAGGACCTGGCAATCCAGATTGAAGACCAGACCTTCAGCCAGATCCGCCGCCGGGCCAAGTACCTGTTGATGGATATCGGTGGTGGCAGCCTGATCAGCCATCTGGGCATGTCCGGCAATCTGCGCCTGGTGCCCATTGGCAGCCCGGTGGCCAAGCATGAGCATGTGGATATCGAATTGGATTCCGGTATGGCGCTGCGCTACACCGACCCCCGCCGGTTTGGCGCCATGCTGTGGATCAAGGCCGGCGAAATGCACCCGCTGCTATCCCGCCTGGGCCCCGAGCCACTGTCCGAGCTGTTCGACGGCGAGCGTCTTTATCAGTGCTCCCGTGGCAAATCCATGGCCGTCAAACCCTTCATCATGGATAACGCCGTGGTGGTTGGAGTTGGCAATATTTACGCCACCGAGGCCCTGTTCGCCGCCGGCATAGATCCGCGCCGCGAAGCCGGGCGTATCAGCCGCGCGCGTTACCAGATACTGGCCGAAGAGATAAAACGCATCCTCGCCTATGCCATCGAACGCGGCGGCACCACACTGCGCGACTTTCTTGGCGGCGACGGCCAGCCTGGGTATTTCCAGCAGGAGCTGTTTGTTTACGGGCGTGGCGGCCAGCCCTGCAAGGTATGCGGGACGGAGCTTTCAGAGTGCCGGCTGGGGCAGCGCAGCTCGGTATTTTGCCGGCGCTGCCAGCGCTAGAACCGGGGTCTACAGGCATGATAAGCGGCGTGGTTGGCATTTTTTGTGCGCCTGATTCCGAAACCGGCGTAATGTGCCTACAATGGATGCTGAAGGCTGCCCCGGATGGGAGTCTCACCAAGAATAACGCCTATGGGCAACTACCAGGGATTCAACTATGCGCCTGTTACGTCACACTACCGCTCTCATGGCCGGCCTGCTGCTCAGCGGCGTTGCTCTGGCTCAGCAAAATTCCCACTCTCCCTATCAGGAGCAGGTCGAGAACCCCGGCATCTACGCCATGGTCGGTGATCTGGTTATTGCTCGGCCGTTGCTGCTGGGTGTTACCGCCATCGGCGCGGCGGCTTTCGTGGTCAGCCTGCCCTTTACGCTGCTGGGCGGTAACGTCACTGAAGCGGGTCAGGAACTGGTGCTGCGCCCCGGTACTGAAACCTTTGTGCGTTGCCTGGGTTGTACCAAGAGCGGTTACGGCCGTCGCCAGCAGGATGAAAGCCTCTAATCAGGCTTTCTGTTGTCATGAGTTCAGGCCGCTGATCGTCACACGGGTGGCCTGCAGCCTCTTTGCAGAGTAGCCAGGCTGATGCGCGTCTTGTTCAAACCCCTGTGGGTACCCGTGGTTCTGCTGGTACTCGCCCTTCTGTTCGTCTGGAAATCCGAGCTGGCCACCCTGGCGGCGGGTATTGCCCTGTTCATGCTGGGGATGTTCCATCTGGAAGATGGGTTCCGCGCCTTCACTGGCGGCGCGCTGGAGCGCTGGCTGGCCAAAAGCACCAATCGCCTGTGGAAAAGCCTGCTGTTTGGTATCACCAGCACCGCACTGGTGCAATCCAGCTCGCTGGTCACCCTGCTCAGTATCGCCTTTCTCAGCGCCGGCATGATCAGCCTCGTGGCGGGCATCGGCATCGTCTATGGCGCCAACCTGGGCACCACCACGGGCGCCTGGCTGATTGCCCTGGTAGGTCTGAAAGTGGATCTTGCCGTAGTGGCCATGCCGCTGCTGGTGTTCGGCGTGTTGCTTGGCAAACGTGCCGAGCCGTTCTGGAAAGGCCTGGGTCAGGTGTTGCTTGGCGTCGGCATGCTGTTTCTGGGCATCGACCTGATGAAAGACGGCTTCGCCAGCTTTGATGGCCTGCTGGCGCTGGATGGCTTTGCGGTGCAGGGCTGGGCCGGGGTGCTGCTGTACGCGTTGATAGGCCTGGTTGCGACCATTCTCATGCAGTCCAGCCATGCGTCAATGATGATCACCCTGGCGGCCCTGGCGAGCGGCCAACTGGCCTACGGCAACGCCCTGGCAATGGCCGTTGGCGCCAACCTGGGCACCACCGTTACCGCACTGCTGGCAGCGCTGGGCAGCAATAATGCCGGGCGTCGGCTGGCTGCCGCGCACATCCTGTTCAACCTGGTCACCGCGCTGGTCGCGCTGGCTATCCTGCCGAGCCTGACGCGCACGGTAGATTGGCTGGCCGAGGTGCTGGGCATGGCGGCAGACGCCTACACGCTCAAGCTGGCGCTGTTTCACACCCTGTTCAACGTGCTCGGCCTGCTGATCATGCTGCCGTGGATCCCCTTGATGGTGAAATGGCTGACACGCTGGCTGCCGGATGTGACCCCGCTGGGGAGCGCCCAGGCAAGCGAAGCCGCCCTGAGTGAACAGCCACGCATGCGCGCGCAGTTCCTGAACGAATCAGCGCTGTTGCACGCCGATACCGCGCTCAAGGTCCTGGGGCAGGAAGTGCAGAATCTGGGTGCGCTGAGCCGCCAGGTAATAGCTGCGGCCTTGTATTTGCCGCCGGGTGATTTGAGCGAGCTGTCACATGAAAAGCTGCACAAGATAGTATTGCGCGCCGTGCCGGAAGATCACCGCGAGGATGCCGATGCGCTGTACGAGCGGCATGTGAAGGGTGTTTATGCCGACATTGTCGACTTTATCAGTCAGATGGATCTGTCACTGCGCCCGGAGCAGCAGCAGATTCTGATGGACTACAATGCTGCCGCGCGGGAGCTGATAGAAGCGGTCAAGGCCGCCAAGCATCTGCAGTCCAATCTGCGCAAGCAGATCGACAGTAATGTGCCGGCTATTCATCAAGGCTATGACCAGTTGCGCGAGCAGGGCGGGCAAGCGCTGGTCGATATGGGTCGTTTGATGAACATGCAAGGCGACATGGAAGCGCGGCGGGAGCTGTTCAGCGCCTACGAGGAGCAGGAACAGCTGTTCGCAGATCACTTCCAGCAAACAGTGCAGACGCATCTGCGCAATCGCGAGCTGGACGGTTGGCAGGCCACCTCGATGCTCAATGATCTGCACTATGTCTTGCGGGTGCGGCAGCATCTGTACCGGGCGCATGCTGGGCTGCATGATCAGAACGCGCAGGTATTGAGTACCTCACCATCCGGTCGTATCGAGCCTTCGCTCAGTCTGATGTAACGGCAGGCTCGGGCGTGGTTTTCTGCTCGGCCTGACGGCGCACCAGCGCCTGACCCACACCGCGGGGGTCACTGGCGGCGGTGATGTCGCCCGTCTGCTTGTTCCAGTGTACAGCGTGCATATCACCGTAATCCCGGCCCACCGGTTTGATGCTGTGGCCCAGTGCTTCAAGCTCAGCCTGCAAAGACTCACTGAAGGCGCCGTCCTCGATCTGGATATGATCGGGCAGATATTGGTGATGGAAGCGTGGTCGGCTGACCCAGCTTTCCACGTCCTGACCCTCGATCGCTTCAAGCGCACCCAGTAGCACCATGGTGATGATCCGGCTGCCGCCTGGCGTGCCGAGGATAGCCAGTTGCTCGCCATTCTCCAGCATGGTCGGGGTCATGCTCGACAGCGGACGTTTGCCCGGGCCCACCGCATTCGGCTCGCTGCCGGCCAACTGGTAAGCGTTTTCACCGGTGGGGTCTGTAGCAAAGTCATCCATTTCGTTATTCAGCAACACCCCGGTGCCGGGCACGGTGAAGGCCGCGCCGAAGGGCAGGTTGATGCTCAGCGTCGCAGAGACCGCGTTGCCCTGGCGATCGATCAGCGAGAAATGGGTCGTGTCGGTGCCTTCGTTGAAGGGTGCCGGTTCCCCCAGTTCGCTGCTCGGTGTGGCTTTCTGCGAGTCAATGCCCGCCGCCAGTTGGCCTGCATGCTCTGCCGACAGCAGCCGCTCGGTTGGAACCTCGACAAAATCGCTGTCACCCAGCAGCATCCGCTCGCGGTAGCTACGGCGCATCAGCTCCACCAGTTGGTGGGTCCAGGCAGAAGAGCCCGGGATGGCGCGCGGCAGTGTTTCCAGGCCTTGCAGTACATTGGCCAGGGCAATGCCGCCGGCGGAGGGTAGCGGCGCACTGATCACTTGCAGGCCGAAGCTGTTGAAGCTGACGGGCTGCCGTTCGATCACGCGGTAAGTATCCAGATCGGCTTGCGTCCAGACGCCATCGCCGGCTTTCACGGCCTCAAGCAACTGGGCGGCCACCGGCCCTTGATAAAAACCGGCGTGACCGCGTTGCGCCAACGCGCGTAGCGTCACGGCAAGGTCGGGCTGGCGTATCAGGGTGCCCACGGCGGGGATGTCATCGCCGCGCAGGAACAGGCGGCTGGTTTCCGCATCCCGGCGCATGGCCTCCAGGCGGAAGCCGCCGAGCATGCGATAGCGCTCGGTCACCGCAAAACCCTGTTCTGCGGCCTCGATAGCCGGTTGCAGGCTGCGTTGCAGGCTCAGGTTGCCATAGTCCTCGGCCAGCTTGGCCAGGGCCGCTGGCAAACCGGGGATGCCAGCAGCGCGTGGCCCGTTCAGGGCAGGGTCACGTTGAAACTCGCCCTCGGCATCCTGATAAAAATCTCGGCCTGCAGCCAGCGGCGCGGTTTCCCGGGCATCTAGAAAGCGGTAAGCGGGGTTGTTCTGGTCTGTCTGTTGGCGCAGCAGAAAGAAACCACCACCGCCCAGGCCAGAACTGTAAGGCTCGACCACGGCCAGGGTGGCGGCGACCGCAATGGCGGCATCAAAGGCGTTGCCGCCCTGATCAAGAATCAGATGGCCGGCTGCCGTGGCGGCGGGGTGCGCGCTGGCTACCGCCTGCTGGCTCGGCGTTTGCGCGTGGAGGGCTGGCGCAAACAACAATGCGCACAGCAGAGGAACAAGAGAAAAACGGCGGCGGGCGGTGCTAAGCATCCGCTCAGTTACCCGTCAGAATCTGATACTTGGCCATCAGCTCTTCCTGGCTTTCCACATTCTCGGGGTCCAGCGGAATGCAGTCGACCGGGCACACCTGTTGGCACTGCGGCTCGTCGAAATGCCCCACGCACTCGGTGCAGAGGTTGGGGTCGATGACATAAATTTCTTCGCCAGCCGAAATCGCCCCGTTGGGGCACTCCGGCTCGCAGACGTCGCAGTTGATGCAATCATCGGTGATGATCAGGGACATGAAGCACAGACTCCGTGGGCCAAAGCCCGGTTATTCGTGATAGCGCTTGAGCAGGGCGGCATTCACTGAAGGGTGCACGAACTTGGTCACGTCCCCATTCAGCGCGGCAATTTCACGCACCAGCGACGACGAAATATACGAGTACTTCTCCGACGGTGTGAGGAACAGGCTTTCGACATCGGGCGCCAGAACACGGTTCATGTTCGCCAGTTGGAATTCGTATTCAAAATCCGACACCGCGCGCAAGCCGCGCAGCAGCACGTTGGCATCCATCTTCTTGACGAAATGCGCGAGCAGTTCGGAGAAGCCCACTACTTCGACATTGGGAATGTGGCTCAGGACTTCACGCGCCATGTTCACCCGTTCGTCCAGGGTGAAGGCCGGGTTCTTCTTGGTGCTGGCGGCGACGGCAACAATGACCTTGTCGAACAGTCTGGCAGCACGCTCGACCAGATCCGTATGGCCTTTGGTAATCGGGTCGAAGGTGCCGGGGTAGAGAACCGTGTTCATTGCGCTTGTTCCTGCAGCAGTGGGGATGCGCAGATGGTAGCTGAATGCCGCGCCGGGGCCAACCGGCTTCCGCTATAGGGCGCTATAGGGCGCTATGCCAGGCGCTGCGCCAGGTCGCTGGCCAGCCGCGAGACCAGCCCATAGATCGACAGCTGCGGGTTGGCGCCGATGCTGGTGGGGAACAGCGAGCCATCGAATATCGACAGATTCTCCAGTTGGTGATGCTGGCCCTGGCTGTTGGTCACGGCCTGCATTGGGTCCTCGCCCATGGCGCAGCCGCCCATCACATGGGCACTGGCCAGGCGCACATCGTAGATCGCATAGCGCAGGTTGTTGACCTGCTCCTGGTAATCCTGCCAGTTGCTGCTCAGCCGACCGTGGCTGTGCGTCGGCATGACTGCGGTGGCACCCGCGGCAAACTGGATCTCGCCCATGGCCAGCCAGGCCCGGCGTGCGCCGTCCCAGATATAGTCGTCGAGCGGATAATCCAGCACCGGATTACCATCGTCTCGGAGCATCACCTGGCCGCCCTGGCTGCGCTCGTCGAAGCCGTCGCGCATCAGCGCGATCAGAATATTGCTCTGCGCCAGCTTCTGCATGCGCTGGAAATGCTCCTGGCCATGGCCGCCCAACAGCGCTGCAGTGATGCTCGGCTGCATGGGGGGTACTTCCAGCTTGAAACCGATCGGGCCGGTGGTGCCGTTGTTCCACTGGAAATGGTCGGAATACACCGACTGCGGTGCACCATAGAACCCGTTGATGGTCCTATCGTATTGGGCCAGGGAAAAATTCACCGGATGCAAAAAGGTGCGCTTGCCCAACCGGCCATGGGGATCGGGCGCCTTGGAGCGCATCAGCAGCGCCGGGCTGTTGATCGCGCCGCCTGCAAGAATCACATGGCGGCCGCGCAGCTTGACGCTGCGGCCGTCTGCGCGGGTCATCTGCTCGTTCATGCCGCGGCACAGCACTTCTGTGATCTGGTCACCCTCGATCACCAATTGCTCGGCCTTGAGCCGGTGAATCAGGATCGCGCCCTTTTCCAGCGCGGCGGGCAGGGTGGTGACCAGCATGGATTGTTTGGCGTTGGTCGGGCAGCCAGTACCGCAATAGCCCAGGTTCCAACAGCCACGCACGTTGCGCGGAATGACTTTCCAGTGCCAGCCCAAGGCCTCACAGCCAGTGCTGATCACCTCGTTGTTGGCATTCGCCGGCACCGCCCAGGGCGCTATGCCCAAGCGTTCTTCCATACGTGCGAACCAGGGCGCCATGCTGGCGGAATCCAGGCCCTTGACCCCATGCACCTGCGCCCAGTGGGCCAGGGTCGGGTCCGGGGTGCGAAAACTGCTGGTCCAGTTGACGGTGGTGGTGCCGCCTACGGTGCGGCCTTGCAGAATGCCAATACCGCCATCCTGGGTAGCGCGGGCCAGGCCTTCCTGGTACAGCTCGGCATAGGCCTTGGCTTCGTCATTCTTGAAGTCGCTGGAGGTTTTCAACGAGCCTTCTTCCACCAGCAACACCTTGAGCCCGGCGTTGGCGAGGATCTCGGCACTGGTGCCGCCCCCGGCGCCGGTACCGATGATAATCACATCCGCATCAAATGAACGGTCGGCGTCCAGTTCGCTGGCATCAATCACCTGCCAGCCACGGGCTATACCTTGCAGAAACAGATCAGGAACGGGCATCTCGGTTCACCTGGGCAGAGTAGCTAAAATGGAAAATAGCAGGAATGGAAGAATCAGATCGCTGGCGGGCCGGGGTATCCGGCGGCGTCCCAGGAAACCGGTAGCGCGTACCAGGCCATCTGCAGCGCCTGGTTCAGCGCGCTATGGCCCTGCCGCAGCATATCCAGGCGGCTGTCGCGCCAACGCTCGAGAAACGCCCGGACTTCTGCATCACTGGCATTTTCCCAGCTACCCCAGATCCCGGTCAGGGGGCCGCGGGTGACGCCCATGCTCAGCAGGCCGAAAAGATCGCCCACCTGCTTCTGCGCTGCGCTTGAGGTCCAGTTCAGGGTCTTGTCCAGCTGCGCCATGGCCGCATCCAGATTGGCCGGGTTCAGCGCCGGATGTGGGCCGACCAACGCGGCCATGATGGCCTTGAGCATCGGCAGATCACTGTCACGTAATACCTGAAAGCCGCTGGCCGGGGCGCTGCTGCTGCAGCCAGACAGGGTGGCGGTCAGGCCTGCAGTAGCCAGCACGGCGCTGGCACCGAGGCCAAGCTTGAGCAGGCTGCGCCGGCTCATTGGGGTTGAAGCGATAGTCGACATGGGCGTGTCTCATTTTGTTGTTATAGGTAAAACACGTATTGCAGCAGTAACCCGGACTCAGCGGATGAACAGTTTGTAGATCAGCTTCAGCACCAGCCCGCCATAGGGCGGGTAAATCGGCCGGGCGCCGTTGAAACGCTGTTTGATATACACGCCCTTGGCCTTGCTGAACGTCAGAAAGCCTTCATGGCCGTGGTAGTGGCCCATACCCGAAGGGCCAACGCCGCCGAAGGGCAGATCATCCTGGGCCACATGCAAGATGGTGTCGTTGATGCACATGCCGCCGGCATGGGTCTGCTCCATCAGCCGTTGCTGCTCGGCCTTGTCGTAGCCAAAATAATAAAGAGCCAGTGGGCGTGGGCGATCGGCGATGTATTGCATGGCCTGATCCATGCTGTCGTAGGGCAGGATCGGCAGCAGTGGGCCGAAAATTTCATCCTGCATGACTTTCATGTCGTCGTTGACGCTCAGCAGCAGCGTCGGGGCGATGACCCGCGTCTGGCTGAAGTCTTCCGCGCCGGGGTTCAGCTCGATCACCTGGGCGCCTTTGCTGCGTGCGTCCTCGACATAGCCTTTGATCCGCTGGTACTGGCGCGCATTGATAATCTGCGTGTAGTCCGGATTGGCCGCCAGGTGCGGATAAAGACGATTGAACTGCTTGCCCAGTGCGGCCACCAGCTCATCGACCCGGTCGCGCGGGCACAATACGTAATCGGGTGCGACGCAGGTCTGGCCGGCATTCACGCCCTTGCCGAAGGCGATGCGCTCGGCGGCGTCGTCGATGGGCACATCCAGCGAGACGATGGCCGGGGATTTGCCACCCAGCTCCAGCGTCACAGGGGTAAGGTTGTCAGCGGCGGCGCGCATCACATGCCGGCCGATGCCAGTACCACCGGTAAACAGCAGGTGATCCAGCGGCAGCCGGGAAAAGGCTTCGCCGACCTCCGCCTCACCGGTAATCACCGCTACCTGATCTTCGGTAAACACATCGGCCAACAGGCGGGTGAAAGCTTCGGCGGTGGCTGGGGTAGATTCGCTCATCTTGATCAGCACGCGGTTACCTGCTGCCAGCGCTGCCGTCAGCGGACCCATTGCCAGATAAAGTGGGTAATTCCAGGGGACGATGACGCCCACTACGCCCAGAGGCTGGTAGATCACCTGCGCCTTGCCGGGCTGAAAGGCCATACCCACGTGGCGCTTGGAGGGCTTCATCCAGCGCCGTATGCGTTTGGTCACATAATTGATGCCTTCGACAGAGGGCAGTATTTCCGCCAGCCGTGTCTCATCGGCAGAGCGCCGGCCGAAGTCCTGGCTGATCGCTTCGATCAGCGCCTGCTGGTGATTGAACAGTGCTTCCTTGAGCGCCTTGAGCATCTCGATACGATGGTCGGCGCTGGGCAGCGGCTGTTGCCGGAACGCCCGTTGCTGCGACGCAAACAGCCGTTGCATGCGCGAGAGGGCCTGCTGTTGATCCTGCATGTAGGCAATATCGGCTACCATGTGCTCTCCACAGAGTCGCTTCCGGCTCTGTTTGATGGGATATCAGGCATTTTTAGAGCAATTGCTCTAAGCTGTCAAATCGAGTTTTATGATGATGGTGATGACTGGCCAGGAGCTAATGGAAAATCGTGATGAAAACCCGTGATCGGATCCTGGAAGCCAGTCTGCAATTGTTCAATGAGCAGGGCGAGCGGTTGGTGACTACCAACCATATTGCGCAACACATGGGCATGTCGCCGGGTAACCTTTACTACCACTTCCGCAACAAGCAGCAGATCATCGCCGAGCTGTTCGGCCATTATGAGGCCCAGGTAGACGGCTACCTGCGGGTGCCCGAGGGGCGCAAGCTGGATGTGGCGGACAAGGCGGTGTATCTGGAATCGATTTTCCGTGGCCTGTGGGAATACCGCTTCCTGCACCGGGATCTGGAGCATCTGCTCAATAGCGACGAGGCATTGGCTGGCCGCTACCGGCTATTTTCGCGGCGTTGCGTTGCGAGCGGGCAGACCATCTATCAGGGGCTGGTCGAGGCCGGGATCCTGTGCCCTCAGCGCACGGACCCACAGGCACTGGCAATCAACAGCTGGCTGCTGATGACCGGCTGGGTGGGGTTTCTGTGCGCTTCGGTACTGGACGATCAGCAGCCGGAACTGACGCCGGAGTTATTGCGTCGAGGCGTTTATCAGGTGTTGTCGCAGGAAATCGGTCTGCTGACCGAGCGCGCCAGGCCCGCTGTCGAAGCCATGCTGCGCGATTATTATGTGGCGCTGAAGTAGCGCGTCAGGGCGCAGCTTGGCCAAGGGTCTGCTGCAACCACTCAGGCAGCCGCCGCTCAAGATAAAAACCTGGCCGCCACGGCGAACCTTCGACAAAGCCCACATGCCCGCCACTCTGGTGCAGCTCAAGGCGCGTACTGGCCGACAGCTCGTGGAGCTCCGGTACGCTGTGCGGGTACACAAAGGGGTCGTTGGCGGCCTGGATGATCAATGTCGGCACCTGAATCGCGCCCAGAAAGAAACGGCTGCTGCAGCGCCGGTAATAATCCGCAGCGCTGGAAAAACCGTGCAGCGGGGCGGTCACCCGCTCGTCAAAATCCCAGAAACTGTCCATGCCCTCCAGTGAGCCCAGCGCGCTCAATCGGGCATGCTCGGCATCCAACCCCTGGTGGGCGAACAGGCGCTGCTTGTTGACCACATAGGCCAGCAAGTCGCGCATGAAGCGCGCCTGGTAAACGCGGGAGAAGCCCACGCTGATGCGGTCGGCGCACTGGTCAAGGCGGAAGGGTACGGACACCGCTGCAGCGGCCACCAGGGGGCAGTCCTCGGCGCTTTCTCCCAGGTATTTCAGCAGTACATTACCGCCCAGCGAATAGCCGATGGCCGCCAGCGGAACGCCAGGCAGCAGGCGGGACAATTGCTCGACTACTTCGGCCAGATCCTCGCTGGCGCCGGAGTGGTAACCGCGTGCGAGCTGGTTGGGCTCGCCGGAGCAGCCGCGCCAGTTCACTGCCACGCTGCGCCAGCCGATCCGCGCCAGGGCCTGTTGCTGCCCGAGCACGTAGAGGGAGCTCGCGCTGCCGGTTAGCCCGTGCAGCACAATCACGCAGGGCGTCGGTGCTTGAGTATTGGTGCTCTCAAGCCCGGTTGGGTCGTGCCAGCCCAGATCGTGCCAGTCCAGATCCAGAAAATCACCATCGCTCAGGGTGATGCGCTGGCGCCTGCGCAGCAGGGCAGGCGGTTTTCTCAGCAGGGGGCCGAACAGGGTTTGCAGGTGCGCACCGGGCAGCCAGGCGGCTGGCCGGAAGCCGCTTACGCGCGGCGCTGCCACAGGCTGTACCAGACCTGGCCGGCGCGCTTTTCGCGGTGCAGGCTCCAGTTCGCCGGCCGTTCGAGCTCTGCCGGTCGCAATTCGCTTTCGGTGTAGATCCAGGCGTTATCGGTCAGCCAGCCGTTGGTCTCCAGGGCCGCGCAACTGGGTGCGAGCAGGCCCTGACGAAAGGGCGGATCAAGAAACACCAGGTCGAAGGGCTTCTCGGGGCGGCCTTCAAGCAGCTTCAGCGCATCCTGCTGTTCAATATCGGCGTGGGTACACTGCAGCGTCTGCAAATGCCCGCGCAGGGTATTGACCACGTCGCGGCTGCTGTCGCAGGCCAGTGCATAGGCGGCCCCGCGCGACAGCGCTTCGAGTGTCAGGGCGCCACTGCCGGCAAAAGGGTCCAGGCAGCGGGCACCTTCAATCCGGCCGCTCAGCCAGTTGAACAGGGTTTCGCGGACCCGGTCGGGGGTGGGCCGCAGGCCGGGCTGCTCGGTAAAGCCGAAGCGCCGGCTGCGCCATTCCCCGGCAATGATGCGTAACTGGCTGGTTCTAGCAGGTGCGCTCTTCATAGTTCAGAGGTCTCCGTTGGCTCGGGGCTTTCCTGGTTCTCGGCCTCAGCGCCCTGTGTCTCGCCCTCCATCTCGCCTGCCGCCTCTTCGCTTACCGCTGGCGGCTGGCCGACGGTAACGGTCAGGCGCTGCTCGGCGCTCAGGTGCCGCTGGAAGGCGTCACGCACGTCGGCCACGGTCAGTTTTTCTACCTGGTCGAGAAACAGTTGCAGGTGGTTGAGCGGCAAGTTGTAGAAGCCGATCATGCCCAGTTGGCTGACAATCGCGCTGTTGCTGGCGGTCGACAGCGGAAACTCACCCATGATCTGACGCTTGCTGCGGATCAGTTCAGCCTCGGTCGGGCCCTCGCTGACAAAGGTATCCAGCGTGCTGTTGATCACTTCAAGTGCCTGTTCGACCTGATCGCTGCGCGTCTGCATGTTGATCACAAAGGGGCCAGTGGCCTGCATCGGGGAGAAGCTGCTGCTGACCGAATAGGACAGCCCGCGTGTCTCGCGGATCTCTTCCATCAGCCGCGAGCCGAAGCCGGAACCAAGAATCTGGTTACCCACATACAGGGCCGGATAGTCCTTGGCCTGGCGGCTGACGCCCAGCTCGCCGACCATGATGTGCGTTTGCTGTGAGTTGAAATCAACCTGCTGGCGCGTGGCGGTGATGGGCGCCGGATCGCTCACCGGTTCTGCCGCAGGGCCCTCAGGCAGGGCGCTGGAAATGCGTGCGGCGATGCGCTCGGCCTGCTGCCGGTCGATATCGCCGACCAGTGAAATGACCGCATTGCCGGCTGCATAGTATTGCTGATGGAAAGCCTGCATCAGCTCCGGGGTAATGGCCGCCAGGCTATCAGCCTGACCCTGGGGCAGGCTGCCGTAAGGGTGGCCAGGGTAGAGACCGGTCCAGAATGCTTCGCTGGCCTGGGCCGCCGGGCTTTGCAGACGGAATTGCAGGCTGGCGAGCAACTGGTTGCGCAGCCGCTGGAAGGCGTCTTCAGGGAAGTCTGGCTGGCTGACCACGCGGGTAAACAGGGCGAGCGCGGGGTCCAGTTTGTCTGCGGAGGTCAGGCTGCGCACGCTGGCCAGCGCCATGTCCCGGTGCGAGCCGTTTTCGAACTCGGCGCCCAGGCCTTCAAAGCCGGCAGCAATCTCGCTGGAGGTCATGCCGCCAGCGCCTTCGTTGAGCATGCCGTTGACCAGGGTAGCCAGGCCCGGCAACTCCCCATCGCGGCTGGCGCCGGCGGCGAACAGCAGTTGCAGGTCAAGCATCGGCAGTTCGCTGGCCTGCATGAAGTACACCCGTGCACCTTCCTCGGTGGTCCAGTGCTGCAGGTCCAGACTACGGCGCGCTGGCGCCTTGTCGCGGTCGATGCTCTGCAAGGTGGCCAGCGGCGGAATCGGATCCAGTTCCGGATTGATATCGGGCACGCTGATCGCGGTTTCCGCCACCGGGCTAGTGGGTTCAGGCGCTGGTGCGGTATTGCGTTTGCTGATCAGAATCGCAAACACCAGGATCAGGACCGCGATGGCCACAAACCAGCGCAGGGGGGACATCGGCTTGACGGCCATCAGTTGCTTTCCTCTTGTGCGCTGGGTTCGCCAGTTTGCGTTGCGGTGGGCTCGGCGGCGGCGGCCGGTAAAACGTGGCCACGGGTCAGGCGCTCGGTGGTCAGGTACCGCCGAGCCACCTCACTGACCTGCTCCGGGGTGATCGCCTCCAGCGCCTGTTGGTCCTCTTCGATCAGTTGCCAGGGCAGGCCCACGCTTTCCAGTTGGCCTATCTGCGTGGCCTGGTGCGCGATGCTGTCCTGGGCGTAGACGTCGGCGGCAATCATCTGCGTCTTGACCCGGCTCAGCTCGGCGGCACCGGGCGGGTTGGTTTTCAGGTCGTCTATCTCGGTCCAGAAGGCTTCTTCAAGCTGCTCCAGGCTGATATTCAGCGCCTGGTTCGGCAGCCCGCTGAGGGTAAAGAGCGTGTCGCCGCGCTCAAAACCGCCGTAGCCGGCCGAGGCCGAGGTAGCGATAGAGTTGCCGCGCTCCAGGCGGCTGGCCAGGCGGGCACTGTAGCCGCTATCCAGTACGCCACCGAGCAGGCGCAAGGCGTGCACTTCCCAGGCATTTTCTGCGGTACTCAGGCTGGGCACGTTGAAGCTCAACAGCAGGCTGGGCAACTGCACATCCAGGTGCAGCGTTACTTCGCGTTCGGCGCCACCGGGCAGCTCCAGAGGCTTCTTGTGCTCAGGCACAGTGCCAGCGGGAATAGGGCCGAAATGTTTCTCTACCAAGGGCTTCACTTCGGCCAGCGTTACATCGCCGACGATGACCAGTACCGCGTTGCCGGGCTGATAATGGGTGTGATACCAGGCGCGCAGGTCGTTCACGGTCAGGCGTTCAATGTCATGCATCCAGCCGATCACCGGCTGGCCGTAGGGGCTGGCGATATGCGCCTGGGTCAGAAAGCGTTCATAGGCCAGGCTGTTGGGGTTGTCGTCCACGCGCAGGCGGCGCTCCTCCTTGATCACCTCCATCTCGCGGATAAATTCATCCTCCGGCAGGGTGGCGGTGTGCATGCGCTCGGCTTCCATTTCCAGTGCAATCGGCAACTGGTCGCGGCTCAGCACCTGGTAATAGGCGGTGTAATCGCGGCTGGTAAAGGCGTTTTCTTCCGCGCCCAGGCTGCGCAGCACCCGGGAGGACTCACCGGGGCCGAGGTTCTTGCTGCCCTTGAACATCATGTGTTCCAGCGCATGAGAAATACCCGTCTGGCCCGGCGGCTCATGGCTGCTGCCGACCTTGTACCAGAGCTGGGACACCACCACCGGCGCGCGGTGATCTTCACGCACTATGACCTTCAGGCCATTGTCCAGCGTCAGTTCATGGGTGGGTTGCCGGGCGCTATCTGCCACAGCGCTGCCGGCCAATAACGCCAGCAGCATAAAAGAGCGGGAAATGTTCAGCCGTAACATGCATGCATCCTGTAGGAACTTACCGCCTGCGGCGGAAGTGGGGTAGGATAACCCAACCTTCAACGCGGTGGCTAAACAGCCGTCGCCAGCCACAGATATAGTGATCGTCAATGTTTGGTTCCAAAGACAAGCCAGAACACCCCGAAGCACCCAAAAAAGAACAGGAACAGGCCAAGCCAGAGAAAAAGGGCCTGTTTGGATGGGGGCGTCGCAAGCAGGAAGATACCCCCGAAGCGCCGGTCAGTCATGATCAGGCCGCCCGGGATGCGGCCGAGTCGCTATTCGCCGGCCTCGGCACGGCGGAGCCGGCCGCGCCGGAGAATGCCCAGCCGGAAGAGCCCAAAGGTTTTTTTGCGCGGATGAAGCAGGGCTTGTCCAAGACCAGTGTCAATCTGGGCGACGGCATGGCCAATCTGTTCCTTGGCGAGAAAGATATCGATGACGAACTGCTCGAAGAGCTCGAAACCCGCCTACTGATGGCAGATGTGGGTATTGAAGCCTCGACGCTGATCATGGAGTCGCTGCAAAGCCGTGTACGCCGTCATCAGCTGTCCAATCGCAAGGCGCTGTACACCGCGCTGCAGAACGAGCTGGAAGCACTGCTGGCGAATGTGGCCAAGCCGATGGTCATCAGTGCCGACAAAAAACCCTTTGTGATTCTGGTTGTGGGCGTCAACGGCGTGGGCAAGACCACCACCATCGGCAAGCTGGCCAAACGTCTGCAGGGCGAAGGCAAGCAGGTGATGCTGGCTGCGGGCGATACCTTCCGCGCGGCTGCTGTCGAGCAATTGCAGGTCTGGGGCGAGCGCAACAAGATCCCGGTGGTCGCCCAGCATACCGGCGCCGATTCCGCGTCCGTGATTTTTGACGCGTTGCAGGCCGCGAAGTCCCGGGGTGTCGACGTCCTGATCGCTGATACCGCCGGCCGTCTGCACAATAAAGACAACCTGATGGACGAGCTGAAGAAGGTCAAGCGCGTGCTGGCCAAGCTCGACCCCGAAGCGCCGCACGAGGTGCTGCTGGTACTGGATGCCGGCACCGGTCAGAACGCGATTTCCCAGACCAAGCTGTTCGATCAGGCCGTGGGCTTGACCGGGCTGGCGCTGACCAAGCTCGATGGCACCGCCAAGGGTGGGGTGATCTTTGCGCTGGCCAAGCAGTTCGGCCTGCCGATCCGCTTTATCGGCGTAGGCGAGCAGATTGATGACCTGCGGCCCTTCACCGCTCCAGAGTTTGTCAAAGCCCTGTTTGGTCGCGATTAAGTCATGATTCGTTTCGATCAGGTCAGCAAGCGCTATCCCAATGGCCATATGGGCCTGGACAAGCTCAGTTTGCATATCAAGACCGGTGAAATGGTCTTTATCACCGGGCACTCGGGCGCGGGGAAGAGCACGCTGCTCAAGTTGATCATGTGCATGGAGCGGCCCAGCTCTGGGCAAGTACATGTGGGCGGGCAGAATCTGGCTGATCTGAGTAGCGATGACATTCCCTACCTGCGGCGCCAGGTCGGCGTGGTCTTTCAGAATCACCAGTTGCTGTTCGACCGCACGGTATTCGACAACGTCGCGCTGCCGCTGATCATCAATGGCACGCCGCCGGACGAAATCGGCCGCCGCGTGCGCGCCGCGCTGGACAAGGTTGGATTGCTAAGCCGCGAGGCGATGTACCCGATTGCGCTGTCCGGTGGTGAACAGCAGCGCGTTGGCATTGCCCGCGCGGTGGTGCACAAGCCAGCCCTGCTGCTGGCCGACGAGCCGACCGGTAACCTCGACCCCGAGCTCTCAGCCGAGATCATGGGCCTGTTCGAAGATTTCAATCGGGTCGGCGTGACAGTGATCATCGCCAGCCACGACCTGCCGCTGATCGCTACCCTGGATCACCGTATGTTAACCCTTGATCAGGGCACCCTGCTGCGCGATGGTGACCAGCATGGCTGAGCAAAAAACCACCCCGCCAAAGCGCCCACATAAGCCGGCCCCCAAGGGAGCGGCCCGTTCCGAGCGCAGCTGGCGCCATCCGCTGCGCAGTTGGGCCGGCAGCCATAAAGCTAGCGCCCGGCAGGCTGTTGATCGGGTCAGGCATCACCCGCTCAGCAGCGCCATGACCATTCTGGTGATGACCATCGTGCTGGCCTTGCCGATGGGGCTGGCAGTGCTGATCGGCCAGGTCGAGCGCCTGGGCGTGGATTGGCAGCGCGCCGCGCAGCTGTCGGTCTACCTGGAGGAAAGCGTCTCCAGTGAAGCGGCCGAGGAGCGCCTGGCAGAGATTCAGACTTTTGAAACGGTGGCCGAGGCAACGCTGCTCGACAAGGCCATGGCGCTGGAAGAGTTTCAGCAGCACTCGGGCATGGGTGAGGCCTTGCAGCAGCTGTCCTACAATCCACTGCCCTCAGTGATCGTGGTGACGCCAGCGAGTATCGACGGCGGCGCTGCCGCGCTGGAGCCCCTGCGCAATCAGTTGGCAGCCATGCCTGGGGTCGAGCTGGTGCAGATCGACCTGCTGTGGATTGATCGGCTGACCAGCATTCTGGCGATGCTCGAACGCTTCACCGGTGGCCTGGCGGTATTATTAGTGCTGGCGCTACTGCTGGTCATGACCAATACCATCCGCCTGGCGATCGAAAGCCGCCGCGACGAGATTCTGGTGATCAAGCTGGTAGGCGGTACCGATGCCTTTGTGCGCCGGCCCTTCCTGTATATCGGCGTACTCTACGGGCTGCTGGCCGGGTTATTGGCCTGGCTGCTGCTGTGGGCCGGCCTATTATGGCTGAACCTGACCGTGCGCGAGGTCGCAGCTCTGTATCAGAGCGATTTCGAGCTGGCAGGCATACCGTTAGTCGATGGGGTGAGCCTGGTGGCCGGCGCCATGCTGCTCGGCCTGGTAGGCGCCTGGTTGGCCGTCGGTCGGCATATCCGCGACATACAGCCGCAGTGACTGGCCGGTCTGAAACGCCTTATATTGATGTAACTTATTGATTTTATAGAATAAGGTTCGTTGTAACGGAACTTATCCAGGCCATTCACACTCTTAGTTTGGAGTGATACACTCGGCCATCGTTTTCTTGGAGTTCAAGCATGAACACTGCGTTGCAGCCTATTAACAGTCTGGTCCCCGGCGCGAATCTGGAGGCCTATGTTCAGACAGTGAGCGGCATCCCGATCCTCAGTGTCGAGGAAGAGCGCACGCTGGCTGATCGTTTGTACTACAACCAGGATCTGGAAGCGGCACGCCAATTGGTCATGTCGCACCTGCGCTTCGTCGTGCATATCGCGCGCAGCTACTCCGGTTACGGCCTGAACCAGTCTGATCTGGTGCAGGAAGGTAACGTCGGCCTGATGAAGGCGGTCAAACGCTTCAATCCGGAAATGGGTGTGCGGCTGGTGTCCTTCGCCGTGCACTGGATTCGCGCCGAGATTCACGAGTTCATTCTGCGCAACTGGCGTATCGTCAAGGTCGCGACCACCAAGGCCCAGCGCAAGTTGTTCTTCAATCTGCGCAGCGCCAAGAAGAAGCTCTCCTGGTTGTCCCAGGATGAAGTGGATGCGGTCGCGGCTGATCTGGGTGTGGCCACGCGTGAAGTGCGTGAGATGGAAAGCCGTCTGTATGGGCAGGATCTGGGCTTTGATGGCGCTCAGGATGATGAAGATGACAGCGTCGCCTACGCACCCGTGCATTACCTCGAAGACAAGCGCTACGACCCGGCTACTCAGTTGGAGTCCGCAGACTGGTCCGACAGCTCCGTTCATCATTTGCAGCAGGGCCTTGAGCAGCTTGATGAGCGTAGCCGCGACATTCTGTATCAGCGCTGGTTGGCCGAGGAAAAAGCCACCCTGCACGAACTCGCTGCCAAGTATCAGGTATCGGCCGAGCGGATTCGTCAGTTGGAAAAGAACGCCATGAACAAGCTGAAGAAGAATCTGGAGACCGAAGAGTCGCTCTGATTCATCTTCTCGCGGTCAGCAAAGGCATCCTTCGGGATGCCTTTTTGCTATCTGCTGGCAGCCTCTGGCGACAAGCCGCATAATCCCCCGCTCAAACAATAATCGGAGCTCCATATGGCATTTCGCCCGCGCCTTGGTATGGCCACCCTGTTCAGTGTCATTGTCATCGCTCTTTTCGCCCTGGGTAGCTGGGTGATGGAGCGCTCCGACAAGGAGGCCAAGCCCCTTGAATGGCAGGCCACCTATGAAGCTCGGCTCTGGGCGCCGCTGCGCGCGGGTAACCTGACGCTGGCCGATGTGGAAGGGGTAATGGGCCAGCGCGGCGAGCTATGGATGATCAGTGCCGACGGCGAGCCGCAACTGGTTAGTCGCCACAGCGTGCAGAGCGATGACGCAGACTGGCGCTTGCAGGCGGTGATCAGCCTGGATGACCAACGCATGGACAGTCTGATGGCGGCGCAGGATTGGAAGGCCGATATGGTCGATCAGTCGGTTTCGCCTTCCGTGGGTGTGGCCCTCGTCGGGCAGCCTGTGGAACGCATGAGCCTGACGCCTTACGAGCCGGTTGAGACCCAGCGCATCATCGCCACCCTGGGTGAGCCTGATATGCGCATGGAAGTCAGCGGCGATGATCAGGCCTGGGTTTATGGCCGTGCGGGCGTAGTGGTAGCGGTTACCGGCGAGCAGGCGCATTCGATCATGTTCGGTCTGCGCGGTAATCGCTGAGCGCGTTACACGTCCAGCCGATTGCGCCAGTAGCGCAGGCTTAGCCATTCCGGCATGGGCCTGCCGGACTCCATTTCACGCAGATAATGGGCGCCGCCCAATTGCCGTGATTGCTGCTGAATCCAGTTGGCGCGGCGTTGAACATGGGCCGGAGGCGCAGCAGCGCTCCATTCGCGCGGGTTCGGCAGTACCGCAGCCAACTGAGCGGCCTGGCGGTCAGACAGATAGCTGGCATCAATGCCGAAGTGCTGTTGCGCAGCGGCCTGCACACCAAACACGCCCTCATCCCATTCAACGATATTCAGATAGATTTCAAGAATGCGCTGCTTCGGCCAGAGTACTTCCATCCACAGGGTGAACCAGGCTTCCAGCGCCTTGCGCGGCCAACTGCGGCCGGACCAGAGGAACTGATTCTTCGCAACCTGCTGGGTCAGGGTGCTGGCACCGCGCAGGCTGCCGCCCTGGCGGTTATGCTCTACCGCCGCCTTGATCGCCGCAAGGTCAAAGCCGAAGTGCTCGGCAAAACGCTGATCTTCACCAGCAATCACCGCCATCTTCATACTCTCGGGTATGCTCTTGTACGGCACCCACTGGCGGCGGATCTCGGTTTGGCTGTCGTCCTGGCGAAACTCGACCCAGCGCTCGACCATCAAGGCCGAGCCAGGGGAGGGCACCCAGCGCAGCAGAATGACCGGAATCAGGCTCAAGGCCATGATAATGGTTAGCCATTTGGTGGTCTTGAGCAGTATTTTTTTCAACATGGGCGAGTCGTCTGTCGGCTTGGCTCGCAGTATAGAACGGAGGATTCAAGCTTGGCCAAACTATTGCTTCTGCTGGCGTCATTTACCGGCTTTACCGGTGTTGCACTGGGCGCGTTCGCTGCCCACGGCCTGCGTAGCCGTCTGCCGGAAAATCTGCTCGGCGCCTTTCAAACCGGCGTGCAATATCAGCTCTGGCATACCGCAGCGCTGATGGGTATCGCGCTGTTGCTGTTGCGCTGGCCCGAGGCCACGCTGTTCAAAAGCGCCGGCGTGCTGGTAGCGCTGGGCATTTTGCTGTTCTCCGGCAGCCTGTACGTGATGGCGCTGACCGGCGTGACCAAGCTGGGCATTATTACACCCTTTGGCGGCGTGGCCTTTCTGCTGGGCTGGCTGTGCCTGGGCCTTGGCGTGTGGCGTCATCTTTGATAGGTGCACAGAGGTAATAGGTGGATAGCAGCCGCGTCAATTGGGCGCGGCGTGGTCACGGCGGTGCCCGTCGCGTTATACTGCGGCCTTTCCCGCACGACCACAGAGACCTTACCCCATGCAGATCCAACTGAATGGCGAAGCCTGCTCCCTTGATCACCCGCTCAGCCTTACCGAGCTGATTGAGCGCCTGGGGCTGACCGGCAAGCGACTGGCCGTGGAACTGAATCTGGAGATCGTGCCGCGCAGCGAGCACGCTCAAACCCGGTTGGCCGAAGGCGACCGAGTGGAAATTGTCCAAGCCATCGGCGGCGGCTAGTCGCCCCTCGGAGACCCTCATGACAGATACCAATCAGGACGCCTTTGAAATTGCCGGCGTGCGTTACCGCTCCCGTCTGCTGGTGGGTACCGGAAAGTACAAGGATATGGACGAAACCCGCGCGGCTATCGAAGCCTCGGGCGCTGAAATCGTTACCGTCGCGATCCGCCGCAGCAATATCGGCCAGAACCCCAACGAGCCGAACCTGCTGGATGTGATCCCGCCGGACCGTTACACCATCCTGCCGAACACCGCCGGCTGCTATACCGCGGAAGATGCGGTGCGCACCTGCCGCCTGGCGCGCGAACTGCTGGACGGCCACAAGCTGGTCAAACTGGAAGTCCTGGCCGACCAGAAGACCCTGTTCCCCAACGTGATCGAAACCATCAAGGCCGCTGAAGTGCTGGTCAAGGATGGCTTCGACGTGATGGTCTACACCAGTGACGACCCGATCATCGCCCGCCAACTGGCGGAGATGGGTTGCGTAGCGGTCATGCCGCTGGCCGGTCTGATCGGCTCCGGCCTGGGCATCTGCAACCCTTACAACCTGCGCATTATCCTGGAAGAAGCCACGGTGCCGGTGCTGGTCGATGCTGGTGTAGGTACCGCGTCTGATGCCGCCATCGCCATGGAGCTGGGTTGCGCCGGGGTACTGATGAACTCGGCGATTGCTCATGCGCAGAAGCCGGTACTGATGGCCGAAGCGATGAAGCACGCCATACTCGCCGGCCGCAGCGCGTACCTGGCCGGGCGCATGCCGCGCAAGCTTTACGCCACGGCATCGTCACCGCTGGAAGGCACCTTCGTCTGATCCCTTTTTCCGGCACGCTCTGATCGCCTGTCAGAGCGGCCTTTGCACGCAATCGAGCCCGACATGACCGAGAACCACGATCTGCCCGACACCCCCGAACTGGACGAAGCGGAAACCAAATCCGGCCACCCGCGCCGCGCCATCCGCAGCTTCGTGATGCGTGCCGGGCGCATGACCGACGCGCAGAAGCGCGGCATTGATCTGGGCTGGCCGCGCTTCGGGCTGAATCTGGAAAACGGGCTACTGAATCTGGATGCGCTGTTCGGCCGCGAAGCACCGCGCACTCTGGAGATCGGTTTCGGCATGGGCCAGTCCCTGCTGGAAATGGCCCAGGCCGCACCCGAGCAGGACTTTATCGGCGTGGAAGTACATCGCCCAGGCGTGGGTTCGCTACTGAATGGCGTGCTGACAGCGAACGTCGACAACCTGCGCGTCTTCGACTGCGACGCCATCGAAGTGCTCAACCAGTGCATCCCCGACGCCAGTCTCGATCGCGTTCTGCTGTTCTTCCCCGATCCCTGGCACAAGAAAAAGCACAACAAGCGCCGCATCGTACAACTGGCCTTTGCCGAGCAACTACGCAGCAAGCTGAAGATCGGCGGCGTGTTCCATATGGCCACCGACTGGGAGGCCTATGCCGAGCATATGCTGGAAGTCATGAGCGTAGCGCCGGGTTACCGCAATCTGGCTGAAGACGGCACCTATGTACCGCGCCCGGAAGAGCGACCGATCACCAAGTTTGAGCGCCGTGGTGAGCGCTTGGGGCATGGTGTGTGGGATCTGAAGTTCGAGCGGGTCGAATAACCCGCCTCACCTTTACGGCTATATCGCGATAGGGCTGCTCTGGCTTACAGGGCACGCCGACACCTAGTAAACCCCGCAAGCAGTCCGGCCAGCGATCAAGGATCGTCTGGCCTGCTGCTGTTATCGGTTGGCCAACAGGGCCAAGCCGACAATGATGAGATCTTCATGACCAAGCAATACTCACTGCCCGCCACCGTTTACCTGCTGTCGCTGACCATCTTCTCGCTGGTCACTGCCGAATTCATGGTCGCGGGAATGATGCCCGCGCTGGCTGATGCGTTCTCGGTCAGCATCGCCCAGGTGGGCAACCTGATCGCCTTCTACGCTCTGGGCATGGCGCTGGGTGGGCCGCCGGTGATCATGTTGCTGTTGGTACGGCGCGTGAGCAACAAGCACGCTCTGGTGGGGCTGCTGGCGCTTTACGTTTTTGCCGCCGTGCTTGCCGCCGCCGCGCCAAGCTACTCTGTGATGCTTATAGCGCGCTGCCTGATGGGCATTTCCAGCGCCGCGTGTATCGGCTTGTGCCTGACCATCTGCGCTGCTTTGGTGCCGCTGGATGCGCGGGGCCGGGCCATCTCCGTGGTGCTGGCAGGCCTGATGCTCGCGCCTGTTGCCGGAGTGCCACTGATGGCCTGGCTTGAACAGCACTTCGGCTGGCGCGCCAGCGGTTGGCTGATCGTAGTAATGGCGTCACTCTGCACCTTGCTGGCGGCCACTCGTATCCCGAGGGTTGAGCCGGGTAGCGAACCGGCGTTGAGCCAACAATGGGCGACGTTGAACAGGCGCAGCCTCTGGGCAGCCTACCTCACCAGCGGCCTGATCATTGGCGCCACCTTCGCCGGGTTCAGCTATTGCGCACCTATTCTGATTGATGCCGCAGGCCTGCAACCGCGTCATCTCGCACCCTTGCTGGCGCTCTACGGCATCGCCAACCTGTTGGGTAACTATGTAGTAGGCCGTGTTGCCGACCGCTACACCATGCCCGCCCTGGGCTGGGGCTTGGTGATGCTGGTTGTCAGCTTGAGCGGTTTCGCGCTGGCCGGTGACCGGCTTTGGCTGAATATCGGTTTCTTTATCATGCTGGGTTTGACCGGCGTCGCGCTTAACCCGGCTATGGTTGCGCGTGTGATGAAAGCCGCAGAGCCAACCGCCCTGGTCAACATTCTGCACACATCGGTGATTACGGGCGGGCTTGCAGTGGGTAGTTGGGCTGGAGGTGCGGTTATCGAAGCAGGGTATGGGTTGCGGGCGCCGCTTTGGGTCGGGGCGGGGATTGCGCTGGTGGGGTTAATTAGTCTTTGGCGGCCGTTTGCGGTTCGGCGGGAAGCGGAGGTTTGTGTTTAGAAGCTGTGGGGCTACTCATTCTTACTCATCAGCGGGGAGCGAGTTAGTTACTGCTCTGAATGATAATTGGGCCTGTCCCCATTTGCAGGTGGGGTAATGGCTCAAGCAGTTAAGCCAAACCGAGCTTGCAACTGCCGTAGAAGATCAAAGGTGCTGATACAGGGCACCTCGAATTCCAGGCAGATGTTTGGCACCTTTACCTTTCTGCTTTGCGGTTGAACTGTTGCTTCATGACTAACGACAGTCGCGCCTAACACCTTAGCCTTGGCAATAAGCCAGGGATCGGCCTTGGCCAGAAAGTTGTCTCGACTGGCGGGTTGGTAATCACCTTCAGCGACAAACCTGGCGATATCAGCAAATACGTTCTGTGTCGCTTCATCGTCATGTGCGACAAACTGATCCGCGCGCGCCTTGGCCCATTCCGCGAGCTCATCGTTGCCGGACCTTAGCTCCTGACCAACCATCTGGACGCTGGTCAGCAGGCCTGCGTGAAACTGATGGTCGAGCCAGTCCCAATAGGCGGGGCAGAAGTCCATTCCGTAGTATTGATTTTTGGCTTGTATATAGGTGTTCGCGTCCAGTACATACCTCAAATGCCTAGCTCCTTGGCAAATTTATGCAGGCCGGCGGGTGGGATGCCTAGCATTGCGCCGGCTTCACGCAGCAGTACCTGGCCATTCAGTGCTTGAGGTACCAATGCCTGCGCAAAGCGGGTACTGATCCAAGCCGCTCTGGTGCGATAAAACGAAATCGCTCCATTGTTTTCCTTATCCTGCCAGGCGCGCTTTAAAGCGGCGATAAAACCGCCGTATTCGTTCTGATCAATAAAGCCCAAGGTTAGCGCGCGTCGGGCCAATACCCAATCGCTGACATGGAAATGTGCTCTAAGCGCAGCCAAGTTGTCTCGCCAATCATCCAGGTTTCTATTCCAAAGCCGGTCAAACTCGACTGCGGACACCAGAAATTCTGCGGCGACGGCATTACACAAAACTTCTTCCTGGCGTTGGTTGAGCGGGCTGGCGTCGGAGATCCCGGACTGTCCGATCCAGATGTGGCATAGCTCGTGTATCAGAGTAAATAGTCGGGCAGCGGGGGCGTCTGCAGTATTAAGAAAGATCAGCGGAGCATAGGCATCGACCATCGCAAACCCGCGAAACTCTTCCACTAGCAACGGGCGTGTGTAGTGGCCCAGAAAGCTCTGGCGCATTACCAGAATGCCCAGCGCCTCAATGCGTTTGATCAAATCCCGATAGTACTGCTCCCAATCCCCCCGTGGCGCCTGTTGATCAAGTCCCAAGGATTGGAGCATATCGGTGACGATTGCCTCTACGGTATCGCTTGCATGGAAACGAGCAACAAAACCACAGGGGGCTGCATCCTCTTCCGTCAGAAAGTCGCGATACCAGCTCTGACGCTGCTGCATCAGTTTCAGCAGGTCCAGCAACTCGGCACTCGGGCGAGACACACTGCGGCCGTCGAGAGTACGCAGGTCAGGTATAGGTAGCTCATCGATAGGTGGCTTCTGTAGGAACAGATAGCCAAAAGGCACATGCGCCTTATCAGCAAACTGACGAGCCTGAACGAAGGTAATGGGCTTCAAGCCAGATTCCCACTCCGCTATCCGTTCAGGAGATTTCCCCATGCGGGAGGCAAAATCAGGCAAAGCAATGCCAGAGCGCTCACGCGCCCAGATTAACATTCCAGGGTTGATCAGTGCCGTCGTCATTCCTTGTCCTCCGGCGGTGAGTATAGCGGCTAGTCAATTCAGGTACAGCTGGCTACCAATTCCGGTTGCATGACTGTGGCCTGTTTCGCGCTTTTAGGGTTCGATCAGAGGCAAAAGGTCGCCATGGTTTTTGCATCCTTGGGTCGCTAGGGGCTTTTTGTGACTACAGGTCATTGAGAAATATTCATCTGACTCCGGCTCTAGCTCCGGAAAGTTTTTGCGCACGCAAAAATACATTTAGCCCAAAAGAGTGGAGTCTTACACGCGGGCTACGGTGAAAGTTTTGTCCGCGTTCAAAAGACCCAGTAATGGTCGTGACGACATGATGCAGAGGTTAGGCCGAACCATGAATTTGTAGCGAGCGGTTTTACACCCCGATTCGGATGAAACCGGATGACCAATGTGGAAAATGGAAGTGCCAGGAAAGAGCAGCCCCCAGAGCTGGCAGAAGCGAGGATATTCCCCGGCCCTGTCGCTAACATAGGAACAGAAAATTGATCAATTATAGACCCAAACACCGGGTCCACGTAGATGGTCAGATGAACGAGCAAGACTCTGGCATTGTAGGCCGGCGGCTCGCCAATGCGGCCTTGATTGTTTCAGTGGGCATCAGCCTAGCGGCTGTTATAACCGCTGTAAGCATGCTTCTGGGCTAAGAATGTTGGGTTTCGATCTTGCCACAGAGCTTCTGATGAGAACCACCTGCAAGCCGGCGAAGCAGAAGGTAACGAGCCTTGGCGCGGAACGCAGGTCGACCAGCAAAGGGCAAATGTTCATCTGATATCATCGATAGGATGTGCGCTCCGCAAATATCCATAAGTCCTACTCCCAATCTCAGTGTTGATCATCTTCCTGGTTAGGTATAGCCTATGTTTACAAAGTAAACAGAGTAAGCGTCGACGACGTAGGAGTTCATGATGGCTTCGCCTGTTGTTTCATTTCGACTCGAAGAAGAGCTAGTAGCCCAATTGGACGCTTTGGCTGAAGCGACTGATCGTGATCGCCTGTATCACGTAAAGCGTGCAATGGCTCAATACCTTGAGGCCGAATCCTGGCACGTCAAAGCGATTGAGGTCGGCATCGCCGCTGCGGATGCAGGCGAGCTGACAGACCTGGAAGTTGTGAAGGCCAAATGGATGACCCGTGCCGAACAAAATCGTACTGACTGATCCAGCGCAAGCTGATCTGGAAGATATCTTTACTTACTACGCCCCTTTGGTAGGGGCGCCGAAAGCGAACGAGCTCATCCTCTCTCTGCTATCCCAACTGGACCCACTTCTCGCGCAGCCTGGCTTGGGCCGACCCTCCCAATCACCTGGAGTTCGTGAGCTGGTGTTTCTCCAGCCCCCGTATGTTGCGCCTTACCGGGTGGTTGGAAGCGTTGTGCAGGTGCTGCGCTTTCTACATCACCGGCAGGAACGGCCTCAGTATTGGTAGATTGTTGTCAGTACATTAGGGCAAAAGACAAGACCTGACCCTGAATTTCTAGCTGCCTAGCCGAAACGCTTTATATTTGAAGCACATTACCTTGATAGAAAGGCCCGACTCCGTAATCCGTATTATCAAGCTCATCAAGAACCATTGAAGTACAGAAAATGAGCTGAAAATCCTTACGACCTTCAAACAACTTAATCAATGCACGCTGAAAGTTATGACTTCGAAATTCCTTCATTCCACCATTTTCAATAGCGTCAACCATTAAGAATCTCGGAAGTCTATAGTTTTCATCACCCAGAGACTCTAAAAGAGCTGAAAGAGGAAGGGAGTTTTTCTTCACATAATTGGAGCTACCCGAAAATTTCACTCGACCATTTATTAGCATTCGATCTTTTGCAAAATCAATTTCAACACCTGAAATAGTAGCCTCAGAAAATTCCTCCTCGTATGGTTTTCCATTTACGCGGCGCTCTGGCCTCAATATAGATACGACATTCTCAGCGAGGCCGGCATAAACGTGGTTTCTACGAGATGTATTCGCCGCGTTAGCAGCAAGAAGAAGCTCCTTTAACCTTGTTATATCAGCATTAAGGTCTATTTTTTTAAGCTTATGGCTATCAAGATCTGTAACAACCCTGATCTTCTTTTCATAATTTGAGTTTTCCGATTCTAGAAAACCTATTCTCTTCGCGCGCTCAAGTGCCGAGTGAGATGCCAGATCAAATAGCCCAGCCATTTCAGAAAGCTTACTTTGAGCATTCGCCAAATTCATCGACGCAACAGAAATCGCTGTTTCTATCCCTAGTTTATGCTCAAGCAAGTCTTGCAATACTCTCGAATTACTATCTGAAAATCAAGCTCGTTAAGCAGCTCCATATAATTAGATACTTGCTCGACTTGCGAAACAGGAGATTTGCAAAGATGACAAACCTCTTCGGAAGAAGGCTGCTCAGTCTCTTTTATTTCGTTTAAACAGCAAGGGCATTGTGAGTAGCGCAAAAAACCAATTGAGTCGTGAGCGGCCCGAGAGTCTAGCAAAGCCTTCCGTCTTTGCTTTAAAGATATATCGAACAACTCGCAATCAACAATTTCCCCACTAACAGAAAGCAAATCCTCGTGAAATCGCTGCAGCTGCTTGTTATATAGCTCAACATCAAACCTTATTTTTTTATACGCTATATCGCGAAAAGCCTTAACATCACTAGAAACATCTACATCAGGAGGCGCTTCTCTAAGTCGCACTATTTCACTTATGTTATCAGCAATGCTTTGCTGTAAAGATTGTAGCGTTACGGAAGAGGGCGGTCTCAGGATCGAAGTGCAACACTTAGTTAATGGTCTCAAGGTTGTTGCTC
>CAXBEU010000030.1:0-47074 GCA_963974865.1 uncultured Pseudomonadaceae bacterium | reverse complement strand
CAACCCTTCCAGTTAAGCCCCCAAAATTTATTCCGGACAGCAGTGCGCGTTCGCGAGGATGACGGTGGGTAAGGGGCACTTAATGTGACCCTGGGGCCCTTCCAGATAGAGACTTTCACTCCTTGGCGAAGGGCACCGGGATCGGTGTGGCGTTATTGGATGGTGGTAACTGTGGAATGCGGAAGTCGGGTTGATCGCCGGTCAGGGTTTTGAGGAAGGCGGTCATGTTGTCGATATCCTGTTTCTCCAGCTCGCGGCCCAGCTGCAGTCTTGCCATCAGGTCAACGGCATCTTCCAGTTGCCAGTGCGCGCCGTCGTGGAAGTAGGGGTAGGTCAACTCGACGTTGCGCAATGTGGGCACCTTGAACGAGAAACGGTCGGCATCCTTGCCGGTCACGGCCACGCGGCCCTCGGCGGGATTGTCGGTGATATAGGGCTCTACTATGCCCATGCGCTGGAAGGAACTGCCGCCGGCGGCGGGGCCGTTGTGGCAGGCGGTGCAGCCGATATCCTTGAAGGTCTTGTAGCCGGCCAGCTCTGTTTGAGTCAGCGCGTCGTCATCACCCTTGAGCCATTGGTCGAACCGCGAGTTAGGCGTGACCAGGGTTTCTTCAAAGGCGGCGATGGCATCGGTTACCCGGTCGAGGTCAATCTCGTCGCTGCCGTATATGTCGGCGAACTCCTTGCGGTACTGCGGTATGGAGCGCAATACATCCAGCGCCAGCACGTGGGTCGAGGCCATCTCCATCGGATTGCTGATCGGACCGGCGGCCTGCTCCTGGAGCGTGGCGGCGCGGCCGTCCCAGAACTGCGCGACGTTCATGCTGGAGTTGAGCACGGTCGGCGAGTTGATCGGGCCTTCCTGCCAATTATGGCCGATGGAGGTAGACAGGTTATCGCTGCCGCCCATGCTCAGGTTGTGGCACGAGTTACAGGAGATAAAGCCGGAGCGCGACAGGCGCGGGTCAAAAAACAGCTTTTTCCCCAGCTCGATCTTTTCCGGTTCATCGAATGTTGCAGGCTCGATCGGTTGGATGGGTTCACTGGTCAGGCGCTCGGCCTGCAAAGGGGCGCACAGCCCGCCTGCGAGCAGCAGGCATAGCAGTTGCTTGTTCATATCGATTTCCTTGTGTCACTGATGGGCAATGCATGGCTTGCCGGGCGGTTTGCCTTTTTTCAGCAGTGTGCCGCAGGGGCACAAGGGAGAAGTTGATTCAGATCAAACGAGGGGGCGTTAGCGGATCTGCTTGGCCAGCGCCGGGTTGTAGCGGATGTCGCGCACGCGAATCGGGAAGTGTTGCTCCTGGCGGTCGCTGAAATACTGTTTCAGGGTCTTGCCGACGGTGGGGAAGGCCAGCTCGTCCCAAGGAATATCTGCTTCGTTGAACAGGCGCACTTCCAGGCTTTCTTCGCCTGCGGCGTAGGCCTGGTCGACCAGCTCGCCGAGGAAGAACATGTATACCTGATTGATATGCGGCAGGTTGAAGAGCATGTACAACGATTGGTCGCGGACCTTGGCCTGGGCTTCTTCCCAGGTCTCGCGCAGGGCCGCTTCCTCGGTGGTTTCGCCGTTTTCCATATAGCCTGCCGGTAGCGTCCAGTAGCCACGGCGTGGCTCTATTGCGCGGCGGCACAGCAGAACCTGCTGCTCGTGAAACACCAGGCAACCGGCGACAATGCGCGGATTCTGGTAGTGGATGATGTCGCAATGAGTGCAGACGTAGCGCGTGCGGTTGTCGCCGCTAGGGACTTGTTCGGTGATGGGATTACCGCACTGGCTGCAAAACTTCATGATTTATAACGTCTCATTCGGAAACCTGTTTTGCCCTATCTTGCGGCGCATTTGCCGGTTGGGCAACTGGTTCTGGGTAAGTGATCATGACATCATGGTTAAAAATGACAGAGGTACTCTGCATGCTGGATAAAATGCGCATGCGGGTTGGGGAATACCGTCCGCGGCAGATCGAAACCCTGGGTATGCCGGAGGCGGGCGTGTTGATTCCGGTGACCTGTGTGCATGATCGGCCCGAAATCATTCTGACCCTGCGCTCGCAGCGCATGTCTACCCACTCGGGCGAAGTGGCCTTCCCTGGCGGGCGCCGGGATCCTGGCGATGTGGACCTGCGCTACACCGCCCTGCGTGAAACCCATGAAGAAATTGGCCTGGAACCTGATCGCGTGGATGTTATCGGGCCAATGGGTTCGCTGGTGTCGCGTTATGGCATCAAGGTTACGCCCTACGTGGGTATCGTCCCTGACGTGTTCGATATCATCCCGAGCAGCGCTGAAATTGACGCGGTCTTTCGCGTGCCGGTGGAATTCTTTATGGAAGACCGCCGCGAGATGACCCACCGTATCGATTACGAGGGGCGTAGCTGGTACGTACCCAGTTACCGCTATGAAGGCCACAAGATCTGGGGGCTCACGGCCCTGATGCTGGTCGAGTTCATGAATGTGGCCTTTGATGCCGACATTCCGCTACACACCCCCTACGATGAAGATCGCAAACAGGAGCGCACATGAAGTACAGCCTGGGAAATGACCGTGTTGAAATGGCCGATGACGCCTGGATTGCCGAAACGGCAGCGGTGATCGGCAAGGTGCGCCTGGAGCAGGGCGCCAACGTCTGGTTTGGCGCGGTACTGCGTGGCGATATGGATCTGATTCTGATCGGCGAGCACAGTAATGTGCAGGACGGCGCAGTGATGCATACCGATGCCGGCTTTCCGCTGACGCTGGGCAAGGGCGTAACGGTTGGCCACAACGCGATGCTGCATGGCTGCACCGTGGGCGATTACAGCCTGATCGGTATCAATGCCGTGGTGCTCAATGGCGCCAAGATCGGCAAGCACTGCATCATTGGCGCCAATGCGCTGGTCCCAGAGGGCAAGGAAATTCCCGATGGTTCTCTGGTGGTGGGTTCGCCGTGCAAGGTCGTGCGTGAATTGACCGAGCCGCAGAAAAAGATGCTCGAAGCCAGCGCTGCGCATTATGTGCATAACGCCCAGCGTTACCGGCGCGACCTCAAGGTGCAGCAGGACTGATGGAGCCGGCAACGGTCAAGTCGCCTTGTATTGGCGTCTGTGCGTTGGACGAACTGAATCTGTGTACCGGTTGCCAGCGTACAGGCGCTGAAATTACCCTGTGGGGCCGCATGAGTGATGCCCAGCGCCGCGAGGTGCTGTTACTCTGTGAGGCCCGAGCCAGAGCCCAGGGTCTGTGGTTCAGCCCACCCATCAGTTGAGGATCTACCGCATGGCCAAGATAGGAACGCCCAACGCCGAAAATGCTACCCGAGTGATGCTGCTGGGCGCTGGTGAGCTGGGCAAGGAACTGGTGATCGAACTGCAGCGCATGGGTTGTGAAACCATTGCCGTGGACCGTTACGAGAACGCGCCTGCGATGCAGGTTGCCCATCGTCGGCATGTGATCAACATGCTTGACGGCAAGCAGCTGCGCGCGGTGATCGAGGCCGAGCAGCCGGACTATATCGTCCCGGAGATCGAGGCCATCGCGACCACGACGCTGGTGGACATGGAAAATGAAGGCTACAAGGTGATCCCCACCGCACGGGCGGCCTGGTTGACCATGGACCGCGAAGGCATTCGCCGGCTGGCTGCCGAAGAGCTGAACCTGCCAACTTCGCCTTTCCGCTTTGCCGATACCTTTGAAGAGTATGCCGCGGCGGTTCAGACCGTGGGCTTGCCCTGCGTGATCAAACCGGTGATGAGTTCATCGGGCAAGGGCCAGTCGCTGCTGCGCCGGCAGGAAGAGCTGCAGGCTGCCTGGGATTATGCGCAGTCTGGCGGCCGCGCCGGGGAAGGCCGGGTTATCGTTGAAGGCTTTGTCGATTTTGATTACGAGATCACCCTGCTGACGGTCCGCCATGCGGATGGCACCAGCTTCTGCGAGCCGATCGGGCACCGCCAGGAGGGTGGCGATTATCAGGAATCCTGGCAGCCGCAGGGTATGAGCGAGGCGGCCCTGGCCGAATCACAGCGCATTGCGCTGGCGGTCACGGATGCGCTGGGCGGTCGCGGTCTGTTTGGTGTGGAGCTGTTTATCAAAGGCGACGACGTTTGGTTCAGTGAAGTCTCGCCGCGCCCGCATGACACCGGTATGGTCACGCTGATTTCCCAGGACCTGTCCGAATTTGCGTTGCACGCCCGGGCGATTCTCGGCCTGCCGATTCCGGCGATTCGCCAGTTGGGCCCCTCGGCCTCGGCGGTGATCATGGTTCAGGGTGAATCCACTAGCGTTAGTTACGGCAATCTGCACAAGAGCCTGACCGAGGTGGACACCCAGCTGCGCCTGTTCGGCAAGCCTGAAGTGGAAGGGCAGCGGCGCATGGGTGTGGCGCTGGCGCGTGATGAAAGTATTGAAGCGGCGCGTGAAAAGGCCTTGCGCGTGGCTGGCAGCGTGGAGATCACGCTCTGAGCCTTTGGTGGTATCTGGCAGCGCCTGCGCTGCCTTTGCTGTTACCGCAGGCGCTCTGGGTTAAAAAGACTGCACTGCGCCTGCCGGAGGCAGCCCTGCCATGGCAGGGTGTTTGTGAGCCCGGCCTATCTGATCAAATTTCCTCGTATTCGAATTTGCGCCTGCTGGTCATTGGCGAGTCTACTGTGGCTGGCGTGGGGGTGGATGCTCAGCAAGAGGCGCTGTGTGGCCAGCTTGCCCAACAGTTGGCTGATGCGTGGGCGCGACCGGTTGTCTGGCAGGCTTGCGGGCGCAATGGGGCAACGGCTTCGGTGTGTCGACAGGAGCTACTGCCACTGCTTGAGCCGCAACACTGGGATCTGGTGGTCATCGTCCTGGGCGTCAATGACACCACGCATCTGACGCCGCGCTGGCGTTGGCGGCGGGAGCTCAAGCATCTTCTGGCGTATTTCAGTGCACGCGCCGATCAAGTGCTGCTGACGGCGGTGCCGCCGCTGGGCAAGTTCCATGCTTTGCCGCAACCCTTGCGAAGCTGGTTCGGTTTGCGCGCCGGGCTGCTTGATGTGGATGCGCAGCGTTGCTGCGAGGTATTGCAGGCGCAGCATGTGCCAATGCCTAGGGTATTTGAGGCGCGCTATCTGGCACGCGATGGCTATCATCCCTCCCAGGCCGGGTATGCGCTCTGGGCCGCAGATATAGTGCAGAGGCTGAATCAGTCGTCGTGCTTGTCGCCATCGCCTTCAACGTCGGTTTCAAGTTCGTCGTGTGGGTGACGATCCAGCGCGCGGTCCCAGATACGCACGCTTTTGACCATATTGTCCTTGGTCTGCAGAATTTCCATGCGGTAGCGCCCGATGGTCAGGCACACGCTGGTTTCTGGAATGCTCTCCAGTTGCTCGGTTATCAGGCCATTCAGGGTCTTTGGGCCGTCTGCCGGCAGTTTCCATGTCAGTTGGCGGTTGATGGCGCGGACCGCGCTGCTGCCCTCGATCACGACAGTGCCATCCTCTTGGGGGTGAATGTCCTGGCTGGGTAGCATCATGTCGGTGGTAAATTCGCCGACGATCTCTTCAAGAATGTCCTCCAGCGTCACCAGGCCAATCACGTCGCCGTATTCATCCACCACAATCGCAATACGGCGTTTCTGCTTCTGGAAGTTGAACAGCTGGGTATGCAGCGGCGTGCTTTCCGGTACGAAGTAGGGCTCCTTGCAGGCCTGTATCAACGCCTCTTTGGTCAGTTCGCCACGGCTGAGCAGGCGGGCGATGGAGCGCATGTGCACAATGCCGGTGACGTTGTTTATGTCATCCTGAAACACCGGCAGGCGGGTGTGGTGGCAGGTGCGCAACTGATTGTTGATGGTGGTGAGACTGTCATTCAAATCGATACCCACGGCTTCGTTGCGCGGCACCATGATGTCGTTGACGGTCATCTTTTCCAGATCAAGGATACCCAGCAGCATGTTCTGCCGGCTGCGGGTCATGCCCAGGCCCGCTTCGCGCACCACGGTGCGCAGTTCTTCAGTGCTCAACTGGTCGCCATTGGTATCAGTGGTGTTCACTCCAATCAGCTTGAGCAGAATATTGCTGATCGCACCGCAGATCCAGACCACCGGGTAGAGCAGTATCTGCAGGAATTTGAGAATGATACTGACGGGGAATGCAATCAGCTCGGGGCGCAGAGCGGCCAGGGTCTTGGGGGTGATTTCACCAAAAATCAGGATGATGATGGTCAGGCCGATGGTGGCAATGGCAATGCCGGCTTCACCCCAGAGCTGCGTGGCGACCACAGTAGCAATGGACGCGGCGAGAATATTGACGATGTTGTTGCCAACCAGAATGGTGCCGAGCAGCCGGTCGGGGCGCTCCAGCAGCTTGGAGGCACGCCGGGCGGCTTTGTGGCCTTCCTTGCTCAGGTGCTTCAGCCGATAGCGGTTGAGGCTCATCATGCTGGTTTCGGAGCTGGAGAAAAACGCGGAAAGGACGATCAGTAAGGCCAGTACCATGAGCAGGAAACTGGTATGCGCGTCGTTCAAGGTGTTACCTCAGTGGCCGGGAAAGGAGTGCATTGGGTCAGGTCAGGAGGAATTCGCGGACCAGTTTGCTGCCAAAGTAGGCCAGTGCCAGCAGCAGAAAGCCGGCCAGTGTCCAGCGGATCGCATTGCTGCCGCGCCAGCCGCGGAAATACCGGCCCCAGAGCAGAATGCCGAATACCACCCAGGCTACGCATGACAGGAAGGTCTTGTGCACCACGCCCTGGGCAAACATGTTATCCAGGAACAGAAAGCCGGAAATCAGCGCCAGGGTCAGCAGAAATTCGCCACACAGCAGGAATTGGAACAGCAGGCGTTCCATGGTCTGCAGGGGCGGAAAGGTACGAATGAAGCGGGTGGGATGCTTGTGCTTGAGCTGGTAGTTCTGGATCGCCAGCAGGCTGGCCTGGAAGGCGGCGATGGTCAGAATGCCGTAAGCCAGGATCGACAGCAGTACGTGGACGACTAGAATGCCTTCAGCGGGCACCAGGGTAGTGCCGTGGCTGGGAAACAGCCAGGCCAGCAATCCGGTAATCAGCGCCAATGGAAACAGGCCGAGTAGCAGGCTGGTGACCGGTGCCTTGAAGCTGGAGGCCAGGGTAATGGCAATCACCAGCCAGGCCACCAGCGAGGCTGTATTGAACAGGCCGAGCGAGAGGCCGTCGGCGGTGAACAGCTGCACGTACAGGCTACCCGCGTGGGCAAGCAGCGCTACCACGCCAATCGCACGCAGCAGATTGATATTGACGGCCAGGCGCTTGCCCATGCAACGCAACTGATAAAAACTGCCGCCCAGATAAAGGATGGCGGCCAGCAGACTGGGGGTAAGGGCTGTCATACGTCCCTGCGGGTGAGAATCAGTAAAGCCGAAGTGTGGCACAAGCTGGGCTGCGGTTAAAGCGCTTCCCTGTCATCCGTTGGGTGCGCAGGGTATACTCCTGCGCTTGATTGCTTCACCCCACAGATCAGGGGTACAGGAAGCCTAGGAGACTGACTGATGTTCGACAATCTTACCGAACGCCTTACGCACAGCCTGCAAGGTGTGACGGGCCGCGCCAAGCTCACTGAAGACAATATAAAGGACACCCTGCGCGAAGTGCGCATGGCCCTGCTTGAGGCCGACGTGGCGCTGCCCGTGGTCAAGGCTTTCGTTGACCAGGTGCGCGATCGCGCCGTGGGCCAGGAAGTCTCCCGCAGCCTGTCGCCGGGCCAGGTGTTCGTCAAGATCATCAAGGCCGAGCTGGAAGCGGTAATGGGCGAGGCCGTTGGCCTGAACCTGGCAGTGACGCCGCCTGCGGTGATCCTGATGGCGGGTTTGCAGGGCGCGGGTAAGACGACCTCGGTCGCCAAGCTGGCCAAGCACCTGCGTGAGCGGCAGAAGAAGAAAGTCATGGTGGTCAGTGCCGACGTCTATCGTCCGGCGGCCATCAAGCAGTTGGAAACCCTGGCCAAGGAAGTGGACGTCACCTTCTTCCCGTCAGACGCCGGCCAGAAGCCGGTTGCCATTGTTGAGGCGGCCATGCGTGAAGCACGCAGCCGTTTCATGGATGTGCTGATCATCGATACCGCTGGTCGTCTGGCGATTGACGCCGACATGATGGAAGAGATCCGTCAGGTGCATGCGGCCGCGAAGCCAGCTGAAACCCTGTTCGTGGTCGACGCCATGACCGGTCAGGACGCCGCCAATACTGCCCAGGCCTTCAATGAAGCCTTGCCGCTGACCGGTGTCATTCTGACCAAGGTCGACGGTGATGCGCGCGGTGGTGCGGCGCTGTCGGTACGGCATATCACCGGCAAGCCGATCAAGTTTCTGGGTATGGGCGAGAAGACCGATGCCCTGGAGCCGTTCCACCCTGACCGTATCGCCTCGCGCATCCTCGGCATGGGTGACGTGCTCAGTCTGATCGAGCAGGCCGAACACAAGCTCGACAAGGACAAGGCCGAGAAGCTGGCCAAGAAGCTCAAGAAGGGCAAGGGCTTTGATCTTGAAGACTTCCGTGACCAGCTTCAGCAGATGCGCGGCATGGGCGGGCTGGGTTCGATGATGGACAAGCTGCCGATGATGGGCAAGATCAACCCATCGCAGATGGAAAACGCCCAGACCCAGGCCGAGAAGCAGTTCAAGGTCATGGAAGCGATCATCAACTCCATGACCCCGCAGGAACGGCGTAACCCGGACATCATCAGCGGTTCGCGCAAGCGTCGCATTGCGGCGGGCTCGGGGTCGCAGATTCAGGATATTGGCCGAGTCATCAAGCAGCATAAACAGATGCAGAAGATGATGAAAAAAGTCAGTGGCAAGGGCGGTATGGCCAAGCTGATGCGCGGTATGGGTGGCATGGGCGGTATGGGTGGCGGCGGCGGTATGTTGCCCCCCGGCGGCGGCATGCCCAAATTCTGAGCGCCCGCTGTACAGCAGGTGATCAAAAAACAGTTTTCAATGGCCGCGATATTCCGTAGAATACGCGACCTTTCGGGTATAAGGGTCTTTGCTGCGCCTGCGCCGCATGCTCTCACCGCCCGTAATGAATCAATGAGCGTTACTCAAATACAGGAAACAATGTCCACATGGTAACCATTCGTCTAGCTCGTGGTGGCTCCAAGAAGCGCCCCTTCTATCACCTGACTGTCGCCAACAGCCGCAACGCCCGTGATGGCCGTTTCGTTGAGCGCGTAGGCTTTTTCAACCCCGTTGCAAACGGTGCTGAAATCCGCCTGTCAGTTAACCAGGAGCGCGTTAGCTACTGGCTGAGCCAGGGTGCACAGCCCTCTGAGCGCGTTGCTGCTCTGCTGAAGGAAAATCAGGCCGCTGCCTGATATGACCAGCCAGCCTGAGTCGAGCGAATCACCTTTGGTGGTTCTCGGCAAGATTGTATCGGTTCACGGCATTCGCGGTTCGGTAAAGGTCTATTCCGAAACGGACCCACTGGATAACGTTCTGAACTATCCCGAATGGATACTCAGAAGAGGTGCAGAGCAACGCACCGTTACCGTGCTGGAAGGTCGGGTGCAGAACCGGGTACTGGTGGTCAACCTCAAAGGGGTTGGCGACCGAGATCAGGCTTTGGCACTGGTGGATTACGAGATCTGTGTGGCGCGTGACGCCTTGCCGGATCTTGAGCAGGGCGAGTTCTACTGGCATCAGCTGGAAGGTTTGCAGGTTGTGACCGTCGAAGGACAGTTGCTGGGTCGTATCGACCACCTGCTGGAAACCGGCTCCAATGATGTGATGGTCGTCAAGCCCTGTGAAGGCAGTCTGGATCAGCGTGAACGTTTGCTGCCCTACCTGCCGGACATGTACGTGAAGTCCGTCGATCTGCAGGCAGGTTTGATGCAGGTGGATTGGGACCCGGAGTTCTGACCGGTGTGGGCCGGTGTAGTGACGCTGTTCCCCGAGATGTTTGCTGCGTTGACCGAATACGGTGTTACGGGGCGGGCAGTCAAGCGGGGGCAGTTGAGCGTCGAGTTCAGTAACCCGCGCGAGCATGCCCATGATCGTCACCGTACGGTGGACGACCGGCCCTTTGGGGGTGGTCCAGGCATGCTGATGAAGGTTGAGCCGCTGCTGGAAGCCATTGAGGCTATCCGCCAGAAGGCACCTTCACCGCCCAGGGTGATCTACCTGTCACCCCAGGGCCAGCCGCTGACCCAGCAACGGGCGCAGGAGCTGGCCGAGATGGACAGCCTGGTGCTGTTATGCGGGCGCTACGAAGGCATCGACGAACGCATCATCGAGATGTGCGTCGATGAAGAAATCTCCATTGGGGATTATGTGTTGTCCGGCGGTGAGCTGGGCGCCATGGTCGTCCTGGATGCGGTAACACGGCTGATTCCCGGCGTGCTTGGGCACGCGGATTCAGCGGTAGAAGATTCCTTTACGGAAGGGTGGCTGGATTGTCCGCATTACACCCGGCCGGAAGAGTTTGAAGAGCGGCGCGTACCGGAGGTGCTGCTCAGTGGTAATCATGAACTGATCCGGCGCTGGCGTCTCAAGCAGTCCCTGGGCAGAACCTGGCAACGTCGGCCAGCGTTGCTCAAGGATCTAACGCTGAGCAAAGAACAGCAGCAGCTGTTGGCGGAATTTATCCGCGAACGGGAAACCGATAACCATTGAGTCAAGTCCGACGGCTTGTGCAGGAGTTTTAAATGTCCAACATTATTGCCCAGATCGAAGCTGAGCAGATGAGCAAGAAGTTACCCGAGTTCGCTCCGGGTGACACAGTGATCGTTCAGGTTAAAGTGAAGGAAGGCGATCGTTCGCGTCTGCAGGCCTTTGAAGGCGTGGTTATCGGTAAGCGTAACCGGGGTCTGAACTCCGCGTTCACCGTACGCAAGATCTCCAGCGGTGTAGGCGTTGAGCGTACTTTCCAGAGCTACTCTCCGCTGATCGACAGCCTGACTGTCAAGCGTCGTGGTGACGTGCGTAAAGCCAAGCTGTACTACCTGCGCGCCCTGTCTGGCCGCGCTGCACGTATCAAGGAAAAGCTGGGCTGATCAGCTCGCTTTCTGGTACAAGAAAAGGCAGCCTTCGGGCTGCTTTTTTATTGCCCGGGATTCCACCCGGCGACCCACCTCTGCAGGAATCTGTGCCATGCAGCACCAGCATCCCATGCCCAAAGCCAGTATCAGCGACGCCGAGCAGCGCGTGGTGGCCGGTTATGTTGACAGTCTGTGGCTCGAGCGTGGGCTGGCAAGACCGACGCTGGAGGCCTATCGCACGGACCTCGAGCATCTGGCCAGTTGGCTGGCGGCGCGCAGTGGAGGGTTACTCAAGGCCAGTCGGGCGGATCTGATGGAACATCTGGGTTGGCGCATCGGGCAGGGCTATCAGGCTCGCTCGACGGCCCGGCTGCTGTCCTGCGTACGGGGGTTTTATCGACACGCGCTGCGGCAGAATCTGATCACTGAAGACCCGACTCTCGATATAGCGCTGCCCAAGCTTGGCCGCCCGCTGCCCAAGTCACTGAGCGAGGCGGACGTTGAAGCCCTGCTGGCGGCACCGGACCCTGAGGACAGTCTTGGTCTGCGCGATCGCTGCATGCTTGAGGTGTTGTATGCCTGCGGGTTACGGGTCAGTGAGCTGACCGGGCTGCGGCTGGATCAACTGAACCTGCGTCAGGGCGTGATTCGCGTGACCGGCAAGGGCAGCAAGGAGCGGCTGGTGCCGCTGGGGGAAGAGGCGATCGTCTGGTTGCAGCGTTATCTGCAGGCCGGGCGTGCGCCTTTGCTGGGCGGCCAGCCTAGTGATGTGCTCTTCCCCAGCCGCCAGGGGCGGGAAATGACCCGTCAGACCTTTTGGCATCGAATCAAGTTGCACGCGAGCCAGGCAGGTATTCGTACAGCCCTCTCGCCGCACACATTGCGGCACGCGTTTGCCACGCATTTGCTCAATCACGGCGCCGACTTGCGCGTGGTGCAGATGCTGCTGGGGCACAGTGATCTGTCGACCACCCAGATCTATACCCACGTGGCCCGCCAGCGCCTGCAAGATCTGCACGCAAGCCATCATCCCCGTGGGTGAGTGGCGTCTTTCATGCTAAGCTTGTCGACCGTAAAGAGGACCTGATATGCGACTGAAACTGATACTGGGCGCGCTACTGGCGCTAACCACCACAGCGGTGCTGGCCGAGCCGGCGGATGCGATCCGCAGCAGCTTGAGTAAATTGAATCTGCCGGTCGCGATCAAGACGATTTCAGAGTCGCCCATGGCGGGCGTCTATCAGGTGCAACTGGAAAGCGGGCGTATTCTCTACGCCAGTGGTGACGGGCAATTCCTGATCCAGGGCGCGCTTTATGATCTGTCGGCAGACCAGCCGCGCAACCTGACCACCGCCGCCGAAGCGGCCGGAATTGGCGAGGTGATCAATGCCTTGCCGCAGGACCAGCTGGTGATTTTTGCACCGGACAAGCCCAAGACCCACGTGACCATCTTCACCGACGTGGATTGTGGCTATTGCCGTTTGCTGCACAGCGAAGTGGATGAGTTGAACGCGCTGGGCATCGAGGTACGTTATGCGGCATTCCCGCGCAGCGGCCCGGACCAAGCATCGGCCAAGATCATGGAATCAATCTGGTGCGCCAAAGATCGGCAAACTGCGATGACCGAAGCCAAACTGGGCAACAAGATCGAAACCCTGACCTGTGACAACCCGGTCAAGGAGCAGTTTGCCCTGGGCCAGCAGGTGGGTGTGCAAGGCACGCCAGCAATCTTCATGGCCAATGGGGTACTGGTGCCGGGTTATAAGCCGGCGGCGCAGTTGGCCGCAGAGGCACTGGCCAACCAGTAACGGACAGCGATATTTTTCTTTCTCAATCAACATGCGATCCAAATGGGGGTCTTAGTTTGAAACCGGTTAAAGTGGGAATCTGTGGTTTGGGCACCGTCGGTGGCGGCACATTCAATGTCTTGCAGCGCAATGCCGTGGAGATTGCCCGGCGTGCCGGCCGCGATATTGAGGTTGCGCAGATTGCTGCCCGGCATTTGAACCCGGCCTGCAAGCTGGGAGCCACGCCGGTGACAGACGATGTGTTCGAGGTCGTCAACAACCCCGAGATCGATATCGTCATCGAGTTGATCGGTGGTTATGGTGTAGCCCGTGAAGTGGTGCTGCAGGCCATTGCCAATGGCAAACATGTGGTCACTGCCAACAAGGCGCTGATTGCCGTGCACGGTAACGAGATCTTTGCCGCCGCCAGCGAGAAGGGCGTGATGGTGGCCTTTGAAGCTTCAGTGGCGGGCGGTATTCCGATTATCAAGGCAGTGCGCGAAGGCCTAGCCGCCAACCAGATCGACTGGGTTGCCGGCATCATCAACGGCACCGGCAATTTCATTCTGACTGAAATGCGCGACAAGGGTCGTACCTTCGATGACGTGCTGGCCGAGGCGCAGGCGCTGGGCTATGCCGAAGCCGATCCGACCTTCGACGTGGAAGGTATCGATGCAGCGCACAAGCTGACGATTCTGGCTTCCATCGCCTTTGGCATCCCCCTGCAGTTCGACAAGGCCTACACCGAGGGTATCAGCAAGCTGACCACCTCCGATGTGAACTACGCCGAAGCCTTTGGCTATCGTATCAAGCATCTGGGCATTGCCCGTCGGACGGCCAACGGGGTCGAGTTGCGCGTGCACCCGACTCTGATCCCCGCTGACAAGCTGATCGCCAACGTCAACGGCGTGATGAACGCGGTGATGGTCAATGGTGATGCCGTGGGTTCTACCTTGTATTACGGTGCGGGCGCTGGCGCAGAAGCCACGGCGTCGTCCATCGTTGCCGACATCATCGATGTGGTGCGCACCCTGACCACCGATCCGAACAACCGCGTACCGCACCTGGCATTCCAGGCGCATTCGCTGTCCGATCTGCCGGTGCTGCCGATGGGCGAGGTGGAAACTGCTTATTACCTGCGCATTCAGGCCAAGGATCGCCCCGGCGTGCTGGCCAAGGTCGCGAGCATCCTGTCCGAGCGCGGGATCAATATCGAATCCATCCTGCAGAAGGAAGCCGAAGAGCAGGACGGGCTGGTGCCGATCATCATCATGACGCACCGCGTGCTCGAGCAGAAAATGAACGATGCCATCGACGCGCTCGAAGGCCTGGACGATATCGCCGGCCCGCTGATGCGGATCCGGGTTGAACAACTGAACTGATAGCGGCAAGCCGCAAGCTGCAAGTGGCAAGCAAACCGGAACATGACCGGTGGCTTGCAGCTTGAGGCTTGCGGCTTGAAGCTCAAACCGAAGGTTTGCAACGATGCGCTATATAAGCACCCGTGGCCAGGCACCGGCCCTGAATTTTGAAGATGTTCTGCTGGCTGGTCTGGCTACCGATGGTGGTCTGTATGTGCCGGAAAATCTCCCGCGCTTTACCCAGGAAGAAATCGCCTCCTGGGCTGGGCTGCCCTATCACGAGCTGGCCTTCAATGTTATGCGGCCATTCGTCGAAGGCAGCATCAGCGACAAGGATTTTCGTCGGATTCTTGAGGAAACCTACGCCGTATTCGAGCACCAGGCAGTAGCGCCCCTGCGCCAACTGGGAGCCAACGAGTGGGTGCTGGAGCTGTTCCACGGCCCGACCCTGGCATTCAAGGACTTTGCTCTGCAGTTGCTCGGGCGCCTGCTCGATCACTTCCTGATCAAGCGCGGCGAACGTGTAGTCATCATGGGCGCGACCTCGGGTGACACCGGATCTGCCGCTATTGAAGGCTGCAAGCACTGCGAGAACGTGGATATCTTCATTCTGCACCCGCATAACCGCGTCTCGGAAGTGCAGCGGCGGCAGATGACTACCATCATGGGCGATAACATCCACAATATCGCGATTGACGGTAACTTTGACGATTGCCAGGAAATGGTCAAGGACAGCTTCGCCGATCAGGGTTTCCTCAAGGGTACTCGGCTGGTGGCGGTGAACTCGATCAACTGGGCTCGGATCATGGCGCAGATCGTCTATTACTTCCACGCAGCCCTGCAGTTGGGCGGGCCGGCACGATCCATGGCCTTTTCGGTGCCAACGGGTAACTTTGGTGACATCTTTGCCGGCTATCTGGCGCGCAACATGGGTCTGCCGATCAGCCAGTTGATCGTTGCCACTAACCGCAATGACATTCTGCACCGTTTCATGGGTGGCAATCAGTATGACAAGGACACCCTTCATGCGTCCCTGTCGCCGTCGATGGATATCATGGTGTCGTCGAATTTTGAGCGCTTGTTGTTCGATATGCATGGCCGCAATGGTCTGCGCATTGCCGAGTTGATGGCGACTTTCAAGACCACGGGCAAGCTGAAGGTCGAGCCCGAGCGCTGGACTGAAACGCGCAAGCTGTTTGATTCGCTGGCGGTGGACGATGATGCCACCTGCGCGACTATTGCCGAAGTGTTCCACGAGTGTGGCGAGTTGCTGGACCCGCATACGGCGATCGGCGTGCGCGCTGCTCGTGAGTGCCGCCGTTCGATGTCGCTGCCGATGATCACCCTGGGCACTGCGCATCCGGTCAAGTTCCCGGATGCGGTGCTCAAGGCTGATGTTGGCGAAGCGCCACACCTGCCTGCGCATCTGAGCGATCTGTTCGAGCGCAACGAGCGTTTCACCGTGTTGGCCAATGAGCTCAAGGCCGTGCAATCTTTTGTCGCCGAACACGGGAACCGCGGCAAGCCTCTCTGATCTATTGGAGGTGCCCGGAGACTCAGCTCCGGGCCTGCGCAGGAGTAACGTCGTTGGCCGCTTCCATGCACAACCTTGAAGAGATGCTTGAGCACGTGGCCGGCCTGGCCAAGGGTGAAGACAAGGTATCCATGGGCCAGGTGGTCGAGTCAGTCGGGGATCGCTCGTTCGGGCCCTTGCTGCTGATGATGGGGCTGACGCTGTTCTCGCCACTCAGTGGTGTGCCAGGCATGGCAATCTTCGCCGGACTGTTTGTGTTGCTGATCGCGGTGCAGATGCTGATTGGCCGCAAGCACTTCTGGTTACCCGGATTTATCCTCAAGCGGGCCGTTGCCCAGGACAAGCTGGTCAAGGCTATCGAGTGGGTAAAGCCGCTAGCCAGGCGAGTTGATCGTCTGATCAAGCCGCGCCTGAACTTTATGCTGCATCCTTCATCTACTTACCTGATAGCCGGGCTTTGTGTATTGATTGGTGCTGCCCTGCCGTTTCTTGAACTGGTACCCTTTTCCTCGTCGATCGTAGGGCTGGCATTGGCCGTTCTCGGGCTGGCCCTGGTGTCGCGCGATGGCTTGCTGGTGCTCATTTCGGTCGCGTTCATAGGCGCGGCAGCCAGTCTGGCGATCACAAAACTACTGTAGTCCTGCTCATCCGGGCCTCGACCATGCCTACAAGGAGTTGCCGAAGCGATGCTCTGGTTTCTTGTGTTACATATAGCCGCTCTGTTGTTCTGGGGAGCTTGCCTGCTGTACCTGCCGGCTCTGATTGCCGGTGCGTCCCGTGACAGCTCTGCGATCAAGGAACCGCCGGAGCCGTTCGACTCAATAGCGCGTTTCGTCTTTACCCGTATTGCCACACCTGCGGCGCTGCTGGCTATTTTTGCCGGCAGCCTGGTGTTTGTGGTGGATCACACGGTTACGGTCTGGCTGATTGCCAAACTGACGCTGGTAGTGGGGCTGGTATTCGTGCACACGCTGTTAGGCATGCTGGTGCTGCGGCTGGAAGCGGCCAATGGCAAGCCGCTGCGTATCTGGTGTCTGGTACTGGGATTATGTGCCTCTGCGCTGATGGCAGCGATCATCTGGATAGTACTGGCCAAACCGCCGTTGGAGGTCTGGCCATGAAAGGCTCAGGATTCTTTGTATTGCTGGATCTTCATGTTGCGGGCCACACGCTCGGCGGTCTTTTCCGGCGCAACACCCACCGCATGGTCGTAGACCAGTTGCCCGCCCAGGAAGCTCGCCAGAGCGATCAGCAAGCCGCCAAGCAGCGACATGTACAAGCCCCAGGGCATGATCAGTGCGTCGGGGCTGCCCAGCCGGCTCAGCCAGTTGAGCGTTGCTACCGACAGCAGCATGACGGCCAGAATGGCGTGGCACCAGGCCGTGATCAGCCTGCGAATCTGCGGGACAATGATCAGATCCAGCAGGCCGATAGTGCCGGAGATCCAGCCGCCGAGCACGCCTATGCCAGCCAGCCAAAGGCCGGCGCGGGCCCAGAAGAAATCACCGCTCAATATGTAAGCGATATCGGTGCCGATCAGACCGAGCAGGGCCGCCACCGGAAAGTGAATCACCATAGGGTGAATCGGATGTCCGTGAATCGACATTTTGCTGATAATGGACGCGGAAGCCATCGTGATCCTCGAGAGTCTTTGGGTCTGCTTGCCCGTTGGCAGGGCGCTGTTCTGGACAGAAGGTTAGCAGCCGCCGCGCTGCTTGGCACGTCTTTGCTGCTCAGCGGTTGCACCGGGCCCATGTCTTCGTTGCAGCCGGCTGGCCCCAGCGCGCAAGTAGGTGCCTGGCTGTGGTGGGGCATGGCGAGCTTCTTCACCCTGGTGCTGATTGCGGTGGTGGTGCTGTGGATACACGCCATGCGCCGCGACCCTGGGCAGGTCAGCGACCGTGAAGCGCAACGCGTGCAGAATCGTTGGGTGGTCGGTGGCGGGCTGGTGCTACCGACCGTGAGCATCATCGCCATTCTTGTCGTGGGCATCCCGCTGGGTCAGCGCATGCTGCCGTTGCCGCCCGCCGAGGGGGAGGCGTTGCGGATCAATGTGACTGCTCATCAGTGGTGGTGGGAGGTCAGTTACCCGGATACCGGCATCGTGTTGCAGGACGAGCTGCATATTCCGGCCGGCGTTCCTGTGGATCTTTATCTGACCAGCTCGGATGTGATTCACGCGTTCTGGGTGCCGCGTCTTGGCGGCAAGATGGACATGTTCCCGGGGCGCACCAATATCCTGCGTCTGGAAGCCGATCACCCAGGGCTCTATCACGGCAGCTGCAGCGAGTTCTGCGGGCGTGGCCATGCGCATATGCAATTCACCGTCGAGGCCCACGAGCCGGAAGCGTACCAAGCCTGGCTGGAGGAGACGCAAGCCGATGACTGAACACAAGAACCAACCCGATCAGGCGCGCCACGAGGAGCTGGAACGGGTATGGGGTAACGAACCCAGCTGGCGTTCTGCCTCGGCGGTAAACCACACGACTGTAGGCCTGCGCTTTGTCATTACCGGCCTGTTCTTCTTTCTGGTGGGCGGCGTATTGGCGATGCTGGTGCGTACCCAGTTGGCCCTGCCCGAGCAGGACATCATAGGCCCTGACCTGTACAACCAGATCTTCACCATGCATGGCACGGTGATGATGTTCCTGTTTGCCATCCCGGTGCTGGAAGGCGCGGCGATGTACCTGATACCGAAGATGATCGGTACTCGGGATCTGGTGTTCCCACGGCTCAGTGCGCTGGGCTATTACTGCTACTTGTTTGGTGGCCTGATCATCCTTTCCAGCCTGGTGCTGCAGATCGCCCCGGACGCTGGCTGGTTCATGTATACACCGCTGAGCAGCTCGACGTTCTCGCCAGGTCCCGGTTCGGATTTCTGGCTACTGGGTATTACCTTCGTCGAGATTTCCGCCATTTCTGCCGGCGTGGAGCTGGTGGTATCGATACTGCGCACTCGTGCCAACGGCATGGCGCTGAACAAGATGCCGATCTTCTGCTGGTACATCCTGGCCATGGCGCTGATGATCGTCTTCGGCTTTCCGCCGTTGATACTCGGCAGCATTCTGCTGGAGCTGGAACGTGCGGCGGGCTGGGTATTCTTCGAGGTAGCGGGCGGCGGTGATCCGCTGCTGTGGCAACATCTGTTCTGGCTGTTCGGCCACCCCGAGGTGTACATCATCTTCCTGCCAGCAGCGGGTATTGTATCGACCCTGATTCCGGTATTCGCCCAGCGTCCGCTGGTCGGCTATCGCTGGATTGTCATGGCGATCATCGTGATGGGCTTTATGAGCTTCGGGCTGTGGGTGCATCACATGTTTACCGTGGGGATACCGCAGTTGGCGCTGGCGTTCTTCTCGGTGGCGAGCATGCTGGTGGCGATACCCACGGCCATCCAGATATTTGCCTGGCTGGCCACCTTATGGACCGGCAAGGTGATCTTTCGCCTGCCCATGCTCTGGATCCTCGGTTTTCTGATTGTGTTTGTCTGTGGTGGTCTGACCGGGGTCATGCTGGCGCTGGTGCCCTTTAACTGGCAGGTGCATGACACCCACTTTGTGGTAGCCCACATGCATTACGTGCTGGTCGGCGGCATGCTATTCCCGCTGGTGGCGGGTTTCTATTACTGGCTGCCGCATTTATCCGGGCGCATGCCTTCAGACACGCTGGGACGCTGGGGCTTCTGGCTGTTTTTCGGCGGGTTCAACATGACCTTCCTGCTGATGCACCTGACCGGCCTGCTGGGCATGCCGCGCCGGGTGTATACCTATGATGCGGAAATGGGCTGGGGTTGGCTGAACCTGCTCTCGTCTGTCGGCGGCTTTATCATGGCCATCGGGGTGGCAGTGATCATTCTGGACATCGCGCTGCATTTCCGCTTTGGCCGCAAGGCCAGCCGCAATCCCTGGAACGCCGATACCCTGGAATGGGCGACGCCGATGCCGGTCAGCGCCTATAACTTTGCCAGCCTGCCGGATATTACTACCCGGCACCCGATGTGGGATCAGCCGGACCTGCCGGATACTATTGCGGCGGGCAAGCACGGGTTGCCGGAGGTACTGAATCAGCGCCGGGATATCTTCGGCTCCGACGCCATTACTGGCAAGGTACGCGAGATCGTGCACCTGCCGACCAACTCCTGGTTGCCGCTGCAAACGGCGGCGGTGATCGCCGTGGTCTGTATCAGTCTGTTGACCAAAGCGTATCTGGTGGCGTTGATTGCCTGCTTTGCGGTGCTGTTCTTTGCCCTGCGCTGGAGCTGGCATAACGGTGCGCATCCGGTGGCATCACCCTGGCGCGACAACGATCCGGTCGACCCACCGCTGCACTCTCGTACTTTTGATGGACCCGGGCTGTGGGGCATGGTGATCAGCCTGATGGCCAACGGCACCTTGTATGTTTCTCTGCTGTTTGGCTGGTTCTATCTATGGACGGCTGCGCCGCAATGGGAGGTGCCGGAGGAAGGCCCAATCGCCATGCTGCCGTTGATTGCCAGTGGTGTGCTGTTGACCCTCGCGGTGCTGGTGTTCCGCCGGGCTGTCAGCCGGTTGCGGCAGGGCACTGATGCGCGGTTGCAAAGCCTATTATGGATAGCATCGGGACTGGGATTGATGAGTTTTCTGACGCTGGTCTGGGTGATGGTGGCCGCACCATTGACGCCCGGTGACCTGGCGCATGATGCCGTGCTGACAGTGATGCTCTATTACCTGCTGCTGCATGGCGGTCTGGCGACCATCTTCACCGCGTTGCAAGCGGTGCGAGTGCGCATCGGCTACGTGGCGCTGCGCTTGCCCTACGAGCCAGTGGTGGTTCAACCCTTCTGGATGTATACGCTGGGGGTGTTCTGGATGAGTGTTGCGGCCTTTATCCTGTTGCCGATGGCATGGGGAGGCGCCTGATGTCGCCTTGGTCACCATTGCATCCGCTGCACCTGTTCCTCGGGCTAGTCATCTGGAGCCTCTGGTTTGTGGTGCTCTATGGTGGCTTGTCGGTGGGCTGCGAGTTTGCGCCGCCCGAAGTGGAGCAGGGCGCGCTGACCTGGATCAATGCCGCCATGTTTGGTCTAGGGGCGCTGGTCAGCGGCTTTCTGCTGTGGTCGGCCCGACGCTGCTGGAAAGCAGCGCCGGGCTCTGATTCGGATGCGGCCACCGGCCGGTTTGTCGCCCGTATCGCCGCAGCGGTATACCTTATTTCAGCGCTAGCGGCGTTTGGTCTGGTGCTGCCCGGAGTAATACTGCACCCGTGCGTCGGCTGAGTCACGCCAGCGGCTGAGCTTCACCCTGCAGAGCGCCTGCTGGCAGTCTGTCAGCGCCCCAACTGCGCTGAATATAACCGATGACCTCGTCCAGTTCGCCGCGCGTAACCGTGGCCATTTCGCCATGCTCCAACGGGTCGTAATGGAAGATGTACAGGCGCGAGAGGAATTGCTCGAAGGGCAGCGACGCTTCACCAAAGCGTTCGCCATGCCCGGCGGTGCTGACGGTCACGCCGTCTCCCCAGTTCTGGCCGCTGTCATTGTTCGGATTGAAAAAATACACCCGCATCACATCCTTCGGGTCCAACGTCACGCGCAGGATGGTGATGGCGTGCCAGCCGATAAAACGGGCCGAGCTGTCGGTGACGGCAATGCCGGCCGGTTGCGGATGGATCAGCGGTTGATTGCCATTGTGAAAGGGATGGTAAGCGGCGTAGAAATGCCGCAGAAAATCATCCAGATCCACCAGCTTGCCGGTAGGCACATCCACATTCAGCCGAAAGCCGCGGCCTGACCACCAGCCATGAAACTCCGGGTTGACCCAGCGGTGCGGGTCGCCCTCACGGCCGATACAGCGGCGGCCCATCTCGGTGTAGATTCTATCCAGGTGCGGCACCACGATCAGCGATACCGGATCCAGATCAATCGGCAGGCTGGTGGCTACACCAGATTGACTCTCCTGGGACGAAATCGCCTGGCCTTCGAAGTGCATGATGATTTCGTCATCGCGCGCTGCCCAGGTAACCATCTGCAATAAATAGTCGGGGTCGTTGTAGGCCCACATGGACAGCGCACGGGCCGACTGGCAGGTCGGGTTATTGCCCTGACCCACGCCCAGGGGCAAGCCGAGCATGCAGAGCACCCCTTCGAGCAGAAATGCTTCTGGTGTGGCCTGGCTGCCAAAGGCCATGGCCAACCGCTCCCGAGTGTTCTTGCTTAATGGCAGGCCCAACTGCCGCCACATCGCCGGGGCGACGGGGAGCTGATACAAAATGCCGCGCTCAAGCATCAACGACAGGCCATAGATCGCCTGCGGGGTGGCGGGAAACACGCTGGCGTCAATCAGGTTGAGTACCAGTTCGCGGTAGCACATCAGGCAGTCACGACCGGTTGACGACAGGCCCAGCGCCTCGGAAAGCAGATGCTCGCCTTCATTCAGCAGGTGCCTTACCAGTACCGTGTGGTAAGCGGAAATCAGGCCGGTGTCATGCATCGCTCGGGCGAAGCCGGTGGCCTCGCTTTGTAGAGCGGTGTTATCCATGTACTCGAGGCGCTCCTGATAAACCGCCACGCCGGGATCTTCGCGGCAGGCATGCGTAGGGCCAAATAGGCTGCTGACCAGGCGGTCGGCACCCTGGCCGCTGGTGCCCAGGTCAATATCAGGGTTGGCCTGACAGATGGCGATCTGAGTGATCATGCGGCGTACCGAGCTGACCTGAATCGGGCGCTGCTGCTGAATGCGCCAGATCTCATCAATCAGTTGATCAATGATGTACTCGTAGCCAATGCAATGGGCCAGGTGCTCAAGCAGGTTACGCGGCAGGGTGACCAGCTTGCCCTGGGTTTCCCGCTCCGCTTCGCTGGGCGGGCTGAACAGCAGTACCAGATTATTCGCCAGCACCTGGGTCAGGAAATGATGCGCCTGCTCGGCGGTGATCAACGGGTGGGTGTAGTCGCCACGGGACACCGCCAGCAGCCGCAGCTCACTCAGTGCTTCGATCACCAGTGTGTTGGCATCCGCGCAGCGCAGAGTGTTGGCTGTCAAAGCGGGGACTAGCGTATGTGGGCTGGCCCAGTCCGAACCGATAAATACTCCGGCGCTCTCCATGGCCTCGGCGCGGGCCGCCAATTCGGCGCAGCCGCCCTCGTGCAGCAATACGCGGCGAGCCGTATCAAAGACCCTGTCGAGCTTGCCGATCTTGGCAAATTCCGGGGCATTGTCCAACGCCGTCAGGGCGTCGTCGAACCGGGACAGCAACAGCGTTAGCTTGTTGTCTTGCGTCGGCGTGTCGGTTTCGCTGCTCGTCACATAGTTCCCCTTGGTCAAACGATTGCGACCCATGATAGGGGGCCGCAACATGATGTGCTACACGTAGAAGTCGAGCTCTTCCTGGCGCTTGAGCAATTCGTGCATGACCTTGGAGTCCTCGCCAACAAAATACAGCAGCCCCCAATGCGTACCAAAGGCGGTGCGCTTGGTGACCATTTCCTCGACCGGTGTGGTCAGTTCATGGGACTCGAAGTAGGGGTGATCTTCGGTTTCCGCGGGCATTTCCAGTTTGCTGACCACGCGGCGACGTGGGTACACGCCGAAGCAACCGGCAAAACCGGTAGCGTCCTCGATCTCCTTGGGGAAGTAGGCTGCTACTTCTTCTTCGGTGGCCTTGGGGTCAAATACCAGCATCGAAGCGTGGTAGGCATTGAAGCCTTTATAGACTCGCTCCAAAAGCTCGAAGACCTTGAAGCCCGGCGGGCGATAGGCGACTTCACCGAAGTACATTTCACCGTCACTGGTGACGAAGTATTCGGGATGGATCATGCCGAACTCGATATCGAAGGTCTTGATCAGCTTCTCTATCTGTTTGACGATCTGCGGACGGTAGGCTTCAAGCTCCGGCGAGGCGGGCACGTGTACCGAATAGCCCAGGCGCACATATTCCGAGATGTTCAGGAAGCGAATATTGCCGTTGTGGATCCAGGCCTCTACCGCGAACTCCCAGCCATCCAGGTGCGACTCCATCAAAGAGGGGAATTCGTCATCGGGAATGGCATCCACATCGTCTGGCGTACGGATGACCCGGTGGCCCAGGCAACCCGCCTTGTCGAAGGCCTTGAAGTGGATCGGGTCGTTCGGGTCGCCATCCAGCTTGAGCAGCGTCTGGTTTACCCGTTTGAGGAAGCGGATCACATCTTCACGATCATGGGCTTCTTCAAAGATGCCCACGCGGATACCGCCGAGCTGGGCGCGGCGCTTCATCAGCGACTTGTCGCGCATCAACATGGCCTGACCGAACAGGCGCGGATTATCCAGTAGCACCGAATTGATCGCACCGGCCCATTCCACGGTTTCTTCAAACAGCGGAATGGCAACATCCACACCCATATCCTTGAGCGTCTGGGCTATTTCCAGTGAGCGATCGTTAAGGCGCTCGAAATTCCACGGCAGGAAGGGAATGTCATGGGTTTTGCAATATTCTTCCGCCCATTCGGGGGCGACAACCACGTAGCGACGATCAAAGGTTGCTGCTGCTTCAACGGCGTTGGGTGCCCAGCCGAGCAATGCGATAAAACCTTTAGTGGGATCCTTCTTCATGCATAACCTCCTTGAAGTAGTAATCGAGAAATCTTGGGTGCACATCGATCAAGCTGAGAATGGCTCAATCGTGACCAAATACTGAATAGATCTCTTATATATGTAACTACCATACATGACAGGGAAGCTGACGGCTAATCGATGGAGGTATTGATTGTATTGGGTGTGTCTAGGTGGTTAGGCAGTTTTAGGACTGGAGAGTGTGTTAAAACAATTAGAGAGCAAAACAATAATTTGGATTTTGAAAGCTGCGGATCCCCGCGTCCGCCTCGTTAATCAGCGCCTTTCCGGTATCGGATGTTCCGCATCGCCCAGGTGGATTGCAGTGAGGCAAAGCAGTCAGAGCGGAGCGCCGCGATTAAGGTTATATTCAGCGCATATCGGACTGCCCGGCAGTCGGAGGGGTGGAACTCCGCCAGCTTTGCGCGGACTAACCTCAAACTGAGCAAGGGAGAGTTGTGGGTGGCTATTACTGCCGGCCCTGCACCCTGCCGACCACCCCACATCCGGTCTCTTCTAGCATTGGATAACCGCATCACCGCAAGGAAACGCTGAATGAAGTTCGTTACTACCCCTGGCCTTGGCGCCGCCCTGTTGTTGTTACTCCCCTTAAGCCTGTCGGCCCAGGAATCTGTGCGCGACAAGGTGATTGCCAAGGCCGAGGCTCTGGCGGCCCAGCCGTACAAGGCACCGCCAGCTATTCCGCGGTTTATGCGAGATCTGAGCTACGACCAGTATCAAGGTATCCGTTTCAAACCGGAGAGTAGTCTGTGGCAGGATTCGGATTCCGATTTCAAGGCGATGCTGGTACCTCCAGGGTTGTTCTACACCCATCCCGTTGCGATCAATATTGTCAAAGAGGGCGAAATCGAGCCCCTGGGCTTCAACAAGTCCGACTTCACTTACCCCAATACCGAGGTGGAGCAACAGGTACCAGCGGATCTCGGCTACGCTGGCTTCAAGCTGACGTTTCCGCTTGAGGGCGAAGATATTCAGAACCAGTTCCTGGTATTTGCCGGGGCCAGCTACTATCGGGCGGTCAGCCGGGATACCAATTTTGGTATTTCAGGCCGTGGCCTTGCGCTGAACACGGGCCTGCCGGGCGGTGAGGAATTTCCGGCCTTTACTGAATACTGGCTGGAGACGCCCAAGGCGGGTGATACCAGCTTCAGCTTCCATGCCTTGCTGGATACGCGCAGCATGACCGGTGCCTATCGCTTTACGGTAACGCCGGGTGATGAGACCGAAATGAAGGTCGAGTCGGTCGTGTTTCCCCGTCAGGAAGTGGCTCTGATGGGCGTTGCTCCACTGACGAGCATGTTCTATTACGGTCAGAACACCTTCAAGCCCCATGGTGAATGGCGCCCGGAGGTGCATGATTCCGACGGTCTGCTGATCCACGATGGCGCATCCGGTGAGTGGCTGTGGCGTCCTTTGCTTAATCCTACCTCGCTGACCATGGATTATTTTGCGACCGAGAACCTTCGGGGTTTCGGTTTGATGCAGCGTGACGACAACTTTACCCATTACATGGACAAGGAAGCGCGTTACGACACCCGCCCAAGTGCCTGGATCGAACCGGAAGGCGATTGGGGCAAAGGTAACGTCGTGCTGGTGCAACTGCCTACGCCGGATGAGACCAACGATAATATCGTGGCGTTCTTTCAGCCCGAGCGCGGCGTCAAGCCGGGTGAGCCGCATTACTTCTCCTATACCGCTATCTTCGGTGATCAGCATATTGCCAGCGAGCCCCTGGCGCGCAGCATGGATACCTATGTGGGCGACGGAAACAGGGTAGGTGGCGGTTACGAGGCGAGAGCGGTGCGGGTGATTGTCGATTTTGCCGGTGGTGCTCTGGATGAGCTGGCTGCAGATGCTCCAGTGGTGGGCTCTGTTACCGGTCTGGAAGACGGGGAAGTACTGGGCCATTTCGTTGAATATATCGAGCCGCTCAAGCGCTGGCGCCTGTCGATTCTCGTGCGTCCTGCCGCAAACAAGCCGCTGGCTCTTCGCGGCTACTTGCAACACGAGGACAACCCATTGACCGAGACCTGGACCTACCAATTGCCGCGTAACACCGGCTTGCTCGGCGGCTCGCAGAACTGATCATGACAATGCCATTGAGTCAGGTTGCACTGCATCGGGTCCTGAATTACCTGAAACTGGCCGGGCTGGGTATCAGCCCCGAGGTAGAAAAAAGGGCTTTGCAGCTAGTCACTCAGGCGCTGGATTCAGCGCCTGAGGAAGTGCTGGCTGAAAGCATGCGGCTGGTTCCGCAGTACTTCACCATGCCCCAGGCGCCCAGCTTGCAGCAGGCGCCAGCAGTTAACCGCGGTAGCCTTTTTTATGGTGCTTACTGATGGCTACGCCACCCTCATCAATCCAGCCTGACCTGACCTCTGGTATTGCACAGGTAGACGAGCCCTTGAGCGAAGATCTAGGCCAGCATAACTGGAAGCGCGCAGCTTATGCGCGGCGGGCGTTGCTGCTGTTTGCGGTGTTGCTGCAAACGACAACGGCCTCTTATTACATGCTTTCGGTGTTGCCTTACAACGGCGGCAACTGGATTGAGATAGGCATGGTGGCCTTGTTCGCCATTCTTTTCTGCTGGATTTCAGTGGGCTTCTGGATAGGTGTGTTCGGCTATCTTATTCGGCATACCGGTGGCGACAAGCAGTCGCTGATGCATCAGCAGGATGCCGAAACACTGGCTGCCACGCCGCTGGCGCGTACCGCGATCATCATGCCGATCTACAACGAGCAGGTGGCTGATTGCCTGGGCCGATTGAAGGCGGTGTACCTAAGCCTGCAACGGTGCGGGCAGCTCGAGTTTTTCGATTTCTATATTCTGTCTGATACCCGTGAAGCGAATACCTGGCTTGAGGAGCAAGCGGCGTGGGCGGACCTGACGCAGGAGCTGGGAGCAGAGGGGCGCTTGTTCTATCGGCGCAGGCCGCTGAACCAGAACTACAAGAGCGGTAACGTGGGTGATTTTCTGCGTCGTTGGGGCAAGGATTACCCCTATATGGTGGTGCTTGACGCTGACAGCCTGATGAGTGGTGATTCGCTGATCATGATGGTGCAACTGATGCAGCGCCACCCGCGCGTGGGTATTTTGCAGAGCAGCCCGAGTCTGATGAACGGCCACTCGGTATTTGCCCGGGTGCAGCAGTTTTCCAATCAATTGTATGGCCCTCTGTTCACCACCGGTCTGGCTGCATTCCAGCTCGGTGACGCGGCGTTCTGGGGGCACAACGCGATCTTGCGTAATCAGCCGTTCATGCAGCATTGCGGTCTACGCAAGTTGCCCGGCTGGGGGCTGTTTCGCGGGCCTATTCTCAGTCACGACTTTGTCGAGGCGGCTTACATTGCTCGGGCCGGGTACGAAGTCTGGCTGGAGCCGGAATTGAAGCAGAGTTATGAGGAGTCACCGCCGACGCTGGTGGAAGAGCTGACGCGGGACAAGCGCTGGGCCAAGGGCAATCTCCAGCACCTGTGGCTGATGCTGCGCAGCCGGCGGTTGCATATGGCGCATCGCATGGCCTTTCTCAACGGTGTTATGTCCTATGCGGCGTCACCCTTGTGGCTGGCGTTTCTGGTACTGGCCACTATTGCCGCCGCGCGCATGGTGATTTTTCCGATTGATTACTTTCCCAATCCCTATCAATTGCACCCGGTTTGGCCTGAGTGGGAGCCTTTGCGCGCCTTGGCGCTGATTCTGGTCACGTTCTCGCTGTTATTCATACCCAAGTTTCTCGCCGTGTTCGACGCCATATCGCATGGCCGTGCACGGGGTTTCGGCGGCATGCTGCGCATGCAGGTCAGCGTCTTCATGGAAATGCTGATATCCGCTTTGCTGGCGCCGATTCGCATGTTGTCCCATACCCGTTTCGTGCTTGAAGCGCTGTTCAACCTGAAGCTGAAGTGGGCCGGGCAGAATCGCAGTGGCGAGAGTGGTTGGGGTGAAGCTTTCCTCAATCAGGCGTTCGGCACCGTGCTGGCGTTGAGCTGGATCACGTTCGCCTACTGGATTGATCCGATGTTTTTCATCTGGTCGCTGCCGGTGGCCATCCCGTTGATTTTTGCCGCGCCGATATTCGTATTGCTGAGCCGCATTCAGGCTGGCCAGAACCTCAAGCGCTGGGGCCTGTTGAGAATCCCGGAGGAAACCGATGGCTCGCCGTTGTTGAACGATCTGGCGGACAATCCTATCCGGCACAGAGCGCATCCTCGGTTGTCCGCCTTTACCGCGAGCATTATCGATCCGCGCCTCAATGCGTTGCACGTCGCCCAGGCCCGCACCTTGCGCGGCTCGGTTCGCATGGCAAATTTGCAGGCACTGCGCGAGCGCTGCCTGGCTGAGGGCGTTGACCATCTCAGTGCTGCGGAACGTAATCTGCTGGCGCGCGATGCGCCTTCCCTGGCGTGGTTGCACCAACAGGTCTGGCAGTTGGGCCCGCAGTCGGTATGGGCGCCGCTGTTGCGCGAACTGTAACGGCATGCGGCCGGTGTGGAACTATCGCGCCATGAATTACTCCATTTTACTGAGCATTTCGCAGGGTGCAGCCGGCATGGCTGCCTATGCCCGATAAAGTAAAAAGGAGCTACTTATGAAAAAAATACATTTGATACCCGCCTGTCTGGCGTTGGCTGTCAGCCTTGGCAGCGGCAACCTGTTGGCTCAGGAAACAGGTGCGATGGGCGACGACCGCACCGAAACGACCGGCCCTACCGGTATGCCAGCGACCTCCGGTGAGGGCGGCAGCGCTGATCCAACGGGTGTTGATTTATCGCCTAGCCATGTGACGGGTGTGACCGCGGAACACTTTGTTGATCAGGCCACGGCCAAGAGCTACGCACTGATTCAGATGAGCGAAGCGGCGCTGGAGCAGGGCTCGCCAGAAGTGCAGCAGTTTGCCCAGCAGGTCATTGACACCCAGCGCGAGATCAATCAGCAGTTGCGTTCATTGGCCGAGGCGGATGAGCTCGAAGTAGCTGATGATGCCAACCTGGTAGATCAGGGCCGCACTATGGTCATGGAGTTGCGCGACGGGGAATCTTTTGATCAGGCGTATGCCGACAACCTTGCAAGCGTTGCTCGCGAGCTGGCCGACCTGTTTGAAAGTGCGGCGGCTTCGGATCTGGGTGAATTGAGTGGCTATGCCGAGACGGCCATGGCCGATGTACAAAAGCAGCGAGATATGGCCGTGCAGATGGCCAATGCTGATAGTGAATAAATGCAGGCAGTAACGCCCGCGTATTGATTGATTCAAGCTCAAAAAAAGGGATGTCCATGAAATCCATGCTGCATGCGCTTTATCTGGTACCCGCAGCCATGCTGTTGGCCGCCTGCGAAACCACTAGCCCGGTACCCTCTGAGCGGACCTACGTTCAGGTTTACGCCAATACTGGTGCCGTTCAATGTGAAGGTGGCGGCGCCAGCGTGCCGGATATGGCGCAGCAGATGCGAGATCAGGGCATCAATGTCGAGATGGCGTCATGTGGGCACGACGGCATGATGCGCACGGCGGTTTGTGGTGCGCCGGATGGCAGCATCGGTGTATTCGTCATACCCCAGGTTGATAATCAGCGCGCTCTGGAGCTGGGTTATATGCCCTTTGATCGCGTGCCTGAGGCGCAGGTGCAGCCTTGCCCTGAGCAGCTTGAGAATGAAGTAGGTAATCCGGATCCTTCATCAGCTAGCTGATCTCGCATAGCGCGGACCATGAACAGCAAGCTGCATGAGCAAGCCTCGACCTTGACATCAGGGTCGGGGCTTTTTATTGCGTTGAACATTCAATCGAAATGCTTGCATTGTGCGTCGAACAAATTTAGCTTCGTATTTAGAAGTTAAGTGTTCAGAGCATATTGTCATTCGTGGTCTGAGCGAATACACCCACAAGAGGCGATTGATTGTGAAAACGCGCATAACAGAATTGTTTGGTATTCAGCACCCGATTATCCAGGGTGGCATGCACTATGTCGGCTTTGCCGAGCTGGCGGCAGCCGTATCCAATGCCGGCGGCCTGGGTACCATCACCGGCCTGACGCAGAAAACCGCAGCCGATCTGGCCAATGAGATCGCCCGCTGCCGGGATATGACCGACAAGCCCTTCGCGGTCAACCTGACGTTCCTGCCTACCGTCAGTTCGCCTGATTACCCCGGTTACATCAAGGCGATCATTGAGGGCGGCGTGAAAATCGTCGAGACCGCTGGTCGTAGCCCAGAGCAGTACATGCCGTACCTGAAAGACGCGGGCATCAAGGTCATCCACAAGTGCACCTCGGTGCGTCATTCGCTGAAGGCGCAGTCCATTGGCTGCGATGCGGTGTCGGTAGATGGCTTCGAGTGTGGCGGTCACCCGGGCGAGGATGATATTCCCAACATGATCCTGTTGCCCCGCGCGGCGGACGAGCTGGAGATTCCCTTTGTTGCTTCAGGCGGGATGGCCGACGCGCGCTCGCTGGTCGCTGCCATGGCACTGGGCGCCGAAGGCATGAACATGGGTACGCGCTTTATCGCTACCCAGGAAGCGCCGGTGCACGAGAACGTCAAACAGGCCATCGTTGCTGCCTCCGAGCTGGATACCCGGCTGGTCATGCGTTCGCTGCGCAACACCGAACGGGTGCTGAATAATGCTGCGGTAGAGCGCATTATCGAGAAGGAAAAGCGCCTGGGCCAGGATCTGCAGTTCTCCGACATCGTCGACGAAGTGGCCGGCGTTTATCCGCGGATCATGAAAGAAGGCGATATGGAAATCGGTGCCTGGTCCTGCGGTATGGTCGCTGGCCTGATTCACGATATCCCCACCTGCCACGATCTTATCGAGCGTATCATGCGCGAGGCCGATCAACTGATCCGTCAGCGCCTGAACTCCATGCTGTAACTACAAGCTGTAACCCTATGTTGTAAGTACAACGGCCCGCTGTCCTGATAGCGGCGGGCCGTTTCCGGAGGCCGCCATGTCGCGTGCTACACCCCACCACGATGACTGCAGTGTCACCAAAGCCCTGGATATTATTGGCGACTGGTGGGCACTGTTGATTCTGCGCAACGCTTTTCACGGTATGCGCACCTTCGATGCGCTGCAGAAGCAACTGGGCATTTCCACCAGTGTTTTGAGCAGCCGCTTGAAAACCATGACCGAGGCTGGCGTACTGCAAAAAGTCGTCTCAAAGGCCGATGGACGCTCTTTCGAATACCGTCTTACAGCCTCTGGCCACGATCTGTATCCGGTGCTGGTCGCCTTGATGCAATGGGGCGAGAAGTGGCGTCCCAGCGCCAAGGGTCAACGCTTGATGTTGATTGAAAAGGCCAGTGGCTTACCGGTTCAGGGCGTGGCCGTGCTGGCGGCTGATGGCCGACCGCTCAAGCCCTGGGACGTGGCGCCTGTACCCGGCCCGGGTGCTGACGAGCGAGTACGCGAGCTGATCGGGCCGCATTAACGGTTATACTTCGCCCACTTTACAGCTTCTGACGTTTCCCCCTGCTGACAGGAATGACCTATGTACGAATGGCTGGACACGCTACCCACAAACGTGGTGATTTCCGATGCGGTCGTCAGGCTGCTGTTTAGTACCGCTGTTTTGATGGTGGTCGTGCTGGTGCTGCGGGCTCTGGTATCCCGCTTGATCCGCAACAAGGTCAACTCGGTAGAGCTGCGCCGCAAATGGCTGGTCAACTCGCGCAATGGCTTTCTGCTGTTGATGATGCTCGGCCTGGTGATGATCTGGGGCGCGGAACTGCGTACCTTGGCGTTGTCGATTGTGGCGATTGCGGTGGCCTTTGTAGTGGCGACCAAGGAGCTGATCCTTTGCGTCATAGGCTCGATCATCAAAACCGGCTCCCGCTCGTTCAATCTGGGCGATCGCATTCAGATCAAGGATTTCCGCGGTGACGTGATTGATCAGAACCTGTTGACCACCACCATTCTGGAAGTGGGGCCGGGCAAGCATGTGCACCAGCGTTCCGGGCGCATTATTGTGATTCCCAATGCGCTCTTTGTTGCCGAGCCGGTGATCAACGAAAGCTTTACCAACGAATACGATTTTCACGTATTCACTGTACCCTTCAAGCGCAAGGATGACTGGCGTGCTGCCCAGGCGGCCTTTCTCGAATCGGCCAATCGGCACTGCGCCCCGTATCTTGAATCGGTGCGCCAGTACATGAATCGCATCGGCCGCAACCGCGGGCTGGAAACCCCGTCGGTGGACCCGCGGGTGACGATTCAGACGCCGGTATCGGACGAGATACATCTGGTTATTCGGTTTCCGACCAAGGCCGGGCAGCGTGGCTATATGGAGCAGACGATTCTCACCGAAGTATTTGCCAGCAATGACTTTCTCGCGCCGAGCCAGGCGAACGAGTCTGAACCGCTGCCGCGCTCCGAGCCGCGGGACTCGTAGCGTGGCACCAGGCGCCCGGCGGAACTGCGCCGGGCTTGGGTATCAGCGCTGCTGGATGAGGCGATCTACAGACAGCCGGCCCCCACCACTGATCAGCAGTGACAGGGATATCGCCAGCAGGCTCAGGGCAAACTCATAACCGTTGTTGCTCATGAACAGACCATTGGCCAGATGAACGGTGACGATGGCTACCAGCATGGTCAAAGCCAACACTGCAGCAGCAGGGCGTACCAGCAGACCCATCAGTAGCGCCAGGCCGCCCAGAAATTCGGCGCTGCCCGCGCCCAATGCCATGAGATAGCCGGGCTCTAATCCAATAGAAGCCATCCACTGTCCTGTCCCTTCCAGCCCGTAGCCACCAAACCAGCCGAAGAGTTTCTGTGCGCCATGCGCCATGAAGATGATGCCAGCGGGAATGCGCAAAGCCAGAGCCGCAAAGCTGGTGTTGGTGTGAGTAATCCGGGTCAGGATAGTGTTCATGTTTAAGCCTCTTGATGTGGGTTGGTTGCTGCGATGAGGCTAATAATAGTCCAGATAATTAAATTGAAAAGCGCAAAATTATGCGAATAAACATCTGATTATTTGATAAATAAAAGACGGTAGCATTTTTACACACCTTTACACGCCTTGGCTTGAACCGCCCGGGCAGTGGCTGCTCAAAGTAGCATCCATCTATTTTGAATCGAGGTCTTATTGAAGCCTGCCACCTCCCGCCTGCTCAGATGGATATTGCTGATATTGATCATTATCGCGGCCTACATAAACAAGCCGTGGGAATATCTGCCGCCCGAATGGAACCCATGGGCGCCTTTATCGCTCACTGACGACATGACGCCCGTCACGCGCTGGAAGCTATCTCAATTGAAGCAGGCGCCGGATACTTGCGTGGCGGTATTGGAAACCGCGCCGGAAGGGTTGGTGGATTATCTGGATCTGGAAGACTACACCCCGGTGGAAAACTGCCCGCTGAGCAATGTCGTGCGGGTGCGTAGCAGCGGCGTCAGTTTCAGCTCGCCCTTTACCGTGACCTGTCCGATGCTGGTTGCCTGGGTCATGTTCGAGCAACAGCAGCTTCAGCCGCTGGCATTGGAGCACCTGGGGGCCGAAGTGAGCAGGGTTGATCACTTCGGCAGCTTTGCCTGCCGCAATGTGTACCACAGGGAGAATGCCCGCCGCAGCCAGCATGCCTCTGCCAATGCCTTTGATGTGGCCGCGTTCACGCTCGAAGACGGTCAACAGGTCAGTGTGTTGCGCGACTGGGATAACACCCAGGCCCCGGCCAAAAGCACCTTCCTGAAGGCGGTGCACGAGTCCGCCTGCGGTTATTTTGGCACGGTGCTTGGGCCTGACTATAATCAGCCGCACGAGAACCACTTCCACTTCGACGGAAGCGGGTATGGCTTCTGTCGCTAGTGGGCTTGCTCTGTAATACCCTCTGGCGGTATACAGATGCTCATGCCGCCAGCAGGGTGCTGGCGCGGGACCTGTCGGAGCGGGCTTAAGTGACAGCTGAACTCTTTATCGCCAACAAGAATTACTCTTCCTGGTCGCTGCGGCCCTGGGTATTGATGCGCCAGCTACAGATTCCCTTTGTCGAGCGGCTGATGCCCTTTGGCGGGGCGGGCAGCGGCGAGGCCTTCCGGGCTTTTTCGCCGAGTGGCAAGGTACCTTGCCTGGTCGATGGCGACATCAGGGTGTGGGATTCGCTGGCGATTACCGAGTATCTGGCTGAATCCTTCCCCAATGTCTGGCCGAAGGGCCGCGCTGCGCGCGCGTGGGCGCGAAGCGCGTCAGCGGAGATGCATTCGGGATTCGCTCAGCTACGCGATAGCTGCACGATGAATTGCGGCCTGCGCATTCAGTTGCACGAAATTAGCCCGGCCTTGCAGCGCGAGTTGGATCGCCTGGATGAGCTGTGGTGTGAGGGTATTAAGCGCTTTGGCGGGCACTTTCTGGCCGGGAGTGAGTTTACTGCGGTGGACGCATTCTTTGCGCCGGTGGCATTTCGATTGCAGACCTATAACCTGCAGTTGTCTGTGACTGCCATGGAATATGTCACGCGCCTGTTGATGCTGGAGCCCATGCGCGAATGGTATGAAGCGGCACTGCGAGAGCCCTGGCGGGATGATTCACATGAGCAGGACGCGGGGCATGTGGGGACCTGGCTGGAGGACCTGCGCGGCTAGTCGTCGCGCTCCTCTGGGTTGGCCTTGGCCTCCTTGATGGTCTCCTTGGCGTGCTCCTCGTCGCCTTCTTCGGTTTCCGGCTTGTCGTTCTCATCGGCACGCGAAGGCCGGTAACAGAGAGTCGCAATGATCGGGAAGTGATCCGAACCGATGTGCTTGAGGCGGCGCATGCCACCCAGCGTGAAGTGTTCACTGGTGAAGATATGATCCAGGGGCCAGCGCAGCAGGCGGTAATCGGCATTGAAGGTACTGTACATGCCGCGCCCGCGGCGCAGGTCCAGCATGCCGCTGACCCGGCAGAACATGCGGGTGGTGCGCGACCAGGCTACGTCATTCAGATCGCCAAACAGCAGCGCTGGGCCGCCATGCTCCTCGATCTGCTTGGATACCAGCAGAAGCTCGGCGTCACGCCACAGCGTAGATTCACTTTCGTTTGGGGATGGCGGCCTGGGATGTACTGCGTGGAAGTAAATCTGCTCGCCATTGCGAAGTTCGATCTTGCCGTGGATGGAAGGAATGTCATCCTGGATAAGGCGTTTGACGCTCACATCGTGCAACGGCATGCGCGAGTACAGGTGCATGCCGTACAGATTGTCCTGGGGCACCTTGACACTGTGCGGCCAGTCATTTTCCAGCGCGGTATCCAACTGCTTCTCCCACCAATCATCCGACTCCAGCGTGAGGATCAGGTCCGGTTGGGTCTCGTGCACCTGGCTGATCAGCGCTTCGGCATTGCGGTTTGGGGTCAGTACGTTGGATATAAGCAGTGTGATGCAATGATCGCCATCCCCTTGCTCGGCCTTCTGCATCTGCACGGGATACAGCGGCGTCCATGGCAGAATGTGCCAGCCCTGCACCGCAATGACGATGACGCAGGTCGCCAATGTGGTCAGTTGCCAGGCAGGGTCGCTGAAAAAGGTCAGCGCAGCGCATAGCCCGGCCAGGCTGAGAATCTGCACGCGGGGGAACTCGCAGGCGCGCACCCACCAGTCGTGTAGAGGGACTTTGCCCAACACCGTAGCAGCCAACAGCAGCATGCTGGCACCAAGCAAAATCCAGCTAAAAATCATGCGTTGTTCTCCGCGCCCCCAGGCTCATGCGAGCTTCCGCTCACACAAGCTTTGGCCCTTTTACAGCTCGGCGTTGTGATAGATGTTCTGTACGTCGTCCAGCTCGTTGAGCATGTCGACAAACTTTTCGAAGAGAGCGACATCGTCGCCCTCGATAGGGGTGCTGGTTTGCGGCAGGAACTGAATCTCGTCAACGATGAAGTCGATATCGCCAAAACTGTCGGTCAGGGCCTGCTTGGCCTTGAAGTATTCGTTGTTGGGCGTGAACACGGTGATCTGGCCGCTTTCATTCTCGATATCGGTCACATCCACGTCGGCCATCATCAATGACTCCAGGACGGCTTCTTCGTCATCCGCCTTGAAAGCCAGAATCGCACAATGGTCGAACATGTGACTGACGCTGCCGGGCGTGCCCATCTTGCATTTGGTTTTGGTAAAGCAATTGCGGACGTCGGAGATGGTGCGGTTGGGGTTGTCAGTCAGACAGTCGACGATAACGATACAGTTACCAGGGCCAAAGCCTTCGTAGCGGGCTACGGAGAAATCCTCACCGCCGCCGCCCTTGGCTTTCTCGATAGCCTTGTCGATTACATGGCCGGGGACCTGATCCTTCTTGGCACGTTCGATCAGGCCTCGCAACGCCAGGTTGCCAGAGGGGTCAACGCCGCCTGACTTGGCGGTAACGAAGATTTCACGAGCGTACTTGCTGTACACCTTGGTTTTTGCGTCAGCCGTTTTGGCCATTGATTCTTTGCGGTTCTGATACGCGCGACCCATGTTGCTGTCCCATCTATGTCGGAAGTTAACTGTCGTAAAGGCCCGATTTTACCCACAGAAACAGGACAGAGCCACGTTCTATTTCTTCGACTTGGCTTTCTCTGCCTTGACCGCGCGCTTTTCCAGCAGGCTGAGTGCCGGTTTTTTCTTTGCTGCTTTCTTGCTGTCCATGCCTTTGCTCATGATGGGGTGTCCTGATCGGTCGGTGGGGTGGACTCCGGGGAATCCTTGCGGGCCAGTTTTTCCTGGCGTTTTTCTTCCTGTTGCTTGCTCTTCTTCAGTTCGCGCTGGCGCTTGTCGAACTGGTAATTGGGTTTGGCCATGGAGGCTCCTGTGGGAGGCAGAGGAGGGGGCCGGTCAGGTCAACCGGTCTGTGCTTCAGTGTAGTGGAATTACGAACTCAGCAGTGAAAAGCTGGTCAGTTTCTGTGAAACCCAGGGTCACAATCGCCTTTGCAGTCCGGTTTGCAACGGGGTGCAAAGGCGCCTACCTTGGAAATGACGGGAAATTTCCGGTCATGCAACTGAATAGGAGGACCTATGTCCCTGTCTCGATTGAAAACCCAGCGTCTGTTTCGTCAGCAATGTTATGTCAACGGTCAGTGGCTTGATGCCAGCGGTGGCAACACCATCGATGTGGATAACCCCGCTGATGGAAAAATAGTAGGGACTGTGCCCTCGCTGAGCGAGAAAGATATCCTCAAGGCGATCGACGCCGCAGATCAGGGTTTTCAGGTGTGGCGCAAGAAAACCGCACAGGAACGGGCTGACCTGTTGATGCGCTGGTATGACCTTATGCTCGAGCACAAGGAGGACATTGCCACCCTGATGACGCTCGAGCAGGGTAAGCCGCTGGTCGAATCCCGTGGCGAGGTCGATTATGCCGCCTCCTTTATTCGCTGGTTTGCCGAAGAGGCGCGCCGGGTCTATGGCGAAACCATTCCTGGCGCCAAGCCGGGCCAGCATATTGTCGTCACCCGCCAGGCCATAGGTGTGACCGCCGCGATTACGCCATGGAATTTTCCCGCCGCGATGATTACCCGCAAGGCAGGCGCCGCGCTGGCCGCCGGCTGTTCAATGATCGTCAAGCCGGCCAACGCCACCCCGTACACCGCATTGGCCTTGGCCGAACTGGCCGATGAGGCGGGTATTCCGCCAGGCGTGTTCAATGTGGTTACCGGCAAATCCAGCATGATCGGCGAGATCCTGACCGGCAGCCCTGTGGTGCGCAAACTAAGCTTTACCGGCTCGACCGAGGTGGGCAGCAAGCTGATGGCGCAATGCGCCGAGCATATTCAGAAAGTCTCCCTGGAGCTTGGCGGTAACGCACCCTTCATCGTGTTTGATGACGCGGACGTCGAGCGTGCGGTGGAAGGCGCGATGATCTGCAAGTTCCGCAATACCGGGCAGACCTGCGTCTGCGCCAACCGGTTTCTGGTGCAGTCGGGCATCCATGACAAGTTCGTCTCCAGACTGGCCGAGGCCATGGGCAAGCTAAAAGTGGGCGATGGATTTGCCGAAGGTGTGACGCAATCAGCGCTGATCAATCATGCGGCGGTGGAAAAGGTCAAACGGCATTATGAGGATGCCTTGAGCAAGGGGGCAGAGCACGTCGCGGGCCCGGCGCCGGATGGCAAACAGGGCAATTTCGTGCCGCCGGTACTGATCACTGGCGTTACCGCCGACATGGAGTTGTGCCATGACGAAACCTTCGGCCCGCTGGCGGCGGTGATCAAGTTCGACACCGAAGAGCAGGCGCTGAAAATTGCCAACGATACCCCCTATGGTCTGGCCGCGTATTTTTACAGCCGCGACATTCACCGGGTCTGGCGTGTCGCTGATGCCTTGGAAGCGGGCATCATTGGCGTCAATGAAGGTGCGGTGTCCAATGCCACTGCGCCCTTTGGCGGGATCAAGGCGTCCGGTCTCGGGCGTGAAGGTTCGCGCCATGGTCTGGACGAGTATACCGAGCTGAAGTACCTGTGTATGGGCGCGGAGTGATTCATGACCGAGACTCCTGAACAGGCAAGAATCGCCCTGATGCCGGGCGATGGTATCGGCCGGGAAGTTATGGCAGAAGCGGTGCGCGTGCTTGAGGTGCTGCGCGAGCAGGATAACCTGCCGATCACCTGGGAATCGCTGGATTGGCCGAGCACCGCATGGCATGAGCAACACGGGCAGATGATGCCGGACGACGCGATGCAGCAGGTGCGCCAGTACGACGCGCTTTTGCTGGGCGCGCTGGGCGATCCGGGCCCGATCAGCGATGCGCAGCGTTACCGACTGCCGGATGGCATCTCCCTTGCGCCGCTGCTGAGCTTTCGCAAGGGCCTGGATCTGTGGGCCTGCGAACGTCCGGCCAAGTTGTTGCCGGGTGCGCCGCGTTACCTTGCTGACCCCCGCGCCGAACATGTCGACATGCTGGTGATCCGCGAGAACAGTGAAGGGGAGTACGTCAATCAGGGTGGCCGTCTGGGGCAGGGCACGCCCCATGAAGTGGCAACCCAACTGGAAGTCTTTACCCGGCGGGGCACCGAGCGACTGATTCGGCATGCCTTCCGCGCAGCACGCTTGCGCCTGGAGCATCATGGTAATGAGCGCTCCTTCTACTGTGCCGAGAAAGGCACGGCGGCCGCTCAGGTTTGCCTGATCACCAAGCGCAACGCGCAACCTGCCTGGGGTGAACTCTATTCAGAGGTGTTTGCTGAGGTAGCCAAGGAATTCCCTGAAATCGGCATTACCCATGAATTGGTGGATGCTGCGTGCATGAAGTTTGTGCAATGCCCGTGGGAGTTTGACGTGGTGGTGGCGAGCAACTTGCATGGGGATATCCTGACCGATCTGGCGGCGGTTTTGTCCGGCGGGTTGGGTTTGGCGCCGTCGTGCAATATCAATCCTGATAGCCGGGAATCGCCTGCGCTGTTCGAACCAACGCACGGCAGCGCGCCGGATATTGCCGGGCAGGGCAAGGCGAACCCTGCCGCGATGTTGCTGACCACGGCGATGATGCTGACCTATCTGGGCTATGCATCCACCGCCGAGCGTTTGCGTGATGCGGTAGCCGCCGATCTGGTCGCCGGGGAAGGACGGGTACGGGCGTGCCAGGAAGTGACGGCGGGAATACTTGAGCATTTACGGGCCTAGCCCGACGAAACAGGTCCTGTGGACTAACGTTGTATGTTCCGGCTCGCCAGCCGCTTGTTAGGCTGGCAAAGCCGGAATCTCTCTTTAGCGTGTTGGAGCTGGCCTCCAACCGAGTCACCTGCGGGACGCAGCGCCCGCCCAACAGTAAGGGAGTTGCTTGTATGAGCCACCATCTATCTCCGCTTTTGCAGCAAGCCAGTCGTGTCTGTGTTGATCATGGCAAGGGCAGTTGGCTATTCGATCTGGAAGGTCAGGCCTATCTGGATTTCACCTCGGGTATTGGCGTGACCAGTACCGGGCACTGTCATCCGCGTGTGGTGGCCGCAGCGCAGGAGCAGGCAGGCAAGGTGATCCATGCGCAGTACACCACGGTGAGCCATGAACCCATGCTCCAACTGAGCGATCGGCTGGCCGAGCGGATGCCCGAAGGGATCGATTCGGTGGCGTTCAGCAACTCTGGCTCCGAAGCGGTCGAGACCGCCATGCGTCTGGCTCGGCACGCCACAGGCCGGGCCAACATCATCGTCTTCAACGGCGGCTTTCATGGCCGTACGCTGGGCGCGGCGTCCCTTACTACCTCCGGAACAAAAGTACGTACCGGCTTTCATCCGCTGATGGCCGGTGTGGTGGTCGCACCCTTTCCCCATGCCTGGCGCTACGGCTGGAGTGAAGAGCAGGCCACCGCATTCTGTCTCAATGAGCTTGATCATATTCTCAAGACCCAGTCAGCCCCCAGTGATACGGCCGCACTATTGATTGAGCCGGTGCAGGGTGAATATGGCTATTACCCCGCCAACAGCGCCTTTATGCGCGGGTTGGCCGAGCGTTGCCAGCAGCATGGCATTCTGCTGATCGCCGATGAAGTCCAGGCTGGGTATGGGCGCACCGGCCGTTTCTGGAGCATGGAGCACTTTGGTGTGCGTCCGGATGTGGTCGTGACGGCCAAGGGCCTGGCCAGTGGCTTTCCCTTGTCGGCGATTGGCGCCTCGGCTGAATTAATGGCCAAGGGCATGCCAGGCTCGCAGGGCGGCACCTACGGCGCCAATGCGGTGGCCTGCGCCGCCGCGCTGGCGACCCTGGATGTGATTGAACAGGAGCAACTGGTTGAAAATGCCGCAGCCCGTGGCGAGCAGATGCTTGGCCAGCTCCACGCGTTGCAGCGGGATTATCCCTGGATTGCCGAGATTCGCGGTAAGGGCTTGATGCTGGGTATGGAGATTGCCGAATCCCCTCACCGGCCTCTGCCGCAGGTAGCCGCGAACATTGCCGCCGCCTGTGAAGCCGAGGGCTTGCTGTTGTTGCGCTGCGGTATCGACGGGCAGACGGTGCGTTTTCTGCCCCCGCTGGTGGTCAGCGAAGTCGAAGTCAATGATGCGATGGCGCGGCTTGGCCGGGCGTTGCAGAAGGTGGCCGCATGACTCGCATCCTGGTACTGGTGGCGCCCGGAGAAACCGAGCTGCCGGGTTTGAGCGCGTTGCCGGACGATGCGCAGGTGCAGACGGTCAGCGCCGAGGTGGAGTTGCGTGAGGCGCTGCCCGAGGCCGATGTACTGGTGGTCACCGATTTTCGCACCGGTTTGCTTGAGCGCTGCTGGCCAGCGCAGCCGAAATTGAAATGGGTGCATGCGACCAGTGCCGGCGTCGATGCGCTGCTGTTTCCTGCCCTGGTCGAGAGCGACATTCCGATTACCAACGCCAGGGGTATTTTCGACCGTGGCATTGCCGAGTATGTGCTGGGCGCCGTGCTGCTGTTCGCCAAGGACACCATGGGCAACCTGGCATTGCAGCGCGAGCATCGTTGGCAGCATCGCGACACCGAGATGGTCGATCAACGCCGCGCGCTGATTGTCGGCGCAGGCTCGATCGGCGGCGAAGTCGCGCGGCTGCTCAAGGCCGTCGGTATGCAGGTGACTGGTATTGCCCGGCAGGCCCGCGAGGAGGCGAATTTCGATCGGGTGCTGGGCAACGACTCCCTGCATGAGTGCCTCGGCGTGGCTGATTACGTGGTGATCACCGCGCCTCTGACCGAGGACACCCAGGGCCTGTTCGACCAGCAGACGTTCGCTGCGATGAAGCCGGGCGCACGACTGATCAATGTCGGTCGCGGCGCCATCGTCAACACCGACGCACTGCTGGCGGCGTTGCAAAGCGGTCATCTGGGCGGAGCAGCGCTGGATGTGTTTGAACAGGAACCCTTGCCCAAGGACCATCCGTTGTGGGATCAGCCTAATGTGATGATGTCTGCGCACATGGCCGGCGATTTCATCGGTTGGCAACGGGCGCTGGGTGAGCAGTTCGTCGCCAACTTCAAGGGCTGGCAACAGGGCCAGGCGCTTTTCAATCAGGTGAAGAAGTAGCTTTTCGTCACCTTCCGCTGGCGGGCCGTTGCATGACGGCTTTCGAGGTCGCCGGGCCTGCGTCCGGTATCAATAGCACGACAGGAGAAAGCCATGTCCCAAGACATCCTCAAGATGACCGCTGTTGAACTGCTCGCGCATTATCGCGACAAACGCCTGTCGCCGGTCGAGGTGGCCGGGGCGATGCTCGATCAGATCGAGCGCCTGGATAAGCATACCAACGGTTTCTGTCTGGTCGACCGTGACACCACGCTGGCGATTGCCGCTGAATCCGAGCAGCGTTACCAGAATGGCGAGGTCAAGGGCCTGGTGGATGGCGTGCCGGTGGCGGTCAAGGATGTGTTTCTGACACCCATGTGGCCGACCCTGCGCGGCTCGCATACGGTTGATCCGGCTAGTACCCTGAACAAATCGGCTCCGGCCACCGCAGCATTGGCGCGCCATGGTTATGTGCCTATCGGCAAGACCACCACGCCGGAGCTCGGCTGGAAGGGCGTAACCGATAATCCGGTTGATGGGGTGACGAATAATCCCTGGAACCCTGACAAGACCGCCGGCGGCTCCAGCGGTGGCAGTGGCGTCGCAGTAGCTCTGGGGATGGCGCCGCTGGCGCTGGGTACTGATGCCGGTGGCTCGATCCGTATCCCCGCCGCGTTCTGTGGCATCGTTGGGCTCAAACCGTCCTTTGGCGAGATTCCCCATTGGCCGGCAAGCCCGTTCGGTACCTTGGCCCACGCCGGGCCAATGACCTGGACGGTAGAAGATGCCGCCTTGATGATGAATGTGCTGACCGAGGCTGACCACCGCGATACCAACGCCGTACCCCGGCGCGGTATCGACTATCTGGCAAATCTGAAAAAGGGTGTCAAGGGCCTGAAGATCGCTTACAGCCCCAACCTTGGCTACGTTGATGTGAACCCGGAAGTCGATGCGGCAGTCGCGGAGGCGGCCAGGGTATTTGAAAGTCTGGGCGCCGAGGTGGTGCGTGTCGACCCTGGTTTCAGTGATCCATTGGCGGCCTTTGGTCATCTGTTTTATGGCGGCGCGGCGAACGCCATGCGTGATCTGGGGCCGAAAAAACGCGCCCTGATGGACCCGGAACTGGTCAAAGTCTCGGAAAAGGCTGCGCGCCTGAGCATGCTCGATTATATGGGCGCGGTGAACGAGTCCATGGCGCTGCGCGAACGCATGGCGACCTTCCACCAGAAGTACGATCTGCTGCTGACACCGAGCATACCCATTACCGCGTTCAAGACCGGTCGCGAGGTCCCGGAAGACTGGCCGAGTACGCGCTGGCCAACCTGGACGCCCTTTACCTATCCCTTCAACATGACCGGCCAGCCTGGCTTGTCTGTGCCCTGCGGCTTCGACAAGGGCGGTTTGCCGATCAGTCTGCAACTGGTAGGTGCGCGCTTCAACGATGCGCTGCTGTTGCAGGCCGGGTACGCCTACCAGCAGGCAGCGCCGTTGACCGAGCTTCGCCCACCCTTGTTCACCTCCTGAGGAGCGCCCCTTATGCCACTGAGCAGTCTGGATATCGATCTGTACGAATCCGAAGACCCGATCTGGAATCCGGCGATGATGGCGATACCGGTGCCGGGTATCCGCAAGATGGTCAATATGGCGGCCAGTATGGAGGATGTGATTCACCTGTCCATCGGTCAGCCGGATCTGCCGGCGCCGGACAACGTGGTCAACGCCACTATCGAAGCGCTGCGCGCCGGGCAGACCGGTTACACCATGGATGCGGGCCTGCCTGAGCTGTTGGAGTCCCTGGCGGTGTATTACAGCGCCCGTTCCCAGCGCAAGCTGACGGCCGATAACATCATGATCACCACGGGTGCTACAGAGGCCATCTATCTGGCGCTGACGGCAGTGTCGGCGCCGGGGCGGCATTTTATCGTGCCGGATCCGGCGTTCATGCTCTATGCGCCGATGATTCGTATGAACGGCGGCGAGATTACCGAGATCACTACCCGGGCGGAAAAGAATCACCAGCTCGACCCTCAGGAAGTGATTGATGCCATCCAGCCCAATACCCACGCCATCGTGCTCAACTCGCCGAGCAACCCGACCGGCACTGTCTATCCGCGGGAAACCATCGAAGCGATTTTGCAGGAGGCTGCCTACCGGGGCATTCAGGTGATCAGTGACGAGGTCTATGACCATCTGATCTACGATGGCAAGGAGTATCCCTCGGCACTGGCTTGCACCACCGATCTGGACAACTTGATGGTGGTCAGCAGTTTTTCCAAGACCTATAGCATGGCTGGCATGCGCATTGGCTGGATTATCGCCAGTCAGGCGGCGATAAAACGCCTGCGCCGCTACCATATGTTCACCACCACAGTGGCCAACACGCCTTGCCAATGGGCTGGGGTGGCGGCGTTGCATGGCAGCAACGATTTTATTCAGAACATGTTGGCGGAATACAGCAAGCGCCGGGACAGGCTGGTCGAGTTGGTGGAGCAGACGCCGCACCTGACAGGCTACAAACCAGAAGGGGCGTTTTATCTCTTCCCGGCCTTGCCGGAAGGTGTCAATGGCACCAATGTGGCCCTGCGCCTGCTCAAGGAAACTGGTGTTTGTACCATCCCTGGCGAGACCTTCGGCAACAGCTGCAGCAACGCTATCAGACTCAGTTATTCCACGTCGCTGAACAATATTGAAAGGGCGTTTGAACGCATTATTCCGTGGATGGAGAAGCAGGATTTCTAAGCAGCAAGCGGGCTATATGCTTTTTTGTGTGGTTATTTGAAAAATAATCACACATTAAATCTAATCTTTCCTGAATTGAGCTGTCCTAGTGTGGAGGCCGCAATTTGTAACAGGATTGCGGTTATTTCATCCACAGGAGGAAACCTGATGAACAATATCGTTTATATCGTTGGTGCCGTCGTTATCGTTCTGGCTATTCTGTCGTTTCTGGGCTTTCGTTAAGCCATTGTCGCGGCGGGCTTTGCCCGCCCGGTGACAAGTGAGACGAGCGGTACGTCGTGGCTTCGCGACGTTACCTGCCAGCCCTCCAATCCGATATTTTTATTACTCCTCGCTCTTGTATTACCCAGCTTGATATTTTCGCATTACCCCCCTGCCTGATCTAAATTACCCCGTCGGCCTTGAGCCTCGCAATGTCCTGCGTGCCATAGCCGAGTTGTGTCAGTAATTCCTCGTTATGTTGCCCCAGAGCAGGACCTGTCCATTCGCTGGAGCCAGGTGACGCCGAAAGTTTGGGCACAATGCCGGGCATCTTGAATGGCTTGCCATCGGGTAACTGACCGGTGACGAACATGTCGCGCGCGAGAAATTGCGGATCGGTGAACATGTCGGCGACCGAATAGATGCGGCTGGCGGGTACATCTGCCTGGTTGAGGGCCGCAAGCACCTGTTCCTGGGGCAGCGATGCGGTCCAGGCGTCAATCAAGGCATAGATTTCCTCTCGCCGTGCATCTCGTCCTGCGTTGTCAGCCAGATCAGGGTCCTGTGCCATCTGCGTCTGGCCCATGGTGTGCATCAGCCGCTGGAAAATCGCATCGCCGTTGGCACCAATCTGCACTGCCTTGCCGTCGGCGCAGGTATGAATTGACGAGGGTGTGATGCCGGGCATGATATTGCCGCTGCGCTCGCGGACAAAACCCATCACGTCAAATTCCGGCACCATGCTTTCCATCATCGCAAAGACCGCTTCATAGAGCGCGACATCAACTATCTGACCCTGGCCGCCACGCACCTCCCGGTGCCGCAGCGCCATCAGCGCGCCGATAACGCCCCAGAGTGCGGCGATGGAATCGCCGATTGAAATGCCGGTGCGAACGGGCGGCCGATCCTCGAAGCCGGTGATATAGCGCAGCCCGCCGACCGACTCGCCCACCGCGCCAAATCCTGGTTGGTTTTTCAAGGGGCCGGTTTGCCCGAAACCGGAGAGCCGCACCATGATCAGTTTGGGGTTCAGAGCGTGTAAAACATCCCAGCCCAGGCCAAGCTTTTCCAAGGTGCCGGGGCGAAAGTTCTCGATCAGGATATCCGTATCAGCAAGCAATTCCTTGAGGATATTCAGTCCATCCTGATGCTTGAGGTTCAGCGTCAGGGAGCGCTTGTTGCGCGCCTGGACGAACCACCACAGCGAGGTACCCTCATACAGCTTGCGCCATTTGCGGAGCGGATCACCGCCGTCGGGAGATTCGACCTTGATGACATCAGCGCCAAATTCGGCGCAGATGCGGGCCGCGAAGGGGCCAGCGATCAGGGTGCCAAGCTCGACAACTTTTAGACCTGCCAGCGGCTTGTCCGTTGGCGTGTTCACTGGTTCATCGGCTGGCTTGTAGCTCATGGGCGCTCCGTTCAGAAAGTGGCGCGCCCAGTCTATTCGATTGGCCGCACCGCCGGGTAGCGCGGGTGCGCTTGCCGGCGATAACGGACAGAAAGAGTATTACTCAGCGTAATCCTTGGCAGGGCGAGGCTCGCTGAGGATAGCCGAGCTTTCTGGCTGCGTAGTGCCAGTAGATGTCCCTGCGCGGTTGGTCAGCACCGGTGGTTCGTTCATCAGTTGACGATTCTTGCTGGCCCGATAGGCTTTGGCCCCGCGATAAATCGCAGCCGCGCCCAAAGCCAGGCTGACCACGCCAATGATGCCGGGCCGGGTGATGCCCTTGCGCAGCAACAGCAACCCGCCACCAAAAGACATCAACTGATCCCGGGTAGTCAGGTTCTGATTTTTTGAGACATTCATTAAATCTTTCAACATGGTGAGTTTACCTTGATTGTATGGTTGTAATGGGTCAAGAGGCTTTCTGCAACGCCTCTATCAACTCTTGTTTACGCATGGTCGAGCGGCCGGCGATATTCCGAGAACGCGCTTTTTTCATGAGCTCATCTTTGGTTTCTTGAATCGCCCCTAGTTTCGTAGACACCTCCAGGCCTTATAATCGAGGCACCCAGG
>CAXBEU010000029.1:0-49451 GCA_963974865.1 uncultured Pseudomonadaceae bacterium | reverse complement strand
GCTGCAACCCTTCCAGTTAAGCCCCCAAAATTTATTCCGGACAGCAGTGCGCGAACGCGGGAATCCATTTTGACCTTGATCTTGACCTACCGCCCCACTGATCTGCGCAACATCTTGCGCACATATCCCATTGATCTTATTAGCCTTTCATCCAGTCTTGGCACCTCGTTTTGCCGACTGGCTCACATAAATCACCTCCCCAATCTGCGATAATCTGCGCGCGCCCCAACCGGTCATCGCGCTTTCAGTCACACCAGTACCTATTTGCCCACAAGGAACATCGGATGTTCGCCGCCGCCAACCAGGCCCACTTCACCCTCGATATTCCCGGCCTCAGCCACGACTTCAAGGTCCTGTCCTTCGAAGGCGTCGAGCACATCAGCCAGCCCTATCATTTCCAACTGGAGCTGGTCAGCGAACGCCCGGACCTGGATATCGACAGCCTGCTACAGCAACCGGCCTTCTTCAGCTTCGCAGGAGATGGCAAAGGCATACACGGCCTGATCCACCGCGTCGCCCAGGGCGATGCCGGCAAGCGCCTGACGCGCTACCATATCGACCTGGTCCCGCACCTGTTTTACCTGGGCCACCGCACCAACCAGCGCATCTTCCAGCACCTGACTGTGCCGCAGATCATCGCCCGGGCACTCAACGATCACGGCATCCAGGCCGATGCCTACCGCTTTCAATTGAATACGGACTACCCGCAGCGCGACTACTGCACCCAGTACGATGAAACCGACCTGCACTTTATCCAGCGCCTGTGCGAAGAAGAAGGCATTCACTACCACTTCGAACACAGCACCGATAACCATCTTTTGGTATTCGGCGACGACCAGACCGGCTTTCCCAAACTGGATCGCCCCACTGCTTACATTCAAGACAGCGGCCTGGTAGCCGACGAGCCAGTAATAAAGCGCTTCGCCATGCGCGTCGAAACCCGCCCCAGCCGCGTCACCCGCCGGGATTACGACTTCGAAAAGCCCCATCTGCTGATGGAAGCCGCGCATAAGACCGAGCAGCCCTCCGACGATGATCAACAGCCCATCCCGCTACCCGACCTGGAAGACTACGACTACCCCTGCCTGTTCAGCGAACGCACGCGCGGCAAACACTTGGCCAAACGTAGCCTGGAACGTCACCGCAGCGACTACCGGCTGGCCGAAGGCAAGAGCGATGTCCCCACACTGATCAGCGGCCATTTTCTTACATTGTCCGAACACCCCAGAGCCGACTGGAACGACCTGTGGTTGGTCATCAGCCTGCACCACGAAGGCAAACAACCGCAGGTGCTCGAAGAGTCCGTCACCAGCGACGTCAAAGACTCCGATGGCTTTACCCAGGGCTACCGCAACCAATTCACCGCCACGCCCTGGGATGTACCTTTCCGCCCCCAGCTGAATCACCGCAAACCAAAAGTATTGGGCAGCCAGACCGCCGTCGTCACCGGCCCCGCAGGCGAAGAAATCCACTGCGACCAATACGGCCGCATCAAGGTGCAGTTTCACTGGGACCGCGAAGGTCAGGGCAACGATCAAACCAGCTGCTGGCTCAGAGTTTCTTCCAGTTGGGCTGGCAATAGCTACGGCGGCATCGCCATCCCCAGAATCGGTATGGAAGTACTGATCACCTTTCTTGAGGGCGACCCGGACCAACCGCTGGTCACCGGTTGCCTGTATCACAAGACCCACCCCGTCCCGTATGAACTACCCGCCCACAAGACCCGCAGCGTGTTCAAGACCCTCAGCACTGCAGCGGGCGGCGGAGGCGATGGCTACAACGAACTGCGCATCGAGGACAAGAAAGGCGAAGAGCAGATCTATGTGCACGCCGAGCGCGACTGGGACGAGAATATCGAACATGACCAGAAAATCCGCGTGGGTAACGAACGCCATGATCGCGTCGAGGCCAACAACTACACGGAATTGATGGCTGAAGAGCACCACACCACCCACGGTGACCGCAAGACCGAGATCAAGGCTGATGATCATCTGACCGTTGGCAACAGCCAGCATATCAAACTGGGTACCGGCCAGTTCATCGAGGCCGGTACCGAAATCCATTACTACGCCGGCGACAAGGTGGTCATCGACGCGGGCATGGAATTGACTGCCAAGGGTGGCGGCAGCTTTATCAAGCTCGATCCCAGCGGCATCACCCTGAGCGGGCCGGAGATCAAGATCAATGTGGGAGGCCAGCCGGGGAAAGGCAGTATGGCCCGCGTCCTGCTACCAGGCGAGGTGCAGCCAGCGGATCAGTGTCAGCCGGGTAACCTGCTGGAGCCAGTCCTTGCCAACTCACCCTACCTGCAAGTCCCCCAGAACATTTGTCTTGAGTGCTGGCGCAAAGCCGTGCATGAAAACCAGCCCATGCTGATGGGAGAATAGTCATGCAGCAGACATCCAACTCAGAGCCTGGCCGGCACGTGGCTGAGCATCATTATGCGATCATCGAACAGTCCACTATCAGCCAACATCAGCGGACCTGGTGGGAGCATTCCAGACTCCCGCGCCAGCCCCTGATGCATCAGCCGGCATTCGCCGCTCTACAGGAGGAAGGCCCCTGGCTGGTAGCGCTGGATGATGACGTCGCATCCGCGATAGCACAATTGCAGGCAGACCTTGGGCGACAAGCGATACAGGGCTGGCTATCAAGCCATCTGCCGCTGGAGGAGCTGAGTCGGCACCTCGGCGATACTCTGGTAGCACAGACCGCCGAGGGCCAGGCCCTGCTGCTGCGCAGTTATTCAGCCAAGGCTCTACCGGCGCTGCATGCCCGCGAGGATTGCGCCTGGCATGCCAGCCTGTTCGGGCCGATCAACAACTGGTGGCTGCCTGGCAGTGACAATGACGTCCCGCAGTATCCGGGTGGAGGCCTGACAACGCTTCCCGAGCCTATTCCCATAACCCTCGATGCTCCGCTGATGGCAGCTCTGGCCATGGACCCGCAGGCCCTGGCATTGCTGGACGAATTGCAGCGCAGCGCCCCACAGGTATTTTCCAGCACCTGTCATGGAGAGCGTCTCGCCCAGGTAGAGAGCCTGCTCGAACAGGCAAAGGCAGCCGGTCTTCGGCATAAGGATGATCACAGCGTCTATGCCGCGCTGACACTACTTGAGGGCATATCACCCGACACACAGGACTCCTGGCATGAAGTCTTATGGATGATCAACGAAGAACAGCACACACTTGGCCAAGCCCTCGAACTGGTAAGGAGTCTTGAGACGCCATGATGTATCAAGCAGCTTTCCCTGCCCCCATCTATCTGGAACCCAACGCATGACCGCTCTGCGACAGAAATGGCTCAGCCTGCCACCCTCCCTGCGCTGGTCGCTGATTATCCTGTTCTACCTGTCCCTGATCGGCGGCTACCTGCTCTGGCAGTACCAGCGCCCGTCAGGGGCGGCGCTGTACAGCCATAACCATACGGATAGACCGATCTTCAGTTACTGGGTCAATGATCGGTGGGGCGGCAATGCCTCCGCTCACGGAGGCGGTGGTGCTGTCTGCTGCTCACGTATCCAGGGCGATACGCTGAAAGTCGTATGGATCGTCAGCCGAACCAGAGAGCAGGCCGACCGGGGCTTGCAGGAAGAACGCCACGAACTGGATATACCCAACCCGCCCAGACAGCGTGAAGACCAGTACCTGCATGTGCATTTTCTTCCAGGCAACCAGGTGCGCCTGGCCTGGAATTATACCGTTGCCAGCCCCCTCGCTCAGGAACTTGCCGAACGCTATCCGAGAAAACGCCATGACGACCTGTGATACCTTCCTACTCGCACAAGCAACAAGCACACAGAGCCACACCCCGTACACCCTATGCCCAACCGGCAGGCAGGTGCCGGTATGAAGGCTCTGCGACAGAAATGGCTCAAGCTGCCGCCCTCCTTGCGCTGGTCGCTGATCATCCTGTTCTACCTGTCCCTGATCGGCGGCTACCTGCTCTGGCAATACCAGCGCCCATCAGGCGCGGCACTCTACGGGCACAACCATACGGACCGGCCGATATTCAGTTACTGGGTCAATGACAATTGGGGTGGAAATGGCGGCGTTACCTGCTGCTGGCGTATCCGAGGCGAAGTACTGGAGGTTTCATGGATAGTAAGCCGTACCCGAGCACAACTGGAGCAGGGGCTGGAGGAAGAGCACCACAAACTGAAACTTCCCAACCCGCCCAGACAGCGTGAAGACCACTACCTGCATGTACATTTCTTTCCAGACAATCAAGTTCGACTGGCCTGGAGTTCCAACCACGACTCACCCTATGAGCATCTTGTTGCTGCTCCAACAAGGGCCAAGGAGAGGCAATGAGTACCTGTGAAAACTTACAACGGGCGCAAGCCAGCAGCGCTCGCAGCCGTACCCCTGATAACACCTTATCTCCGCCAGCCTGCGGGAAAACCTTGCATATCGGTTTTTTCTTCGATGGATTTGCCCGACACTTGGAGAATGATTTCAGAGAAAACAGGGTAAGCAATATTGGCAGGCTCTTCCTGGCCCATGAACTGGATCAGCCGGGCGTGCCGCCAGACCCTTTCAATCTATATCGTAAACTCTATCTTTCCGGCCTCGGCGCCGACTATGACGCCTCCCTTGGCGCCCAGATCGGCGGAACAGCTCGCACCGCACAATCGGAAATACTGGATATTCCAACAGATATAGCCGGCGATCAGGCTTTGAAGGGGGTCAGGGATAATCTGGCTGGACGCAGTTGGTGGCAACGTCTGCAACGTGACTTGGGCGAGTTGAGAAACAAGCCGTTAAAGGGTTTGAAAGTATTCAAGGATGCCGCACTCAACACCGCTGCCGAAGTGGCGGAACCCATACGTGATTCACGCTGGGCGGCTCACTACCTGAAAACCGGTGTGGATACCCGCTTGCAAGGCGCTCTTAACGAGCTGGACACCACAATAAATAGGTTGCGCAGGGAGAGCAGCATGCCTCTACGCACCATCAAGATTTCAGTATTCGGCTTCGATTTTGGTGCCACCCTGGCGCGGGCCTTTGTTCATACGCTGTTCGAGCGCTGCCAGAAACAGCAAGGTGAATACTTCTATCAGGATGCTCGGGTCGAGGTGGTGTTCGCCGGGCTGTTCGATGCGGTGGACCGCACCTCGGCGGAGCTGCCGCCGCTGGAGTTCTTCCTGCCGACCACCAATGCCCTGAACGACGGCGGGCTGATCCATCCCGAGGTCAAGGCGGTGCTGCATCTGGTGGCCGCCCATGAGCGGCGCTTCTATCGTCGTGCCCGGCTGCTGGGAGAAAGTCGTCGGAACTGGCGCGAGGAACTGATGCCCGGCGTCAGCGAGGATATCGGCGGCGGTATCGCCCCCGGCGAGCAGAAGCCCAGCAATGAATTGGCACTGGTTAGCCTGCATCAGATGTATCGGGCGGCATTCGCGGCGGGAGCCGCATTACCGGCTATCGAAAATCTTGGGGACAAAGATGTCAGAACAGCAGAGCTGTTTGTCTTCAACGACAAAACCCACAACCAGCATGGCGCCCAAGGCCTGGCCACCCGCTACCGCCGGCTGGTGGGCCGGCAGACACCCGGTCAAGACGCTTTTATCCTGCACATGCGCTATTACATACGCTGGCTGGCCAATATCTGGCACGCGTACAAAAAAGAGTTGGAGTACCTGGGCGAACAGGAGGATGCCTTGAATCAAAGCCAGTTCGCCGAGTCATCGGGACTTGCCAGAGTATTTCGCCTGGGCAACGAGAGCGCCCAACAGCGACAGGTACGCCTGCAGCAGACTCAAGCCATCCAGCAACGCCGCGAAGCGTTGCATTCGGAGCTACGCTGGCTGGAAAAGGTCAACCGCGAAGCTCGCGATATGCAGAATCGCCTGCGAACCTATGGCGCCAGGGCCGCCGGTACGCCGCAACAGCTCGACGTCTGGCGAGCACTGCTGGGAGAGTGGCTCGAGCCTTTGCCACTGGAGCCGGAGATAGCCGATCTGTTTGCCTTTTTCGTTCATGATCAGCAGGTGCTGAGCGAGAGGCAACGCTGGGCGAACTGGTGGTCAGGGGAGAACTTCTTTGCCATTCGAGGGTTCGACCGCCCGACAGGAGTGTTGCCTACGCGTCACGACGAGCAGGCTGCCGCGATATAGCCAGACGAGGCAAAGTCAATATTCGATTACCTGTTTGGCGGCACGTTTGTGGCAACAAACAGGATCACCCTATCTGGCGCAGCGCCGCGCGCTGCAAAAAAAAGGGCCGACAATGAATGTCGGCCCTTGGTAATGGTGGAGCTATGCGGGATCGAACCGCAGACCTCCTGCATGCCATGCAGGCGCTCTCCCAGCTGAGCTATAGCCCCGTGGTCTTACGACCCCGATACACCTAAGCGTACCGGTCAAACAATGGCGTCCCCTAGGGGACTCGAACCCCTGTTACCGCCGTGAAAGGGCGGTGTCCTAGGCCACTAGACGAAGGGGACGCAAACCCTTCTCACTGGGGTTGGAACCCCGGCGCAGTGATAAAAAAGCCAACGCAGAGCGTTGACCAAAAAATGGTGGAGCTATGCGGGATCGAACCGCAGACCTCCTGCATGCCATGCAGGCGCTCTCCCAGCTGAGCTATAGCCCCGTCTCTAGGACGGGGCGCATATTATGATTCGAGCCCCGGCCTGTCAACAGAATTTTATCTAGAACAGGTACTTAAGCGTTACTACGGCAACAGCTTTTCCCAGGCCTTGACCTCTTTCTTCGAGCTGCCACCCAGTAACTCCAAGGCCTGACGCAGACGAAAGCGCGTCAGATCCGGGCCCAGGTGCGCCATCGCATCCAGTACCGATACCGAGCTGGCCTGCCCGGTAATGGCAGCAAACAACAACGGCATCAGATCACGCAGTTTCAATTCGAGCAATTCGGCAATCTGCTGAATGCTGGCAGTGATGCCGTCCTTGTCCCACTGGCGAGTTGCTTCAAGCTTCCACAACAGCAACTGCAGCGCCTGGCGGACCTGGTCAGGTGTGAGCTTCTTGTGTTCAAACAGGCTGGCATCCGGATGGACCTGACCGGTCATGAAGAACCCGGCCAACGGAATCAGTTCGCTGAAGGTTTCTACCCGGCTCTGCACCAGCGGGATCATCGGCTTGAGATACTCGCCGTTCAGCGCCCAGGTTTGCACCGCGCTGGCGAACTGCTCCACCGACAGCTCGCGAATCCACTGCCCGTTCAACCAGGCGAGTTTCTCTACATCGAAGATCGGCCCGCCGAGTGATACGCGCTGAATATCAAAATGCGCGACCATCTCATCCAACGAGAATTTTTCACGCTCGTCTGGCATCGACCAACCCATCCGACCCAGATAATTGATCAACGCCTGGGGCAAATAACCCATGCGCTCATAGAAAGTAATGCTGGTCGGGTTCTTGCGCTTGGACAGCTTGCTCTTGTCGGGATTGCGCAGCAGCGGCATATGGCACAACTGCGGCATATCCCAGCCGAAGTATTGGTAAAGCAATATGTGCTTGGGCGCGGAGTTGATCCACTCCTCGCCGCGCAACACATGAGTGATACCCATCAGGTGATCGTCCACCACGTTGGCCAGGTGATAGGTAGGCAGACCGTCCGCCTTCATCAGCACCTGCATATCCACCTGTTCCCAGGGGATGTCGATCTCGCCGCGCAGCATGTCCTGCACCTGGCAGACGCCGTCGGCGGGAACCTTCATGCGCACCACGTGTGGCTCACCCGCCGCCACCCGCTCGGCCACCTGTTGCTCGCTGAGTGACAGACAATGGCCATCGTAGCCGGGTGTTTGCTTGTTGGCCATCTGTTCGGCACGCAGCGTGTCCAGGCGCTCACTGCTGCAAAAGCAGCGGAACGCATGGCCTTTGCTGATCAGTTGCTCGCTGTGCTGGTGATAAATTGCGCTGCGCTCACTCTGACGGTAAGGCCCGTGCGGCCCGCCCACATCCGGACCCTCGTCCCACTCCAAACCCAACCAGCGTAGTGAGTCGAGAATCTGCTGCTCCGACTCGGCGGTAGAGCGCACCTGATCGGTATCCTCGATACGCAAAATGAACTGCCCACCATGCTGGCGGGCGAAGCACTGGTTGAACAGGGCGATGTAGGCAGTGCCCACATGGGGGTCACCGGTGGGGGAAGGTGCAATACGCGTACGGACAGTCATGGAATCTCTCGTAATGGGGAACGGCTGTTACTGGTCGGCCAGATCAAGCGGCAGCGCAAGCGGTGATGATATCAGCGCGTCCGCATCCTTCTCCACACCCAGAACGATGAATCGGTCCAGGCTCTCGATCATGAAGTCGATAAACGCCTTGACCTTCATGGCCTGAAAGCGGCGCGAGGGGTACAGCGCGTAGAGCTCGCTGGAAGGCAGCGTAACGTGCTCCAGCACCCGCACAAGTTGCCCCTGCTCGACATAGGGCTCGGCAATAAAGGCCGGCACATTGATGATACCGGCGCCGGCAATGGCCGCCTCACGCGCGAAGGTAATGTTGTTCACGGTCAGAATCGGATTCACCTGCACGGCAACATGCGGGTCGAGAAAATGCCATTTGCGCCCACCGTCCATCAGGGTATGGATGCAGCGGTGCTTCGACAGCTCTTCGGGCTTAAGCGGCATGCCATACTGGGCAATATAGTCCGGGCTGGCGAAGAGCTGCCTGGGACTCGACATCATCGGCCGCGCGACCAGGCTGGAATCCTGCGGGCGCCCGCGGTGGATCACCACATCGATGCCCTCTTCGACCGGATCGATCATCCGCGTGGTCAGCTCCACTTCCACCTGAATGGCCGGGTAGCAACGCATGAACTCGCCAACCACCCCGCCCAGAAACAACTGACCGAATTCGATCGGCGAGCTGACTCTGAGCAGCCCGGTCGGCTCGCGCTGCAACTGCATGATGGCCTGCTCGGCTTCGGCAAACTCCTGCATGATCTGCCGGCAACGTTCGTAATACGCCTGGCCGACCTCGGTCAACCGCAGCTTGCGCGTGGTGCGATTGAGCAAACGCACGCCAAGGCGCTCTTCCAATTGGGCAATCCGCCGGCTGACGGTGGACTTTTGCATGCTCAACGTCAGCGCCGCACTGGTAAAACTGTGGCACTCGACAACCCGGGTAAAAATTAACGCGTCATCCAAACCCATTTCGACTGTTCCTGTGGTGCAACAAAGTGTCCAGATTCTAACCCCTCTTTACCTGAGCGGAACAGTGCTAGAGTGCGTGCAAGAACAAAAACAGGATTCGCCATGTCATCCCAGGTCCGCACCCGGCTCTTCTTATTCTTCCTCCTAGTGATACTGGCCGGCGCCGCATTCTTTACCCATTGGTGGTTTATCGGGCGGCATTACCAGCATACCGATAACGCATACGTCCACGCTGAGATCGCTAGGGTCAGTAGCCAGCTCAGCGCTCAGGTGACCGAGGTGCTGGTCAAGGATAACCAGCTCGTTGCCGCTGGAGATCCTCTGGTACGCCTGGACCCAAGAGACTTCGAGATCGCGCTGAGCCACGCTCGGGCCAATCTGGCCACGCGCCAGGCAGAAAAGGCCGAAGCCGAATCGCGCTTCCTGCAGCAGGACAGCCTGATTGCCGCAGCACAGGCAGACGTCGAGGCCCGCCAGGCGGAACAACGGCGCATCGGGCTGGATATCGAACGCATTACCCCCTTGCGCAAGTCCGGCTACGCCTCGGAAGAACAAGTCAGCAATTTCCGCGCGCAGCTTGATGTTGCCAAAGCCCAGGTACGCCGCGCCAATGCCGACAGCAGGACGCAAACCCTGAGCAAGGACACCCTGCGTGCCGACATCGATCGCCTCAGCGCGCTGGTGGATGCAGCGCAGGCGGATATCGTGCGCGCGGAACTGGACCTGCAACGCACCAGCATCGTCGCACCAGTGGCCGGCCGCGTCGGCCAGCGCTCAGTGCGCATCGGGCTGAATGTTCAGCCGGGCGCTCACCTGTTGGCACTGGTGCCGCAGCAGCAGCTCTGGGTCCAAGCCAACTTCAAGGAAACCCAGCTTCAGGATCTGCGTGAAGGCCTTAAGGCCACATTGATCTTCGATGCCTTTCCGGGCGAAGAGGTATCCGGCGTGATCGACAGTCTGTTCCCCGCCTCGGGCGCCCAGTTCAGCCTGTTGCCCCCGGACAACGCAACCGGCAACTTCACCAAAGTAGTGCAGCGAATACCGGTGAAGATTCTGATCGATGACCAGCATCCGCTCAGCCCGCAGTTAAGGCCTGGCATGTCGGTCAGCGTCAAGGTCGATCTGCGTGGCTGAAGCGGTCGCCGAACGTATTATTCCACCGCCGACCCGGCGGGACTGGATAGCCCTGCTAAGCGCCATTCTTGGCGCTTTCATGGCTATTCTGGATATCCAGATCATCAACTCGTCGCTCAAGGACATACAGGGCGCCTTGTCCGCTACGGTCGAGGAAGGGTCCTGGATTTCCACCGCTTATCTGGTCGCGGAGATCATTATCATTCCATTGGCCGCCTGGCTTGCGGTGGTCATGTCGCCGCGGCGCTTTGCGGTGACGATGTCAGCGTTGTTCGTTATCGCCTCACTGCTCTGCTCCATGGCCTGGAATCTGCAGAGCATGATTGTTTTTCGGGTATTGCAGGGCCTGGCTGGCGGGGCCCTGATCCCCTTCGCCTTTATGTTGATTCTGACCAAGCTGCCCGCCCGTGACCGTCCCAAGGGTATGGCCATGTTCGCCATTACCGCCGTATTCGCGCCCTCGATCGGCCCGACCATTGGCGGCTGGCTAACGGAGAATTACGGCTGGGAGTACATTTTCTACATCAACGTGGTGCCTGGGCTGCTGATGATCAGTGGCCTGCTCTACGGCCTGGAAAAATCCCCTCCCCGCTGGGAGCTGCTCAAGCAGGGCGACTATGCCGGCATCCTGACCATGGCATTGGGGTTGGGTTGCCTGCAGGTATTTCTCGAAGAGGGTCACCGGGAGGACTGGCTGGAGTCGCGCTGGATGGTGGTGTTGGCGGTCATCGCCTTCGTCAGCCTGGTGAGCTTCGTCATCTTGCAACTGTCCCGGGACAACCCACTGATCAACCTGAGGCTATTCAAGGACCGCAATTTTCTGTTCGGTAGCCTGGCCAATATCGGGCTGGGCGTGGGCCTGTATGGCACAGTCTTCGTGCTGCCGGTCTACCTCGCGCAAATTCAGCAATACAACGCCCTGCAGATAGGCCAGGTGATCATGTGGATGGGCGTGCCGCAGCTTCTGATCATTCCGCTGGTGCCGATTCTGATGCGCTACGTGGATGCCCGTTTTATCTGCGCTACGGGCTTCTTTCTGTTTGCCTTCGCCAGCTTCTTCAGCGGTAGCCTGAGCCTGGATTTTGCCGGCGACCAATTTATCGGCATTCAGATTTTCCGTGCGCTGGGCCAACCGATGGTTCTGGTGCCCATGTCGATTCTGGCCACGGCGATGATTCCCCCCTCACAAGCCGGCTCAGCCTCCAGCCTGTACAACATTTTGCGCAACCTGGGTGGAGCAGTGGGGATCGCCGCCCTGGCGACCATCCTTGATAGCCGGGCGAAACATTATTTTGATTTTCTACGTGAACATATCGTGCCCGGCAACCCCGCCGTCGAAGAACGCTTAGCCAGCTTGACGGAGCAGTTGGGCGACCCGCAGGCGGCGTTGATGATGCTCAACAATCAGGTTCATCAGCAGGCGCAGATCATGGCCTACAACGATGCCTTTCATCTGATTGGCATACTGCTGGCCTGCTCCATGGTATTTATTCTGCTGGTACGCCCCCTGCCCAAAAATCCGCCGCCTGCCGGCTAAGCCTGTCATTTTTTTTGATCACCCTCTGGAATTAAACCCCTGTGCTAGGTAGTATCAGCCCATCTTGTAAAATATATCAAACATGGCAGGTGCCTTATGGGCTATACATCGCATACCACGTCCTATTACGCCGCTTCCGCTAATAACAGCGCCGATCGCCCTGCACTTCAAGGCGCCCATGCAACCGATGTGTGCGTTATTGGTGCGGGTTACACCGGCATTTCCACTGCGCTGTTTCTGCTGGAACAAGGCTTTAGAGTCACGGTACTGGAGGCAGCCAAGGTTGGCTTTGGTGCCTCTGGCCGCAACGGTGGGCAGATCGTCAACAGCTACAGCCGCGACATTGATGTCATCGAGCGCAGCGTCGGCGCCCAGCAGGCACGTCTGCTCGGGGAAATGGCCTTTGAAGGCGCACGTATCATCCGCGAACGAATCGCCAAATATCAGATTCAGTGTGACCTGAAAGACGGCGGCGTCTTTGCCGCCGTGACTGACAAGCAAATGAGCCATCTGGAGTCGCAGAAAAAGCTCTGGGAGCGCTACGGCCATACGCAGATGCAGCTACTGGATGCCAAAGAGATTCGCAAGGTGGTCAACACCGACCTTTACGTAGGTGGGTCCCTGGACATGAGTGGCGGGCATATCCACCCGCTGAATCTGGTATTGGGCGAGGCCGAGGCGGTGGAATCACTGGGCGGGATCATTCACGAACAGTCGCTGGTGACGCGGGTCGATCAGGGCGTGAAAGCCGTTGTGCATACTGCACAAGGCCAGGTCACTGCCGACTTTGTCGTGGTCGCAGGGAACGCCTATCTCGGCGATCTGATGCCGCAACTGGCGGCCAAGTCCATGCCCTGCGGCACCCAGGTAATCACCACCGAACCCCTGGGGGATGATCTGGCTCACTCCCTGCTGCCCCAGGACTACTGTGTCGAGGATTGCAATTATCTGCTCGACTATTACCGATTATCGGGCGACAAGCGCATGATCTTTGGCGGCGGCGTGGTTTATGGCGCGCGCGACCCGGCCAACGTTGAGGCACTGGTGCGCCCGAATCTGATCAAGACCTTCCCGCAGCTCAAGGACGTCAAAATCGACTACGCCTGGACCGGCAACTTCCTGCTGACACTGTCGCGCTTGCCCCAGGTCGGCCGTATCGGTAGCAATATCTACTATTCCCAGGGTTGCAGCGGGCATGGGGTTACCTATACGCACCTGGCCGGTAAGATTCTTGCCGAGGCGATTCGTGGTCAGGCTGAACGCTTCGATGCCTTCGCCAATCTGCCGCACTATCCCTTCCCTGGCGGGCGCTTGCTGCGCATTCCCTTCACCGCAATGGGCGCTTTGTACTACCAACTCAGAGACAAACTAGGCTTGTAAATCAGTGTGTTAGTGTACAAATATTGCGAAAAAGCTGAACGCACCGTGCTTTATGTTGTCGATCCCTGAGTAGCGGCCCCGATAAGGGGCTATGCTACAACTGAGCGCCGGGCAAATCCGGCGTTTGCTGGGCAACCGTTAACGGAAGCCTCAAGATAAAAAATCAGGAGTAGGCCCTATGACATTTATGAAATCTACCAAGCGTTACCTGTCAATCATGTTGACTGCGCTGTTCTTGCTGACCACCGTGACCAGCGTGCATGCACAAGGCTCCATGATCGGCACGCAAGATGTGATTTCCCAAGAGCAAGTTAGTGTTGATCGCGAAGCTCTGAAAAGCATGCTGTCTGACGAAGCTGTTCAAGAAAAAATGGCGTCAATGGGCGTATCCTCTGATCAGGTTGAGCAGCGCATCAACAGCCTGACCGCTGATGAACTGGCCTATTTCAACGCACAACTGGATGAAGCTCCTGCTGGTGCCGGTATCCTTGGTGTGATCGTGCTTTTCCTGGTGATCTTCATCATTACCGACCTGCTGTGTGCTACCAACATCTACAAGTTCGTCAACTGCATCAACCGCTAATCAGGTGCGTCGTTTAACACACCTGTTCGTACTGCTCGGGCTGGCAGCTTTGCTGTCAGCCTGCGCAGGGCGACCCACAGAACTCCCCTCCCCTGAATCCCTGAGCAGCTTTCCATCAAGCCAGTATCTGGATCAGGTTCCTTTCCATGCGCAGGACGCGTACCAATGCGGCCCCGCAGCGTTATCGATGATACTCAACCACCGAGGCTTGCCCGACACGCCGGAGCAGTTGGTAGACCGCGTCTATATTCCCGAGCGCAAAGGCACACTGCAGGTAGAAATGGTCTCGGCCTCCCGCGAGCGTGACTTGCTGGTGTATCCCGTAGCCCGGGATCTGAAGGCGGTGATGACTGAACTGGACGCCGGCAACCCGGTGCTGGTCATGCAGAACCTGGCATTCAACTGGTTCCCGCAGTGGCACTATGCGGTAGTGGTTGGGTACGATCTGGACAAGCGCGAAATGATCGTGCATAGCGGGCTGAACAAGGCCCAGCGCGAGCCTTTCAAGGTGTTCATGAAAACCTGGGATCGCGCCGATCGCTGGGCCAGAGTCATGCTACCGCCGCACCAGTTGCCCGCTACCGCCGAGCCACTGGTCTACCTGCGCGCAGCCAGTGACCTTGAGCAAACCGGCCGGCTGGATAGCGCCAGACAGGCCTACGCAGCAGCCTTGAGCGCCTGGCCTGAGCAACCTACTGCTCGATTTGGCCTGGGCAACGTGGCATGGGCACAGCAGCAACCCGAGGTCAGCGTGGAGCACTTTCGAACACTGGTAGCAGACTTTCCGGACTTCAAGCCCGGCTGGAACAATTTGTCGGTTGCCCTTGAAGCTACTAACTGCCCTAAGAGCGCTGCCATAGCCAAGGCCTGTGCCAGCGAAGATGCTGCCGAAGAAGGAGCAGGCACTACCGCCACTCAGACAGCCCTGGGCGACGACAACGGACGCTGCGCTATTCCCCGCTGCACTCAGTAACCCACATATTAACGCAAAGTAATAGCGCGTACGGGGCGGCTCGCCCCATACGCGCTTCAATCTGACAAGCAGCCCCAGCCCCTTAGCGACAACTCAACCAGCGAATATCCCGCACTAACCCCATCTAATAACCTGAAAACTCTCAAAGCACGGAAGTTATTTAAGCTATTTACGAAATCTGAATTACTGGAACTTACGCACAAATTAATACTAATTTTGCGATACAGTTCGCATTTTTAACCAAAGTCATAACAGCGTCTCATTGCAGAACAATTTCAAGCCAAACCCACCTGACCAAAAATATTAAATTCATAAATATCAATATTATATAGAATCATCTGAGGACGATTTCACGAAAAATTTGTATGACTTTTCGTGCCATACCTGACGCATAAATTCGTGACGATGATATTCTGACGTCAATTATGCTGGAATTAACTAATTAGCCATAAAGCAAAACAGTTCACATTTTCCTGCCTTGCCACTGACTTTATCCGCGACTAGGATACACCCCGTTCACAGCCTATGCGCAACTTGTTGCACATAGATAAGTGCGCAATAAGTTGCGCACACAACTAACTGCGCAAGTTGTTGCGCAGTTAGTAAAGTCGCCGCTGTTATACACGTCATATTGGCGCGCAATAGTTAGGTAACAACTTGGCAAATCAGGGACTGATGGTGCTTATGCTCGCAAATCATTACAGACTATTGGCGGAAAAACCCATCAGTGCCGAGGACTTCTACGGCGATGACGTGCGTTACTCCACCGAGTTCGAGCATCTTGAGAGCGAGCTGGGCAAAGCCAATTCGCTACATGCAGACCAGGGTCCCGATTGGATAGTGGTGCGCGACGGCTGCGAGCTGCTGTTGCAATCCCAGTCAAAGGATCTCAGGGCCGTGGCGTGGCTGACATGGAGCCTGTATCAGATCGATTCGCTGCCGGGCCTCGAGGCAGGATTGGGCGCCCTGCATTATTTGTGTACCGAGCACTGGGACGCACTTCACCCGCGCAAACCTCGTACCCGACTCGCCGCTCTAACCTGGCTGGTGTCGCGGATTGATCAGAGCCTCGTCGAGCTCCCCGCCACGTCTACCGAACCCGGCGTATTGACGCGACTGGCCACCCAGCTACGTGAGCTGGATATCTGTCTTACCGGGCATTACGCCGACCAGGCTCCGCTGCTGCTACCCCTTTGCCGCCGCCTTGATACGCTCGCCAGCAACGCCCCGGCCGAGCAATCAACGGCCAGTGCGACAACGGTCGCAACCCAACCCAGCAAGGCGCGGGTTATCCCGATCAATCAGCCCAGCGCCGATACACTGGGCAAAATCAGCGATAGCCGCGACGCCCACAAATGCTTGCGCACCCTCCAGGATCAGGCCCGCCTGCTCAGCGCCTGGTGGTGCCAGGAATCGATTGTCGACCCCAGGGCATATCGGCTGGCCCGCACGTTGTTATGGCTACCCATAGACAATCTGCCCGAACATGATGCACAACAGAGCACGACCTTGCGCGGGCTACCCGCTGACCGCCTGGCCAATTATCGCGAGCGCCTGGCCCAGGGCCAGCCCGACGCCCTGCTTCAGGATGTGGAAAGCAGCCTGGGTCGCTCGCCATTCTGGCTCGACGGCCAATATATCGCCTGGCAATGCCTGCAAGCGCTGGATGCTCAGCCAGCCATGTACGAGATCGAGATACAACTGGCCCTGTTACTGCGCAGGCTGCCAGGCCTGGAGCAGCTTTGCTTCCATGATCACACGCCCTTTGCTGATGATGAAACACGTGCATGGATTGACGCGCACATCCTGCCTCACACCCAAGTTCCCAGTGCTCAGGCCGAGCGCAGCTCCGGTAATTCTGATTCCGCTAACCGTCCATGGGACGAGGCTCTGACGAAGGCCAGTGAACAACTGCGCAAGGGCTCTTTGAAGTCAGGCATTCAGCTTATCAAACAGGCCATGCAGCCGGTGCGTGGCGAACGCGAGCGCTTTCACTGGCAACTGGCGCAGGCGCGCCTTTGCTTCCAAGCCAGACAATACGAACTGGCGTTTCACCAACTCGAATCCCTTTATCAGGTTCTTCATGGCTCCGATCTGGAGCGTTGGGAACCCGATCTCGCGATGACCGTGCTGCAACTGCTGCTCGATTGCTGCAACAAGCTGCCCGGCAATCCGATCCTGCGACAGCGCAAGAGCGAGATCTACCAGAGGCTGTGCCACCTCGACCTTGAAGCGGCACTCGACCAGGCCTAAGGGCCATCACAGTAACGGAGAAAATCATGGCCAAAGACGGCTCAGTAGCCCCGAAAGAACGTGTCAATGTCACTTTCACACCCACCACCGGAGGGGTCCAGGAAGAGGTCGAACTGCCACTGAAACTCATGGTACTCGGCGATTTCACCCAACGCCCTGATGACCGCAGCATCGAACAGCGCAAACCGATTGCCATCGACAAGGGCAACTTTGACGAGGTACTGGCCAAGCAGGAACTGAGCCTGGATTTCGTGGTACCCAACCGGTTGCACAACGATGAAAACGCCGACGACAGTCTGAATGTGCATCTGAAGATCGATTCCATGAAGGACTTCAACCCAGCCAGCCTGGTCAGCCAGGTGCCGGAACTGCAGAAGCTGATGGAGCTGCGCGACGCACTGGTCGCGTTGAAAGGCCCGCTCGGCAATGCCCCGGCATTTCGCAAGGCGATTGAAAGCGTGCTCAGCGACGATGACTCGCGCGAGCGTGTACTCGCCGAACTGGGCCTGGATATTCAAGACCAGCCCGACGCCTGATTGCCCGCACTGATCACCGAACACAGGACGCTTATTCATGAGTACCAGAGCAGCAGCCCAAAGTGGCCAGAAGGCCGGACAAGTCAGTATTCTCGACAGCATCATTGCTGAAACCCGTCTGACACCCGATGACGAGGCCTACGGTATCGCCCGGCGCGGCGTCTCGGCTTTTATCGAAGAATTGCTGAAACCGCAGAACGACAAAGAGCCGGTCAAGAAAGCCATGGTCGATCGCATGATCGCCGAGATCGACGCCAAACTCAGCCGGCAGATGGATGAGATCCTGCATCAGCCGAGTTTCCAGGCGCTGGAGTCCTCCTGGCGCGGCCTGCAAGTATTGGTCGACCGCACCAACTTCCGCGAGAACATCAAGCTGGAGCTGATCAACGCGTCCAAGCAGGATCTGCTCGAAGATTTCGAAGACAGCCCGGAAATCGTTCAATCCGGCCTGTACAAGCACGTTTACACCGCTGAATACGGCCAGTTCGGCGGCCAGCCGGTCGGTGCGCTGATCGCCAATTACTATTTCGACCCCAGCTCCCAGGACATGAAAACGCTGCAACACGTGGCCAGCGTCGCCAGCATGTCCCACGCGCCCTTTATCGCCGCCGCAGGTCCCAAGTTCTTTGGCCTGGAAAGTTTCACCGGGCTACCGGATATCAAGGACCTGAAGGACCATTTCGAAGGCCCGCAATTTGCCAAGTGGCAAGCCTTCCGTGAAAAGGAAGATGCACGCTATGTGGGCCTGACGTTGCCGCGTTTTCTGCTGCGCAACCCCTATGACCCGGAAGACAATCCGGTCAAGAGCTTCGTCTACAAGGAAAACGTCTCCAACAACCACGAAGACTACCTGTGGGGCAACACCGCCTTTACCTTCGCGACACGTCTGACTGACAGCTTCGCCAAATTCCGCTGGTGCCCGAATATCATTGGTCCGCAGAGCGGCGGCGCGGTCGAGGATCTGCCCCTGCATCACTTTGAAAGCATGGGCGAAATTGAGACCAAGATCCCCACCGAAGTACTGGTGTCCGATCGCCGCGAATACGAATTGGCGGATGAAGGCTTTATCGCCTTGACCATGCGCAAGGGTAGCGACAACGCGGCTTTCTTTTCCGCCAACTCAACACAGAAGGCCAAATTCTTCGGCAATAGCGAAGAAGGCAAAGCTGCCGAGCTGAATTACCGGCTCGGCACCCAACTGCCCTACCTGTTTATCGTCAACCGTCTGGCCCACTACCTCAAGGTACTGCAGCGCGAGCAGATCGGCTCCTGGAAAGAGCGCACCGATCTGGAGCTTGAGCTGAACAAGTGGATCCGCCAGTACGTTGCTGACCAGGACAATCCCAACGCCGAAGTGCGCGGGCGCCGGCCGCTGCGCGCTGCACAGATTACCGTCAGCGATATTGAAGGCCAGCCAGGCATGTATCGCGTCGGGCTCAGCGTCCGCCCGCACTTCAAATACATGGGAGCGGACTTCACCTTGTCGCTGGTCGGCAAGATGGAGAAGGAATAAGGCATGGGGTACGGCAGCCTGTTTGAACGCTTGGCCGGTGATTCGGCAAAGCGCAGCAACCTGAGTGCGGACAAGGCGATGGTCGCCTCGATTGCCGCACATCTGGCGAAAATGCTCAGCACCCGCGCCGGTAGCGTGCAGTCACTACCGGACTACGGGCTGCCCGACCTCAATGATATGCGCCTGTCGCTGCACGACTCGCTACAGCAAGCCCGTACCGCCATCGAAAGTTTTATCGAGAGCTACGAACCGCGTCTGTCCCAGGTCAGGGTTATCGCCCTGCCCCGGGAGCATGACCCGCTGAATCTGTCATTTGCGCTGGAAGGCATGGTCGAGCTGGATGGCCAGCGTCGCCCGGTCAGCTTTACCGCCAGGCTCAATGGCAGTGGTCAGGTGCAGGTCCAGTAGGTCAGGCCGCCGATTTTCGAATACCGCGATTACCAGAGACTGACGAATGTCATTCAATCATTACTATCAAAGCGAGCTGACCGCCCTGCGCCAGTTGGGCAAACGCTTTTCCGAGCGCAGCCCGGCGCTGGCCCCATTTCTGGGCCAAAGCGGGCGTGATCCGGATGTAGAACGCTTGCTTGAGGGCTTTGCGTTTCTGACCGGGCGCCTGCGTCAGAAGCTTGAGGATGAACTCCCGGAGCTGACGCACTCATTGATGTATCTGTTGTGGCCGAATTACATGCGGCCTTTGCCGGCATTCAGCATGCTGCAGTTCGAGCCGCTAAAGGCACCCGGCGCTGCCGTGGTCGTACCCCGTGATACGCCAGTGGAATCCAATCCGATCAAAGGCGTTGCTTGCCGCTTTCGGACCACCAGCAATACCGAGCTGACCGCCCTGGCCATGCGTGGCGTGGACTATTCGGTCAAAGGGGATGGCGCCCTGCTCAGCCTGCGCCTGGGTGTCAACGGCGGGACCTTGGCTGACCTGGAGCAACTGAAGCGTCTGCGCCTGCATCTGGCAGGTGAACGCTATATCAGCCAGACCCTCTATCTGAGCCTGCTAAGACATGTCGAGGACATCCAACTGGTCCCGCTGGACGCCGCCGGCAAACCCCTGAAAGACCCTTTTGACCGGCCGGTAGCCGCGTTGAAGCTAGACCGCGGCCTGCTCACCCCAGCCGGTTTCGCTGAAGACGAAGCGCTGGTGCCCTACCCGATCAATACCTTCCGCGGTTACCGCTATCTGCAGGAATACTTCGCCTTTCAGGAGAAGTTTCTGTTTGTCGACATCGGTGGGCTGGCGGCTTTGCAAAGCTTTGCACCGGACCTGCTCAAACGAGCCCATGGCTTCGAGTTGCGTATCGAGCTCAATCGCTCAGGTTCGCAGCGCATCAACCCCACGCTGGATAACATTCGGCTGTATTGCACCCCAGTGGTCAACCTGTTTGCCCACGATGCGACGCCGATCCGCCTGGATGGCCGTCAGGACAAATACATGCTGCGCCCGGCTGAGTACGAAAGTGCCCACTGCGGGGTGTTTTCGGTGGATCGCGTCACGGGTTGGAAACCGGGCGGGATGGGCTATGAGGAGTACGTGCCCTTTGAGTCCTTCGAACATGACGCCAGCTTCGACTTTCCCGAAGCGCGACCCTATTACAGCCTCAGACAGAACCCGTCATTGCTCGACGGCAGCATGGACACCTACCTGAGCTTTGGCCTGCGTAGCCTGGAACAGCATGAAACCCTCTCGGTCGAGCTGACCTGTACCAATCAGAACCTGCCACTGCAACTGCCACTGGGCGCCATCTGTCGCCCCAGTGAAGGCACCCCGGAACATCTGCGCTTTCGCAACATCAGCGCCGTGACCGCCAGTTATGCACCACCGCTGCAGCAGGATTTTCTCTGGAAACTGATCAGCAACATGTCGCTGAACTACCTGTCGCTAGCGAATATCGAGGCGCTCAAGGTCATTCTTGAAACCTACGATCTGCCACGCCACTACGACCAGCACGCAGCCAAGGTCAGCCAGCGCCTGCTGAACGGATTGCAAAGTATCGGGCACGGCAGCGTTGACCGTCTGTATCGCGGCTTGCCGATTCGCGGCGTGCGCACCGAACTGGTCATGAATACCGACGGCTATCTTGGCGAAGGTGACCTGTTTCTATTTGCCTCGATTCTCAACGAGTTTTTTGCGCTCTACGCCAGCCTCAACTCCTACCACGAATTGACTGTACGCAGCACCAAGGGAGAGATCTACCAATGGACACCACGCATGGGGCAGCAGCCCCTGCTCTGAACCTGCTGAGTCGCAACATCCGCGAATACAGCCTGTTTCAGGGTGTATTGCTGGTGATGGAAAGACTCCGTGAAGAGTACCCAGAGCATACCGAACAGGCGCTCTACAACCTGATCGAATTCCAGGCCAATCCGAGCATGGGTTTTCCGGGCAGCGACATCGAGCGGGTGGAGTTTTTCCGCGAGCGCGGCGAAGTCCGAGCTCGCCTGCGAGTCAATCTGATCAGCCTGTTCGGCGCCGGATCACCGCTGCCCGCGTTCTATGGCGAACAAGCCCTCGGGGATACCGTGGAAGGCAACCCGACACGCGAGTTTCTTGACCTGTTCAACAATCGCCTGCAGCGGCTGCTGCTACCGATATGGCAGAAGTATCGCTACTACTCGCGCTTTTCCAGCGGCGCGCTGGATCCCTTTTCCTCGCAACTGTTCTCGCTGATCGGGCTAGGCAGTGAGTCGATTCGCAGTGAGTCCGAACTGAACTGGAAGCGCCTGCTTCCCTACCTGGGTTTGCTCAGCCTGCGCGTGCAATCCGCTGCGGTGATCGAGTCCGTGCTGCGCTACTACTTTCGCCATCAGGCGCTGCATATCGAGCAGTGCATGGAGCGCCAGGTCGAGGTGCAGGAGGATCAGCGCAACCGTCTCGGTCTGGCCAACAGCGCCCTGGGCGAAAGCCTGGTGATCGGCGATCAGGTGCGTGATCGCAGCGGCAAGTTCCGTATTCACATTCAGCAACTGGACTGGGAGCGGTTCCACGAGTTTCTGCCTACTGGCACCGGCTTTCGTCCGCTCTGCGCGCTGGTGCGATTTGCCCTGCGCGACCCCCTTGATTACGACATTCGACTTCAATTGTGCCGCAACGCCGTGCGCGAACCGCGCCTGGAAGCAGGGACTCCCTGCCTGCTGGGCTGGACCAGTTGGCTTGGCAGCGAGGCGATCGATGCCTGCGCCGATCCCGCCGTGACGCTCAGCAGCAAAGCTTATTAAAGGACTGATAGCCCATGATCGATGTAGATCTGCAACAACTGGTACAGGCACTGGATGCCCGCAGCCGCCAGGACCTGGAAACGGCAGCAGAACGCTGTGTGGTGCGACATGGCAGCAAGGTCCTGGTCGAAGACCTGTTGCTTGGCTTGCTGGAGCGCAGCGACAGTTTGCTGCACCGCGCGCTGCAGGACGCGCAGTTGGACGCCGGCGAATTTGCCCGCGTACTGCAACCCTCTAGCGAGGACAGCGCATCGCGTAACCCGGCCTTTTCCCTGGAGCTGGTTCAATGGCTGCAGGATGCGCTGCTGGTAGCCAGCCTGGAACTGAAACGCAGCCAGGTCGACCAGGCCGCACTGATTCTCGCGCTGCTACGTAACCCTTTGCGCTATGCAGGCAGCCAGTTGCAGCCGTTGCTGGCCAAATTGAACGCCGAGCGCCTGCGCGATTATGCGCTGGCCCATCATACCCCCGATCACACCCAGGCCCCGCCGCAGAATGGGCAATCGGCACTGCAACGTTTTACCCATAATTTTACCCAGCAGGCCCGCGATGGCCGACTGGATCCGGTGCTTTGCCGTGATTCAGCAATCCGCCAGATGATCGATATTCTGGCCAGGCGCCGCAAGAACAACCCTATCGTGGTGGGTGAAGCGGGCGTCGGAAAAACCGCCCTGGTGGAGGGGCTGGCCCTGCGTATCGTTCAGGGTGAAGTGCCGGCAGCGCTCAGGGAGGTAGAGCTGCATTGCCTGGACCTGGGCCTGCTGCAGGCCGGCGCCAGCATCAAGGGCGAATTCGAAAAACGCCTGCAGGGCGTGATTGATGAGGTCAAGGCCGCCGTCAAGCCGATCATTCTGTTCATTGACGAAGCACACACGCTGATTGGCGCGGGCGGCCAGGCTGGAAGTGGCGATGCGGCCAATCTGCTCAAGCCGGCCCTCGCGCGCGGCGAGCTGCGCACCATCGCCGCCACCACCTGGAGCGAATACAAACAGTACTTCGAGAAGGACCCTGCCCTGGCGCGGCGCTTTCAGCCAGTCCAGTTGCACGAGCCCAGCATCAGCGAGGCCGTGACTATCCTGCGCGGTCTGGCCCCAGTCTACGAGAAAAGCCATGGCATCTACCTGCGCGATGATGCCGTGGTCGCCGCCGCCGAACTATCGGCTCGCTATCTGGCCGGCCGGCAACTGCCCGACAAGGCAGTGGATGTGCTGGACACTGCCTGCGCCCGGGTGCGCATCAGCCTGGCCGCTGCACCCGATGCACTGGAACGCTTGCGCACCGCGCTGGCGGAAGATCAGCGCCAGCTACTAGCGCTGCAGCGCGATCAGCAGGCCGGATTGGCTATTGATAACGAACGGCTCAGCAGCCTGGCTGCCAAGCAGCTCCAGGATCAGGCCGAGGCAACAACCCTGGAGGCGCGCTGGCTGACGCAGAAGGCACTGGCGGACAAACTGCTGCAACTGCGTCAGCAGAGCGCGACGTTGCGCAGTGCGCTGCAGCAGGAGGGCGAGGCTGAAAGCGAGACCCCATGCACACAGCCAAACGATAGCGACACCACCGACGCCGCCACCGAGCTCGACCAGTTGCAAGCGTCGCTGAGTGCCACGCAGGCTGAGCTGGCCCGCGCCCAGGCTGAGGAACGGCTGGTCAGCCATGAAGTCTGTCCGCGCCTGATTGCCGAAGTTATAAGCCACTGGACCGGCGTTCCGCTGGCGCAACTGGCCCGTGAACATAACGCCAGCATTACCTCTTTCGCCAGCGACCTGCGCCAGCGGGTACGTGGCCAGGAACAGGCCGTGCAAGCCCTGGATCGGGCCATGCGTGCCAGCGCGGCCGGCCTCAATCGAGCGGATGCACCCGTCGGCGTATTCCTGCTGGTGGGCCCCAGTGGCGTGGGTAAAACCGAAACGGCGCTGGCCCTGGCTGATCTTCTGTACGGCGGCGAGCGCTTTCTGACCACCATCAACATGTCCGAATTTCAGGAAAAACACACGGTATCGCGGCTGATCGGCGCGCCGCCCGGGTATGTCGGCTATGGCGAAGGCGGCATGCTGACCGAAGCCGTGCGGCAAAAGCCCTACTCGGTCATTTTGCTGGACGAGGTCGAGAAGGCCGATCCCGATGTGATGAATGTGTTCTATCAGATTTTTGACAAAGGCGTCGCCAATGATGGCGAAGGTCGGGAAATCAACTTTCGCAACACGCTGATTCTGATGACCTCCAATCTGGCCAGCGAACAGATCGCGCATATGTGCCGCAACCCGGAACGCCCGGATGCGCAGATGCTGGAAGACGCCATTCAGCCGCAGTTAAGCGCCCATTTCAAACCCGCGCTGCTGGCGCGCATGCGCGTAGTGCCTTATTACCCGATCGCTGGCGAGGTACTGGAAGAGTTGGTCAGCCTGAAGCTCGGCCGATTTGCCGAGCGCCTGCAACGCCGCGATCTCGCGTTCACGCACTGCCCTGCTCTGGTGACCTATTTTGCCGAGCGCTGTGCCGAGAGCGACAGCGGTGCGCGGTTGGTAGACCGGCTGATTGATCAGCACCTGCAACCCTTGGCAGTGGACCGCCTGCTGCAGGCCATGGCCTCCGGGGAACAGCTGCAGCGTGCCCATGCCACACTGGACAGCACAGGAGCGGTCGTCTGTGAATTCGCCTGATAACCCGACCCCACAGATGTTCGCGCAATTGCCGCAGCCGCTGCATTTTGCCGAGGCGTTGCTGGAGCGCTTTACCGCACTCTCCCTGTTGCGCTCTCCCAGCGCACTGTGCAGCGGGCTGGTGCAAGCCTGCGCTGAACTCAGCAATGGCGCGCTCAGCCAGTTCTATCTGCTGGATGCGACACAAACGCGCCTGTCACTTTGCGCCCAATGGTACCAGGGGCAATTGCACCTACCCGATAGCATCAGTGTGCCAAGCGATTATTCGGATATGCACCTGCTGCAGTACTGCCTGTGCCAGAACCGCGCCCTGGTAATGAGCAATCTTGACGCCAATCTGCACAGCACCGCCTTTCTACCGGAAAGCGATGGCCCCTGGCGCAGCCTGATGTGCCTGCCGCTTACCGACGCTCAGCAGCATGTCCGCGGTCTTCTGGTGACCGCCAGCCGCCATCAGCGCGAGCTGGATCACAAGGACGACGCGCTGCAGATGCTCGGCAACTTTGCCGTCGCCCAACTGCAACTGCTGGGCCGGCCCGCAGCAGCAGCAACAGCATCGTCCACATCAGCCGTGGCCGACATTACCCCGGCCAGCCGGGAGCATTTCGGTTTGATCGGCGAAAGCGACGGCATGAAGCAGGTCTACAGCCTGATCAGCAAGGTTCTGCATAACCCGGTCACCGTATTGATTACCGGCGAAACAGGCACCGGCAAGGAACTAGTAGCCCGTGCTATCCACGATTACGGCCTGCGCCGCAGCAAGCCCTTTATTGCCCTGAACTGTGCGGCCATGCCGGAAAATCTGCTGGAAAGCGAGCTGTTCGGTTATCGCAAAGGCGCTTTCAGCGGCGCTGATCGGGATCACAAGGGGTTATTCGACGCCGCCGACGGCGGCACCCTGTTTCTGGATGAAATCGGCGACATGCCATTGCTGCTGCAAGCCAAGCTTTTGCGCGTATTGCAGGAGGGTGAACTGCGGCCGTTGGGCAGCAACGCAACGCACAAGGTTGACGTGCGCGTGGTGACCGCCACCCATCACCAATTGCGTGAACAGGTGCAATCCGGTCAGTTCCGTGAAGACCTGTTCTATCGGCTGACGCACTTCCCCATCCATCTGCCGCCGCTGCGCGAGCGGGGCGAAGACATTCTTCTGTTGGCCCGCGAATTTGTCGGCTCAGCCTGCTGTTTTCTCGAGCGCGATCCCTGTCGCTGGTCAGACGCCGCGCTGGAACAACTGGCCAGTCATGATTTCCCTGGCAACGTTCGTGAACTCAAGGGCTTGATCGCCCGCGCGCTGCTGCTTTGCGATGGCAACCTGCTGCTGGCCGAACACTTCAATCTGCCGGGCGCTACGCCGGATGAAGGTCAGTTGAGCCTGCGCGAGCGCATGGAGCGTGTGGAGCGCAACCTGCTGATCGATTGCCTGCGCAAGAATCAGGGCAATCAGACCAGCGCCGCGACCGAGCTTGGTCTGCCGCGTAGAACACTGCTCTACCGCATGCAGAGGCTGAATATCTGCCCCGCCGAACTCAAGGCCAGCCGGAGTAAAACCCATGCCTGAACCTCTCAGCTTGAACCACCTGACATCTGTTTTTCCGCTCAAACACCCGGCACCCTGCCGCCCGAAAAAGAGGAAGTACCCATGATCACACGACGCTACTGGCCCGCCGCCCTGCTGTTGCTGGCAGTGAGTCTGAGCGCCTGCTCGGGCAACCACAAATTCAATGACGGCGATTATCGCCCTCTGGGCGACCCGCAATCGGTCAAACGCGGCGAATAGGCGCAAAGGAGAGCAGCATCATGGAACTGATTCTGGATATGGTTGGCTCTGAGCAGTTTGTCAGCGGCATGCCGGTGACCAAGACCTTCCGCCAAGCCGGCGGCATTATTGGTCGCGCCGAGGATTGTGATTGGGTAATCCCCGACCGCAAGCGGGTGGTGTCTGGCCGGCATGCGCAAGTGAGCTTTGAAAACGGCGCATTCTATCTGACCGATACCAGCAGCAACGGAATCCTGCTCAAGCCCGGCAATACACCCCTGCCCAAGGGCCAGCCGCAGCGTATCGAGCACGGTACGCTCTTTGCGCTGGGCGACTTCGAGATCCGCGCTCGCGTGGTTCAGGACCCGGCGGTATTCAGCGAGGATCTGGGCCGACCTCAGGATGCCGGCAGCATTATCCCGGATGATGCCTTTCTGGATCTGGATCCACTGCATGCGCTGGATCAACAGGAAGAGATGTACGCCGCCGGTGACGACCTCGCCGCCTTCAGCCAGCAGCCCCAAGCTGAACCTGCCCAGGCCGTCGATTACGCACCGATCAATATGGAGAACCTGACGGTTCCCGAGCTGGTCGCTGCACCGGCACCGGCCCAGCCGACGGTCCAGCCCGCACCTGCAATACCTGCTGCCCAGCCGGCGGCATTCTGGCAGCAATTTGCTGAAGCGTTGGGTATCAACCTTGAGGATCTGGATGAAGCGCAGCGCCAGGCGTTGGCCATCAAGGCTGCGCGTCTGCTCAAGCAGCAGGTCGGCAGCCTGCAGCAAAGCCTGCGCAATCGCAACGAACTCAAGAGTGAAATGAAGCTGGCGGTGACCAGCGTCGAGCAGGTCAGCACCAATCCGCTGAAATTCAGTGCTGATAGCCGGCAAGCCATGGCTAGTCTGTTACGCCCAGCGCCCACTGACATGCCCGCAGAGCAAGCCATCAACCGTGCTTTTCGCGACCTCCAGGCCCACCAGGTGGCCTTGATTGCCGCTAGTCGTGCGGCCATCAAGGGCATTCTCGAGCACCTGTCGCCGGACCAACTGACACTGCGCTTCGAGCGTGAAAACAAGTCGCTGATGAATACCGCAGGCAGCCGCTGGCGCGCGTACACGCACCTGTATCAAGCCCTGCAACGCGATGACAACTGGAGCCAGCGGTTGTACGCGCGTGATTTTGTTATTGCCTATGAAGAGCAGATTCGTCTGATCGCCACCCTCAATACCGACCTGCAAGGATGACCACTATGCGCAAGACACTACTTCTGGCCCTGGCCGCCAGCCTGCTCACACTGGTCGGCTGCTCGACCGTATCGCCCTACTCCGACCTGACCAAACTGGATCTGAGCCTGGAAGGCAGCAGCCAGTTGAACCCGGACCTGAATAATCGGCCCTCGCCCATCGTGCTGCATCTGATGGAGCTCAAGCATCCGGTTGCCTTCGAGAACGCCGATTTCTTTACCTTATACCAGCGGCCACGCGAGGCCCTGTCGCCTGACCTGATTGCCATTGAGGAGCTAGAGCTGCGCCCTGGTGAGAGGCGCGAGCTCAAACTCACCGTGCAGGAAGGCAGCCGCTATGTCGCTGTACTCGCGGCCTACCGCAACCTGCCTGATACCAACTGGCGATTCATCATCCCGCTGAACGAAAAAGGCCTGAACCAGGTCAACCTGCGCCTCGATGCCGAAGGGATTCGTGAACTCGATAGCGCTACCAAGGGCAGGAACTGAACCATGATGATGCAAAAAGTCGTCTGGCAGGAAGGCATGCTGCTGCGCCCGCAACATTTCCAGCAAAACGACCGCTACCACGATCACCAGTTGACCAGTCGCACCCGGCGCATGAGCCATTACGCCTGGGGTTTTTTCAATCTGGAGATCGACACCCAGTTTCTTGGCATGGGCAAGCTGGTCATCAGCCAAGCCAGCGGGTTGCTACCCGATGGCAGCTTCTTCGAACTCGGCAACGAGCGCGAAGCTTTGGCGATGGATGTACCCGCCAACACCAGTAACAGTCCGGTCTATCTGGCGCTGCCATTGGTCACCGGCAACCATGTGGAAACCCGCCGCCCCGAGCAACGCGATGTGCTCGCGCGCTACACCGCCTATGACAACCAGGTGGCTGACTCCAACGCAGGGGACAGCAGCAGCAGCCAGGTCAGCTGCGGACTGCCTGATTTTCGGCTGTTGCTGGGCGAGCAGCATAACGATCATGCCTACGTGAAACTGAAAATCTGCGATGTTCTGGATACCACGCCCGATGGCGTGGTCAGCCTGGATGCCGAGTTCGTCCCGGCTTATCTGCATTTCCACGCCAGTCCCTTCCTGCAATCTTGCATCAAGGAAGTGATCAGCATGCTGGCGCACCGCGGCGACATTCTCGCCGAGCGCATCCGCGCCACTGGCAAGGTTGGCGGGGCCGAAGTCGGCGACTTCATGATGCTGCAATTGATCAACCGCCACGAGCCGGTGTTGCGCCACTTCCAGGGCATAGAGCAGGTGCATCCGGAACAGATCTACCGCGAACTGCTCGGCCTGCTCGGTGAGCTGTCGACCTTCGCCAGCGAGACCAAACGTCCGCGTCTGGATAGCCGGTACCAGCATAACGATCTGGGCCAGAGCTTCCGCAAGTTGATGGATGCGATACGCCAGGTGTTGTCGATGGTGCTTGAACAGCACGCCGTGGAGCTGCTGTTGCAACAGCGCCAATACGGTATTCAGGTATCGCCCCTGCAGGATCACAGCTTGCTCGGCAATGCCTCCTTCGTGCTCGCCGCCAGCGCCGATTGCGATTCCGAGGAGCTGCGCAAGCGCCTGCCTTCGCACTTGAAAATCGGTCCCGTTGAGCGCATCCGCCAGTTGGTCAACCTGCATCTGCCGGGCATCAAGGTCAAACCGCTGCCGGTGGCACCGCGGCAGATCCCCTTCCACTCGGGCAAGACCTACTTCGCGCTGGAGCTCAGTTCCGAGGAGCTGTCGCAACTGGAACGGTCCGGCGGCTTTGCCTTCCATGTATCCGGTGAGTTTACCGGGCTTGAGCTGAAATTCTGGGCTATCAGGAGTTGACATCATGATCAGGGAAATGGATTACAACCAGGATGATCACACGGTCATCGTCAATCGCCAGGGATCGGTGCCGGCGCAAAGCCCGCTGACCGATTCTGCCGCACCCCAGAAGTTCGACAAGCTAGAAGAGCGCATGGTCTACGCCGCGCGCCTGCGCCCGGCAGAAACCCTGAATCTGGGGATCAATCCGCTGGTGGCGGTGGCCTCCGCGCTGCTCTCGGAGATGGTGCGCCTGCAACAAAGCTATGAGCGCGAAGATCTGTTCGCGCTGAAGGACAGACTTACCTCGGAAATCAAGCGCTTCGAGCACCGCGCGCTGCAGGACGGCGCAGAAAGCAGCCAGGTCATGGCTGCGCGTTATGTGCTCTGCACTGCCCTGGATGAGGCCGTGGTCACCACGCCCTGGGGTAATGAGAGCGAATGGTCGCAGATGAGCCTGCTGAGCAGCTTTCACAACGAGACCTTTGGCGGCGAAAAATTTTTCCAGCTACTTGAGCGCTTGTCGCGCGATCCGGTCAAGCACCTGCCGATGCTGGAGCTGATGTACATCTGCATGTCGCTGGGCTTCGAAGGCAAGTACCGGGTACTGCCGCGCGGCATGCTCGAACTGGAAAGCCTGCGCGACAGCCTGTATCGCCAGATTCGCCAACTGCGCGGCGACGTCCCGCGGGATATTTCACCCCATTGGCAGGGGCTTACCGAGAACCGTCGGCGGCTAATCCGCATTGTGCCGCTATGGCTGGTGACTCTGTTTACGCTGATCTGCCTGGGCGTGATCTATGGCGTATTCAACTGGATGCTGACCGAGCAGCGCGGCACCGCGCTACAGCCCTTCAGCCAGGCAAGCAGTTCGAGTACAACGCCGCCAGTGCCGGGCACAGCGGTCGATGAATCATATGAATCTTCAGGGATGAACTGATATGAAGTCCTTTTTCCTCAAAGCCGGACGCTTCTTCCGGAAAAGCTGGGTGTGGAGTCTCTGCCTGGTATTTGCCCTGGCACTGCTGGTCTGGTTTGTCGGACCGCTGCTGGCTGTCAGTGACAACCGCTTCTGGTCATCGGCCAGCAGCCGGCTGCTGACCATCAGCCTGCTCTTCCTGATCTGGGGCCTGTCCATGGTCTACGCCAGTTGGCGCTCCAGTGTCGAGAAAAAACACAACGCTGAAGATCAAGATTATCAGGCTCGCCAACAGCGTCAGGAACTGATTGTCGAAGAGCATCTGGAGCTGACGGGCCGGTTCAAGGAAGCCATGCGAACTATGCGTCGCTCAAGCCTGTACAGCGGCCGCAGCGAGCGCTGGCGCCGTGAACTGCCCTGGTACCTGGTGCTGGGGCCCGAAGGCAGCGGCAAGACCAGCTTGCTGGACTTTTCCGGCCTTGAATTTCCGCTGAACAAGGGCGACAAGCAGCGGCTGACCCGGGATGTCAGCAGTACCCGCTATGCCGACTGGTATTTCGCCGAGCACGCGGTGCTCATTGATACCGCCGGGCGCTATCTGACTCAACCTTCGGCGGATATCGATGCGGCTGGCTGGTCCAGCCTGCTTGGCCTGCTGCGTAGCCGCAGACCAAGACCCTTGAACGGCGTGCTGATCAACATACCGGCGGAGCTGCTCCTGCGCGGCAGCGAGCTGGAACTGGAAAGTCTCGCCCGGCAGACCCGCCTGCGCTTGCAGGAGATCAATCAGCGCCTGGGCGCGGACGTCCCGGTGTATCTCGTCGTCAGCAAAGCGGACAGCATCGTCGGTTTCAATGAATTCTTCGACCAGTTGTCACGCGAAGAAAGTGATCAGGTGCTGGGGGTGAGTTTTCGCAAGAACCAGGACGGCACCGATATTCAGGTCGTGCGTGGCGAATTTGAAACACTGATGCAGCGGCTCAACAGCCAGGTGGTCATGCGCATGCATCAGGAGCGTGACAACCAGCGCCGTGGGCGCATTCTCGACTTCCCGCTGAAGCTTGGCCAGATCGAGGAGCATCTGGGCCTGTTTATCGAGCTGGCCTTTGCCGGCAACCGCTATCAGCGTGCCAGCCAGCTTCGCGGCTTTTATCTGACCAGCGCGCCGCAGGTTGTCGATTCAGCGCAGCAACCGGCGATCCGCCAGGGCGCACGCAACAGCCTGCCGACCTTCCATGCCAGCCATGGTCGCTTTATCAAGAACCTGCTGAGCAGCGTGATCTTTCCCGAAGCTGATCTGGCCGGCCTTGACGAGCGCGAGGTCAAACGCATCAACTGGAGCCAGCGGTTGATGTACACCACTGCCCTGGCCTGTCTGCTGATCTTCGGTGTGGTCTGGGGCAGCAGCTTTTCCAGCAATCATGAGCGGCTCGAGCAATTGCGCGAGGTAGCCCAGGCCCTGTCGGGCGACAAACAGTTGATCCGTAGCCGCGATGACGCCGCCGAAGTGCTCGCCGCACTGGATAGCAGTTACGCCGCCACCCGCGTATTTCCTCCGCGTGATCAGGTGGGCACGCTGCAGCGTGGAGGTTTGTATCAGGGGGATCAAGTCGCGCCCGTGGTCTATCAGGCCTATCGTCGGGAACTGGAAAACCTGCTGCTCCCGCGGGTTGGCGAGCAACTGGAGAGTCAGATCAGGACCAGCCTGGCTGATCGGGAAAGCCTGTTAGGCAGCTTGCGCGCCTACCTGATGCTGAACCTGGAAGAGCGCCGGGAAAAGCCCTATCTGCAGGAATGGATGGCCACCGAGTGGTCGTTTCTGTACCGCGGCGACAGCGATACCCAGAATGGTTTGAACGCCCATTTTGCTCGCCTGCTCAGCGAACCCTTCACGCCCTATGCGCTCAATGACCAACTGGTCGCTGACGCGCGCCAGGAGCTGCGTAGCGAGTCGCTGGCCAACGTGGTGTATCGGATGCTCCGCGACCAGGCCGCCAGCCTGCCGGAGTATCGACTGAGCCAAAGGCTGGGCCCGCATGCACGCTTGTTGACCAGCAACGATAACAGCATACCGGGGTTTTATACCCGCCAGGGCTATGAACGTACCTTTATGGCCGAAGGTGGCGAACTGGTCCGTGAAATCCTCCAGGATAACTGGGTGCTCGGTGACAGTGAGCGTCTGAGCGCCAGCGATCTTGGCCGCCTGATGGTGGAAATGGAGCAGATGTACTTCCAGGACTACGCCAGCTACTGGAGCGAAGCCCTTGGCCTGTTGCATCTGGAACCCCTGGCCAGCGCAGCATTGGGCGCCACCCAACTGGGCAGCCTGACCGCGCCGAACTCACCCTTGCTGCTGTTGCTTAGCGAAGTGCGGGACAACACCCTGCTCAGCGGCATGCTGGACACCGAGGTATCCGCGCGAGACCTGACCGATACAGCTCAGGCGGCGGGTGTCCGGGTCGGCCGCACCGGCCGATTGGCCGCAGCGGCCGCCGAACAGGCGCAATCCGCCGTAGCCAACAGCCTGCCCGATACCGCACGCAGAAATCTGGCTCGCCAATTCGAGTCCCTGCATCGCCTGCTGGATGATCAGGGCGGGCCGGGTTCGGAGATGACCAGCGTGCTACAGGCATTGGACGCATTGAAGTTGCAACTCAGCGGTCTGGCCAATGCCAGTGTGCCCCAGCAAGCCGCATTTGAAATGGCCCGCGCACGCATGCAGGGTCGCAGCGATGCGATCAACCAGCTGCGCAGTAGCGCTGACAGTCTGCCGGCGCCCATGGCCGACTGGCTGAAGACGCTGGCGGCCGACAGCTGGATGCTGGTGTTGAACGATGCCTATCAATACCTCAATCAGCGCTACCGCAGCGAGCTCTACGCGGCTTATACAACCTCCGTGGGCAAGCGTTACCCTTTCGCCGCCAACAGTGAAAGCGATGTTGCACTGGCGGATTTCCGCGAGTTCTTCAAGGCTCAGGGAACGGCCGACAGCTTCTTCGACCAGTACCTTGCCGGTTTCGTCAGCGACAACAGCGGCGCCTACCAACTACGGCGTGTTGATGGCCGCAGCCTGCCGATGTCACGTGAGTTTCTCAACCAGATGGCTACCTTGCAGACTATCCGCCGCAGCTTCTTTGCCGAAAATCCGAACGAGCCGCAGATCCTGTTCAAGCTGGAGCCCCACTCTCTGGATTCCAGCCTGGGCCGTGCAAACTTCCGGTTTGGCAATCAGAACATGGAGTACCGGCACGGACCTATAGTGCAGACCGCGTTCCGCTGGCCCGCTGAAGACAGCGAAGGTCGTACCAGCCTGATGGTGGAAGATCTCGGTGGGCGCCGCGTTGGTATCGAGCAGAACACCGGCCCCTGGTCGCTGTTCAGGCTGCTGGATCTGATGGACGTGGATCACCACAGCGACCGCGATGTACTGATGCTGCGAGCCAACCTGGACGGCATGCGCGCCCAGTATTTGCTGCATAGCCAGCGCTCACCCAACCCGTTCGATCTGAGCCTGCTACGCGGCTTCAGCCTGCCGGCGCGGCTCTGATGGTAGAGGTAGCCATGCTCTGGCAAAGCACCGCTCGGACCGACAAGGGCAAAGTGCGCAAGCGTAACGAGGACGCGGTTCTGGATCTGCCGGAACGCGGCCTCTGGGTCGTCGCTGACGGCATGGGTGGCCATCAGAATGGCGCGCTGGCCAGCCGGCTGATTATCGAAGAAATGCTTGAGCTGCCCGAACAATTGAGTCTGGATGAGCGGCTGCTGGGCGTACGCGACTGCCTGTACAGGGTCAACCGCCTGCTCGGCCATGACATAACCGTCACCGCTGATCGACCTGACAGCATCATGGGCAGCACCGTCGTCATGCTGCTGGCCGAAGGGGAACGGGCCATCTGCGTCTGGGCGGGTGACAGCCGCTGCTATCTGTGGCGCAGCGGTCGTTTGTTCCAGTTATCCCGCGACCATTGCCTGATGCAGGAGTTGATGGAGGAACAACAGATGAGCGCCGAGGAAGCCGCCAGCCATCCCTCCGCCCGCGCGCTAACCCGGGCAGTCGGCGCCAATGACGAACTGATGCTCGATGTCGTGGACTTCACCGTATACCCCGGCGACACCCTGCTGCTATGCAGCGACGGGCTCTACCAGGACGTCAGCAAGACCGCCATCGGTGACGCCCTGGCATTGGGCACCACTGAGCAGGCCGTACAGCGTCTGTTCAAGGAAGCTCTGGACGGACCAGCGCGCGACAACATCAGCGCTGTGGTGGTGCGCCCATGAGCACCAAGCATCGCCTTATCGTTCAGCCCACCCCTACTCCGGACTCGGCCATGATCGCTTCAAACGTCAAGCAACCCTCTTCGCCCTTCAGTCCATTATCTGGCGAACCACAAAGCTCAGTCAGTGAGAGCAACGCAGCGACCGAGTTGCCAGAGATTCTTTGCAAACGCTACAAGATCGAGCGCCTATTGGGCGTTGGCGGCATGGGCGCGGTATACCGCGCCCGGGATCTGCTACGCGAACAGTACGGCGATCCTGATCCCTATGTCGCGATCAAGACCCTGAACGAGGAATTTGCCGAATACCCGGATGCCAACGCATTGCTGTATACCGAGTTCGCACTCACCAGTCGCTTGCGCCACAGCAATGTGATCCGCCTGTACGCCTTCGATGTCGACCCCCAGAGCCAACGCGCCTTTATTACCATGGAGCCGCTCAAGGGGCCGACACTGGATCAGTTTCTGGAAAGTCACCCTGACGGGCTGCCCTGGGAGGAATATCGCAACATCGCCCTGCCGTTGATAGGCGCGCTGGCCTGTGCCCATGAACGCGGCGTACTGCACGGCGACCTCAAGCCGAGCAACGTGATGCTGGCCAAGGACGGGCTGCGATTGTTCGACTTCGGGCTGGGCCAGCCGGTAAAGGGGTTGCTCAATGGATTGCCCAAGCTCAGCCGCAAGCGGATTGCCGCCTGGACGCCGCGCTACGCTGCGCTGGAACTGCTCAATGGAGAGGGGCTGACCAGCACCGCAGACGTGTACGGGCTTGCGTGCATATTGTACGAACTTGCCAGCGGCCTGCACCCCTATAGCCGATTGACGGCCAAGCAAGCCAAAACCATGCAGCAGGACAAGAGCCTGCAACGCCCTGCCAATCTGCCCGCGCACTGCTGGCCGGCCCTGCGCCTGGCACTGGCCTTTGACAAGGAGGCAAGGCAAATCGGCGCCAGAGGTTTGCTGGAGGCATTCAGCAAACCCAGGCCAAGCCTGATCAGACGTATTTTCAACTGCCAAGCCGGATAGCGATCCGGCTCACACGGACAAGATGTCAAAAGCAGAAAGCGGGAGCCCTGTAATACGACTTTACTTGCGCGTGATGCGCGAACGCCGCCAACCACCATGACTTGAAAACGCACCTGTATCGCCACTCAGCAGGAAACGTGTCGCCCGGTAACAAGCGTGGACCGATGAAAGGTGGTAACTGCGAGCCTTGCGATAAGCCCATACCCATCCGTGTTTGTTCTTGTCCATTTGGCTCTTCGCTTACCTCGATGATGTTAAAGTCGCATCACATATTAGCAAACGCCGCGTCAAAAATATTGCTATTTTTAGAACGCGCGACAAATAAATGTCTTGCTTAATTCACCGCTATCAACTTGGACTGACAGCGGCTTCAACAGAAGCCGTTTCCTGATAAACTACACCGCCTAGCGGCAGCGATAGCTGTCACGCAATGTTATCCGTGAGCCATGACAGTCTCGGGACACGCATGCTCTGAACAGGTAGTAATTATGTCGCCCCTCCCCGCCCTAACTCGCCCCGGCCCCTCCCGGCGCTTCTGCGTTGCGCCGATGATGGACTGGTCAGATCGCCATTACCGGTTTTTTGCGCGGCTGATCAGCCGCCATGCCCTGCTGTATACCGAGATGGTCACCACCGGCGCAGTCATTCATGGCGACCGTTCACGCTTTCTGGGTTACAACGCCGAGGAGCAGCCTTTGGCCTTGCAGTTGGGCGGCAGCAATCCGGCAGAACTGGCAACCTGCGCGGCACTGGCCGAGCAGGCAGGCTTTGCCGAGGTCAATCTGAATGTCGGTTGCCCCAGCGATCGGGTACAGAACAACATGATTGGTGCCTGCCTGATGGCCCATCCGGGGCTGGTGGCCGAGGGCGTCAAGGCAATGGTCGAGGCCTGTGCGTTGCCGGTAACGGTCAAGCACCGGATCGGCATTAACGGTCACGACAGCTATGCGCAGTTATGCGACTTTGTTGGCCAGGCTCATGAGGCAGGCTGTGAAACCTTTATCGTGCATGCTCGGATCGCCATTCTCGAAGGCCTCTCGCCCAAGGAAAACCGCGATATTCCGCCGCTGCGTTACGACGTGGTACATCAACTCAAAAGCGATTTCCCTCAGCTTGAGATCATCATCAATGGCGGCCTGACTGACCTGGACGTGATGGCTGATCACCTGCGGGTGCTTGATGGCGTCATGGTCGGGCGCGAGGCGTACCACAACCCTTACCTGCTTGCCGAGGTAGATGCGCGGCTCTATGGTGACCAACACCCGGTACCAGATCGGGTTGCCGTCATGGCTACCATGCGGGACTACATTGCTGCTCATATCGCCTCTGGCGGGGTGATGAATCATGTTACCCGGCATATGCTCGGGCTCTTCCAGGGCCTGCCCGGAGCACGCCACTTCCGGCGCCAGCTCAGCAGCGCGATACACCAGACTGATGACCCGTTGGCGCTCTTTGATGATTTGCTTGAGGATATGGCTCAGCGCCAACAGGCACGGGATTGCTCAGCCCAGCAGGCATAAGGTAAGGTCGGGGTAACTTTCCAAACAGGCCCCTTTCATGCCCAGTAAACTAGACAGCCTCAAGCAACATACGCTGATCGTCGCTGATACCGGCGACATTCAGGCCATCCGTAGCCTGCAACCTATCGACGCGACCACCAACCCCTCTTTGCTGCTCAAAGCTGCGCAACAGTCCGAATATCACCACCTGCTGGATGCCGCGCTGCAGGCATCGGCCAGCAGCCATGACCCAGTGGCTGACGCGAGCGATCATTTCGCTGTAGCGGTGGGCAGTGAAATCATCAAGCTGATCCCCGGACGTATTTCCACGGAAGTGGACGCGCGCCTGTCATTCGATCGCCAGGCGACACTGAACAAGGCCCACCGGCTGATAGAGCGCTATGAACAGGCCGGCGTAACCCGCGACCGGGTGCTGATCAAGATTGCCTCCACCTGGGAAGGCATTCAGGCAGCCGCAGAGCTTGAGAAGCAGGGCATCCAGTGCAATCTTACGCTGCTGTTCTCGTTCGCCCAGGCCCAGGCCTGCGCGGATGCCGGCGTGTTCCTGATATCACCCTTTGTCGGGCGCATCTACGACTGGTACAAGCAGCGCGACGGCCAGGATTTTCAGGGGCATGACGATCCGGGTGTGCAGTCAGTTGCGCGCATCTACCGTTATTACAAGCAGCATCAGTATGCGACGGCGGTGATGGGCGCCAGCTTCCGCAATATCGGCCAGATAGAAGCCTTGACCGGCTGCGACCGACTGACCATCAGCCCTGCCCTGCTGCAACAACTGGCCAGCGAAGAGGGCCAGCTGAGCCGCTCGGAAGCGCTGACCCAGGCCTGCACGGATGGGCGAGAAGTGCTCGACGAAGCGACCTTCCGCTGGAACCACAATGAAGACGCCATGGCCACTGACAAACTGGCCGAGGGCATACGCGCCTTTGCTGCAGATCAGGTGAAGTTGGAAGAGCTGTTGACCCAGCGACTCAGGTCAGTTGCTTGATTCGAGTGCGCTGACCAGGTCTCGAAAAGCTGCGCGATTGTGCTCGTTGAGGTTCATCAGAATACGATGGGCCTCAAGCACCTTGTCTTTGACCAGCTCTTCGGAAAGCATCTGACCCGGCAGGTCTTTCAGCTCAGCGTCGGTAGGGGTCAACTGACTGACTATATTGAATACCTGATCAAAGCCCATGCTTTGCAACAGGCGGTTCATGTCATCCTGATCGGACACCAATGTGGGCAGAAACCCGACTTTCTGCTTGGACAGGATAGACAGCTTGGCCAACAGCCCCAATGAGGTGCTGTCGATTCCATCGGCCTCGGTCAGATCGATAATGATCGCGTTGAAGGTAAGAACGCTGAAAATCTTCTCGATATAGGCATCAAGCGCTGCGCAGAGTGTCAGCCGCACATCACCTACAAACTTAAGGACAAAGGTGCCCTCAGATTCTGCAAACTGGATCTTGCCAGTGGTCATCATCCCAGGTTCCTGCTTAACGTCATCAATGAAATATCGTCCGGCATCACTTTACCGGGTTGCAGGTTCAACTTGCCCATCAGTGCCTTCAACTGTCCCTGCGTTTCTTCAACCAGACGCGGCAACTGTAGTTCCTTTTCTCTCAGCGTAGTCCCACCCAGGCAATCCAGCACGCCATCGGAGCACAATGTCAGTGAGAATTGCTCGGGGAGGTGGATGACGTGGTCCTGATAAACCGCATCCTCAAACAACCCGACCGGCCGACCCTTGCCCTCCAGGTAGCGCGCCTGCCCCTCACAATAGAGCACTGGCAATGGCAGATGACCACCAATACTGTATGTCAGGGTATTCTCACGCTCATCGATGATGCCGCCGAGCATGGTCACGTGCTTGCCCAGCTTGCAACTGATCAGGCTACGGTTGATATGCCCCAGAACGTCAGACGGCTTGAACACGATCGGGCTGGTCCCATCCTGCTTGCGCTGCTCATAGAGCAGCCGCGTGGTCATGAACTTGAGCAGTACGGTGGCAAAGGCCGATGAGGCGCCATGCCCGGATACATCCGCCAGATAGAAAGCCAGTTGGGTTTCCGAGACGCGAAAGTAATCGACAAAGTCGCCGGACAGATACAACGAAGGGATGATGCGGTGTTGAAACTCGTACTCGCCGCTCTTCCAGGGCGTCGGCGGCAGCATATTAAGCTGCACCTGATGCCCTGCGGCCTGATCATCCTTGAGCTCCTGCAGGTGGTTCTGCAATTCGCGATTGGCTGCTTCAAGGCGCTCACGGATACGCTGGTTCTCGACCCGCAAGCGGCCCTGATCCAGTGAGCGATTGACCACATGCTCAACAACGGCAAGGTCTGACAAGGGCTTGAGCAGATAGTCGCTGGCACCGGCGTGCAAAGCCTCCACAACAGCCTGCATACTACCTGAGGCAGAGACCACGATCAGAGGGGTTCCGGGTGCGCTGGAGGCCATCTCGCGGACCAGAGCAAGACCGCTCTGATCGGACATCTGCAGATTGAGCAGCACGAGATCAGGCTGGTGCTGACCAAAAAGCGCAAGCCCTTGTACAGCCTGGCTCGCCTGGAGCACATCAAATCCGTCGTTCTGCAATCGCATAGCGATGTCTTGCCGGACGACGTCATCATCGTCAATAACCAGCAAAGTCGTGCCAGTAAGCTGCATAGAGTCCCTACGTCATTGCCCGGCAGCTGAGCAGGCTGCAGGCCACAGGGTGTGTGAGCCGATGTCAGGTAACCTGACGTTTTCAAGGGGCAAACACTACTCCCATCCGCAGGTTCAGGCAACCATCGGCGAACTCGGGGGCAAAGCTTGTGCGCATCAACGCAGGGAATTAGGATGGACGGTAGCATAAACCCGCAATCATGCAGGCCACGCGGAGAGCCACCATGTCATTTCACGATCAGAACTATAATGAAAAGCGCGATTTTATCCGCATGAAGGTTGAGACCGAGGCCACTCTGACGCTGACAGCCAGCGGGGAGCAGCTAGCCGTCGTCTGTCAGGACCTCTCCAGCCAAGGTGTGCAGTTGGTCCTGGACAAACCACTGGCAGAGGGCACTGCGGTGCAATTGAGCATTCCCTCACCCACTGAACACCTGCAAGGGCTGCAGGCTGCGGGTCAGGTTATGCGCTGCGTAGCCGAGGATAACGGGCGCTTCGCTGTAGGTATTCATTTCGACCGCCTCGAGTAGCCCCGAGGCAATCTATCTCTGTAAGGTGCAGCTCAGAAGCTGTCTTCCACATTGCCATCCTGCACTTTGAACTCACGGTTCTGCAGGAAGGCATTACGCACAAAGCGGTAGCGATCACCCCGAATCATTTCTTCCTGCGCCAGGATGGACGCGCGGGTATCCACCAGATCGGTACCCAATGCCGTATTGCGCGTGGGCACATGATCGATCTGTCCGGAATAACTGTAGTTTGCGAACGTCTCTGGAATACGCGCACTACCATCACGGACGGTACTAGGGCCAAGCAACGGCAACACTACATAGGGCCCGCTGGAAACGCCCCAGGCACCCAGTGTCTGGCCAAAGTCTTCATCGTTGCGCTGAAGCCCCATTCTGGTCGCCACATCGAACAGCCCCACCACACCCACAGTAGTGTTCAACAGAAAGCGCGCCATATCGACACCCGCATCTTCGAACTTGCCCTGCAGGGTATTGTTCACCAGGTTGCGTGGCTCACCGAGGTTGCCGAACACATTGCTGATGCCGTCATCCAGGGGCTGGGGCATAAACCGGTCATAGGCCTTGGCGATGGGCTTCAGGGTGTAGGTGTCCAGGGTATCGTTAAAACGAAACACCACCCGATTGACCGGCTCCCAGGGATCGGGATTGGCCGCGACTTCATCGTACTCATCAAACTCATCGGCCATTGCCGGCGCCAGCGACAAACTGGACAATGCAGCCACCAACACAGCTTGTGCAGAAAGGGTTACCGGTTTCATGCGTGTTCTCCTGACATTATTCGGCAACGGAAAATTCAGCAACGGAAACATAGCCTGTTCTTCCGCTTGATGCGCGATTGTAATGCAAAAATCACTTCTGTCAGTGACTTCAACGATGAATTTAGACCCTAAAGCTCCACTTTATGTTGCACACAGAAGGTCAGAGTTGCCATGCGGCTGGCACGACTGGTGATATAGTTGGAGTAGATAATTCAAACGGAGATAACACCCATGCCCGCACGTCAGTTGAAAATCCAGCTGGAAAGCCTGCAACACACTCTGAATGAGACCGATGGCCCAATGTCTGAGGAAGAGCGCGAGGCTCTTCAGGCACTAGCGGACAATATCGAAGCCCGGCTGCTGGCGATCGAAACCAACGCCGATGTCGAGGGCGACCCAACGCTGGTAGACGGCGTAAACCTGATGATCGAGCAGTTCTCCGCTCGCCATCCGACCGTCGCCGCCACCTTGCAAAGTGTTGGCAAGGCGCTGGCGGATATGGGTATCTAGAGTTAAAGCAATGGAGGCGCGCTGGCTTATTGTCTGGCCAGGCGCAGATTATCCGGAAAGCTGGCTGCGGTGGAGCGATAAGGATTGATATCCAGTCCGCCGCGCCGCACGTACCGTGCATAGACTGTCAGCTCGGCACCTTCCCCCAGCAATGGCAATAGATCGGTAAATATCCGCTCTACGCATTGCTCATGAAAGTCAGCATGTTGCCTGAAGGAGACCAGATAGCGCAGCAGGCTGGCGTGATCCAGTCGCTTGCCTGCGTAGCTGATCAACACGCTGCCCCAATCCGGCTGCCCGGTCACCGGGCAGTTGGATTTGAGCAAATGGCTATGCAGCGTTTCCCGGGCAAAACCGCCTGCCTCCGCCAACCCCAGAAGCGATGCATCGTAGTCATAACCGGTGATCTTTACCGGCAGCTCATCAATGCATTCGCCCGGCAGGTGGCCAACGCTCATTTGATACAGCTGGCTCATGCTGAACAGGCGCACCATAACCGGGCCCAAGGCCGTCACACTCAGGTCGGATTCCAGGGTATGCAGCACCTCGGCGCGATCCCGAAACACCGTTTGATTGAACGAATTCAGATACAGCTTGAAGGACTTGGATTCGACGATGCGCCTGGCCTTGATCGGAAACACGAACTCGGCAGCCGCCACCTCCGGCTTGCCGGAGGGAGTCAACCAGGACAGCTCATAGCAATTCCAGATGTCCGCGCCGTGGAACGGCAAGTGCTCGGCATCCAGCCCCAACTCCTGCCATTTTGGCTCGCGGGCGATGGGAAAAAGCAGCGAGGGGGTGTACACGCTGACGTAAGCGCTGCTTTTACCCAGTGGCGACTGTTCAGCGGGGTGCTGATCCATGTTTGAACTCCTATAAAGCAAGCAATCAAGCATACTCTGCAGCACCCGCCTCCACCAGTAGCCGATGGGCTTACTGGCGCATGCCTATCCCCCTGACTAGCAGCCAGTAGCTGACGCTATACAGCACCGCAACAAAGACCAGCATCAATATCAGCGCGACCTGGATCGGGATATCCGAAACACCCAGAATGCCGTAGCGGAAGGCATTGACCATGTGCAATATCGGGTTGATCAAGGACACCTTTTGCCAGAATTCGGGCAGCATGCTGATTGAGTAGAACACCCCACCCAGGTAGGTCAGAGGGGTCAGCACGAAGGTCGGGATGATGGAGATATCGTCGAAAGTCTTGGCAAAGACCGCATTGATAAAACCACCCAACGCGAACACCAGCGAGGTGAAGAACACAACGACCACGGTAAGGCCCAGATGCTGGACCTGCAACCGGGTGAAGAACAGCGACATGAGCGTGACGATCAGACCCACCGCCAACCCGCGGGCCACACCACCAAAGGTGTAACCGAGCAGAATCACGTGCGGAGACACCGGCGCGACCATCAGCTCCTCAATCGACCGCTGGAATTTTGTGCTGAAAAAACTCGATACCACGTTGGAATAGCTGTTGGTAATCACCGACATCATGATCAGACCCGGCACTATATAGTCGATATAGGCATAGCCGCCCATCTCGCCAATGCGGCTGCCGATCAGATTGCCGAAGATCACGAAGTACAGCGCCATGGTGATACCCGGAGGCAGCAGGGTCTGCGGCCATATTCGGGTAAAGCGGCGTATTTCCTTGAAGACGATGGTGTTGAATGCAATCCAACTGCTACGCCAATCGGTCATGGTAAAGCGCGTCATGGTCAAGCGGCCCCTTTGTCGGCGTTTTCATCGACCAGCATCAGGAACAGTTCCTCTAGCCGGTTACTGCGGTTACGCATGCTCAGCACCTGCACGTTCTGCTCGCTCAGCGCGACAAACAAGGCATTGAGCCCCTGGTGCTTGTCGACCTGCACCGCTAGCGTATGTTCATCCACCAGCGAGCAGGAATAGCCCGGCAATGCCGGGGCTTGCGTGAAGGAGCCCTGACAATCCAACAGGAAGGTCTCGGTGTGCAGTTCCATCAGCAGTTTGCGCATGCTGGTGTTATGGATGATCTGACCCTGATCGATAATCGCGATGTTCTTGCACAGTTGCTCGGCCTCCTCCAGATAATGCGTGGTCAGCACGATGGTCACGCCCTGCGCATTGATTTCCTGCAGAAACTGCCACATGGAACGGCGAATCTCGATATCCACCCCTGCGGTCGGCTCGTCCAGTATCAGCAGCTTGGGTTCATGGATCAACGCGCGCGCAATCATCAACCGGCGCTTCATGCCGCCCGATAACATGCGCGAGGGCTCGTTGCGCTTGTCCCACAGCCCCAGGCGCTTGAGATAGCGCTCCGCGCGCACCTTGGCGTCCGACAGCGCGATACCGTAATAGCCAGCCTGATTGACCAGAATATCCATGGTCTTTTCAAACTGGCTGAAGTTGAACTCCTGCGGCACCACGCCGATGCAGCGTTTGGCCGCCAGCAGATCGGTATCCAGATCATGTCCGAACACCTTGACCTTGCCACCTGATTTGTTCACCAGTGACGAAAGAATACCGATGGTGGTGGATTTACCCGCCCCGTTGGGCCCCAGCAGCGCAAAGAAATCGCCCTGCTGCACCTCGAGATTGATGCCTTTAAGTGCCTGAAACCCATTGCTGTAGGTTTTTTCCAGCCCGCTGATGCTAATAGCCGCCGTCATGCATGCCTTCCGGTCGATAGAGAAGAGTCAGCTTATATGGGGGCACAGTTTCCTTTATCAACCCTGAATCAATCTGGCCCCTACACAGTCGTGCTCCACCGGCGCCGGCGTATCGGCGGCGGCTACAAATCTGCAACAAATGTGACCCGCCGGTCAGTTGTGTACCCAGCCGCCGCAGCTCTATGCTTGCGCCACACAAAAACAACGCAGTATTACCTTCTCGGAGACGTCCATGGGCTCTAAGTCAGACCAACCTGTCGGTATGGAGGACTATGCTGCTCGCATTACTCCTCGCTATCGCCGCTACGCCCTGTTCCTGTTAGTGCTTGCCTATACCTCAAGTCATGTCGACCGCAATATTGTCGGCATTCTGATTGAACCGCTTAAAGCCGACCTGCTGCTTTCCGACACCCAGTTAGGTTTCCTTTCGGGGATCGCTTTCGCCCTGTTCTACGCAACCCTTGGCATTCCCATTGCCGTCTGGGCTGACCGCTCCAACCGGCGTAATATCATTGCCTGGTCGATTGGCATCTGGAGTCTCATGACCGCTGTGTGCGGCCTGGCCCAAAACTTCTGGCAACTGGCTGCTGCCAGAGTGGGTGTGGGTATCGGCGAGGCGGGCTCAAGCCCCCCATCGCACTCCATGCTGTCTGACCTGTACCCGAAGGAACAGCGCTCCAGCGCCATGTCCATCTACGCGCTCGGCGTGTATTTCGGCATCATGCTCGGCTTTATGGTCGGTGGCTTTGTTGCAGAATGGTGGGGCTGGCGCGCGGCCTTCTTTGTGGTCGGTTTGCCCGGCATTGCCATTGCCTTGCTGGTACGCTTCACCATGATCGAGCCGCCGCGCGGCTTCGCCGATGGCGGCGCCAAGCCCGCGGCACTGCAGAAAGTGAACGTCAAGGCCGGCTTCGCAGTGCTCTGGCGTGTGCGGACCACTCGTCACGTGGTAATCGGGGTGACGCTGACTGCACTGGTTGGCTACGGCGGTATTGTCTGGGGTCCGGCATTCCTGATTCGCAGCCACGGGCTGACCCCCGGCCAGGTCGGTCTGTTCCTGGGCCCGGTCATGGGTATCGTGGGCGGGCTGGGTGCTTATATCGGCGGCATTCTCGCCGACCGTCTGGCGGCAAAAGACCAGGCCTGGAACGCGTGGATCGTCGGCATCGCCAAGGTCCTGGCCATTCCCTTCATCGTCTCCTTCTACCTGATCGACAGCACCTTCTGGGCACTGGTGGTGTATATGCCCGCCGCCTTCCTCGGCGCCTTCTACCTTGGCCCCAGCTTCGCCATGATCCAGAGCCTGACGCCCCTGCGCAGTCGCGCGCTGGCATCGGCCATCATGCTGTTCGTGCTGAATCTGGTGGGCCTGGGCTTTGGTCCGCAATTGATTGGTATTGCCAGTGATGTCATGCGCCAGTGGTTTGAGAACGACAGCCTGCGCTATGCCCTTCTGGGCGCTGCCTTCGTCAATCTCTGGGCTGCCTATCATTATTACTTGGCCGGCAGGACCATTGCCTCCGATACCGGCAACCTGGTCGACCCGGGTTAGTTGATCCCCGCGCGACTCCGCCCGGAGTCGCGCATTTGCCCGCCTATTGGGCACTTATCGCGCCTTGCCATTGTCCATTCTGTTACATCCTGCGGTTACCCTTGCTTGCTCAAGGGGCTATGCTAGGAACTGAGCTGTGAAACTGGATCAATGGAAAAAGGAGTGTTGAATGATCACCCTACTCTGGCTAATCGGCCTGGTGCTGGGCATTACCATACTGGCTTATTTACGCGTAGGACTGCTCAACGCCTGTGTTGCGGTGGGTGCCTATCTGCTGGCAATGACGTTATTTGCCCCCGTACACTGGTTTGTCGACCTGCTGCTGTGGGTTATCTTCCTGGCTATCGCCATACCGCTGAACCTGCCTGATTTCAGGCGCGACAATGTCAGCAGGCCGCTTTTTTCCTGGTTCAAGAAGGTGCTGCCACCCATTTCCGATACCGAACAGGAAGCCCTGGATGCGGGCACGGTATGGTGGGACGGCGAGCTGTTCAGCGGCCGACCTGACTGGAACAGGCTGCACAGCTTTCCCAAGCCGACACTGACCGAGGAAGAAAAGGCCTTCATGGATGGCCCGGTGGAAGAACTGTGCCGCATGACCGACGAGTGGGAAGTCACCACCGAGCTGCAGGACCTGTCCGAACAGAGCTGGAACTACATCCGCAGCAACGGCTTCTTCGGCTTGATCATCCCCAAGGAATACGGCGGCAAGGGCTTCTCCGCCTACGCCCATTCACAAATCGCCATGAAGCTGGCCAGCCGCAGTGGCGATCTGGGTACCACCGTGATGGTGCCCAACTCCCTTGGGCCTGCTGAACTGCTGATGCACTACGGTACCGAAGAGCAGAAGCAGCATTACCTGCCGCGTCTGGCGGCGGGTACTGACATACCCTGTTTTGCCCTGACCTCACCCGAGGCGGGCTCCGATGCCGGCGCCATGCCGGACAAGGCCATCGTCTGCAAGGGTCAATGGCAGGGCCAGGAAGTGATCGGCCTGCGTGTTACCTGGGAAAAGCGCTACATCACCCTGGGCCCGGTCGCGACCATCCTTGGCCTGGCATTCAAGGTATTTGACCCGGATCACCTGTTGAGCGAGGAAGAGGAGCGCGGCATTTCGCTGGCTCTGATTCCTACCGAAACCGAGGGCGTAGAAATCGGCCGCCGGCACTTTCCGCTGAATGCGGCCTTCATGAACGGCCCCAATTCCGGCAAGGATGTGTTCATTCCGATGGACTACCTGATCGGCGGTCAAGACATGATTGGCCAGGGCTGGATCATGCTGATGAACTGCCTATCGGTTGGTCGCTCCATTTCCTTGCCCGCCGGCAGCACCGGTGCAGCAAAGATGGCCAGCATGACTACGGGCGCCTACGCGCGCATCCGCAAGCAGTTCAACCTGCCAATCGGCGAGTTCGAAGGTATTCAGGAGGCACTGGCCCGCATCGGCGGCAACACCTACGTGATGAATGCCGCGCGGACCATGACCGCCGGCGCCGTGGACCTGGGTGAAAAGCCGTCCGTGCTCTCCGGTGTCGTGAAGTACCACCTGACCGAACGCATGCGCAAATGTATCAATGACGCCATGGATGTACATGGCGGCAAGGGCATCTGCATGGGACCGAAGAACTATCTCGGCCGTGGCTACCAGTCGATTCCGATCTCGATCACCGTTGAGGGTGCCAACATTCTCACCCGCAACATGATGATCTTTGGTCAGGGCGCGATCCGCTGCCATCCTTATGTTCTGCAGGAAATGCAGGCAACGCAAGACGCCGATCAGGATCGCGGCCTCAAACGCTTCGACAAGCTGCTGTTTGAACACGTCGGCTTTGCCTTGAGCAACGTCGCCGGCAGCCTGCTGCTGGGCCTGACCGGTGGCCGCCTGATCAAGAATCCGGGTAACGTGGAGACAGGCTATTATTACGGGCAGCTGTCGCGCCTTGCGGCTGGTTTTGCCACCCTGACCGACGTCACCATGCTGATGCTCGGCGGTGAGCTAAAGCGTCGCGAGCGCATCTCCGCACGCCTGGGCGACATTCTCAGCAACCTGTACATGGCCAGCGCGACCCTCAAGCACTACCAGGATCAAGGCTGCCCGGAAGAGGATCTGCCCTTTGTACAATGGGGCGTTGAAGACCTGCTGGCGCAGATCGAACAGGCCATGCACGAGCTTCTGCTGAACTTCCCTAATCGCGCCATCGGCATTCTGCTGCGCCCGGTTATCTTCCCGCTGGGTCGTCGCCTGACGCCCCCAGCGGACATCGTCGGCGCTGAAATCGCCCGACGCCTGATGACCCCCGGTGCAGCCCGTGACCGACTGCTGGACGGCTGCTACCGCAGCAGTGATCCGGATGATGTCACCGGTCTGCTCAACAGTACGCTGGAAAAGGTGATTCTGGCCGATCCGCTGGAGCTGCGTCTGAGCAAGGCGATTCACTCAGGCGAGCTGGAACACGACAGCGAAGCAGACATGCTGGTGGTGGCAGCGGAAACCGGCGTCATCAGCCCGGAAGAAGCAGAGATTATTCGCTCGGCTCGCAGCGCCCGCAGCGCAGTGATTGCCGTGGACGACTTTTCTCAGGAAGAGATGTCGCCCAAGCGCTCTGAGCCAACCGAGCCGCCCATGGTCACGGTGACACCCGCTTAACTGCACCTTGTGAGACCACAAGCACTAGAGGCCGGCGCATCGCCGGCCTTTTTTTTGCTAGACTGCCGCGCATCGCAACAGGAGCACTCACATGAATCCGGATTTACCCTACCACCGCTATCACATGGCGCTATTGAAAAGCCTGTTTGACACCCTGCGCGCGCAATCGGTGTTGATGGAGCAGGTCCCCGAGGAAAGCAATCTGCTGTTTCTCGAACGCTTTGACGAGATGATTACCCAACTGGAAGCGGGCGACCATGACAGCCTGCACGCTGGCCAGGACATCATGTGCCAGATCATCAGCCGCTATCCGCAGATCGCCCACCTGATCCCCCGCGACCTGCTCTGGTACTTTGGTGGCGATTGTCTGCATTTCATGCCGGATGAGGAAATCGCCCAGTATCAGTTGATAGATGAGCACCGGGCGGCGGCAGAAGAACGCGGTGAGGAGTTCAATTGGGAACAGGCGCGGCAGTTGATTCAGAGCCCCTGAGGCCAGACCTTTCGCGGCGGGCCGCCGCTCCTACCAGTGCAGATACCTTTGCGCAGCTGCAGCCTGTAGGAGCGGCGGCCCCGCCGCGAAGGGGTTGCCTGAGAGCATCCCGCCTATTATCACATGCACATCGAGTAGGGTGAGGCGTTGCCGCCCCATCCCTCTCACAGAACCGTACGT
>CAXBEU010000028.1:0-51531 GCA_963974865.1 uncultured Pseudomonadaceae bacterium | reverse complement strand
GTACGGTTCTGTGAGAGGGATGGGGCGGCAACGCCTCACCCTACTCGATGTGGCTATGATTTGAGCATCCTTTTCAAAGGGCGCTCATCAAACCATCATCAATCAGGGGCTCCGGCTGCGGTATTAGCCGCCGCCAGCACCACCTGCGCCGCCCGCACCGCCGGCACCCACGCCACCAGCACCGCCGGTCCCGGTGCCAGCACCAGTCCCGGCACCGTCAGTGCCCATTCCGCCGGTACCGCTATCCATGCCATCCGAACCAGTGCCTGTGCCTGGCGAGCCGGTGCCATTGCCCATCTCGTTGGGGGCGCCTGGGCTGGTAGTGCCTTGACGCTCGCGCTGCATTTCGGTCTGGCGATCCATTTGCTCGGTTTGCTGCTGCTCCATACGTTCCTGCTCGGAATCATAGCCGTCGTTAGCGGCCAGCGCATGGGGGGCTGCCAGTGCAACCGCAATTGAAAACGCTGCTGTTGAAAAGAGTGTAGTGATATTCGAAGTTTTCACGGTATTGCCTCGCTTTGTTTAAGTGCTAATCGTTAATAAATGCGTTTAATCGATGAAGTAAAAAACTAACGTGACGATAATAACAACGGCCTACTGTCCTCGCCGGATATCAGTTTGTCTGATTCGGCTCAGAGTGCATGTCTCAGCAAAGTTGTAACAAATATTGGCCGCTTGAAACATATTCGCCAAGAGCGGCATGGCCGCTTATCTGTTGCCCGGCTCTGTTGCCGGATTGGTGCCTTTTTCAGGTGCGCCCGGTACATGGCGGGTCGCATCCGTACCGGCGGGGTCCGTGGCTGAGTCGACAGGTCTCACATCCTCTTCAGAGCCGGGATTGCGTGCATCGCGGGCGCCTTCACGGCCCATCTGCTCGTCATGCTGCTGCGCAGGGGAGGTGCTGTTCATGTCATGGTCATCGCGCGAGTCGCCAGCCGTGACATGAGCGCTAGTCAGGCCCAAGGCAAGACTGAAAGCGGAGATATAAATAAGCCGAGGTAATGTTGTAATACTCATAAGTCACCTGTTGTTTTTAATGTATGCCTATTGATAGAAGTGTCCTGAAAGTGAAAGTTCAGTAAATAATCAGAAAATAATTCATCGTTTATCGCTAGGGTCGTTTTTATTCCGATTAAGAATAATAAATACCGCTTTGCGCCCCCAGGTATTGGCGTAAATACGGGCTGGCAAAACGGATGGCGGATATAGCTGAAACTTTAAATGGACCACGGCGGTCAATCTGTAAATCGGCAGATATTGGCAGCGGAGTGCGCGAAGAATGGCAAGAGCAATCTGGAAAGGCGCAATCAGCTTCGGTCTGGTTCATATACCCGTGGCATTGATCTCAGCCACGTCCTCGAAGCGTCTGGATTTTGACTGGCTGGACAAGCGCTCGATGGATCGGGTTGGCTACAAACGCATCAATAAAACCACTGGCAAGGAGATCGCCGCCAAGAATGTGGTCAAGGGGGTGGAGTATGAAAAAGACCGCTATGTGGTTATCAGTGAGGAGGAGATAGCCGCAGCTCATCCCAAGGCGACCCAGACCATCGACATTTTTGCCTTTGTCGATAGTGCCGAGATACCTCTGATCAATATCCGCAAACCCTATTTTTTGAGTCCTGATCGCAAAGGCGAAAAGGTCTATGCGTTGTTGCGCGAGACCCTGGTGAAAACGGGCAAGGTTGCCCTGGCCAATGTCGTGGTCCGTACCCGGCAAAGTCTTGCGGCGGTGATGGCCCTGGATTCCGCGCTGGTTGTGGTGATGCTGCGCTGGCCGGAAGATGTCCGCAGTCTGGACCGTCTCAACCTGGGGGAGGAGGTCAGTGATCCCAAGCTCTCCAAACAGGAATTGGATATGGCGCGCAAGCTGGTGGAAGACATGACTTCCGAGTGGACTGCAGATGACTATCGGGACAGCTTCGAGGAAAAGATCATGAAGCTGGTGGAAGAAAAAGCCAAAGCCGGCAAGATTGAAAGTGTTGAGCAGGATGACGAAGGTGAGGATCAGCGTCGCACAGCCGATGTGGTGGATCTGACCGAGTTGCTGAAGCGCAGCCTGGCCGGCAAGGGCAAGACCAAGGCTGCGGCTGCGAAACCTGCAGCTAAAAAGCGCAGCGCTGCCAAAACCGGATCAGAGAATGCGCAGAGTAAACCTGCGCGACGTTCCAGCAACTAGTCCTATCCTCATTCAGGCGTTCTGATATGGCCAAGCCGGTGAGCGAATACAATCGTAAACGTGATTTTGCTATTACTTCCGAGCCGGCGGAGGAGCGTCAGCGCACGCGCCGTAACAAGGCTGATGCGCTGAGCTTTGTTATTCAGAAGCACGATGCCCGGGCTTTGCATTATGATTTTCGCCTTGAACTGGACGGCACCTTGAAAAGCTGGGCTGTGCCAAAAGGCCCAAGCCTGGACCCGGCTGACAAGCGCCTTGCGGTCCATGTGGAAGATCACCCGTTAAGCTACGGTAATTTTGAAGGCAGTATTCCCAAGGGGCAGTATGGCGGTGGCGATGTCATCGTCTGGGACCGCGGAGTGTGGGAGCCTGAGGGTGATCCGCTGAAGGCATACAAAGCCGGGAAACTGAAGTTTGTCCTGCGCGGAGAGAAAACCCAGGGTCGCTGGAATCTGGTACGCACAAGGCTCAAGGGCAGCGGTGGTAAACAACAGTGGCTACTGATCAAGGAGCAGGATCAGATGGCTCGACCGGCCGGTGAATATGATCTGGTTGCTGAGCGTCCGGAAAGCGTTTTGAGCGGAGAGCTGCTGGCGCGCGACAGGGACGCTGGTGCTCCTGAGCCGAAACGCAGCAACTTGAATCAGGATTTACCTGCTGGCAAAAAGCAAAAGCACGAGGCTGCCGCTACAAGCCAGCCTGTCGCTGGACCTGCCAGGCCCGCCAGCCTGCCGGACCAGTTGAAACCGCAGTTGGCCACCTTGGTCAGTGCACCGCCCCCAGGCGAGTGGTTGTACGAGATCAAGCTGGATGGTTATCGGATGCTGGCGCGTATACGCGATACGCAGGTGCGGTTGTTCACCCGCAGTGGGCATGACTGGACGGCGCGGTTGCAGGCTCAGGCCAAGGCTATCGGCGATTTGAATCTCGGTGATTCGTGGCTCGATGGTGAAATGGTGGTACTGGATAAACAGGGGTTGCCTGATTTCCAGGCGTTGCAAAATGCCTTTGATGCCGGAAGCACCGAGCGCATTATTTATTACGTGTTTGATGCCCCTTTTCTGAACGGCCAGGATCTTCGAGAAGCTCCTCTGGAGCAGCGTCGGGCCGAGGTCGAGCAGGCGCTTGATGACGAACCGGCGTTGATCCGGTTCTCGCAAGCACTGGACGCCGACTACCGGCATATCTATCAGAGCGCCTGTGCCATGGCGCTGGAAGGCGTTATCGGCAAACGAGCAGGCAGCGAATACGTCAGTGCTCGGAGTGCGGATTGGATCAAACTCAAATGCCGCCTGCGCCAGGAATTTGTGATCGTCGGCTATACCTCGCCCAAGGGCAGCCGTAGCGGCTTCGGCGCGTTGCTGCTGGCGGTTCATGCTGGCGCGGGAGACAAGGCGTTGCGCTACGCAGGCCGCGTAGGTACGGGTTTCAACCAAAGGTTGCTCACGCAACTGGAGTCCACATTGGCCAAACTGGCTCGCAAGACCTCGCCTTTGGAAAGCCCTCCGGCCATACCTCGTCAGGATGAAGTGCATTGGGTCACGCCCAAGCTGGTCTGCGAGGTTGAATTCGCCCAATGGACCAAGGAGCAGATCGTGCGTCAGGCGGCGTTTATCGCGTTGCGCGAAGACAAGCCGCCGATCGATATTGTGCAGGAACGACCAGTACCCCCGCAGGAGGTTGCGATCGGGCAGCAGCGCAGGCCGGAGAGCCTCGCTCGCAACGCGGCCAGGCACAACCAGGTACAAGGAATTACCATCAGTCACCCCGAGCGTGTCATCGACACTCGCAGCGGCGCCACCAAGCTTGAGCTGGCAGCCTTTTATCAGCGTATTGGCGATTGGGTGATGCCGCATATCAGTGGGCGAGCTGTATCGTTATTACGCGCGCCGGAAGGCGTGGAAGGCGAGCAGTTCTTTCAGAAGCACGCCGAGCATTTATCGATCCCGGAGATCCGTCAGCTGGATACATCGCTGGATCCAGGCCACGCGCCGTTAATGCAGATCGATTCAGTCAAAGCGCTAGTGGGCGCAGTGCAGATGGGTTGTATTGAATTGCACACCTGGGGCTCCTTGAGCAGTCAGATCGGCAAGCCGGACCATATCGTTCTGGACCTGGATCCGGACCCGAAGCTGCCATGGAAGGCCATGCTGGAGGCCACTCAGCTGGTGTTGTCGGTGCTCGACGAATTGGGCCTGGATGCCTGGTTGAAGACCAGCGGGGGCAAGGGCTTGCATGTGATCATTCCGCTAGCCAGGCAACTGGATTGGGAGGCAGTAAAAGGGTTCTCCAAAGGCATATCCGAATTCATGGCGCGCGAGTTGCCTGAACGTTTTGTCAGCAAGATGGGGCCAAAAAATCGGGTTGGCAAAATTTTTATCGATTACCTGCGCAACAGCCGCGGGGCAAGCACAGTGGCGGCCTATTCGGTTCGCGCCCGCCCGGGCCTGCCGGTGTCCGTTCCCATCCGCCGTGACGAACTTGCCGAATTGAGCAGTGCCCAACAATGGACAGTGCTCAATCTGGAGCAACGGCTCGAAGAATTGCAAAGCGATCCCTGGGCCGACATGCATCATCGCCAGCGCATCACCAAGGCCATGTGGCAAAGGCTGGGGCTGCAAGTACCAAAATAGTGCTGGGCACTCCTCTGTGTACTGAGGGGTCAACGGACTGGCCGCTGAACAGCCTGAGCGCGGCCCTGTAGAGCTCACACGTTGGGAGAATGCTGTGGCCGGCTGGTCGACTGTGGCTCGCCTGTGGTGCTCTCCAGCGTCGCTCTGATTTGCGGCAGGTGCTCCGGGTAGTCCCGGCTGATAAAGCCGATCAGATTTTCCCGTAAATAGCAGCGCAGATCCCAATTGGCACCGGAGTTGGCTGAACTGGCGAGCACTCTCAGTTGAATTACCTTGTCTGTTGTGTCGGTCACCTGCAGTACCTTTACTCGGCCATCCCACAGCTGCGGGACTTTTTCCAGCAGCCGGTCCAGCTCCTCGCGAAGCGGTTGCAAGGGAATGCCGTAGTCGGCCCAGAAGAATACCGAGCCGGTGATGGATGAGGTGTGCCGAGTCCAGTTCTGAAAGGGTTGCTCGATAAAGTACTGCAACGGCACTACCAAGCGGCGATCATCCCAAATGCGCACGACGACATAGGTACCGGTTATTTCCTCCACGCGGCCCCATTCGTTATCCACAATCACTACATCATCTATACGGATGGGCTGGGTGATAGCGATCTGCAAGCCAGCAATGATATTGCCCAGCACTGGCTTGGCAGCGAAACCTACTGCCAGGCCTGCCAGGCCCGCGGAGGCGAGCAGCCCGGTGCCCACCTGACGTACTGCCGGAAAGGTGGTGAGCATGCTGGCAACGCCAAACAGCAGGACGAAGAAGCTCATGGTACGCACCAGCAGGCGCGTCTGGGTCTGTATGCGCCTGGCCCGCAGATTGTCGCTGACGTCTACCGGGTTGTGCGCGACTATGGTTTTCTGCACTGACTGCACGGCGCGGATGCCGATCCAGGTGATCACGGCGATGGTCGCCAGGGAGGTCAGATGCTGGATGCCACCCAGGAACGGCGTATGCTCAGGAGCGCCCAGCCAGATGGTTTGCAGCCCAAGCAGCGGTAGCAGATAAAGTAACGGATGGGATAAGTTCGTTGCCAGTTGATGCAGGTAGGAAAAGCGCGAAGTGATGCGGGCCAGGACGATGCCGATCAACTTTGCGAGCAATCCCAGGATCAATACAGCGGCGCTGGCCCGCAGCAAGAGTTGAATTTCTGGTGTAAGCAGCAGGGCGGCCCATTCTCTATTCATGCAATCCCCGTTTTGAAACGCCACGTCAGTGGTGGCCGGCTGAGCGATGGGCATCGCGCGCGGCGGCGATACCATGGCGTTACAGGTGTAACGCCGCCGCCACGCAGAAGGCTGTGAAGCGCCGGATCAGGATTTGGTATCGATTTTCCGGTCCTGCCACATGCGGGCGTAGCGCGACGTTTCCAGCGCGCCCGGCATGTATGTCGGCAAGGTTTTGCGGTCCACCGCTTTTAAAATGTCATTGCGTGGTAGGTGACCCTGATCAATCAGCATGTCGAGCTTGAAGCGATGTACGAAGTCCGCCACATCTTTCAGGTTCTTCGGCACAACACGCTTGTACAGTTTGTTATCCGGACACTCCAACACCACCATCAGATCGCCGTTGGGGGTCGTCTCTGTGGAGATTTTGTACTGGGCCATCAGGTGGCGAGTTTCAGTTATTTCAGGATCGTGCATGGCCAAGCCTCCATTGTTACATGAAGTAAATGACGGCCCTGAAGGGATTAGATTCAACTGCTCCGATGAACGGTATCGAAAGTAGTGCATATTGCACGATTGTCCGCGCTAGCCCGCGAAATAGAGATATTACTGACGCTTTTTATAACAGGGTAAGCGTCAGAAAAACCGCTGCGATTCGTTCGACCGAGGCGTATTCAGGCCGGCGCAATTCTTCGGAAAAAACGTCGGGGTCCAGCTCCTCGTATCGCCAATGACAAGCTACGCCTTGCAGCAGCCCTTGCAACTGCGTGTAGAAGGGATCTTCCCCATCGACCATCGCAACGCCGGTGTAAAGCAGTAGCGAGCCTCCAGCGGCCAGCTTGCGCAACGCCTGTTCAACGATCTGGACCGAAAGCCCAGCTCCCAGGTGCCCTCCACCATGTCGATAGGCTCGCTCTTGGGCGTCCATCATGTAAGGCGGGTTGGCGATGATCAGGTCCAGCTTGTCTGCGACATTGTCGAGCAGGCTGCCGAGCACGGGCGTCATATTCTGCAGCCCGGCCACCCGGGCATTTACCCGGGTCATCTGCAATGCCTGGGGGTTGATGTCCACGGCCAATACCTGGCATCGCGGCTGCAGTTGGGCCAGGGCGATAGCTCCCGCGCCCGAACCGCAACCCACGTCAGCAGCTATTGCCATTGGCGCTGGATTGGTTTCGAGCCAGCGCTCGACGGCATGTACGAACCGGTAAGTGTCCGGGCCAAAGAACACCGACTCGGCACTGCTGGTCGGATAGGCGGAATGGCTAAGCAATACGTCACCGAGACTCGACCAGCGAATGCTGCTGCGCCAGCCCTCCGCCCAGGGCCGCAGAATGCCCGCCTGGAGCATCAGATCGAAATCCTCAGGTGCAACCATGTCGCGTAAAAATGGCCGGCTCCAGCCGAACACATCACGCAGGTCCCGTGCCCATTTACTGCCATAACGCTCATTGTTATAGGCATGGGTTAGGGGCGTCACCGTGGTAAAAGCATAATCGTAGGACCGGAGCTTGGCCGCGAGAGCGACCAGTGCCTGAGTTCTTCTTTCAGAAGGCGCGTCGTTTGAAGCATCCCTGGAATTGACCGCTGCATGCATAACGATGTCTATGCCTCTGGTTTATACATTTGTGATGAGAACATGCGGGTAGCCAGTAATCCCTCGGGCGTACCATGTCGAGATGGATTGATCATGCCGATCAAGCGTTGCATACGCTCAGTGTGCGGCAGGGTCTGCAGCTCCTTCTGCAGCGCATCAAGCGCTTCGGGCACAGCCTCCACTGGCAATTGGCTGCGATCTGCGGTACAGATCGCCGTGTCGTCGCTGGCTTTGCGCCTACTGCCCCGCGCGGGTTTGAATGTGCGCTGGCTAGCGCTCTGAGTCGCTAACGGTTGGCTGTGCCAACCATTGGCAATCCACTCATAGATCAATCGCTGTTCGTACTCGGTGAAGACCCCGAACATCAATGCATCCGGGCCGGATATCAGATGCCAGAAGCGGCTCTGGCCGGGGTCAGTTCCGCGCTTGATCCAGCCACGCGCCTGCAAGGCCTCAAGGAAGGCAGGCATTTGACCAGGCTCCGCCAGCCATTCATTAACGGTACGGCCTTCAAGTTTGCAATAGTCCGAGTGCACCTGCTGCCCAAAAACGCTTTTGCGCTCCAGCATCCGCACCAGTTCGTCCTGCAAGCTGAAGTTGCGGATAATGGCGTTGCTGCCGAGCCCCAGCTCGTTGAGCTGAAAGCCTGCGCGTACCCGGCGATAGAATTCCGTGTCCGAGCCCATGGTCGGAAACTGTTGCAGCACGGCCTGAACCGCCTGGCGCGCATGCCCGCTGTGGGCATTATCAATAGTCAAATGCAGGGTGAAGTAGTAGGGGTCGATATCCAGCTCATGGAGTTCGAAGGCGCTGATCAGCAAATGCAACGGCAGCTGTTCGTAGCCAAGATTGTAGCCGATCGCCTCGGGCATGAACTCGTCGCCATGATAAGCCAGTGCCAGTTGCAGGGTGCCCTGAAGATAGTATTCGTCGCCGAGTGGCGCCGGGTTGTCGCAGCCGTGTTTGGCCAATAGTTGCCGATAGAGCACTACATGATTCATCTGCGCAACACCGTCGCCCAGTTCTTCCAGATAAGTCCGAATCAGCGGGTGGAAGCGGGGGTCCTGCCAGTGGGCCAGCGTGCTATATAACCAGGCACCGTCCACCAGTTTGGTCGGCGCCACGGCCTGGAGAAAATACAGCGCATGTGCCTTGCTGGTAAAAAAGAGCCGGGGTTTGCCTGCCTTGCGTTGCTCCAGATAGCCCGCATACTGCTGGCCCACTTCGGCCGTTTTGGCGGTTACCCAATCTTCCAGGGCGCTGATATTAGTGGGCAGTTCACAGGGCATTTCATCGGCAATACTCAGATGTTCCTGGAGAAAAAGTCGCGCAGCGGCACGCGTGCTCTGATCATCAGGGGCAGTAAGTAGCTGGTCATAAAGCGTTCTGGTATTCGAGAAAATACCTGCCAAGGGCGTTGGGCTTTGGCGTAATGAATTGTGGGTGTCTTGTAGCAGCATCTCTGGTTCTCCGCGTTACTTGTCATGCAAGGCGAACAGACTTGCTTGTTAGTATCTGAGCAACATAGCGCTAATAAATTCAACCTCATTTCCGTATTCACAGGCCCCGTTTCCGGCTCTCTCGTTCCAATGCGACCCATCGAGTTTTTCCCTGCTCTATCCCTGCTCTATCAGTGAACTCTGCGACGCAGTTCGGATCGCTAGCGATGGACCTGTGTAGCCGCAGATAAATTCCTCATACGAAGAGGTGAGCTGGTTGTTAGCGCTTGAAGCCGAGGCCAGATAGCAAATTCTTCTTGAACTAGCAGGTAGGCGCCCAGTCCTGATTTATAGGCATTCCGTACAGGAGATCAGCACCATGACTCAGGACCAGACCCCACCCGCGCAGCATCAGAACCGCCAGCCTGGCTCCGAAGCCCAGATGCGGCCTCAACCTGTCTACATCTCCGAGCGCTATCGTGGTTCGGGCAAATTGGCAGGCAAGGTAGCGATTATTACCGGCGCTGATAGCGGCATAGGCAGGGCAGTGGCTGTGCACTTCGCCCGGGAGGGCGCGAAGGTGCTGCTCAGCTACCTGAATGAGCACGAGGACGCGCGCGTGACCAGTGAGGCGATCGAGCAGGAGGGTGCCGCGGTGATCAGCCATGCCGGCGATATCGCCGAGCTTGGCACCTGCCAGGCGCTGGTCGACAAAGCGTTGCAGGCGTGGGGCCGCATAGATGTGCTGGTCAATAACGCCGGCGAGCAGCATCCCCAGGAGCAGCTTGAGAATATCACTGCTGAGCAGTGGGAAAAGACCTTCAAAACCAACATCTTCAGTATGTTTCAGTTGACCAAGGCCACTCTGCCGCACCTGAGTCAGGGCGCGAGCATCATTAATACTACCTCTGTTACCGCTTACAAGGGTAACCCGGTGCTGTTGGATTATTCGGCCAGCAAAGGTGCCATTACGTCCTTCACTCGTTCCTTGTCGATCAATCTTGCTCCTCGAGGTATTCGCGTCAATGCAGTGGCCCCTGGCCCTATCTGGACGCCGCTGATCCCCTCGACTTTCAGCGCTGACACAGTCTCCGAATTCGGCGGAAATACGCCCATGGAGCGACCTGGACAGCCTGCAGAGGTGGCGCCCAGCTACGTCTATCTGGCCTGTGAAGACGCTGCTTACGTGAGCGGCCAAGTACTGCATGTCAATGGCGGCACTGTTCTCAATGGCTGAGTGGGCATGTCGAAACCGGCTCCAGCCCAATGATCGCGCTTGCTCGGCCCGTCGGCCAGGTGTATCGCCCCTTACTCAAGAGTGAAATCCAGATGAACATGACTGATTCCAGCGCTGAATCTCTTCCGGACATCCTGCCGTTGGCAGAAGCGCTGGCCATGCCACGCATCGCTATTGAGCAGATCCGCCCCAGTGTTGAAGGCGGGCGATTTCCGGCCAAGGCTGTGGTTCATCAGTTGACAGCTGTTTCTGCGGTGGTTTTTTCCGATGGCCATGATCACCTGGCGGTGGATCTGATCTGGCGGGTCTTTCCCGATAGTCACTGGCAGCGCACGCCGATGCAGCCGCAGGGCAATGATCACTGGGGCGCTGAACTGGAGCCCCACCGGGCTGGGCGTATTCTTTTCGCCATTGAAGCCTGGATAGACGTTTACGACACCTTTCATGATGAGCTGAAGAAGAAACATCAGGCGGGGCTTCCAGTGGAACTGGAGTTGCAAGAGGGTTGCCTGTTGATTCGCTCAGCCGCTGCGCAGGCCCCCGCAGCCCACCGCGATATGATGCTTGAGCTGGCTGCCGAGCTGGACGCCATAAGTGGTAACGACCGGCTATTGGCTTTCCTGTTGGACCCCACTACCTTGGCCGCGATGCGCACTGCGGGCTTGCGCCCACACCTGACGCGCAGCCCTGTGCAGGCACTGGAAGTCGAGCGGGCGCTGGCGCAATTTGCCAGTTGGTATGAGCTGTTCCCGCGCTCGGCAACGGATGATCCCCTGCGCCACGGTACCTTTGCCGATGTGGCCGCGCGCCTGCCTGATATCAGTCAGATGGGTTTTGACGTGCTGTATTTCCCGCCTATCCACCCTATCGGCCGCCAGCATCGCAAGGGGCGCAACAACAGCCTGATTGCCAATCCTGATGATCCGGGCAGCCCCTATGCGATCGGTAGTGCCGAGGGCGGTCACGATGCCATCCACCCTGAACTGGGCACACTGGAGGATTTTCTCGCTCTGGTGGGCAAGGCGCGCGAGCACGGGTTGGAGATTGCGCTGGATTTTGCCATTCAGTGCTCACCCGATCATCCATGGATTACCCAGCATCCTGGCTGGTTCAGTTGGCGCCCGGACGGCAGTATCCGCCATGCGGAAAATCCCCCGAAAAAATATGAAGATATCGTCAATGTGGATTTTTATGCCGATGACGCTATTCCGGATCTGTGGCTAGCGCTGCGCGATGTCGTCAAGGGATGGGCTACGCATGGGGTCACGCTGTTCCGTGTCGATAATCCGCATACCAAGCCATTGCCCTTCTGGGAGTGGTTGATTGCCGATATTCGGCGAGATTTCCCGGATACGATTTTCCTCGCCGAGGCATTCACTCGGCCAGCGATGATGGCGCGGCTAGGCAAGTTGGGCTTCAGCCAGAGCTACACCTATTTCACCTGGCGCAATACCAAGGACGAGTTGCAAAGCTATTTTGCCGAATTGAATGAAGCGCCCTGGCGGGACTGTTACCGGCCGAACTTCTTCGTCAACACGCCCGATATCAATCCCAGATTCCTGCACGAATCTGGTCGCGCCGGGTTTCTGATTCGCGCAGCGCTGGCGACCATGGGATCGGGATTATGGGGTATGTATTCGGGCTTCGAGATTGCCGAGGCGGCGCCCATTCCGAATAAGGAAGAGTATCTGGATTCGGAAAAGTATCAGATTCGCCCGCGTGATTATAAGGCGCCGGGAAATATTGTCGCGGAGATAACCCGGCTGAATCTGATAAGGCGGGAAAACCCGGCACTGCAAACCCATTTGGGGTTCAAGGCCTACACGGCCTGGAACGACAACATTCTTTTTTTTGGCAAGCGTACCGAAGATCTGAGCAACTTCGTTCTGGTCGCTATCAGCCTGGACCCGCATCAGCCCCAGGAAGCGCATTTCGAGCTGCCGCTCTGGGAATTCGGTTTGCCGGATCACGCCAGTATGCATGGTGAAGATCTGATGAACGGGCATACCTGGGTATGGCATGGCAAGACGCAATGGATGCGAATTGACCCTGCCCATCAGCCATTCGGGATCTGGCGTCTGCGCACCGTTGAAGGTTCGCAGCTATGAACAACCCACTAGTGCTTCCCCGTTATGAACACTCAACCATGAGCACGCAGCTATGAGTCAGTCCGCGTTTATGAACGACCCGCAGTGGTACAAGGATGCGGTGATTTATCAGGTTCACGTGAAGTCTTTTTTCGATGCGAATAATGACGGTATCGGCGATTTTGCGGGTTTGATCGAAAAGCTCGATTACATCGCCGGGTTGGGCGTGAATACCATCTGGCTATTGCCTTTTTATCCTTCCCCAAGACGTGACGACGGTTATGACATTGCTGCCTACCGCGGGGTGCATCCGGATTACGGCAACATGGCTGACGCCAAGCGTTTTATCGCCCAGGCGCACCGTCGCGGCCTGCGGGTGATCACTGAGCTGGTCATTAATCATACGTCGGACCAGCACCCCTGGTTTCAGCGCGCGCGTGCGGCCAAAAAAGGCTCCAAGGCGCGTGATTTTTATGTCTGGTCGGATACCGATGACCTTTATCAGGGCACGCGGATCATCTTTCTGGATACCGAGAAATCCAACTGGACATGGGATCCGGTGGCCAAGCAGTACTTTTGGCACCGTTTCTATTCGCATCAGCCCGACCTTAACTTCGATAATCCGCAGGTGTTGAAGGCGGTGTTGAGCGTTATGCGCTTCTGGCTGGACCTGGGGGTGGACGGTCTGCGGCTCGATGCCATTCCTTATCTGATTGAGCGTGACGGCACCAATAACGAGAACCTGCCGGAAACCCATGTGGTGCTGAAGAAGATCCGCGCCGAGCTGGATGCCCATTATCCGGACCGCATGTTGTTGGCCGAAGCCAATCAGTGGCCTGAAGATACCCAGCAGTATTTTGGTGATGGCGACGAGTGCCATATGGCCTTTCATTTCCCGCTGATGCCACGGATGTATATGGCCATTGCCCAGGAAGACCGCTTTCCGATCACCGATATTTTGCGGCAGACACCTGATATTCCCGAAGCCTGTCAGTGGGCGATCTTTCTGCGCAACCACGACGAGTTGACGCTGGAAATGGTCACCGACAAGGAGCGCGACTATCTATGGAATTATTACGCGGCAGACCGGCGTGCACGCATCAATCTGGGCATTCGCCGGCGACTTGCACCGCTAGTTGAACGTGATCGGCGGCGGATTGAATTGCTTAACAGTCTGCTGCTGTCCATGCCCGGTACGCCGACCCTGTACTACGGTGACGAGATAGGCATGGGCGACAATATCTTCCTCGGAGACCGTGATGGCGTACGCACCCCCATGCAGTGGTCTATCGACCGCAATGGCGGATTTTCTGCAGCGGATCCGGCCAGTCTGGTGCTGCCGCCGATCATGGACCCGTTATACGGATTCCAGAGCGTTAACGTTGAATCGCAGGCTCGGGACGCCCACTCGCTGCTCAATTGGACGCGGCGCATGCTCGCGGTGCGCAAACAGCAGAAGGCCTTTGGCCGCGGGACCCTGACCATGCTGGCACCGAGTAACAGACGCATCATCGCCTACCTGCGCGAATATCAGGATGCGGACGGTCATCAGGAAACCATTCTCTGTGTGGCCAACCTGTCGCGCGCAGCCCAGGCAGCCGAATTGGAGCTGGCGGACTACGACGGTCGTGTGCCAGTGGAAATGGTCGGCGGCACATCCTTTCCGCCTATCGGCCAGTTGCATTACCTGCTGACATTGCCGCCCTACGGGTTTTTCTGGTTTTTGCTCGCGGACGAGGCGCAGATGCCGGCCTGGCATGTGGAACCAGCCGAGCCGATGGCGGAGTTGCGCACCCTGGTCATCACCAGCCATTTGGCAGAGTTGACACGTGCAGCACAGCGTGACCAATTGGAAAAGGAATCACTGCCAGCCTACCTATTCAGCCGACGCTGGTTTGCTGCTGGTGATCTTCGGCCGGAGGTGCGGATGATGTATGCGCTAGCGCTGGATACGTCCGCGAGTCCTTGTCTGCTTGCCGAGTGGGAAGCAAAAGAGACTGGGCGCCTGGAGCATTACCAGTTGCCCGTGGCCTATGTCGAGGAGCAGCAGAGCGGCAGTGGGTCAGCTCAGCAGACTGCGCTGGCCATGGCCCGGCTGCGCCGAGGTCGCCAGGTGGGGTTGTTGACGGACGCGGTCAGCGTTGAGGGCTTCTCTGCGCAGATACTCATGCATCTGCGCCAGGCCAGCGTGCTCAAAGGCGTCATGCTCGCCGATGAAGAACCCTTCGAGATTCAATTTCTGCCCGAGCCGGGATTGCAGTTGCTTGAGCATGATGATCAGGAGCGTGCTCATCTGCTCAGCGCGGAGCAGTCCAATACCTCCATTGCGCTCGGTGAGCGGATGATGCTCAAGGTAATACGCAAGGTGATGCCTGGAGTGCATCCCGAGGTGGAGATGGGCAGGTTTCTGACCGACGCCGGTTTTGCGCATATCCCGCCGTTGCTGGGTGAAGTGCGCCGCGTCAATGATGCCGGCGAACCGCATACGCTGATGGTGTTGCAGGGCTTTCTGAGTAGTCAGGGCGATGCCTGGCAGTGGACGCTGGATACCCTAGAGCGCGCGATTCGCGATCAGTTGGCTGGCGGCGTGTCCGAAGTCGAAAGTCAGTACACCGCTTTGGCGGAACTGGAAACCTTTGCCGGGCTGCTGGGCCAGCGCCTGGGTGAGATGCACGTACTGCTCGCGCAACCATCGGATAACCCTGACTTTGGTTCAGTGCCCAGCACGGCAGAGGATATCGATAACTGGGCAGACAGCATTGCCGAACAGGTACAGGAAGCGCTGCAAGAGGCGCAGCGCTTACAGGCTTATTTGAGCGAAGCACAGCAGCAGCATTTGCAATGGCTGGATGCTGAGCATGTCGGCCTGTTACAGAAAATCCAGTTATTGGCCGAACGTGCGGAGGGCGGCGTATGTATTCGCGTGCACGGTGATTTGCATCTGGGCCAGGTGTTGGTGGTGCAAGGGGATGCCTGTTTTATCGACTTTGAAGGCGAACCGACCCGCGCATTGGCCGAGCGCAGGGCGCGGCACAGTCCGTTGAAAGATGTCAGCGGCATGCTCCGCTCGTTTGATTACGCCGCCGCGATGGCGGTTCGCAATGTGCACAGTACCGACCTGTCGCCGGAGGCCACTGAGGCCCGCTCGGGTATTGCTCGGGTGTATCTGGAGCAGGCAACTGCAGCCTTTCTTGAGGGTTATAGAATGGCTGCAGCGGCTTTACCCCACGCCTGGCAGGATCGCGATGGGGAGGGTGCAGCGCTGACCCTGTTAGGCATTGAGAAGGCCGCTTATGAAATACGCTATGAAGCGCAGTATCGGCCGGATTGGCTGGCTGTGCCGCTGCAGGGCCTGGCCCGCCTGGTAAAGCCCCTATTGGAGAGCAGCACTGATGATCAACCATGAAGCGCGTAGTGAGCCTGAATTGAGAAATGCCCTGCAGGCTTTGCTGCGTGCAGAACATGCTGATCCCTTTGCGTTGCTCGGGCCACAACAGGATGCAGAGGGAGCAGTAATACGCACTTTTCAGCCCGGCGCACGGCAGGTCGAGCTGATGGCACGGCCCGGTGGCAAGTCGCTGGGAATGATGGAGCCGCATGACCACAGCGGTTTGTTCAGCCTGCACTTGCCAAGCATCCAACCCTATCTGCTGCGAATAACCTGGCCGGATGGGGTACAGGAAACCGAAGACCCCTACGCCTTCGATTCGCGGTTGGGCGACATGGATATTTATCTGTTCAGCGAAGGCCGCCATCGGGATCTGGCCCAGCGCTTTGGCGCCCAACTGGTTGAGGTAGAGGGCGTCAAGGGCGTGCGGTTCAGCGTGTGGGCGCCAAATGCCCGGCGGGTATCTGTGGTGGGTGAGTTCAACAGCTGGGACGGCCGTCGCCATCCCATGCGTCCACATCCATCGGCGGGGCTGTGGGAGCTGTTCATCCCGCGCCTGGGGCCGGGTGAGGTGTACAAGTATGAAATTCTCGGCAGTCAGGGCGTACTGCCGTTACGTGCCGACCCGCTCGCACTGGCCACTCAATTGCCGCCGGCTACGGGTTCGGTGGTAGCGCCCAAGCTGGACTTTGACTGGCATGATGAGGAATGGATGAAGCAGCGCGCGCTAGCGTCGGGCCAGTCCAGTGCGCTGTCTATCTATGAGATGCACGCGGGTTCCTGGCGGCATGGCGAGAGCCGTGAGGAGGGCGAGGAGTTTCATGTTCTCAGTTGGCAGGAGTTGGGAGAGCAACTGATCCCCTATGTGCTGGACCTGGGTTTCAGTCATGTCGAATTACTGCCGATCATGGAGCACCCTTTCGGCGGTTCCTGGGGTTACCAGCCCTTGTCGCAATTTGCGCCGACGGCCCGGTATGGCAGCCCGCATGATTTCGCTGCTTTTGTTGATGCCTGCCACCAGGCGGGTCTGGGCGTTATTCTCGATTGGGTACCAGCCCATTTTCCCAATGACGCCCATGGCCTCGCGTTATTCGACGGCACGGCGCTGTATGAATATGAGCATCCCTTCGAAGGCTATCATCAGGACTGGAATACCTGCATTTTCAACCTCGACCGTAATGAAGTGCATGGTTTTATGCTGGCGTCTGCGCTGCATTGGCTACGCACCTACCATATCGATGGGCTGCGCGTTGATGCTGTGGCTTCGATGCTGTACCGCGATTACTCGCGCAAGGCCGGAGAGTGGATACCCAACAAACATGGCGGGCGCGAGAATCTGGAGGCTATCGATTTCCTGCGCCATCTGAATCAGGTCGTCGCCAGTGAAGTACCCGGCGCCATGGTTATCGCGGAGGAGTCGACCGCCTGGCCAGGTGTAAGCCGCCCAACCCAGGATGGCGGTCTGGGCTTTGATTTCAAGTGGAATATGGGCTGGATGCATGACAGCCTCAATTACATGGCGGAAGATCCGCTGCATCGCAGGCACCACCACAACCAACTGACCTTCGGTTTGCAGTACGCCTTTTCCGAGCATTTCATTCTGCCGATTTCACACGATGAAGTTGTGCACGGGAAAAAATCCTTGCTGGACAAGATGCCCGGTGACCACTGGCAAAAGCTGGCGAACTTGCGTCTGTATTTCAGCTTCATGTGGACGCATCCGGGCAAAAAGCTGCTGTTCATGGGCTGTGAGTTTGGCCAGTGGCGTGAGTGGAATCATGATGCCCAGCTGGACTGGTACCTGCTGCAGTACGGTGAACACAAGGGGCTGCATGGCCTGCTGCGTGAGCTCAACGGGCTGTATCGTCGCGAGCCGGCGCTGCACCACTTTGACGATCGTGAAGCGGGTTTTGAATGGCTGATCGGCGATGATCAGGCCAATAGTGTGTTCGCCTGGCTGCGCAAGGGCGACGCCGCAGAGGCCCCGGTACTGGTGGTGCACAATTTTACCCCCACCCCGCGTAAAGCCTATCGGGTCGGTGTTCCCGTCGCGGGTGCCTGGCAGGTGCTGATCAATTCCGATGCATCGCAGTACGGTGGCACGGGGGCGGGCAGTAGTGGGGTTGTAGAAAGTGAAGCAGTTGCCAGCCATGGAAAGCCGCAGTCCCTGCTGCTGGATCTGCCGCCGCTGGCAAGCCTGATCCTGCGCCTGTGATGCGATGCGCTATCAGCTATTGTCCGATAGCGCCGGGCCGGGCTCGCCAGTCTGGCGGGCCCGTGCTTGCTTCTCGAGTATCACGTACACCACGCAGGCTAATGCCAGGGGCAACAGGAAATACAATGCGCGATAGCCGATCAGTGCGGCCATGATCTCGCTCTGGGGGAATTGATTTTGCAGCAGGGTGATGAACACCAGCTCAATAACGCCCAGGCCCGCTGGAATATGGGTTATCACGCCGGCGATGCTGCTGACCATCAGAATGGCCAGAATGGTCGGATAAAATGCGCCCTCGGGCAGCAACAGAAAAATCAACAGCGCCATCAGCGACCAGTTGGCAGCGCCCATTGCGGCTTGCAACAACGCGAACTTGAACGGCGGTAAGACAATTTCATGCCCACGCACGTGCCAGCTGCGGCGCTTGGACAAACCACAGGCGAGCAGATAGCCGATGGCGATGGCCTGCAGGGCAATACCAATCAAACGCAGCCCGGTTTCACCGAGTTCCCAATTGGCTGGCAAGCTCAGCACGCCAAGGCTGAACAGCCCGCCCGCCAGCAGAATATAGCCCAGCCAGTTGGTGACCATGCTCATGCTCAGCACCCGGGTGATCGTTGGCACATCCAAGCCGTAGCGTGAGTAGAGCCGGTAACGCAGGGCTACGCCACCGACCACCGCACCCATGTTCAGGTTGAACGCATAGCAGACAAAGGTCACCGGCAGCACTTCGTAGACACGCATGGAGTGCCCGGTGTAAGCCCGCCCCAGCAGATCAAAGCAGCTGTAGGTCAGGTAGCTGGCCAGCGCAATGGCCAACCCCAAGGCCAGGGTGCTGATTGGGTAGCTGCGCAACGTCCCCATGACCTCGGCCCATTCCACGTTTCTAGCCAGGTACACCAGCAGTACCGGCACCAGAATGAAGAAGCACCAGGTCAGCAGTCGTTTTGCCCAGAACAGCCAGTTACGCTGCTGCGGCCGCTCGCCAGGGTCATCAGCCGATGCGCCGTTCAAGGGGTTTTCTCCTGGTTAAGCTCCAGTTCCGGCTCATTGGCCGCTTCCAGGTGAGGGCGCAGCAATTTCATCCTCGGCACATGTGCGGGCAACAAGCCGGCCATGGCCGGAAAGCGGCGGATGAAATGAAAGCAGGCAACGGTCAGTGGCGCCCGCCACCAGGATCCGCGCACCACGGCTTCCAGTGAGATCTGCTGGCACTTATCGGCAACCAGGTTCTTCAAGTGCTCATGTAACTGCTGATTGAAGGGCGGGTGGCGGATGATCAGGTTGGCTTCCAGATTCAACGACAGGCTCAGCGGATCCAGATTGCTGGAGCCTACCGTGGCCCACTCCTGATCCACCAGGGCAACCTTGCCATGCAGTGGGCGCTCGCAATATTCGTAGATGCTGACACCGTCGCGCAGCAGGTAGTTGTAAAGCAGCTTCGCGCAGGCTCGCACCCAGGGCATATCCGGTTGGCCCTGGAGGATCAGCGTCACATCGACGCCACGCCGCGAGGCGTTGCGTAATTCGCGTATCAGCCGGTAACCAGGAAAGAAGTAGGCATTGGCGATCACCAGCCGATAGTTGGCGCTACGGATTGCCTGCAGGTACTGGCGCTCGATGTCAGTACGGTGCACGCCGTTGTCACGGATCGCGACGCGCATGCGCGCATCGCCGGTAAAGCGTGGCAGGCCCTGCATTGCAGGTAATGTACGACGTGGGCGGCCGCCTTCGCGGTTCTGCCTGAACAGGTCCAGGCTGGCGCGGTGAATATCCACCACCACCGGGCCGGTGACGCGCACCGCATAATCCTGCTTGGCCATGGGGCCATAATCAGCCAGATGTTCAGCACTGAAATTCAGCCCGCCTACGAAGGCCTGCTCACCATCCACCACCACGATCTTGCGATGCAGGCGGCGGAACAGGTTGGTGCGGTAGCCGAGGATCTTGGGCTGCGGGTCAAATACATGCACATTGACCCCGACGCTGCTCATGGCGGCAACAAAGGGGTTACTCAGGTCTGCAGTGCCGTAACCGTCGACCATCACCTGCACCTCGACCCCGCGACTGGCGACTTCGATCAGCACTTGCTGCAGCTCAATACCCACCTTGTCTTCAAAGAAAATAAAGGTTTCCAGCAACACCTGCCGTTTGGCCGCACGGATGCTGGCGAATACAGCCGGGAAAAAGGCTTCACCATTGATCAGCAACTCGACATCGTTACCTTCACGCCAGATATAACTCATAAATGGACCTCCACCACCAGCGGGGCGTGATCGGACAGGTGCGACCACGGACGTTGTGACAGGACTTCAGGGTTGTGGGTTGTAGCATTGCGCACGTAGATGCGATCAAGCCGCAGCAGTGGCCAGCGCGCAGGAAAGCTCTTGGCTGGCGCGCCATGGGCCTTGACGAAGGCTTCCTGCAGGCCGCGTTCGGCAAGCTGGGCGTCGGCCTGCAAGCGCCAATCGTTGAAGTCGCCGGCGACAATCACCGGCGCCTCCGGGGAGAGGCTGTCAAGCAAGCCGCCGAGCAGATGCAATTGCTGGGTCCGATGGCTTTCACGCAAACCCAGGTGCACGCAGATGGCATGCACTTCGCGATGCCCTGGCACGTCCAGTACTGCGTGTAACATGCCGCGTTCCTCGGTGCCGTCGATACTGACGTCGAGATTGTTGAACTCGATGATCGGAAATTTGGACAGCAGGGCATTGCCGTGATGGCCTTCGGGATAGACCGCGTTGCGGCCATAGGCAAAATCCTGCCAGAGGCTATCGGCGAGAAATTCGTAATGGGGCACATCCGGCCAATTGCGTACGCGCTTGCCGTGCCGATGATGGGCGCCGAGCACCTCCTGCAGAAAGACGATATCCGAGCTGGTGGTCTGCACAGCATCGCGCAGTTCCGGCAGGATGAAGCGGCGGTTCAGCCAGGCAAAGCCCTTGTGGGTATTGACGGTCATGATCCGCAGGCTGTGCACCGCGGGTGCCGATTCGGTAGGGCGTTTGGGGAGTGGCTCTGGCTGAGTCATGCCCATGCCTCCGGTAGCTGGCCGGGAATGACTTCGAGCGGTGAGGTCAAATCGAGTTTCTCCAGCAGGCGCCGGGCGTCATAGGGCGCGCGGACCTTGATATCGTTATCGAAATAGCAGAACAGATCGCGCGAGGCGCGCTTGGGCGGCGGCTTTTTTGACACCGGCTGAGAATCACGCGGTTGCGATCCCGAGGTCCAGCTGCGAATGCGCTTTTCCCAGTGCGTCAGTGCGCTTTCACTGTACCCGCTGCTATAGAGCTTTTTATCGCCATGCAGGCGCAGGTAAACAAAGTCGCTGGTAATGTCCTCGAGAAATGGCCATTTCCCCGCCGTATCGGCCACCACCAGTGCCACCTTATGTCGGCGTAGCAGTGCGATGAATTCATCACAGGCAAAACTGGGGTGGCGGATTTCCACCGCGTGACGCAGCCGCTGTTTGGCTGGCGCACTCTTGCCCGAAGGATCCGTTTGTCGTGAGGCCTTTTTCGCACAGTCGCGGGCTGCACCAAAGGTGGTGGGCAGCAGGCGAAGGAATGCTTCAAAAAGGTCGGCGTCGAATGTGAAGCTCGGCGGAAACTGCCAGAGGGTTGCACCGAGCTTGTCTCTCAGTTGCAATACGCCGGAAGCGTAAAAATTGGCCAATGGTTCTTCAATATCACGCAGGCGCTTTATGTGGGTGATATACCGCGGCGCCTTGACGCTGAACGTGAAATCATCAGGTGTCTCTGCATACCAGAGCGCATACCGCTCTGGTGTCTGCAGTGCATAAAAGGAGCCATTGATTTCAATGGAGTTGACCGCGCGGGAAGCGTAGGCCAGCTCCAGACGCTGCTTCAAACCCTTGGGATAGAAGTCGCCACGCCAAGGCGTATAACGCCAACCGGAAATACCGATATGGATGTTACTCATGGGTAGCGCACTACCTCCCGAATCGCCCGACGGGCATTAAACTCGACTTAATGTCCGACTGACGGTCAGGCGCGATAGTTCAGACAATAAACGCTGGTCAATCGGCGTCTTCCTTGTGCAGTTCAAACAACAGCACTGAGCGATTGGTGACCAGGAACTCACTCCCCAAGTCATGTTCTTCGCCCTCGCGTAGCTTGGGTCTATGGGTATCCAGCAGGCAGCGCCAGTGCACGCCCTGAGTAACCTCGGGCAGATGGAAATTCACCACATCATCGTGGGCATTGAGAATCAGCAGCAAGGTTGCATCACCGCCCTTGCGCCTGACCCCGGTAGGCCGAGCACGGCCGTCCAGCAGCATGCCAATGCACTTGGCGTGCGGATCCTGCCACTGCTCAGCGGCCATTTCTGTGCCATCCGGCGATAGCCAGGTGATGTCCTTGACGTCCAGTTCATCATCGTATTCACCCACCAGAAAACGCCCACGGCGGATGATCGGGTAGGCCTTGCGTAGCTTGATCAGCCGGCGGGTGAAAGCCAGCAGATCCCGGCCTTCCTGGTCGATATTCCAATTGATCCAGCCCAGCTCGTTATCCTGGCAATACACGTTGTTATTGCCCATCTGGGTGCGGCTGAATTCATCACCGGCCAGCAGCATCGGTGTGCCCTGGGAGAGCAGCAAGGTGGCGAGGAGATTACGCATTTGCCGCGCGCGAAGTTCGCGAATGGCAGGATCATCCGTTGGGCCCTCACAACCGTGGTTGCTGGAATGGTTGTTATCGCTGCCGTCGTTGTTGTCTTCACCGTTGGCCTCGTTATGCTTCTGGTCATAACTGACCACGTCACGCAAGGTAAAGCCGTCGTGGGCGGTGATCAGGTTGATTGAAGCGAAGGGTCTGCGGCCACGCTGATTGAAGAAATCGCCGGAGGCGGTAAGGCGGCTGGCCAGCTCGCCCAATTGGCCTTCCTTGCCCATCCAGTAGGATCGCACTGTGTCGCGAAAGCGGTCATTCCACTCCATCCAGCCGGGGGGGAAGCCGCCCACCTGATAGCCGCCGGGACCGCAATCCCATGGCTCGGCTATCAGCTTGACCTGGCTGAGCACAGGATCCTGCCGGCAGGCGACCAGAAAGCCGTGGCGCTCATCGAAACCATGCGCATGGCGGGCAAGGATAGTCGCCAGATCGAAGCGAAAGCCGTCTACCTGCATTTCGCTGGCCCAGTAACGCAGCGAGTCCGTCACCATCTGCAGCACGCAGGGGTGGCCCAGATCCAGCGTATTACCGGTGCCGGAATCATTGATGTAGTAGCGCTTTTCATCGGGCATCAGACGGTAATAGGAGGCGTTGTCGATGCCGCGCATCGACAGAGTTGGCCCCAGTTCGTTGCCCTCGGCCGTATGGTTGTAGACCACGTCCAGCAGCACTTCCAGCCCAGCTTCGTGCAGTTGGGCAACCATTTCCTTGAATTCGGCGATGCGCCCATTGGCCAGGTAGGCAGGGTGGGGCGCAAAGAAGGCAATGCTGTTATAACCCCAGTAATTGTTCAGGTTCTTGTCCAGCAGGTGCTGGTCATTGACGAAGGCATGGATGGGCAACAGCTCGACACTGGTCACGCCGAGCCCTTTGATGTGCTTTAACACCTCAGGGTTCTTCAAACCAGCGAAGGTCCCGCGCAGATGCTCGGGTACGTCCGGATGGAGCATGCTGGTGCCGCGCACGTGAGTTTCGTAGATGATGGTGCTGTCCCAGGGGACCTGGACCTTGCGCTGGTCGCCCCAGGTAAAGGCAGGATCTATCACCTTGGCCTTGGGCATGAAAGGCGCGCTGTCACGCTCGTCAAAACTCAAGTCGCCCTCTGGTGAGCCCAGGGTGTAACCGAACAGGCTCTCGTCCCAGCGAAGCTCGCCGACCAATTGCTTGGCGTAGGGATCAATCAGCAGCTTGTTGTGATTGAAACGGTGGCCCGCCTGGGGATCATAGGGGCCATGGACCCGGTAGCCATAAATCTGGCCCGGATGGGCGTCTGGCAGGTAACCGTGCCAGATCTCGTTGGTGTACTCCGGCAGCTCGATGCGCTCAAGTTCGACTTCACCTTTACTGTCGAACAGGCACAGCTCTACCTTGGTGGCATGGGCGGAAAATAACGCAAAATTCACGCCCAGGCCGTCCCAACTGGCACCGAGCGGGAAGGGCAGTCCCTCCTTGACGCGCGAACGTTGAGTCGGGGCAAACGGAGCGCGCGCTGATTGTCGGTGCTTGGTCATCTGGATATCTCGCGATTATTGGTCAAGTTGCTTTCGGGTTTTACGCGGTGCCGCGGTTTTGCTACTGCCTTCGTCATTCGTGGCCTTGCGTGAACGTGGCTTTTTCAGCAGTGCAGGTGTTTCGTCGACGGCGGTTTTCGCACTGACGTTGCTCGGCTCCGGCTTGGTAGATGCCTTTTCAGGTGGCTTTCCAGGTGCCATGCGCGAGCGCTTGGCCTTGGGCTCAGGTGCGGCCATCTCGCCGCCGGTTTCGCTTTCCAGCTTTTGTCTGGCCAACGCCCAATGTTCCTCGGTCTTGCCTTCGGGGCGGCCTTCGCTTTCCCACATTTGATAGGCCAGTTCACGGATGCGCTGTTCATCGTTGCTCATGGTTGGATCCTCTTGGGCTTCTCGGTTGATTGGCTATTGCGCATTGATCAGCACCGCCACGGGAAAATGCGCCAGCAGCGTGCCGACGCTCAGTGTGGTCTGTTCCTCGAACTGATCGCGCTGGTCAAGCAGGTTGTGCCAGCGTTGGCCAGCAATGGTTTCAGGCAAAAGCAGGCGGGTGTCTTCCCAGCGATCGAAAGGCACCTGTGGGACCTGCTGGTCAATCAGCAGGTCGCTCACCAGCCGCGGGGCGATCACAATCAGTTGGCGGCCCTGGTGCTCGCGTGAAAAAGCGATCAGCTGATTCTCGCGAGCACCCTGAATGGTCAGCGGCTGGTAGCTGCCCTGGCTGAACAGTGCCGGCTCCCGTTGGCGACATTGCAGCACACGGGCTAGCAGTTGCTGCTTGATACGCCCGTCTCGCCAGTGGGCGATGAGCTCAGGATTGGGAGTCGATTGCGCCAGGCTAGCGCTGCGCGCGGCATAGTCGACTGGGCGACGGTTATCCGGATCTACCAGGCTGAAATCCCAGAATTCGGTGCCTTGATACAAATCTGGAATGCCGGGGCAACAGAGCCGCAACAAACACTGGCTCAGGCCATTCAGGGCTCCGGCAGGTGCAATGCTCTCGACTGCCCTGGCCAGGCTCTGGCGCAGCGGTTCTGCACTATCCTGTTCAAATACAGCAGTCAGAAAGGCGCGGCAGGCCGCTTCGTACTGCTCATCCGGCGCGGCCCAACTGCTTATCAGTTTTGCCTCGCGCAGTGCTTTCTCCTGCCAGCCGAGCAGGCGCTCAAGGTAATCATGTCGCTGGGCCGCATCCTGCAAATCCAGTGTCAGGGGCCAACTAGCCAGCAGTGTCTGGTACAGCATCAGCTCATCCGCCGGGGTCGGCGCAAGCAGCGGCTCAGCCGTGCTGTTATCGCCCAGTGCGACCTTTAGCGGGGCTGCCAGCGTCTGCCATTGCCGCACCTTTTCGGCGTACCAGACGCTTCGTTCGCTGACCACGGCCAGCCGCGCGCGGCCATCTTCGCCGCGCTTGTGATCATGCGTGGCGGTAGACAGCAAGGTGTTGGGGCAAGCCTGCGCCCGAGCCTGATTGAACGCGTGGAAGGCCTCGACCGAGGAGGCAAAATGCTGTGGATCAAAGCCAACGTCATTGCGCGAGAGCAGTGCCCCATGCCGGTAGAACGCAGTGTCTTCAACTGCCTTGGCGGCAGCCGGCGCGGTCAACTGATGGAAGCGCGTCAGGACGCGCTGGCGCAAAGCCCGGTATGGGCCCGGCGGCAAGGAGGCCAGGGGCTCTGCGCCCAGCCAGCGATCGAGCTGGAGCAGCAGCGGCCAGTCGGGCTCAGGTAGTCGGCTTTTGGCGCCTTCAATGGCATGCTGAAATACACTTTCATCTGCTTCATCGCGGCCGGCAGCTTGTGCATAGGTGCGATAGACCGGAAAGTGCGCTACCAATTCAAACAGCACGCGGCGAATGGCGTTCAAGGTCGTATCGCGGGTGCTCAAGTCCTCACGGGCTATGTCGAGCAGGCCACTGCAGACAGTATCGAAGTCGCTCGCCAGCGATTGACTGAGTACCAGCCGGCGCGCCTGTTGCACCTCCTGCATAAAGTCCGCAGGCCGGCCAGTCAGCTCTTGCCATTGAGTGCGTAATGGCCGCGCGCCCATCGGGTCATGTTGCAGTAGCGATACCTGATTCATGAACTCGTAGCCGGTGGTGCCATCGGTTTCCCAGCCAGGGTCCAGCACCTCCCCAGCACCCAGAATCTTCTCTACATAAATAGGGAAAAAGCCGCTTTCGGGTTGGCGAAGTTGTTCAACACGCCTGCGTAATTTGCGGCAATAGGCCCGCGGATTGGCCAGCCCGTCGATATGGTCAACCCGCAAACCATCGACCAAGCCCCGTTCAATCAGTTGGAACAGCTTGGCGTGGCTGGCCTCGAATACCTCAGCCCGGTCTACACGCAGGCTGATAAGCTCGTTGATATCGAAAAAGCGTCGCCAGTTGATTTCATCCGCGGCGGTGCGCCAATGGGCTAGACGGTAGTGCTGGCGCTCGAGTAGACGGTGCAGGCGGTCGTGGCGTTCGCCGCCCTCCTGAGGGTCGGGTCTGTAATGGGCTATGGCAAATTGCATCAGGTCGTCGGCGTGGCTCTGCTGGCAGGCGACGGCCAACTCCCGATGCAGTGCTTCGGCTTCGGAGACCGGATCAACGGCATCCTCCAGGGCGTCAAAGCGCGCCGCCAGGTCATTCATGTGCGCATCCTGGGTTAGCCGCAGGATGTCGGTGTAGCTTGTGGGGGTAACGGGAATACGGTGTTCGAAATAGTGCAGGCAAAAGTGACCGCTGTGCTTGTCGAACATCAGCTTGAGATCGGCTGCATTGAGCTCGGCCGCGTAATCATTGGCCAGAATCGGCAGCAGCACGCGCCCGTGCAGTAAAGGGTCGGGCGTTTCCCAGTGAATATCGAAGAATTCGGCATAGGGGCTGCCCGCGCCCCACTCCAAAACACTCTGCCACCAGGGGTTCAGGTGACTGACCGCCATATGATTGGGCACGATGTCCAGTATCAGCCCCATATCACGGGCGCGCAGGCCTTCTGACAAGCGCAGTAGCGCTGGCTCTCCGCCCAGTTCAGGATTGATCTGCGTGGGGTCGATAACGTCATAACCATGGGTAGAACCAGGGCGTGCACCCAGGATAGGTGATGCGTAGATATGGCTGATCCCGAGTGTGGCCAGGTAGTCCAGCACCGGGATAGCGTCATCCAGCGTGAACCCGGAGTGAAATTGCAGGCGGGCCGTGGCACGGATGGGAATCATGGTATGTCTTTCCGGTCGAGGGGTGAGGTGCTGCCAGGTGCTGCGTGCCCGGTTTCCAGTGCGCGCCTGGTCTCGTTCAGGCGCATCAGGCGTTCGGCAGCGTCAGGCTCTTGCAGGAGTTCTTCCGCTGGCCGTGACCAGCGCCGCCGCCAGTTGGGGTGTTCATGACCCGGGCCTGGCAAATTGGGTTGTTCGATGCTGGCCAGCGCATCCTCAAGGGGCAGGAGCACGAGAGGCGCTGGGGTCTTGCCGATATACCCAATCGCTGCGTTGAGCTGCTGTTGATCATTACCGGTTGCTTGCGTCAGTTCGCCGGCCTCAGTGAGTGCCTCTTGCAGCGCGCCTTTTGCTGCGCTGCGCTGCTCCCGATCCTGCCGGGTCTGTTCAGCATCGCGTTGGCCTACTTGTTCACGCCATTCGATATCTCGACCGTTCAACCAGCCGAGCATGCTCGGCAGATCATGGGTGGTCGTGGTTGCCAAGGCGGAGCCGGGCCAGTGCTGGGGTGAAATAAATCGACCTCCCGCGTGTTCGAACTGCAACACCCGCATGCCGAGCAAATGCTTGTCGGTCAGGCTGTCGCGCAGCGCGGCTGAGACGGTGCCGAGGTCTTCGCCGATCACCAATGCCTGGTGCCGCCAGGACTCCAACGCCACGAGGTGCAACAGGTCCTGCAACGGATAATTCAGATAGGCACCCGCAGAGGAGGGCGCACCCCGCGGAATAACCCAGAGACGTTGCAAGCCCATGACGTGGTCAATCCGTACCCCACCTGCGTGGGCCAGGTTGGCTTGCAGCATGTCGATAAAGGCACTGTAACCCTGGCGCTGCAGGCCGTCGGGAGAGAACGCCGAAACACCCCAATCCTGGCCCTGTTGATTGAGAATATCCGGTGGAGCGCCAACGCTGACATTGGCCAGCAACTGGGTCTGCCGGGCCCAGGCCAGACTGCCCTTGCCATCAGCGCCCACAGCCAGATCGGCAATCAGGCCGATACGCATGCCGCTGCTGCGCGCCACCGATTGCACTCGCTCCAGGCTGCAGGCGACCAGCCATTGGCAGAACGCGTGGAAGTCGATTTCATGGCGGTGCGCCTGGGCAAAGTCGTGCACGGCGCTGCTGCCTGGATTGCGATACTGCTCCGGCCACTGACGCCAGTCGGCCGGCTGGCCTGTAGCAAGCATCTTTGCCTGCAACGCTTCGAAGCGGCAGTGCTGCTCCAGGGTTTCGCCGTTCACCTGGCAAAAGTGGGTAAAGTCCTGGCTCAGTGAGTGCGCAGTGCGGGTGAACTGCTCGTATAGATAACGCCAGAGCTTGTAGCGCAATGTGGCTACAGCGGGCCAATCGATCAGTTGTAGATCTTCGAGTCGGTTCCATTGGTCACGTAAACCGGCCGCGTCAATGGCCGCGCTGACCACGCTCTCACCCAGCACTCTGGCGGGTGAGGCATACAACGGGTTGAGCAGCAGCCGGCTTGAGGGAGAGTAGGGGCTGTATTGTTCAGGGCACGAGCTGAACATCGCATGTATCGGGCTGATGGCTACCGCGTCTGCTCCGCTGCTGGCGGCCTGCCTGACCAGCTTTTCCAGCGCCAGGGTATCACCCAGGCCGCCATCACCACTTCTGCGCAGGGAGTAGAGTTGTGCAGAGAGGCCCCAGATGTGACTGCGCTGCCCCTGAGTTAACTGGCTGACGCTCTGGCATCGGGCAGGCGCAGTCGCCAGAATCAGTTGGGCATCCCCTATCATTAGCTGGTGATAGCCGCATTCAGCAATCACCGGCAGGCAGCCATCGGCGTCAAGCCGCCCGCTGACCCGTTGTCCGCTTTCCTGAGTAATCCTGAAAGCGCTCCCTGGGGGAAAGCGACCACGAAGCGAACGAGTCTGCCCCGTTATGACCGGGATCAACGGACCCTGCTGTGCTAGCCTCAAGCGTTCCTGCTGGTCCGCGAGGCTGGTGCGAATCTGATCCTCACTCTGAGCCGGCAGATCCAATGCTGCCAGTACTCCGCGCAAGGTGTCCGGAGTCAGACTTTGCGGTTGGCCGAAGGCATCTGTCCAGCCTAGCGAGATACCGGCAGCCTCGGCCAGCGCCATCAATGTCTGGTCGCTCATGATGGCAACGCCAGGCTGACGAACACACTCAAGGGCGGCAACTGCTGCTCTGCCGGAACCGTTTCATTTTCCAGACCATGGGCGTAACTGAAAATAAGCTTGGCGTGCTTTTCTTGTGCGGTAGTCGCTACCGCCTCGCCAGAGAGATTCAGATCAATGCGCAGTTGGCTCCCGTCACCCATCTGCCAGGCAGCAGTGACGGCCTTGTCTGCCAGTACCCGGGCGGCTACCGCCCTGGAGCCCTGCAGCCGCGGTATAATCCATTGGTGCCGCAACTGCAGCAATTGGCCATAGTAATCTGCCCAGGCCTGGTGCGGAGGTTCGTTCAAGGCCTGAAGATCGGGGATGGAGGCATTGAAGGTTGCCGCGGCATTAGGGTCCGGGATATGAGCGCGTACAGCAGGATCAGCAAAGGCCGAAAACTCTGAAAATTCGTTGCGCCGCCCCTTGCGCACCGCTTGGCCTAGCTTGTCATGGTAATCAGTAAAAAACTGGAAAGGCTGCTCGCAGCCCCATTCCTCACCCATGAACAACAGCGGAACCATGGGGCACAACAGCAGTAATGCGGTGGCCGCCTTGAGTGCGCGCTGGTCAACGAGATGAATCAACCGCTCGCCGAGGGCTCGGTTGCCTATCTGGTCATGATTCTGCAGGAACAGCACGAAGGAGGTCGGCTGCAACTCGCGGCTGGGCTGGCCCCGTGGAACGCCATGCCGGTTGGCTTCTCCCTGATAAACAAAGCCATCCTGAAGACAACGAGCCAGTTTGCCCGTCGTATCCTCGGCAAAATCGGCGTAGTAACTTTCCCGCTCACCGGTTAGCAACGCATGCAAGGTGTTGTGCCCGTCGTCATTCCACTGGGCGGTATATCCCTGAGCGAGAAGCTCGGCATTGTTGTGCTCATTTTCCAACACCAGATGCACGTGGCGCTCAGGCGCAATGGCATCCCGAATCCGGCGCGCGAGGTCTATCAGAAAAGCCTGCTCGCCAATGGCATGCACTGCGTCCAGCCGCAGACCATCCACACGGTAGTCCTGCAGCCACATCAGCGCGTTCTCAGCGAAGAAATCTCGCACCGGCTGCCGGCGAAAATCGATCGCCGGCCCCCATGGCGTGTGAATATCGGCGCGGAAGAACTCGCTGGCGTATTGGCCCAGGTAATTACCCTCAGGGCCAAAATGGTTGTAGACCACATCGACAAAGACCATCAGCCCAAGTGAATGGGCGTGATCAATCAACTGCCGCAACTGCTCGGGCGTGCCATAGGACGACTGCGGGGCGAAGGGCAATACGCCGTCGTAACCCCAATTGCGCTGTCCTGGGACCTCATTGAGCGGCATCAACTCGATTGCGGTAATGCCCATATCCGCCAGGCGGGCTAGCTGACGTTGCACGCCAGTAAAACCGCCAAGCGTGCCCACGTGTACTTCATAGAGGATGCTTTCATGCCATGGCCGCCCCAGCCAGCCGGCAGTTCGCCAGCGATAGGCGTGAGGGTCCACCACACAGCTGGGGCCATTCACGCTGGCGGGCTGCCAGCGTGAGGCCGGGTCGGGAATGTTCAGCTTGTTGTCGACAAGATAGCGATACTCCAGCCCCGCCGCGTTACTGACATGTGCGGTAAACCAGCCGTCGGATTCTGCCTGCATGGGCAGATTGGGCTGGCCATCGCGGGTCAGCTCGACCTGTTGCGCGTCTGGCGCCCAGAGCGAAAAACGTGCGCTCCCATCGGGCTGCAGGCGGGCACCGTGACCGTGCCTCACAGCGCCCAGGCTCGCTTGCTGCGGCCAGGCAGCGTCAGACTGCTGGCCAGCGAGCTCTCTGCCAGATGGTGATAGAGCTCGGCGTAGGGCTTGGCGGTCTGCTGCCAATAGCGCGGCGCCTGCATAGCCTTGCGGCGCATGGCGTCCAGCAGGTCCGGCAATAGATAGGTGTTCATAGCGCGTTCTATCGCACCAGCGAAGCTGGTTGGGGTCATCTGGTCGAACAGAAAACCGGTTTGATCATCTTCAATGGTATCGGCCAATCCGCCCGTGCGATGCCCAATCGGCAATGAGCCAAAGCATTGTGCGTAGCTCTGGCTGAGCCCGCAGGGTTCGTAGCGCGAGGGCATAAGCAGGAAGTCGCTGCCGGCAAACATCCGCCTTGCGTCAGCTTCATTGAAGCCGCGGCGGAAAGCCACATGCAGCGGGTAACGCTGAGCCAACTGGCTGATCATCTCCTCCAGTTCGGGTTGCCCCTGACCGAGTACCGCCAGCCTGCCGCCAGCGGCAATGATTTGCTCGATCACATCAGGCAGAAGGTCCAGACCTTTTTGCTCCACCAGCCGGCATACCACGGCAAACAGTGGCCCTTCCGATGCAGGCAGATCAAACAGCGTCTCCACGTAGCGGGTATTGGCCGTTCTCCTGTCCCATTCACCAGCAGCGAAATTTTCCACCAGATAGGAGTCGGTTATCGGGTTCCAGCACTCATCTATGCCATTGACGAAGCCGCTGAGCTTCTGTTCGCTGGCCTTGAGGCTCAGCAGCCCATCCAGCCCGCAACCCAATGCCGGCTGGGTAATCTCCTGAGCGTAGGTCTGGCTAACCGTGGTGATATGCGAGGCATAGTTGATGCCGGCCTTGAGGAAGGACAGTTTTCCGTAGAACTCCAGTCCCTCAGGGGACAGGGCATCGTCAGGCAGGCCCAGCTCGGTAGCGCAGCGCAGATCAAACAGCCCCTGATAGGCCAGGTTGTGAACGGTGAAAACCGAGGGTGTTTGCTGGCCCTGCCAGGCCATATAGGCCGGTGCCAGGGCGGCAGGCCAGTCATGGGCGTGGACCAGATCTGGCTGCCAGCTCGGACAGACTTCACCAGAGGCCAGAGCGGCGGCAGCCAGGCCAAAGCGAGCGAAGCGGATATGATTGTCCGGCCAATCCTGGCTGTTGGCATCACCATAGGGGGTGCCTGGGCGCTCATAGAGCTCTGGGCAGATCACCACATACAGCGTCAGACCGTCCGCCAGCGTCATGCGACCGATCTGGCAGGGCGGAAGTGCAGCATACCCTGGCAGCGATGCTATGACCTGGATCGCATGGCCGCTGTTCATCACCTGCGGATAGCCGGGCACCATGACTCTGACCCAGTGATAACGCGACAGGGCTCTGGGCAGAGCTGCCGACACATCACCCAGGCCGCCGACCTTTACCAGGTCAGCCAGTTCAGAGGTGACGAACAACACTTTCTTTCTATGGATGGGCAGTATGTCCTTGGGAAGCTGAAATGCGGCTGGCGCAGCAGGCCCCTTGATCCCAGAGTCATAAGCGCTATCCAAAGAAGTGCTGTCGAGAGTTGATGCGGTCAAAGCCTTGCCCATGCTGCCATCCTCCGAGCAGCGCAATACGCTGCAAGATTGATCAATAGTCGTCATACGTGGTGTTACTAGATCGGTGTGGGGACGCGTAACAGGTTGAAACACTGCCCGTATAAAAATGACTCGGCAGTAATTCAAAAGTTGCGGTTAATTTTTAACCGCAAAGGCAAATAAATAGGTTGAACTTTTGGCGGGAGACGGCGGTATGGCGCGGGCTGGCGTGGTTTTTGTCAGTGGAATTACAACCCCCTCTATTCAATGGGCCAGGCTGTATTTGCTCTTGAAATGGGCGCGGCTAGAATCCCGGCGGATGGCGCTCCTTGAGGTAGGGCAGAAGCAAACCGAAAGCTCTGCTGAAAAAGGCTTCCATCCGGCTGTCCATGATCATGTCATTCAACGCGCTGGGATCGGTCTCTTCCCGGCTGGTCGATTGATCGGGCGCATAGTAGTGCTCATGAATCACACATTGATTATGTTCCTGGGTGGTTATCCGATAAGTACTGGCCGTATGGTCCTCGGTACGGGATACCGTCAGGCTTAATTGAGTGACGAGAGCATCAACCCTGTCGAAGTGCACCTGAGCTTCAAGGCTTTGACTAACGGCATAGCGACAAGCCTCCTGAAATACCGGGAGAGCAACCATCTCGAGGTTATCCGCCAGGGTTTGGGCGGGCGATATGTCTGAGTCGGTCACAGTGTCTCTCATCACGTTCTCCTGTTCGGGTTGAGCCAGCACCGCTACTCAGGGTGCTATGTCTAAAGCGTTGGAGAGAAGGTGGGGCATTAAGTGCAATGATTTTCCATGTGATGGCGGGGCGTTTAAGGGCAACGTTGGTAATTGCGGGGGAGTTTGCATTGGTGCTGGTAGCCTGCCGCCAGAACCCCTGCTAAGCTCGGGGTTTTATTTCGCCCGAACCGGGCCCATCGATTGAGGTAAGCATGAAGCGTAATTTACTGGCAGCCAGCGTTGCATTCAGTATTCTCGCCCTGGCGGGCTGTGGCGAGAAAGAGCCGGACCTGACGAGTTCCATCCAGCAGGCCTCCTACGGTATCGGCCTGAATATGGGTGAAAGTCTGCTCAACGATGGTCTTGATGATATAGATCCCGAAGCGCTGGCTCAGGGCATGAAGGATGCGCTGGCTGGTAGCGATCCGCGTCTGAGTGAAGAAGAGCTGACTGCAGCCTTCACTGAACTGCAGACCCGCGCGGAGCAGCGCAGTACTGATCTGGCGGCGGAAGCGCTCAAGGTCAACGAAGACTACCTGGCAGACAACGCAGCGCGTGAAGGCGTTACTACTACAGCTTCTGGCCTGCAGTACGAAGTGATTACTGAAGGCGAAGGCAGCGAGCAGCCTGCTGAAGATGATGTGGTTCTGGTGCACTACGAGGGCAAATTGCTGGACGGTACGGTGTTTGACAGTTCTGTCAGCCGTGGCGAGCCCGTTGAGCTGCCGGTCAATGGTGTGATTCCAGGCTGGGTTGAGACCCTGCAGCTAATGAGCGTTGGCGACAAGTGGAAAGTCACTATCCCAAGCGAGCTGGCCTACGGCGCACGTAGCCCGAGCCCGGTGATCCCACCTAACTCCATACTGGTATTCGAGATGGAGCTGTTGGGTATTCAAGGCGACGAGTAACAACCCGTCGAGTAACACTTTCCAAGGCTGGAACCAGAGCGTTTCAGCCTTGGAGTGTTACTGTTATGCACATTCTCCGGTAACACTCAATCCTTGATTAGGATTTATTTAGCCCGCCTTGCCCTCTTCTTAACTCCATGTTTTTAAAGTGTTTTTTATTTGGTTAAAAAACATTCAGTTTAGCCAGCTCCGCATCTACCAAGGCTTCTGGCCTCTTCCCCCTACCTTGTACACAGACTTATCCACAGATGCTGTGGGTAACTGTTTTTCCGACGAAGGCATGCCTGCTGAAGGCCGTTTGAGCGATATCAATATCGGCTTGGAAGGCCAACGGTGCGTCAAATGGCCACCACTTGATTGCTCAGGTCATTGTTCGGACTGTAATGGAGGGGAGGTGGAGGGGTAAGGGTAGACAGTGAAGGAGATCAGGCAAACCCGCAACCTGCCGGTCACGGGTTTGCCCCTGGGGGGTTAGCTGGCCTTGGCGACCTGCTGCTGAAGTTCCAGGAGATCGATCAGGATCTGCCCGGTTTCGCTCAGGAAGGGATCATCCTCGGCGTCTTTTTCCTCATCGGCTATTGCGCTGAGTTCGAGCAGCGGATCGGTTTCTTCCAGCTCAGCCAGCGGTTCCTCGCCCCGCGCCTTGCGACGCTGGTTTTCCAGCTCCAGCAAAGTATTATCAAAGGCATCCTGTTGCTCGCGGCGCATGGTTTCATTCAACGGCAGGTATTCACGCTCCTTCATGCCGCGATCAAGTTCCACACGCGCCAACGTGTAGGTGAAGTCCGGATCATTGGTGGCACGTTCCTGATGGCGCTCGCTGAGTTGCGGAAGCAGCGGAGATAGCTGTCGATCAATGGCATAGTCGGCCGGGGGGATGGTGTCCCAGGGCAATGCGCGGGGCAGATAGCTTTCACCAATTTCAGTGGTGTCGAGCAGCGACGGATAGGTAATATCCGGCACGACGCCGCGGTTCTGCGTGCTCTGCCCAGAGACACGGTAGAACTTGGCCAGGGTCAGCTTCAGCTCGCCATGGTTCAGCGGCTGGATGGACTGTACGGTGCCCTTGCCGAAGGTCGGTTCGCCCACCACCAGCGCGCGGCCATAATCCTGCATCGCGCCGGCGAAAATTTCCGATGCGGAGGCAGACAAACGGTTGACCAGAACGGCCATGGGGCCACTGTAGGAGATACCCGCGTCAGTGTCGTCAAGCACCTGGATCTGGCCTTGAGTATCACGCACCTGAACGGTCGGGCCTTGATCAATAAAGAGTCCGGTCAGTTCAGTCGCTTCCTGGAGTGAGCCACCACCATTGTTGCGCAGGTCAAATACCAGACCATCGACGTTTTCAGCTTCCATTTCTTCCAGCAGGCGACGCACGTCACGGGTGGTGCTGCGATAGTTCGGATCACCATTGCGTTGTGCCTTGAAGTCGATATAGAAGCCCGGCACTTCAATAACGCCAATGCGTTGCTCGTTCTCGCCACTGCCAAACCTGAGGATAGATGATGCTGCTGCCTGATCTTCCAGTTTGACCGCTTCGCGGACCAGTACCACTTCACGGCTGGTGAGGTCGGTGGGTGGGTTGCTGGCGGGGATCACCTCAAGCCGCACGTTGGAGCCCTTGGGGCCGCGGATCAACTTGACCACTTCGTCGAGTCTCCAGCCCACGACGTCGATCATGTCCTTCTCTTCCTGGCCGACGGCAATGATCCGGTCAGCGGGCGCGAGTTTCTGGCTCTTGGCTGCGGGGCCCGCAGGTACCAGGCGCACGATCTTGGTGAATTCGTCATCACTTTGCAGTACCGCACCAATGCCTTCGAGCGACAGGCTCATGTTGATGTCGAAGTTTTCCGCGTTTTCTGGCGACATATATTGGGTGTGCGGATCATAAACCTGGGCAAAGGCGTTGATGTAGTTCTGGAACACGTCCTCGCTACGCGTCTGGTTTAGGCGCAGCTGCTGGCCCTTGTAGCGCTTGCTCAGCAGTTCCTTGATGCCGTCCATGTCGCGCCCGGCCAGTTTCAGGCGTAATACCTCATCCTTGATCTGGTTGCGCCAAAGCTGCAGCAGATCGATATCGGTCATTACCCATGCGGCTTCTTTGCGGTCAGCGAGGATCTTCTGGTCAGAGCTGAAATCCAGCGTTTCCAGGTCTTCCTCCAGCAAGCTGCCGGCAAAATCCAGGCGTTGGCTCAAACGCTCGATCTGGCGCTTGTGCATTGCAAACCCGACACTCAGATCGCCAGCCAGCAACAGGTCGTCAAGGCGGTAGCGGTACTGCTCAAAGGCCTTGATGTCCTCCGCAGTAAACAGGCTGCGCTGCGGATCCAATTGACGCATATAACCGTCGAAAATGTCGCTCGACAAAGCATCGTCCAGGCGAATACGGTTGTAATGATGACGCCGCAGCAGCTCTACCGTGTTCAAGCTGGCTACCATCTGATCGCGCGTTGGCTGAATGCTATCCAGGTCAAGGGTGGCCGGCTGATCTTCGGCGATGGCAGTAGTGCCAAAAGCGAAGAGCGCGACGAAGCAAGTAGTACGCAGACTGTTGAAGCGTTTCATCAAAATTGAGTATCCGGAATTAGATGGAATTCATGCTTGCCAGTTTAGGCGCAATACGGGAGCCTGAGTTCCCGTTTTGATTAACTCATATTTCACTATGGAGGCACCGTGAGAGGATTGCAAGCCGAGGGGGGCTCCCTGGAATGGCGCGAACAGCCCGCAGTAGAGCTGCAGGAAGGTCAGGTACGAGTGGCCGTTGCAGCCGCTGGACTGAATCGTGCTGATTTGTTGCAAAAGGCCGGCATGTATCCGCCACCCGCTGGTGTAACGCCGGTGCTGGGCCTGGAATGTGCCGGTACGGTCACTGAGGTCAAGGGCGACAGCCGCTGGGTTGTAGGTGACCGGGTGTGCGGCCTGCTGGCAGGTGGCGGTATGGCCGAGGAGGTGGTAGTAGATGGCCGTCATCTGCTGCCGGTGCCGGCCGGCTTGGACTGGGCTGAAGCGGCGGCGCTGCCTGAGGTGTTTACCACCGCCTGGCTGAATATCGTCGAGCTGGGTGCGCTGCAGCCGGGTGACAAGGTGTTGATCCACGCGGGCGCCAGTGGCGTGGGTACAGCTGCAATACAGATATGCAAGGCGCTGGGTAACCCTTGTTGGGTAACCTTGAGCAGTGAAGACAAGCTGCAAGCCTGCAAGGCGCTGGGTGCATCGGGCGGCGCGCTGCGCCAGAACGGTATCATGGCGTTGCAGCCTGAAGGCCCGTTCAATGTGGTGCTGGATCCGGTGGGCGGTACTTACGCCGAGCATCATCTGGATCTGTTGGCGCTGGACGGCCGTTGGGTGGTGATTGGTCTGATGGGTGGCCGAGATGCCAAGCTGGATCTGGGCAAGTTGCTGGCCAAGCGTATTCAACTGACCGGGTCTACCTTGCGCACCCGTAGCCCCGACTACAAGGCCGAGTTGCTGGCGCGGATGGAAGAGCGGCTCTGGCCATTGTTCGCCGAGGGTGAGTTGAAACCCATGGTGGCCAAGACCTTCAGCTTCGAACAGGCTGATGCGGCCTTTGCCGAATTGGCAGCAGACAAGATTGTCGGCAAGGTGATTCTGGTCAAGGAGTGACTGAATAAACGGTAATGAAACGAAGGCCCGCGGTCAGATTTCTGGTCTACCGCGGGCCTTCTTTTAGCGCACGTCAAACGCTAGGTCAGATCAACTGCTGACTGTTATAGAAGTGCTTCAGTACTTTGATCAGATAGGCGGCGTCCTGGCTGCCCGCGAGCTCTCTGATCGAGTGCATGGCAAAGGTTGGCACGCCGATATCCACGGTTTTAACGCCTAGTCGGCTGGCTGTAATCGGGCCGATGGTGCTGCCACAACCCATGTCGCTGCGCACTACAAAACTCTGCACGGGAACACCCGCCTGATGACACAGGTGGCGGAATAGTGCGGCCGTCTCGCTGCTGGTGGCATAACGCTGGTTGCTGTTGACCTTGATCACCGGCCCGGCATTCAGTTTGGGGCCATGGCGCTCGTCATGCCGGTCGGCAAAGTTGGGGTGCACTGCATGGGCATTGTCGGCAGACACCAGAACAGAGTGCTGTAGGGCCCGCACGCGCTCGGCATTGTCGGGTAAGAGCCGTGCCAGCACATCCTCAAGGAAGGGGCCGTCAGCGCCACAGGCGGAGCTCGAGCCTATTTCCTCGTGGTCGGTGCAGACCAGCAGGCAGGCCTGCTCTCCATCACTCTCAAGCAGCGCACTCAGCCCGGCATGGCAGGACAGCAGGTTATCCAGTCGCGCGGAGCTGAAGAAGTCGCCATTTAATCCCAGGGTGGCTGGCGGCTGGGTGTCATAGAAGCTCAACTCGTAGTCCAGGACCTGATCAACGGCGCAATCCGGATGCTGCTCCAGCAACTGCTGCTTGAGCAGTTCGCGTAGTTGCATGGCCGGTTCATGACAATGAGCAAGCACCGGCGGCAGGTCGGTCTGGGCATTGATCGCCAGACCTTCGTTAACGCCGCGGTTGAGATGAATCGCCAGGCTGGGAATGGTCGCAATGGCGCGCTTGAAATCGATCAGCCGACTGCTCAGCAAGCCTTCTGCAGCGCGGAAGGTGACACGGCCGGCCAGAGATAGATCGCGATCAAACCAGGGTGCAAGCAGCGCTCCTCCATATACCTCCACACCTAGCTGCCACAACCCCTGCTGTTGCATTTCCGGTTGCGGTTTAACCTTCAGGCATGGGCTGTCGGTATGCGCGCCGACCAGGCGCAAGCCCTTGTGCAACTCGGCAGCACGCCCCAGGCTGAAGGCGATCAGCGATGAGTCGTTGCGGGTCACCAGATAGCGGCCGCCGTCTTCCAGCGTCCAGTCGGCGCGTTCATCAAGGTGTTGATAGCCAGCGGCGCTGAGGCGCTGCACCAATTGCTGCGTGGCATGAAAGGGCGTTGGGGAGGCCTGGATAAAATCGGCCAGCGCCTGGTTGCTCGCAGTGTGAGTCATACAATGTCCTCGCGTATGTCGCAGGTCAGAAGGGGGCAGGGCTGTCGAAAAGCATGTGTTCCCCGGTCACCGGATGATGAATACCCAATTGCGCGGCGTGCAAAGCCAGCCTGGGGCAGGCGGCCAACGCTTGATCATGGGCATATAACTGGTCGCCGAGCAAAGGATGACCAATCGACAGCATATGCACGCGCAACTGGTGCGAGCGCCCGGTGATCGGCGTCAACTCCACCCGACAGTGATCACTATGGCGCTGCAGAACGCGCCAGAAGGTCTGCGCATGCTTGCCCAGCTCGTGATCGACTATATGCCTGGGCTTGTTGGGCGGATCATAGCGCAGTGGCAGGTCAATATGGCCCGAGTCTGCGTCTGGCTGGCCCCAGCACAGGGCAATATAGGCCTTTTGCGTTTCCCGGTCATGGAACTGCCGTGACAGCTCGCGGTGGCTGTCGGGATTGCGCCCCAGCACCAGTAACCCGGAGGTTTCCCAGTCCAGACGATGAACTATGCGGGCTTCGGGGTAGCCGTTTTCCTGCAAGCGGGTGATCAGACAGTCCTTGTTATCGTCGGCACGGCCAGGTACCGATAGCAGCATGGACGGTTTGCACACGATCAGGAAGGCCGGATCCTCATGCAGGATGCGGATATGGGTCAGGGGCATGGACTCACCACAGCTGGGTCGTCACGACACCCCGCAGGGTGCCGCTGCATTACTGGGAATCCCGGCTCAGGGACGCTCAGGAAGGGTGATATTGAGCTCCAGGATCGAGCAGTCATCCTGGTTGTCCAGGGCAACATGAACCTGATCGCGGTCGATTTTCACGTACTTGCTGATCACGTCGATAATTTCCTGCTGCAACTGCGGCAGGTAATCGGGCTGCGAACGCTGGCCACGCTCATGGGCGACGATGATCTGCAGACGCTCTTTGGCTACAGAGGCGGTGGAGGTTGTTTTCTTGCGGTCACGGAAGTAGTCAAAAAGACTCATTAGCGACCTCCGAACAGGCGCTGCAACAGGCCTTTCTTTTGTGCCTCAAGAAACCGGTGCGGCTTTTCCTGGCCCAGCAGGCGGTCAACCGCGTCACCGTAGGCCTGACCTGCATCGCTGGCTTCGTCCATGATGACCGGTACGCCCTGGTTGGACGCCTTCAGTACCGCCTGGGATTCAGGGATCACACCCAGCAGCGGAATGGAGAGAATATCTTCCACATCGCTGACCGAGAGCATTTCACCGTTTTCCACACGCTCTGGGTTGTAACGCGTAAGCAGCAGGTGTTCCTTGATCTTCTCGCCTTTCTCGGCCATATGCGACTTGCTGGCCAGCAGGCCGAGCATGCGGTCCGAGTCACGTACAGAGGAGACTTCGGGATTGGTCACGACAACGGCTTCATCGGCAAAATACATGGCCAGATGCGCGCCTTTTTCAATGCCGGCCGGTGAGTCGCAAACGATAAAATCGAAGGTTTCCTTCAACTCGTTCAGAACGCGCTCCACACCTTCTTCGGTCAGCGCATCTTTATCGCGCGTTTGCGAGGCGGGCAGGATAAACAGCTTGTCACAGCGCTTGTCCTTGATCAGGGTCTGATTCAGGTTCGAATCACCGTTGATCAGGTTAACGAAGTCATAAACCACGCGGCGTTCACAGCCCATGATCAAATCCAGATTACGCAGGCCAACATCGAAGTCGACGATGACAGTCTTGAATCCGCGCAGAGCCAGTCCGGTACCAATGGCAGCGCTGGTAGTGGTTTTGCCCACGCCGCCTTTACCTGAGGTGACGACAATAACTTTAGCCAAAATGACCTTCCTGTCCGGTAGTTTAATGGGGGTGCAAATGCTGTTGTTGCCTGTAGTGTCAAAGCTAGTGTCAAAGACCTGACAACAGCACGGCAAAGAGGTTTCGCTTCTGCCTGAAAATCGGCTCAGGCTACAGCTGGCGGGGGACCCCGTAATGGTTGCACAGTATCAGTCATAGGGCCGCTATCTTCAAGCTGTCACCGTCCAGGCTGATGTGCGCCGCCAGCTTCCAATGACTCTTGCGCAGATCCTCGGCCGTTTTGTAATGGCCGGCGATCGACACCAGCTCGGCCTCCAGTGAGTGGCAGAAGATCCGCGCCTCGGTATTGCCCCTGACGCCGGCGAGCGCGCGGCCGCGCAGGGGCCCGTAAACGTGGATATTGCCATCGGCGAGCAATTCCGACCCGGCACTGACCGGCGCCAGCACTACCAGGTCACCGCCTGGGGCGTAGACCTGTTGGCCGGAGCGTATCGGCTGGGTAATGATCTTGTTCTGCGCTGAACCGCTCTGCACAGCCTCTGCGACAGGGTCGGGCGCTGCCTGGGGCTCTGGTGCAGCCACTTCCACCGGCTTTTCACGACCACGGCCGGGCGGCATCAGTACCAGGCCGCTCTGTTGCGCCAAGGGGCGGAAGTTCTCGGAGCCACGCAGGGCGACGGGCAACAGCCCGTGGTTCTTGCAGATCTGCAGCAAGCCCGCCAGGGTGCTCAGGTTCATATGGGCGTCGAGTTTTTCCAGGCTGATCACCACAGGGGTGTCGCTGAAGAAATTCGGCGCTTGCTCTTTCTTTTCCGCCAGTTGCTTGGCGAAGCGCCCGGTATCCAGGCGCACCACTTCAATCACGGTAACGGTCAGCATGCCGCCCTTGAGATTGAATACCGGATCTTGTTCGAGCAGGTCGAGGTTTGTATCAACAGTCATGTTAGGTCCACAGAGCACAGTTAGTGCGCACACTTATATAGATTGGCCGCGCTGATCGCAAGCAGTGCGCTGCTTGGGTAGAATGCCTTTTTAATTGGTGACGTTTCTCTTATGGGCAGTTCCTTATGAGCAGTTCGGTTTTTTCTTCCAGCCTGACGCATCCGCGCTATTGGCCGCTGTGGCTGGGTCTGGGTTGTCTGTGGTTGCTGGTGCGTCTTCCTTACCGGGTTCTGTTGTGGCTGGGCCGGGCTCTGGGCTGGGGGATGTACTGGGCGATGCCGGAGCGCAGGATGATTGCCCAGGTGAATCTGCAGCTGTGCTTTCCAGACTGGACTGAAGCCCGCCGGCAGGAAGTGCTCAAGGCCAATTTCGCCTCCAATGGCATCGCCCTGTTTGAAATGGCCATGGCCTGGTGGTGGCCCAAGGCGCGATTGGCGAAACTGGCGCGGATCGAGGGGCTGGAGCACCTTGAACAAGCCAGAGCGCAAGGGCAGGGCGCGGTGTTGATGTCGCTGCATTTCACCACCCTGGAACTGGGCGCTGCGCTGCTCGGCCAGCAAGCGACCATTGACGGCATGTACCGCGAGCATCGCAATGCGGCTTTTGACTTTGTGCAACGCCACGGGCGTGAAAGGCATAACGCCGATGCCGTTGCGATCGAGCGTGAAGATGTGCGGGCGATGTTCAAGTCCCTGCGCGCCGGACGAGCAATCTGGTACGCACCCGATCAGGATTATGGGCGCAAGGCGAGCGTCTTTGTGCCGCTGTTTGGCGTGCAGGCCGCCACCGTCACGGCCACCAGTACGTTCGCGCGCCTGGGCAAGGCGCGGGTGATTCCCTTTACCCAGACCCGTTTGCCGGGCGCTCATGGTTACAAGCTGACAGTCCATCCTCCGCTGGCGGACTTTCCTGGCCCCGATGAGGTGGCGGACGCGTTACGTATCAACCAATGGGTCGAGCAGGCCATTCTGGCGCAGCCGGAGCAATATATGTGGGTGCATCGGCGCTTCAAGACCCGCCCTGAGGGCGAAGAGCGTCCTTATGCGAAAAAGAGCAAGCGCCGCCGGGACCGTCGGTGACGGACCAGAGCCCGCATCGTCAGGCCTGCGCGCCGGGCACCACCGGTTTGGTGTTGTCCGGCGGTGGTGCGCGTGCGGCTTATCAGGTGGGTGTGTTGCAAGCGATCAACGAGCTTTTGCCCGATAACAGTCTCAACCCCTTTCCAGTGATTTGCGGTACCTCGGCTGGCGCAATCAATGCGCTGGCCCTGGCGACCAATGCGACCGACTTCAACTATGCCGTGCAGCGCATGCAGGCGGTGTGGTCCAACTTCCGCTGCCATCAGGTCTATCGGACCGACTGGCCTGGGGTACTGGCTCAGGCGCTGCGCTGGACAGGCGCCAATCTGATGGGGGTTGGTAGCAAGCAACCCAGTTCGCTGCTGGATAACCGGCCGCTGCGGCATCTGTTGGGCAAGAGTCTGCATTTTGGCAAGATCGAGGAGTCGCTGCTTAGCGGCCAGTTGCGTGCGGTATCGGTTAGCGCCTTTGGCTATCAGTCAGCGGAGTCGGTGTGCTTCTATCAGGGCCATGAGCGCATTATGCCCTGGAACAGGCACCGCCGCGTCGGTGTACAAACTCCGCTGGGGCTTGATCATCTGATGGCCTCTTCCGCCATACCCTTGCTGTTTGCGCCTGTGCAGCTCAACCGCGAGTGGTTTGGCGACGGCGCGGTGCGCCAGCGGGCACCTATCAGTCCGGCGTTGCATCTGGGGGCTGATCGCGTGCTGGTGGTGGGGGTCTCGGATAATCTGGCCAATGATCCGGCCGCTGGCCGGCGCGGGCCGCGGGTGCGCAGCGCCTTTCCGCCGACCTTGGCGCAGATAGGCGGGCACCTGCTCAATAGCACCTTTGTCGATAATCTGGAAACCGATCTGGAGTTGCTGGAGCGGATGAATCGCCTGGCCGGCTACCTGCCGCGGGGCGCAAGGGAGCATGGCAAGGGCGTGCAGCAGGTGGAGGTGCTGATTATCTCGCCCAGCGAGCCGCTGGACCTCATCGCCGCCCGCCATCGGCACAGCCTGCCGACGCCAATACGTACCTTTTTGCGTGGCAGCGGCGCAACTCGGGCATCCGGCGGTAGTGTGGTCAGCTACCTGCTCTTTGAGGCTGCCTATTGTCAGGAGCTGATTGCCCTGGGCCACCGCGACGCGATGGCCAAGAGCGAAGAGTTACAGCGTTTTCTCGGATTACTCTGCCCGCTCTGATCCGCTGCCAATCGGTCAGCCGACCACCAGCATACGGATAGCATCCAACCTGACCTTGGCATGGCCCAATTGCGCCAGGCCTTCGGTCTTGTGCCGGGCGAGGGTGTCGATCTCATCGGTGCGTACCAGCGGGTTGACTGCCCTCAACGCGTTGAGTCGCTCGATTTCCTCATCCAGATCCAGGGTGAAGCGCTGGCTGGCCTGTTCTACCAACCGCCGGTGCTGCACGTCCGCGACCACTTCGGCCTGATTGAGCATGGCCTGCACCACATCGCGCTGACTTTTGGCAATCTTGCTGGCCAGATGCTTGGGTACGCTATCCAGTTGCCCGTCCAGTGTGTCAAAGCTGACCTTGGCGGCCAGGTCGTTGCCATTGACATCCAGCAGGCAGCGGACTGGCGTGGGCGGCAGATAACGCTGCAGTTGCAGCGCTCTTGGCGCGATGGCCTCGCTGACAAACAGGCATTCGAGCAGCAGGGTGCCGGGTTTCAGACCCTTGTTCTTGAGCACGGCCACTGCGCTGTTACCCATGCTGCCGGACAGCACCAGATCCATCCCGCCTTGCAGCATCGGGTGTTCCCAGGTGATGAACTGCATATCCTCGCGGGACAGGGCCGTGTCGCGGTCATAGGTGATGGTTACGCCCTCGTCGTCGCCGAGCGGAAAGCCCGCATCCAGCATGCGCTCGCCTGGGCGCAGCACAAGGGCATTGTCGGAGTGATCGTCACTGTCGACGCCAAATACATCGAACAGACGCTCCATATAGATAGCCAGTTGCGGGTCGTTATCCTGGCGGTCAATCCGGGTCATCATCTGCCGCGCATCGCCGTGACCACGGGAGTGGATCTCCAGCAGCCGATCACGGCCGTTGTGCATCTCCTGCTCCAGTGCCAGCCGGCTGGCGCGGGCTTTCTCGAGTAACTGCAGCCATTCGCTGGCCTCGGGGTGATCCAGTTGCTGCAGCAGTTCGGTGCCGTACTGGTGCTGAATCGCGTTGCCGGTCGGGCAGGTGGCTTCAAAGGCGTTCAAGGCCTGATGGTACCAATCGAACAGATACTGCTGCGCGGTATCTTCGATATAGGGCACATGGATCTGAATGCGTTGCTGCTGCCCGATCCGGTCCAGGCGGCCGATCCGCTGTTCCAGCAGATCCGGATGGGTGGGTAGATCGAACATGATCAGGTGATGGGCGAACTGGAAGTTGCGGCCCTCGCTGCCGATCTCCGAGCAGATCATTACCTGAGCGCCAAATTCTTCCTCGGCAAAGAAAGCGGCGGCGCGGTCACGCTCGATAATGCTCATGCCCTGGTGAAAGACGGTAGCCGGAATGCCGCTCATGACGCGCAATGCGCCCTCCAGGTCCATTGCCGTTTCAGCATGGGCGCAGATCACCAGTACCTTGCTGCGCTTGAGCATCTTCAGCGTGTCGATCAACCACTCGACCCGCGGATCTTCAAGCCACCAGGGTGATTCGGCGCTTTCCAACTGATCCTGAAAGCTGACTTCAGGGTAAAGAGCGCTGCGTCCTTCCAGGTCCTGGTACACGTCGGGGCAGGGCAGCGCATATTGATGCAGGTCGCGCTCGGGGAAGCCGGCGATAGCTGCGCGGGTATTGCGGTACAGCACCCGGCCGGTGCCGTGCCGGTCCAGCAACTGACGGACCAGGCTGTCACGTGCTTGCGTGGCGCTGTCCGCTGATGTTGCCAATTGATCAAGTAACGGGTCGGCGCTACCGCCGAGCCATTGGCTGATGGCCTGGCGCTCGTTGCTATTCAAGGGCGCATCATCAAGCAGTGACTGCACGGCTTCGGCCACCGGGCGGTAGCTGGCGGTTTCGTCACGGAAGGCCTGCAAATCATGAAAGCGATCAGGATCAAGCAGGCGCAGCCGGGCGAAATGGCTGGCCTGACCCAGTTGCTCCGGAGTCGCTGTCAGTAGCAGCACGCTTGGAATGCGCGTTGCCAGGTCCTCAATCAGTGTGTATTCCGCGCTGGGGTTATCCTCGTGCCAGACCAGGTGGTGGGCTTCGTCAACCACCAGCATGTCCCAGTCGCTGGCCTCGAGACACTGGCGGGCGAAGGGGTTGTCGAGCAGGAACTCCAGCGATACCAGTGCCAATTGCTCTTCTTCGAACGGGTTGTCCTCAGCGCCCTGGCAGCGGTCCAGGTTGAACAGCGCAAAGCGCAAATTGAAGCGACGGCGCATCTCTACCAGCCATTGATGCTGGAGGTTTTCCGGTACCACGATCAACACCCGGCGGACCCGGCCCATCTGCAGTTGGCGATGGATGATCAGGCCGGCCTCGATGGTTTTGCCCAAGCCCACTTCGTCAGCCAGCAGGACCCGGGGTGCAATACGGTCGGCCACGTCCTTGGCGATATGCAGCTGATGCTCGATGGGCTGGGTGCGCACACCGGCCAGGCCGAGCAGCGGTGATTGCTGAATGCGGCAGTAATGCCGAAGGCTTTCATAGCGCAGACTGAACCAGGGCAGGGGGTCAATCTGGCTGGCGAACAGACGGTCGCTGGCTAACCGGAACTGAATGAAGTTATCCAGCATGGTTTCCTGGAATTCCGCGGCGCTGCCGTCGTCACGCAAACCGCTGTAGATCAGCAGGCCGTTCTCCTCGCGTACATCCGACACCGTCAGCAGCCAGCCTTCATGGTGGCTGATGCTGTCCCCGGGGCTGAAGCGCACGCGGGTCAGCGGCGCATTGCGCAGCGCGTAATGACGCGTTTCACCACTGGCCGGAAACAGCATGACCAGCAAACGGTCGTCCTGTGACAGCAGCGTACCTAATCCGAGTTCCGATTCGCTGTCACTGACCCAGCGTTGCCCCGGGGTATAAACCGTCATGCCACTCTCCTGCCCATTCGAAAAAGGCGATCATATTAACCGATCCACCCCCGCGCAGAAACCGCCGCTGACATGCTGGACCTGCCCGACTATATGCGAACCCATTTGCACACTTTTATAAGTCTTTGCGAAAAATAGGACTTTTGTCACATTCGTTTGGATAAAGAATGAACAGTTGCGGTCGATATAAAGGATGGTGACCCGCTAAAGGTCAATCAGACGTGCGTGTCTTGATGCGCATTGGCGTTGGTTACATGGTAGGCCTGCAATCAGGAATCAGGTCATAGAGAGGCAGTCATGCTCATTCCCGGGCTTCCCGTAGTGGGGGCACAGCAGGATGTTATCAGGCCGAAACGGACGGTACAGCCGACGGTGGAGAGCGAGCCCCTGCACGAGGCTCTGGCCGAGGTGGGCGAGCGGCGCCAGCGGGATGCGGGGCGTTACCCCGAGCGCCGACGCAATCGCGCGCGGCGGCAACCTTCCGCAGCCGCGATGGGCCGTCAGGACCTGGCCGATCTTCCCAGCAAGGGCCTGCTGGTTGACATACAAGTCTGAGGCGGTGCTAAGCTGAGCCTTGTCACAAGCAGCCGACGGACGATCCCAGTGGCAGATGATACCGACACCCCGATTATCGATTTCCAGCAGCGCCGACGCGAGCGATTGCATGTGGTGCACGACGCGCGCCTGGAAGAAATGCGCTCGGCCTTCGAAAAAGCCTTTCCTATCCCGGTGAAATCGCCAGCCAAGGCTGGGAAATCCGCGAAGAAAAAGAAGAAACCGCGCAAGTCCTGAGAGTCGCGCCTGGCTGGCAATCACAGCAACTATTGATCCGCATCAATAACCCGTATTCATTGTAGGGATACTCTTCAGTCATGGATGGCTGAGGAGTAAAGCGCATGTTTATCGATGAAGTAGTGATTGCCGGTGTGGTTACAGTAGGGATGATGGTCGCTTTTCTGGGCGGCGTAGTCTGGTTTATCTGGCGTGATAGCCAAAAACCGCGCAGGAGTAGCAAATCCACTGAATGATCTTTGGTCCTGGCGCTCCCGGCCAGGGCCTGGCGCAGTGCATGGCTCGCAAGGCCTTTGGCGGACGGCTTTCATGTCATCCGCTTTTTTTGTGTACGCCCCGGTTTTGCCGCTAACATCAGCAGTAATCTGCTACTGACGGCCTTGACCTCCTTGAACCCCCGCGCACCTTCCCGCTGTGAACACTGCCTGCGCCCTGCAACCCATTGCCTGTGTGCGCTCATACCCCGCATTACGGCCCGAACTCAGCTATTGGTCATCCAGCACCCCAGTGAGCAGCGGCACGCATTGAATACCGCGCGGCTGCTGGTGGCAGGCTTGACTAGCGCGCATCTGTTGATCACCGAAACTATTGATCCCGCGTCGCCCTGGCATGCCGCCCTGACCGATCCGCAGTGGCAAACCGAACTCTTGTTTCCCGGTGAGGATGTGCCGCAGGTCAAGGCTGCCGAGGCTGATACCAGACCCCGGCGCCTGGTGCTGCTGGACGGAACCTGGCGCAAGGCACGCAAACTGCTGTATTTGAACCCGATTCTGCAAGGGCTGCCCAGGGTGGCTTTACCGCTTGGGTTGCATAGCCGCTATCGGCTGCGCAAAGCGCCGAAAGCGGGGGCGCTTTCCACCCTGGAAGCAGGGGTCGAAGCGCTGCAGCTTATCGAGCCGGGCACTGACTTCGCGCCCTTGCTCAGACCTTTCGAAGCGCTTATCGAAGGGCAGATTGAGGCTATGGGGGAATCGGTATATCTGGCCAATTACGCCGCTGGCCGACCACGGTCAGGATAACAAAGCAGGAAGGCCGCCAGCCTATTCGCAGAATTTATTATGGTCACATTCTCCTGCCCCAGGCCTGCCGAATGGTTAGACTGAGTCTATCGGCAATTCTGATACAAAAATAATAAATGTATCGCGTGCGGTGGCCCGCGATCAGCAGAGGATGTGATCATGCAGGCAAATATGCATTCCGGCGGACAGCGAGTGGTGATTACCGGGGCCGGTAGCGGCTTGGGCCGTGAATTGGCCCTTTGTTATGCGCGGGCTGGAGCGCGGCTGGCACTCGCCGACCTGCATCCTGAAGGTTTGAAGGAAACTCTGGAATTGGTCGACCAGGCCGGTGGCAATGGCTTTACGCAGCGCTGCGATGTCCGCGATTTCAGTCAGCTGGCGGCCCTGGCGCAGACTTGCGAAGAGCGCATGGACGGCATCGACGTGCTGATCAACAATGCCGGCGTTTCCTCAGGCGGGTTTTTCTGGGATCTGTCGCTGGAGGATTGGGAATGGCAGATCAGTATCAACCTGATGGGTGTGGTCAAGGGTTGCAAAGCCTTCATGCCGATACTCATGCGTCAGCGCAGTGGCCGAATTATCAATATCGCGTCGATGGCGGCGTTGATGCAGTCGCCGGGCATGAGCAACTACAACGTGGCCAAGGCCGGCGTGGTGGCCCTGTCAGAAAGTCTGCTGGCCGAGTTGCAGCCGCTGGGCATCAAGCTGCATGTGGTCTGTCCTTCATTCTTTCAGACCAACCTTCTGGATTCCTTTCGCGGCCCGGACCAGGCGGCCAAACAGCAGGTGGCGAAATTGCTGGAGAGCTCGCCGATCAGTGCCGCCGATGTGGCGGGTATCATTTATCGGGAAAGCGGGGCAGAACGCTTTATGATCCTGCCGCATGAAAGCGGTCGCATGGCCTGGACTGCCAAGCAGGCTGATCCGCAAGTCATCTATGACGAGATGATCAAGCTGGCTACCAAGCGGATCGAGCAGGCCAAGATCTGACTGGTTGGGGTTTAAGCGTTGGTGGGGTATGGACCATCATCACTCAGGCCGATGATGCTTAACCGCGCGGGGCGTCAGTCTTAAGCTCTGCGATCTTTGAACAGCCTCACCCTGACGGTGGGGCCATCCTTTAACCCAATGCCGAGGTATTACGATGCGCGATGTAGTTATTGTAGATAGCGTCCGTACGGGTCTGGCCAAGTCCTTTCGCGGTAAATTCAACATCACCCGTCCCGATGACATGGCTGCCCACTGCGTCAACGCGCTGCTTGAGCGCACCGGCATCGATCCCATGCTGGTGGATGACTGTATTGTCGGCGCTGGTTCCAATGAAGGCGCGCAGGGTTACAACATCGGCCGTAACGTTGCCGTGCTCTCCGGGCTGGGCATTCACGCCGCCGGCATGACGCTTAATCGGTTCTGCTCATCCGGTCTGCAGTCCATCGCTATCGCCGCCAACCAGATTGCTTCCGGCTGCTCCGATGCAATCGTGGCAGGTGGTGTCGAGTCGATCACCATGACGGCCAAGAGCAGAAATACCGACAACCTCTACAACCCGATTTTGCAGGAACAACTGCCCGGTATCTATTTCCCCATGGGCCAGACCGCTGAAGTGGTAGCACGCCGCTATAACGTCACCCGCGAAATGCAGGATGCCTATTCGCTGCAAAGTCAGCAGCGCACCGCGCGTGCCCAGGCCGAAGGTCTGTTCAGCGATGAAATTGTCCCCATGAAGGTCAAATACCAGGTGCAGGACAAGCAGACTGGCGAGATCAGTATTGTCGATGGCGTGGTAGATGTGGATGAGTGCAATCGTCCTGATACTACACTGGAAGGCCTCTCCAGCCTCAAGCCGGTATTTGCCGACGATGGCTCGGTGACTGCCGGTAATGCATCGCAGTTGTCAGATGGCGCTTCCATGACGCTGGTCATGAGTCTGGAAAAGGCCCTGGAACTAGGCTTGAAGCCAAAAGCGTATTTCCGCGGCTTCACCGTAGCCGGCTGCCAGCCCGACGAAATGGGTATTGGTCCGGTGTATTCGGTGCCCAAACTGCTGGAAGCGCGTGGCCTGACGGTAGCTGATATCGACCTGTGGGAGCTGAACGAAGCCTTTGCCTCGCAGTGCCTCTATGCCCGTGACTACCTGGGTATCGATAACGAGAAATACAACGTCAATGGCGGTTCGATTTCCATCGGCCACCCGTTCGGCATGACCGGCTCACGCCAGGTGGGCCATCTGGTTCGCGAACTGCAACGCCGCAACCTGCGTTACGGCATCGTGACCATGTGCGTGGGTGGTGGTATGGGTGCCACCGGCTTGTTTGAAGCTTACCGTTAAGCATCGCTTGCGCTGATGAAAAAACGCATTGCTTAGGCAGTGCGTTTTTTTTGTTTGCCCGGCGAAGCCGGCAAACCCGTCCACCTGAAAGAAGGTGGAG
>CAXBEU010000027.1:0-54503 GCA_963974865.1 uncultured Pseudomonadaceae bacterium | reverse complement strand
CCGTACGAAGTGTATACAGGGGTGAGCGTTGCACTTATGTGTTGAATTCAGGTGGCGAAATGTCTAAAAATTGAGAGTGGAACGAGCAATTTTTGACAACGCCTTTTCGCGAAGCGGCTGAGTTTTTGACATCAAAAATCGGGTAAGTCTGACAGTATATTGAATAGCTTATTGATTTATATTTCCATGCTATGCGTGGCTTATATTCATATATAACCAAGGATGGCAAGCTGTAAACTTGTTCTGCACCGAACAGGCCCTCATCATATACAAACCGGCTGAGAGCCCTAATAAAAAGAAATCGGTGCGTTATGAACGATCAAACCAAGAAGCAATATGTAAAACTTGCGGCATATTATTATCTGCGTCATATGAATGGCGCGGTGTTAAGTATCTCGGCCATAAGGGACTCTTTGGTTCAAACCGCAGAGAATTTTCAGCCTGGTTATTTCAGGCGGCTGAAAAATGCCATCGCGTTTGACCTTGAAAATAAGGGGCATCCTGAGGCTGCTAATAAGATCAGGGCGGTAGTGAATCCGGTTACCGTCAGGGGTAGCACTCTCGTTAAGAAGCCGAAGCCACGTCGAGCCAAGTCGTTCTCCAATGATGACTTGGTGGTCCTAGTCCAGCATTTGGGAAATTCTGGCTACGAAGAAGCGTTTGCGGCTGTATGCCTTATAAGTCAGACAGGGGCCAGGCCGGCAGAACTTAAGCAGATGCGGCTTGATGGGGATACGCTCTTCATCAGGGGCGCAAAGAAAACCAGCGGTGGGAGAGGCGCTGATCGTTTGTTGACCATAACTGACGAGACAACGAAAAATATCATAACCAACTGCATCGACATTCTTAGATCTCAGCCAGCTATTACTATAGATGCGATAAGGCATCGAATACGGACGGAAGGTCTGAAGCTTTGGCCGCGACGGAAGGTGGTTCCTGGCATGTATTCAATGCGGCACCAAGTTGGGTCGAATCTAAAAACATCTGGACTCGATTCGAAAACAATCGCTTATATTATGGGTCATCAGTCAACCAACTCCATCATGCGCTACGGAGACAAGCGGCAGGGTAATGCAAGAGCGATAAATGTCGAGCCCGCCAAGGAAGCTGATCTCAGTGCTGTGCGGGACAAAGTTAAGCCGCAGAAAAGGGCATGGTTTGAGAGTGTTATATTCAGACACGAGTAATATGTATCTTATTGTCGCCGGCTCTGGGCGCTGTTAAGAGGGAAGTAAATTAGCGTGAGAATACATCTGTTGTCAGATCTGCATTTAGAGTGTGAAGACTTTGTGCCCGAGGTGGATGACGCTGATGTGGTGGTTCTTGCTGGCGATATCTGCACCCATCAGATGGGTGTGACTTGGGCCGAGGAAGCGTTCAACTGTGCAGTTATCTATATACCCGGGAATCACGAATTTTACGGCGGCGACCTAACGGATACGCTTCAAAAAATGAGGGCGGCGGCCGGCGATAACGTCTGGATACTCGATTGCGAAGAAATCGTTATAGGTAATGTTCGGTTTCTCGGGATGACCATGTGGACGGACTTTAGCAGCACCGGAAATACCGAGAAGGCTTCCCGGACAGCGCAAAACGCGATCCCAGACTTCAAATGCATTCGCGCTGAAAAATCCCGTTTTATCGAGCCCGCTGATCTCATAGCCCGATCCCTAGCCAGTAGGAGCTGGCTCACAGAGTGTTTGGCTACGCCGTTTGACGGCAAGACAGTTGTGATCACCCATCATGCCCCGTCAATGAAATCGCTAGAGGGCAGCCCCCATGCAGGCGGTCTGCTTGACGGCGCTTTCGCCAACGCGTGGGATGATCTGATTGTAGCGCCAGTAGATTTATGGCTCCACGGGCACACCCATTTCCCTGTTGATTACGTTATCAACGGTACTCGGGTGGTGAGCAATCCGCGAGGCTATCCGGGAGAAGTCGAGGGTTTTGACCCGACTCTGGTTCTCGAGGTATGACTGGCAGATGCACCAAATGAAAAAGGCATTGTGAATGGCAGTTAGGCTAGAGTTTTTAACCCAGGATCCCGACGAGATTGAACTGGCGAAGCGGTACTGGGCAATGGATGAAGCGGGTACGTACTTGGAGAAAGTGACTGGTCTGGTTCCCTTTCGTCAGCTGACTCAGTCAAGTTTTATAAGCAGCCATGTACGCAAGTATTGTCGTGCTTATGATGAGAATCAGCAGTGCAGTCTTTGCAATGGGCCAGTCTTGGTAACCAAGCGTCATGAGCCGAGAAAAGCATTTGAGCTTTCTATCCGCCCTTGCACTCCATGTGCAGAGCGTATCAAGCAAGATGAGCTTCGGATAAAGCAAGCCGAAGAGGCCGAGCTACAGCGCGTGTTGCAGAAGCGCAGTCATGACATGGCTTGCAGGACTATCTCATACGATGCATTGCCAGATGATATCTGTGTGCTGCTGTTGGCCATGGACGCTCTAATAGGCCCTCGCCTTACTAAAGGTACTTTCAGGGAGAATGAATGCGCCGCGCTGGCTCCCTATGATGGCGGTTTTTTTCTCAGACGCCTGCGTGAGGTAGGGATAATCTTGGATCAGCCTAGCGCGGCAAGGCCAGGGACCTATTTTCTTGAAAACGGTCAGATTGTGATGCGCTGGGCTCAGGCAGAGTTTTTCCTAGTTGCCGACGACAAATATGGGCGGGGGGAGGACGTCATAAGAAGGATCGCGGAGCGAGAGTTCAACAACCCAGACGCCTTGTTCGATCTTTGGCTTGATTATGCTACCAGCGACGCCGCGAGATACCTTCTAGACCAGTGCCGAATCTACAATCTCGCCTTCGGATCTGAGGACGTCGAGAGAATCAAAGGCACGATCAGACAAGCTTTGCGTGTCTATAGCACCTCCCAGTTGTGGTCCGTTATCTGGAAGGTAGTAAAGGATGCGTCGAGTCTTGCCAGCCACATGTACTTCAATCGCATCAAGGCATCAGCGACTATCCCTAACAAGATACGAAAGCAGCTTGAGAGGGCAGGGCAGGAAGATGGCATCAGCAGATACTGGAGTCGGCCTGAGCACCATCTCGCTGGTTCTTTGGGGACTGTTTTTTCAAGGCTGTTCGGCCTGGATGAGAACACCAATGGGCAGCAGGCGCATGAAAGATTTGCTCAGTTGGTCCATCACTCGAGCACCGAGGCGGACGAAGCTCTGGAGAGCCTGGTCAGGTCATTTATCCTGCAAGCACAGGATAATCCCGGCGCCGTCCAGATGATGTGCCAGTTCGCTGATCTCGTGCGTTCAGGACTTCAAACCAAACCAGCGCTTGAAGAAATCATCGGGGTCGTTGGTACCTAACGGGAGGCCCCATAAAGGCTTCCAGCCGCTTAGTGATATTGACCTGCCGACTCGAAAGGACTTGCCGCATGAATGATCCGTTGTCGGCTTTATTGCAAAGGGCGTTTGATACTCGCTTTTCTCTCCCTGTGACAGGCTTGCTGGTAGATCCCTTTGTGGTGCGAACCGTTTGCGTGGGGTGGGTGTATCGTCACGTCAAAGCGGATCCGCTAACGGGGCGCTTCGTTGATGGAAACCTATTCCACACGTCGTATGTCGTCGGCTTTGCTGAGAATGGGGAGTTTGTCGTGATTACCACCTTGAACAGCGTTTACGTGTGTGTCGCCATGGAAGAGCAAAGGCAGGAGTTGATCGCTAGTCTTAGCATATTGCCGAACCTGTGCGGCCAGTGTACTTATATTTAGTCCGACGATAAGCCTGAGCGCTAGTATTGCAATGGTTGCCGTTCTTATTCTGCTCATTTCAATATCTCTAATTGTTTTTATTGCCGGATCATCAGAGGCGTCAAGGGACTAAGAAGCTATCCGCTTCCTGGACATGATTATCTAGTGATTGCATAGACATGAACGGATCGTCGCAGATAGGGCAGTTGGCATAAAAAAACCCAAAAGGCATGAAGCCTTTTGGGTAAGTGCACGTCGCCCGCTGAGGACAGGCACCCAAGATTGATTTGTGCAGGTCGGTGTTCAGAACGGGTATTGAATGCCCTCGGCCATCACGCTGACCCATTGACTGGTAGTGAACTCTTCGATATTAGCGGGGCCGCCAAAACGACCGCTGTTGCCGGAGCTGCCCATGCCGCCAAAAGGAACTTGGAACTCGTTGTTCACGGTTTGATCGTTGATATGGATCATGCCGACTTTTAGCTGCCCTGCGATCTTGAGTGCTCGCTCTGTCGAACCTGAGTGAATGGCTGCGGCCAAGCCATACGGGGACTGGTTGACCAACGAACAGGCATCGGCATCCGAATTGAAGACCATTACCGGAGCTACTGGACCGAAGACTTCCTCAGCGAATACGGGCATGTCGGGAGTCACATCGGCGATTACAGTAGCTTCAAAGAAGCTGCCGTTGCGTTTGCCGCCAGCAACGAGCCTGGCGCCCATTTCGAGAGAGCGATTAATGAGATCCTCGACACGGCGAGCCTGGGTGTCGTTGATCAGCGGGCCGAGATGCACTTGCTCCTGGTGTGGATCACCGCAAACCAGATTTCTAGCCCTAGCGGCAAGCCGCTCAATGTACTCATGTGCTACGTCTTGATGCACCAAGTGACGACCAGTTTGCATACAGATCTGTCCCTGGTGCAAGAATGAACCCCAGGCCCCGCACGAGCTGGCGATGTCGAGATCAGCATCTCCAAGGACTATCTGCGCGTTATTACCGCCTAGCTCCAGTGCAACCTTCTTCAGCATCCGGCCGCAGGTTTCACCGATTTTTCTGCCCACTGCAGTAGAGCCAGTGAAGGAAATCATTTTGACTAGCGGATGTTCGACCAGTGCTTCGCCCACTTCCGGCCCGCCTGGCAGTACGTGAAAGACACCTGCTGGTAGCCCAGCGTCCTCCAGTATCTGAGCCATTAACGCTCCGCCACAAATGGCACTTTTAAGATCGGGTTTCAGGATCACGCAGTTACCCATTGCCAACGCTGGGAAAACGGAACGCATGGCCAGAAGGATTGGGAAGTTCCAAGGCGCAATCACGCCGACTGTACCCAAGGGCACGCGCGTCCAGTAATTTCGTTTTCCTGGCGTTGTGGATGGGAAGATCTTGCCGTTGGCCTGCATAGGTAGAGCAGCCGCCATTTGCGCTTGCTCATAGGTCGACTGCAGCTCAAATGCGGCCTTCGGTGCAATTGAGCCACACTCCCGGGTATTCCATCCGTTGATTTCCTCTGCCCGCTCCTTTAAAAGGGCGGCAGCCTTGCGAAGAATCTCGGCTTTCTGATCAAAAGGAACATTCATCCACTGCTGTTGAGTCGCTTGTGCGAAAGTGGCAGCACGATCAACATCGGCTGGAGTAGCGGTCATCAGGTGCGAGATGACTTCTCCGGTTGCTGGCTCTGTAACTGCAACTTGTTCACCTTCGCCAAGTTGCCATGCGCCCAGGAACAGATTTTTTTCCCAGACGGGGGTTACTGACCTATCCATTTTTACTCCTCGATCTCTTCGTCTTTATCAGGCGTGAGCCTGATTTATCTGGTCACTGATGTAGTGGGCTAGTGCGTATACGGTTTCGGATGGGTTATAGCCGATGGACGTGGGCAGCAGACTTGCATCCACGATGTAAAGATTCTTGACCTCATGGGTTTCACCCTTGGGTGACACCACGGTTGTTTTAGGGTCTGCGCCCATGCGACACGTCCCTTGAGGATGGAAAGAGGTGTAGCGATAGCGCGCCGGCTCATTGTCGAGACCGTCAATAACGGCATCAATCTGGTCTTCACTGTCGATCGTCAGTTTTTGCGAGGTTGGTATATATAAATACTTCGCGCCGGCGGCGAACAGTACCCGTGCGTTGGTTTTAAGGCCTGCTTTCATAATCTCGAAATCCGCATCGTCAACGAAGTATTTGATCTCCTTGACCCCGTCCTTCCAGTTCACTTCTCCCACGTTCTGATCATGGATCAGGGTGATGAGACGAACTGTATTCCTGTATTTCGACATGTATGACATGTAGGGCTTTCCGGTGCCCGGGTCGGCCTGGAAGCTAGCTTCTACCGGGTCCTGGATGGCGTCCAGCAGGAGATAGCCGCCGTCCTCGGGCATGGTGTACTTATCCATGTATAACGAATGGGTCGCGCCGTAGAAGGCGTCTATATTTTTCTCAAACATGCCGGTGATCGACATGGTCGGATGACAGGCAAAGTTTTTGCCCACTTGGCCGTTGCTGTTCGCCAACTTGCTCTTCTGAAGCAGGATTGGCATCTGGATCGGACCTGCGGCGCCTACTACGATAGGGGCGTTTATCTTGAGTTTGCTTTTGACGGTTTTGGTTGCCGGATCAATGATCTCTGCCAGCACCCCTGTGGCTTTTCCGTTTGCAGCAAGAATTTGCGTAGCTCGGGTGTCGGAGTAAATAGTGGCGCCGTGGGCCACTGCCCAGGGAAGATAGGTCACCAGCATTGACTGCTTGCGATCCGATTTGCAACCCGCAAAGCAGAAGCCGGTCATGGCGCAGTTACGTATGTTGCGTGAAGCGTTGCCCTCGGGTAGGTCGAGCTTCTTCATGCCCCCCTTGAGCAATTGGGCGGCGATACTTGTCTCATATGGCTTGTTGGGGGCAATGCCTAGATTGGCTTCTACTTTTTCAAAGTAAGGCCGCATAACCTCGGGAGTCAGATTAGTTAGCCCGAACTCTTTGGCCCACAGTTCGAGATAGTAGTCCGGAGTGCGGAAACACAATGCCGCGTTTACCACCGTTGAGCCACCAACGCACGCGCCTTGGAGGATAGAGATGTCTCCGGCCGTGTTGGATTGCCCGCCATGGTCGGCATACAGGGTGTCCATGGAGACTGCCATCATTTCAGTAAACTTCTCAGAGGGTACGTAGGGTCCAGCTTCCAGCACCACTACTTTTTTGCCTGCTTTGGCTAGCTCATATGCGGCAATCGCACCACCTGCGCCGGAACCGATCACCACCGCATCGACATTGAGCTCGATGCTGTCTTGGGTGACATCCGAAGCTTGAGTTACCTGTAAACCATGGGCAGGCACTGTTTTAACTTTTATTGTTTTTTGCATGATCTATTTCCACCAATCAGCTTTTCGGTAAAGGGGCATTGCCCAGAGATTCCAGATTCCACTTGTCAGTCACTGGGCCTCCATATCCGAGAGGCACCCACGTGGGTGGGTTGGCCCAATAGGCTAACCCCACCAGCTTTTTTAGGCCTACCGTCAATGCGCGGTGGGAGACTTCATCGGAATCGGCCCATGTATCGCAAAATTCCGCCGCCTGTGCGTTGGAAAGTTCTACGAATGGTTTGCCGTACTTCGCTTTTGGGCCATCGTTGAAGAACGCAATGCCTCCTTTGAGTCCTTGGAGGATATTGGGTGCCATAGTGGCCAGTAGAGCTGCGTCTAGTGTCTGCATTACGGCAATGTCGCTCGTCGGCACCAAGTCAGTTCCTTCAGTCACTAGGACCACTTCCATCAGGCGATACATAACCTGATACTCACCGATTGACATTACCTTGATGCCTGCAGGGAGGGAGGCGAAAGCATTGGTCGCGCCCAACAGGCCGCTGCCAACCGTTACCGCTACCGCAAGGCAACTGGCAGCTTTGAGAAAGCTGCGGCGGCTCAGACCGTTTATCTGGTCAATAGCGTCTTTTGTTTGATCGCTCATCTGACTCATAGTGTTCTCCTGCGTTGTTGTCTGGACTAAACATCCATTAGCTGATCGAGACGGTCTCAAAACACCTTGAGAATACGCAGATTCACGCGAGCATCCTCTTCGAAGCCATTTTTAACACTAATGTCCTGGCCGGCTTGTAGTTGAAGTTGAATGGTCGGATCAATGAAGGTGGCATAGGTAGCCAGCCAGCGGTTGGTGTTGACTCGGTCGTCCTGATCTACCCCGGCAACGGTGGTTTCGCCACCAAAGGAATGATAGTAAGAAAGCGCTACATGGCTCTGCTTGGGTAATAGGTAGCGCAGATGGCCTTGCAGGCTCTGAGCGTCTTCCTGCTCGCGCCGCATTCCGAGGAAGTCGTCGTTAGTTCCGTACACTGAATACTCTGCGATGAGGTCCATCACCACGCTGGTACTCAAGTGCTTGACGTAGGCTGCTTGGAAAATCCCTTTCCAACGATTCTCGCCAATATTCACCGGCCCTTTATCCCCATCGTACTCACCGACAGGCAGAGAGACGAAAGCTGATAGACCGGCCCATTCTTGAGCGTCTGGGTTATTCAAGAACCAGGCTGTTGCGCCAATTATCGGGTCTCCCACGCCACTGCTAGAGGTTGGTTGAAGTGGGCCGAAAGCTTCAGTCAGCTCCACTTCGCCAAACGGAACTATGATCTGCGGATCGACGATAACGCCGCCAATGTCCATGTAATGAACAAATCGGGCTAGCCCAATGGTTGTATCCAGACCAGCCTTCCCCGGCACTTGATCGTCATCGGAGTAAACGGTATCGCGGGTGGCGTACTGCCCGTAAAGAATGGCCAGATTCGTTCCGGCTGGCAGGGGCGTGTAGTCACCGGGATCTGTTGCGATTTCGGCGGAATAGGCGGTGCTGGAAAAGAGGCTGGCAGCGAAAAGCAGAGCAGAAAACTTGGCAAGGGGTTCGAACTTAGTGGGTATCAGGGTTGATCGCATTAGTGCACTCCAGGCTTTGTGTTGTTTTTGTAAATGCGGGAGGAGCAAAGCTAGGATCGTGCCAATCGATGTGTAGCGCCGTATATTTCTCAAGCTTATGAATATATTAGGTTTTTATTTTTCAGGAAAAATGATGGCTGAAGTTAACCCGTCTCATTCAGGGAAACTCCGAGACAGAGTCCCAAACTGAGACGGCTTTAGGCTGCCGCTGATTTTTTGCGCAAGCGTTGCTGCCAACGTGCTAAAGTTTCTGAGGTAAGACAAAAAGAGCCGACATGGCCAAAACGCAGGGTCGCATAAAATTATAATCAGTCCTGCGAGAGAGGTAATACAATGCCCCTGCTTATTCCTGCCGATCACATGCGTGTCAGAGCACGAGAAGCGTTTTTCGAACACGGCCAGATCCCCACTGGCTTAATAGATGATGCAATCGTGGATTCGTGGCGGCGTTGCTCAGCCGCGAGCAAAAACGTCAGTGAGCAGGTCGAGTTCGATACTGTTACCAGAGTCGGTTTATTGGAGCTCCTGGACAGTAATCGAATACTGCTCGATGCCGCCACGCAGCCCTTGGAGCAGTTGGGCCAAACTGTTAACGGGGCCGGCTACTCGGTTCTACTGACTGATGAGAACGGCATCGCGTTGGCAGCCAGGCGCTCTGAACAATGTGCCCATACCCTGATCAGCGGGGCGTTCCGCCAGGGCGTAAATCTTTCCGAGACTAATATCGGTACTTCGGCCATGTCCTGTGCCGTATCGGAACGTCGTCCGGTACTGGTCTCGGGAGTAGAGCACTACCTTCATGCCAACCACGTCTTCAACTGCGCAGCCTCTCCGATAGTAGACCCGATGGGTCGAGTGCTTGGCGCCATTGATATTACGCGAGGGAATCCGCTTGAGCCTGGCAGCGCTCTTTCGTTGGTGCAGCAGTGTTCTGCGCGCGTTGAACGTCAGTTGATGGGAATGTTATCGCCCTTTCTAATGGTCTGTCTGGGCTGGGAAACGAGCGATCACGATAGACCGGGAGATTTGCTGGTAGCTCTTGGTCCGGAAGGCCAGGTACTTGGCCTTTCGCCACGGGTGAGAGAGTTGACGGGGCTGGCTTCGACCGACTGGAGCTTGGGCTTCCAAGATATTTTCGACCTGCGGTTCGAAGAGTTGGTTGATGGCTTTCGGCGTGGTAACCAGCCAATGATGGCGAGAATGCATTCTGGGCTGTCCTTCTCGCTACGTTCGGTTGGCGCTGCCTCCCGAAAAGCGGTCAAAGGACCAGCTCAGAACAGCCTGACGAGAAATCTGCCACATTCCACGGATTTCGGTGATCTCGGCATCAATAGCCAGGTCGCCGTTGCGATCCGCGCCATGAGTAAAGGGCTACCAGTATTGCTGCTTGGAGAGACTGGGACCGGTAAGGAAGTGATGGCTACCTCGTTGCATAACAACAGCGCATTCGCTGCAGGCAAGTTCGTTGCCATTAATTGCGCAGCTATTCCCGGTGAATTAATCGAAGGTGAACTTTTTGGACACTCGGACGGGGCTTACACAGGCGCAAGAAGGGGTGGAGCGTCCGGCAAGATTGAGCAGGCAGATGGGGGAACCCTATTTCTGGACGAAATCGGCGACATGCCCCTCGCGCTTCAGTCTCGATTGTTGAGAGTGCTGGAAACCCGCGAGGTGACTCGATTGGGCAGTGTTACCCCCAAGAAAGTCCGATTCCAGCTGATCTGTGCTACCCATCGTAATCTGGCTGATGCGACCAAGTGCGGAGAATTCAGAGAGGATCTGCTCTATCGTATCAAAGGCATGATAGTGCGTTTACCCCGGCTTTCAGAGCGCTCGGATTTGAAAGCTTTCATAGTTCAACAGTGCTCCAGATCAACACAGGGGGGGCGCGAACTTTCGGAAGAGTGCTTGACCCATTTGCTCCGCTACAGCTGGCCGGGCAATGTGCGGGAGCTTCTCTATGCTCTGACACATGCTGACGCGGTGGCGGAACCTGGAGTTGCACTGGAGCTTTGTCACTTGCCGGAAGAAATTACCGCTGCGCAAGCGGACGCCGCGCTGGGGCGGCTTGCAGCAGAAGGCGGAACTTTGAAAACCGTGGAGCGGGTGGTGATTGAAGAGGCACTAGCCTTGGAGGAGGGAAATGTCAGCCGGGCGGCTAAGCGCTTGGGCATTGGCAGAGCTACTTTATATCGCAGGCTCAAAGCGGCTCACACGGGTCGTCATTAGGTCGCGTGCCGGGCTTGCCCGGCTACCGCTCTATTCCTTCTCTGCGCTGAGGTCTCTATGTAGCTGTTGGGTGAGCTCACGCTGAACCTTTAGCCGGTCGGTAATACCCTGCACAACTCCCATGCGTGCCACTGCTCCGGTCTTGATATCGGTCATCGCCCGCAAGGCTTCGCTGGATTGATCCAGGCAGCGGTTACATGACTCGCGGATGCGAGACATGCCTTTACCAGCCTCAACTGAAGTAGTATTGAGATTTTTAGCAATGGCACCAATGCCGGTACTTGATTCGTTCGCACGCACTGCTAGATGGCGGACTTCATCGGCGACTACTGCAAAGCCCCGGCCGTACTCCCCCGCGCGTGCCGCCTCAATGGAAGCGTTTAACGCCAGTAGGTTGGTCTGCTTGGCTATATCCTGAATGTTGCCTACGATCTTGCTGATTTCACCGGACTGATTGCCCAGCTGAATGAAGATGTCATCAATACGGTTCATGAACTCGGACAGCTCGCGGATAGATGCTTCCGAATCGGAGATACAACTGGCGCTGTGGTCCACCTTGGTACCTGAAGCCTTGGCCAGCCTGCCAGCCTCGATCATTTCCTCCAGAACTGCTTCCACATTAACGCGTAAATCGTCCAGGTGTTTCATGATTAAGGGTGCTGGGGAAGCTTGAATAGGTAAGGTTAGGGCTTTTTTTCCCGTGTCCAGTTCTGACTCCGGCCCAGGCTCTGTTGGCGGCTCCGGCAAGAGCCTCTGCGGTTGCTCGTAAATGGCAACGGGGGTGGGCTTGATTTTGACGCAGAATGTCAAGGCGACAGCTGCGAGGCCAAGCGTTATGGCCGCGAGAATGAACTGAATTCCAGCATTAGCGAAAAATAGCTGCGCCGTTGAGCTGAGAATTGTCAGCAACAGCGCTCCATAAGCTAATGCTTTGGCCGATCCGGTGAAAGCCCGGTCCGGATGGGACGTGAGAGTTTCGGTCATAGCTTTCTCCATGTGGTACGACTTCCATCGTTGCTGAACGCTAATGCATCTCTATGGCTGAGCCTATCCTCAGAATGCAGAGGTTTGTCCATATTCTGAAAGTTGTAATGCAGTATGAGTAGTGGGTCAGGCTAGGGAAGCACCAAGCCTGACTGTGCTGGCTGCTCAGACCATATAGTCGATCAATATTTGGCTCAGTTCACCAGGGCACTCTACCGAAGGAACGTGGCCGACCTGCTCGAGAATAATCGGCGCAGCGGCGCCACTAATCTGCGCCAGGGTTTCCAGTAACGCTGGTGGTGTGGCGACGTCGTCGCTGCCTCCGACCAATAGTAGTGGCGTACGAAGCTGTTGCAGCTTTTCGCTGAAATCACAGGTCCCAAGCATCTCGCATAGCAGGGCGTAGCTGCGATCATCGCCACGGCTCATGATCACCGTCCAGCCTTCTACCAGGGCAGGTTGCTGCTGGCAGCTTGCCGTACTAAACCAGCGCGGTACGATTGCTGCAGACATGCTGTTAAGACCTTTCTGCAGCACATCGGCAGACCGGGTCGCCCACCCATCCCGAGTGCCAATCACCGCGCCGGTGTTGGTAAGTACGGCGGAGGTCAACCGATGCTCGTGGTAGGCAAGCAATTGCTGACCAACGACGCCCCCGATAGACGTGCCTGCGAAGTAAAAAGTGTTAGCGCCGGCTAAATCCGCCAGCGCCAGCGCTTCTGCCGCCAGATCTTCCGCTGAGATCTGCTCGGACGCTTCGGGCCAAGCCGCACTGCCACCGTGCCCGGGCAGGTCCCAGGTCAGAATGCGAAATTTGCTGAGCAAACCTGGGATAACTTCGTCCCACGCCCCCTGCGTCATACCTAAAGCATGAGCCAGTATCAGCAGCGGTTTGTCATTGTCGCCCAATAGGCGATAACAAATTGTGCGGCCCTTATGTTTTAGAAATGCCATGTAATGTCCTTAGCTCAAACGCGTTCGATGAGTGTAGCAATGCCCTGACCGACACCAATGCACATGGTACACAACGCGTACCGGCCGCCCGTGCGCTGTAACTGGTGGGCCGCAGTCAGAAGTAGACGGGCGCCGGACATCCCCAGCGGGTGGCCGAGGGCGATGGCGCCGCCGTTCGAGTTCACTCGAGGATCATCGTCGGCGATGACAAGCTCACGCAAGACGGCCAGCCCTTGGGCTGCGAAGGCTTCGTTCAGCTCTATTACATCCACATCTTCAATGCGAATGCCCTGTTTTTCGAGCAGCTTGCGCACCGCCGGCACGGGACCGATTCCCATGATTTTCGGTTCCACACCGGCTGTCGCCATACCCAGAATACGGGCCATGGGTTTAAGCCCGTGCCGCTTCACGGCCGCCGCGCTGGCAACCAGCATGGCGGCGGCGCCATCATTGACGCCGGAAGCATTGCCGGCTGTCACGCTGCCGCCAGTGCGGAACGGCGCGGGTAGTGCAGCCAGCTTTTCAAGGGTGGTGCTGCGCAGGTGCTCGTCAGTGTCGAATACCTGTGGCTCCTGCTTGCGGCGGGGAATGCTTACCGGCGCGATTTCCTCGGCGAAAATGCCCGCCTGCTGTGCCCGGGCGGCTTTCTGCTGGGATGCCAGTGCGAATTGATCCTGATCTGCCCGCGATATGTTGAATTGCTCAGCTACGTTCTCCGCCGTTTCGGGCATGGAATCCACGCCGTATTGCTTTTTCATCAGCGGATTTATAAAGCGCCAGCCGATCGTGGTGTCTTCGATATGTTGGCCACGGGAGAAGGCGTCGCCGGCCTTGCCCATGACATAGGGTGCACGGGACATGGACTCCACGCCACCGGCCAGTACCAGGTCCATTTCGCCGGCGCGAATCGCCCGAAAGGCGCTACCCACCGCGTCCATACCCGAGCCACACAGGCGATTGAGCGTGGTGCCAGGCACCGAGGTAGGCAACCCGGCGAGCAGGGCAGACATGCGCGCTACGTTGCGATTGTCTTCGCCCGCCTGGTTGGCGCAGCCCATCATTACTTCGTCGATGGCAGCAGGGGCCAGGTCCGGTGCTTGTTCCAGCACGGCGCGGAATATCTGCGCGGCCAGATCGTCCGGGCGCACGCTGGCCAGGGCGCCGCCGAAACGCCCGATAGCGGAGCGCCTTGGATGGCAGAGAAAAACATCAGTCATTGTAGGCCTCACTGTTGGGCTGCGTGATGGGCGTCGGTGCGGGCCTTGAGGTCACGTAAGACCTCAAGCTCCCGGGCAGACGGCGCGGGTGTGACAGCCAGTTGCTCGGCAAAGCGGATCTCCCAGCCGGTGGCATCGATCACTTGCTCGCGGGTCACACCAGGGTGCAGCGAGGTAACCACCAGTTCTTTGGTGTCCGGATCGGGCTTGAGAATGCACAGGTCGGTAATCACCACGGTCGGACCCCGTCCTATGTTAGGCACGTTATCTCGGGCTTTGCCGTCACGGCCAAAGCCGACGGTGGTAATGAAGTCCACGTCCTTGACGAAAGTGCGCTTTGACTGTTTGACCGTAATAAACACTTCCTGGGCATTGGTACCGATTTCGGGCGCTCCACCACCACCTGGAAGGCGCACTTGGGGCTCAAGATAATCTCCAATCAGCGTGGTATTGATATTGGCGTAGCGATCAAGCTGAGCGGTACCCAAAAAGCCGACGCTGACGTGACCACCCTGTAGCCAGTAACGGAACATTTCCGGTACCGAAACAGTGGTCAACGCAGATTCACACAGCTCACCGTCGCCAATGGAGAGCGGCAGCACGTCAGGCTTGGTCTGCAAGGTGCCGGATTCGTAAATCAGGGTGACATCGGGTGCGTGAGTCAGTCGCGCCAGGTTGGCAGCCTCGCTGGGCACACCGATACCCACGAAGCAGGTCATATCATTGGTCAGCGCTCGAGCGGCGGTGACGCTCATCATTTCCGCAGAGGTAAAATCGCTCATTACGCAGCTCCTTTTTCAAACACATTTTCTTTCAGCCAGGCCTGGAACGTCTCCCGGTCACGGGCGATGCCATCCCATTCTTTGTAGAAGGCGTTGTCCCGGTCGTAATAACCCAGGGCGTAGGAGGGGCTGGCGCCGCGCGGCGCGACTACAATCGACGTGATGGCCCAAGAGGGCAGTACGCAGGCATTAACGCCGGCATTCAGGTCGTCCACTACCTCCTCTACGGTGACAATGCTGCGCTTTGCCGCCAGCACTACCTCTTTCTGAATGCCGATAATCCCCTCAACCAGCACGTTGCCCTTGCGGTCAGCGCGCTGCGCGTGGATCACCGCTACATCGGGGCGAATTGAGGGCACGGCCGCTAGGCGTTCGCCGCTGAACGGACACTCAATGAACTTGATCTGGTCGTTTACTTTTGGCAGGTCGCTGCCCACATACCCGCGCAATATCGCCAGTGGAAGACCGGCCGCGCCCGCTTCATAGGCGCAGGCCATGGCTGCGTGACTGTGTTCGAGAATCTCCAGCTTGTTCGGCCAACCTTTTTCCACAGCGTCACGCAAACGATGCAGGGAACCCACGCCAGGGTTGCCGCCCCAAGAGAAGATCAGCTTTTTGGCACAGCCGGCGCCGATCATTTGGTCGTAGATGAGATCCGGCGTCATGCGCACCAGCGTCAGGTCACGTTTTTCCTGACGGATGACTTCATGGCCTGCCGCAAACGGGATCAGGTGGGTAAAGCCTTCCATGCAGACCGTGTCGCCATCGTGGATGTGGCGGCTCACAGCTTCCTGGAGGGTGAGAAATTCAGCCATTACTGTATCTCCATTATCGCGATTGATTAAAGTTCGCTAAACGAACATATGTTTAATATGCGAACATAATGGAGCCAAGTTTTTGCCGTCGTCAAGGATAAAATTTAATCATCCGCCGAAATGCACAGATGTTCGGACACCGAACTAGCTGCTAACATGCCGCAAATTATTGAGCAAAATGGGGAGTTACAGTGGAAGATCAGCTTCTTCAACCGGGTGATCGCGACTATGTAGGGGCGCTGGCCGCGGGCCTGGAGGTGTTGCAGGCATTTGATGCCGAGCATGCGCGCATGACCTTAAGTGAAGTCGCCGCCCGCACCGAAATGGATCGGGCCAAAGCCAGGCGGTTTCTGCTCACCCTGCACGCGTTGGGTTTCGTCAAACGTAGTGGCAGGCAGTTCGAGCTGACGCCTAGGGTGCTGCAGTTGGGTTACGCCTATCAGGCTTCCAACAATTACCGCGCGGTAATTCTGCAACACCTGGAGGACATTACCGCTGAGCTGGGCGAATCGTCTTCACTGGCGGTGCTGGATAGTGATGATGTGGTGTATGTGCTGCGCTCGTCGGCCCGGCACCGGCTAATGGCCATCACGTTGTCGGTAGGGACCCGCTTGCCGGCCGCTTATACGTCCATGGGCAGAGTACTGCTAGGGCAATTGTCAGAGGCAGAGCTTGATGCGTACTTCGCCAGGGTAACTTTGCACGCTTTTACCGCGCTCTCTGTGACCCGACCCGCTGCTTTGAAAGAAGAGATCATCAAGGCAAGAGAGCAGGGTTATGCCATCGTCGACCAGGAGCTGGATTCCGGTTTGCGCTCGGTTGCAGTGCCGGTGTTTGCCGGCAACGGCGAACTGCTTGGGGCGATCAATATCAGCACTAACGCGGCGCGGGTGGATATGCAAACGCTGAAGGACGTTTACCTGTCTCGTCTGCAGCAAGCCGCTGAAGCCGTGAGGCAGTCCACGCGCTGAGCTTTGCGATAGAGCGCGATCCAGATACGGCAGGGTGATTATGGGTAGCGTCCGGTCAGCCGATTCTCCACCAATCCATCGAGGATGGTGTTGGCCAAGCGCATGACCGCATTGGGGTTTTCTCCGCGCCGGCGGGAGGCAATTACCGGTACGGTGATGTTGTCGTCATCCAGAGGCATGTACTCCACGCCCTCTCTATGTAATCGCCGGACTTGTTCCGGCACCAGAGTAAAGCCCATATCAGACGCCACTAGTGATAGCGCTGTCTGCAAATCATTGACCTGCTGGATTACGTTCAACCGCAAACCGCGTCGGTGAAATAACCCTTGGGTAAGGTCGGAGAAATTGGGGCCGGGGCCTGAGGGGAAAGTGATCATTGGCCATGCAGAGAGTTCTTTCATAGACGGCCTGTGATGAGTTAGAGGATTGCCTGCGGGAATGGCGGCAATCATGGGTTCATCGAATAGCAGCTCCTGATCGACGTCAGGATCTTCGATGCGAATGCGGCCAAAGCCTATGTCTATTTTGCCGGCCTTGAGCGCATCCACTTGCTCGCGGGTTTTCAATTCGTGCAGAACGATTTCCAGATTCTTGTTACGCCGCAAGCGGCGGACCATCAGTGGCAGCTGACCATAGAACACCGAGGGTACGAAGCCTATGGAGAAAACGGTTTTACGGTGCTGAGCGATCCGCCGGGTGTCATTAACGGTGGCATTTACCTTGTCGAGAATCTGGCGAGCTTGTTCCAAAAAATATCTGCCGCCTGTGGTTAGCTCAAGGCCCCGCGATTTACGGATAAATAGCTCCACACCTATTTCCTCTTCCAGCTGCTTGATTGCGCGGGTTAAGGGAGGCTGAGCTATAAAAAGCTGTTTTGCTGCCCGCGTGAAGTTCTGCTCCTCCGCCACTGCCATGAAGTAGCGCAAGTGTCTTAGCTCCATCCATACCTCCAAGGTATAGCTCTCTACTTAATCTGTATTGGTTCATCTTCATGAAACTTTGTACTGTTCGAATCACAATTTTTCCACCTGCGATTCGGAGAGCAAATGCCCGCAACCATTCAGTCCATCGAAGCCATCCTGGTTGATATACCAACCATCCGGCCGCACAAGCTATCCATGACAACCATGGGGGTTCAAACCATGGTGATAGTGCGTATGAAGGATTCGGATGGGCTCGAAGGTCTGGGCGAAGCGACTACCATCGGTGGCCTGGCTTACGGTCCCGAAAGTCCTGAAAGCGTAAAGCTTACTATCGACGCCTATTTCAAGCCGTTGCTGCTGAATCAGCCAGCGAACGCTATCAATACCCTTAGGGTAAGGCTAGACCATGCTGCGCGTGGAAACAACCTGGCCAAGTCCGCGATAGAGACCGCGCTACTGGATCTGCAAGGCAAACGTTTGAATCGCCCGGTTTCTGATTTGCTCGGCGGAGCGTTGCATGCCCATATTCCGGTGCTCTGGACGCTTGCCAGCGGCGATACCGAGAAGGATATCGACGAAGCTCAAACCCTGCTGGCGCAGAACCGCCACTGCGACTTCAAATTGAAGATCGGCTCGCGTGCGCTGATGGATGACGTCCGCCATGTCGCCGCGATCAAGTCAGCAGTCGGATACAACGCCAGTGTGCGGGTCGACGTCAATCAGGCCTGGGATGAAAGCACTGCTGCAAAGGGCATGGCCGAACTGCAGGCTGCAGGCATCGACCTGGTCGAGCAGCCCACACCAATGAAGGATTTTGCCGCGCTGGTACGGCTCTCAAACAAGTTTCATATCCCCATTCTGGCTGATGAGTCTGTCGCCGATGCCAAGGATCTTTTTGCGTTGGCCGCTGCCGGCTTTTCCGGCGCGGTAGCGATGAAGATAGCCAAGGCCGGCGGACCCATCCGTGCACTCCAGCAGGCACAGGTAGCCCAAGCCGCTGGTATCGGTCTGTATGGCGGCACCTTGCTGGAAGGCACCATCGGTACCGTCGCGTCCCTGCACGCCTGGTCCACTCTGGAAACCCTGCATTGGGGCACCGAGATGTTCGGTCCGCTGTTGATGAAGGACGACATCGTGGTCAAGCCGCTCAACTTTCATAACAACGGTGTGGACCTCCCCACCGGCCCGGGCCTGGGCGTCGACATCGACGAAGACAAGTTGGCCTTCTATCGCCGCAAGACATAACGCGCCTAAAGCTCAGCAACTGGAGAAAATCCCATGCTTTTTAAAGTCGAGATGAAAGTGAATATCCCCCATGACATGCCTGCCGATGTGGCTACGGAGGTCAAGACGCTCGAGAAAGCCTACGCCCAAGACCTGCAGCAGCAAGGCAAGTGGCGTCACCTGTGGCGGGTAGCGGGTAGCTACGCCAACGTCAGCATTTTCGATGTTGCGGACAACGCTGAACTGCAGGAGCTGATCAGTAACCTGCCGCTGTTCCCTTATATGGATATTTCCGTCGCACCCCTGTGCCGTCACCCGTCCTCTATCCGTGAAGACGACAGCTGACAGGGACGATTACAGAAACCCGGCGCATACCCAAACCCAGGCGCCATAAAAAGCCTGTTGCTGATTGATTTGAACGTTCTGAGCAACAAAAACAAGAAACTGAGGAGACCGACAATGACCGTTAAAACGATGCAAGCTGCCGATGTGAAGGAACTGCTGGAGAAGGTTGCCGGCTTCAACAAATCCGGTGGTGATGAACGGGTGAAGAAAATCGTTCACCGTGTCATGCACGACATTTTCCAGATCGTCGAAGATTTCGATGTTTCGCCTGAGGAGTTTTGGAGCGCCGTGTATTACGTCGGTGAGCTGGGCGCCAACGGTGAAGCTGCGCTGCTGGCCCCGGGCTTGGGAATGGACCGCTATCTGGACATCCGCCAGGATGCTAAGGATGAGCAGGCCGGCTTGGCTGGCGGCACCCCGCGCACTATTGAAGGCCCGTTGTATGTTGCAGGTGCGCCTATCAGCGACGGCTTTGCCCGCATGGACGACGGCTCTGACAAGGAAGCGGAAGTCATTCTGATCAAGGGTCAGGTTACTGATGAGAAAGGTGTTCCGGTCGCCAATGCTATGGTCGACATCTGGCAAGCCGACACCAAAGGCGCCTATTCTTTCTTTGATCAGTCGCAGAGCGAATATAACCTGCGTCGTCGCATCAAGACCGATGCCGACGGCCGCTACGCCGCACAGAGCATCATGCCCTCCGGCTACGGTTGCCCACCAGAAGGCTCTGCCCAGAAATTACTGAACCACTTGGGTCGTCATGGCCAGCGTCCCGCACATATTCATTACTTCGTGGCCAAGCCTGGCTTCAAACATCTCACCACCCAAGTCAACATCGCTGGTGATGAATACACTTTCGATGACTTCGCCTTCGCCACGCGCGAAGAGCTGGTGGTAGACGCCAAGCCTGTGCAGCGCTCCGAGACGGCTGAAAAGCATGGCATAACTGGCCCGATTACTGAGGTCGAGTTCAACGTGGTGCTGGTTGCCACGGACAAGGCCGAGCTGTATGAGCGCCATGCGCGTCCCCGCGCTCTAGAAAATGCGGAGTGAATATCATGACTAGCAAACTCTCAAAACTCGCTGAAAAGGTAAAGGGCGCCGTCGTCGCAGACCCTGCAACCGGTCGTTACCAGTGCGACCGGGGCATATTTACCGATCAGGAACTATTCGAACTGGAGATGAAATATATCTTCGAAGGTAACTGGGTTTACCTGGCTCACGAGAGCCAGATCCCCGAACTGGGCGACTATTTCACCGTAACTGTAGGCCGCCAGCCGGTGATCATTACCCGCACCAAGGATGACGAGCTCAAGGCTATCCTCAATACCTGCTCGCACCGTGGAGCGACACTGTGCCGCAAGAAACGTGGCAATAAGGCTTCCTTCACCTGCCCCTTCCATGGCTGGACCTTTCGTAATGACGGCCAGTTGCTAAAAGCCAAGGATCAGAAGAAGGGTGGCTATCCAGAGCAGTTCAATACTGACGGCTCGCATGATCTCAAGCAGTTGCCGAAGTTTGGCAACTATCGCGGCTTCCTCTTCGGCAGCCTGAATGCCGATGTGGTGTCCCTTGAGGAACACCTGGGGGAAACCACCAAGATCATTGACAACATCGTGGATCAGTCTGAAGACGGTCTGGAAATCCTGCGGGGCACCTCGACCTATACCTACGAGGGCAACTGGAAGCTCACCGCTGAGAATGGCGCGGACGGTTACCACGTTGGCACCGTGCACTGGAACTACCTATCCACCATGGGCCAGCGCAACTATGACAAGGGCGGCACCGAGGCAGTTGATGCCAAGAGCTGGTCGGCTGACGGCGGATTTTACTCCTTCGAAAACGGCCACATGATGCTCTGGACACGTCTGCTAAACCCGGAAGTGCGGCCGATCTTCAGCCAGCTTGAGCGCTTGCGTCAGACCTTTGGCGAGGCCCGTGCCGATTCTATCGTGCGCACCACCAAGAACCTGTGTCTGTACCCTAATGTGTACCTGATGGATCAGTTCTCCACTCAGATCCGCGTGACTCGTCCGATCAGCGTCAACAAGACCGAGGTGACCATCTATGCTTTCGGCCCGAAGAACGAGCCGGCTGAGCTACGTACCAAGCGCATTCGCCAGTATGAGGATTTTTTCAACGTCACCGGTATGGGTACACCGGATGACCTGGAAGAATTCCGCGCTTGCCAGAACGGTTACGAAGCACAGGGTATGCGCTGGAACGACATGAGTCGCGGTGCCACGCACTGGATTGACGGTCCGGATGAGCATGCCAACCAGCTAGACATGAAGCCCAGCATGAGTGGTGCCAAGCCCGATGATGAAGGCCTGTATGTAAATCATCACCAGCACTGGCAGGTGGAGATGCTCCGCGCCATTGAGGCCGAACGCGCTAACCTCATTCCGGTGACCGCAGAGGAGGCAGCGTTATGAGCCTGAGTTATCACGACATTGAGCAATTCATCATCCGCGAAGCGCGCTTTCTGGATGACCGTGAGTGGGATCAATGGCTGGCGTGCTACCACGCAGACGTTACCTACTGGATGCCAGCCTGGGATGACAACGATGAGCTGACCGAAGATCCGCAACGGGAAATCTCGCTTATCTATTACCCCAACAAGGATGGCCTGGAGGATCGGGTTTACCGCATCAAGACTGAGCGCTCCGGCGCTAGCTCCATGCCCGAACCGCGGACCACGCATTTCACTAGCAATCTGGAGATCCTGTCCCAGACCGAGAGTGAAGTGAAGCTGCGGTTCAACTGGCTGACCAAGGCCTATCGCTACAAGAAGACAGCCGAATTCTTCGGCACATCCTTCTACACCCTGGATGTCACCGGTAAACAGCCGCTGATTCGGGAGAAGCGGCTGGTCCTGAATAACGATTGCATCAATCAGGTGCTGGACGTTTACCACCTGTAATTGATCGGGAGAGCAGCATCATGAGTTATAACATCGCGCTTAACTTTGAAGACGGTGTAACCCGTTTTGTGTCCTGCAACGAAGGCGAAACTGTGCTGGATGCGGCCTACCGTGCGCAGATAAACCTGCCCATGGATTGCTCCGACGGCGTTTGCGGTACCTGCAAGGGTGCCTGCCGCCAGGGAGAGTTTGACTTGGGCGAGGAGTATCTCGAGGAAGCATTGTCCGAAGAGGAAGTGACGCAGGGTATGGTCCTGACCTGTCAGATGGTGCCCTCCAGTGATTGTGTTGTCGAAATTCCTGTACCTTCGACCATGTGCAAGACCGGTAATGCGGCGGTGACCGGGAAGGTTGCCGAGGTGAACCTGATCTCGCCTACATCCATCGAGCTCAAAATCAGGGTAGAGGAGGAGCTCGCCTTCCTACCGGGGCAGTACGTGAACATTCAGGTGCCGGGCACCGAGGAAACCCGGGCATATTCTTTCAGCTCCAGGCCCGGCAGCCGGGATCTGAGTTTTCTGATCCGTAATGTGCCAGGCGGGCTAATGAGTTCCTGGCTGGTGGGCGAAGCGCGTACCGGTGACAAGGTGACACTTACTGGCCCGATGGGTAGCTTCTATCTCCGGCCAATCGAGCGTCCGGTTTTGATGCTGGCTGGCGGCACTGGCCTGGCCCCGTTTTTGGCCAAGCTTGAGCACATGAAAGCCAACGGTTGTGACCTGCCTACGCATCTGGTCTATGGCGTCAGCACTGAGGATGATCTGGTTTGTCTGGATATACTCGACCGCTTCGTCAGCGAGCTGCACAACTTCACCTACGTCACCTGCGTGTCGAGCACCGACGGCGACCACGCGCGCAAGGGTTACGTCACGCACCACATGGATGAGGCACCTCTCAACGAAGGCGATGTAGACGTCTATTTGTGCGGGCCTCCGCCCATGGTCGATTCCGTCCTCGCATTCTTCCGCGAGCAGGGCATCACCCCTAACTCCTTCCATTACGAGAAGTTCACCCCAAGCCTGTCAGCCGCGCAGGAGCAGGTGGCATGAGCGCCCGCTTCACCGACAAGGTTATGGTCATCACCGGGGCTGCGCAGGGCATTGGCAAGCGCGTAGCCGAGCTGGCTGCGGCAGAGGGCGGCCGGCTGCTGTTGGTTGACATCGCCGAGTATGTTCAGGGGGTCGCTGCTGATCTAAGGGAGCAGGGCGCAGAAGCCGTCGCGGTCCAGGCTGATCTGGAAACCTGGGCCGGCGCAGAAAAGGTCATGACGGAGGCTTATCAGCAGTTTGGCCGGATCGATATCCTGATCAACAACGTCGGCGGGACCATCTGGGCGCAACCCTTTGAGCACTATAGCCCTGAGCAAATCGCGAAGGAAATCCAGCGCTCACTGTTTCCCACTCTGTGGTGTTGCCGCGCAGTGCTGCCCTACATGCTGGAGCAGCAGGGCGGGGTGATCGTCAACGTTTCCTCCGTTGCTACCCGAGGGCTGATGCGAGTGCCCTATGGCGCTGCCAAGGGCGGCGTCAACGCCATGACCGTCAACCTGGCTTATGAGTACGCGCCGCACAACATCCGTGTGAATGCCACTGCGCCCGGCGGTACGGAGGCTCCGCCACGGCTGACGCCGCGCAACCTCAGCACTCAGAACGACCAGGAAAAGGCCTGGTACCAGACCCTTGTCGATCAGACCAAACAGAACAGCTTCATGCAGCGTTATGCCGATCTGGATGAGCAGGCAGAGCCCATTCTGTTCCTAGCATCGGACGCCGCCAGTTTCATAACCGGAACCGTGATTCCGGTCGCCGGTGGAGACCTGGGTTAACAGGCTTCGTCACTTAAACCAGGAAGGTAACTCCCGCACAAAAACAAATAAGGCGAGTACAGACCGATGAGAAATATCGACGTAAACAACGTTATCGATAACGCCACATTCAGCCGCTTTCACTGGAGGGTGCTCTTCTGGTGCACCCTGATTATCATCTTCGACGGCTACGACCTGGTGATCTACGGTGTGGTACTGCCTATCCTCATGGACGAGTGGCAACTAAGCCCCTACGTTGCCGGCCTGCTAGGCAGCAGTGCGCTGTTTGGCATGATGTTCGGCGCTATGGGGTTCGGTATGTTGTCGGATCGAGTGGGCCGCAAGAAAGTTATCATTGGCTGCGTAGTGCTGTTCAGTGTGACCACGGTGGTTAACGGCCTGGCTACCACGCCCTGGCAATTTGGCGTGCTGCGCTTTATCGCTGGGCTCGGCATTGGCGGCGTTATGCCAAACGTGGTGTCGCTGATGAGCGAATACTCGCCAGCGCGCAAACGCAGCACCCTGGTAGCGCTGATGTTCAGTGGATACGCCGTGGGCGGGATGATATCTGCTGGCCTGGGTATCTGGATCGTGCCTAATTTCGGCTGGCAGATCATGTTTTATCTGGCCGGCGTGCCGATGCTACTGCTCCCTTTAATGCTGAAATACCTACCTGAGTCCGTAGCCTTCCTGATGGCGCAGCGGCGCGAGAACGAGGCGCGCTATGTGCTTCAGCAAATCGCGCCGCTGATGAACATCCGTAAGGATGATGTGCTTGAAGTACCGCCTACCAACGACAGCAAGGCACCGGTGCTGGAGCTATTTCGCAACGGCCGCGCAATGAGCACCGTGATGTTCTGGATAGCATTTTTTTGCTGCCTGTTAATGGTATACGCCCTCGGATCCTGGCTACCTAAATTGATGTCGAACGCCGGGTATGCTTTGAGCTCAAGCCTTATGTTTTTGATGGTGCTCAACGTCGGAGCAATTGTCGGCGCGGTTGGTGGCGGCTGGTTAGCGGATCGTCTATCGCTGCGTTCGGTGTTGGTAACCTTTTTTATCATGGCCTCAGCTTCCTTGGTTATGCTTGGCTACGACAGTCCGATGTGGTTCCTCTACACGCTGGTGGGTATCGCCGGTGCAACCACTATCGGTTCGCAGATCCTCTTGTATGCCTACGTCGCCCAATACTACCCAACCGCCATTCGTTCTACCGGCCTTGGCTGGGCCTCTGGGATCGGCCGCAATGGCGCCATCGTTGGCCCGTTGCTGGGTGGTGCGCTGCTAGCGACGGCCATGCCGCATCACATGAATTTCCTCGCACTTGCAGTGCCAGGCGCCATCGCCACTGTGGCCATAGCGCTAGTTGGCCGGCGTGGACTTGACTCTAAGTCAGCGCCGGTATCAAAGCTCCCTGGTATGGACGTCAGCAGTAACTAGATATCGGATCCTGCATGCGACCCAGGGTTGGCAACTCCGTCCAGCCCTCTTTTAGCCCCGGCGCGTAAGCGCATGGGGCTCTTTTTTAACCAACAATAATGTTGTCACAACGGAACGTTATGTCGAGATTTTTGAAAGACTTATCATTGCCCGCAGCGGTTGCCGGTTTTCTGGCTGTGTTGGTGTCCTACTCAGGGCCGCTTGCGATTTTTTTTCAAGCCGGAGAAAGTGCCGGTATATCCACGGATATGATGACCTCCTGGGTTTGGGCTATTTCGATAGGCGCGGGTATATCCGGGATCATTCTGTCCGTTTGGTTCAAAGCGCCAGTAGTCACTGCTTGGTCAGCGCCCGGTACAGCCTTACTTGTTACGCTGTTTCCAGAGTTATCTTTGAATGAGGCCATTGGCGCCTACATTACGGCAGCACTCATCATTGTAGTCATCGGCATGTCGGGCGCTTTCGATACGTTTGTCCGCGCAATACCCAAAGGCATCGCCGCAGGGATGATGGCAGGCATTCTGTTCCAGTTTGGAGTAGGGGCGTTCGTCGCCATTGAGAACACGCCGCAGTTGGCGATCGGTATGCTTGTGGCCTATATGGTATTTCGGCGCTTATTCCCTAAGTACACCCTGATACTGTTATTGGTTACTGGTGTGGTTCTGGCGATATTGCTGGAGGGCGCATCGCTTTCTGGTATTGGTTTGAACTTGGCAGTTCCGCAATTTATCCGGCCAGAATGGACCTTGAGTGCCACCCTGAGTCTTGCTATTCCTCTGGTGCTGGTGAGCCTGACCGGTCAATTTCTCCCAGGGATAGCTATCGTTCAAAACGCAGGTTATCCGGTCAAAGCCAAACCTATAATCGCTGTAACCGGCTTGTTATCGCTACCTATAGCATTTTTTGGGGGTATTACCATCGTAGTGGCGGCAATCACGGCGGCGATCTGCACTGGTGAAGATGCTCACAAAGCTTTATCGCGTAGATACGTCGCAGGTGTCTTTAACGGTATTTTCTATCTTATCGGCGGCTTGTTTGCGGGGACCATCGTGAGCTTGTTCACGTCATTGCCAGCCGCGTTTGTCGCAGTGCTGGCGGGTCTGGCATTGTTGAGAGCGATTGCTTCCAATCTGTTTTCTGCGCTGGAGGAGGGCCGGGATCGTGAAGCGTCATTGGTTACTTTTTTGGTTACTGCCTCCGGTATGTCTCTCTACGGGTTATCGTCCGCGCTTTGGGGTGTTGTAATAGGCTACGGCTGCTATGTGTTGCTGAACGTTTACGCCGAGAGAGAATGAATTGAAGGTGACTTTTGTATCGCAAAAGCTCCCAGGATCGCTGGGAATACCAGAGCGTGGTTTCGGATGGACCTCGATCAACGCCAACGCTCAAAAAGCTGTACCAGTTCGTCCACTACGTAGCGCACTTTCGGCCGTAGGTGAGACACCTTTGGCCATACCGCGTGCACTTCAACGGGCTCGGGCTCATAGGCCCCCAGTACCTCTACCAATAGCCCGGCATTGATGTCATCCGTGAACAGACAGCGCGGCATCTGACACAATCCTGCCCCAGCTACCGCCGCCAGGATCATTACCTCGCCATCCCCAATTTGATGGGTCACCGGGGGAGCGAACCGCACAGTTTGGGAATGCTGTTGCACGCGCCAGGACAGCGGCTGGCCACGCCTATGGCCAACGATGCAGTGGTGATGCACAAGATCTTCCAACTGTTGAGGTGTCCCATATCGTTCCAGGTAGCTGGGCGCCGCGCAAATAGCCCAGCGTTGCCGCGCCAGACGGCGTGCCACCAGCCCACCGACATCCTTGAGCTCGCCGAACCTGATCATCAGGTCGATACCTTCTTCATTTCTATCCATTGTGAAAGAGGATCTACCATGCCCGTCGTACGAGCTAGCTGGTTTGAAGGGAAATAGCACGCGCAAAAAGCCACTGTTGCTGCTGATATTACCGAGAGTATTGTGAAAAACACGGTTACTCCGGCCGAGTACATTTACGTCATCTTCGAAGACGTGGCGCCATCGGACTGGGCCGGTTCCGGCAAGTTGTTTGGCGATGCACCAGACAAACCCTAAGGCAGTCGGCGAAAAGCAATGCATCGGCTAGTACAGCGATGCACTCCCTAGTTCAGGGTAGAAACTCTGCCTGACCGAGTTCGGTCCGGGGCCTTTGTTGGAGCTGGTGGAGAGCGAGCTGAATAACGTGCGTTAACTCCAGGGGCGGGAGCAAACAAGAGGCTTTTCAATGTGTCTCTATGTGTCACTGACGGTAGTCTTTTGGGTTCTTCTTCTCAGATCAGTCGTTTCAAAAAAACCGCTTTTGTCCTGGTGGGAGCTCATCAAGCTGACCTAGTTGAGTAAAGCCTTGTTTCGGGTAAATACTCGGGAGCCTGAAAATCAAAAGTATCAAACCAGATGCCGATACAGCCTTTTGCTTTTACCAGATCTTCAGCCATTTCCATTTGACGTGGGCCAGTGCCTTGGTTTCTGGTTTGCTCAGGTACGGCCCATAACTCGATGAACAGCCACGATCAAAAATGCTGCCACAGGCCTGGTTGCTCAATAGTGAACTCCGAAATATTGGTGAAAGCAATGTATAGCGGACTTTAAGCGTATTTACCCTTCATTCGATCTGAGGCTCTGACAACGGGATTTCTTTTCCACCAATCATAAATGCGCGAGGAGCGTCAGATTCGACCACTGCCGGTTTAGCTTCGATCTTGTTAGCCTGAGTTGTTTCGCGGCCATAATCTTTTAGCCAATTTCGGTGCCCAAATGACTCTTTGAATAAGCTGAGCAGATGGTCGTGCCAGTCATCCAAAGCCTTCGCTTTTTCGTCGAAATATGCATATCTGTCGTAGATCGCGTCCACGCTAAGATTCGCGTGATTAAGAATTCGGCTGCGTACGTTCTTGCCCAGGCCCCGGCCTGACATATGAGTCGTGGCGGTTCTCCTCAGGTCATGAGCAGTAGGCCTTGGATACCCTTCAGCAATTCGAAGCAGCCCTTCAGACTTCACAAGCTCTGCGTCGGCGACATACGTGTCATAAAGTCTGCGCATTGCCCGGTTTAAAGAAGGTTGAGTCTGATGTGATGACGTACCTCTGCCAGGCAGAACCCAAGGGCTGGGTTCTGCGGCACCGCCGCTCTTTTCAAGTTTTACCGTTTGAAGATGTTTTAGGTGTTGCAGGATTTTGATTACATGGGAGGACAAGGGGATTGCGACGGGATTATTGTTTTTCTCAAAGCGGCCGGACCTGTCCCAGATCCCTTGCTTCAAATCCAAGTCGACCCAGCGCATTGCAGCAATAGTCCCCGAACGCTGCGCAAGCATCAAGGAAAGCAGTAACGCAAAACGAGTGGCTACGGTAATCGATGGATTTGCTAAGCGTTTTAAAAACCAAACTAATTCGTGCTGATTGAGAGCCCGCTCTCTAGGTGTTTCTTTCGTTATTTTTTTCATCTTCACCAGTGGTGTGGCTTCGATAATGTCGCGCTCTACGCAGAAATTGAACAGCGCCCGAACTACAGCTTGCAGGCGATTCGCTGCGACCGGGGCGGTTCTGGCCTTGTCATCCAGTAGAGCCAAAATCTGCCTGCGCTTAACGTCTTGAAGCTTCATGTCTCCAATGCATTTTACAAAATCGTTCTTGAGCATCCGCTCGTCTTCTTTCCAAGACTTTTTGTTGGCCATGGCCCATTCAAGGTATGTGTCCACGGCATCAGCGACGGAAGGGCTCGTCCGGTACTCGAACAGTTCAAGTGTCTTTTTCTGACCTGGATCGATGCCTTGCTCTACCAGCTGGGCGGCATGCCTGGATCTGGCTCGGGCATCCGCCAGTGACATCTTTGGATAGGAACCCAAGGTCAGGCGCCTTGGTTTGCCGTGAAAGCTGTATAGCAGGATGTACGCTATTGATCTTTTGTTCACCCGTACGCCGAAAGTCCCCTGGCCGTAAAGAGGAGGATCGAAGAATTCTTGGCGGTCTTTCTCGGGGTCGTACTTTAGCCGCTTCAGAAAATGTTCTTTCAATGCAGAGCGATTGCTGCTCATGGCCGATCCTTTTGGGGTAGGTTTCGGGTAGGAGTTTAGCGTTTCGGGTAGGATTCGGGTAGGAGTTTGACCATTTTTATTTCGTGGTTATACATTGCCTGTTTTGGGCTTTACGGAAAATAAATCCTTTATAAACAAAATGATGAGATAGATAAAGTTTGATTTATAGTCTTTAAGAGCCTCTGATTGCGTGACAATAACACTGACTTGTAATCAGTAGGTCCCGAGTTCGACTCTTGGTGCCGGCACCATACGCAGTAACGATAAAGGCCAACCTTCGGGTTGGCCTTTATCGTTTGTGGCTGAGATAAACACGAAATCAACACGCTAAGCGTTTTGCTTGGTGGCCTTATATTCTCATCACATTCATGTTTTGACCCCCTTCTTGGTGGTCGTCAGCTGTGTCGAATACTCAACGGCAATCTCTCATTTTTATTGGCTTAGTCTGTTTGTTATGCGCCCAGGCAGGCCAGTGGATAGCCACAGCTTGAGAAGCCTCAGGACTTAACGTTTTATTGAGACATGCTGGATAAATTAAGATTTTCATGGCTGCGTGAAGAAAATGTTTGATGTGGTAATCCCTCCATTTTTAGCGGAGCTACAGAAGTAGAGTCACGCCACCATAACCAATCTCAGTCGCACGAAAGCAAAGCTGGCCTATTACTTCAAACCCTCCCGCACCAATCTAGATACCGCTGCGTGGTCCCGGCGAATTAAGAGAGACATGATGCTGGGCATATCGCCAGAGCACGCCTTCCGAGCGACCTTAAATCAGCACTAAATTGCTGGTAAAGTCTGAATTAAAGCAATTTCATGATTTATATTGCCGATTAATTGGTGCTGGCCTATATTTGTCAGCATATTAATGCCGATTGAGTTCGCCGTGATGTACGAAACGCTAACCATACAAACCTATGTGGAAGGTCAGTGGCACGATGCCCTGGACTTGGCCGTATCGGATACGCAAGCCGTTGCGGGCAAGCGCATCACCGCGTCGTACAAGGCAGCTTATCTATGTGACTTCTATGAGGTGTCAGATAGCCTTTTCGAGCATGCGGTCAGCGTTAACTTGCCGGTCAACTGGAGTGCTGAGGACAGTAAAGGCTTTCCAGCTTTCGTTCTCGACATTATTCCGGCGGGTCATGCGAGAAGCTCGCTGCTCAGGCGATTCAATAACGACATGCCGGCCGAATTGGATCGTGATCTATTTTTGCTTGGTAGATGCACTCCATCGCCTATAGGTAATCTTCGCGTGAAGGAGTCCGTTGAAGCCTTGGAGAATACGGACGAGGAAGCCTTCGCTCGTCAGGAGGTGGTAACGCGCTCCAATGACTTTCTTGAATACGCCTACGAAGCTGGCGCAGCGCTGGGCGGCGCGACCGGTGCTCAGGGCGAAGCACCCAAGTTGTTGTTGGCAGAGGGGCCTGATGACGAGTTTTATGCTGATGCCATGCTCAGTGACTCGTTGGTGAAAGCGCACTGGCTGGTGAAGTTTGCCCGCAACAAGGTTACTGAGAACGATAAAAATATTCTTCGCGCTGAGTACCAGTACTACAAGGCTGTAGCGAGTCTCGGCATGAATACCGTTTCGACAGATGGGTTGAGTTTGGAAGAAGCTGAGAAACCCAGCCTCTGGATGCGGCGGTTTGACTGCAAAATCGCTGACGATAACGTAGAGCGTATTCCTGTCGAGTCGGTCTACTCATTACTGGGTAATACAGAGCCTGGATCGAGACTCAGGCATGAGGTGGTGTTATCGAGGCTGATTGAACTCTGGTGCTCCAGCGGGCAAGCCGATGAGGTTCCTGAACTGGTCTTTGAATACATCCGTCGAGACCTGCTTAACCGAATCCTGGGCAACAGCGACAATCACGGTCGCAATACGTCTATTTTCCGATACCGCGGGAGGTTTGATCTAGCCCCAATCTATGACTTGGCTCCAATGGTTCTGGATGCCGAGGGCGTCACCAGGGCAACGAAATGGGATGCCGAAAAGAAAGGGAGCCCACAGTGGCGTGAGATCTGTGCGTACTTCCCGCAGTGGTATGCCCCAGATGAACTCTATGAGCGTATCCGTAGCGCGGTCAATGAGTTCAGGGCGCTACCGGATCTACTGGTGAATATGCCTCTGGACGTTCGTCAATCAAAGGCTATTCCAGTAAATGATCTGGACTTGAACCTTGAACTATGGGGGTTGCTATGAAAGCCATGACCGGTGAGCAACGTAAGCAATTGATTGACGAGATCATGGCGCTACAAAGTGGCGGCGAGTTAACGCTCGGTATGGCTGTTCGCAGGCTTCGTCTGGAGATCACAGGTTTTGATCAGGCGACCTTTGCTCAAATGTGTGGCATGTCTACGAGAGCCTTGTATCAGTTGGAAACGGACAAGGGCAACCCAACCTTGAGTACCATCGATTCGATACTGCGTAAATTTGGTCTGCGCATGGGGATCATGGTGGCGACGGCATCCCAGAAAAAGCCGCCGTTGTCCTTCGCCAAATCCAGAGGGTCGAAGCCTAAGAGGTTGATGGGGCATAAATCCAAGCATACCGATTGAATCCTGCTTGGGCTTTCGCCTTTTAATTCGGTGATTTTCAAATCAATAGCTTGCAATCAGCAGGCTCCCAGTTCGATCTTTACTGCCGGCACCATGCCTAGCAAGACATTAACGACCTTCCAAGGGGCCGGGCTGAAAAGCTCATGGTCGCTATATCACCCAAGGCAGTGCCAGCGCAGTAACCACGCCCATCAGGCTCATGGAGAGTGCTGCAAAGGCGGCGCATTCGCCGCCTTCCTGCACGGCGTAAGCGGTACCTATCGCGTGGGCGTTCATGCCCAGGGTGAAGCCCCGTGCTGCCGGAGAGTTCACCTTGAACAGGCGCAGTAACGGCGGCGCCATGACCGTCCCTATGACGCCCGTGAGCATTACCAGAGCGGCCGTTAGTGCCGGATCGCCGCCAGCCTGCTCGGACAGAAGCATGGCAATCGGCATGGTCACCGACTTGGGTGCCAGCGACATCAGCGTTACCCACTGCGCGCCCAACAACCAGCCCAGTACCAGCGTCAGGGCGACGATCAGCACGGCGCCGACGAGCAAGGTCAGCAGAATGGGCAGTAGCAGCGATGCGATCCGTTGGCGCTGCAAATACAATGGAACGCCCAGGGCGACCGTTGCGGGCCCGAGCAACAATGCAATCGGGTCCGCTGCCTGGCGATATTGTGCGTAATCGATCTGCAACAACCATAGGGCCACGACCACCAGCATCAGCGCTACGATGACGGGTTGTAATAGCAGCCATCCGGTGCGTTGTTGCAGGTAAAGCGCTGTCTGGTAGGCTGCCAATGTGAGCATGATGGCGAACATGGGTAGTGACGTCAGCAAGCCGAGCATCAACGGTTCTCCTGGCGGCGCAGCAGCCATTGGAATAGCCAGCCGCAGACGGGTACCGCCACCAGCAGCGAACCGACCAAGGCTACCGCAATCGGCAATGCATCCTGCGTAAGCCGGGCATGGCTGAGTACTATGCCGGAAGCGGGAACAACCAGCAGCAAGGGTAGATATTTCAACAGGGCAGCCGCCGTGCGCTCAAGCGATTCCGGCAGCCTACCGATGACCAATAGCCCAATCACCAACAGCAGCATCCCGATAATGGGACCCGGCAACCAGGGCAGCAGAACCACGCTGATCAAACTCCCCACCACCTGCAGGGCGATCAGCCACAAAAGCGCGCCAGTATTCATATATCCCTCCGACGGTACAGGGGCCTTGGCCCGATAGCTGAGTGAGTATAGGGCACACTTATTTCCTGGATGGCTACGCGAAACATACAGATGTGGCGTTGCAGATGCAGGCCATTTTGCAAAACGCAGAGGCAAAAACTTCTCCTCCGTGAGCTCGCCGCCAAAGCGGCGCCCAACCTGATCGCGAAACTGTGCAACGCGCTCGCCTATCGGGGCACCGTCATGATCGCCGTATTGATACATGCGCTGATGGCCTCCAGGCACAGCTGATATGAAGACCAACTATGGCGTTTTTCCTGCGCTGTAAACAGGCTCAGTTTTGCTCCTTAAAACCATATCAGATGGAGCTTCTTAGCCAATTTGTGCTGCTCATGAGGGCAGATCTGGTTAATCAATAAACCAACGCATGCGACTGCATGCCACACCTGATATGGTTTTTATTCTGAAATCTGAGCCTGTTATGTACCAGTGCCCCTGCCCATTATCTCCTCAGCCTGATAACGACTGATGGGGTAACACCATGAGCGAGAGAATTCCCGCCAAGATCATTGACGCAGCAGCCATACGCAACACCCCTGCCGGTTCCGGTGGTCCTATCCACACCCGAGGCTTTACCGGTCGCTATCGGTTGTTCCGGCTGCTCGGTGCAGGTGGCCTGTTTGCGCTGTTCTTCGGCACCGCCTGGCTGACCTGGAACAGCCGTCAGGCCGTACTCTGGGATCTGGCAAACCGCAAGTTCCATATCTTCGGCGCCACCTACTGGCCACAGGATCTGATTCTGCTGTCTGCCATTCTGATCATTGCCGCTTTTGGCCTGTTCTTTATCACCGTGGCGGCTGGCCGTATCTGGTGCGGTTATACCTGCCCGCAAAGCGTCTGGACATGGGTCTTCATGTGGGCGGAAAAGGTCACCGAGGGCGACCGACATCAGCGCATACGTCTGGACGCCGCGCCTTGGTCAGCCAACAAGCTGCTGCGCCGCAGCGCCAAGCACACTATCTGGCTTGGCGTCAGCCTGATGACCTCCCTGACCTTTGTCGGCTACTTCACTCCGATTCGCGAGCTGAGTCTTGGCCTGCTGACCTTCAACCTGGGCTCGCAGGCCGCGTTCTGGGTGTTCTTTTTCACCGCAGCCACCTATATCAACGCCGGCTGGCTGCGTGAAAAAGTGTGCCGCGACATGTGCCCCTATGCGCGCTTTCAGAGCGTGATGTTTGACCGCGATACCCTGGTCATTGCCTACGATGCCGAGCGCGGCGAACAACGCGGCCCAAGGCGCAAGGACAGTGATCCTGCGGCTCAGGGTTTGGGCGACTGCACTGATTGCACGCTCTGCGTGCAGGTGTGCCCGACCGGTATCGATATCCGCAATGGCCTGCAGTTCGAATGCATCGGCTGCGCCGCCTGTATCGACGCCTGCGACAGCGTGATGGACAAGATGGGCTACGAGCGTGGCCTGGTGCGCTACACTTCCGAGCGTGCACTGGAGGGTGGAACTACCCGCTGGCTGCGCCCGCGCCTGGTTGGCTATGCCGGCATGCTGACGCTGATGATCGGCCTGTTTATCCTAGCCCTGATCGAGCGCCCGCTGATGTCACTGGACGTGACGCGCGACCGCACTCTGTTCCGTGAGAACAGCGCCGGGCAACTGGACAACACCTATAGTTTGAAGATCATCAACAAGGCTCAGCAAGCCGAGCACTACCATATCAGTCTGGATGCGCCAGAGGGTTTCCAACTGGCCTCACCGGGACAGGTCCGGCTGGATGCCGAGCACATTGTCGACGTTCCTGTCAGCGTGGTCTGGACTGGCGAGCAGGGCCTCGCGCCAAGGAATAGAATCACCTTCGTGCTCTCCACAGCCGAAGACAACGGCGCTGCTATTGTGGCTGAATCAACCTTCCTGGCACCGGTCAGGGGCCCTACCTCACTGAATCGATAGGCGTAGATGAAACGTTACGAACGACTGGCTGACGATATTGCCGAGCTGATACGCCAAGGCATTTTGGCACCCGGGGAAAAAATCCCCTCGGTGCGTCATGCCAGCAGCACTTACGGCGTCAGCCCGTCTACGGTATTTCAGGCCTATTACCTGCTGGAAGATCGTGGCCTGATCCAGGCGCGGGCGCGCTCCGGTTACTTTGTCCGGGCGCTGGCCGGATTGCCTCTGCCAGAAGCACGGCCAGATCCTGCCCGCCAGGAAACCACCGATGTGGACGTAAGCGAACTGGTGTTCTCTGTACTCGGCTCGTTGAAGAACCCGCATACCGTGCCCTTCGGCTCTGCCTTCCCCAGCCCCGACCTATTCCCGCTGGCGCGCCTGGCACGGTCCATGTCGCATGGCCTGCGCAATCTTTCTCCAGGCGATATCATCGCCGACATGACCGCAGGCAATCCCGACCTGATGCGCCAGATTGCGCTGCGTTACATGGTCAGCGGCGTGATGCTGCCAATGGAAGAACTGGTCGTTACCAACGGCGCTCTTGAGGCGCTTAACCTGGCGCTGCAATGCGTTACCCAGCCGGGCGATCTGGTCGCCATCGAGTCGCCCGCTTTCTACGCCTGCCTGCAGGTACTTGAGCGGCTGAAGCTAAAAGCCGTGGAAATACCCGTCCACCCTCGAGATGGAGTAGATCTCAAGGTATTGCAGGAGCGCCTGGCGACGCTGCCGGTCAAAGCCTGCTGGTTTATGAGCAGCTTCCAGAACCCGCTTGGCGCTAGCCTTAACGAGAGCCGCAAGGAAGAGCTTTACGGTCTGCTGCGCGCCTATCAGGTGCCACTCATTGAGGATGATGTATACGCCGAGCTCTACTACGGTGAGCGCCCTCCCAAGCCAATCAAGAGTCTGGATGACGAGGGCCTGGTGATGCACTGCGGATCGTTTTCCAAAAGCCTGGCACCCGGCTACCGAGTTGGCTGGGTGGCCGGTGGTCGCTATGCCGAACGCATCGCGCGACTAAAGCTGATGACCACCATTTCACCCTCGGTTCCGGCACAGGCGGCGATTGCCGACTATCTGCAACACGGCAATTTCGATCGCCACCTGCGCAAGCTGCGCTATGCGCTGGAAGGGCAGCAGGATGCCATGCTTACGTCTGCCGCCAGGCACTTCCCGCCAGGCACCCGGGTTACCCGACCCAACGGGGGTTATTTCCTCTGGTTCGAGTTCCCTGCCAATGTGGACTCGCTGCAGCTATTCAAACTGGCCCTGGCGCAAGGCATAAGCCTGGCCCCCGGCCCGATCTTCTCCGCCAGCCAGGACTTTCGGCACTGCGCCAGGCTCAATCACGGGCACCCCTGGAGTGCCGAGAGCGAGCAGGCGATGGAGCTATTAGGCAGAATGCTACGGTCATTTTGATGCTTCTGAAATCCCGTCGGTCCGTCCAGCGCTGCGCCCCTCTCCCTCCCTACAACTCATATTCCTGGTGCGCCTCAGGCTGATAAGGAATATCCAATACCTTGAGCTTCAGCGGCCGGCACTGTGGCGAGGTCCATTCGATGCTCTGGCCGATCTTGAGTCCCAGGATGGCCGTGCCAACCGGAGCAAGAACCGAGACGGTGTCAGGGTTGCCGGCGTTGTGTGGGTAGACCAGTGTGACCAGGAACTCGCGCGCGGTGGTTTCATCCAGCAGGCGCACGGTGGAGTTCATGGTCACTACATTGGCCTGGATGCGCTTGTGGCTGACGATGCGTGCGCGGGCGATTTCGTTTTCCAGCCGTTCAAGAATATCCACCGGGTATTTAAGCGGATCCAGCAGTTTGTCCAGGCGTTGAACGTCGAGTCTGGTCAGGGTGATCTGGGGTTGAGTGTTCATGGTATGCAATTATCTTCAATTAAGTACGTAACGGTTTGCCGCTCGATTCAGACCTGCCTTCCTCTACGCCGTATTAGCGGGAGGGCAAGGAAGAGAAATGTTCTGGGTCTGAAACGGCAATAGGGAAGTGACGCGGCCGGGTACGCGAGCGCGCCCCGGCTTAAGAGAGGAAGTTCTTGAAGGATCTGTCTATGACGGGCGAGCGAGTCATGGTTGTGGCGCAATACCTTGGATGCATAGGCCTACCATAATCAATCCGGCGGCGAATGCAAGTCTGTTCAATGCTGCCGTTGACCTTTACTGGGGAACGATGAGCCTTATACCGAGTCCTAGGGGTAGAGCCATTAAAAACAGGAGTTTAATTATGTTGAAGTTTCTTGCCAGCACTGTAGGTATCATTTTTCTGATTGGCCTGGCCGTCGTTATTGGTCTGCTGATGCTGATTTTCTAATATCGATTTAGCTCGCCCGCGGCGCCATACGGCGCTCGCTGGTGTCAGTTGGCCGCTGTCTCATCCTCCAGCACGTGCTTGCGTAACATCTGTGCGGCAGGTGATAGCGTATGGCCTGCACGGCTTACCAACCCGTACGCCGATGTCTGTTGAAAAATGCCCCTTTCCAGCCGCAATATATCCAACCGCCCCGCCGCAACATCCTCTGCTACAACGTCCCACAGGGCCATGGCCAGCACGTCGCTTTGAGCTACCAGCGCCTTCAACACCATAAAATTGTCGCATTGAATATTGATTGGCTGCTCGCGCCCGCTCAGGGAATTGAGCTCGCTTTCTATCTTTTGCGGTAGCTGGGTTGCTGCGAGCGGATAGGCAAAAAGCGCTTGAGCCGTTACCTGGTCGTGATGGGTTAGCGGATGGTCCGGCCGGCAGCAGATCACTCCTTTATGCACACTCAACGCCTCTATCTGCAGCAGCGGGTCGTCTTCAAGATCGCGAATGTCTGCCACGAACAGCTCCAGATCATCGTTAAGCAGCCGCGTGCGAAGCCCTCGCCAATTGTCGATCTGCAGGCTGATCCGCACGCGCGGGTACGCCTTGGCCAGTTTGCCCATTGCCTGCGGCACCAGCCGAGCGGCGGGGTAGGGCCCGCTACCCAGCAACAGTTCGCCTGCTTCCAGATTACCCAGTTGGCTAACTGCATTTTTCAACGCGTGGCTGCCCGCCAACAGGCGTTGGGCATGTTCGAGCACCAGTTGGCCATGCACTGTTAGGCTGATGCCCCGGCTGTGGCGGTCGAGCAGACGACAATCCAGGCTGGCTTCCAGCGCCTGAATGCTGCGACTCAGTGCAGGTTGGCTGAGATGCACTGCTTCGGCGGCACGGGCGAAATTGCCGTGCTCGGCTAGTGCGGCAAAATGACGGAGCTGCTGCAGATTATTCATGAACGACCACTATGTTTTGTTGACAGCTTGGAGTGTAGGTTGGTCACGCTCATGCGTAAACCGCATGGCTCGGCCCAGAAAAATGCATTGGAATCATTTGGGTGTTTTTGTCAGCCTGAGGATAAAGGGATTGGAGTGACTTAATACCGGTGAGCAACTTTACGCTCGAACGCTACCCGGCCAGATAAAAACAATAACCAGCGCTGCAGCCGCCCGGAGCCCAATGTGAAACGTCGTGATCTATTGAAGTGGGCTGGCGCCTTGTCCGCTACCAGCCTGGCGCATTCGCTGTCCGCGCAAAGCGGCAATGGCAGCACCGTTATGCCGTCAAGCAGCAGCGCAGCGGTCAACGCGCGTGGTCTCAATCGCAAGCTGAATATTCTGCTGATCGTCACTGACCAGGAGCGCGCCATGGCCGATCTTCCCAGCGTGCTGCACCTGCCGGGGCATGAGGCCTTGCTGCAGCGCGGCGTCAGTATGGGAAACTTTCACGTCAATACCACGCCCTGCTCACCTTCACGTTCAGTAATCTTTACCGGCCAGCACACGCAAAAAACCGGCATCACCGCCAATCTGGGTTTGCCGCCGTTCAATGAGTTGGCATCAACCATACCGACCCTGGGCCATATGCTCGGTGATCTCGGGTATCAAACCGCCTACAAGGGCAAGTGGCATCTGTCGCACATTGCCGAGGCGTCGGATCTGACCTATGGCGTGGTGGAAACCACCTCCGATGCGTTGCTGCCGTTCGGTTTTGCCGATTACAACCTCAACGGCGATCCGCACGGGTCGCACATGAGCGGGTTCATTTTCGACAAGGTCACGGCCAGCGATACGGTTACCTGGCTGCATGAGCACAAGGATGACGAAAAGCCCTGGTTCATGGCAGTCAATTTCGTCAACCCGCACGACATCATGTTCTACAGCTCGGGCGCAGCCCAGCAGCGCAGCCGGCTGCGCGAAAATTACCTCGGGCCGATTTCTCCTGGGCCTGCGACCGGCGTATACGCCAAGCGCTGGGATGTACCGCTGCCTGCCAGTTTCTATACAGAAGATCTGAGCACCAAGCCCTGGGCGCAGCAGACCGATGTGCATATCTGCAATCAGGTTTACGGGCATATCGACCCGCATGACGAGCAGCTCTGGCAGGGCCTGCAAAGCTATTACTTCAACTGTATTCGCGATGTCGATCAGTCGATTGCCCAGGTGCTGGGCGCGCTCAAGACCAGCGGCCGGGATCAGGACACTATTGTGATTCTGACCGCCGATCACGGTGAAATGGCGGGTGCGCACAAGCTGCGGCAGAAGGGCCCGCACATGTACAAGGAGAATACCCGGGTCAACTTTATCGTCAGCCACCCGGATATCGACTATGCACGCGATACCCCTGCGCTGGGCTCGACGGTCGATATAGTGCCGACGCTGCTGGAGCTGGCCGGTATGCCGGCGGCGCAGCAGGCCGAGCGCTATCCGCAACTCGCCGGCGTAAGCCTGGCCAGCAGCCTGGGCGGTGCGAGCCGGCGCTCGGCGCGGGATGAGCGCGGTCACCTGTTCAACTACGGCGTGACCATGTATCTGGATCCGGAGTTTACCGAGTCGGTGATGCGCAACGCTGACAAGGTTTCGCCCTGGACCGTAATCAGGGAGTCCCTGCGCAGAGGCCGGCTAGGGCCGTCACGGGATAACCGCGCGCTGTTTCGCGGCATCCACGATGGTCGCTACAAGTTCGCCCGTTACTTTGCGCCGAGCCAGCACCATACGCCGGCCAACCTGGACGCGTTGATCGCCAGCAATGATCTTGAGCTTTACGACGTTGAAAACGATCCGGATGAACTGCTGAACCTGGCCAATCAGCCCCAGAACCATCGTCAACTGATCGAAGGCCTGAATGCCCGCCTGAATGATCTGGTGACGCTGGAAGTCGGTGTTGACGACGGCCGCGAGCATCCCGGGCCGACCTTTCTGTACAACTGATTCACGTACTCAACAAGGAAGATGATATGACGGTTTTTACCCTGGGTAAGGTGTTGCTGGTGCTGCTTGAGGGTGTCAGGCATTCTGCGAGAAGATGTTTCGGAATGCCCACGAAAGGAATCCTGCGGGCCAAATGCTGTCATCCTGTTTGCGGCCATGTGGCCCGATGAACACAGGAGAGTCCCAATGTTACGCCCTTTGATCCGCCGCACGCTGCTGGCCAGTTGTATCGCCAGCGGCGCTGCAGTCAGCTATGTCGGCAGCGCCGCCGCTAATGATGCACCGACATACGACGCCGAACTATCCGGTTTCGACTACGCCTACCCGGTCGAGCGCTTTACCTTCAACTCTCAGGGTCAGGACCTGCAGATGGCTTACCTGGATGTGAAGCCAGAAGCGGACAGTGCCAATGGCAGAACAGTCGTGCTTATGCACGGCAAGAACTTCTGTGCGGGTACCTGGGAAGGCACCATTGCCGAGCTGCATGAAGCAGGCTACCGAGTGATCGCGCTGGATCAGGTGGGCTTTTGCAAGTCATCCAAGCCCGAGCATTACCAGTTCAGCTTCCACCAGTTGGCGGCCAATACCCAGGCGCTGCTGGAAGAGCTGGACGTCGACAAGGTCACGGTCATGGGCCACTCCATGGGCGGCATGCTGGCCACGCGTTACGCGCTGATGTATCCCGAGCAAACCGAGCAGCTGGTGATGGTCAATCCGATTGGTCTGGAAGACTGGAAGGCCCTCGGTGTGCCCTATCAGAGCATCGACGCTGGCTACAAGGCGGAGTTGGGTAAGACGGCCGAAGGCATTCGGGCCTATCAGGAGTCGACCTACTACGTGAATACCTGGGAGCCTGAATACGATCGCTGGGTCGAGATGCAGGCAGGCATGTACGCCGGTAAAGACAAGGAGCTGGTGGCCTGGAATCAGGCGCTGACCTCGGACATGGTCTTTACCCAGCCGGTGGTGCACGAGTTCGGCCAGCTGCAGATGCCCACGCTATTGCTCATTGGTGAGAAGGACAACACGGCGATCGGCAAGGCACAGGCCCCCAAGGATATCCAGAAAACCCTGGGGCGTTACGACGTGCTGGGCGAGCAGGCAGCCGAAGCGATTCCACAGGCGACGCTGATCGAGTTTCCCGATCTGGGCCACTCGCCGCAGATACAGGAGCCAGAGCGTTTCCATAAAGAGCTGATTAAAGGCCTCGCGGGCCAGTGATGCGGTCGTGCATTCCTAACTGATCCAGCCGAGTAGCAACAGCAGGCCTATCAACCAGGCACTGGTGGCTACTGCGTCGGGCTGGAATGCTCGGTTCCAGCGCCGTTCCAGATGCCGCCAGCGCTGGGTATTGGCTGGCTGCGCTGGCGCGGGTTTGGGCGGCCGGGTCATCCAGCGTTTGAAGCGGATCGAGCCGGCCCTGGCCGGGCTGGGTAGATGGCGCAAGGGCCCAGGAATTCGCCAGCCAAGCCCGATGGCCAGACCAACCAACACCAGCCCCGCAGACAATGGCCAGGTAGCCGCCCACAGGGCATAGCCAGGCAGGCTTTGCTGCAGAGCTTCGCGCATCTCTGACCAGAGCCAGGGCAGGGCCAGAGGCGCCAGGCACAGAAGACCCCAGGGTAGAAGCTGACTGGCTGGCGGCGCTGGCAACGCCTCAGTTTTTTGCGTCTGATGCATAAGCCACAGTGCCCGCGCGACCACCAGCAGGGTCGCCAGGGATCCGAAACTCAGCACGCTCAGCCATAGGCTGGGCAGGCTGTTTTCCACGCTGTCCTTGAGCAACACCTTGACGGCTGCGCCCGTGGTCAGGGGCAGGCCTGCCAGTGCCAGAGCTGGCACGGCCATCAATGCCCAGTGCCAACCGCTCAGTCGCGCGTGGGCACTCAGGCCGGCGCCCATGAACAGCGCGCCTTTGGCCAAACCGTGATGCACGCCGTAGAGCGCGAGCATAAGAGCTGCGGCGGGACGGGCGTCGGGTTGCTGCCAACCGAGGGCAAGAATAATCAGCAGATAACCGATCTGGCTCACCGATGAGTAGGCGAGCGCGGCTTTGGCGCGGTGTTGCAGTAACCCTAGCAGCACACCGTAGAAGGCACTGATCCCGCCAATGGCCAGCAGCCAGTTGGCCCATTCCTGAAGCAGCACGTCTTCTGCGGGCAAAAACCGCCAGATGCCCAGAATGCCGGCCTTGATCATCGCTCCCGAGAGCACGGCGCTGGCGGCCGCGGGTGCGGCGGGATGGGCCAGCGGCAGCCAGATATGCAGCGGCCAGAAACCTGCCTTGAGACCAAAGCCGACGATCAGTAGCCCAGCGGTCAAGCCGCTGGTAGGGACGCTCTGCCAATCGACAAAACCCAGCAGGCCGCCGGCTTCGTGCATGCGCAGCAGCATGCCGGCGTAGATCAGCATCTCCCCCAGCACCGCCAGTTGCAGGTAGATACGCCCGGCCTGACGCGGCGCCGGCCCGCGCAAGTGCACGACCAGGCCGTAAGCGCTGAGACTCATCATGGTGAAGCCGATATAAAAGCTGACCGCATCCTGGGCGATGACCAGCAGCAGGTTGCCAGTCAATGACAGTATCCAGAACAGCCAGAAGCGCTGCAGGTGCCGGCCGTCGCTGAGATCTGCGACCGCAAAACGGCTGGCGCAGCCCCATAGCAGCGCACTGAAGCCGAGCCAGGCACGCGCTAGCAGATCCTCCGCGCCCCAGATCGCGCCGGGCCAGAGCATGGTCAGCTCAAGCGAGGGTGCGGGCCAGATGCTCAGCAGCAAGGCGGGCAAACAGGTCAGCCAGTACCAGGGCGCCAGTTGTCGCGGCCGCAGCCAGAGCAGTACGCCGGCCAGCAGAGGTACCAGCGGTACCAGCCACCACAGCAGGGGGCTCATAGGCCGAACTCCCGGTTGATGATCAGTTGACTCCAGGACAATGGGCTAAGCGTGGTGCCGGCAAAGATACCTACCAGCAGCGCCAGCGTGGCGGTAAAGAGCACCGGCGCGAGCAACATCCAGTGGGTCTCGCCCCAGCCGGGTTTGCCGTTCCCGAGGCTCGATTGTGCGGGCCATTGCGCCGGCGCCTTGGCGAACCAGCCGCGGTACAGCAATGGCAGAAAGTAGGCCGCATTCAGCAGGCCGGATAGCACAAACACCAATAACACCCAGTCATGTCCGGCATCCAGCGCACCGTAGCCCAGATACCATTTGCTGATAAAACCGGCGGTGGGCGGCACGCCGATCATGCCCAGCGCACCTATGGTGAAGGCGGTCATGGTCAGCGGCATGCGTCTGCCAACACCATCCATTTCGCGGATGTGATGGATGCCCAGGGTCTCGGCAAAGTTGCCCGCGCAATAAAACAGCGTGACCTTCATCAACCCCTGGTGCACCAGATGAGCCAGCGCGCCCACGGCGGCGATAGGGCCAAGCATGGCCACGCCCAGGGTGATGTAGGACACCTGGCTGACGGTCGAGTAGGCCAGGCGCTTCTTGATCTCGCGCTGCTGCAAGGCCTTGACCGAGCCATAGAGGATGGTAGCTGCCGCCAACGCCATCAGCGGCAGGCTTAGCCCGAGTGCCTGCATGGGCTCAACGCCAAATACGTCGTATACCACCCGCACTATGCCGAAGGCGCCGGCCTTGACCACGGCGACCGCGTGCAACAAGGCGCTGACCGGGGCCGGTGCGACCATCGCCTGGGGCAGCCAGCCATGCAGTGGCAGCAGCGCGGCTTTGACCCCCAGCCCGGCAATGATCAGGCCAAATGCCAGCATCAGGCTGGCACCGTGCTCTTCCATCAAGGGGGTGAGGTATCCCCCTGCGACAAAATCCGGGCTGCCGGTCAGGCTGTGTAACAGCGCAACGCCCATCAGCAGCAGTGCGCCGCCGCCGAGGGTATAACTCAGGTAAATACGCCCGGCCCGCAGCGACTGACGCGTCCCGCGATGAACCACCAGGGGGAAGGTGGCCAGCGTCAGCAGTTCGTAAAACAGCAGGAAGGTCACCAGGTTGCCGGCCAGCGCCAGGCCGACAGTGGCACTGACGCAGAGGCTGAAGTAACCAAAGAAACGCGAGCGCAGGGGCGAATCTTCCAGATAGCCAATCGCGTAGACGGTGGTGGCCAGCCAGAGGATGGATGACAGGGTAATGAACTGCAGTGACAGCGCATCGCCCTGCAGCACCAGCCCGCCACCGGGTAGGAAAGGCACGCTGAAGCGGAACTCCAGGCCCTGGCTGACGCCCAGCAGCATCAGCCCGACCAGACCCATTTTCAGCAGCGCGCCGGTCAGGTTTAATGCGATCCGCAGACGCACCTGATCTTCGCGCAGGGTGAAGATGATCAGCCCCGGGATCAGCGAGCTGAGGATAATGATCAGCGGTAACAGCGTAGTCCAGGCGATATTCACAGCCCCACCTCCGCAAACCAGACTATCAGGGGCTCACTCAGCAGGGCCATGGCCCAGACGACCAGCGCCGGCAGCATGGCCAACCATTGGGCGAAGGCGTCTGGATCATAGTCCGGAGGGGTCGGGTCGGCGCGATCAAAGGCAATGGCCACCACACGGAACACGTACGCCGCGCTGGCCAGGGTGCCGAGTAGCACGCCAAAGGCCCAGGGCCAGTTGGCAGGCTCGCTGAACAAGGGTTGCAGTAGCACCCATTTGGCGACAAAGCCGCCACTGGGTGGCAGGCCAATCAGGCTGCCGCCGGCGACCGCGAAGGCGAACATTGCCAGCGGCATGGTCTGGCTAGCACCCTTGAGTGAGCTGACGCGCTTGCTGCCAAGCGTGGCCTGCATCTCGCCAGCGGCGAGGAACATGCTGACCTTGGCCAGCCCATGGGCAAGCACGAACAACCAGAGCGCGGTCGACAGTTCGTCCTGCTGCCAGTGCAGTAACAGCCCCAGCGCAAGCAAGGCATAGCCCAGCTGCGCCACGGTGGAATAGGCCACCAGCACCTTCAGCCAAGGTGTGCGCAGGGCCGCCCAGCCACCGGCCAACAGCGCGGTGATGCCGGCCAGGGCAAACAGCAGGCCCGCCTGCTGGGCAAAATCCACCGGGGCGATACGGCTCCACAGCAACCAGAGAATAAACAGTGGGCCCTTGACCACCAGCGACGAGAGCAGCGCGCTGACTGCCGTTGGCGCCGCAGCGTGCGCTGCAGGCAGCCACATATGCAGCGGCCAGAACGCAGCCTTTAGCATCAGCCCCAGTGTAATCAACACCAGCGCCACGCGCGTGGTCAGGGTGTCGCGGGTCAGCTCGGCGAGCAGGCTGATATCCAGCACGCCATATTCACCATAAAGCAACGCCACGCCGAGCAGGTAGCACAGCGACGCCGCCAGGGAGAGCAGCAGGTATTGCAGTGCTGGTGCATGCGCCTTGCGGCCCGAGAGAATGACCATGGCTACCGCCACCAGCCCCAGCAGCTCAAGGGTCACATACCAGCTGAACAGATCACGGGACAGCCAAAGAGCGGCCAGGCTGGCTTGTAGCAGGCAGGACAGCGGCCAGAAGTCGGTGTCCCGGGTCTGGCTGTGGCGGCTGCGTTCGGCGTAGACCGATACCAGCAAATGAATCAGCGCGGTAAACACCAGCAGCACCGCCGTCAGCGGGCTGAGCTCGAAGCGAATGCCCAGCGGCGTATCCCAGCCGCCCAGCGCCAGTTGCTGGGTGCCCTGCGCGACCACGGACTGCAACGCAAAACCCGCTGCCGCCAGGCTGAGCATATTCGCCAGAATGACCAGCCCGCCGGCGCGTGAGCGCAGCAGCAACAGCAGCAGGCTGGTGGTCAGTGGAATCAGCAGGCTGAGCAGGGCGAAATTCATCGGCGCCCCTGCTGGTCAGTACTGTCCGAGTCGGCGGTGGCCAGCCGCAGTGCAAAGGCCGTTGCGCTTGCCGCGACTACCAGTCCGGTGACCACCAGTGCCTGCAATACGGGATCGATCGGCTGCACTCGGCTGGCCAGCGCGACCATCACCATGAACACCCCGCTGCCCATGACGTTGACAGCGATAATGCGCCTCAGCGGATGGCGCTGGCCAAGCAATCCATGCAGGCCAATCAGCCACAGCAGAACACCGGTAAGCAAATACAAGAGGATGCTGCTCATGGCGCCAGCTCCTCGGTATCGCCAATCACCAGCAGCGTCAGCGCGGCGGCGATCGACAGGGTGGCAGCCACCTCGATAAGTAGTATCAGGCCGCCAGCCCACTCGACCGGGTACACCAGCCAGCCATCGCCCAGCCAGGCGCTGGCGGCGGCCACCAGGCTGAACAGTGCCACACCAATCAATACCAGGGCGCGCAGCGGCCACTGATGCCAGCTCAGGCTGGGCAATACCCCGCCCAGGCGCAAGATCACCGCGCCGGCGGCCAGAATGGCGCCAGCTTGGAATGCGCCCCCTGGCGCGTGACTGCCGCGCCATAGCAGATAGCCGCCGACCATGACCGCCAGCGGCGCCAACACCCTGCTCCAGGCGTTCAGCAATGGCCAGGCACGCGGCAGCGCAGGCGTGCGCGGTCGCAGTTGGCGCACACCCAGCAGCGCCAGTAGTAATACCACCAGCTCAAGCAAAGTATCCCAAGCGCGAAAATTCAACAGAACGGCGGTGACCGGGTGGCTGGCGCCGCTGTCTTCCAGCGCCAGCATGACCTCGCCGGGTAACGGCGAGGTAGTTTCAGGCAGAGGCAACACTGCTTGGCCAAGCAACAGCAGTACCAGCAGGCCCAGCACCAGGCTGGCAGCACGCTGCATTGGTTTTGGTCTTTGCGCGATCTCAGCCGGACCACGGCTCAGGGCACTCAACAGCATTACCCCAATGAGCCCGGCGCCTATAGCCGCTTCGGCCAGGGCCAGATCCATTGCACCAAGTCGGGCCCAGGTCAGCGCCAGCATCAGTCCGAATACAATAAACAGCACCACGGCGCTATACAGCCTTGGCGTATGTATCGCCGCGACGGCCAATCCGGGTGCGAGTAGCGCGAGGGTCAGATCAAATACCAGTTCAGGGTTGATCATGCGGCTCCTTCTGCGCGTCCGCATCAACGTCACGCTGGTAACGGGCCAGCAACTGGCATGCCGTTGCGCCCGAGGCCATTACCAGCACCCAGATCAGCAGCATCAACAGCGCCGGTTGCCAGCCCTCGCTGCGGATCCCCAAGCCGATGGCCAACAAACCCAGGCCCAGCGTATCAGCCTTGGTTACCGCATGCAGGCGGCTGTATACATCCGGGAAGCGCAACACGCCGAGGGTGCCGGCGATAAAAAAGAACATACCGCCAAGCAGGAACGGCCAACTGAGCCACATGAGCCACTCAGTCATGCCGCCTCCGCAATAGCTGCACCAGCGCGGCACAGACCACCGCCGCCAGTAACGCCAGCACCAGTGCCGCATCCAGCAGGGCGGGTTGATCCTGGCTGACCGCCAGCAGCATTAGAATCGCCGCGCCACTGGTGCCGAATAGCTGCACTGCCATTAGCCGGTCAGCGTGGGTAGGGCCGCGCCAGACTCGCCATAGGCCGGCAGCGACGCTCAGGAGCAATATGCAGGCCAGCCACATCATCGACTAGGCCCTTTCAACAGCTGGTCCAGGTGCTGCTCCAGGCGCGCGACGGTATCGCTCCAGTTCTGTTGATGATCCAGCGCATGCAGATGCAACGTCTGTCCTTCAAGGTGAGATACCAGTGTACCCGGTAACAGGCCGACCATGGCAGACAGCAACAGCTGCACGCGCGGGTCAGCGCTGCTCACTTCATACCGTACCCATTGCGGCTTGATAGGCAGGCGCGGATGCCACGCCCGCCGCGCCACGTCCCAGCCGCCGATAAAGAGTTCGAAAATGAAAAAGCCGAGAAAACCGGGCAGGTAGCGCAGGTGGATCGGGCCGGTATGCAATCGCAGGCGCAAGCTCGCCAGAGTCGCCAGCAGCGCCAGCGGTAGACCAAATGCCCAGCCCTGGTTGCTGCTTAACAGGGCCCATAACGTGAGCCAAAGACCCAGATTCAGCAAAGCGCCAAGCCACCAACGCACACGCCATGGTTGGCGCGCAGGCGAGGCTGAGGTGTTGCTTGAAGGTGCTGACACTGGAACTCCCGAAGCTGATGGTATTGCCATGTTAAGAGATGCTTGCCCCAGGCTCAAACTGGGAAAGGTTGCCGAGTGAGACCGTGCAACCTGGGCAAAAGTCCCTTAAGGTCGGATTTGATGCCGCATGACGAGTGTTCTGCACCCGTCAGAAGATGTTATTTTCAGGCAATGGACATCCAGAGGTCATGGTTGCGGGTATAGCCATGAAGGGACGGGTAAGTGAAACGCTCAGTACAGGAACAGGGCATGCCGGACAACGGATTTGACTACGAAAGCACGCTGGAGGCCTGCGCTCGCAGGGACAAGGCGGCGTTTGAACGTCTGTATCAACAGGAGTCCGGGCAGATGCTGGGGCTGGCCATCACATTGCTGGGCCGGCGTGATCATGCGGAGGATTGCCTGCATGACGCCTTCATCAAGATATGGAGCCATGCTGATCGCTTTGATCGGGCGCTGGGTCAGGGGCGCGCCTGGATTTACAGCATTTTGCGCTATCGAGCATTGAATCAGTTGCGTAGCCGCGGCCGTCTGGTCGCAACCGATGATGATTTTATCGAGCAGATGGCGGATGACAGCCCGCAGGCCGAGGATCACGCGGCGCAGCAGTGGCAGGGCAAGCAGCTGAAGCGCTGCCTGCAACAGCTTGAACGGCCACGGCGTCATCCGATTCTGCTGGCGTTTTACCGTGGTTTGACTCACGACCAGATCGCCGAGCGGCTGACCACCCCGCTGGGTACCATCAAGGGCCGTATCCGTGCTGGATTACGCGCATTGCAGGAGTGCTTGCAAGCATGATTCCGACATCACCCGCAGATCGCCGTGCACTGATCGGCGAATACGTTCTGGGCCTGCTCGGCGAACCGGAGGCAACCGAAGTTCGCGAGCTGATAGAGGCTGACCGGGACGCGGCGCGCATGGCGCTGGAGTGGGAAGCGCACCTGCTTGAGTTGGCAGACGAGTTGTCGGCGCAGACACCGGCACCCAATACCTGGGCGCGCATACAGCAAAGCCTGGGCTGGGCACCGGCCGACAACCAGGGCACCGATACCCCCGCGTTGAGCTGGTGGAACAGCCTTGGGCTCTGGCGCCTGACCACTGGCGCGCTGGCGCTGCTGGTATTGCTCAGTTGGCTGCCTGGTGTATTGCGTGATGAGGCCCCTGGCAGCGCTACTTACACAGCCGTATTGCAGGCCCCGGGTGAAGCGGCCAGCCCAGGCTGGGTAGTCAATATCGACGGCGAAGGAACCTTGAGCCTGACTTCGCTGGTTGAGGACCAGGTGCCTGAGGATCGCTCGGTGCAGTTCTGGACGCTGATCGACCCCGCAGATGGCCCACGCTCTCTGGGGTTGATCGAGCCGGGTGAGCGGGTCACGCTCAGTGCCGAACAGATAGGTGCGGTGCAGGCAGGGCAGTTGTTCGAACTGACGCTGGAACCGGCCGGCGGCTCGCCGCTCGACAGGCCCACGGGTGAGGTGTTGTACATCGGTCGTGCGGTGCTGACGGCAAGTAATTGAAAAATATTTTCAGTCCACGACATCCAAAGGTGATCCTCGCGGGTATTGATAGACAGGTGACTTGCAAACAGCACCTGTCTGGATGGGCAAAGCCCATCGCTAACTGCTTACGAGGAATCACTGATGAATACTTTCAATAAATTGATCCTGGCTACTTCTTTGACTCTTGCTGCCGGTACCGTCAGCGCGGCCAGCCTGCTGGCGCTGGGCGAAGATGGCAAGCTGTATAAAATCGACAGTGACGCACTGACAGTAACGGCCAGCATGGACGTTGAAGGCGCTGATGATCTGCGCGGCATCGACGTGCGTCCTGCCAATGGCAATCTTTACGCCCTGGGTGGTGGTGATCAGCTGTATACCGTTGATCTGACCTCCGGCGCTGCTACCGCTGGCGCAAAACTGAACATGGAACTGCCCGGCAGTGGTCAGGCAGTGGTGGATTTCAACCCGGTTGCTGACCGTTTGCGTCTGCTGGCTGCCGATGGCACCAACTTCCGCGTTAATGTCGACACCGGTGAAGTGGTAAAAGATGGTGAAGTAGCCTATGCCGAGGACGGTGACTACGCAGGCGACACCGCCAAGATCGTTGCTGGCGCTTACACCAACTCCTATGCCGGTACCGAGAAGACCTCGCTTTACAACGTCGATCTGGCCACCGGTAATCTGATGCTGCAAGATCCGCCAAATGACGGCGTGCAGAAAGCCGTAGGCGAGTTGGCCAAGGGTCTGGACGGCGCAGCAATGGATATCGCCAGTGACGGCAAGGGCGGCAACACCGCTTACGTGCTGACTGGCACCACGCTGCACACGGTCAATCTGGAAACCGGTGCACCTACCACGCTGGGTGAGATCGCAGACCTGCCGGACGATATCATCGATATCGCCGTATTGCCTGCCAAGTAATAGCAGCACCTGAAGCCCCTGCCCGCCCCTGCGGGCAGGGGCTTTTTTACAACTTGAGTTTGGTCAGTTGCTCGCGAATGGCGTCGGTCAGCGGCGCTGGGCGACCACTGGCCTGATCGATCACCACCATGACGCTATTGGCAACGGCTTGCAGGCCATGTTCACTGGTCGCAGCGCCGGTGAAAACGAAGGAAGTATTGCCCATTCGGCTAATGCCAGAGCCCAGCTCGACCGGCTTCCAGCCGGGACGGTAATGCAGAAAGCTGATGTCGGCTGCAGCAATCAGAATTCCCAGACCGCCGAGATCCATACCGCGGATGGCGCCAAAGCGCGCCTGCTCCATATAGCGCGCCAACGCGGCCTCGCTACGCTGGCTATCGGCGTCAAGGTCCGCATAGCGAGCGCTGAGCTGCTGGCGCATCGGCCACTCGTCGGTGGCGCGTGCCACGTCAATGTAATCACTGGCTGGTAGCGGCTCGGCGGTACCGGTGGCCGCGATCTGCAGGGACGCATAAACGCTCTCCGGCAGATCAACCCGCTGACCCTTGAGAAAGGCGCCCATCACGCAGTCCTGAGTGCCTACCCATTGACCGTTTTGCGACAGTTCGCTGCGCACTCTGTAGGTGTCGCGCGCGCATTGCTGTACTTGAACACGCGCCTGCACATCACTGCCGTACCAGGTGACTTGCTGGTACTGGGTGATGCTGCGCAACGGGCGCAGGCGTACCTCATCCGAGAACCAGGCGTCGGCACCGAAGCGCTCAATATGCGCCAGAATCCGCGCCTCCTGATGCAATTGATAGATGCGTGAATTGTTCACATGCCGCCAGGTATCCAGATCGGTATAGCGGGGAGTGATGGCGCATTCGAAAGCCGGGCCGGTCATGGGTGTGTAGTCGGGCATGGGTACTGGAGATCCTTTGGCGAGTCTGCATGGCAGCGAGTTTTCTTTTTCCATGATCGGTACTTGGGCAGCACTAAGCAACTGCGGCGAGGCTGTATAGATATGCCAAATGCAGCTTCATTTCAGGGCCAGTCGGGTTCGTTACAACCCCTGAAATCCGTTAGCCGTCACTTGCTCTACTCGGCAGTCTGCAGCCTGCCTCTCGCCGATGTACTGGAGCATAGGCTCCGTGCATTCGAGCTGGCGCACAGGTCTGCTCGGTAAGGCTTGGGGCGGCTCGGTCATGCATTCCTCTGACTGATGGGTCACCATTCCGCCGGTCAAGTAAAAAGCCGTGCGCCGGCCACTAGGGTATTCTGCGTTTTTGTCCCATTAGCCGATCAATTGAGGAGATTTTCCCGTGACCGATCTGCACGCGTTCCGCGAGGAAACCCGGGCCTGGCTCGAAGAGAACTGCCCGCAGAGCATGCGTACGCCCTTTACCGCTGACGATGATCAGTGCTGGGGCGGGCGCAACTTCAAGTTCAAGAGTGAAGACCAGCGTCTGTGGCTTGAGCGCATGGCGGACAAGGGTTGGACCGCGCCGGACTGGCCGCAGGAGTACGGCGGTGGCGGGTTGTCCAATGCCGAGTGCAAGGTGTTGCGTGAGGAGCTGGCGCGCATTCAGGCGCGGCCTGCGCTGTCCAGTTTTGGCGTATGGATGATTGGTCCGGCGATCCTCAAGTTTGGTTCCGAAGAGCTCAAGCGCCAGCATTTGCCGCTGATTGTGCGGGGCGAGATTCGCTGGTGTCAGGGTTACAGCGAGCCTGGCGCCGGCTCGGATCTGGCGGGCTTGCAGACCAAGGCGGTGGACCAGGGCGATCACTTTATCGTCAACGGCCAGAAGATCTGGACCTCCTACGCCGACAAGGCCGACTGGATGTTCTGTCTGGTACGCACTAATCCGGATGCCAAGAAGCAGCTGGGTATCACCCTGGTGCTGTTCGACATGGCCACCCCCGGTGTATCCACGCGGCCGATCAAGCTGATCTCCGGTAGCTCGCCGTTCTGCGAATCCTTCCTGGATAACGTGCGTGTTGAGAAGAATCAGGTTGTCGGTGAAATCAATGCCGGCTGGACCATTGCCAAATACCTGCTGACCCACGAGCGCGAGATGATCGGCGGCATGGGCAAAACCGCCGCCGGGCAGAAGACCCTGCCGCAGGTCGCGGTCGAAGCCATTGGTCTGGACAACGGCAAGCTGGCCGATGGATTCCTGCGCAGTGAAGTGACGCGTTGGGAGCTGGACGCACGCGCCTTTGAACTGACCTCCGAGCGCGTGCTGGATGAAGCCAAGGCAGGGCAGGGCGTGGGCGCTGCATCAGCGATGCTCAAATATTACGGTACTGAAGTGAACAAGCGTCGGCAGGAGTTGCTGGTCGCGTTGCGCGGCAGTGATGCGCTGGTCTGGGAAGGGGAGGCCTGGAAGGAAGGTGCACTGCCGCGTGCCTGGCTGCGCTCCAAGGGCAACTCCATCGAAGGTGGGACGTCCGAAATCCAGCTCAACGTGATTGCCCGCAACATTCTTGGGCTCCAGTGACCGAATCGAGGTAAAGACGATGGCAGCTTTGGTACTTAATGAAGAACAACAGATGCTCAAGGATGCCGCTAAGGGCTTTCTGAGCGAAAGTGCGCCGATCAGCCAGTTGCGCCAGTTGCGTGATAACCGCGATGAGACCGGTTTTTCCCGCGAGTTGTGGCAGAGCATGGTGGAAATGGGTTTTGTCGGTACGCTGATGCTGGAAGAGTTCGGCGGCTCTGCCTTCGGTAACGTCGGCATGGGTCAGGTATTCGAACAGGCGGGGCGCAATCTCAGCGTATCGCCGCTGCTATCCAGCGCGGTGATCGGGGTATGCGCGCTGCAATTGGCGGGCAACTCCGAGCAGAAGCAGAATCTGCTGCCCGCCATTGCCGAGGGGCGACTGCTGACGGCCTTGGCCGCAGACGAAAGCGCGCGGCATAACCCTGCGAAGGTGGCTACTACGGCGGCGTCTCAGGGCAATGGCTTTGTGCTCAATGGTCAGAAGTCGCTGGTGATCGACGGGCATGTGGCCGACAAGCTGATCGTGTCCGCACGCAGCAGCGGCGCCGAGCATGCTCGTGAGGGCATCAGCCTCTTTCTGGTCGATCGCAATGCCGCGGGCGTGAGCGTTGAGCGCACCATCATGGTGGATAGCCGCAACGCGGCAGTGGTGCGTTTCGACAATGTGCAGGTGGAGGCCGCAGCGCTTTTGGGCGAGCAGGGCAAGGGGTTCGAGATCCTGGACAAGATCCTGGATGTAGCCAACGCGCAGCTGGCTTCAGAGCTTCTGGGCATTGCTTCACAAGCCTTCGAAGTGACAGTCAAATACTTGCAGGAGCGTAAGCAGTTCGGCGTTGTGCTGGGCTCATTCCAGGGTTTACAGCACCGCTGCGCACATCTGTTCAGCGAGATTGAGCTGGTCAAGTCGGTGGTGCTCAAGGCGCTGGTGGCTCTGGATCAGGGCGCTGAGGACGCATCACAACTGGTAAGCCTGGCCAAGGCCAAAAGTTGCGAGGTGGCTGAGCTGGCAACCAACGAGGCGGTGCAGATGCACGGCGGTATGGGCATGACCGACGAGTTTGATGTGGGTCTGTTCATGAAGCGGGCTCGGGCGGCGCAGTTGTTATTCGGCGACTATCGTTATCACGCGGATCGGTTCGCCAGCTTGCGCGGCTACTGATTCGCAGCGGCAAGCACTGAAGAGTAGAAAGCCGGGCAAAAGCCCGGCTTTTTTGTTTGCCCGGCGAAGCCGGCAAACCCGTCCACCTGAAAGAAGGTGG
>CAXBEU010000026.1:0-57501 GCA_963974865.1 uncultured Pseudomonadaceae bacterium | reverse complement strand
TCCACCTTCTTTCAGGTGGACGGGTTTGCCGGCTTCGCCGGGCAAACAAAAAAAGCGACCTTAAAGGTCGCTTTTTTTTACAACCGCCGAAGCGATCGCACGCAAATTTGGCGCAGTGGACGGGACTCGAACCCGCGACCCCCGGCGTGACAGGCCGGTATTCTAACCAACTGAACTACCACTGCACAAAACCTCGAGTGGTGGGTGATGACGGGATCGAACCGCCGACCCTCTGCTTGTAAGGCAGATGCTCTCCCAGCTGAGCTAATCACCCATTTGCTCTCGAAGTGGGGCGCATTCTAGGCAGCTTTTTTCGATCTGGCAATACCTTTCGTAAAAAAATATCTGCCATTTTCAATATGTTAATCAAACTACCTGTATTGGCTGGCCGTGGCGCCCAGGCTCAGGCAATATTGCTGGCTTTTGTGCCCAGACGTACAAGGACATGCTCAATGTGGTTTCGTAATCTTCTGCTTTACCGTTTCAGCCAGACCATCCCCTTCAGCGAGGCCGAACTGATCACCGCGCTGGATGAGCGCCCCTCGCGCCCGTGCGGCAGTCAGGAAACCCATACCCTGGGTTGGACCACGCCCTTTGGCCGGCACTCGGAGAACCGGGTCCAGGTCGCGGAAGGATATTGGCTGATTGCCCTGCGCAAGGAAGAACGCATTTTACCGGGCAGCGTAATCCGCGAGGGGCTGGCGGAGAAGGTTGACGAAATCGAAGCCCGCGACGGGCGCAAGGTCTACAAGAAAGAACGCGAGACCCTCAAGGACGAGCTGGTCATGTCACTTCTGCCAAGGGCCTTTACCCGCACTCAGACTACGCTGGCGTGCATTGCACCGGCTGAGGGCTGGATAGCTATCGACAGCTCCAGCAGCAAGCGTGCAGAGGATCTGCTGAGCCTCCTGCGTGAATGCACTGGCAGCCTGCCGGTCCGCCCCCTGAATGTGAAGATGGCGCCAGCCGCATGCATGACCGATTGGGTCAAGACCGGGCAGGCACCTGAAGGTCTGGTGATTGGTGATGAATGCGAGCTACGCGATATATCCGAGGATGGCGGTGTTATCCGTTGCAAACGCCAGGACCTGGCCAGTGATGAAATTCAGCAGCATCTCACCGTCGGCAAGCAGGTCAGCCAGTTGAGCCTGCAGTGGCAGGAAAAGCTCGCGTTCAGCCTGGATGACAAGCTCACCGTCAAGCGTCTTAAATTTGAAGACCTGTTGCGTGACGAAGCCGACGATCAAGGGGCAGACGATATGGCGGCACAACTGGATGCCAGCTTCATCATCATGTCCAAGGCACTGTCAGAGCTCATCCCGTCGTTGGCTGCGGCACTTGGTGGCGAGGAGATACCGCAGGGCATCTGAGCCTCATCCTTGGATAAAAGCTATCCACAAAATCTGTGGACAACTTTGTGGATAGCCTGCTCAAAACACCCTCTGAACCATAGCCTGCGGGGTTGATGCTTAGAATGATCATTTTTTGAACAATTATTTTTCTATTAAAATCAATAACTTATAATCGAATCAAGCATATCAACGGGTTACAGCGGTTTCTGACAGTCCTGTGACAAGGACGCTCGCAAACTGTGCACAATGTCAACCCGAAGTGGCTATTCCAATGCCATGGATGCACTGAAAGGCAGCAGCCGAAGTGCCTCGAAAGTACCGACCAGGCCTCCTGTCAGGGGACGGCACGCTGTTCCAGCCAGCGGCCAGCAGCAGATGCAGCGTCACTGCGCGGATATTGCTCTACCACATAGCGCAATCGAGCAGCACCCACGTCGCGACGACCCGTTTCGATATCGGTCATGGCCAACCCGTACTCTGCGCTCGCCATGCCCTCGTGCAAATCTTCCAGCCTGGGCGCTACTTCCTGACGGTAGGCGGAGTCCGGATACTGCCGGACAAAAGCCACCAGACCATCGTGCGCATGCCTGCCCAGGGCCAGTCTGTTCTGATCATCGCCCTCCGCCAGCTCAAAGCGGATAAATTCTGCCAAGGCCCGCAGATACGCGGAGTAATCCTGATTGGTTGCATTGGGGTGGCGAGTGCCGAAGTCAGCCAGCAGGCGCTCCACAGCATCGACCTGCCCCTGCTGCAGGCAGGTATAAGCCGCTTCCTGCTCCAGACCCGCATTACCTACCGCGAGGATCTCATTGGCCAGCTCCAGGCTACAGCGTCCGAGCCCCAACTTGGCCCGGGCATCGACCAGTGCAGCGTTATCTACCGTCTGCGTGCGAGGCGAGGTGCTGGTCGTCGCGCAGCCAGCCAGAACTGTTATCAGGCCAACGAGCAGAATTATTCGCATGTGCACTCCAGATTCATGTCAGGTATATGGTTCATTGCAGATTGACGCGCCAGTGTATCCAGCCTTGGGCATCTGGCCGGCCAAGCAGTCCCAGCCCACCAACCAGGGCCGCATCAGCGTCCGCCCGCGCTTGCATTTGCGTATTCAGGGCCAGTGCCTGGCCTGGACGCCACCGGCCGTCTCCGCGCAGCCCCAAGGGCCCTCCGCGATCACTCAGACGAAACACCAACCAACCTTCCTCACCGCTAAGCTCGGCCATCAAGTGCCCCAGGGGCAATGCGTTGGGCAAGCCGCCAGCCGCATTTTCCCAAATCAGTTGGCCGTCGGCCTGGCCGACATATTGCCAGTCGTTCAGCTCCAGCAGGGGCACATCAAGCAACCAGTGGCCAGCCAGGACAAAGGGCGCCTTGTTGACGGCTGCCATGCTGGCAGCATCCAGACGTCCATCCACGTTTTTCAGTTGCAAGGCGTTCAGGCCGACATCCAGCTGCGCGGCAACCTGACCATTGCGCGGTTGCCAGAACATATCCAGGCTGATCCTGCCTCTTAGCAGCCCTGAAGGTTGCCAATCCCACCTGAGGGCTCCCTGATCAACGCCCTGGACCTGCATGCGACTGACATGTCCGGACCACAAGGTGCCGGTCAAGCCTTCAAGCGTTACCTGCGCCGGTAACTGGTCCTGTATCTGCTTCCAGACAAAGGAGGCTGGCAGAAACCAGATCAGACTACCCAGGTACAACAGTACACCCAGCAATATCAAACCCTTCATGCGCGGCATTCTATTCATCAGCGCGACTCCACCAGCACTCGAGCCGATACCACACCCGGCTCTGTCCCTGCGTCGACAGCCAATTGACTGATCTGCAGGCCCTGGCGCTTTTCCAACTCGCCAAGCCAGGCCATCAGTGCGTCAAAGGACACCGCATCGAACCACAGACGTGCGCCCTGACCTTCCGGCTGGATGCGCTCCATGGAAGCGCGCATGCCAGAGGCATTGGCCGACACCTCAACCAGAGTCAGGACCGACCCATTCCCCGTCGGCCCCGCACGACTGCTCGACTGGGATGCCGCTCTGCGGCGCACTTCCGGAGCCACCTGCTGCATCCAGTCATGGTCGGCGCCCAGTGCAGCCACTTCCGCCTGCAGGTTGGCCCGCTTTGCCGCGAGCGGCTCGAGTATCGCCAACCAGATCAGCAGGACCGCCAATACCAACGTCCCCGCCATCAGAATGATGCGTTCACGCGGAGCCAGGCCCGCCCACCAGCTACTCATGACTCTCTCCTGGAAATTTTCAAACGCGCAGTCACACCCTCGGTGCCGGCGTCAGCGCCTTGCAGAGCCTCGCTGAGTCCCGGCTTGCTCGCCAGCTCGGTGCGCAACGCCTCCAGATCGGCAAATGAATTGAGCTGCAGTTCCACTTCAAGCTCGTTGGGGGTTGATCGGAACTGTCTGATGCGCGCGCCGTCACTTCCCTTGATGACGGCCAACACCTCATAGAGTACCGCCCCGCTGCTCTGCCCCCCCGCCTGGGCAGCGCTGCCCTGCATCACCTGCCGGAACTGTTCGGGGGCATCCACCCGGCGGCTGTTCGGCAGGCTGCGCTCGAATAACGTATTGATGCCCTCCGCCAGCCTGTCCCGCTCACGGGATAATGCGGCCCATTCCAGGGTCATCTGCACCAGCGCAACCAGCACCACCACGCCAGCGGCGATCATCGCTGGCCGCGCCTTGCGCCAGGGCGGCGTTGCCATGCTGACCGCATAAGGGCCACTTAACAGATTCAGCGCTGGCGCCGGCACCATGACTCTGCGCAGCACGTCCGGCAGATCGACAGCGGACTCACTAGGCGAAATACTGACGACATCAACAGCGGCCAGCCCCAGCGTCTCTGGCGGATAAACTGCGACTTCTACCTGCCGTAACGTCTCTGGCAAATCAGCCATCCGGCGCTGCAGCCAGAGGGCCAACATGCCCTCCTCGATCAACGCGGGTTCCTGATCCGAGGCGGTGATCAACGCCTGTGGTGTCGCGCTTGGCCAGGGCGAAGGAATGATACGCAAACCGGTCTGTGGGCTGTCGGCAGCATGCAATACAGCCAGTGGCAGGATCGCCTCCACACGCCAGCCGGACTCACGGAACAACGCTTGCCAGACATGCATGTGCTCCTGCTCAACCACCGCCGCCGCGATGCGCCCATCCTCACGGCGTGGGCCGGGAACGCAGTGCAACAGCTCCAGATCCTGACTGAGCTGGTCTTCCAGGGCATAGGGCAAAGCGGCACGGATCGAAGCGGCACGTTTGACCGGCATATCCAGGCGATAAAGGCCCACCGCCATCGCGGGTGCCAGGACACGCAAACGTTCCCCGGCAAACCGCAGACGCAGATCACCGAGGCTATCCTGGCCTTCATCCAGCAGTTGGCCTTCTCGATCCAGCCGCCACCAGAGCAACGCATTCGCGCTCTGATCTGGCAATTGAGGATTCTCCGGCAAAAGCACTATCAACATAATTTGATCCGTTATTGTCAGGGCTCGCAGGCCGTTTGTTCTCGCAGGACCACCACACCGTTAGGCGCATCCAACAGCGAACACTGGAAGAAGCGCCGCTCACCAAACTCGGCTACCAGTTCCAGCCGCATAAACCAGGGTGACTGCTCCGAAGCCGCCCGCCCACTGAAGACATCCTGCATCAGCTCAGAACTGCGCTGCAGATCTATCGGGCTAGCCTGACCCGGATAAGCCGTCACATAAGGTGCCAGTGCAGCCCAGGCTTCGCTGGTCATGCCCGGTACCGAATTAAGCTCGGACGCGACCAGCATCGCCCGGTTGCCCGAATACCGCGGAGGATCGTCCAGCCGGTAGCTGGGGTCATCGGTTTCCGGGTTCATCCAGTCAGTCACCGCCACGGCCAACTGGGCGCCAGAGGGCATCGTTACCCCGCTCTCGGTACCTACCCGGTCAACCAACTGGGCAAAATAGCCCTGCTCGGTCTCATCCGCTCCGCCCAACGCATTGAGGTTATAGCGGCACTGCATGCTTTCTACCGTGGCCTGTAGCCGCACCCCATCCACCGTAAATGGCAGCGTGGGCGAGCGGCAGGTATCCCAGGCCAACTCGTCAGGCCCCTCAACACGCTCCAGCAACTGCAGAATCATTTTCTCGCCGCCCAGAGCAATCTGCCTCGACAGATCGCGCTCGAATACTGCGCTGGTGCGGCGGATATCCGTCTGACTGCGCATTGCCATGGCCACCGCAGCCGCGACCGCCAGCGCCACCACCAGCAGGGCGGTCACCAGTGCCACCCCTTGCTGCCGCTTGGCCGAGCGGCTCATAGCCCAACCGCCATCAAGCGGCGTATTTCGCCATAGCCAGGTATATCCAGCACAATTTCCACCGCCAACGGCAACTGGCTGGCGGACGGGTCGCTACCGGCTGGCGGCCATGCATCCAGCCGGTCCAGCCCAGTGGCCGTGCGCACCACCAGCGCAAATCCGGTTTCCATGCCAAGCAACTCATCCTCATCCACCAGAAAGCCGAAGGGCTGCACGCGCGCACTTTCGGCATCAGCGATATCTACACCCGGCCACAATTGGCGCTCCAGGCCCCGGTCGGTAATCAACCAGGCTGTTCTGCGCAAGCGTTGATCACCGCCCGCGCCAGCGCGGACTATCTCCAGCAATTTGCTGTCGCCCCCCGCGCGCAAACGCAGCGGCGGCATGCGATCACCAAACTCATCGCGCACGGATATATCCACGATCTGCGCCAGATCCCGCTCCAACACACTCAAGGTGACCTGCAGGTCTGCGAGACGCCGAGCATGTTCCTGGGTCACCTGATCAGCGCTCAACACCGCGCGCAAGCCGCCGTAGGCAACCACGCTCATGATCGCAAATACCGCCATGGCCACGAGCATTTCCAGCAAGGTAAATCCGCGTGATTTCCCGGCGCTGTAATCCCTCATGGCAGCATGAACCCGGTGACCACAGCACGCTGCTCCTGCTCGCCCCGCTCAAAGAGCCACAAGGTCACATCGATACGTTTGACGGCCGGCAAGACGATCGGCGCCTCAGGCACATAATCACTGACATCCACCCGATAGCCATAACGGAACGGCCCCATAGTGGCGTCGCCACTGCGGTTACCTTCCGCCACCGGGCGCATGCCGGACTCATACTCGGCCAGCACATTCTGGCCAGCCCAATGGGCCAGCGTGCGCTCCTGCAGGTACAGGGTATTGCGCGAATGATCGGAGCCACCCTTGATCAAGGCTGCCAGGGCTACCGCCAGGATAGTCATGGCCACCAGCACTTCCAGCAAGGTAAAGCCGCTATTCCGGGAGCGCATCCAACACCTCGATAGTGCCTTCCAGCGTAATCTGGATATGCCTCTCCAGAGGTTTTCCGGGCACCCGCAAGGTGATCACCGACGGCGTCATTTCTCCGGTATTGCCCAGCCTCACATTGGGCTCCCACCCGGCCGTTTGCGGCAGCGCCCGGCGCTCACCTTCCTGCTCATATTCAAGCTCGACCACACCAGGCTCGAGTTGCCACGGCCCCAACTGCTGGTCGACCATCGGCTGCCATTCCCGGGTGCTGTCATCCAGAATGACCAGCTCAAGAAAGCTGTAGCCATCACGCCGTAATCCCAGAGCGCGTTCGGCGCTGCCGGTAATCAGCAGCTCGTCCCGCGCCAGTTGCAGCACGCCGACCAGCCGTTGGGTCTCGGTTCGCAACTGGCGCTCTGCCCCGTCGCCGATGGACAAGGTCGCCAGGCTGGCCACAATACCGACCAATACCAGCACAACCAGCAGCTCCATCAGCGTAAATCCTGATGTTGCATATCGGTGTTGGGCGGGCGGCCGGCGCATGCTCAGCGATTCTCGTCCAGATCCATATTCCAGTTACCGATATCGGCGTTGGCGTCTTCACCACCGGGGCGTCCATCGGCCCCCAGGCTGTACAGATCGTATTCCCGGCCGTCGCGGCCTGGACGCAAATACTGGTATTCATTGCCCCATGGATCTTTCTGTAGGCGATCAATATAACCACCGGTACGATAATTACGTGGTACATCGCCGCTAGTGGGAATCGTCACCAGCGCAAACAAGCCCTGCTCGGTCGTCGGATAATTGAAGTTATCCAGCCGGTAAAGATTCAGCGCGCTTTCCAGCGCACGTATGTCGTTTTGTGCCTTGGTGGTACGCGCCTGATCGGGGCGATCCATTACCCGAGGAACCACAACGGCGGCGAGGATGCCAAGAATCACGACCACCACCATGACTTCGATCAGGGTGAAGCCGCGTTGTCTACCGGCTTGTTTGCCGGCTTGTTTGCCGGCTTGTTTGCCGAATTGTCTAGAATTGAGCATGATCAGTTAACCAATTGATTGAGTTCAAAGATCGGCAGCAGGATAGCGAGTACGATAATCAGTACCACGCCGCCCATTGCCAGTATCAGCAGCGGCTCGAAAACACCCATCACTATTGCGATACGTGCTTCCAACTCCCGCTCCTGGGTTTCCGCCGCCCGCTCCAGCATCTGATCGAGCGTACCGCTGCTCTCACCGCTTTTGATCAGGCTTAATGTCATCGGCGGGAAAAAGCCACTGCGCTCCAGCGCATGCCCCACCCCCGAACCCTCCCTGACTCGCTTGGCAGCGTCGGTCACCGCATCGCGCATAGGCACGTTGGTCATGACACTGGCGCTCATGTTCAACGCATCCAGCAATGGCACCCCGCTGCCCGCCAGAATATTCAACGTACGCGCAAAGCGCGCCGTATTCAGCCCTCTTATCAAGCGGCCCAGCAAAGGTACGCGTAGCAGCCAGGCATCCCAGGCATAGCGAAACCCCGGCCTTTTGAGCATCTGCTTGAAAGCAAATACACCGCCGATCAGCACCGCTAGCATCAACAGACCCCAGGTTCTCAGTGCATCGCTGGTGGCGATCAATGCGCGAGTCAACCACGGCAGTTGCTGGTTCATGCCAGCAAACACCTGAACCACTTCGGGCACGACATAGGTCAGCAGGGCGACGGTCACCAGCAGGGCAATGACCGTCAGGATGGCCGGATAGAACATCGCCAGTTGAATTTTCTGGCGCATGGCATTTTGCGCCTCGACGTTATCCGCCAGCCGTTCGAGTACCAGATCCAGGCGCCCGGCCTGCTCGCCCGCTGCTAGCGTGGTGCGGTAGATCGCCGGAAAGACCGAGGGGAATTCGCCCAGTGCATGCGCCAGGGGCAAACCTTCCATTACCCGGGTGCGCACCGCCGATAGCGTCGATTTGACTTTCTGCGTTTCACTTTGCCGCGCCACGGTGCCCAACACTTCTTCTATCGGCATGCCGGCGCGCGCCAGGGTCGCCATCTGCCGGGTGGCCAGGGCCAGTTCCAACGGCTTGATGCGCTGCTGCAGGACCGGCATGCGCATCACCGATTTGCGCTCAGCCACCTGACTGACCGACATCGGCATTAACCCCTTGTCGCGCAGGCGGCTGCGCACCTGGCGGGACGAATCGCCCTCCTCCACACCCTTGCGAGTGCGACCGGCGTTATCCAGGGCGACGTATTCGTAGGCGGGCATGATCAATCCTCCCGGGTGACGCGCAGCACTTCTTCCAGGGTCGTCTGCCCGGCCAGTACGCGCCGCAGGCCGTCATGGCGGATGCCCGTTTGCGCCAACCGGGCATGACGGATCATTGCCTGCTCACTGGCGCCGTCATGGATCAGCCCGCGCAAGGTATCGTCTACTTCGATCAGTTCATAGATACCCGTGCGGCCTTTATAGCCATTGTTATTGCACTGCGCACAACCCACCGCGCTATAGAGAATCGGCGCCTGATCCTCCGCGATGCCCATCAGCCGGCACTCGCTGGCCGACGCCTGATGCGGCTTCATGCACTCAGGGCAAAGGGTCCGCACCAAGCGCTGTGCCAGCACCCCGTTCAACGTGGAAGACAACAGAAAGGGTTCGATGCCCATGTCACGCAGTCGCGTGATTGCGCCTACGGCGGTATTGGTGTGCAGCGTGGAAAATACCAGGTGACCGGTCAAGCTCGCTTGAATGGCGATCTGTACCGTTTCCACGTCACGGATCTCGCCGACCATTACCACATCCGGATCCTGACGCAGGATAGCGCGCAGCCCCCGAGCAAAGGTCATGTCCACCTTGGTATTGATCTGCGTCTGGCCTATGCCATCCAGGTAATACTCGATGGGGTCCTCGACGGTGAGAATATTGCGCGTGCGGTCATTGAGCTGCATCAGGGCCGAATACAGCGTTGTGGTTTTACCTGAGCCCGTCGGGCCGGTCACCAGTACGATGCCATGCGGCCGGGCAATGACCCGCTCCATCGCTTCATAGTGATCCTTGCCCATACCCAGTTGGCGCAGTTCCAGGCGCCCGGCCTGTTTGTCGAGCAGACGCAACACCACACGCTCTCCGTGGCCTGACGGCAGCGTGGACACCCGTACATCCACCGCCCGGCCGACCAGTTTCAAGCCGATCCGGCCATCCTGAGGCAGGCGCTTTTCAGCAATATCCAGTTTCGCCATGACCTTGATCCGCGACACTATGACCGGCGCCAAGGCCCGGGGCGGCTCCAGGATTTCGCGCAGCACACCATCGACCCGCAGGCGGATCGACAGGCGGTTTTCAAAGGGCTCGATATGGATATCCGAGGCGTTTTCCTTTACCGCTTCGGACAACAGCGCGTTGATCAGCCGAATAATCGGCGCCTCATCCTGTGATTCGAGCAAATCCTCTGGCTCGGACAAGGACTGCGCCACCGACATCAAGTCGGCATCTTCACTCAGACCCTCGACAAACTGCATGGCATCATTGGCCGAACGTTCGTAGCGATCACGCAATCGCGCGGCAAAAGCGTCATCATCCAATACCTGCGGCTTCAGCGGATGGCCCGCACGGCGACGCAATTCCAGCAGTGCCTGAGGATCACAATCGGCGCGCACGTAAACGTCCAGATGCCCATCACGCAACATGCCAGGCACCACGCCGAAACGCCGGGCAAACCGATAGCCGGTCTCCGCCTGGGGACCAGGATCGGGAATCAGACCACCCATGTCGCTGTCAGTCATCGCCTACCCCTTATTGCGCAGCCTGTGGTGGCGGTGGAATGTTGCTGGTCTTGGCGGGCACACCACCGCGATAGGCATTTTCAAAGGGCGGCGGCAGGCTGAGCAGATAGTTCCAGTCAGGCAGCACGGGCCGGCTATCGGCCGGCAACAGGCCGCCCTGGCGGTTCTGCTCACGTACCTGCTGATCGCGGATATAGGTGTATTTGGAGTGACTAAGATCCTGCGACAGGGCGGCATCACGCACGATTACCGGCCGCAGAAAAACCATCAGGTTGCGCTTTTCCATACGTGCCGTGTCGTAACGGAACAGCCGACCCAGCACCGGTATATTGCCCAGACCAGGGACCTGGTCACGGGTCTCGACCAACTGGTCGTCAATCAAACCGCCGAGCACGATCAGTTCGTTGTCATCGACCATGACGTGGGTCTTGAGCGTGCGCGTGTTGGTAATCAAGTCAGCTGCGCCGGTTACGCTTTGAGCAATCTGCGAGACTTCCTGTTCAATTTCCAGGCGCACCGCATTGCCTTCGTTGATCTGCGGCTTGATCTTCAGCTTGATACCCACATCTTCACGCTGAATGGTGTCAAAGGCTTGCCCGGATGTCTCTACAGAACGCCCGACAATAAAGGGTACGTTCTGACCAACGACGATTTCGGCCTCTTCGTTGTCCAGCGTCATCAAACTGGGCGTGGACAGAATGTTGCTGGAGCTGTCGCCCTGCAGCGCATTGATCAGCAGCGCAATCTGAGTACTGCCGATGCGCCCGAAACCGCCCAGGGTGGCGCCATCACTCAATGACGGCGGTGTGGTCACGCTACCATCCAGGAAAGCCGCAGCCGCTGCTGCCGTGCCAACGATACCGTTACCACCGCGATTGAAGTTGATAATACCTACGCCAGCGCTCTCGCTGCCGATACCCCATTGCACGCCCAGCTCCTTGGCCCGGTCGTAGGACACTTCGGCGATGACCGCTTCAACCAGCACCTGAGCCCGGCGAATGTCCAGTTGGGAAATGATCGAGGCCATATCGCGGGACAGTTCCGCAGGGCCGAAGATCACTACCGAGTTGGTGCTTTCGTGCGCCTGAATGCGTACGGCAGATTGGCGGCCACTCATCATGCTGCCGCTGGACATGCTGCTGCCGTCCGGGCTCTGCGTCATATTCTCTTCGACCTCACGGCCTTCCGCGATACCTCGTAGCACCTCTGCTACCGCTTCGGCATTGGCGTAGCGCAGATAATGTACCTGCGTCGCACCGCCATCTGCCGGGCGATCCAACTGCTGGATAATCTCGCGCAGCGAACCCCGATTCGAGGGATCACCGCGCAGAATTACCGTATTGGTGCGCTGATCGGCGATCACCCGCGCCCGCTTGGTGAAATCCTCACCCGGCGTCGGCGCATCCAGCGAATCAACGATCCGCACGAGATCCAGTGCCGAGGCATGCTGGAGCGGCACGATCTCGAACTCTTCCATGGACTCCAGATCGATGCGCTCGATCAGCGCCTGGATTCGACGGACATTGGCGGCAGTGTCGGCAATCACCAGGCTGTTGGACTCGGCTGCGGCGGCCAGATGCCCGCCCTTGGGCACCAACGGCCGTAGAATGCGCACCAGTTGGCCGGCGTTGATATGCTTGACGCCAATCACATGGGTGATGACCTCGTCACCGCGGCTGCGGCCATCCAGCGACCCTACTTCGTTCTCCTTCGCCTGCACTTCCGGCAGAATCCGTACTGTGCCCTGCTCACCCGCCACAGCCGCGAAACCGTAGGACTTCAGTACACCCAGGAACAGGTCATAAAGCTCCCCACGCTTGACCGGTGTGCCTGACACCACATTGACCTGGCCACGGACCCGCGGGTCCACGATAAAATTGATGCCTGTTTCCTGGCTGACTATTTCAATCAGGCCGTTGATCTCGGCATCGCGCAGGTTCAGTACCAGTTCCTCCTCCGGGTCACCGGCAGTCTGGGTCTGGGCGTGGATAGACGCGCTCAGCAAACTGAGCCCTAGCAGCAGGGGGAAAGTACAGCGGGCAATTTGGGACAGCATCGGCATCGTGTCTCAATCCATCGTTATCGTAATAGTCATCGGCTCACCATTTCTCTCCAGCAACAGGGTCACGCTGTCGCCTGTCAGTTCCTGGAGAATGTCACGGTAATCGTTAATGTCTGAAACCGGTGTGCCTTCAACGGCTATCACCACGTCACCGGCCTGCAGGCCAGCCGCTTCAAATTCTCGGGCATTGCGCGCCGGACTGACTTCCAGACCGTACATGGCACCATCGACCATGACCGGGCTGGCGGAAACCACTTCCAGTAACCGCTGGGGGTCATTCATCCAGGCTTCACGATCTATTCGCGCTACCCCCCCATCGGGCGCCAGCGTCACACTGGAATCGACCTGGGGTAGGTTGGCTGTCCGGCGCGCTGGTGCTGCTGTGCCAGAGGAAAGAGGCCGGCGCTGCAAGCGCAGTGTTTCGAGCTGGCCATCACGTACGAGAATCACCCGATCGGCCAGCACCTGGTCGAGACGTACATTGCCTGGCAGGCTGGCACCTACCCGATAATATTTTTCTGGCTGACCCTGTGGCGCCAGAATAGCGCCACTGCGCTCAGGATCGGGATCAGCCAGAACGCCTTTGAGCACCCAGCTCAGGGAGGTATCCGGTGCATCGACAACGGTACTCGGGGCTCTGGCGGCAGAACCGAAGGCAGAAAGGGAGGCCACGTCATCAAAACCACGAATCTGCGCCATTTCAGAATCGCTGGCCACCGGGTCCAGACGACTATCCTGCACCGAAGGCAGCATGCTGGAGGGCTCAATGATCATCCAGGTTAGCCGCCCAAGCATCACCACGACCACCGCCACCAGTAGCAGGGTAATCAGGCGCACGACAGGTTCGATTGATAAGCGGGCATTCAAAGGTATGCGTTCTCCGGGCAAAGACAGGGGCTGTACACAGCAGCCAGGCCAGCAAACCGACATACTAATGACCTTTCTTTGCAAAATTATTGTTATAGGTCTGAAACAAGTGAGACAGACGGGTCGATTGTCACGAAATTGCCCAGCGCCGACAACCCCCTTAACGGGTTAAAGCGTTTCTTTCGCCTATTTTTGCAGGCCGTTACCGGCATGCTCGCCCATATAACCCACCCATTTGGGTGGGTTCGCTGACACAGTCATCCATTAAATCAATGCTGGCATATCCATGGCCGCGAAATAGGTCTCGCTAATCCCCACGTTTGCTTGCTGCCCGGGTGTTTTGAGGCTTTACTCTAATCCAGCAATGCCAGCTCATACCGGTGATACCCCAATAAAAACAATTTTGGCCTTGCCTTGCCTATCAGGAGAATAAGAATGAGAGCTTTGAAAAAAACGGCATTTTTGAGCGTCGCGGTCAGCGCGATAGTGCTTTCAGGGTGTTTAGGCGGAGGAGGTGGTGGTAGTGATGATCCAGTGGCTTGTCCGACCGCTGGAACCAGCCCATCGGGTAGCACACCGCAACAGCAACGGATTGATAACTGCGCATTTTCGGTAGACACCGCGCAAGTCAACGACTTTGAGGCTTTACCTGGTTACCCAGATACTGAAAGGTGGGTGGGCGTGAACGAGGGCGCAGGGTTCAGGATTGAAGTTCCGTCACAGTGGAACGGTCAGTTGGTGATGTGGGCTCACGGCTTCAGAGGTGAGGGCAGCGCCCTGACCGTAGACAACCCGCCCATGCGCGAGAAAATGCTGGAGCTCGGTTACGCCTGGGCAGCTTCTTCCTATAGTGCTAACTATTATGATGTTCAGGCTGGCGCCGTAGACACCAATAAGCTGGCGCTTCAATTTGAGGCCATCACCGGTAAATCTCAACCAGACAAATATCTAATCGCTGGCTTCTCAATGGGTGGTCATGTTGTAGGGGCATTGATCGAAGAAGACAATAAAGCGATTTTGGCGCAGACAAACCTTGATGTGCCATATGCTGCCGCAATGCCAATGTGTGGCGTAATGGGGGCTACAAGCCTGTTCGATTACTTCGGCGGTTATAATCTCGCGCTGTTGCAACTGAGTGCTACCCCTGCAACAACTTTCCCCATTGATGATGCTGATGCGAAGCTGGTTGACGCTCGTGAAGTATTATGGAGTGACTATGATGCTAATAAGAGTGCTCTTGGTCTGACTCAACGTGGGCAAGCGCTTTTCCCAATACTACAGAATCTGACCGGCGGCGAGCGTCCCGTATTCCAGTTCACCTTCGGTGAATACCAGGATCTACTGCAAGGCTTTGCCGGCTCTGACGGCACAGTGGATGGCATTTTGAACGACATAGGTGTTGATACCCGCTATATCCGCTATCGATTTGCTAGCCCGCAGCTAGAGCCGAATATGCCTGAAGATCCCTATACTGCTGGACTGACGAATGAAGAAGCTGGGTTCAATGCGGTGATACAGCAAGCGACCCCTGACAGCGGAGCTAACGCACCGAGCGCCAATGAGCTTGCCCCTGTCCCAGAGATCAATGGTGAGTTCAACATTCCCGTACTGACACTGCATGGCCTCGGCGACCTGTTCGTACCCATCAGCATGCAACAGATATACCGCAAGCGAGCAGAGGCCAATGGCAGCGGCGATTTTCTGGTCCAGCGAGCGATTCGCGATCCGGGCCACTGTGAGTTTACTACTGCCGAGATCAACGAGGCTTTCGTCGATCTTGTAGCATGGGAACAGGACTTGGTGAACGCAAAACCAGGCGGGGATGACCTGCTGGATCCTCAAGCCATGAGCGAAGCTAGCTTTGGTTGCGCCTACACTCGCAGCGACAGGCTGGTCCAATTCGGACTGCCGACCTGCAGCTCTTTCGTACAGTAAGCTTGAGAGGCCTGCCACGCAACGCGTGTCAGGCCTGTTTTTCCTCAAGCGCCAGCACTTCCCGCACTTTGCGCTTCACGTTCGATTGCCTCAATGCAACAACGTTATCCTTCAATTCCTGAAGCTCCTCCTGCGGCAGCTCCTTTTCAACCTGTGCCTGCACATCCGCTAGCGCGCCCTTGGCTTTGCCGATCATCAGTCCTGCGACTTTCACGATGGCCAGTGCTCGCTGGGGCCCCAGCACCAGCAAGGCGACCGTCAATACCAGTACCCACTCGCTCAAGCCGTTATCAAACATGCTTGCAGCCTCCCGGTCAGGACATCAGTTCTTCTTTTTCCGCCTGACGCTTGTGTGCCATTGGCTCGGCATCCAGTGCCAGTGCTTCTCTGGCATCCTCGCCCTCACGTACTGCCTTCTTGAAGCCGCTCAGCGCACCGCCCAGATCGCCGCCAATGGACCGCAACCGCTTGGTACCAAACAGCAACATGACAATCACCAGCACAATCAGCAAAGAGCCAATACTTACGCCACCAATACCCATGGGATTTCTCCAGAATAGAATTCCGCGCGGCAGGTGCCGCGCGGTCAATGTCATAGCATCAAAAGAGTCTTGTTAGAGGAGTGTCGGCTCTTGCTCAGCTACCGATAATGCCGCCGTCATCTTTCCAGATCACCACTGTTGCTGAACGTGGCGGATAGAGGTTCAGGTTATTATCCGGCCAGGTGCTGCGGTTGGTGCCCGCAGCCCATTCTGCGCCGCTGGTGGTAGCACCAGGATGCTGGACGTTGATAAACATGGTGCGCTGATCAGGTGTAGTGATACAACCAGTAATCTCCTGACCAACCGGACCAGTCAGAAAACGTCGCACTTCACCCGACACCGGGTCTGCCGCAAACTGCTGGTTATTACCCATGATCTGGAACACGCCGGCGTTCTGTGAGCCTTCTCCAATATCGGTCTGAATCCAGACGCGGCTATCCTTGTCGATCCACAAACCGTCCGGCGAGCTCATATAGGCCTCTTCACCGACCACGTTGCCGTTAAGATCACGACCTGTCAAGTTTTCCTGGCCATTTTCACCACCGTCACCTGCCAGCAGGAAGATATCCCACTCGAACTGGGTGGCGGCCTGATCGCCATCAGCCTCGGCCCAGCGCACGATCTGACCATGTTGGTTCAGCGGTCGTGGATTGGCGCCGTCATCACCTGCAGGCCGCCCGCTGTTGTTAGTCAGGGTGAAATAGACGTCGCCATTATTGGGATCCACCGCGCCCCATTCCGGGCGATCCATCGGCGTCGCGCCGACGGTATCCGCCGCCAGACGGGTATTGACCAGCACATCAGCCTGGCTGGTGAAGCCGTTGGCGCTTGTCAGGCCATTGCTGCCAAACACCAGCGGCAGCCATTCGCCACTGCCATCGGCATTGAATTTGGCAACATAGAGCGTGCCGGTATCCAGCAAAGAGCCACTCGCCGTTGAACGGTTGTAGTTCTGGGCGCTGACAAACTTGTAGATATATTGGAAGGTTGAATCGTCACCCGAATAACACACTACCGGGCTGCCCTCGACTGCTGGGGCAAAAACCACACCTTCATGGGCGAAACGACCTAGGGCGGTCCGTTTCTGCGGCACCGCGTTCACATCAAAAGGATCTACTTCGACCATCCAGCCAAAACAGTTTGGCTCATTGCGATAGTCGCCGGTGGCGTTTGCGGCCTTGATACTGGCATCAAAGCGCACATATTCATCAGCGCCGCTTTCAGCCAGCTCCCAGGCATAACGGCCGGTGCCGGTAGCGCTTGAGTTCACACCATAACGTGAGTGCTCACGGGGGTTGGCGTTGCCGCCGTTACGGAAATAGCCTGCCCAGTTTTCCTCGGAAAACATATAGGTATTCCAAGGCGTTACGCCGTGGGCGCAGTTATTCAGCGTACCCCGGGTCATGGTGCCCGCGGGGCTATACAGCGTGCGGACAAACGAGGTGCCTCGTACCGGACCCTGAATTTCCATCGGCGTCAGCGCCGTGATACGACGATTGAGGTTATCCGGCTGAATTTGCCATTCGTTGTTGGAACCTTTGATTACCCGAAAAATGCTGATGCCATGCGCGTTCATCTCTTTCAGCACTTCGTCGGTGTCACGACGACGATTGATAACGTTACCGTTCACATCCAGGTCTTCGTAAATCCGCACACCGCCTGAGCCGAGGTTCTGGCCAATGGAGTTTTCATGCATGTAGCGTGGTTCAACATACTCGTGATTCATCACCAGCAGGCCGTCAGTTGAGCTACCTTCGTGAGGGTCGGTACCTTCAATCGGGAAAAAATGCATACCATCGTGATGGGAGCCTACCTGGTCGGCTTGATCAGCACCGGTGTTGGTGATGGAAAACGCCGGGAATGAACCTGCTATCGGCGTGCCCCAAGGAGCGAGGATATGGTAGCTGTACCCCTCAGGCACAATGATTTCATCCGCTTCACTGGTGGGGATGGCGGTAAAACCCAATAACGCGGCAGGTGCCGGCGGAGTCGATTCATCATCGTCATTGCTGCTAGAGCCGCTATTGCAACCAGCCAGGCCTATGCCCATAAACCCAAGCGCGGCAGCGCCCATGCTGCCTTTGAGTACATCACGGCGGGCCAGACGGGCCTGCAGAATAGAAGCAAAGGTGGGGTTCAGTGAATAATTGATCTGCGGCTCGTCGCCTTCCCCATGATCTACAACAGTCATTTGCGTGTGCAATTCAGTGGACATCCGGTTTTCCTCATCAGGTTTTTTTAATTGACCGGCATATGATGAAAAAACCAGATGACAGGAAGGCAGCAGAAAGATGAAGGTTCTGCGGCGATTTCAAGACGGATTGAAGGGATTAGGATGACAGCGGTGGCGCTTACAGAGAGCTCGCCTGATAAAGCAAAAAGCCCAGCAGGGCTGGGCTTTTTGCTTTATTGGCGGAGAGTCAGGGATTCGAACCCTGGGAACTGTTGCCAGTTCAACGGATTTCGAATCCGTCCCGTTCGACCACTCCGGCAACTCTCCAGTGACGCGCATCTTAACAGATGCGGGCAGGCTGGCGGAAGCGTTGAGAGCGGCCTTGCAGAAGTCAGGGCAGATCGACGCCCAGGCGCTGAGCAACTTCTTCGTAGGCTTCGATTACGCCGCCAAGACCCTGGCGGAAGCGGTCCTTGTCCATCTTTTTGCCGGTTTTCTTGTCCCACAGGCGGCAGCCGTCTGGACTGAATTCGTCACCCAGCACGATCTCACCCTTGAACAGACCAAACTCCAGTTTGAAGTCCACCAGCATCAAACCTGCCTGATCGAACAACTGGGTCAGAATGGCGTTGACCATCAAGGTCAGCTCCTGCATACGGTCCAGCTGTGCGGCAGTCGCCCAACCGAAGGTGACCACGTGCGAGGCATTGATGAAGGGGTCGCCTTTGGCGTCATCTTTCAGGAAGAGTTCGAAGGTCGGCGGCACCAGTGCAGTGCCCTCTTCGATGCCCAGGCGCTTGACCAGGCTGCCAGCAGCGTAGTTACGCACTACGCACTCGACGGGAATCATATCCAGCTTTTTGACCAGCACCTCGTTGTCGGACAACAGGGCATCAAACTGGGTCGGAATACCAGCCGCTTCCAGCTTCTGCATAATGAAGGCATTGAAACGGTTGTTCACCATGCCCTTGCGATCCAGTTGCTCGATACGCTTGCCATCGAACGCCGAGGTGTCGTTGCGAAACAGCAGAATCAGGCGATCGGCATCATCAGTGGTATACACCGATTTGGCTTTGCCACGGTAGAGTTCAGTGCGTTTTTCCATTCTCGGCTCCAGCTACACGCATAAGGTAAGGGGCTTGCCCGGTAATATCCTGCCAGGGCAAGCCCTGATTCTGTTCAGCCAGCATGAGCTGGCCCTGCCAGCCATCCAGCGCCTTGCCAAGCTCGCCCAGCGCCAGGTCGGGGCAGTTGTTCTTTTCACTGATGTGGGCAATGGCCACGTGCTTTAGCTGCGCCTTGTCGATGGCTCGCAGCAGCCCAGCCGCCTGCTGATTGCTCAAATGCCCCAGATCGCCTCCGACCCTGGCTCTCAAGCTTGGCGGATAGGGGCCTTGAGCCAACATCTGTGGATCGTAATTGGCCTCGAGAAACAAGGCATCCAGACCGCTGTAACGCTCGACAATCCACGGTGTGATGGCACCTGTGTCGGTTAGCACGCCCAGGCGGTACTGGCCGTTGTCAAAAATAAACTGGCATGGCTCGCGCGCATCATGCGGAACAGCCACCGGCAGGACGCTCAGATCACCAATCGCAAAAGGGCAGTCCAGCTCGATGCGTTCATAAGGAAGTTCGAAATCCCTGAGCGCCCGCCGCGTGCCTGCAGTCATATAGACCGGCAGTTGATAACGCCGGGCAAGGCGCTGCACGCCGCTGACATGATCAGTATGCTCATGCGTGACCAATATGGCGCTGAGCTGCCTGGCGCTCAACCCTACCGCGGCCAGGCGTTGCTCGGTGGCCCGCAGACTGAACCCGCAGTCCACCAGCAATCGGGTCTGGCCGTACTCGACCACCGTCGCATTGCCCTTGCTGCCACTGCCCAGTGAACAATAGCGCACGAGCTAGGCACAACCCATCAAATCAGGTTGTCGCGGATGCGCGTCAACAGTGCCCGGGCTTCCGTCGTGTCCGCTGCGGTTTCAATCCCCTGCTCTACGGTCACTTGCACGCCGTTGCTGACCTGCGTCAAACGCACCTGCAAGGGCCTGTCGACCGGCTCATCGTTATCGCCGCGCCCGAACAACCGACCAAAGAAACCGGGCTTCTCGGTCTGGCTGCTGGCGGTACGGTCCAGATCGACATAATAAACACCGCTGCTGCGGTCAAGATCGGTGACCAATACGTCGGCCCGGCCCAGCGCGTCGCCGATAGCGGCCCAGGAACGGTTGAAGTCGGCCTGCAGGTTCAGCACGGCATTGCCGGCACCGTCCTGACCTAGCGCTGCCTGCTGCCCACCCACTCCGCGCTGCGCTGCCACCAATGAGCTGCTGCCATCGGTACGAGACTGGCTCAGATAACTTTCCATTTCGGCCAGCACCGACCGTTCCAGATTGCGGTTGTCCGACGTCTCTGGCCACTCGTCTCGATCACCGCCCTGGCTGCGCGAGGTGTGTAATATGAAAATTTCGCTGGTGCCAGCCTGCACACCGGGCTCTACACGCATGCGAAAGCGATGCTCCTGATCACGCACACTGCGACCTTCGCCCACGGCCGGAGCAATGCGCCGTACCAGCGGGTTGTCGGTCTGAGTATCCAGCGCTAACCAACCGGTCTGTACTTCGCCAAGACTGGCATTCTCGGACGCCACCGGCACTTGGTAGTCGTTCCAGAACTGCCGAACAGCCGGCCAGGCGTCTGCTGGAGCAAGCTGCGCATGCACCCACCGAATCGAGCCATTCTGCTGCAGTGAAAACTGCGATGCATCCGCGCTCACCTGCATGGCCTGCGGGCGCGGCATATTGAATTTACTGTACTCCTCACTGCCGGCTATCTGGCCAGGCACCGGAAGCAAATCACCCACCTGCTTGCTCTCGACCCCATCGGGCACAGTCATTCTGGGCTGGATCTGCGCAGCCTGGTAATCCGAACCGCGATCCCGGAAGAAACCGTCTTCACCATAGATATACCCACAACCACCAAGACTGCCTAGCAGCACGACCGATAGAGCACCCAGAACAGGCTTCATAATGATTTCCTTGCTGAAATTAAGTCGAGTCGGCTCACAACACACCGCATTCGCGCAGTGCATTACGGACCGTCTCATGGCAACGAGCGCTCAAGGGCGTCAACGGGAGGCGCATGCCATCACCCATCAACCCCATCTCATGCAGCGCCCATTTAACCGGAATGGGGTTGGATTCGATGAACAATGCCTTGTGCAGTGGCATCAGCGATTCATTGATCCGTCTTGCAGTATCCACATCGCCTTTCAGCGCCGCGGCACAGAGTTCATGCATTGCCTTGGGAGCGACGTTGGCCGTTACTGAAATATTGCCCTGCCCGCCCATCAATATCAGCTCGACGGCCGTCGGGTCATCGCCCGAATAAACCGCCATGCGGTCACCGACCCGATCGATCAGCTCACGGGCACGTTGCAGGTCGCCGGTCGCTTCCTTGATGCCGATGATGTTCGGCGTATCGGCCAGGCGCTCAACCGTCTCTGGCAACATGTCGCAGGCCGTGCGGCCCGGTACGTTGTACAGAATCTGCGGAATATCCACCGCTTCGGCGATAAAGCGATAATGCTGATACAAACCTTCCTGGGTTGGCTTGTTGTAATACGGCGTCACCAGCAGGCAGGCATCGGCTTTCACGCTGCGCGCGGACTCGGTCAACTCCACAGCCTCGCGGGTGGAGTTGGCACCGGTACCGGCGATCACCGGCACTCGGCCGGCAACCTGATCTACCACGCGGCGAATGGCTTCCTTGTGCTCGCTCATGCTCAAGGTGGCCGACTCACCGGTAGTACCCACAGCCACGATGCCGTCGGTACCATTTTCCAGATGAAAGTCGATCAGTCGCTCAAGGGCCAGCCAGTCTAGGCCTCCACGAGAATCCATGGGTGTCACCAGCGCTACCAGGCTGCCTGCGATCATGCAACTGCTCCACTTGAAACATTGACCCGCAATGGTACTTTCGCCTTGCTGCCAGCACAAGGGAAGCCGGGAAGAATTCCCGCTTAAAACGCGGCTGGAGCCGCCGTTTCAACCTGCATAGGACTACGATCACGCTGGCGCATTCAATAGAAAGTTGAACCCGGTGCCGCAGGCGGCGACAATAGCAGCCCTGACAGTCCAAAAGCCGACTCATCGGATCAGGACCTTCCTCATGCCAAGGAGCAACATGCCCACCGCCAACAGCCAACGGGACCAGTTTCTGGTTATCAACGCCTTGGGCTCGCAGACCACCAGTATGGTGACCACCCTCACCCGCCTTTGCCTGGAGCAGCGCTGCCTGATCATCAGCAGCCGCATGAGCCGTCACGGCACCTGCACATCATTGCTGTTGCAGGTCAGCGGCAACTGGGACGCCCTGGCGCGCCTGGAAAGTCTGATGCTCACCGTCGCCAAACGTGAACATCTGACGCTATCGATGAACCGCAGTCATGCCCTGGAAGAACGCCCTCAGGCGCTCCCGTACAACGTTTTCGTCACCGCAGCTCAACGCCCCGAGCTATGTGCCGAGCTGTGCACCTTCTTTCAGCAGATCGAAATCGAGATTGAAGAGCTGTTCAGCTTTACCTATATGGCCCAACACACCGGCACCGCCATGCTGAACATGACCTTGACCATCGCCATACCGGCCAAGACGCAACTCAGTTGGTTGCGCGAACAGTTTCTGGATTTCTGTGACGAGTTGAACCTGGATGCGGTTATAGAGCCTTGGCGCCCCATCCACTAATTTTTGACGCCGAGAGGGAACATCATGAGCATCAATGTTGAGCAGCCCGTACCTGACTTCACCGCCCAGGCTACCAGCGGTCAGAGTGTCAATTTGCAGACCTTGCAGGGCACGCAGCTGGTTATCTACTTCTACCCGAAGGACAACACCCCCGGCTGCACCACCGAAGGGCAGGAATTTCGCGACCTGCACGCCGATTTTGTCGCGGCCAATACGCTTATTTTTGGTGTATCCAAGGACAGTCTGCGCACCCATGAAAACTTCAAGGCCAAGCAGAGCTTTCCCTTTGAACTGATCAGCGATACCGATGAAAGCCTGTGCAAGCTGTTTGATGTGATCAAGCTCAAACAGATGTACGGCAAGGAGTACGAGGGGATTGAGCGCAGCACCTTTCTCATAGACAAAGAGGGTGTGCTGCGGCGGGAATGGCGCAAGGTCAAGGTCAAGGGCCACGTAGCCGAAGTGCTACAAGCTGCCCAGGACCTCAATCACTGATCAAGCCTGCGGGTCGGACACACCCGGATGATCTTCCGGGGCTGCCTCATGGGCAGCTTCGACCCCGCGCGGCCAGGCGTAGAGCACGGCCTTGAACAGGGTCGCTAGCGGTATCGCGAAGAATATCCCCCAGAATCCCCACAAGCCGCCGAATATCAGCACGGCCGAGATAATCGCCACCGGGTGAAGGTTGACCGCCTCGGAGAACAGGATTGGCACCAGCACGTTGCCATCCAGCGCTTGAATCACCGCATAGACGATCATCAGTATCATGAACTCGTTACCCAGCCCCCACTGAAAGAGGCCGATCAGCGCTACTGGAATGGTCGCCACCGTAGCGCCGATGTAAGGCACGAGCACTGAAAGCCCGACGACCACCGCGAGCAACGCCGCGTAGTTGACATTCAACACCACGAAACAGATGTAGCTGACAGCACCGACGATAAGAATTTCGATCACCTTGCCACGGATATAGTTGGCGATCTGCTGGTTCATTTCGGTCCATACCTGGGTCATCAGGCGTCGCTCGCGCGGAAGATGGCCGACCATCCAGGCGGTGATCTTCTGGTTATCCATCAGGAAAAAGAACACCAGAATGGGCACCAGTACCAGATAAACCAGAATGGTCATCAGCATCGGCAGGCCCGCGAGTGACTGGGACAGCAACCACTGGCCGAACTGCCCCAGTTCGCCATTGATGGTATTGATCAACCGCTCAATCTGGCCCTGGGAAATCAGCGCCGGGTACTGCTCGGGCAGGTGCTCAAGCTGAGCCTGCCATTGCACCAGCATGCGCGGCAGCTCATTGAACAGATTGGTGATCTGCCTCCAGACCAGAGGGACAACTACGCCCAACAAGGCTGCCAGACCACTGAGAAACAGCAGAAAAACCAGCCATACGGACAATCCGTGCGGCACCTTCCAGCGGCGCATCAAGGTCACCAGACCCTGCAACAGATACGCCAGCACCAAGCCTGTCAGCAGGGGCGCAAGCTTGCCGCCAAAACTGATGATAATGGCAAAGCCAAGCGCCAGCACAACGGCCAGAACGACTGCCTCTTCATCGGAAAAATAGCGGTGAATCCAGCCTTGGAAAACCTTCAACATACCTGTTGATCTCACCTCTTGCGTAACCAATAATGGAATTCGTCGCCCAGTATTTCGGACCCTACCAGCTCGTTACCAGAGAGTTCAGCAAAGCGCTGCATGTCGCGCTGCGAGCCCGCATCGGTCGCCAATACATGAAGCACGTCGTTCACGGCCATCTTGTTCAATTCCATCTTGGTTTTGAGCAATGGCAGTGGGCAGGACAGGCCGCGAGCATCGAGGGTACGGGACACATCCTGAGCAATTTTCAGCCCATTTGAATCAACCGCCATAACTAACTCCTTGATAGCAAGTGTTACAGTATAGCCCTGCAAGGTCTCAGGCAGACACCCCAATCCGGACAGGCCGAAGGTAATCATGGATTTCAAACCGGTTACAACACTGGCGCTGGTCAAAGCGCTGGGCTTTTGTGTCATGACCACGCTGGCTGGCCCGGCCAGCGCGCAGGCGGATGAGTTCAATCTGCCTTCACTCGGCGATACCAGCTCCTCGATCATGTCCCGTGAGCAGGAGTACCAGCTGGGGCGCGCCTGGGTGTCCATGTTACGCGGCTCGGTCGCCACCATGGACGACCCCTTGCTCAAGGATTTCGTTGAACGCCATGTATTCAGCCTGGCTGAAACCAGCCAACTGACAGACCGCCGGCTGACCTTCGTGCTGATTGAGAGCCCACAGCTGAACGCCTTCGCCGCGCCTGGTGGGGTGGTTGGCGTTAATGGCGGGCTGTTTTTGAATGCGCATACCGAAGCCGAGTTCGCCTCGGTCATGGCCCACGAACTGGCTCACTTATCACAGCGACATTTCTCCCGTGGGCTGGAACAGCAGCAGCGGATGCGCATTCCGGTCATGACCGCCATGCTCGCCAGCGTCATTCTGGCTGCGGCGGGCGGTGGTGATGCGGGCATCGCCGCGCTGGCGTCGACCCAGGCCGCAGCCATTCAGGAACAGCGCAGGTTTTCCCGGCAGAACGAGCAGGAGGCAGACCGCATCGGCCTTCTCAATCTCAATCAGGCTGGCTACGACCCTACGGCCATGCCTGACATGTTCGAGCGGCTCGCGCGGCTCAGCCGTTTTAGCCGCACGCCTCCCGAATTCCTGCTGACGCACCCGGTAAATCAGTCACGTATCGCTGACTCACGCAATCGCGCCGAGCAGCTTCCAGGTGAAGGGCGCCGCGACAGTGTCGAATATCAGATGATGCGCGCCCGCGTTCAGCTACACCACGAGCGCAATCCCGGCCTGGCAGTGCAGCGTTTTCGCACGCTACTGGATGAGCATGACGGCAACCACGCCGCCGCCCGGTACGGCTTGGTGCTGGCGCTGACCCGCAGCGGCCAGCATGCCGAAGCGGCTGAAGCGCTTGAGCCGCTGTTTGCCGACTATGCCGATAACGTCGCGGTCAATCTGGCCGCCATCGAGCTGGATACCAACCGCAATCAGCCCGAACAGGCCATGCAGCGCCTGGATCGGATGTTGCAGCTCAACCCCGGCAACTATCCCCTGCTGGAAGCCAGAGCCGACCTGCTGCTACGCGCGCAACGCTATCAGGACGCAGAGCGGGCCATCGACAGTCTCGCCAACCAGCGCAGTAACGATCCGGACATCTGGTATCTGGCTGCGGAAATCCGCGGGCTGGCCGGCAATATTCTTGGCGTGCACCTGGCCAGGGCAGAATACTTCATGCTCGCTGGCGACCTTGAGCAGGCCGGCGAGCAACTGACCCTTGCCTCGCGGCGGGCCGGTGATAATTACATGATGACTGCGCGTATCGAAGCTCGTCAGAAGGATCTCGCTATTCAGCGAGAAATTCTGCAGAGCTTCTGATCAGGCATTGCCTTTAGTGGCCAGATTGGCCTGGCGGGTGAAGTTCAGCATGCGCTCAAGCGGCTGAACCGCGCGAGGAATCAACTCGGCGGCCACATGGACCTCATTGCTGCCCTGTTGCAGGCTCTGCAACAAGCCTGGCAGCGTATTCATCGCCATCCACGGACAATTGGCGCAGCTTCGGCACGTAGCCCCGTTACCCGCCGTAGGCGCTTCGATCAATTGTCTGTCGGGCGCGCCCTGCTGCATCTTGTAGAAAATGCCGCGATCGGTCGCCACGATAAAGGTCTTGTTGGGTAGCGTCTGTGTGGCCTTGATCAGTTGGCTGGTAGAGCCCACCACATCAGCCAGTTCCACGACCGACATGGGCGACTCTGGATGCACCAGAATTGCCGCATCCGGATAAACCGCCTTCAGATCCAGCAGCGCCTTGGCCTTGAACTCCTCATGCACGATGCAGGAGCCTTCCCACAGCAGCATATCAGCGCCGGTTTCACGCTGAATGTAGTTGCCCAGATGCTGATCAGGCGCCCAGAGAATCTTCTCGCCCTTGTCCATCAGGTGCTCAACAATCTGCAACGCACAGCTGGAGGTCACGACCCAATCCGCACGCGCCTTGACCGCCGCCGACGTATTGGCATAGACCACCACAGTGCGATCAGGGTGCTGATCACAGAACGCAGAAAACTCATCAATCGGACAGCCGATATCCAGCGAACAGGTAGCGTCCAGCGTCGGCATCAGTACGCGCTTCTCAGGGCTGAGAATCTTTGCTGTTTCACCCATGAAGCGCACACCGGCCACCACCAGAGTCGAGGCCTCATGGTCGCGACCAAAGCGCGCCATTTCCAACGAATCGGAGACACATCCGCCGGTCTCCTCAGCCAGCGCCTGAAGCAGCGGGTCGGTGTAGTAATGCGCGACCAGCACTGCGTTCTGGGCCTTTAGCTCAGCGGCGATGCGCCTCTTGTAATCGGCCTGCTCAGCTTCCTTCAGTGGGGCAACCTGCTTGGCTGCCAGGTGCGCCTGTACCAACAGCCGCTCGGGAATCTGTGACATGAGTTGATCCTATACTGAATGCATTGCGTTTATCTTATCACGCCACCCGCCTCTGAAACTTGAACTTAACGGCTGCCAGACCAGTCGAGAAGTACAACCCCTATAGCAACCAGAGGACGCTAGCATGCTCACCCACTTACCCGCTTTAATCACCTCCCCGGCTGACGCCTGGGAGCGTATCCGTCAGGATGCCGACAAACACCCCTGGGGCTTCATGCCGCTCATGCTGCTGGGCACCCTGATTCCGGCCGCAGCCTCTTACATAGGTGCTACCCATGTCGGCTGGCAGTTTTACGGCAATGATGAAGTACAGTTTCTGCGCCCCGCCAGCGGACTGCTTCTGGCCGTCATGTGCTACCTGGGCTTTATTTCCGCGCTGATCATCATGAGCCTGATGACACGCTGGGTCTTGTACCGCACGCCCCAACGGCCGAGCATCCCGACCAGCCTCACCTTTGTAACAGTGACCGCACTGCCGATGATGCTGGCAGGCGTGATCGCGCTACTGCCTTACCGGCCGGTACTGCTGATCGGTGGCGGTTTGGCGGCGGGACTGTCTTGCATATTGCTGTTCTTTGGCCTGCCTAGCTATATGCGTATGCCGCGCAATGATCACACACGCTTCTATGCAGCCTGCATTGTGGGTACTGGATTGTTAACACTGGCAGTGGTGGGATTCATATTTCTGGAAATGTGGTGGCAGCCGCTGGACGGGGGCTTGTACGAAAACGTAGCTGATCCAGAATAAAGCGAGAAGGAAAAAACGGTAAGGCAGGATATTTTGTATCAAGCATACTCCCGGATACAGGCATGGCGCCTGTATCCGGGAAGCTTCACTCAGCTCTTGGCACGCTCGGAATCACGCAGCGCCTTGACCTGATCATGGTTACGCAATACGCCCTGGTATTGACGCTCTACCACAGCACGAATATCGGCTGGCAGCGTTTTCTCAAGAGCCTCTTTGTAGCTCTTCTTGGCAACGTCTTCGCCGCGCTCACATTCGTTCAGTACAGCTTCGTCGCTCTTGCCAGTGATCACTGACTTGAGGTCCACCCAGCGGCGGTGCATGTCGCCAGCCAGGCTGGTGCTGTTTTCCGGGTCACCACCAAGCTGGAATACGATAGCCTGCAGTTCGCTGGCTGCTTTACCGCACTCTACGGCACGATCGGAAAACAGCGCTTTCAGATCGGGGCGTTTTACGTCTTCAGCACACACCTTGAAACCGGCTTCGCCGTCTTTGCTGGTTTCGATCAGGTCGTTGAGAATCTCGATTACGTCTTTGGTATCAGTAGTCATAATGTGCATCCTTCTCTGCGCGTACAGGAAAACAATAACGGCACGTTTTGCTGTACATCTGAGTATGAAATTGGCTGCCTGTGGTATGCAGCTTATTCAGGCTTGATCGCCTTCAAGGGATGTGACTCGCGGCGCACCTAGGGGTTCAACCTTTTTACCGAAGGCCGAGGATAAGTGCGCAAAGTAGATACGGGGCAAGAAGAGATACTGCGGAGGGAAAAAATGGTGGGTCGTGTAGGATTCGAACCTACGACCAATTGGTTAAAAGCCAACTGCTCTACCAACTGAGCTAACGACCCGGGAACGCGCGCTATAGTACTGATTTATCAGATAAACTCAAGAATAATTTAGTCTTTGCATGCATTTTCAGGCAGCACCCGTGCCGGCTGATAAGGGGTTGGATCGCCCAGGCCCGCTGCGGCAAAGCCAGCCGCACGCAGCCTGCAGCTATCGCAAAGACCACAAGCCCTGCCCATGTTATCCGCCTGATAGCAGGAGACAGTCAGACTGTAGTCCACTCCCAGACGTGTCCCTTCTGTGACTATCTCGCCCTTGGTCATCGCCTGTAAAGGCGCCAGAATGCGAAATCCTTCACCCTCCACCCCTGCCTTCGTGGCCAGGTTAGCCACACGCTCAAAAGCCTCGATAAACGCCGGCCGACAATCGGGGTAACCGGAATAATCCACCGCGTTCACGCCAATGAAAATATCCCGCACTTCCAATACCTCCGCCCAGCCGAGCGCCAGGGCCAGAAACACCGTGTTGCGCGCTGGCACATAGGTAACAGGTATGCCCTCCTGCGCCGTTTCAGGCACCGCCAGCGTGGCATCAGTCAGGGCAGAGCCGCCCATACCGTCCAGGTCCAGGCCGATCACCTTGTGCTCCACTACCCCTGAGGCATCTGCAAGCCGCTTGGCGGCCTCCAGCTCTACACGGTGGCGCTGGCCATAATCAAAGCTCAGCGTATAACACTGGTAGCCTTGAGCCTGAGCCATCGCCAATACCGTGGCTGAGTCCAACCCGCCCGAGAGCAAGACTACGGCTTTGTTTTTCTCTGTATTCGTCATCTCAGTGCCCCGGTTCGTCGTTCCACAGGTATTTGTGTAGCTGCATCTGGAAGCGCACTGGCAAATTGTCTGCAACGATCCACTCGGCAAGCTGCCGGGGCGCAAGCTCGGTATGGCTCGGGGAAAACAACACCTCGCCTACCCGCTCGGCCAGCGCATACTCATCCAACTTGAAACGTGACCACTCATAGTCCTCGCGACTGCAGATCACGAACTTGACCTGATCATGCCGCCCCAATACCGCAAGGTTAGCGTAACGATTGCGCGACACTTCCAGGGAGCCAGGGGTTTTCAAATCGACTACACGGCTGACGCGCGCATCCACCTGAGCCACATCCAGCGCGCCACTGGTTTCAAGGGAGACCTCGTAGCCCGCGTCACACAACTGCTGCAGCAACATCAGAGCGTTCGGCTGGGCTAGCGGCTCACCGCCAGTCACGCATACATAGCGCGGCTTGTAGCTGGCTACCTGCAGCAATATCTGCTCGATACTCATCTGCTCTCCGCCGCTGAATGCGTATGCGGTATCACAGTATTGGCACCTCAGTGGGCAGCCGGTCAGGCGAACAAAAACGCTGGGCAAACCGAGACTACGGCTCTCGCCTTGAATGGAATAGAAAATCTCCGTGATACGGAGTGATGCTGAATCAGTAGACATATGATTTCCCGGGCTGAACTGCGAGACAGGCAGGGGCCCCAAATAGCCATCAATCACCCATGAACGGAAGACAGGCTTCGGCTTGGGCAAAAAGGCAGTGTGGTTTGAACGCGCGTAGTGTAACGGAAAGGACTGCTCAATGCAGGTACCTGGGCGCGCCGAGGCACCCAGGGGTATTACAATTATTCAACAGGGACTACAGAGAACTCAGGAGCTTAACTCTGGGCGTCGAGATCACGCCGGGCCAGCTGTGCGGCCGAAGAGTTGGGGTGCTTGGACAATACTTCGCGATAAAGCGTAGCCGCTTTATCCTGATTACCCAGACGCCTTTCTACGTCAGCCAGCTTGTACAGCGCATCAGCTTCCTTGCGATGGCCAGGATACTGGCTGATCACAAGTGCGAAGGCGCGGCCAGCCGCTTCCAGGTCAGACTCGACCAGGTGGATCTCACCCAACCAATACTGGGCGTTGCCCGCGTACTCGCTATTGGGATAGCGACGCACAAAGGCACTGAAAGCCTGAATGGCTTTTTCAAAATCACGCGCCTTGACCAGGTCAAAGGCCGCGTCATACATCAATTTTTCACGCTCCGGATCTGGCTCGGCCGCAGCGGCTGATCCAGTTTGAGCGGACGGGGTATTCTGGCCACCCTGTGCGGATGCACCATTACTGCCTGGAAGAGGACCATCCAACGGGCCCTGTGCGTTAATTGGTGCTCCACCACCGCTGCCCGAAGACAGTCTGCGGTCAAGGTCCTCATAACGATCCAGTTGATCCTGCTCCATCTGCTTGAGCTTGTATTCCTGCTCTTCTACCAAGCCGCGCAACATGGATACTTCCTGCTGGAGCTGATACAGCTGCTGCATAAGCTGGCCTTCCATTGAAAGGCCAGCCTGGGCCTGTTGGGGCGCAGAGGACATCGACTGATTGTTACGGGCACCGCCCGAACCCCCGTCGATAACGGGTACCTGTGCTACTGCCGTAAGCGGCAACAACAGACAGGCGGCTGTAAATCCTCTGAACCCTTTCATAAGACCTCTTACTTACGCAGTTCTACACGACGGTTCTGAGCCCAAGCTTCTTCGCTTGAACCAGTAGCAGCCGCTTTTTCTTCGCCATAGGAGACCAGCTCCAGCTGACCGGCAGAAACGCCTTGCAGTACCAGGTAACGCTGAACGGCAGCAGCACGACGCTCGCCCAGAGCCATGTTGTACTCACGGGTGCCGCGCTCGTCGGTGTGGCCTTCCAGCACTACACGGTTGCCAGCAGCTTTCAGGTCCTTGGCGTGAACGTCAAGGGCGCGCATAGCTTCAGGCTTCAGGTCAGAGCTATCGAACTCGAAGTAGAAGGTGGTGATAGCACGCAGGGCAGCTTCTTCGCTGCTCATGCCGTTATCGCTTGAAGAGGAAGGGCTGGTGTAACCGGCGTTCGGATCAACCGCGCCAGTACCAGCGGTATCGCCGCCCTTGGAGGAACAACCAACGATCACGCCGAAAGCCACAACCAGTGCCGCAAACTTGCCAATTTTAGATACTTGCATCATAGAACTCCTGGAAAACCCCATATGGTTTAGTGTTGTTACACCCTTATGGCAGGTATGGGGACCATGATGGTACGCGCAGGTCAGTGAATTGAGTCGGAATCTCCGACCTAGCACGACCATTGGTAGATACCAGCATGAGAACGCCCCGTCCCTGTTGACGGGTTGCATAAATTAACATAGTACCGTTAGGTGCGACAGTAGGAGACTCATCTAACGATGTCTGTGTTAAAACCCTCAGATTGCCGCGCTTGAGGTCCTGCGCAGCAATCTGAAAATTACGGTTGCCATCCTGGCGGTGGACCATGACCATGGTGCTGCCATCAGCCGACAGTTTTGCATTGGCATTATAGTTGCCGACGAAGGTCAGCCGCTCGGTATTTCCCGAGTTTATATTCTGTTTGTAGATCTGCGGGCGACCGCCACGATCGGACGTGAACGCAATCGTGCTGTTATCCATCCAGGTTGGCTCGGTGTCAATCGCGTGATGATTGGTTACCCTGCGCATCTGTTTGCTCGCCAACTCCATGACGTAAATTTCCGGGTTGCCGTCACGCGACAACACAAACGCCAGTCTCTGCCCATCGGGCGACCACGCAGGAGCGCCATTCAGGCCTTCGAAACTGGTAATACGCTCACGACGTCCGGTTTGCACGTAGTGTATATAAATTTCCGGACGACGCGACTCGAAAGAGACGTAAGCGATCCGCTGACCATCCGGCGCATAGGACGGAGTCAGAATCGGCTCGCGTGACTGCAGCAAGGTCACGGTGCGTGCACCATCATAATCCGAGCGCTGCAGGGTGTAACGCGTATTGCCTTCGGAGAAGCGTTCCGCTGCCACATAGAGTAGCTTGGTATTGAAGGCACCGCGAATACCGGTGATCTCTTCGAAGATTTCATCACTCAGGTGATGCGCCATATCGCGCAACTGCGCCTGAGTACCGCTGACGGTCTTGGACATCAGCACTTCTTCTCGCACTACACTGTAAAGACTGTAGCGGATATCAAAACGGTCTGCGGACGGATCCTTGTTGACCTGGCCGGCTACCACATACTCGACGCCGAGCATGCGCCAGTCACGGGCGTATATCTCGCTTGGCTGAGTCGGATTGCTGAGCATGTTCGAGCGATCAAAGGGCGCGAACATGCCGGTGTTACGCAAATTGTTGGAGGTGATCTGCGCCAGATCCTCCGGCAGGGGTGAACCGCCCTGCCAACCGAAAGGCACTACCGCGATCGGTGTCGCCTTGTCGGTACCGCGAGTGATCTCGATTGCATCCTGTGCGAGCACGCTCTGAGCCATCAACAGCAAGGTAGCTGCTACCAGCCAATTCTTCATGACATTCATCAAAATGACAGATCCTCTGGTTTGAAACGCAACGTGCGCTTGCGATACATGCGATCAAAAGTCGCGGGGTTGTCACGTGACAGCTGCTGCATTTCCGGTATCCGGCCTACATTCCTGACCGCCTGGACAGCTGACTGGTCAAAGCCTGCATCACCACTGGAACGAGAAACTACCGCATCGGTAATTTGCCCGGTCGGCAACATGCTGATCACCACATCTACCACCATACCATTACGCGCTGTGGGCGGACGGCGCCATTGCTCACTCACATAGCGCCGTATCAGATCGTCAAAGCTAGCCGCCACTTCGTCACCGATCTGGTCAGCCTGTGCCTGCTGATACTGCGTATCGTCCGCCAGCAATTCAGCCAATGCTCTGGCCTTGGCCTCGTCAGCCTCACGTCGCTGCTGCGCAGCCTTGTCGGCTTCAGCTTTCTTGGCGGCATCCGCAGCGGCCTTTTTCTTCGCGTCATCGGCCGCCTGCTTCTTTGCTGCCTCTGCCGCAGCCTGTTTCTTCGCCGCTTCATCGGCTGCCTGCTTCTTGGCAGCATCGGCAGCAGCCGCTTTCTTAGCGGCCTCTTCAGCCGCCTGCTTCTTCGCCGCATCGGCCTTGCGGGCCTCTGCCGCGGCAGCAGCCTTGTCAGCCTCTGCTTTTTTCTGAGCGTCGGCTTGCTTCTGAGCGTCTGCCTGTTTCTGGGCATCTGCCTGCTTCTGCTGTTGTTCCTTGGCAGCCGCAGCGGCCGCAGCCGCTTCAGCAGCCCTTTCCTCCCGTGCCTGAGCAGCCTGTTCTTCCTGCTTTTGCTGCTCCTGCTTCAATTCTTCCGCTTCGTGTTGCGGTGCCGCCGTCTTGGCCGCTTCACCAGCGATGCGCTGATCAGTCTGCGTCGTCGCCGGACTCTTTGAGTTCAACTGAACCAGTGTCGCCTGCACTATCGGCTTGGCCGGTTCGAATTCCGGCGCGCTGGTAAAGGAGACGAACAGCATCATGGCCACGCCAAGATGCACGGCCAGGGCCTTGAGTACTGGCGCGCCATAACCCGCTGGTGCGGCCTGCGGCTGATCTTCGCGAGTATTCACGGCGCCTCGGTAATCAGTCCGACGTTAGGAACACCGGCCTGCTGCAGGGTAGCCATGGCCGTCACTACCAGTCCGTAATTAGCCTGCTGATCACCGCGTATGTACACAACGGTGTCAGGGCGTGCGCTGATTATTTTGGACACACCATCAGACATTTGTTCCAGACTGATCGCACTATCGGTCTGATTTTCGGTATCAACGGTCTCGCCAAGGTTCCAGTAGTAAGTGCCATCAGCCAGCACAGACAGCGTCAAGACCTGCTGATTGGTGTCTGAGGGCAATACATCACTGGATACCTGAGGCAAATCAACGTTCACGCCCTGATTCAACATGGGCGCGGTCACCATAAAGATAACCAGCAGCACGAGCATCACGTCGATATAGGGCACGACGTTCATCTCTGCGACCGGCTTGCGTTTCTGCCGTCTACCCTGATGCGACTGCATGTAAACTCCCGATTATTCGTCGTTACTGGCGTGAACGCGGCGGTGCAGAATGCTCGAAAACTCGTCAGCGAAGGTGTAGTACCGGCTGATCAACATCTCGGAGCGGGCAGAAAAACGGTTGTAGGCAATAACCGCCGGAATCGCAGCAAACAGGCCAATAGCCGTGGCAATCAAGGCCTCGGCAATACCCGGCGCCACAGTCGCCAGGGTCGCTTGCTGGGCACTGGCCAGGCCACGGAACGAGTTCATGATGCCCCATACAGTACCGAACAGGCCGATATAGGGGCTGGTCGAACCGACGGTAGCAAGGAACGGCAGGTGCAACTCCAGACGCTCTTCTTCCTTGGAGATAGCCACGCGCATGGAGCGCTGCACGGCGTCCATCACCGCATCCGGATCGACGCCCGGCTGTTGCCGCATGCGGGAAAATTCCTTGAAGCCCGCACGAAAAATCTGCTCCAGACCCGAGTTGGTATCCGGGCTACCGGTCACCTGCCGATAGAGCTTGGACAGGTCAATGCCTGACCAGAAGCGATCCTCGAAATCGTCCAGCGCGGATTTTGCCGAGCGCAGAAAACTGCTGCGCTGGAAAATCATCACCCAGGACACGACCGATGCAAGCACCAGGGTCAGCATCACCAGTTGGACCAGCACACTGGCGGTGGAAATCAGGTGCCACATGGACATTTGATCAGCTTGCACGCGTTGCATCTCCTTGATCGATCAGACTACCAACTGCTTGAGCAGCCCTGAATGCGTCACTCAGGCCTGCAGGAATAACTCTGGGTTTGTAGCGGTCAGCACTGACACAGGCCACCAGCACTTCACCCTCACACAACAACATCCCATCAGCGCGTTTGACCTGCTGCCGAAAGCGGATACTTGCGCGCTTGAGTTCCAAGACATCAACACTGATAACAAGTTCATCATCCAGACGCGCTGGCGCGTGATAGCGAGCCGCTACCGAATGCACTACAAAGATGATGTTTTCGCCCTGCAAGGCACTTTGGTCAAACCCCAGGGAACGGACCAATTCGGTTCGCGCACGCTCCATGAACTTGAGGTAATTGACGTAATAGACGATGCCACCGGCATCGGTATCTTCAAAATAGACACGGGCTCTCAGCGCGAACGGCGACCCTGAATTGTCAGCGCGCATAATGTAGAGCCAACGGTAACCTTTGCATAGTGCTTCCCCGCTAAAAATCGTAAATATTTTTTATTCGTTCAGGCCGCCGCCGTCCAGAAACAGATCCCCTACCGGCTGGGTCATACGCGCAGGCAGATTCAGGCCGAAATGCTGGTAGGCATGCCGAGTCAGCATACGGCCACGGGGCGTGCGGGTAATGAAGCCCTGCTGTATCAGATAAGGCTCCAGCACATCTTCAATGGTATGCCGCTCTTCGCTGATGGCCGCCGCCAAGCTATCGATACCCACAGGGCCGCCGTCGAACTTGTCGATCATAGCCAGCAGCAGGCGACGGTCCATGTGATCAAAGCCCTTCTCATCGATATCCAGCAGATTCAAGGCCTGATCGGCCACCTCACGGGTAATGCTGCCGCTGCTGCGCACTTCGGCAAAATCCCGTACCCGGCGCAGCAACCGGTTGGCGATACGCGGCGTGCCGCGCGAACGACGCGCCACTTCCAGCGCGCCTTCGGGTGCCAGATCCAGACCAAGGATCCCAGCCGAGCGCCGTACGATCGTTGCCAGGTCATCAACCCCGTAAAACTCCAGCCGCTGCACAATGCCGAAGCGGTCACGCAGTGGGTTGGTCAACATGCCCGCGCGCGTCGTGGCGCCCACCAGCGTAAACGGCGGTAGATCCAGTTTGATCGAGCGTGCCGCCGGCCCCTCGCCAATCATGATATCCAGCTGATAGTCTTCCATCGCCGGATACAGAATTTCCTCAACCACCGGGGATAAACGGTGTATCTCGTCAACAAAGAGCACATCACCGGCTTCCAGGTTGGTCAGCATCGCGGCCAGGTCCCCTGCCCGTTCGAGCACAGGGCCGGAGGTACTCTTGATCTTGACGCCCATTTCCTGGGCAATGATATTGGCCAGCGTGGTCTTGCCCAAACCCGGGGGGCCAAAGATCAACACGTGATCCAGCGCCTCGCCGCGGCCCTTAGCGGCCTTGATAAACAGTTCCATCTGCTCGCGCACGGTCGGCTGGCCAATATAATCAGCCAGGCGGTAGGGGCGGATGGCCCTGTCTATCACTTCTTCCTGCTGTCGCGGGCTCGCGGCAATCAGGCGATCTTCTTCCAGCATGGCTTACCTGTGCGTTTTGATTCTGCTTAACCGATGCCCTTGAGGGCGCGACGTATCAACTCTTCACTGCTTAAACCATCTTCTTCGACTGACGCAATGGCGCGGCTGGCTTCCTGCGGCTTGTAGCCCAGCGAAATCAGCGCACTGACCGCATCTGCGCTATGCGATGCAGACATAGGCGGTGCGCTACCCGAAGCCAGCGGCTTGAACGAACCTGGCAGCGTCTCCCAGGCCTTGAACCGGTCACGCAGCTCGATCAGCAAGCGCTCGGCAGTCTTCTTGCCTACGCCCGGCACTCGCACCAGCGCGCTGGTGTCCTGCGCCTGGACAGCGCGAATCAGTTCATCAACATCGAGCCCGGACATCAACGCCAGAGCCAGCTTTGGCCCTACGCCATTGAGCCGGATCAGTTCGCGAAACAATTCCCGCTCGCGCTTCTCGGCAAAAGCATAAAGCAACTGGGCATCCTCACGCACCACCATATGCGTATGCAGCGTGACCGTCTCGCCGAGCGTTGGTAGCTTGTAAAAGGTACTCATCGGCGCGTCCAGCTCGTAACCCACGCCTTGCACATCCAGCAGGATATGCGGTGGTTGTTTTTCCAGCAAAATGCCTTTCAAGCGTCCAATCACGTAACTGTTCCTCTTCTAAAACCATCACGCCTCATCGCCTGCGCACCCGGCCATTACGCAATCCGAGCAAACCGCCACCCAGCTGCAGATTCAACGCTGCAGAATGGGCGTGGCAAAGCGCTGCAGCCAGCGCATCGGCGGCATCTGCCTGAGGCGTACCGGAAAGCCCGAGCAACTGGGTAACCATGTGCTGCACCTGGGATTTATCCGCCGCGCCAGTGCCGACAACAGATTGCTTGATTTGCCGGGCAGTATATTCATGTACCGTCATATCAGCGTGCACGGCAGCCACTATGGCGGCGCCACGGGCCTGGCCCAACTTGAGCGCAGAATCCGGGTTACGCGCCAAAAATACCTGCTCGATACTGAGTATCTCCGGCTTGTATTGGCCAATCAGCTCGGTCAAGCCTTCAAAGATCAGCTTCAGGCGCTCTGGAAAGGGCCCACCGCCCAGCCGAATACAGCCGGAAGTCACATACTCACACTTGCCCGCGCGCTCACTGACGATACCGTAGCCGGTGGTTCGCGAGCCGGGATCTATGCCCAGAATCAATGCCATACGCTGTTGCCACTCTCATTTTACCTGCAGCACAGTGTGCCACACTGGTCTGGCTCAGATTCAAAACTTCAACTTTCAGGGCAATAAAAAAGGGAGGCATTCGCCTCCCTCCGAGATTCGCATCACTCTCTAGCTCATCTGCTCCAGAACCGCATCGGGAATATCCGCATTACTGTAGACGTTCTGTACATCGTCCAGGTCTTCCAGCATGTCGACCAGGCGGATGACGTTCTCGGCGGTATCCAGGTCCAGTTCGGTCGTGGTTGCCGGGATCATGCTGACGTCAGCGGCTTCAGACGCAAAGCCGGCGGCTTCCAGTTGATCCTTGACCGCGCCGAAGTCCTCGAACGCGGTAAACACTTCTACTGAGCCGTCGTCGCTGGTCAACACATCGTCGGCACCCGCTTCCAGGGCAGCCTCCATCAGTGCATCTTCATCTACGCCGGCGGCATAGCTGATCTGCCCGCGACGGGTAAACAGGTAGGCAACCGATCCATCAGTGCCCAGATTGCCGCCGCATTTATTGAACGCGTGGCGCACTTCGCTGACCGTGCGGTTGCGATTATCGGTCATGACCTCAACCAGAATCGCCACACCGCCCGCGCCGTAACCCTCATACGTCAGCTCTTCCATGTTGTCGGCATCGTTGCTGCCAACCCCGCGCGCGATGGCGCGGTCAATGGTATCGCGGGTCATATTGGCGGTCAGCGACTTGTCCACTGCCGAGCGCAAACGGGGATTATCCGCCGGTTCAGGGCCACCCAACCGGGCAGCCACTGTCAGCTCGCGGATCAGCTTGTTGAACACCTTGCCACGCTTGGCGTCCTGGGCTGCCTTGCGGTGCTTGATATTGGCCCATTTGGAATGTCCGGCCATCATCGCCTCCGTATTGCTGGAACTGCCTTACTCGACCTTGGGTTGCTCGCGCAGACGAATATGCAATTCGCGCAGCGCCTTGGCATCGACCACACCCGGCGCCTGGGTCATGACACAGGCAGCGCTCTGGGTTTTCGGGAAGGCAATCACTTCACGAATTGACTGCGCACCGGTCACCAGCATCACCAGACGGTCCAGACCAAAGGCCAGACCACCGTGTGGCGGCGCGCCGTACTTCAGGGCGTCGAGCAGGAAGCCGAACTTCTCCTGCTGTTCTTCGGCGCTGATGCCGAGGATATTGAACACGGCCTGCTGCATGTCCTTGCGGTGGATACGGATAGAACCGCCACCCAGCTCAGTACCGTTCAGCACCATGTCATAGGCGCGGGACAAGGCCGTAGCCGGGTTGGCTGCCAATTCTTCCGGGCTGCACTTCGGCGCAGTGAAGGGGTGGTGCAACGCACTCAGACTACCGTCTTCACTTTCTTCAAACATCGGGAAGTCGACCACCCACATGGGTGCCCATTCGCGGGTCAGCAGGTCCAGATCATGGCCCAGCTTGATGCGCAGCGCGCCCAAGGCTTCGGAAACCACTTTGGCGCGGTCGGCGCCGAAGAACACCAGATCGCCATCGACGGCACCCACCCGGTCCAGAATCACGTCCAGGTTTGCCTCGGGGATGAACTTGACGATCGGCGACTGCAGACCTTCAACACCCTTGGCCCGCTCGTTGACCTTGATATAAGCCAGGCCCTTGGCGCCGTAGATGCCTACATATTTGGTGTAATCGTCGATCTGCTTACGCGGCATGCTCGCGCCACCGGGTACGCGCAGCGCAGCAACGCGGCCTTTCGGATCCTTGGCCGGGCCGCTGAAGACCTTGAAGTCGACTTCAGTCAGTTGATCGGCCACATCTACCAGCTCCAACGGGTTGCGCAGGTCCGGCTTGTCGGAGCCATAGCGGCGCATCGCCTCTTCAAAGGTCATGTGCGGGAACTCGCCCAGATCCACATCGAGCACTTCCTTGAACAGTTGCCGGATCATGCCCTCGGTCAGACCGATGATGTCCTTCTCGTCCATGAAGCTGGTTTCGATATCGATCTGAGTAAATTCGGGCTGGCGATCAGCGCGCAGGTCTTCATCACGGAAGCACTTGGCAATCTGGTAGTAACGATCAAAGCCGGAGACCATCAGCAACTGCTTGAACAGCTGCGGGGATTGCGGCAGCGCGAAGAAGGTGCCGGGATGGGTGCGGCTGGGCACCAGATAATCCCGCGCGCCCTCTGGCGTGGCACGGGTCAGGATGGGCGTTTCCACATCCAGAAAGCCATTTTCATCCAGGTAGCGGCGTACGCTGCTGGTAATGCGCGAGCGCAACTTCAGCTTGGCAGCCATTTCCGGGCGACGCAGATCAATAAAGCGGTAACGCAGACGGGTTTCTTCGCCCACATCGGAATACTCGTCCAGCGGAAACGGCGGCGTCTCGGCCTGATTCAGTACTTCCAGTTCGTAGCCCAGCACTTCAATAGCGCCCGAGGCCATGTTCGGGTTGACCGCACCGGCCGGCCGCGCACGCACCTTGCCGGTTACCTTGACCACATACTCGCTGCGCACGCGGTCAGCCAGGGCAAAGGTTTCTTCGCGATCCGGATCGAAAACCACCTGTGCCAGGCCCTCACGGTCACGGATATCCAGAAAGATCACTCCGCCATGGTCACGGCGACGGTGAACCCAGCCGCAAAGAGTGATTTCCTGATCCGCCAGTGTTTCGTTCAACTGGCCGCAATAGTGGCTACGCATCATGGTGTGGTATTCCTGTATTGAAGTCGGGCCACTTGGCGGCGCGGGCAGTTTGCCTGCGGCAGAGGGCGCACGGATAAAAGCGCCATAATATACCCGAAAAATGCCCCACGCGGGGAGAAAAGGGGCTCGGCCTTTAGTGCAGAATACGCCTATTATTCAAACCCAGAAGGCGTATGCTGATTTCAATGAAACCCGCGCACACCATAGCGCCCTCTGAACAAAATCTGCGGCGCTGCTGTCCATAAGACGGTAGAGCCATTTCAAATCGACCATAACTCAACCGGAGTAATGATGAAAATTGACATAGGCATTAAAGAAAAGGACCGGGAAAAGATCGCTGAAGGCCTTTCACATTTACTGGCTGACACCTATACCCTTTACCTCAAGACCCACAATTTTCATTGGAACGTCAAAGGACCGATGTTCCAGACGCTGCATTTGATGTTCGAGACCCAGTACAACGAGCTGGCGCTGGCAGTGGACGACATAGCCGAGCGAATCCGCACCCTGGGCTTCCCTGCGCCCGGCACTTACAAGCAGTTTGTGAAATTGAGCAGTATCAAGGAAGAGGAAGGCGTTCCGGAAGCCAAGGAAATGATTCGCCTGCTGGTCGAGGGTCAGGAAGCCTGTGTGCGCACTGCGCGCAGCGTGTTTCCGATCTGCGATGAAACCCATGACGAACCCACCGCCGACCTGCTGACCCAACGTATGCAGGTGCATGAAAAAACCGCCTGGATGCTGCGCAGCTTGCTCGAAAGCTGAGAGCAGGCCCACGCCAGAATACCCGGCGTACAGTCGAAGTGGAGCGGCCACCCCGCTCCACTCCCTCCAAAGATCCATTTCCCCGCCCCTTGCGTTCCACACTTTGAGACATTAGTGCATTCAGGTTACAGTGCGCGCCCCGACCATGACCCTTACAGTCGGATAGCCACTTTCCTTATTGTTAATGTATCCAAGGTGAACCATTTGAAACTCTTTCATTATCTGCATTTTATTGTCGGCCTGGCGGCCCTGATCATCGGACTAGCCAATTCTCTGCCTTTCTTCAGCCAACAGGGCTCGATCGATCTGATGGGCATATTGCTGCTATTGACCGGTCTGCTGAATCTTCAACTGTTCAACAGCACTACTGACACACACACCAATGCCAAGCGCGCCATTGCGATCTGCGCGTCGGTTCTGATCCTGGCTTCAGCGCTTATTCCGCTGGTTGCCGTGCTGATCAGCCCGATCCTGGCCGGCTTCGGCATTCACGCCATCGCGCTGGCGATCGCTGGGGTCTGCCTGCTGACGCTGGTCAAACTTACTAACAGCCTGTCGAGCATGTCATTCAAGATGCCTGGCACTACATCGGATCGCGAAGCAGGCACGGTGAAGTGGTTCAACACCAATAAAGGCTTCGGCTTTATTTCACGCGATCAGGGTGATGACGTGTTCGTCCACTTCCGTGCGATACGCGGAGAAGGCCACCGCGCACTCGCCGAAGGTCAGCGAGTGGAGTTTGTCGTGGCGAACCGGGATAAAGGCCTGCAGGCCGAAGACGTCGTTATTCTTTAGCAATCAGTAATGCGGAGGCGGCGCTTCATCGGCGTCGTCACCGGGCATGGAGGCAGCCAGATCAGCCTGCCTCCGCGCCAACACTTCAAGCCCCCGCCTCAGCTTTTCCAGCTCCATCTGCTGCGCAGTGACAACATCGTTCAACGCCTGAATGGTATCGTCCTGAAACACCAGCCGCACTTCCAGATCCGCCACTCTGCTTTCCAGCTCTGTGTCGCGCATGTCGCTCATGGGCAAGACTCCGCGAAGGTAAATCCGTTCGTCAATACCGCGCGCAACCGCCCTACTCGCTCCTTGACCAACTCTGGCGTGCAGCTCACTGCCGGCAACTTGCCCCAAACCGGCGCCGGCCAGGCTACATCCTTGCGGTACCTGACCACATGATGCACATGCAACTGGCTGACAACATTGCCCAGGGCCGCAATGTTCATTTTATCTGCAGCAAATGCATCCTTGAGCTTTTCCGCCAACAGGCATGACTCCTCAAGAAGCTGCGCTCGATCTATGGCTGACAACTGAAAGATCTCGGTAGTGTCCTCACGCCTAGGCACCAGAATGAACCAGGGGTACTGCGCGTCATTCATTAATAGAAGCGTGCACAGCTTGAAGTCACCCAGCACAATGCAGTCAGAAGCCAATTGCCCATCCAGGTTGAACATGTCAGAATTCCCGAATTGAAAGTTACACTATAGCCACTTTGTGAACTGTGTCTCATTAAGAGACGATTTTGGCCGTGAAAATGCCTATTTTTGGCGTTTTGGTTTAAATATGCTCAAGTTTTTTAATAAAAAGGCTAGGCTTGATGCGACAGATTATAGAAAAATAGCGACAAGGTGCTGTTTTTCAAGCGATTGGCTTAACAGGATTGCTTTCGCAAACACGGTTTTGATGCTTTAATCTACCACGACAATAAAAACGATACCTGGTTCCACACCTGAACCGCGAAGTTTCTAAGAAATTTAATATGAAGGAGCAAAGAATGAAAAACGCTATTAAATGGAGTTCCATCGCGCTGGCCGTGGCTGTAGGCAATGGCCTGCTGGTATCCAACGTATCCGCTCAGCAAGCCGAAGGCTTCATCGAAGGTTCTTCCGCTACCCTCAGCAACCGTACCATGAACTTCAACCGCGATTTCCGCAGCAGCGGCGGCAACACTGCAGGTCAAAGCAAGCGTGATGAAACTGCTACTGGTTTCGTATTGAACTTTGAATCTGGCTATTCCCGCGGCCCGATCGGTCTTGGTTTTGACACCATTTCCATGCTTGGCATTAAGCTGGACAGCACTAATGATCATGCTAAAACCGGCTTGCTTCCGAATGAGTTCGGTAATTCCGGCCCAAGCAACTATTCCGAAATCCGTGGCGCTGTAAAAGCCAACATCCTGGGCGACACCGTCCTGCGTTACGGCGTGCACCTGCCAGAAAACCCCGTCATCGCTTATGACGACGCTCGCCGCCTGCTGCCGAACCACTACTCTGGCTACAGCGTAACCAACAACTCTATCGACGGCTTGTTCGTTGAAGCTGGTCGCATGGACGACCGTGGCGAAATGGCCTTCTCCTCTGAAAACGACGGCGCTTTCGACGTTGAAGACGAGAAAGTTGTTTACCTGGGCGGTACTTACACATTCAGCGATGCCCTGAGCACCTCTCTGTACACTTCCAAGGCCGATGAGCTGTGGAAGCGTCACTTCGCTGGCCTGACTTACACCTTCGATCTGGCTGAAGGTCTGTCCCTGACGACCGATCTGGCTCACTACCAGACGTCTAACGAAAGCCCAACCGACGAGTACGACAACAAGGCTACTTCTATCGGCGCAACTCTGGGTGCAGGCAACCACGGCTTCACGCTGGCAGCTCAGCGCATGGGCGGCGATGCCGGCTTCGCTTACCTGGACGGCGGGATCTTCCTGGCCAACTCGGTTCAGTATCTGGATTTCAACGCCAAGGATGAAAAATCCTACCAGGCTCGTTACGACTATGACTTTGAAGGCCTTGGCATTCCCGGTCTGACGTTCATGACTCGTTATATCCGCGGTAGCGACATTGACACCAACTCGGTAGCTAACGTATCTCGTGACACCCGTTGGGAGCGTGACACCAACATCAGCTACACCATGCAAACTGGTATGCTGGAAGGCGTTAACGTTCTGTGGCGCAACGCTACCATTCGTCAGGACGCAGCTCTTGACGGTGGTGATGTTGACGAGAACCGCCTGATCGTTTCCTACACCTGGGACCTGCTCTAAGCAGACCTGAGGTAAGAAACAGAAAACCCGGCTAACGCCGGGTTTTTTTATGCCCCAATTCCGCCTATCCACCCCACCAGACGGCTATACGATAGTAAACGACAGCCGTACAATACGCCGATTACATGCCTTAGCCCCAGGATTACCAAGCCCGATGCGTACCAGCCAATATCTGATCTCGACCCTGAAGGAAACGCCTGCCGACGCCACCGTCGTCAGCCATCAGCTAATGCTGCGCGCCGGCATGATCCGCAAGATTGCCTCGGGCCTGTATACCTGGCTGCCTATGGGGCTGCGCGTGCTGCGCAAGGTTGAGGCGGTAGTTCGCGAGGAGATGAATAACGCCGGTGCACTGGAAGTATTGATGCCCGCCATTCAGCCCGCAGAACTGTGGCAGGAGTCCGGCCGCTGGGAACAGTACGGCCCTGAATTGTTGCGCCTGAAGGACCGCCATGACCGCGAGTTCTGTGTCGGCCCCACCCATGAAGAAGTGATTACCGATCTGGCCCGCACCGAGATCACCAGCTATAAACAGCTACCGTTGAATCTATACCAGATTCAGAACAAGTTCCGCGACGAGATTCGTCCGCGCTTCGGTCTGATGCGCGCCCGCGAGTTTGTCATGAAGGATGCCTACTCCTTCCACCTGGACCAGGCCTGCATGCAGCAAACCTACGATGGCATGTACCAGGCTTACTGCAACGTGTTCAGCCGTCTGGGCCTGAATTACCGCCCGGTGGTGGCCGATAACGGCTCGATCGGCGGTGAAGGCTCGCATGAATTCCATGTATTGGCTGACTCGGGTGAAGACGCTATCGTGTTTTCCGATACCGGCACCTACGCCGCCAACATGGAAAAGGCCACCGCGCAACTGCCCCAAGGGGATCGTCCTGCCGCTTCGCAGACCAAGACACTGGTAGACACACCTGATCAATTTACTATTGAAGCGGTCAGCGCCTTCCTGCAAGTACCCGCTGAACAGTCAGTCAAGACAATGATCGTGCTGGGCCAGAGCCAAGACGGCAAGCACCACCCGCTGGTGGCATTGATACTGCGCGGCGACCATGAAATAAACGCGATCAAGGCGGAAAATCATCCGACTGTGCACGCCCCGCTGACCTTCGCCACAGAGCAGCAGATCCAGCAGGCGATCGGCTGCAAGCCCGGCTCGATTGGCCCCGTCGGGCTGGATATCACCGTGATTGCCGACCATGCCGCTGCGCATCTGGCTGACTTTGTCTGCGGCGCCAACCAGGATGGCCGCCACTTCACAGGCGTCAACTGGGAGCGCGATGCCAACTACAACGAGGTGGCCGATCTGCGTGACGTGGTCGAAGGCGATATCAGCCCGGATGGCGAAGGCACCCTGGTCATCCGCCGCGGCATTGAGGTCGGGCATATATTCCAGTTAGGCCGTAAATACAGCGAAGCCATGAACTGCAACGTGTTGAATGAGCAAGGCAAGGCCAGCACGCTGATTATGGGATGCTACGGCATCGGTGTGTCCCGCGTGGTGGCGGCTGCTATCGAGCAGAATTATGACCAGCGCGGCATCATCTGGCCGGACGCTCTGGCACCCTTCCAGGTTGTGCTGGTACCCATGAAAATGGAAAGCTCTGACGCTGTACGGGAAGCGACCGAGCAGCTATATCATGCCCTGAAAAATGCCGGTATTGATGTGCTGTTGGATGACCGTGACAAAAAGGTCAGTCCCGGCGTCAAATTTGCCGACATGGACCTGATCGGCATTCCCCATCGTGTTGTTATTGGCGACCGGGGGCTGGCTGACGGCCAACTGGAATACAAATACCGGCGCGACAGCGAAGCACGCAATATCCCCAGCGCGGATATGCTCGGCTTCCTGCTCGAGCAGATCGTCAAGAGCTGAGGTAGTAATCACGATGCAAGTGCACTCGCCCAACTGGTGGTTATGGATGCCCGCCAGCCTGATGTTAACGGCTTGCAGCATGATGCCGCCCGAGCAATCACCCGCTCGGGTGGAGCGCACGCTGCTCAACCACAGCATCCAGATCGATGCCGGTGAAGTGGCTGTGATGTCACTGCCACAGCGCACCCTGCGCGTGCAGCAGCAGATGCATTACGATGTTGTAGAGCTGGATGCACGTGGCGGCATCATCGATCGGCGCGAAGAACATCAAACGCTACCCTGGGCCAACAAGCCTATCGACATTATTGCCGGCAGCTTTCGTACCAGCCTGGATACCGATGTTGACGGATTACTGCGCCTCAATCTGCTGAACGATGGTTTTCTGAATCTTGATTATGACAACCTGCGCGTCATTCAACTGTCGGCCAGCGCGGGGCCAAAGGTACGCAGCGAGGTCAATTTGCTGATTGATCGCGAGCTGCGCAGCAAGCTGCATGAAGCCTTCGATCTGATTTACAGTAACCTGGAAGACGACGACGTTGATCAATGGGCCTATCGTGTTCGGCGGCTATCGGAGCTGGGGCTGGCTGAAGAGTCCAACCAGTTGGAAAACATGCTTATATTGCTGACCACCGGCGACCCCCAGCTGCAGGGCGAATTTGTGCAAGCTCTTGAAGTCAACCAGCGCCCCTGACATGCCCAGGCTCACAAGGATAGTGACCGCCCTGTTGCTGCTCTGCATGAGCATGCTGAGCGTCGCGCAGACGCTGACCGAAAACGAGGTCGACCCTCAGCTCAAAGCCCTGCTGATGCAGACCGTGTCACAGGCGGACAGCTTTCATGACCGCTTTGACGCGGAAGTCTGGCTGCTGGATATGTCTACGCGGCTGACGCGTTTCATACCCAACGAAAAACATCGGCTGGATTTTCTGCGGCTGGTTCATCGCGAGGCACGTATCGCAGGCCTGAAACCCGATCTGGTGATCGCGGTGATTCATTCGGAAAGCCTGTTTGACCGCTATGCGTTATCCAGCGTCGGTGCACAGGGGGTCATGCAGGTGATGCCGTTCTGGAAAGCCGAGCTGGGCCGGCCGGATGACAACCTTATCGATCTGGCAACCAACCTGCGTTACGGTTGCACCATCCTCAAGTACTACCTGGACAAGGAAAAGGGCAACCTACGCCGCGCGCTGGCCCGCTACAACGGCAGCCTTGGCAGCCAGAAATACCCTGATCGGGTGCTCGATTACTGGTATAGCTTCTGGTACGTCAACGAGTAACCGGTTAAAGCTGCACGAAGCCAGCAATTTCCTGCCACGCACAAGCCGTGAGCTCAACGGACTCGACCTCAGCCGCCACTGGCCCGGTCCGCAGCCAGGCCGCCATGGCTTCCAGCGCGGGCTCTTCACCGCAGAGCATCACCTCTACCGATCCGTCATCCAGATTGCGGACCCAACCATCAATACCCAATTTGTTCGCCTGCCTGACCGTTGCCTGACGGAAGCCGACTCCCTGCACCCGGCCTCGTACATAACCCTGAACACTCATGTCACTCATGAACTCTCCATCATGGCTTCTCAGTCGTACTTATCGAATCAGCGCCAGCAAACCGGCTTCATCCTGCGGACCCTGCAGCGTGTGCGCCAGTTCACCTGCCGGGTTAATGATATAAGTAGTAGGCAAAACCTGCGGCAGGGGCAGTTCGTAGGCCGCTGCAAAATCGTGGCCTAGCACCGGGAAGCGGATATCCATGCGCTCGCTCAGTTCCAGAAGTTCAGCCCCTTCATAAGCATCGAAGTGGATACCGACGACCTGAATATTATCCGCCACGTTGTCCAGGGCGTTCAGTTCCGGCAACTCTTCGCGGCAAGGCGCGCACCATTCCGCCCAGTAATTGACCACCAGCCAGCGCCCCTCCAGATCCTCTGCGGCATAGCTGTTGTTGTGCTGATCCTGCCATTGCGCCTCCGTCGGCTGATCTGCGCCACAGGCAACCAGGCTGAGTAACCCCAACACCAGCAACGGGCGGCGCCACGCTGGTGAATAATCTGATAGTGACATCATGCGTCCAATTTCTCCTCAGTCAATGGCGTAGCAACCGGCACACCGGCATCGGGCCCCAGCCAACTCTTGACACTGCCCTGCAGCACCCGCTTACGTTCCTCCTCGAGCCGCCCAAGGGCCTGCAGAAACGGCGGATACCAGGCGCCATCGCCCTCCACCCGATCAGGCAGCTTGTCGACCGCAGGCAGAGGTTCAGGCAGGCGCGACAACAGATCGGCCATATCCAGCTCATCCAGATCACGGGTCAGTACATAGCCGCCCTGCTGCGCTCGGGTAATGATCTGTTCATTTTCCAGGAATTCAGTCAGCTGTAGCCATAGCTCCTCATGCATCATCCAGCCGGCCGTATTGACTCGCCCCAGATCCACCAACTGGCCTTTCTGCTGGGCCTGCAGCAGCACGCGCAACAGCGCCATCAGAGAAACCAGCCGGGGCAATAGCGGGCGCTGCCAGGCTGAACTACTGTCCAGATTGGCCACCAGTTCAGCGCCAAAGAGAATGATCATCCAACTGATGTAAACCCAGATCAGAAACAGTGGGAAGGCGGCAAAGGCGCCGTATATCAGCTGGTAACCCGGGAAGAGCGCAACATAGAGCGCGAAGCTGGCCTTGGCACCCTCAAACAACAAGGCAACTAGAACCCCGCCCGCCAACCCGTGGCGAAACGGCACCCGCGTGTTAGGCACCGCAACGAATACCAGGGTAAAGGCGGCAATACTCAGCACCAGCGGCACCCAGCCCAGCAACCAGCGGTAGGCATCCCCTACTGCAGCATCACCGCTCAAAAAGTTGAGTGAGGCAAGGTAGGTACTGACGACAAAGCCTGCACCCAGCAGCAGCGGGCCCAGGCTCAACACCGCCCAGTAGAGCAAAAAACTGGAGATGCCCCGGCGCGGCTGGCGAATACGCCAGATGGCATTGAACGCCCGCTCTATGTTGACCAGCATCATGAACGCCGTGATGATCAAAAGGCCGATACCCACGCCGGTCAGTTGCCGTGCCTGGTTGGAAAAATCATGCAGGTATTCGCGCAAGGTATCGCCGGTGGCGGGCACAAAATTATTGAAGATGTAATCCTCAACCTGAATGCCCACTTCGCTGAAAGCCGGTATGGCGGCCAGCATCGCATAGGTCACGGTCATCACCGGCACCACCGCGAACAGCGTGGTGTAGGTCAATGCAGCGGCATTCTTGGCGCAGTTGTCTTCACCGAATCGTCTGAACAGATAACGGAAAAAATGCAGTAACAGGTTGAGTCGACGCGGCATCCAAGTTCCCTGACAGCCAGATGGATTAGGGCTTAGAATAAACCGCATATCCGGCATAAGCCACCCGCATCCTATTCTGCAACGGAGACTCTCATGTCCGCAGTGCGCATCTATCACAACCCACGCTGCTCCAAATCCCGCCAGGCACTGGCCCTGTTGGAAGAGCGCGGCGAAGAACTTGACGTGATCAACTACATCGCCGATCCACTGGACAACGCCACCATCAGCGATCTGCTGGTGATGCTGGGCATCAGCGCACGCGAATTGATGCGCAAGGGTGAAGATACCTACAAGGAATTGAAGCTGGATAATCCCGAGCTCAGCGAGGCGCAACTGGTGCAGGCGCTGGCGGACTATCCGCGGCTGATCGAGCGGCCCATCGTGGTCAAGGACGGTCATGCGCTGATTGCCCGCCCACCTGAGAAGCTGGTGGAGCTGTTCGCATGAGTGAGGCTGCCAACTATGTACTGGTGTTGTATTACAGCCGTCACGGCGCCACTGCGAACATGGCCCGGCTGATCGCCGAGGGCATTGAGAAAACCGGCACACAGGCGCGCCTGCGCACGGTAGCCAGCGTCTCGGCAGACACCCACGCCAGCCAGCCAGCGGTGCCTGAACAGGGCGCGGTGTATTGCACGGAAGATGATTTGCGCCATTGCAGCGCCCTGGTGCTGGGCAGCCCTACGCGCTTTGGCAATATGGCGGCGTCACTCAAATATTTTATTGATGGCACTAGCAGCCTGTGGCTCGCCGGTAGCCTGGCCAACAAACCCGCTGCGGTGTTTACCTCGACCGCCAGCCTGCATGGCGGCCAGGAGAGCACCCTGCTCTCGATGCAACTGCCACTGATGCATCACGGCATGTTGCTGGTGGGCCTGCCCTATACCAACCCGGAACTGACTGAAACACGCGGTGGCGGCACGCCCTACGGTGCCAGCCACCACGCCGGTGCCGACGGCGCTCGAGCTTTGGACAAACACGAAGCCGCCTTGTGCCGGGCGCTCGGCGAACGAGTCGCCCGGCTGACCCAGCAACTCCAGGCAGGGGCCGCCCATGTCCAGCGCTGACAAACCGCTCCCGACCCTCGCCTACCTTGCTCCGCGGGTTAAATTCTGCCGCATAATGGCCATGATCGGCTATCTGGGCCTGCTGGCCACGCTGCTGATCTACAACGGCCTGATTGCTGACCTGCACGGCGCCAACCCCTGGATCATCCTGGGTACGCTGACGGTACCGCTGCTGATCTTCATGCCAGGTATGCTGATGGGCAACGTGCGCACCCACGCCTGGCTGTGCTTTGTGGTGAACCTGTATTTCATTTACGGCGTGCTGACTTGCTTCCAGCCCGAACGTATGGTCTACGGCGCGCTGCTGACAGGCTTGAGCATGCTGTTCTTTATCCCGGCGATGGGCTACGTGCGTTGGGGATTTCAGGCGCAGCGCGTGAGGGACGGCGAAAGCTGATCCGGCTACCAGCCCATGACCCGCTTGACGAAAGGAATCGTCAGGCGGTGTTGGGCTTGCAACGAGGCCTGGTCAAGCTGCTCCAGGGCCTTGAACAGCTCGCCCATGCCCCGCGCGCCTCGATTGAGCATATAACGTGCGACCTCTTCACCCAGTTGCAGCCCGCGCAATTCTGCGCGCAGCATGAGCATCTGCTGCTTGTCCTCATCGCCCAGCGATTGCAGCTGAAAAACCAGCCCCCATGCCAGTCGCGAGGCCAGATCCGGCAATTCAAAGCCCATCACTCTTGGCGCTGAGGCCGCTGCCACCAATAGTCGACCGCCCTGTTCACGCAAACGGTTATACAGATGAAACAGCGCCTCCTCCCAGGCCGCATCGCCCACTAATGCATCCAACTGATCCAGGCACAGCAAGTCGAATTGCTCCATGCCTTCCAGCAGATCAGGACCGTGGTCGAGAACGTCGGCCAAGGGCAAGTACATCGCCAGGCTACCCACCTCTGCCATGCGATGGCAGGCAGCCTGCAGCAAGTGCGAGCGACCCGTTCCCGGGCCACCCCACAGATACAGGCAGGTGTCCGGCAGCGTTGGCTCCTTGCTGGCAAGGGCTTCAACCGCACTCACCGCAGCGGCATTGGGCCCCGGGTAATAATTAATGAAGGTGGCTTCATCATTGAGTTTGATACTCAGTGGCAACTGCATTGGCTGACCGCTACCCATCAGTGACGCACAGCGGATAAACCGCTGTACCCGGGCTGCTTATGCTTTGTGCACACTTCGCTGGTATGAACCATCACTCAGCGCCAGCGAAAATACAGGGTATTGGGCGCTGGCTCGGCGGCAGGCACGGGGGCCTCGGCAGCAGGCACATCCATTACGTCTGACTCTGACCCGAGCGGCTGTTGATCACGCGGTTCAATGGCCAGCGGCGCGTCCAATGACGCAGGGGTTTGCGGTGCAACAGGTTCTGGTGCCGGCGGCTCGCTTTTGATCAAGCGCTGATCCAGCGCCAGCAAACGCACCAACTGCGCCTCACTCCCGGAGAAATCAAACTTCAGTCGCACCTGGCTACCGTTGATCGCCAGAAGCTGCGGCGCGACCTGGCTACCCAGCTGCTGCAAAATGCGCTGCAACCCAGCAAAGGCATTAAGCCCTTCAACGTTATCGACCACAATGATCCAGTTATCCAGCTCACCTGATTGGGCCGCCGGGACCGCATACTGCTCGAAGACCAGGTTAGCCACCTGCTGCATCAGCTCGTCAGCTGCCTGCTCTGGTGTTTCAGCGCTGACACTGCCGTCGTCTGCTTCGCCATCCAGATACAGGTGCCAGTCAAGCTTCCAGCCGGAGGATTGCTCGGTAATGTAGAGCGCCAGGGCGGCGGTCGCCTCGTAACGTTCGGTGGCTTCAACCAGCGTGGCCTGATCGGCACTGACAATCACCTCTTCGGTCACCTCTGCGCGGTCCTGCAGATCATTCAGGGGAAAACTCAGCGCTACAGCCCGATGCCGCGCGGCCTGGTTGAGCGTTTCCGTCCAGGATCCACCCGAGGCCAGAAACTCATCACCCAGTGTGCCCTGCTCGACGGCCCATAACATGACGCCCGGCCGCGTGGGCCCCAGCATCGGTCGCCCCGCGGCACTCATCAGGTCGCGCAACTGCGCCGGCTCGAACTCCACATCAATGCCGCCATCGTCCGAAGAGCCCATGCGCTGCATCATGCTGCGCGGATCTTTCAGCGCGCTGTCAAAACGTCCGCGTTCGCTCAATACGTCCGCACCACCCAGGCGCCCCAACATCACTTCGAGGGCTTCGCGCATCACCTCATCACGTGGCTGGCCTTCGGCAACCGGTAGTTCAACCCGGTAAAAATCCTCCACTACAGCCGCCTGGCCCACAGCGGCAGGCAGGAGCAGCGCTAGCAACAGCAACAATTTTCGTGTCGAATACATGGATGGTTCCGCTTGAACATGTCAACGGTCAACCCGAACGGATGGCTGGCGCGAACAGGAATAAAGCGCATACATTAAACAAGCGTCGCCGCGGCGGCAACCGGGCCGGCACTTCAGTTGGGCGGATCGTCCCAGCGGCATGGTTCTTGGCTCTGCATATTGTTAAACTAACGCCCTTTGTCGCAGCAGCTTCCACTAGCCGGCTGTTATTCCTTTCATCATCGAGATTCGCGCATGAGCAGCCAAACGCCACCCAAGCCCTCCATCAGCTACAAGGATGCCGGAGTTGATATCGACGCCGGCAACGCCCTGATCGACCGGATCAAGCATGTTGCCAAGCGTACCAGCCGGCCCGAAGTCATGGGCGGCCTGGGTGGCTTTGGCGCACTCTGCGAAATCCCCGAGGGCTACAAACAGCCGGTGCTGGTATCCGGTACTGATGGCGTTGGCACCAAACTGCGTCTGGCGATGGACCTTGGCAAGCACGACACCATCGGTATTGATCTGGTAGCCATGTGCGTCAACGATCTGGTGGTCTGCGGCGCCGAACCGCTGTTCTTCCTCGACTATTACGCGACCGGCAAGCTGAATATCGATGTTGCCGCCCAGGTAGTAACCGGCATCGGTGCGGGTTGCGAGTTGGCTGGCTGCGCACTGGTCGGCGGTGAAACCGCCGAAATGCCCGGCATGTATGAAGGCGAAGATTACGATCTGGCAGGCTTCTGCGTTGGCGTGGTGGAGAAGGCCGAGATCATCGACGGCACTCGTGTTCAGGCTGGCGACGTGTTACTCGCCCTGCCCTCTTCCGGCCCGCACTCCAACGGCTACTCGCTGGTACGCAAGATCATCGAAGTCTCCGGCGTGGATATCAAGACTACCGAGCTGGACGGCCAACCCCTGACCGACCTGCTGATGGCTCCCACGCGTATCTACGTGAAAGCGCTGCTGCAACTGATCAAGAACACCGGCGCGGTCAAGGCCATGGCGCACATCACCGGCGGCGGTCTGCTGGAAAACATACCCCGCGTGCTGCCTGCCAATACCTGCGCGCACATTGACCTGAACAGTTGGCAGCGCCCGGCGGTGTTCAACTGGCTACAGGAGCAGGGCAACGTCGACGAGACTGAAATGCACCGCGTACTCAACTGCGGTGTGGGCATGGTCATCTGCGTTACAGAGGATCAGGTTGCTGGCGCCATCCAGGCGCTGGAACAGGCCGGTGAAGCTCCCTGGGTTATCGGCCACATCACCCAGGCCGAAGGCCAATCCGAAGCGGTCGTACTGCACCGCAAAGGCCTTTAGTAAGGTGTCCTGCCGTATTGTGGTGCTGCTGTCAGGGTCAGGTACCAATCTGCAGGCCCTGATAGATAGCCTGCAAGGCACCAATACCAACGGCCAGATCGTCGCTGCGCTCTCCAACCGCCCTGCTGCGGGCGGTCTGGACCGGGCAGCCAAGGCCGGTATAGCCACCGCGCTGGTCGATCACCAGCTTTATGCTGACCGCGACAGCTTCGATCAGGCGCTCATGGCGCAGATCGACAGCTACCAGCCGGACCTGGTCATCCTCGCCGGTTTCATGCGTATACTGACTCCCAACTTCGTGCGGCATTATTCCGGGCGGCTATTGAACATTCATCCTTCGCTGTTGCCCAAGCACAAAGGTTTGCATACCCACCAGCGAGCTCTGGAAGCGGGCGACCGCGAACACGGCTCAACCGTGCACTTTGTGACCGAAGAATTGGATGGTGGCCCGCTGGTCGTACAGGCCCGTATTCCGGTAGACGCAGGCGATACGCCGCAAAGTCTGGCGGAGCGCGTGCAGCAGCAGGAGCACCTTATTTTCCCGCTGGCAATGCACTGGTTTATCCAGGGCCGCCTGCGGTTGATAGACAACCAAGCCTGTCTGGATGGAGAACTAATACCCGTTGGTGGGCTCAGGTTGGACGATTTCGAGACCGACATGCGAGTACAAGCAGATGCCTAAAAGCACGTCTTTTCCCCGCCGTACCAGCCACTGGCTGGCGGCCCTCGCGCTGAGCCTGGGCGCCAGCAGCCTGGTGGCTGCAGAGCTCATTCCCTTTTCCGCCAGTTACGCCGCCGATATGAAAAGTATCCCGGTGAACGGCGAAGCCAACCATTCCCTGACGCAAGATGAAAACGGCACCTGGACGCTGGATTTCAGTGCCGGCATGTTTGTCGCAAGGCTCAGCGAGAAGAGCACGTTGAGGCTTGAGAACGACCGGGTCATTCCGCTGACGTACAAGTACGAACGCCGTGGCCTGGGCCGCGGCCGCGAAACCACCCAGACCTTCGACTGGGATAATGAACTGGTCTCCGGCGTTCACAAGCAGGAAGCCTTCACCCTGCCCACCGAACCCGGCCTGCTGGACAAAACTACTTACCAACTGGCGCTGCAACGGGATTTGCTCGCTGGTAAAACCGACATGCACTACCGCGTGGTAGACGGCGACAATATTGACGACTATCACTTTCGCGTTGCCGGCGAGCGCCGCGTGACCACCAGGGCCGGGCAGTTTGATGCGGTGGAAGTGGATCGTGTGCGCGAAGAAGGCTCCAAGCGCCAGACCACACTCTGGTTTGCCAAGGACTTCAACTACCTGCTGGTGCGCCTGATGCAGACCGAAACCGATGGGCAGGAATATCGCATCATGCTCAAGGAAGCGACCATGGATGGCGAGCCAGTGGTGGGCACGCCAGTCGGCGGCTAACCGCGACGGACTTCACGAGCATAAAAAAACCGCATTCAAGGCAACCTGAATGCGGTTTTTTGTTGGCTGATAGAATCAGCCTTTGGTAAAGCGCTCACCGGCTTCGGCGCGCTTGACCAGCCTCAGATTAACAGGCCCTAGCGCTATAAAGACTTCCTGCCCCCTTCTTGGGAGCAGTATAGCGCGTGTCATTACAACTCATACTTCACATACTGCGCCATCAGGTTCGGGCGACTGAAAGTGTTGATCGCGTCTACCCGACCCCGCATCCGGCTCTGTTCCTGTTTGAAGGTTTCATCGTCCATGTCGATCCAGTAACGCGGATTGCGCCCCGCAGCCTTGTCGTACTCGACCGTGGTTGGGTCATTCCGGCGGTGTTCCTCGAACAGCGGTGCATCCGGCAGCGGATGGCTGGTATCCATATAGTTCTGGATAAAGTCCCATAGAGCGCAGAGCTCCTGCGTGTTGCGATCCGGCGGCTGCAAGTCACCAAAGTAAATGCTGATATCCGAGTAACGGTGCTCCAGGCTGAGCACATTCATCGGCAGGCCCTGACGGTCGGGTGTGGTGTTGATATAGGCGTCGAACTCGTGAAAGGGCGCGCGCTGCTCATCCACCCGCCCTCGGCGGTACTTGAACACCGTGATCATCCCGGTGCGGCGATTGAGCTCCCATTTGGGGCCTTTTCCGGGCTTGGCCCATAGGCGGGGGAATTTGTGGATGACCAGGGAAGCCAAGCCCCAGGCAGCCAAGCATGGAAAAAGAAAATACCATGAGAGAAATACAAAGCTCTTCCAGAAACCGAGAATAAAACCTTCTTTTGAACCAGTGCCATCCAGAAAAGAAACGCAAAGTCCTACTAATAGAAAAAGAAAAAATCCCACTTTCCCAAACGGATGCAAGAAAAGCCAGAATTGGGAGCGCTTGGCCCACGGTGCATAACGATAGTGCTCATGGTCACACCGATCATGAAAATCAATCTTCTCCATCGGCTTTGGCTTGTAGGTGCCATTAGATTGTTGCTCTGCTTTACGTCTGCTCTCCTCCTCCCTGAAACGTAACAGTTCGGGTTCTGGTCGCATAAAGACTTCCGGCACCACCTCCTGGGTATTGCCCCAGGGCAAGCGCTGGCCCGTCAGGCGTTTGAGGCCCGTACGCGGTCTGGCCGGAGGCTGGCTTTGCAGGCTGGCAGGTGAGTAGGCGGTGGAGGCATAACTTGACAAGCTCATCAGCCGGCTGCTCCTGTGGCGGCATGGGTATCCTGATCGGCCCATAGCAATTGATCTTTCTTCCTGAAGCTGGGCTCGGCATGCTCCGCCGGGTTGACCGGTGCGGCCCTGGGGCCGGGGGCCGGGAAGGCCCAGATCCTGTTCTGCCGCGTATCGTGCAGCCGGAATTGCGCCCGGACTTCCCAGTGGTATTCATCCATATTCTGGAAGGGGTGGCTTTGCCGGGTATTGGCTGGTGTATTGAAGTAAAGCACCGGTAACTGTCAAGGTATCTGTCGCCCTGTTTGATTTTTATGCAGCTATTTTC
>CAXBEU010000025.1:0-60368 GCA_963974865.1 uncultured Pseudomonadaceae bacterium | reverse complement strand
GGCAACGGGTTCAAGGAGCGCTGCCGCTATGAATTTATTCCGGACAGCAGTGCGCGAAGGCGAGAATCCAATCGGTCTACGAACAACCTTCCAGTCTGCGCTGTAACCGCATGCCAAGCCTGGTGCTCAGCACAGAGCCCCGCAAAAACCCTAAATCGGCGCCGCAACCAAAGCCTCGTCCCGCACCGGCAACACATCCACTGCCACCGTCAGCTTGTGTTCCCCTCCCCCGGTCATCACCCCCTTGAGCGGCGTGACGTCGGCAAAATCCCGACCCCAGCCCAGGATGATGTAGCGTTCGTCCGGCACGCAGCCGTTGGTAGGATCTATCTCCAGCCAGCCCCAACCGGGAATAAACACCGCCAGCCAGGCATGGGTGGCGTCGGCGCCGAGTAGCTTCTCCTGCCCTTCCGGCGGCATGGTTTCCATATAACCACTCACGTAGCGGGCAGCCAGGCCCAGCGAGCGCAAGCAGCCGATCGCCAGGTGAGCGAAGTCCTGGCAGACGCCGCGGCGGCTGGCCAGAACTTCCTTCAGCGGCGTGGCGACTGTGGTGAAATCAGGATCGTAGACGAACTCGCTGAAAATCCGCTGATTGAGATCCAGCACCGAATCAAGCAAGTTACGGCCCGCGTAAAAGCTACTCGACGCATAGGTCGCCAGGCTTTCGTGCTGGTGAATAAAGGGCGAGTCGAGCATATACAGCCGCGCTTCAAGGCAGTCGCGATTGCTGTAACGAATATCCGCAGCCGTTTCCCGCACCGCCTGTTCCCAGGCGATGGTGGAGAAAAAATCCTGGGTGGGTCGTGGACGGGTTTCGATATCGCTGGTGACATTCACCTGCAGTTCATCGTGCAGCGATTCAAGGGAAAAATACACCACACGATTGCCAAAGAAATCCACGCGCTCGCGCATTCTCACCGGGCTAGGGGATATCTCTACCTTGGCGTTGGTGCACCACTGCCACGGCAGGTTGCGCGGCAGAATACGGGCCTCGTTGTGGCTCAGGCTGACAGGGCCGCTGTACTCATAGAGCGTGCTGTGGCGTAACTGGTATTTCATCTGCCGGAGCCCTGTTCAGGAATTATTGCTGTATTGCATGGTGACCAGCTGTCGAGGTGGTTCAACATGACTGAAATGACTGTGCGATATGGCGTTGGACAATTCCGACATCGGTTCAATCAACTGGTCCAGCAGCTCAGTCAGTGCTTCCCTGGCCTCTTCGGAGCTTTCCAGATTGGCCAGCATGTCGATGTCCACCAGGTGCAGCTTGCTGGTCGCTTCGATGATCAGGCGCTTTTCCAGATTGCGGTAGGGCGAATTACCTGGCGTCGGCAGCCGGGTGATCTGACGCTCAAGACGTTTGAGCATATAGCCGACCGAGCGCGGATTGGTTTCATCGAACAGCAGCAGATCCAGAATCGCGGAAGGATGCAATTGCGAGCGGTACCGGCGCCGATATACGGTGAAATTATCGGTGGTAGACAACACCACTTCCCACAGCGGAATGCCTGGCTGGGCGGCGGTCAGCAGGGCCAGCTTCAACAGCTGCAAGCTGCCCAGCGTGCGCTCGATAAAGCGCCCTATGTCCAGAAAACGCCAGCCGTAGTGGTGCGGCATGGTCTCGTTACAGAGCCCGAAAAAGGCTGACAGATCCAGTACCATGGCTTCCAGCAGACGCTGGCCTACTACCACACCCCGAGTGCGCGGCATGCTGTTGAAGCGCTGACGCAGACTATTGATGGCCCGCCAACTGTCATCACCCAGATGATCACGCACGGCTCGGCTGTTGCGCACGAAGTGACTGAACAGCGTCGGCAGCCCTTCTGGCTGGTCATCGGCAAACAGTAGCAGCAATCGATCTCGGGTCAGAATATGCTCGGGAGAAAAGCGCGCATGGCCGCGTGCCGCGTCCAGGTCATCTTCAAGGGTTTCAGGATCCAGGCTGATCTCCAGTGCGGCCAGCAGGTCCGGCAAAATATTGTTGTTGACCTCGTGGCGGTCATCCTGCAACAGCCGTCCCAGCGCCTCGCGCAGCAGTCGGGCGCGGGTATCCAGACGCTCGCCATAGCGGCCCATCCAGAACATGCTCTCGGCGACTCGGCAAGGCAGGTCCTTACCGTCGCGGGTGACCACAATAGGACCCTGAGCCTGGCGTAGCATACTGATATGCGGCTGTGGAACCGGGGCCAGAACCCAGACATCCTTGACGGTGCGGCTTTGCATCAGCGGCGCCCCGGGCTCACCTACCCAGGCCAAACCGCCGGGCATAACGCGAAAATTGCGCTCGTGCACAGGTTTGCCCAAATCATCAGGCTCGACGAGACTGAAAAAGCGCAGCGTGGTGTGCTGACGCTCAAGCTTTCGGGTTTGCGGATTGAATCCAGGGGTGACCGACGACACAATCGGCCGTTGCGCGGTATACAGATAAGGCCGTCGCTGCAAATCGCGGCGTAACCCGTCGATCGCTTCCAGGCTCATCTGCCCGGCTCTGAACGCTTTGCCCGGCTGGCTGATGTCGCGCAATATCCATTCGTCCAGTGACTGGCTAACCTGAGTGAGGCTTTCACCGTTGCCACACCAGAGCGTCTCGCGGCAGCGCAGCAGCAGGGTTTCGCCGAGCAACCGCTGGCACAGCCCAGGCAGGAAGGCGGCCAGCGCCGGGTGTTCAAGAATCCCCGCGCCCAGCGCGTTGGCAATGCGCACTTCGCCGTTACGTGCAGCCTGCAGCAGACCCGGCACACCTAGGAGCGAATCCGGACGCAGCTCCAGCGGGTCACACCAGGGGTCGTTGATCTGCCGGACAATCACGTCGACCTGGGTCAAACCGCCCAGAGTACGTACCGATACCTGGCCTTCACGCACGACCAGGTCATCGCCCTCGACCAGCGAGAAGTTCATGTAGTTGGCCAGCCAGGCATGTTCGAAATAGCCTGGGCTACCAGGGCCTGGCGACAGGAGAACGATATTCGGTTGCTCGCGCCCCGCCCCGGCCAAGCCGGCCAGGCAACGGTGTTGAGCCTGGTGAAAGCCGGCCAGACGGTTGATGGGCGCTTCGCGGTAGATGCTTGGCAGCGCGCGCGCCAGGGTAATGCGATTCTCCAGCGCATAACCTGCGCCGGAAGGCGACTGAGTCCAGTCACCCAGCACCAGCCACTGACCGTTCTCGTCACGAATCAGATCCGTACCATGGGAAATCAACAATGGGCGGTCTAGTTGTGATGGCGTGTCGGCTGCTGCAAACAGGTAGGCCGGATGAGTGAACACCAGCTCCGGCGGCAACAACCCTTCATTGATGACCTTGCGCTCACCGTAAAGATCATCGAGCAGATGTTCGAGCAACCGACTGCGCTGCTTGAGCCCGGCTTCGAGCCCTTCCCACTCCTGGGTGCCGATCACCCAGGGCAGGCAATCCAACCGCCAGGAGCGCAGTTGGCCCGGATCATCTTCATAGGGATTGAAGGTGACGCCGTTTTCATGCAACAGGTTCTGCGCTTCCTCACTGCGGCTGACCAGAAAATCAGCCCCCAGTGCGGAAAACTCGTTCATCAGCCCCTGCCAGTGCGCGCGCGGCTGGCGATCCTCATCAAGCAACTCGTCATGCGGGCTGCGCCCAGGTGCTGTCGGGGACACTTCCTCGGAATAGTCTCCGAGGAAGTGTTTGAGCGAGGGATCCAGATTACCCGGTAACTGCATGAGTTATATCCTGAGCGACGCCCGAAGCGGGCGCCTGTGCACTGTACCAAAAAAGCATTATAGCTCAGAGGCAGGTACGGCAGCACGTCTCAGGTCGAGTGTATGCGGATACTCCTGTCCGGGCGCCTGCTCGATCCGCTTCATCGGCCCCTGGGTGTGGCCATGCGACCAGAAGCGCGCCATGCGACGGGCCTCGGCCTCATTGGCATTGACCGGGAAGGTCTCGTAATTGCGCCCGGCCGGATGCACCACGTGATAGGTACAACCACCCAGCGAGCGGTTGTTCCAGGTATCCACCAGGTCAAACACCAGCGGTGCGTGCACTTCGATCATCGGGTGCATCGCCGACGGAGGCTGCCAGGCGCGATAACGTACAGCAGCAACACCCTCACCCGGGATACCGGTAAACTGCAGCGGCACCTTGTAGCCATTACAGGTGAGTACGTGGCGTGACGGATTGAAGTCGCTAACCTTGACCTCCATGCGCTCGACCGACGAATCCACATAACGCGCAGTGCCGCCACCGCTGACCTCTTCACCCAGTACGTGCCAGGGCTCAATCGCCTGACGCAACTCCATGCCGACGCCGTCGTAGCGTACTTCCCCACAATGCGGGAAGCGGAATTCCAGGAAGGGGGCAAACCATTCAGCCTCAAAGGCAAAACCGTGATCATTCAGATCGGCAATCACGTCACGCAGATCCTGCCAGATAAAGTGCGGCATCATCCAGCGATCGTGCAGCGCCGTGCCCCAGCGGACTAGCGGCTTGCGATAGGGCTTGGCGTAGAAGCGTGCAACCAGTGCGCGAATCAGCAACTGCTGCATCAGGCTCATCTGCGCGTGCGGAGGCATTTCAAAGCCGCGCAGCTCCAGCAAGCCGAGTCGGCCAGTAGCAGAATCGGGCGAGTAGAGTTTGTCGATACAGAACTCCGCGCGGTGGGTATTGCCGGTGATGTCTGTGAGCAAATGCCGTAGCAGGCGGTCTACCAGCCAAGCCTGTGGCACCTCGCCTTCGGGCATCTGCGACAATGCAATCTCCAGTTCATACAGCGCTTCATGACGCGCCTCATCAACCCGGGGCGCCTGACTGGTCGGGCCGATAAACAGCCCCGAGAACAGGTACGACAGGCTCGGATGGTGCTGCCAGAAGGTCAGCATGCTGGCGAGCAGGTCCGGACGCCGCAGGAACGGCGAATCTGCCGGCGTCTTGCCGCCGAGGGTAACGTGGTTGCCACCGCCGGTCCCGGTATGCCGGCCATCCAGCATAAACTTCTCTGTGCCCAGGCGCGTCAGGCGCGCTTCCTCATAGAGGATATGGGTGTTATCGACCAGATCGCGCCAACTGGACGCCGGCATGACGTTGACTTCAATCACACCCGGATCCGGCGTGATCATGAATTTTTCAATACGCGAGTCCGAAGGCGGTGCATAGCCTTCGATGCACACGGGCATTTTCAGGTGTGCTGCGGTTTGCTCGATAGATGCCAGCAGTTCCAGGTATTCCTCCAACTGGGCCAAGGGAGGCAGGAAGATGAACAGCTTGCCGTCACGTTCCTCAAGGCACAGCGCAGTACCGATGACGCCCTCCTCGCTCAGGTCCGGCAGCTGTTCCTGCCAGTCCTGGCCAGCGGCCTGATGATGGCGCCCGCCTGCCTTCCCGTCTGCGGCCTGCACTTCACTATAACGACTGGCGACTTCGCCATGTACGTCTGGCAAGGCGGGCGGCGTCTCGAACAACGAGCGCGGCTGGGGTTCGTCCAGCTTGCGCAATGGCAACGCAGACAAGGGCAAACGCAAGCCCATGGGCGAATCGCCAGGGACCAGATACAGATTCTGCCGACGCACCGGCCAGCGGCTGCTTTGCCAGCGCTGGGTGGTCAGATCGCGGGCGAGCGGCAAGGCCAGACCGCTTATCTTGTCCAACCCGCGCTCGAGTACTCGCACCAGCTTGGCGCGGCTTTCATCATCCTGCAGCTCGTCATCACTGAGCTTCACATCACTAGGCTGCTGCTGCTCCAGCCACAGGTAGTAATAGGTGTCTTCAAAGCAGGGAATCAGATAGCGCTCGTCCAGCTCCAGACGTTTGACCAGCTCAGCGGCAAAGCGCTGGACGTCCTTCTCGGTAAACTTGTAATCCTTTTCCACATCGGCCAGCCACTGATCGTCCTGCCATACCGGCTTGCCATCGCGACGCCAGTAGCAGGCCAGTGCCCAACGCGGAAGCGGTTCACCGGGGTACCACTTGCCCTGCTGGTAATGCATCAATGAATGAGGGGCGTAGTGCGGGCGAAGGCGGCGCAACAAGCGCTCGGCAAGCCCTCTTTTGGTCGGTCCCTGCGCGGCGATGGTCCATTCTGGTGCATCCATGTCGTCGATTGACACGAAAGTCGGTTCACCACCCATGGTCAGCCGCACATCCAGCTCTTCAAGTTGCTTGTCGACCTGATCGCCGAGCGCATCAATACGCAGCCATTGCTCCTCGGTGTAGGGTTTGGTGACCCGCGGATCCTCATGAATCCGAGTAACGCTCATCTTGAAATCGAATTCGACCTTGCAGGGCTCCGAGGCGCCGGTAATGGGCGCAGCGCTGGAAGGCTCTGGCGTGGCGGCCAAGGGAATATGCCCTTCTCCGGCAAACAGCCCGGATGTCGGGTCCAGCCCGATCCAGCCGGCGCCGGGGATAAATACCTCGGTCCAGGCATGCAGGTCGGTAAAGTCGACCTCGGTACCCGACGGGCCGTCCAGCGCTTTCACGTCGGCAGTCAACTGGATCAGATACCCGGAGACAAAGCGCGCTGCCAGCCCCAGGTGACGGAAAATTTCCACTAAAAGCCAGGCCGAGTCCCTGCAAGAGCCGCGCTGCAGCGTCAGGGTTTCTTCTGCACTCTGTACGCCAGGCTCCATACGAATCAGGTATTCGATGTCCTGCGACAGGCGCTGATTGATGGACACCAGAAAGTCAGCCACCACTTTGGGTTCACGGCTGATTGTCGCCAGCCAGGCCTTGAGTAACGGGCCGGGCGGCTCGGCCTCCAGATAGGGGCCCAGCTCCTTGCGCAGCGCCTTGGGGTATTCAAAGGGGATCTTCTCGGCGTAATCCTCGACAAAAAAGTCGAACGGATTAACCACTGTCATCGGTACGATCAGCTCTACATCCACGTACAGGTGATCGATTTTTTCCGGAAAAACCACCCGCGCAACATGATTGCCAAAGGGGTCCTGCTGCCAATTGATAAAGTGCTCGCCACCCTCTATTTTCAAGCTGTAGGCGTCAATCGGCGTGCGGCAATGTGGTGCGGGTTTCAGACGAATATGGTGGGCTGCAACGGCTACCGCCTTGTCAAAGTCATAACGAGTGGAATGTTTCAGCGCTACACGAATGGTCATGAATCGTTTCCCGGTGCAATGGCAAGGTTAGCCCAAGAGCATAGCAACGCCTGTGCCAAGCGCGTCGGATAAAACTCTTTTGAATAAAATGGGTCTGTGAAGAGGATAACTCTTTTGTCCAGCAGCGGTATGACAATGATGGGATCTATAAAGTCAATAATATCAATCCAGATGGCTAAAGCGGCAAATGCATATTAGGCTGGTATAGCAATTGCAGCGTTTCGTCGCATCACCCAGCACATAAGAGTGGCTTAATGAGCAAAGTTAATTGGGAAGACTACGCCTCCAAGGGTTTTTTTGACGAACTCATCACTGCTTCCGGCCAGCCACGCCCCGAAGCAGCCATGCTATGCAAATACCTCGCGGACCTGGACGCCCGCGAGCTGAGCGAACATAAAACGGCAGCTGAAGTGGCCATCCAGTTGATGGGCATCACTTTTACCGTCTACACCGAAGGCAACATGATCGACCGCGCTTGGCCCTTCGATATCGTCCCGCGGATCATCCCGCTGGCTGAATGGCAAAAGACCGAAGCCGGTCTGAAGCAGCGGGTTCAGGCGTTGAACATGTTTATCGATGACCTTTATCACGATCAGAAGGTCATCAAGGACGGGGTTTTCCCCGCAGAGATTCTTGCCAAATCGGTGAATTTCCGCCCGCAATGCGTTGGTGTGCATCCGCCACACAATATCTGGGCACACATCTGCGGTTCTGACTTGGTGCGGGACAACGATGGCACGCTCTATGTGCTGGAAGACAACCTGCGCATTCCATCCGGCGTGTCCTACATGCTGGAAAACCGCAACGTAACCAAGCGCGTATTGCCTGATCTGTTCGCTACTGGCCGTATTCAGCCAGTGGATGATTACACCTCGCAGCTCTATGACATGCTCGCTTACATGTCACCACGGCCAGGCGACGATCCGTGCATTGTGATCCTGACCCCGGGCATCTATAACTCCGCCTATTACGAACACGCCTACCTGGCGCAACAAATGGGCGTGGAAGTGGTAGAAGGCTCCGACCTGGTGGTGGGCGAGGATGACTGCGTCTATATGCGCCGCATTGATGGCCTGAGCCGAGTCGATGTGATCTATCGCCGGGTGGATGATCTGTTTATTGATCCCGAAGTATTCAATCCGGATTCGGCGCTGGGCGTCAAAGGCCTGATGCGCGCATGGCGCAAGGGCAATGTCGCCCTGGCCAACGCACCCGGCGCTGGCGTTGCCGATGACAAGGTGGTCTACGCCTTTGTACCGGCGCTGATCAAGTATTACCTCGATCAGGAACCTCTGCTGCCGAACGTGCCCAGCTACCTGTGCATGTTCGATGACGACCGCAAGTACGTGCTCGACAACCTCGACAAGCTGGTGGTCAAACCGGCTAACGAATCGGGCGGATACGGCATGCTGATCGGGCCACATTCAACGAAAAAGGAACGGGACAAATTTGCCGAGCTGATCAAGGCCGACCCTCGCAATTACATGGCCCAACCGACGTTAGCGCTTTCCACCTCCCCGGCGCTGTGCGAGAACGGTGTCGAACCGCGCCACGTCGATCTGCGGCCGTTCATCCTCTCCGGCGAAACGCCCTGGGTGACCACCGGCGGCCTGACCCGCGTGGCCTTGACCAAAGGCTCCCTGGTGGTCAACTCGTCCCAGGGTGGCGGCAGTAAAGACACCTGGATTGTCGATATGGCGGGGAACTGATCATGCTTTCAAGAGTTGCTGAAAATATCTACTGGCTGGCCCGCTATATCGAACGCGCCGAAGACACTGCCCGTTTACTGAGTGTGAACAGCCATCTACTGCTCGACCTGCCCCGCTCGACCAAACTGGGTTGGTCGGAGATCATCGCTATCACCGGTAACGATGAACTATTTGACGAGCATTACGACACCCGCGATGAAGCCAGCGTGCTGTCCTTCATGTGTGGTGATCGACGCTATTCTGGCTCGATCATCAGTTCGCTGGCCGGTGCGCGGGAGAACTTGCGTACCACACGGGAGGTTATCCCGCGTGAAATATGGGAAGAAATCAACCAGTTATATATCAATGTTCAGGAACAAGTTGAAGCGGGAATAACACCCCGCCGGCGCGATGCCTTTCTCAATCGGGTGATCCGCAGTTGCCAGACGGTCAATGGCCTGGTCGAGGGTATGCTCAGCTACACCACCGCCCGCACTTTCCTGATGATGGGCCGGCAACTGGAACGCGCAGACATGACCACGCGCATCATCGACGTGCGCTCGGCCAATCTGCTGCCCCGCAGCCCCGAGGATTTGACACCCTTTGAAAACCTGCAATGGATGAGCGTGCTCAAGTCCCTCAGCGGCTTTCAAATGTACCGGCAACATGTGCGCTTGCGTATCCGCGGGCCGGACGTATTGCAGTTTCTGCTGCAGGACCGCATGTTCCCGCGAGCAGTCGCCTGCAGCCTTGAACGGCTGGCCATTGCGCTGAAGAATCTGCCCATGCACGAACTAGCCTTGGAAGAAGTTGAAAACTGCAGGAAACATATTGCCCAAGCCGAGATCATACGTATGGCAGCAGAGCCGGATCTGCTGCACGCCTTCGTAGATGAGATTCAGATCGACTTCACTGAAGTGCATGATGCCATTCGTAAGACCTATTTTGCCCAGCCGGAAGAGGCAACCCAATCACAGGAACAATGACCTGCGCCGCTCCGGCCGCGGGGTCGGAGTGTCCCTTTCATGGATAACGACCCATGAGTTATTTTGATCAGTTGGTGCAGCGCAGTGAAGGTAGTCAGCTGTTCGATTATCACCCCCATGGCCACGTGCAGCGTTGCCAGTGCGGACAAGCGATCTTTTTCGACAATCAACTCTGTTTGAGCTGCGGCTCCGCGCTTGGCTATCACCCAGAAGAAGGCAAACTGTGCAGTATCGAGCAGGAGCCGGAGAGTGACCGCTGGGCTATTCGCTCCGAAGGCAAGCTGGCGGGCACGTCCTACACCCTGTGCGAAAACCGCTCCAGTCCGGCGCAGTGCAATTGGCTAGTGACCAAAGAAGAAAATTCACCCTTCTGCGTGGCCTGCGCGCTGAACCTGACCATTCCCGACCTGAGCATTGACCGCAATGCAGAACATTGGCACACCACTGAACAGGCCAAACGGCGTCTGATCTCACAGTTGATCATGCTAGGCCTGCCGGCTGTGTCAAAGGATCTGGATCCAAAGCAGGGTCTGGGATTTGAACTGCTACGCCAGCTACCGGATGGCCCTGCGGTGCTGACGGGCCATATGGAGGGCGTCATTACCCTCAATATTGAAGAAGCCGACCCCGCCCACCGGGAAAAAGTGCGGCAAAACATGCACGAGCCCTACCGCACCATGCTCGGGCATTTTCGCCATGAGTCCGGGCACTATTACTGGGATCGCCTGGTGATGGATACGCCCTGGTTGCCGGCATTTCGCGAGCTATTCGGCGACGAGCGTCTGGATTACAAGGAAGCGCTGGAAGAGCATTACAGCGAAGGCCCTCCGGCAGACTGGAATAACACTTTCATCAGCAGCTATGCCGCCTCTCACCCTTGGGAAGACTGGGCCGAGACCTGGGCGCACTATCTGCACATGACCGATACGCTTAACGTCGCGCTGGATTTCGGTATTCGGCTGGATACCTTGCAACTGCGAATCGACAAATTTGAGCGCAGCCAACTCGATGGTTGCGTGCAGGGTAATAGAGACCAGGACGCGTTCCTGGCCTTTATCAATCGCTGGGTGCAGCTCAGCAGCGTGCTCAATGTGCTGGCCCGCAGTATGGGCCAGGCTGATATCTATCCCTTCGTGCTCACCATCCCCAGTCTGCGCAAGCTGTACATGGTGCACAGCATCGTCGCTGACGTCGGCTGATCAGGCCGCGACTATCGGGATCCGCTCCAGCACATCGGGCAGGGGCGGCAACCCGTGTTTGGCACGGGCGCGCTGGCAATCCTCATTAGCGAGGCCGTTTTCGCCATGCCAGGCAAACTCACGGCAACTGGAAGAACGCTTCTCGTAGATATTGCAACGCACGCCCTCACCCACCAGCCCCATCAACGCAGTGCAGCGTGGGGTGGGTTGATTGGTGCCTTGCATGCAGCTCAGGTGAGGAGAGATCTGTTCCGTCAGATGTTGCGGGACCAGCCCGTCGGGGGAGTCATCCGTCTCGCCCCAGTAAAACGAAACCCTGAATGTGGCACAACAGGCGCCGCAATTCAGACAGGGTGAAGGTGCGTTCATTTCATTGCATTACTCATACTGCCAAGGAGCACGATTTGTACAACCTCTGAGAGCGCCACACAAGAGGGGCTGCAGCGCTTTTACAAGTATATTTTCGAATGCCTTATGAAACACCATAGCCGCCATCATTAGCGTCGCCCAGTGGCCGCCTAAACAGGTAACATCAGGCTTTGTCCGCTCAGCCAATGGATCACCGATGAACAGCCAGACACCCACCTCGAACGTCATAGCAGGAATGGATACCCGGCGCCTTGCACGTATTGCCGACCACCTGGAGAACGCCTACCTGCAGCCCGGCAAGCTACCCGGTGCTCTGACGCTGGTAGCACGCCGTGGCGAGATTACCTACCTGCACGCGCAAGGTCTGATGGATGTCGAGCGCAACAAGCCAGTTCAGCGCGACACTCTATTCCGCATCTATTCGATGACCAAACCGGTTACCTCCATCGCGCTGATGCAGTTGTATGAACAGGGCCGTTTTCTGCTCGATGACCCGGTTCACAAGTACATTCCTTCGTGGGCCAAGTTGCGCGTCTACAAATCCGGCATTCACCCGCAGTTTCTGACCACGGCGCCACAACGCCCGATGAGCATTCGCGATTTGCTCACGCACCAATCGGGGCTGACTTACGGCTTCATGAACCGCACCAATGTGGATGCCGCCTACCGCGCGCTGAAACTGGATGGCGGCACCGGCCATACCCTGGACAGGTTGGTCGATGAGCTCTCACGCCTGCCATTGGAGTTCTCGCCCGGCACGGCCTGGAACTACTCGGTATCGACCGACGTGGTCGGCTATCTGGTTCAGGTTCTGTCCGGCATGAGCCTGGACGAATACCTTGCTGAGCATATTTTCAAGCCCTTGGGCATGGTCGATACGGCCTTTACCGTGCCGACTGACAAGATCGAGCGTCTGGCAGCCTGCTATCAGTATCAGCCAGGTGATCAGTTCAATCTGCAGGATGATCCGGCCCACTCGGCCTTTACCCGCGCGCACGGCTATCTATCCGGCGGCGGCGGTCTGGTTTGCAGCATGGATGACTACTACCGCTTTGCCCAGGCGCTGGCCAACGGCGGCGAATATCAGGGGCAGCGCATTATTGGCCGCAAGACGCTGGAGTTCATGCGGATGAACCACCTCCCGGGCAATCAGGACCTGCCGGGTGTGTCGGTCGGGGCATTCAGTGAGACGCCCTATGAAGGTTCAGGGTTCGGCCTGGGCTTTTCGGTAAAGACCGATGTGGCCAAGTCGCAAACCAATGGTTCGGTGGGCGAATACGGCTGGGGCGGCATGGCCAGCACCAACTTCTTCATCGACCCGCAGGAGGACATGCTGATGATCTTCATGACTCAGCTGATACCCTCTTCAAGCTATCAGATCCGCCAGGAACTGCGTGCGATCATCAATGGTGCATTGGTGGACTGACCACCTGGCTGCCCGGCGCACGGGCAGCCAGGGTGCGGTCAATCGTGCTCTACCCAGATCAGCTCATCGGTATCAAAGCCCAGTGCGGCTGCGCGCTCGACAAACGCCTGCTTGTCTTCCTCGGCGATCTGCGGCTCCCGCGCCAACAGCCAGAGGTAATCGGTGTTGGGGCCAGATACCCAGGAATAGCGGTAATCTTCCTTGTCCAATCCGAAAATGCCGTAGGCACCATAGAATGGGCCAAAAAAGGACACTTTCAGGAAGCCGGTCTGTTCGTTTTCAACGAAGTAGGCCTTGCCTTCCGCTTCTTCCCACTCACCCTTCTCTTCCGAAAAGCCCCTGTTTACCACTTTGATACCGCCATCTTCACGCAGGCTGTACTCGGCAGTTACCTTGCTAAGACCTTCTTCAAATGAATGGTCAAGCCGGGCGATTTCATACCAGGTGCCCAGGTAACGATCGGCCTCAAAGCCACTGACCGGTTCCACGTTACTCGGTAATTTCACACACCCGACAAGCCCCACCCCCAAAAAACCAGCTAACAGCCACGCTTTCATCACAAACCACTCCTTTGCTGGTGCAGGTAGTCCAGCACCGCGCCCATCAATAACGTTGCCCGGTCAAGCTCATCCGCGGGGATGCTCAACAGGCGTTCGGGAGATTGGACCCATTCTTCCTGAGCCAGTTCAGCCACCGGGGTCGCTTCGACAAAGGCTTTGATCTGGCTGGATGTGGACTCAAGATGGCACTGCAAACCGATAACCCGATCACCCAGTTGAAAGGCCTGATTATCGCAGGCCCGGCTGCTCGCCAGGTGCACTGCGTCTGCGGGAAGATCAAAAGTCTCACCATGCCAATGCAGCACATTGATCTGTTCCGGGAAGGAAAACACATTGGTTTGACCGTGGTTGACCGACCGCACCGGAAACCAGCCAATTTCGCGCCGCGCATTTGGCCGCACCTGGCTGCCCATCACATTGGCTATAAGCTGTGCGCCAAGGCACACACCCAGTACGGCCTTGCCGTCATTGATCGCCTGGCGAATAAAGGCCTTCTCCGCTACCAGCCAGGGATGCTCCTGCTCGTCATTGACGCTCATCACGCCGCCCATGATGATCAGCAGATCAATGCCGGCCAGATCGGGCAAGGTTTCACCACGATGCAGGCGTGTGCAGGTGACGCTGTAATCATTGCTCTCCAGCCACGGGCGAATACTGCCTAGACGTTCAAAATCAGCGTGCTGCAGGTAGTGCGCATGCATCGGTCACCTCCAGGTTGGGTAACAGGCTCAATAGCAGGAATTGGGTGTGGAGTCCGGGCGCAGCTCACCGTCAACTTCATCGGGATCGATATCATTGAGCAGCAGCATCTCTCTGACCTGCTCGATATCGGCGAGTACCCGCTGATAGTCCTCGCCGTGGTCGAAGCGATTCACATCCATGGGCTTGGGCATGTAGGTAAAAGCAATCTTCAGCGCGGTCAGGGCATCGTCACTCATCTTGTCGCTCATAAACAGTTTCCCCTTCAAAGCCGATTTTTCAGATGCCCAAGTCTAAAGGCCGCGCTTGTCTATATCCAGCCTCGCCGCCGGAAGGCATACAGCAGGCTGCCGGAAATCGCCAGCATCAACACCATCACCGCCGGATAGCCCCAGCGCCACTGCAGCTCGGGCATGTATTCGAAGTTCATTCCGTACACCCCGGCGATAAAAGTCAGCGGCATAAACAGGGTGGCGATGATGGTCAACACCTTCATGACCTCGTTCATGCGGTTGCTGACACTGGAAAGATGCAGATCCAGCATACCTACCAGCATTTCGCGTAGGGTGTCGATGGTGTCCATGACGTGGATGGTGTGGTCGTATACATCACGCAGGAACACCCGGGTGTCTGCGCTGATCAGAGGGCTTTCATCCCGGGCCAGCCGGCTTAGCACCTCCCGCAGCGGCCAAACTGCCTTGCGCAACATCAGCATTTCCCGTTTGTAATGGTGAATGCGGCCCAAGGTGGACGGTTGGGGCTTCTCCATCAGCTCATCTTCAAGCGCTTCGATCTGGTCACCCAGATGCTCCAGAGCGAGGAAATAATGATCCACCACCGCATCGAGCAACGCATAGGCCAGATAATCAGCCTGCATTGAGCGGATCTGGCGGCCATCGCGCAGGCGGCTGCGAATCCCGTCAAACAGATCGCCTGGCTGTTCTTGCAGGGACAACACAAAATGATCGCCCAGAATCAGGCTGAGTTGCTCTGTCTGAATTTCTTCTGTCGCCGCGTCATAGTGCAGCATGCGCAGGACCAGATACAGATAGCCGTCATAGTCTTCGACCTTGGGGCGCTGGTCGACACTGAGAATGTCTTCCATTACCAGCGGATGCAGCTTGAATGCCTTTCCCAACGCTTCAATGACCTCAACCTGATGAACGCCATCCACGTTCAGCCAGGCCACATGCCCGCCATTACGCACGCGATAGTCACCAGCTTGGTCAATAAGCCGGTCAGATATCTCCTGCTGGTTGTATTCGATGATGCGAACCGCTGGCTGCTGCACCCGGGGCTCACCGAGATGAATCAGCGTCCCTGGCGCCGACCCGACCTTGCGTCCGCGCTTGACCACAAGCTTGCGCGCCATATTCATCTCCCTTTTGCCGGACAGTGTTGTGCGGACAGTGTTATCCAGACAATACAGCCATCATGCCAGAGCAGCCGCTATCTGGCATTCACCGGGTGAACCGGTTTGGATGAATACATCGCGCGATCGGCCAGGGTGAACAGCAAATCGATGTCCTGGGCGTCATCCGGGAACATCGCAACGCCAATACTCATGCCCACCGAGACCCACAGATCGCCACTCAGATGAATCGGTTGCAGCACTACCTGCTGCAACTTGTGGCGAATGACCGCCAGAGCTTCATGGTTGCTGACCGATTCGATGACCAGCACAAACTCATCACCGCCCACTCGGGCGACGGTATCGACATCGCGCAGCGACGCCTTGAGCCGATTGGCGACTTCGATCAGCACCCGGTCCCCGGCCTGGTGACCGTGCTGATCATTGATCGCCTTGAACCAGTCAAGATCGATCATCATCAGCGCAAAACTGCTGTCATTGCGTTTGGCCCTGAGCGTGGCTCCCTGCAACCTGTCGGTCAGCAGCTTGCGGTTGGCCAAACCGGTCAAGGCATCGTGATTGGCCTGTTGCTCGAGTAATCGCTTGCTGAGCGTCAACTGACTATTGGCGGCCTCAAGCGCCAGGGTGCGCTCGGCTACCCGGCTTTCCAATAAACGCTCATTTTCACGCAGTGCTACCAGCATCTCGCGGTTGACCGTCAGCGCCTCCTGCTGCGCTCGGTCCTGGGCAAGCTGGATGCCGTTGATACGGTCGGCCAGTGCCAATGACAGCAGCAGCATCTCCGCAGCAGATCCAAACAACAGCGCGTTGGCGGTAAAGGCGTTGGACGGCAATACACCCAGATTGTGCAGCGCCATCACCAGGATACTGATCAGCAGGGATATCCACGCCAGCACGAAAAAGCGGGCACCGGGCTGGCGGCGGTAAAGCGCTGCTGCGCCCATGGCCAGAGCCGTCAGCGCAAAGAGTAACGAGGTGATATTGACCACGAGCGCGGCGTAGAAATAGGAGACAAACAAGGTACAGAGGAAAGTCAGCGCATATACAGTGCCCAGCGCCGGCATTACCCAGTGCATCTTCAGCCTGCGCGGCGTACCGGCCAGGAAGCGCTGCACGAAAATAGCCCCAAATAGCCCGGCCAGAGACACGCTGGCCGTCGGCGAGAGGTGCGTCAGCAATGCGCTGTTAGGCGAAAGAAACTGGCCGACCAGCCCGGCCAGTCCGGCTTGGCCCAGTGCCAGAAACGCGACAAAAGCAACGTAAATGACGTAGAGCTTTTCGCGCAGGGAAAAGAACAGGAACAGGTTGTAAATCAACAGCCCTGCCGCCAATCCGTAATACAGGCTCAGGAATGAATAGCTGTATTGATCGTTGGCCCAGAGTGCATCCGGTTGCCAGAGGGTCACCGGTACCGACAGGGTGCCTTGCGAGCTGACCCGCAGATAAAGACTGTAACGCTTGCTCGGCTGCAACTGCAGCTCAAACAGATGATGCCGGTGCGGCAAGGCCTTGGCATTGAAGGGCAATAGATCACCCGCGTGTTGATGCTGGTATTCGCCACCCTGTTCGGCAAAATACAGATCAACCCGATCAAGCGACGCGTGCCCTACTTCCAGTAACCAGCGCTCTGGCACAGCCTCTTGGGTCGTGAACTCCAGGTGCAGCCAGACCTCGTCGCGGGTCAGGCCGAAATTGGTAGCAGATATGGATTGGGAGACCGCATCATCGAATTGATCGGATAAGGCTATCGCCTCTGGCAGGCTCAATTCTGGGCCGGCATTATGCAAAGAGGCAAAGTAGGTTGATAACGCGTAGCTGCTATGAGGGCCGATGCTTGGCGGCGGTTTGCTCTCGGCAGCAACAGCCTGGGCAGCTAGAAGAAAAAGCAGAAACATGCCGCACAGCCAATGCAGCGAGTGGCCAGATCCAACAGTGTCAGGTCGCACGCCGCCAGAGGAGGTCATGGGTTTCAACGGACCAGGAGTAGACAGGGAAAGAACTCCATTTCAATTATTGGCATCATAGCCGGTATTACACGGGCGCAGAATGATATCAAACCGCCATTTTACCCTGCCTACTACTTTAGTCTAATTACTCTATTTGTCAGCTTGCCCGCGCTGATTTAATACACCCTGGGTATCACTCTCCACCTGGTCCGGAGCAAACCATTTCAACTTGCTGTGGAGCTTGACCACTTCACCCACGATCAATAGCGTTGGCGGCTTGATTTCAGTGCTGTCGACCAATCCCGGCAAACTACTCAGAGTACCAATCAGGACCTTCTGATTGGCTGTTGTACCTTGCTGGATCAACGCCATGGGTGTATCCGGATGGCGCCCATGGCTGATCAGTTGCTGGCAAATCTCGGGCAAGCCCACCAGGCCCATGTAAAAAACCAGAGTCTGGCTCGGCGCCACCAGATCAGCCCAGGGCAGATTAGTGGTGCCATCCTTCAGGTGGCCGGTAACAAACCTTACCGACTGGGCATGGTCGCGATGCGTAAGGGGTATTCCGGCATAGGCCGAGCAACCGTTGGCGGCGGTGATGCCGGGCACGACCTGGAAAGGTATGCCATGGGCTGCCAACTCTTCGATTTCCTCCCCGCCACGGCCAAAAATAAACGGATCGCCGCCCTTCAGGCGTAACACGCGCTTGCCTTCACGGGCCAGCCGCACCAATAGCTGATTGATCTGCTCCTGCGGTACTGCGTGCTCGGCGCGCGCCTTGCCAACGTAGATGCGCTCGGCATCGCGGCGACACAGGTCGATGATCGCTGTGGGCACCAGACGGTCATAGAGCACCACATCTGCCTGCTGCATCAGGCGCAGCGCACGGAAGGTCAGCAGATCCGGATCGCCCGGGCCTGCGCCCACCAGATAGACTTCACCGCGGTACTGCTGCCCGGTCTGCTGCGACAGACGACTGGCCAGCAGATCTTCTGCAGCCTGATCCTGGCCGGCAAAGATTCGCTCGGCAATGTCGCCCTGGAACACATTCTCCCAGAACACACGGCGTTGGTTGATCTGCGGGAAGGCGGCCTTGACCTGGCCCCGGAAGCGTTTGGCCAGTTGTGCCAACTTGCCGTAGGTATGCGGGAACAGGGTCTCGATCCGAGCTCGGGTCAAGCGCGCCAACACCGGCGCATGACTGCCGCTGGATACCGCGATAATCAGGGGCGAGCGATCCACGATGGCGGGAAAAATCACCGTACAGAGGTCAGGCGCATCCACCGCGTTAACCGGCAGAAAGCGTGCCTGCGCATCAGCGGACACACGCGCATTCAACGGCTCATCGTCGGTGGCAGCGATTACCAGGTGCACGCCATGCAGATCGTCCGGCTGGTAGCCGCGCAAAATGCATTCACCGCCACCCTGCTCCACCATCTCGCGCAGTTGAGTCTCGATTTCGGGCGCCACGACACGCAGCACCGCGCCAGACTCCGACAACAAGCGCGACTTGCGCAGGGCTATCTCGCCGCCGCCGATGACCAGCACCCAGCGCCCTTGAAGGTTGTGAAACAGCGGCAAGTATTCCATATCAGCTAATGGTCTCGAGACCAGCCATATAAGGGCGCAGCACTTCCGGTACGGTAATACTGCCGTCGGCCTGCTGATAGTTTTCCAGAATCGCCACCAGGGTACGGCCGATCGCGAGCCCTGATCCGTTCAGGGTATGCACCAGCTCCGGCTTGCCGGTTTCCGGGTTCCGCCAGCGCGCCTGCATACGGCGCGCCTGGAAGTCGCCACAGCTGGAGCACGAGGAAATTTCACGGTACTTGCCCTGGGTCGGAATCCAGACTTCCAGATCGTAGGTGCAGGTCGCTCCAAAACCCATATCGCCGGTACACAGTGCCAGCACCCGGTAAGGCAGGTTGAGCAACTTGAGGATATTTTCCGCATGGCCGGTCAATTGCTCCAGCGCGTCGGCGGAGTCCTGCGGACGCACTATCTGCACCATTTCGACCTTGTCGAACTGATGCTGGCGGATCATGCCTCGCGTATCCCGGCCGGCAGAGCCTGCTTCGCTGCGGAAACAGGCGGTGTGAGCGGTCATTTTCAAAGGCAACTGATCGGCCGCGAGAATGCTCTGGCTGACGGTATTGGTCAACGTCACCTCAGCAGTCGGAATCAGATAAAGATCGCTCTGCCCTTCGCCGCGCGGAACCTTGAACAGGTCCGCCTCGAACTTCGGCAACTGACCGGTACCCTGCAGCGCCTCTGCCTGCACCAGGTAAGGGGTATAGAACTCCTCATAGCCGTGTTCATTGATGTGCAGGTCCAGCATGAACTGCCCCAGCGCCCGGTGCAGCCTGGCGATAGGACCGCGCATCAACGCAAAGCGCGCACCCGACAACTTCGCCGCCGTTTCAAAATCCAGATAGCCATGTTGCTCACCCAGGGCGACGTGATCCTGAACAGGAAAATCGAACTCGCGCGGCGTCCCCCAGCGGCGAATCTCGACGTTGTCATCCTCATCCTTGCCGATCGGTACCCGCTCATCAGGCAGGTTGGGCATGCTCAGCATCAGCGCATCCAGTTCAGCCTGAATGGCTTCCAGCTCCTGCTTGGCGTCATTCAGTTCGCTTCCCATGCGCTCCACATCGGCAAGCAGAGGCTGAATGTCTTCACCCTTGGCCTTGGCATGGCCGATGGATTTGGAGCGGCTGTTGCGCTCAGCCTGCAGCGCTTCTGTACGCGTCTGCACACTCTTGCGCCGGGATTCAAGCTCTTCGAGCTGCGCGACATCCAGAATAAAGCCGCGGCTGGCGAGGCGTTCAGCGACGAGTTGCGGTTGGCTACGGACCAGTTTTGGATCAAGCATGATTCATCATCTTATGGTTGCGGGTGACAGCCCGGCCGACTATCGAGTCAGCGCCAGGCCGGCCCAGGTGGCGAGCAGGCAGACGCACACGCTGAGCAGAATATATCCAATGGCCAACAAGGCCTCTCCGTTTTCCATCAGCCGCAGGGCATCGAGGGAAAAGGTGGAAAACGTGGTAAAAGCGCCAAGAAAACCGATAAACAGCCCTTGGCGTAACAGCGGCGAAAACTCCGGACGCTGCAACCACAGGCCGTAGAGTATACCTATGATCAGGCACCCTATCAGGTTGACGGCGAGGGTCGCGAGCGGGAATGCCTTTGGCCATGTACTCATGACCCAATGCGCTACGCCAAACCGAGCCAGCGCCCCGGCCGAGCCGCCGACGGCAATGGCGATGAGGGTACTAAACATCCGGCGACTGCCTCCTTTGCATCGGACTGGCGGCGTCGAGGCTACGCAGGTACTGCAGCTTCTGGCCGATTTTCAACTCGAGACCTCGGTTGACCGGCTCATAATAACGCCTTGGCTGCAGCGCTTCAGGAAAATAATCCTCGCCAGCCGCATAGGCCTCGGGCTCATTGTGCGCGTAGCGATAACCCTGACTGTAACCCAGCTCCTTCATCAGCTTGGTCGGCGCGTTGCGCAAATGCAGGGGTGGTTCGTGGGAAGTCTGGCTGGCGACGTCCTTCATCGCCGCATTGAAGGCGTTATATACCGCGTTGCTTTTCGGTGCGCAGGCCAGATACACAATCGCCTGAGCAACCGCCAACTCCCCTTCAGGGCTGCCCAGCCGCTCTTGTACATCCCAGGCATTCAGACACAGGGTCAATGCCCGCGGGTCGGCATTGCCGATATCCTCGCTGGCCATACGCACGACCCGGCGCGCGATATACAAAGGATCACAGCCGCCATCCAGCATCCGGGCAAACCAGTAGAGCGAGGCATCGGGATTCGAGCCGCGTACTGATTTGTGCAGCGCAGAAATCTGATCGTAAAAGGCTTCACCGCCCTTGTCGAAACGCCGCCGCGTGTCGTTCAGCAGATCACTGACCAGCTCGGTCTCGATGGTGCCGCCGTCGTCCACCAGGTCGGCGGCAATCTCCAGCAGATTGAGTACCCGCCGAGCGTCACCGTCAGCCGCCTCCAGCACAATGCGCTTGGCCTCGTTTCTGATGCTCAAATTGTGCCGGCCCAACCCTCTATCCACATCAGCCAGGGCGCGATCCAGCAGGCTGCCCAATGCATCGGCTTCCAGCGACTTGAGCACATAGACGCGCGCTCGCGATAGCAGAGCGTTGTTCAATTCGAAGGAGGGATTTTCAGTGGTGGCGCCAATAAACAGCAACGTACCGTCTTCAACATAGGGCAAAAAGGCATCCTGCTGCGCCTTGTTGAAGCGATGCACTTCATCAACGAAGAGGATTGTCTGGCGGCCATTCTGCGAGGCCTGCTGGCGTGCCAGATCAACCGCCTGACGAATGTCCTTGACCCCTGCCATCACCGCAGACAGGGTCACGAAATGCGCATCGGCAAGGGTAGCAATCAGCCGAGCCAGAGTGGTTTTACCCACGCCTGGCGGCCCCCAGAAGATCATCGAGTGCAGCGCACCTTGCTCCAGCGCTACCCGCAGCGGGCGGCCAGGGCCAAGCAAATGCGTCTGGCCGGCATATTCGTCCAGATTGGCCGGGCGCATGCGCGCGGCCAATGGCTGATGCGGTTTCTGCTCAGGAAATAGACCGTCGCTAGTCACGGCCGCTGCTGTTCACTGGCAAGGTTACTCACTGATGACATCAATCCCGTCGGGTATCTCGAAGGTGAACTGATCTTCGTTCATGCTCTGGTTCAATTTCACGTCCTGAAACAGGATGTTGGTACGCTGACCGACCGCATCGCTCATTTGCATGTCATTGATTACCCCATCACGGAACGACAGGCGCAGGCTGTCAAACAGCGTGTCATTGACCTTGGGGGTCAGGGTGAAGTCGATAACGCTGCCAGAGTCTTCCCAGGTAATGCTGAAGTTCTCCTGCAAGGTACTGACGTCGCCAGATAGCAACAGCGCGGGCGTATGGGTCAAGCGCTGATCCATGGCCTGAATGGTGACCTGCTCCAGATCCGGGTCATACAGCCAGATCTGCTGGCCATCGGATACCAGCTCCTGCTCGGCCGGCGCATCGGTATGCCAGCGGAACATCCCCGGGCGCTTGAGCGCCAGGTTGCCGGTGGTTTCCTGCATGCTTGCACCGTTGGCGCTGAGCGTCATCTGCGAGAAATCCGCAGTCATGGTGCTGGCGTTGGACAGCAAAGCATTCAGCTTCTGCGCGGCGGCTTCCTCATCAGCCATGACCATCGCGGGCAGGCTGAACAGACAAAGAGCGGCAAGGCTGTGACGAAAAAGGGTTTTAATCATGGCAGGATGGGGTCTCCGGTATCCTGTAAAGTCAGAGCCCGCTCAATCACGCACCGGTGGCGGTGCAATGACTTCACGCGAGCCATTAGTGTTCATCGGGGTCACTACCCCGGCCATCTCCATGGCTTCAATCATCCGGGCGGCGCGGTTGTAACCTATCTTCAGCTTACGCTGTACCGCAGAGATCGACGCTCGGCGGCTTTCGCAAACAAAGCGTACGGCTTCGTCATACAGCGCATCCTCTTCGCTGTCACCTCCACCCATACCACCAGATGTGTCGAAACCGCCGCCAGCGCCATCATCCGCGCCGTCGAGAATGTCCTGAATATAGTTCGGCTCACCGCGCTTTTTCCACTCATCCACCAGCCGGTGAACTTCCTCATCGGAAACGAAAGCGCCGTGTACCCGCACGGGCAGGCTGGTGCCGGGTGGCATGTAGAGCATGTCGCCGTGGCCCAGCAACTGTTCCGCGCCGCCCTGATCAAGAATGGTCCGTGAGTCGATCTTGCTCGACACCTGGAAAGCCATCCGGGTCGGAATATTCGCTTTGATCAGACCAGTGATCACATCCACCGAGGGCCGCTGGGTCGCCAGAATCAAATGGATACCTGCCGCCCGCGCCTTCTGCGCAATCCGCGCGATCAGCTCTTCAACCTTCTTGCCGACGATCATCATCATGTCGGCAAACTCGTCAATCACTACTACGATCACCGGCAGGGTTTCCAGTTCCGGCGGTATGTCTTCCATCGATTCACGCCGGAACAGCGGATCGGTCAGCGGCGTGCCGGCCTTCTCGGCGTCCTTGACCTTGCGGTTGAAGCCCGCCAGGTTACGCACGCCCATGGCCGCCATGAGTTTGTAGCGCCGCTCCATTTCAGCCACGCACCAGCGCAGAGCGTTAGCCGCCTCCTTCATGTCGGTCACCACGGGGGCCAACAGGTGCGGGATACCCTCGTAGATCGACAACTCAAGCATTTTCGGGTCGATCATGATCAGCCGCACTTCTTCGGGCGGCGACTTGAACAGGATACTGAGCAGCATCGCGTTCACGCCCACCGACTTGCCCGAACCTGTGGTGCCCGCCACCAGCAAATGTGGCATCTTGGCCAGATCGGCCATGACCGGATGCCCACCGATATCGTGACCCAGGGCCAGGGTGACTGGCGAGGTGGCTTCATCGAATTCGCGGGTTTGCAATACCTCGGACAGCCTGACGATCTCGCGGTCCTCGTTGGGGATCTCGATACCCACGGTGGTTTTACCGGGGATCACTTCCACCACACGGACGCTGATCACGGCCAGCGAACGCGCCAGATCCTTCGCCAGGTTGGAAATCTTGCTGACCTTGACGCCGGCGGCCGGCTGAATCTCGAAGCGGGTAATCACCGGGCCGGGCTGGACTTTCTCAACCTCGGCCTCGACGCCAAAGTCCTTGAGCTTCAGCTCCAGCAGCCGCGACATGCCCTCCAGCGACTCGGCAGAAAAACCTTTCTGCTTCTTGCTCGCCGGATCCAGCAGCGAGATCGGTGGCAACGAGCCTGGCTCTACCGAATCAATAAACAGCCTGGATTGCTTTTCCTTGCTCAAGCGCACGCTGGGTTCAGCCGGCTTGATGTCGGGCGGCACAATCTCGGGAGGCTGACGATGCTCCTGGGAGGCAACATGCTTGGCCAGCGACTCATGCCGCTGGGCACGGGACGCATCGGCCTTGCGCTGGTCTGCGGGGCTGAATACCGGCTCGCTGCGCGGCGCCGGCGTTTTCGGGCGACCCGGTAAATCGCGTTCCACTTGCTCTGAAGCACGGCGTGCGCGCCAGCTGTGCCAGGCACGCTTGCCCAGATCGAGCAAATCCAGCGTAAACCGGCCGGTAAATTCCATAACCTTGAACCACGACAGGTTGGTGAACAGCGTCAGACCAAACAGGAACAGAGTCAGAAACAACAACGTGCTGCCCTGCATGTTCAGTACTGGCGTGGACAGGTCAGACAGCAATTCGCCCAGCACCCCACCCGCTTCGGCACCCTCGGGGAAGGTATCCGGGGCAGTACCGTGCAGCGCTGCCAATGCAGTACCGGCGAACAGGGTCAGGAAAAAACCGATCAAGCGCCAGGAGAACAACCAGCCGTTCCAGATAAACGGCAGGTGCCGGCGGCGAAACATCTGCCATACCTTGACGATCACGATCAGCGGGAACAGATAAGCCAGATAACCCAGTACCAGCAGCAGCACGTCGGCAATCCACGCGCCCATGCTACCCGCCGCATTGCCCACCTGGGCGACATCGCCACTGCGAGTCCAGCCAGGATCCGATGTCTGATAGGTAAACAGGGCCATGCACAGGTACAGGCACAGGGCGATCATCGCCAGCAAGGCGCCCTCGCGAAGTCGATACGTCAACTGTTCACGCCATACCGGCAGTGTAGTTCGAGCTTTGTTATCCTTCAAAACGGATGCTTCCATCGTTGGTAGCCGGTCATTGTACGATGTCCGGCGGGGGAATTCACAACCACTGCCACGCTGTAGCTGAACAGGGACTGCCAAGAGTATATTGCTTGACCACCCAGAGCGGTTTGCGTTCCATCACATTATGCAACTATATTAGAAATATATTCATAGTGGACAGTAACTTATATCGGCTTCTTGATAAACCATTGAAAGATAAACTACTGCACATGAACCCTTTATCCAGCAAATCTTGCGCCTGGCGAACCTGCGCTTCTGGCTCAACACTATCGAGCGCCGCATGCTCCAACTGACTTGGCTGGACGAACACAAACTGGATTTCCCGCCCGCAGCGCTGGCACTGGACGAGCCCGCCGGGCTGCTGGCTGCGGGCGGCGACCTGTCCCCTGCCCGCTTGATAAAGGCCTATCGCAACGGCATTTTCCCCTGGTATGAGGCGGGTCAACCGATCCTCTGGTGGTGCCCTCACCCGCGTACCGTACTGCAGCCCCGACAGTTACATGTTTCACGCAGCCTGAACAAATTCCTCAAGCGCGAGCCGTTCAGATTGAGCATTGACAGCGCCTTTGCTGAGGTCATGCGCGGCTGTGCTGAACCCCGTGACTATACTGACTCCACCTGGATAACCGCAGACATGCAGCAAGCCTACTGCGAGCTGCACCGCCTGGGCGTAGCCCATTCAGTCGAAGTATGGGAGCAGGATCAACTGGTGGGCGGCTTGTACGGCCTGGCTCTGGGTAGAGTATTTTTTGGCGAATCCATGTTCAGTCGCCGCACCAACGCGTCGAAGGCCGCTTTCGTCTATCTGGTCACTCAGCTCAACGAATGGGGATTTGAACTGATCGACTGCCAGATGCCAACCGATCACCTGTTCAGCTTCGGCGCACAGAGCCTGTCCAGAACAGAGTTTCTCCAGCAGTTGAGAACCCTTTGCCCTGAAGGCCCGGCTGTTAGCGAATGGGGAATTTCATCAGGCGCTGAGCAGCCCCTATAATGAATACAGCGACCTTCCCGAGCCCGTCATCATGACTAATATGGCCTTGATCAATCTGGCCCAGCTGAAATTCTATGCTACGCAGCCCCATGCGTGCAGCTATCTGCCCGAGCAACGGGCTACCACGCTGTTTCTTGACCCCCAGCAGCCAATCGATCTGGATACCTATAGCCAGCTCTCCGACCTGGGTTTTCGGCGTAGCGGCGATCACCTTTACCGCCCCCATTGCCAGGCGTGCTCGGCCTGCATCGCCTCGCGCATTGCGGTGAACGGCTTTGTTCCGACAAAACAGCAAAGCCGTATTCTGCGCCGCAACAGCGATCTGCGCGTGACTTCCCGCGCGCCCGTATTGACCGATGAAATCTATGACCTGTTCGCTCGTTATATAGAGTCGCGGCATCAGGATGGCGACATGTACCCACCCAGCCGCGAACAGTTCATCTCTTTCCTGGTGCGCGACTGGCCGTTCAGCCAGTTCCATGAATTCCGCCTGGGTGATGAGCTGGTCGCGGTTGCGGTAACTGATCGCATGCATAACGGGCTTTCGGCGGTTTACACCTTTTATGCACCCGAACATGCCCGTCGCAGTCTCGGCCGGTTCGCGATTCTCTGGCAGATCGGCGAAACCCGGCGCCAGCAGCTGCATGGTCTGTACCTGGGTTACTGGATCAAGGGCTGCAGAAAAATGAGTTACAAGACCGAATACCGCCCCCTGGAGATGCTTGTCAATCAGCGCTGGGTGCGGCTCGACTGAACCACAGTGTGGCAAGGCGGTCTTACCTATCTCGCTTATTTGGCAGTATTTATCAATGAAACTTGGCTGTTGGGCGCTTTTCAGGCACAATTGCTCACCTTTTTTGCGGGCACAGTTTCAGTTGCCCGCTGTTTTTCCGACATGTGAGAGGCCTTAATGGCGAAAGAAGACAGTATTGAAATGGAAGGCACCATTGTAGACACCCTGCCGAATACCATGTTCCGCGTTGAACTGGAAAACGGTCACGTTGTTACTGCCCATATTTCAGGCAAGATGCGCAAGAACTACATCCGCATCCTGACCGGTGACAAGGTTCGCGTTGAACTGACGCCCTATGACCTGACCAAGGGTCGTATCACCTACCGCGCTCGTTAATCCGGGCAGGTCTCTGCCCGGCTGTTTGGCCGCTCAGGCCACATACCAACGCCTGCTGTTCCGCGCATCCGAATCCTGTTCGGGTGGGCGTTGTGTTGCATTCAGAAAACCTGTTCGGCTAACGCACCAACCTGAATCCCAGGCATAAAAAAACCGCTCACCCGGCGCGAACCCGGTGAACGGCTTTCAGTACGCTACGCGATCAACGCGCCATGTACTTGCCCAGCTCGTGCTTGCCAATGGCAGCACGGTGCACTTCATCCGGGCCATCGGCCAGACGCAGGGTGCGCTGCATCGCATACATGTGAGCCAGCGGCGTGTCTTCCGATACGCCAGCACCGCCGTGCATCTGAATCGCACGGTCGATCACGCGCAGAGCAATGTTAGGCGCCACTACCTTGATCTGTGCGATATCGCTCTTAGCGACCTTGTTACCCACGGTATCCATCATGTAGGCAGCGTTCAGTGTCAGCAGGCGAGCCTGGTTGATTTCGATACGTGACTCGGCGATCAGATCGATGTTACCACCCAGCTGAGCCAGACGCTTGCCGAAAGCTTCACGCTCTACTGAACGACGGCACATCAGCTCCAGCGCGCGCTCTGCGGCGCCAATCGAACGCATGCAGTGGTGAATACGGCCTGGCCCAAGGCGACCCTGTGCGATTTCAAAACCGCGACCTTCACCCAGCAGTACGTTTTCGTAGGGAACGCGGACGTTCTCCAGCAATACTTCAGCGTGGCCGTGCGGCGCATCGTCATAGCCGAATACGGGCAGCGGACGAATCACTTTCAGGCCGGGGGAATCCATGGGCACCAGAATCATCGAGTGCTGCTGGTGACGCGGCGCATCGGGATTGGTCAGACCCATGAAGATCATGATCTTGCAGCGCGGATCACAAGCACCGGAAGTCCACCACTTGCGACCATTGATAACCCACTCGTCGCCTTCGCGACGGGCATTGGCCTGCATGTTGGTGGCGTCGGAAGACGCAACACCTGGCTCGGTCATACCGAAGCAGGAGCGGATCTCGCCAGCCAGCAGCGGCTTGACCCAGCGCTCTTTCTGCTCTTCATTACCGTAGCGAACGATGGTTTCCATGTTGCCGGTATCCGGCGCGCTGCAGTTGAAGGCTTCGGAAGCCAGACCGGAACGGCCCATCAGCTCGGCCAGAGGTGCGTATTCCAGGTTGGTCAGGCCGGCGCCCAGCTCGGACTCGGGAAGAAACAGGTTCCACAGACCAGCAGCGCGGGCCTTGACCTTGAGTTCTTCGACGATGGCGGTAGGCTGCCAGCGATCACCTTCATTTACCTGTTGGTGGAAGATGTGCTCGGCGGGGAACACGTGTTCCTGCATGAATGCATCAACGCGTTCGCGGAGGTCATTTACCTTGGGGGAATATCCAAAATCCATAGTTGCGGGCCTTTTCTAATGACGATGTTGTAGCGACCCTGATGATGCTAGATGACGCCTCCCAATTTATCTAACCTATTTTCTGCGTGTATAAAGCCGTATAAGCAATATATACTTCACTTATTATGATTGGGTGATGTCTCAACCTGAGCCACCTTGCCGAAGCCCTACCGAAGGACGATGTTGCGATGAACCTCAGTAAAGTCGACTTGAACCTGTTCATTGTATTTGATGCCATTTATACCGAAGCCAATCTGACCCGCGCCGGTCAGATTGTAGGCATCACACAACCTGCAGTGAGCAACGCCCTCGCCCGTTTGCGCGAGACCTTCAATGATCCGCTGTTTGTCAGGACCGCCCAGGGCATGGTCCCCACACCCATGGCGCAGAACATCATTACCCCGGTGCGTCACGCCTTGCAGTTGCTGCGCGTGTCCGTTCAGGAAAGCCGCAGCTTCAATCCGGATCAAGCGACCAAGACCTATCGCATCAGCATGACTGACTTGACCGAGGCGGTGATTCTGCCGCATCTGGCCTCGCGTATCCGTCGTCTGGCCGCGAACATCAATATAGACAGCTTCCTGACCAAGCGCCGCGAAACCACCAAGGAACTGGCTGCCGGCCGCCTGGATTTCGCCATTGATGCACCGCTGAATACCGACACCCAGGTGCGCCACGTCAAGCTTTTTGAAGACCGCTACGTCTGTGTAATGCGTCGCGAGCATCCCCTGACCAGCAAGACCAAGATCACCCTGGACGACTACTTGAGCCAGTCGCATATTCACATCTCCAGCCGCCGTAACGGCCTGGGCCATGTGGACCTGTCGCTCGGCAAGATCGGGTTGCAGCGTCGTGTGGTGCTGCGCTCCCAGCACTATCAAATGGCACCGCTGGTACTGGAATCGACCGATATGGTCATGACCGTGCCCGAGCGTTTCGCCCGCCGACATCATTTGCACTATGTGGATCTGCCGATCGACGACGTGCCGCCGATTGAAACCCACCTGTTCTGGCATGAAAGTACCGACCAGGACCCGGCCAACCGCTGGATGCGTGAGCAGATCATCGAGCTGTCCCAGCAACTTGAGCGCAAGATCATGCGCGAGCGTGAAGCCGCAGCGGCCCAGTAATAACGCCTACCTCGCTAGCGGGTGCCATGCGCCCGCTGCCCTCCTTCCGCACGACAAAGCCAATACCCATCAAATCCTCCTCAGGCATTGGACTGATTGACAGTTTAGCAGCGCTGCTTTACGTTAACGTAAAGGTTAATAAGGTACCTGCCATGCCCTCCTATTCCATCTCTGATCTGTCCCGTGAACTGGATATCACCACCAGGGCCATTCGCTTCTATGAGGAGCAAGGCCTCCTCAGCCCGGAACGTCGTGGGCAGGAACGCATCTACTCCGCCCGCGACAAGGTCAGCCTGAAACTGATCCTGCGCGGCAAGCGCATCGGCTTTTCCCTGGCTGAATGCCGCGAACTGATCCAGCTCTACGACCCCGTGGGCGACAACCAGAAACAGCTGCACAGCATGCTCGGCAAGATAGCCGAGCGCCGTGCCCAGCTTGATCAGCAAATGCTCGATATTCAGCAGATGCAGATTGAGCTCGACAGCGCCGAAGAGCGCTGCCACGCCGCATTGAAGGCGACTCAGGTGGCCGCCCCTGCCGAAGCTTGAACTGCTCGCCGTACACCCGATATAAACAGAACAACAGGCAATAGGTGACTTCATGCATTACAGCTCCTTGAATTTTGCCCTTGGCGATACGATCGACATGCTCCGCGATCAGGTGCAGGGCTTTTGCCGCGCGGAACTGGCCCCGCGCGCCGCGCAGATCGACCGCGACAACCTGTTCCCTGAGGACATGTGGCGCCGCTTTGGCGACATGGGTCTGCTCGGCATAACCGTCAGCGAAGAGCACGGCGGCGCCGGCCTGGGTTATCTCGCGCATGTGGTGGCCATAGAGGAGATCAGCCGCGCATCGGCATCGGTAGGCCTGTCCTACGGTGCGCATTCCAATCTGTGCGTGAATCAGATCAACCGCAATGGTACGGCAGAGCAAAAAGCCCGCTACCTGCCGCGGCTGATCAGTGGCGAACATATCGGCGCCTTGGCCATGAGCGAACCCAATGCCGGCTCGGATGTGGTCAGTATGAAACTGCGGGCCGAGAAAAAAGGCGATAGCTACCTGCTCAACGGCACCAAGATGTGGATCACCAACGGCCCGGATGCGCATGTATACGTGATCTACGCCAAAACCGAACCGGAAAAAGGCCCGCATGGCATTACCGCCTTTCTTGTCGAGCGCGACTGGGCAGGTTTTTCCCGCGGGCCGAAGCTGGATAAGCTCGGCATGCGCGGTTCCAATACCTGCGAACTGATTTTCGATAACGTTGAAGTGCCAGCCGAAAACATCCTTGGCGGGTTGAATGCAGGCGTCAAGGTGTTGATGAGCGGCCTGGACTACGAACGCGTGGTGCTTTCCGGCGGCCCCATCGGCATCATGCAGGCGTGCATGGACGAGGTGGTGCCCTATATCCACGACCGTAAACAATTCGGCCAGAGCATCGGTGAATTTCAGCTGATCCAGGGCAAGGTCGCAGATATGTACACCCAGCTCAATGCCAGCCGCGCTTACCTGTATGCGGTGGCCCAGGCCTGTGATCGAGGCGAAGCCACGCGCAAGGATGCCGCCGGCGTGATTCTCTATACCGCCGAACGCGCGACCCAGATGGCCCTTGATGCCATCCAGATCCTCGGCGGCAATGGCTATATCAACGATTACCCCACCGGACGCTTGCTGCGTGACGCCAAACTCTATGAGATAGGCGCCGGCACCAGTGAAATTCGCCGCATGCTGATCGGCCGGGAGCTGTTCAATGAAACACGCTAAAGAAGCTGGTAGCCGGAAGCTAAAAGCTGGAAGCAAGGCTGGGGTCACCTCCAGCTTCAAGCTTCTCGCTTCCGGCCTCGAGGGCAGACTATGGGTATTTTGAGCTCCCAGCTGCAGCGTGGCTCTTCCGACTTCGCCAGCAACAGCGCCGCAATGCGCCATCTGGTGGAGGACCTGCAGAGCCTCTTGAGCAAGATCGCCGAAGGCGGTGGAGCAACAGCGCAGGAACGGCATCTTTCACGCGGCAAGCTGTTACCGCGCCAGCGGATCGATACTTTGCTGGACGCTGGCTCGCCCTTTCTGGAAATCGGCCAACTGGCGGCGCATGAGGTTTATGGCGAAGAAGTACCGGCGGCCGGCATTATCGCGGGCATCGGCCTGGTCGAAGGCGTGGAATGCATGGTCGTCGCCAACGACGCGACGGTCAAAGGCGGCAGCTATTACCCGCTAACGGTGAAAAAGCATCTGCGGGCCCAGACCATCGCCCAGCAGAACCGCCTGCCGTGCATCTATCTGGTCGACTCGGGTGGCGCCAACCTGCCCCGGCAGGATGAGGTATTCCCTGACCGTGAGCACTTCGGCCGGATCTTCTTCAATCAGGCAAACATGAGTGCCCAGGGCATCCCGCAGATCGCCGTGGTGATGGGCTCCTGCACGGCGGGCGGCGCTTACGTGCCGGCCATGGCAGATGAAGCCATCATGGTCCGTGATCAGGCGACGATCTTTCTTGCTGGCCCGCCGCTGGTCAAGGCCGCCACCGGCGAAGTGGTCAGCGCCGAAGATCTGGGCGGTGCAGATGTGCATTGCAAGACCTCTGGCGTGGCGGACCATTACGCCGAAGATGACGAGCACGCCCTGGCACTGGCCCGGCGCTGCATCGCCAATCTGAACTGGCGCAAACAGGGCGAACTGAACCTGCGCACACCGATACAGCCACGCTATTCGGCCGAGGACCTCTACGCGGTCATCCCCGCCGACGCCAAACAGCCCTTTGATGTGCGCGAAGTGATCGCCCGGCTGGTGGATGACAGCCAGTTCGATGAGTTCAAGGCGCTGTACGGCACCACGCTGGTATGCGGCTTTGCGCACCTGCACGGGCATCCGGTGGCGATTCTGGCTAATAACGGCATTTTGTTTGCCGAGTCCGCACAAAAAGGCGCGCATTTTATCGAGCTGGCCTGCCAGCGCGGCATACCGCTGGTATTTCTGCAGAACATCACCGGCTTTATGGTCGGGCAGAAATACGAAGCCGGTGGCATCGCCAAGCACGGCGCCAAGCTGGTCGCCGCCGTCGCCTGCGCCCAGGTACCCAAATTCACCGTGATCATTGGCGGCAGCTTTGGCGCTGGCAACTATGGTATGTGCGGCCGCGCCTACGATCCGCGTTTCCTGTGGATGTGGCCGAATGCACGAATCTCGGTAATGGGCGCTGAGCAGGCCGCTGGTGTGCTGGTTCAGGTCAAGCAGGAACAGGCCGAGCGTAGCGGTGGCACCTTCACCGAGCAACAGCAGGCCGAGCTTCGCGACCCGATTCTCCAACAGTATGAGCGCCAGGGACACCCGTATTACTCCAGCGCACGACTCTGGGATGACGGGGTTATCGATCCAGCGCAAACCCGTGACATTCTCGGCCTGGCCCTGTCCGCCTCCTTGAATGCGCCCATAGCGCCCACGCGCTTCGGGGTCTTCCGGATGTAGAGGGCGCGCGGCGCAAGCTGGAAGCTGGAAGAGAGCAAGGGTTTAACTTCCAGCTTCAAGCTTTTAACCTCCAGCCAATATTTTGCAACATCGATCTCTCAGAGAAATTTATGCCCGACTTTAAAACACTACAGCTCGAGTTCTCCCCGAACGGCGTCGCCACCCTATGGCTGAACCGCCCGGAAAAGAACAACGCCTTCAACGCCGAGATGATTCGCGAGCTGCTGCTGGCCTTCGACGAGGTCGAAGCCCACCCGGAGTTACGCTTCATGCTACTGCGTGGGCGCGGCAAGCATTTTTCCGCCGGGGCAGACTTAAGCTGGATGCAGGAAAGCGCCAACCTGGATTACAACGCCAACCTGAATGATTCCCGCGAGTTGGCCCAGGTCATGGCCAGCCTGTACCAGTTGAAGCTGCCCACACTGGCGGTAGTGCAAGGCGCGGCCTTCGGCGGCGCGCTGGGTTTGATCAGTTGTTGCGACATGGCGATTGGCAGCGAAGATGCCCTGTTTTCCCTGTCGGAAGTGCGCATCGGCATTCTGCCCGCAGTGATCAGCCCCTACGTGGTCAAGGCCATCGGTGAGCGTGCGGCGCGGCGGTATGCATTGACTGCTGAGCGTTTCGATGGCCAACGTGCAGAAGCGCTTGGCCTGCTGTCTGCTTGCTACCTTGCTGGCACTCTGGATCAGGCCGTAAACGATTGGACTCATAACCTGTTACTGAACGGCCCGGCGGCGATGCGTGCGACCAAGGCGCTGATGCATGAAGTCAAGCATGGTGAACTCACCACCGCGCTGCGCCGTTACACCGAGTCGTCGATTGCCCGCGTGCGCGTCAGCCCTGAAGGGCAGGAAGGACTGAACGCCTTTCTTGAAAAGCGCAAACCCACATGGCAGCCCAGCGAATGAGGTTCTGATGAGTAAGCCTATCATTACTCTACTGATTGCCAATCGTGGCGAAATCGCCTGCCGCATCATGCGCACCGCACGCGCCATGGGTATCCATAGCATGGCGGTACACAGTGATAAGGACCGCAATGCCCGCCACGTTCGCGAAGCGGATTCGGCAATCAACCTCGGTGGCACCAAACCAGCGGACAGCTACCTGCGCACCGATCTGATTCTGGCCGCTGCCAAGGCCTGCGGCGCGCAAGCGATCCATCCAGGTTATGGCTTTCTGTCAGAAAATGCAGATTTTGCCCGGGCCTGCGAAGCGCAAGGCTTGATTTTTATCGGCCCGCCGGCCAGCGCCATTGACGCCATGGGCAGCAAGTCGGCCGCAAAAACCCTGATGCACGCGGCAGGCGTACCGCTGGTCCCCGGTTACCATGGTGATGATCAGACACTCGAGTGTTTCCGCCGCGAAGCCGAAGCCATAGGGTATCCAGTGTTGCTCAAGGCCGTTGCCGGGGGCGGCGGCAAAGGCATGAAAGTCGTCAATAGCGAGGCAGAACTGAGCGAGGCACTGGCCTCAGCGCAACGGGAAGCCCAGGCCAGCTTTTCCGACAGCCGCATGCTGGTAGAGCGCTATCTTCAGCGCCCGCGACATATCGAAATTCAGGTTTTCGCAGATCAGCAGGGCCGTTGCATTCACCTCAACGAGCGCGACTGTTCCATCCAGCGCCGCCACCAGAAGGTGATTGAAGAAGCCCCTGCGCCCGGCCTTGGCCCGGAACTGCGCAAAGCCATGGGCGATGCTGCCGTCAAAGCGGCGCAGGCCATCGGCTATGTGGGTGCTGGCACCGTGGAATTTCTGCTGGATGAGCAGCAGCGCTTTTATTTCATGGAAATGAACACGCGCTTGCAGGTAGAGCACCCGGTCACCGAAGCCATTACCGGTCTGGATCTGGTCGCCTGGCAACTGAACGTCGCCCAGGGCAAGAGCCTGCCTCTGGAACAGGCACAGGTACCGCTGAATGGTCATGCCATCGAAGCGCGCCTGTATGCCGAGGATCCGGCCAATGGCTTCCTACCCGCCAGCGGACGCTTGAGTATGTACCGCGAGCCCGAATCTGGCCCAGGCCGGCGGATCGACAGCGGCGTGAGCGAAGGTGACGAGGTGTCGCCCTTTTATGATCCCATGCTGGCAAAGCTAATCGCCTGGGGTGAGACCCGTGAAGCCGCGCGCCTGAACCTCTTGACGATGCTGCGCGAGACGCATATTGCCGGGCTGCATACCAACCTCGAGTTTCTGACCCGTATCGTTGAGCATCAGGCCTTTGCCAACGCCGAATTGGATACCGGATTTATTCCTCGCCACGAGTCGGCGTTACTCCCGCCCCGCTCGCCCCTGGAAGAAGAATTCTGGAGGCTCGCGGGGTCAGCCTGGCTGCTCTGTCAGAGCAACTGGGCAAGCAACGCGCCTGTACCCTGGCGAAACCTGCCTGCGGGCTGGCGCAGCGGCCTACCGGCCTCCAGCCGTATGCATCTGAGCTGTGGCGATCAACACAGGCAACTGGATGGGCTGAACACGCAGGGCTGCCAGATTGATAACAACAGGGAAATGCTGGTGGTCGAGCGCGATGGCATAACCCAGCGTTACCCTTTGCGGCTCGCTGCCGGATCGCTGTTTTTGCACTGGCGCGAATACTGGCATCAGATCCAGGCTTTCGACCCCATCAGCCAGGCACAGCAGGCGCAGCAACACAGCGGTGGCCTGCAAGCACCGATGAATGGCAGTATCGTGCGCCTGATGGTCGGCGTGGGTGATCAGGTGCAGACAGGCGATGTGTTGCTGGTGCTCGAAGCGATGAAAATGGAGCACAGCATCCGCGCGCCGCAGGCTGGCGTTGTTACCGCGCTCTATTGCACGGAAGGTGAATTGGTCGCCGAGGGGACCGTACTGGTAGAACTGGAGGACAGCGAATGAGCATGCCGCTACAGGTGAGAATGGTCGATGTCGGGCCGCGCGACGGGCTGCAGAACGAGTCGCAACCCATCAGTGTGCAGGCCAAAGTGCAACTGGTGGACGACCTCAGTGCCGCTGGCGTGCCACACATTGAAGTGGGCAGTTTTGTGTCGCCCAAATGGGTCCCGCAAATGGCGGGCTCTGCAGAGGTATTTGCCGGAATCAAGCAGCACCCCAATGTGGCCTATTCGGCGCTGACGCCCAACCTCAAGGGTTTTGAAGCCGCGCTTGCTGCAGGAGTGCGTGAAGTAGCGGTGTTTGCTGCCGCCTCTGAAGCCTTCTCCCAGCGCAATATCAACTGCTCGATTGCCGAAAGCATTGAGCGCTTCACGCCGGTTCTGGAAGCCGCCAAGGCAGCAGGCATCAGGGTGCGCGGCTATATTTCCTGCGTACTGGGCTGCCCCTATCAGGGCGAGGTTGATGCCCGACAGGTAGCGCTGATTGCGCGCGATCTGGATGCAATGGGTTGCTATGAAGTATCCCTGGGCGACACTATCGGCACCGGTACCCCGGGCGCAACCAGAGCGCTGATTGAAGCTTGCGCGGTCTACGTTCCGCATCAGCAGTTGGCTGGGCATTTTCATGATACCTACGGGCAGGCGCTGGCGAACATTTATGCCAGCTTGCTCGAAGGTGTCAGCGTATTCGACAGCTCGGTGGCCGGGCTGGGTGGCTGCCCTTACGCCAAGGGCGCTACCGGCAATGTGGCTACCGAGGACGTGGTTTATATGCTCAACGGCATGGGTATCGAGACCGGCATTGATCTGGATCTGTTGATTGATGCCGGTGCGCGGATCAGCCAGGTGCTAGGCCGGGAAAATGGTTCACGGGTGGCGCAGGCGGTGCTGGCAGCTCGGTAGGCGGATTGGGAGGTTAGGTTGAGCTCCGCTTTCGCGGCGGGCCGCCGCTCCCACAGGCCCTCCGCTCCCATAGACTGCAGCTTCCATCGGCAGCACCGAGCGCTGAGCTCTGCTTTCGCGGCGGGGACGCCGCTCCTACCAAACCAAACCGTACCTGTGGGAGCCGCGCCTGTGGGATCAGTGGCCTGTGGGATCGGTGACCGGTAGGAGCCGCAGCCCTGTGGGAGCGGCGGCCTGTGGGAGCGGCGTCCCCGCCGCGAAAGGCTCAGCCGCAACCGAGGCTTGAGAATACACTCAAATTCCTAAGCCACTTCCTCACCAACCTCCTCTACCACCCTGTTTTTACTCAACAATCCCTTGGCCAATACCCCCAAGGTCATCACCGCCCGCTCAGTCTCCTGATTCCACGGCACCCCACAGTTCAACCGCAAACAATGATTGAACTGGTCGGAATTACTGAACACCGCACCTGGCGCAATACTGATGCCTTGCTCCAACGCCTGGGTAAACAGGATCTGCGCATCCACATTGCCCGGCAAACTCACCCACAGGATGAACCCGCCCTTGGGCCGGGTAATTTGCGTACCTTCAGGAAAGTACTGCTGCACCGCCAGCTGGAAATGACTCAGGTTGCGCCGATACTCCTGCCGAATGTAGCGCAGGTGTCGGTCATAGCCGCCGTTCTCCAGGTAGGCCGCCACCGCCATCTGGCTGACACTGCAGGCAGACAGCGTGGTGAAGGTCTGCAACTTCTCGATCGTGTCCTGATGCTTGCCGGCAATCACCCAGCCGGTGCGCAGCCCGGGCGAGATGGTCTTGGAGAAGCTGGAACAATAGAGCACGGTATCCGAGCAATCGAAGGCCTTCAGCGCCTTGGAGCGGCCGGGCTCGAACATCAGCTCACCGTAAATATCATCCTCTACTATCGGAATATTGCGCTGGGCCATCATGCCCACCAGCTTGCGCTGGCGAGCTTCAGACATGGTCGCCCCCATGGGATTACCAGCGCGCGTCGTCACCACCAAAGCCTTTATCGGCCATTTTTCAGCTGCCTTCTCCAAAGACTCCAGACTCAACCCGGTTTCGGGGTCGGTCGGGATTTCGATCACTTTCAAGCCCAGCAGTTGGCACAGCTGCACCAGGCCATAGTAGCTGGGCGATTCGCTGGCGATCAGATCACCGGGGCTGGTCAGCGCTCGCAGGCACAATTGCAGCGCCTCGACACAGCCGTTGGTAATCACGATCTGCGAAGGCTCGACCACCGCGCCAGCATCGCGCATGCGAATGGCAATTTGTCGCCGCAGGGGCTCATAACCTGGGCTGAATATGTAACTGTAAGCCTTCTTGCTGTTAAAACGCGTGACCTTGCTCATCTGCTGATGCAGCGCCCGCAACGGCAAAAACTCGCTGGAGGGCACAGCAGCGCCAAGCGGCATCACATCGCTGCGGCGCGACAGCCTGAGAATCTCGCTGATAATGCCACTGCGCGTCACCGCGTAGGGCGGTTCCACTCGGGAAATCGGCGGCGTGGGCGCGGTCAGTGCCGGTGTCTGGTGCACGTAGTAGCCCGATTGCGGGCGCGCGCGGATCAGGCCCTGATCTTCCAGCGTGGCATAAGCGTGCAACACGGTGGCGTGGCTCACGCCCTTCTGCGTGCTGAGTTTGCGTACAGAGGGCACGCGTTCGCCCGGCTGATAGAATCCTTTGCGGATATCATCAGCCAGTTGGCGAGCGATCTGTTGGTATAAAAGGCTGGTCATGGGGCTCTCCTGCGTCAACGAACACCCTAACGCAGGGAGCGCTCACTGATCACCGTACAGTTATCCGAGAATGGACCTGTACAGAATAGCAAGCCTGGTAATTGTGCAGGTGCAAATGCTAGTAGAACAAACTGTTCTGCTAAGCAGTCTATTGCGCTACAGGCTCCTCTATCAGTTGCGGCTCCTCGGGCGCAAAACGGTCGGCCCACTGCGCCCGATATTTTTCCAGCAAGCGGCGCGGCTCCCCTGCATTGGTCAGATCCTGCATATTCTGCGCAAGCAGTGCGCGAAGCTGCGGAGAGTTGCAGGCCGAGTTGTGCGACAGGGTGTAATACAGTTGTTCATTGATGACTGATCCGTCAAGAATCTCCAACTGATTCTCAATACCCAACTGCTGAGCCACGGCCAGACCCTGGTAGCGTTCGTAGATCACGTAATCCACACGGCCACGCAGCAGTGTCTGGAAAGACTGTTCAATGGAGGATACCTTTTCCATCCGCAGGTGATCTCGCGAGAAGGTATCGAAGGCCATGCCGTAGCTGTTATTCAGCAGCGTACTGCCGGTCTTGTCGCGCAGATCGTCCCAGCCGCTGTAGGGAAATACCTCATCGCTTTTGACAAAAATGACGCTGGGCACTTCGGCATAGGGAGGATAGATATAATCCATGTGGCCCAGGCGCTCACGGGTAAGAAAGGCGCCGGCGAGCATATCAACCCGGCCGCTACGCACCTCTTCCTGCGCTCGTGACCAGGGCCCTACGTTCAGCACCTCAGCCTTGACGCCAGTCCCTTCAAGGGCCATTTCCAGTAACTCGACCGCCGCACCGACAAGGTGCTTGTCGTCATCGGGGTTGACCCAGAGTATCGGCGGATACTGGGGATTACCGGTTACCACAATACGTTCGCATACCCCGCCCGCAGCCATCACCTGGCCTGCTCCAAGCAGACCAATCAGTGCCGCGGGCATCAACAGCAGGCGATGAATATTAGCTTTTGTCATTTGCTTGATCGCCATCTGTGCTCCTCGAGTCAGGCTTTGACACCTGTATGCAAACCTCAGTATAGACACTTACCGCACGATTTATCGAGTCGCGCTGCTGGGTTGCTCTACACCCGCCACGCCCGCTCCGCTATGGAAGCGAAATTCGGAATCGCTCTCGTGAACGGCCTGCCCTTCCAACTGGGCGAAGAGCGCAATTCGGTCATCAATGGGCTCCTCGGCAAACTGCCGGGCGAGACCCAGATAATCCTGATAATGCCGCGCCTCGGACTTGAGCAATGACCGATAAAAGTCGCCCAGTTCGACATCCAGATGGGGCGCCAGACAAGCGAAACGCTCGCAGGAGCGGGCTTCGATAAAGGCACCGACAATCAGAGTGTCCACCAGCCGCCCCGGCTCAGTGGTGCGCACGTGTTGCCGCAAGCGCTGAGCATAATGGCTGGCTGACAACCCCCGGTAGAGAATGCCACGCTTGTGCATCAAGGCTGTGACCTGTTCAAAATGCCGAAGTTCTTCACGCGCCAGCCGGGACATTTTCTGCAACAAAACCGGCTTGTCGATATAGCGGAACATCAGATTGAGCGCGGTAGAGGCGGCTTTTTTCTCACAATTGGCGTGATCAATCAGCAACTCTTCCGGGTGGGCTAGCGCTTGGTCAACCCATGCCTGGGGCGTACGGCAGGGCAAAAAATCGATCAGTTCTTGCGGCAAACTCATGGGCGGGCTGGGTCCAGGCAGTAGGAATAAGGATCAAAACAGGATTATCCATGACTAACTACATGAACGCACCCACTGGTCTTGATCCATATCAACGGCGAACGCGGGAAAACAGGCTACATTGTAAGTAAGAAATCAAATAAGCGCCCAGGCGCCATAAGGAATACAGCCATGCAAGCGATCAAACGAATTCTCGTCGTGATTGACCCGACTCAGCAGGATCAATTGGCACTTAACCGTGCCAGGTTGATTGCCGGCTTTATCGACTCGGAATTGCACCTGCTGATCTGCGATGACCGCGGCGATCACCAGCGCACACTCGATCAGCAATGCGCTGAACTGAAGGCTGCGGGTATCCCGGCCACCAGCTCCCAGGCCTGGCACGGCAGTATGACCGACACCGTGATTCAGGTGCTGGGCAGCAAAGGCTGCGGCCTGGTAATCAAACAACACCTGCCCGACAAGCCACTAAAAAAAGCCTTGCTCACGCCCGATGACTGGAAGCTGCTGCGCTACTGCCCTGCCCCAGTGCTGCTGGTTAAAACCACTGCCTCCTGGATCAAAGGCAACGTACTCGCCGCAGTGGATGTCGGCAATCATGATGATCAGCACCGGGTACTGCACGACACCATCGTCAGCCACGCAGCGGATATTGTCGACATGATCGGTGGCGAACTGCACCTGGTCAGCGCGCATCCCGCACCGATGCTTTCAGCCGCCGATCCGATCTACCAGCTACGCGAGAACATCGCCAATCGCTACCGCGAAGAGGCCCAACGCTACGCTATCGCCCATGGCCTGGATATGGAGCACATGCACGTTGATGAAGGCCCGGCAGACACCCTGATCCCCAAGGTCGCCAGGCACATCGGCGCCAGCGTGACCGTGATAGGTACCGTGGCACGCAAAGGCATTGCCGGCGCGCTGATCGGCAATACCGCCGAAGTGATTCTGGATCAGCTGGAGTCAGACATACTGGTACTCAAGCCCGAGGACACCTTGGCGCACCTGGAAAATATCCTGCAGCGCTAGAGTGAATCAAAACGGCTAGCGGCTCGCCTGCACCTGAGCGTGCCGCTGGTAATAAGCTTCCGACAGGCTGAAGAAGGTCTGATCAATATCATCGCGCAATTGCTTCACACTCAATTGCGCGTAGGCCGCACGCACCCGCACCCCGGCGCCCTGTAGCGCATCCTCCCCGCCACGCACCAGTAGTCGGTGAACATGGCAAGCCATCGGCTGTTCATCCAGGTAGGCAATCTGGCGCTGCTTCAACGCCTGACGCAGCATCAGGCCCGATACAATCTCGATACGCGCAACCACAACCTGCTCCAGCAACTGCTCCAGACGCGACCACACGGCGGCCTTTTCACTCGAGCCATACCCGTTCCACATGATGATTTCATGGCTGAAGCGTTTGCAGCCACGGCATACCTGATCGCCGTAGACAGTCGAGCACAAGCCAACGCAGGGCGTTTTATCGGTATAGGGGACTTCAGGCACGCGTTCTCTCCGGGTGGCCGCTGACCAGGGCTGGCTAGCGGTTGCTGTGCTGCAATTGTCTCAGCCTGAGCTAAGTCAGCGCTATCTCAGACAAAGGTCATAGCGTCTGGCCGCTTAACTTTACCTGATGCTTGCTGTAGAATCAGCCCGCCGTTAGGGCTGTGTGTCAGGCGCTACCCGCAACCTCTTCCGTATCTGCCGCGCCACCATCAGGTCAGTTACCGGGTTGCCCGCCACCCGCTCCAGGCTCATGCCTGCACTCAGCCGTATCCGGCACGTTAGGGGAAGCACTGAATAACTCCCTTCATCAAGATGTTTATTCAGTGCTTCTCCGGGTCCGTGAGGATGACCGTTCCGCCACAAGCAGAACAGACTGATGAGGGTAATAATTGTGCTTGAAGCCTATCGCAAACACGTAGCAGAGCGCGCAGCACAGGGCATCGTGCCCCAGCCGCTGAACGCCGAACAAACCGCCGGTCTGGTTGACCTGCTGAAAAACCCACCGGCTGGCGAAGAAGAGTTTCTGCTCGACCTGCTGACCAACCGCGTACCTCCGGGTGTGGATGAAGCCGCCTACGTCAAGGCCGGTTTCCTGTCCGCCGTCGCCAAAGGCGAAGTCTCCTCTCCACTGCTGACCAAACTGCGTGCCGTAGAGCTGCTGGGCACCATGCAGGGTGGCTACAACATCGTCACCATGGTCGAGCTGCTGGATAATGACGAGCTGGCCGCTGCTGCTGCCAAGGAACTCAAGCACACGCTGCTGATGTTCGATGCCTTCCACGATGTCGCCGACCGTGCCAAAAAGGGCAACGCCCACGCCAAGGAAGTACTGCAATCCTGGGCCGATGGCGAGTGGTTCACCAACCGCCCTGCCGTACCCGAGAAAGTTAGCCTGAGCGTATTCAAGGTCCCTGGCGAAACCAACACCGACGACCTGTCCCCCGCTCCGGACGCCTGGTCACGCCCTGACATCCCGCTGCACGCGCTGGCCATGCTGAAAATGGCTCGCGACGGTATCGTGCCGGACGAGCAAGGCGCCATAGGCCCTCTGAAGATGATCGAAGAAGTCAAAGCCAAAGGCTTCCCGGTTGCCTACGTCGGTGACGTGGTCGGTACCGGTTCTTCGCGTAAATCAGCGACCAACTCGGTACTCTGGTTCTTCGGTGATGACGTTCCTTACGTCCCGAACAAGCGCGCTGGCGGTTTCTGCTTCGGCAACAAGATTGCCCCGATCTTCTACAACACCATGGAAGATGCCGGCGCACTGCCGATCGAGTTTGATGTCAACGAAATCAACACCGGTGACGTGATCGACGTTTACGTTTACGACGGTAAAGTGTGCAAGCACGGCACCGACGACGTCATCACCACCTTTGAACTCAAGACCCAGGTTCTGCTCGACGAAGTACGCGCCGGTGGCCGTATTCCGCTGATCATTGGCCGTGGCCTGACCGACAAGGCCCGTGCCGAGCTGGGTCTGCCCGGTTCCGACCTGTTCCGCAAGCCCGATGTACCGGCTGCCAGCACCAAGGGTTTCACTCTGGCGCAGAAAATGGTCGGCAAGGCCTGTGGCGTTGAAGGCGTTCGTCCCGGCACCTATTGCGAGCCGAAGATGACCACCGTTGGCTCCCAGGACACTACTGGCCCGATGACCCGTGACGAGCTGAAAGACCTGGCTTGCCTGGGCTTCTCCGCGGACTTGGTAATGCAGTCATTCTGTCACACCGCGGCTTACCCCAAGCCTATCGACGTGACCACGCACCACACACTGCCTGACTTCATCCACAACCGTGGTGGTGTTGCACTGCGTCCAGGCGACGGCATCATCCACAGCTGGTTGAACCGCATGCTGCTGCCTGACACCGTCGGCACCGGCGGCGACTCGCATACCCGCTTCCCGATGGGTATCTCCTTCCCAGCCGGTTCCGGTCTGGTCGCGTTCGCCGCAGCCACCGGCGTGATGCCGCTGGATATGCCGGAATCCGTTCTGGTGCGTTTTAAAGGCGAAATGCAGCCCGGTATCACTTTGCGTGACCTGGTACATGCAATCCCCTACTACGCTATTCAGGAAGGTCACCTGACCGTTGAGAAGAAAGGCAAGAAGAACGTCTTCTCTGGTCGCATCCTGGAAATCGAAGGCCTGGACAACCTGACTGCCGAACAGGCATTCGAGCTGTCTGACGCCTCCGCTGAGCGCTCCGCAGCCGGCTGTACCATCAAGCTGAGCGAAGAGTCCATCGCCGAGTACCTGAAATCCAACATCGTCCTGCTGCGCTGGATGATTTCCGACGGATATCAGGATGCCCGTACCCTGGAGCGTCGCGCCCAGGCCATGGAAGCCTGGCTGGCCGATCCCAAGCTGATGCAGGCAGATGCCGATGCCGAATACGCCGCCGTGATCGAAATCGATCTGGCCGACGTAAAAGAGCCGGTTCTGTGTGCGCCGAACGATCCGGATGATGCCCGTCTGTTGTCCCAGGTAGCTGGCGAGAAGATTGATGAAGTCTTCATCGGCTCCTGCATGACCAACATCGGTCACTTCCGCGCCGCCGGCAAGCTGCTGGACAAAAACAAGGGTGCCCTGCCGACCCGTCTCTGGCTGGCTCCGCCAACCAAGATGGACGCTTTCCAACTGACTGAAGAAGGCTACTACGGCATCTACGGCAAAGCTGGCGCGCGCATGGAAATGCCCGGCTGCTCCCTGTGCATGGGTAACCAGGCACGTGTTGCTGCCAAGTCTACCGTCGTCTCTACCTCCACGCGGAACTTCCCGAACCGCCTGGGCGATGGCGCCGATGTGTACCTGGCTTCTGCCGAGCTGGCCTCGGTTGCTTCCATTCTGGGTCGTTTGCCGACCGTTGAGGAATACATGGGTTACGCGGCTGAACTCAACAGCATGTCTGCTGATATCTACCGCTACATGAACTTCAACGAAATCGAGTCCTACCAGAAAGCCGCAGCGTCGATTCCGGTCACGCAGCTGTAAACACCAAGCAAGTCAAAAACCCCGCCCTGTGCGGGGTTTTTTGTGCCTGATACACCTGTCCCAGAGACCTGCAGTGCAATACAGGGGAACGTTTCAAAATGCTGCTGGTCATAGTTCTGACAATTTTGAACAACCCTCTGTTTGAAGGAACGCATCATGAAAAAGACCATTCTGGCCAGTATCTGTGCTCTGGGTATGCTGACTCTGGTTGGTTGTGCCAGCGATCACATCATCAGCACCAACGATGGCCGCCTGATCGAGAGCCAGAACAAGCCCGAGATCGATGAAGACACCGGCATGATCATGTACGAAGACGAAAGCGGCCGCATGAACCAGATCCCGCAGTCTGACGTGAAGGAAATCAAGGAACGCTGAGTTCTAGCGAACCTCAGGAACCGCCGCCCACCTAGTGGCCGGCGGTTTTTTGTTCTTCAGGGTTTGGGAAGTGCGGCCTGATGGAAAACCAAAGTCAAAATGGATTCCCGCGTTCGCGGGAATGACTACAGTGACGGGCATGACAATAGTGTCGGCGCTACCGCAAAGTAACCGCCCCCAACCTAGTCATCCTCGCGAACGCGGGGATCCATTTTCAGGCGAATGCACGGAGCTGGAGGGGAATGCCAAGGTCAAAACGGATTCCCGCATGCGCGGGAATGACGACAGCGACGGGCATGACAGTAGTGTCGGTACTATCGCAAAGTAACCGCCCCCAACCCCGTCATCCTCGCGAACGCGGGGATCCATTTTCAGGCGAATGCACGGAGCTGGAGGGGAATGCCAAGGTCAAAACGGATTCCCGCATGCGCGGGAATGACGACAGCGACGGGCATGACAGTAGTGTCGGTACTATCGCAAAGTAACCGCCCCCAACCCCGTCATCCTCGCGAACGCGGGGATCCATTTTCAGGCGAATGCACGGAGCTGGAGGGGAACACCGCGGCAATTTACTGGTAAGCAGCCCGTGTTGCAACAAACCGAACATTGAACGGAGAACCAACGTGGACAGCGTAGATCTAGCAGTACTCAGGCGCGCCGATGACTGGCTTGGCAGTGGCCACGCGGTGACGCTCTTTACTGTTGTGCAGACCTGGGGCAGCGCGCCGCGTCCGGTGGGTTCTCTACTGGCTCTGCGTGACGACGGCCGCATCGAAGGGTCGGTCTCCGGCGGCTGCATTGAAGATGATCTACTCGCACGCCAGGCCAATGGCAATACGCAAACCGGCCAATGCGAGCTGGTCACCTACGGCATCACACGTGAAGAGTCCGCCCGCTTTGGCCTGCCCTGTGGCGGCACCCTGCGCCTGGTGGCTGAACCGCTAACCTCTGCTGACTGGATTAAACCGCTGCTGGCGAGCTGCGATCAGCACCAACGTATCCGCCGCGACCTGGACCTGGCCAGCGGCAAAGTCAGCCTGCACAAGGTCGATCGCGACGAGACTTTTCAGTTTGATGGCACCACTCTGAGCGCACCCTTTGGACCCGGCTGGCGCATTCTGATGATCGGTGCCGGCCAGCTTTCGCGTTATGCAGCCGACCTGGCCATCGGCCTGGGATTCGAGGTGCTGATCTGCGATCCCCGTGAAGCCTACAATCAGGACTGGCCAGTGAAGGATGTGCGCTTTGTCGAAGGTATGCCGGATGACGCAGTACTGGCCATCGAGCCGGACGCACATACCGCCATCGTGGCACTGACCCACGACCCGCGCCTGGATGACATGGCCCTGCTTACCGCGCTGGAATCCCCGGCCTTTTATGTCGGCGCCTTGGGCTCTCGGGGCAACAGCGCCAAGCGTAAGGAACGGCTGCTCTCACTGGGCATCTCCCGCACTAACGTCGAGCGCCTGCATGGCCCCATTGGGCTGGCCATCGGCAGCCGCACTCCCGCAGAAATTGCCCTGTCGATGATGGCGGAAGTGGTCGCCATCAAGAACGCAATTCTAGCCGGCGAGCGGGAGAATCCAACTCTAACCCCGGCCCTGGCGCAGACCGCGTGACCACCAAGCCCCTTCCCGGTTGCACACTGATCCTCGCCGCCGGACTCGGCCAACGTTATCGCCAAGCCAGCACACAAAGCAGCTCTGAAGACCAGCAAGGGGACAAACTGCTGGCTCCCAGCCGCGCAGATGATCCCGAGTCACCTCCCGTGCTGCTGGTCACGTTGCGCGCGTGCGCCGGGCTGACCGAGCGCGGCGTGCTGGTATTGGCCGATGACAACCCGCAACGCCTGTCATTCGCCCAGCAGCACGCGCCCGCGCTGGGCTACGACATTCTGGTTATTGCTACCAACGGCCTGGGCCATAGTCTGGCCCAAGCCGTGCAGTACTCACCATCAGGCACCGGTTGGCTGGTAGCCCTGGCAGACATGCCCTATATCACCAGACCGACCTGGGAACGCCTAGCGCAGACGTTGCAACCCGATACGCTCGCACTGCCCACCCATCAAGGCTGGCGCGGGCATCCACGGGTGATCGGCAGCCATTACGCAGAGACCTTGCTAGCGCTGGATGGCGACCAGGGCGAGCAAACTCTATTCAGCCTGCCAGAGGTGCAAGAGATAGCGGTAGAGGATCCTGGCGTACTCATCGATATAGACATCCCCAGCGACCGCCTGCAGCGCTAACCCGCAACACCCGCAGCCCAGCTATATGCTGAACGTTTTGCCCGCTACCCAGTCGTATTTCCTAGACGCAAACACTGCGCAATCCCGGCGCGCCATCGGTTGGCGCCCACCCCAAACCGTGAGGCACGCATGAGCTCAACACTCGATTCCCAGGAAGCGACCACTTTCGCTACCTGCCCAATGACCCTGGAACTCAACGGCGAATCTCGCCAGTTGGATGTTTACCCCTGGACCACGTTGCTGGATCTGTTGCGTGAGCAGCTCGGGCTGACCGGCACCAAAAAGGGCTGCGACCACGGCCAGTGCGGGGCCTGTACGGTGCTGCTCAATGGCAAGCGTATCAATGCCTGCCTGACCCTGGCGGTGATGCACGACGGCGCCACCCTGACCACCGTAGAAGGTCTCGCCCAGGGCGACGTGCTGCACCCCATGCAAGCCGCGTTTATCAAGCATGACGCCTTTCAGTGTGGTTACTGCACACCCGGTCAACTGTGCTCCGCCGTCGGCATGACCGCCGAGGGCCGCGCCGAGTCGCCAGATGAATTGCGCGAGCAGATGAGCGGCAACCTATGCCGCTGCGGCGCCTACCCGAATATCCTCTCCGCGATTGAAGAGGCTATGCCCGCCACGCGGGAGCAGCTCAACAGCCGCAGCGAGGTGGGCTCATGAATCCGTTTTCCTATGCGCGCCCCATTGCCATTGATGAAGCCATCGGTCTGTTCAAACAGAACAGCCGCTACATTGCAGGCGGCACCAATCTGCTCGACCTGATGAAAGAAAACGTCACCCAGCCCGAGCAACTGATCGACATCACCCAGCTGCCGTTGCACGATATTGAAGACACTGCCGAAGGCGGTCTGCGCATCGGCGCATTGGTCAGTAATGCTGACCTGGCCTGGGATGAACGCATCGAGCAGCGCTACCCGCTGCTGTCCAAGGCCATCCTGGCCGGTGCCTCGCCGCAACTGCGCAATATGGCAACCACCGGTGGCAACCTTCTGCAACGCACACGTTGCTATTACTTCTACGATGCCGGTACGCCCTGCAACAAGCGCGAGCCCGGCAGCGGCTGCCCGGCACGTGACGGGCTGAATCGTATCCACGCAATACTCGGGCACAGCGCCCATTGCATCGCCGTGCACCCGTCCGACATGTGCGTCGCACTGGCCGCGCTGGATGCCACCGTGATCGTTAAGAGCAGTGCTGGCGAGCGGCGCATACCCTTCGGCGAATTTCATCGGCTGCCCGGCAGTGCGCCGGAGCTGGACAACACTCTGGCCGATGGCGAGCTGGTACTGGCCATTGAGCTGCCGGCGGAAGACCTCTCCGCCCACAGCGCTTACCTGAAGATCCGTGACCGCGCCTCATACGCCTTTGCGCTGGTATCGGTTGCGGCCGCGCTGGAAATGGACGGCAAGGTGATTCGCAGCGCCCGCGTTGCGCTCGGTGGAGTGGCGCACAAACCCTGGCGCAGTACGGATGCAGAAGCCCTGCTAATCGGCAAAACCGCCGACAAAGCCGCCTTCGGCGAGCTGGCCGATGCCTTGCTGGCCGGTGCCAGTGGCTTTGCAGACAACCAGTTCAAGATTGATATGGCCCACCGCGCCGTCATCCGCGCGCTGACTGACGCCGCAGAAGCCGCCGTTGAAGGAGCCACAGCATGAACTCTGTTACCTCGCCGATGGGCAAACCGCTGGACCGGGTCGACGGCCCGCTCAAGGTTCAGGGCAAAGCCCAGTACGCCGCCGAATTTCCGCTGCCCGGCCTGCTTTACGGTAGCGTGGTCAACAGCACCATCGCCAGTGGCCGTATTGCGCATATTCATAGCCGTGCCGCGCAGGAATTGCCGGGCGTTGCGCTGGTTCTGACCCATGAGAACCGCCCGCCCGTTGCCGGCTATGACAAGCCCTATGAAGACGATGACGCCGCCGACGGCTCGCCCTTCCGGCCGCCGTTCAATGACCGCATCCTGTATAGCGGCCAGCCGGTAGCATTGGTCGTTGCAGATACACTGGAGCTGGCGCGCCATGCTGCCAGCCTTATTCGCGTTGAATACGAGCAGGATGACCACGCAACGGATTTGATGGCCAACCTGGAGCACATGCACAAGGCCCCAGCCGAGCTGCCCGAGCCACGCGGCGATGCCGAGCAGGCCATTGATGCCGCTGCATTCAAGGTGGACGTCAAATACACCACGCCCGTCGAGCATCACAACCCGATGGAGCCTCACGCCTCTACGGTCGAGTACCTGCCCGACGGCAACCTGAAGATCTACGACAAGACCCAGGGCGTACAGAACTGCATGCGCTATCTGGAAGATGTGTTCGACATGAAAGGCCAGATCCAGATACTTTCGCCCTACGTCGGCGGCGCCTTTGGTTCCGGTTTGCGCCCGCAGTATCAATTGCCGCTGGCCGTCATGGCCGCACTCAAGCTCAAGCGCTCGGTGCGCGTCAGCCTAAAACGCCAGCAGATGTTTACCTTCGGCTACCGCCCGCGCAGCATTCAGCGCCTGGCCATTGGTGCCGCCAGCGACGGCCAGTTGCAAGGCATTCTGCACCAGGCAATTGCCCAGACCTCGCGCTTTGAAGACTTTACCGAGCAGGAAGTCGAATGGAGCGGCATGCTGTACAAATGCCCTGCGGTAAAACTGGATTATCAGTTGGTGCCGCTGGACTTTTACACCCCGCTGGACATGCGCGCCCCTGGCGCCACCATCGGCGTCTACGCGCTTGAATGCGCAATGGATGAACTGGCTTACGCCGCCAATATCGATCCCGTCGAGCTGCGTCTGAAAAACTTCACAGCGCACAACGCCAATGAGGACAAGCCCTACTCAAGCAAAGCCCTGCGTGAATGTTACCAGCAAGGTGCCGAGCGGTTTGGCTGGGCCAAACGCAGCATGGCACCACGTAGCATGCAAAAGGGCCATCAACTGATCGGCTGGGGCATGGCCACCGGCATCTGGGAAGCCATGCAAATGCCCGCCAGCGCCAAGGCCTGCATTGATTCGACCGGCAAACTGATCGTCAGCAGCGCCACCACGGATATCGGCACCGGCACCTACACCGTCATGGCGCAGATCGCCGCTGAAGCCATGGGCTTCCCGATGGAACAGGTGGAGTTCAAACTGGGTGATTCCAGCATGTCCGAAGCGCCGTTGCAGGGCGGCTCCTTTACCGTGTCCTCGGTGGGCAGCGCAGTCCAGAAAGCCTGCCAGGAACTGCGTCGCAAGCTGCTGGATACCGTCCAGCAAACCCCCGCCTCCCCGTTCAGTGGCAAAACCCTGGACGAGATCGATTTTGCCGACGGCTGGTTGTTCCTCAAGGCCAACCCCGAGCAAAAGGTCAAACTGACGGACATCGCCGCCGAAACCGGTGCAATGGAAGTGGAAGCCAGCGTCGAGCCAGGCAAGGAACGGGACGACTACGCCAGCGCCACGCACTCGGCCGTATTTGTCGAAGTGCAAGTGGATGAAGATACCGGCATGACCAAGGTCACGCGGGTGGTCAGCGCGATTGCCGCCGGGCGTATCGTCAACCCGAAGACCGCAGGCAACCAGATTGTTGGCGGTGTGGTCTGGGGCGTCGGCCAGGCGCTGCATGAGGAGACCCAGATGGACCATAACCTGGGCCGCTTCATGAACCACAGTTTTGCCGAGTATCACCTGCCGGTGCAGGCCGACATTGGCGACATAGACGTGATCTTTGTGGAAGAGCACGACGAGATCGTCAACGCGCTGGGCTCCAAGGGCGTCGGCGAAATCGGCATCGTGGGTGTTGCGGCTGCAGTGTCCAATGCCATCTTCCACGCTACCGGCAAACGCGTCCGCGACCTGCCCATCACGCCTGACAAGCTGCTGTAACCCTCAAAGCGCGGGTCGCCACTGCGGTGGCTGCAGACAGATAGCAGACCAGTGGCACACGTTGCTGCTGGTCAGCCAGCCAGGGCGCCGATAGAATACGCCGTTTGAATTCTTCGGCCCCGGCCGCGCGCCCATGAGGACCCCCATGTCTACTACTGCATCGACCAATCCCAAAGTCGGGTTTGTTTCACTCGGCTGCCCCAAAGCACTGGTCGACTCGGAACGCATCCTCACGCAACTGCGCACCGAAGGCTATGAAGTCGTCGGTTCCTATGAGGACGCCGATGTGGTCGTGGTGAATACCTGCGGCTTTATCGACACCGCCAAGGCCGAATCCCTGGACGCCATCGGCGAAGCCATCGCCGCCAATGGCCGGGTGATCGTCACAGGCTGTATGGGCGTGGACGAAAGCGTTATCCGCAATGTGCACCCCAGCGTCATGGCCGTCACCGGCCCGCAGCAATATGAGCAAGTGGTCAATGCCGTGCATGAAGTGGTGCCGCCGCGCGCCGATCACAATCCGCTGATCGATCTGGTACCGCCGCAGGGCGTCAAGCTCACGCCCCGCCACTACGCCTACCTGAAAATATCCGAAGGCTGTAACCACAGCTGCAGCTTCTGCATCATCCCCAGCATGCGCGGCAAACTGGTCAGCCGCCCGATTGGCGATGTGCTGGGTGAAGCCGAGCGTCTGGCCAAGGCCGGCGTGAAAGAACTGCTGGTTATCTCCCAGGACACCAGCGCCTACGGCGTCGACATCAAATACCGCACCGGCTTCTGGAACGGCCGCCCGGTCAAATCGCGCATGACCGAAATGTGCGAAGCGCTCAGCGAACTGGGCATCTGGGTACGCCTGCACTACGTTTACCCCTACCCGCACGTGGACGAGCTGATCCCGCTGATGGCCCAGGGCAAGATCCTGCCGTACCTGGACATCCCCTTCCAGCACGCCAGCCCGAAAGTCCTCAAGGCTATGAAACGCCCGGCCTTTGAAGACAAGACCCTGGCACGCATCAAGAAATGGCGTGAGATCTGCCCCGAGCTGACCATCCGCTCGACCTTTATCGTCGGCTTCCCCGGTGAAACCGAAGAAGACTTCCAGTACCTGCTCGACTGGCTGACCGAAGCCCAGCTCGACCGCGTCGGCTGCTTCAAATACTCCGCCGTCGACGGCGCCCCCGCCAACCTGCTGGCCGACTCAGTACCCGAAGAGGTCAAGGAAGAACGCTGGGAACGCTTCATGGCCCACCAGCAGGTGATCAGCAGCGCGCGCCTGCAGCAGAAAATCGGCAGCGTGATTCAGGTAGTGATCGACGAAGTGGACGAAGATGGCCCCATCGGCCGCTCCATGGCTGACGCCCCGGAAATCGACGGCAACGTCTATATCGACACCGAACAGGATCTGCAACCCGGCGATATGATCACCGTCAGAGTGACTGACGCTGACGAATACGACCTCTGGGCAGAACAGATCTAACCAGTCGCCCCCTCCAAGCATGGCCGAGCCCCTCGGCCAGAGCACGCAACCCTCGGAAGGCCGAGTACCACCTCGGCCAGCAGCCTATCTCTTAACACCAATCACTACTCCATGCACACTCTTGGCAATATCCCAAAACTACGGCAATATCAGTCCAAAGCAAGGATGACAGTCAGCACCCCTCCCCCCAGGCATGGACGCCGGACATCCCTCTTGCACCAAATAATCCCAAACGGCTACACCCTGCGCGAAACCAACGTGCACAGGTGGGGCGGTAGCGTCTCCAAAAATGACCCAACCGCTCACATCCTGTCCAACGGACTTGCCACTCCGCGAGCGTGCGCGCCGACGACATGGGTATAGATCATTGTGGTATTCACATCGTTGTGCCCCAGCAACTCCTGAATACTGCGAATATCCGTTCCGGCTTTGAGCAAGTTGGTCGCAAAGCTATGACGAAAGGTATGACAGCTGGCTTTCTTGTGAATGGCCAGCTTGGACAAGGCAGCTGCCACAGAGCGACGCACCTGCTGCTCCCCAACATGGTGACGACGAACAATCTGGCTGCGCGGATCAACCGCCCGGTGCGGCGCGGGAAAAACATATTGCCACTGCGGGCTGGTGGGCGCTTTTGGATACTTCTTGGCCAATGCACCTGGCAGATAGACCGCCCCAAAGCCGTCCTGGATATCTCGCTGATGTAACGCCAGGGCCAGATCGATTTGTGTTCGCAAGGGCTCCAGCAAAGAATGCGGCAACAGAGTACGCCGCCACTTCTCGCCTTTGGCCTCGCGCACAAACAAACATTGCTCAGCAAAATCGACATCCTGAACACGCAAACGGACCGCTTCCATTACTCGCAAGCCTGAGCCGTACATAAGGCTAGCAACCAATTGATGAGCTCCATGCATAGCGCCAATGACCTGCATCGCTTCCTCATGGGAAAACACCACAGGCAACCGACGCCCCTTACTGGTCTTGCTGAATTGCAGGTCACCCAGGTCGCGCCCAAGGAATTGCCGATATAAATAAACCACCGCGTTGAGCGCGGTTTTCTGGGTGTTGATCGCCACGTTGCGTTCATTGGCAAGATAGCTCAACCATGCATCAACCTCCTCCGCCCCCATCGCCTCCGGATGGCGTCTTGAGTGGAAGCGAATAAAATCCAATACCCACAGGCAATAGGTCTTTTCCGTACGATAAGCCAAGTGTTTAGCCCGCATATGCGCGCGAAAACGATCCATAAAGCGAACGGGTTGCGATGGGAGAGGAACCGGGATGTCATCCATAAACTGCCTCCTTGCTGTATATGCAACCAGCATTGACCAGCAAGCAGCACCGAGCAAGCCTGAAAAATGATCGTTGTGACCGATATCTCAGGACAATTGTGAAAAACGCTGATTTAGTATTGGATTTCAACAGGTTGAAAACGGAGCGGAAATCGGGGATATGAGGCGTAGTGATCGTTTCGTCAGATGGTTGGAAATCGATTTTTTGGCTGAGATCTATGTATGACGGGACTTCCGGGCAAGCTCGGGGTAAATTTCAAAAAGACAAAACGATCACCGACATATTGGTCGGTGTGACTCATATATAAATGTTAAATGCCTATGAAAATTGTCGAGTATCACGGAAAGTACCGAAAATCAGCTATTGAGCTGATGTGTTTACTACAGGAACATGAGCGCCGCTTAAGCAGCGATCGGCCACCGTCCAATGAGATTTCAGCGGGCCAACTCGACTATTTAGTGGCTGCAGTTCGGAACTCAATAGGAAAAATATTTCTCGCTATTGAGTCAGCTAAGGCTGTTGGTCTGATCGTAGTATTCCGAGACAATGAACATCCGGGCACGCAGCACGTATATCCAGAATATCTCCAGTACGGCCTAATTACAGACTTTGTTGTGGCAGAGTCTCATCGTGGCTCAAGCGTCGCTTCTGAGCTTTTAAAGCACGCAGAGGATTTCTGCCATTTCCATGGTTTATCCATCGTTAAACTATCGGTGCTACACACAAACGCAGTTGCTCGTAGCTTTTATGAGAAAAGAGGTTATCTGCCCTATGAAATGGTGTACCGAAAGGTCATTTAACCAAGCGCTTTTGCTGGACAATTTCTCCACCGCTTCGCGGCTACAAAATTGCCGCAAAGCTCCGCGTTAAAGCTAAAGGACGAGCATGCCTCAAGTTCACATCAGGAAGGCTGAGTTAACCGACGTAGAAGCAGTGACGGAGTTGGTCAATCGGGCTTATCGTCCAGAAGCCGGATCGGAAGGTTGGACACATGAATCCGCCCTGGTCAGCGGAGATCGAATAGACCAGGACAAGGTAGCCACGGCTATCCAGTCCAGCACTGTCTTGGTAGGGAACAATGAGCGAGGCTTGGTCGGTTGCGTGCAGGTTGAGGTCACTGATCGAGTTGCCCATATTGGAATGCTTGCGGTTGATCCTTCGCTCCAAACGTCAGGTATCGGTAAGCTGTTGCTCGCCAACGCGGAAGAACTAGCGGTTCAGAAATTTAATGCGCAGGTTGGCGTATTGGTGGTTATTGCTGCTCGTACCGAACTAGTGGAATTTTACCTGCGCCGGGGGTACTCGAAGACCGATGAGTGGTCCCAATACCCAACTGATGCAGGAGTTGGTACTCCGGAGAAAGAGGCCGTGCTCCTTACCACGCTGCGAAAATGCTTTAACAATCGGCTGCACGGCGACCGGTTTTCCGCTGCTTCGCAGCTCCAAACCGGCGCGTGAGCCGGGCGTTAGCTTACTTAAGGAGGAGTGATGTACCCACCATCGTACCCGCATGATGAAATAGAAAATATATTCCCTGGCGTCTACTTTCTACATGGAAGTATAAAAATGGGGCCAGGTATGAGAATGAATAGAAATATGATAATTCTCAAAGACGGCGATGAATTGAGTCTTGTAAACCCTGTCCGTATGAATGATGAAAGTCTTTCAAAGCTAGATGAGCTTGGAGTGGTTAGACGTATTCTGCGGTTGGGGGATTTCCACGGTCTTGATGATGCCTTTTATATTGATCGCTACAAGTGTGAGTTTTGGGCGCAAGACGGACAAGAAACATACAAAACGCCACGGATAACTAATCAAATATCGGGCTCCGTAAACTGCCCTTTTCCAGATTCAGAGTTTTTTATCTTCGAGTCTGCTCAATACCCTGAGGCAGCACTAGTGCTAAAAAGCCACAAACTACTTATTACAACCGACAGCGTTCAGTATCACAGTGATTGGAGCTACTTTACTTGGTTCACGAAGTTTGCATTTAAGCTTTTGGGTTTCAAAATCGGAGTTAACATTGGTCCTCCGTGGCTCAAGCGTGTGACCGCCAAAGGGACTTCTTTAAAAGCTGATTTTGAGAAGCTGCTAGAGTTGGATTTCGATTCAATTGTGGCAGCACATGGGTTGCTAATACGGTCAGGGGCTAAGGAGGCCTTAAGTGAAGAGGTCGGTCGTACATTCAAATAAGCTAACAAACGGCTGCACCGGACAAATTTTAGTGTCACCTTTTTTGTTCCAAAAAAGCCGCCACAAAAATTTGCTCGGTGAGCCGGGCGTTATATGCTGTCGTGAGATCATCGGATGACCGAACGAAATTACAAAACCTTCTTTCTGGAGATGAACGCTCCGGGCGAACTAGTATCAAAACAATTACCCGAAACATTGAGCGTTATCGAGTGCGAGGAGCCCCAGTACCAGTTTAACCGTTTTTTGTATCAACTTATCGGCACCGACTGGGAGTGGGGTGACCTAGATAATTGGACCGATGATCAATGGCGAGCAATAGTAGAAAGCGAAGATCATCGAACTTGGGTCGCATATTATCGCGGTTCAGTAGCTGGCTATTTTGAGCTTTATCGACCAGATGGAAGTAACGCTGAAATACGGTATTTTGGTTTGGCACCAAATTTCATCGGAAAAGGTTTCGGTGGCCCTTTGCTATCTCATGCAATTGAAACTGCATGGAACTGGCATGGCACAAAGCGGGTTTGGGTTCATACATGCACTTTTGACCACCCTAGCGCGCTTAAAAATTATTTAGCGCGAGGCATGATGGTGTATAAAGAGCACATGTCCACCATTGATTAAATGCTTAACTACAATCACTGTAGTTAAGCATATAACAACTGGTTCAAACCGTTCGCCCCGCTCACTGGGACGGGCTAAAGCCCGCCCCTTAACCAAACGTTATGAAGAAAATCCGGATTAGGAAGTATCTATATGGACAAAAAACTACAAGGTTCTTGGCTGATTCATCATACGAACAAGCTGCAAAATGTTACCAATCAAGGACAATATCAGAACACCTTTGTTGCAGGAAAAGCAGGCATATTACTTTCAGCGATCTCCGAGACAAATCAAAGTGTATTGTCTAATGATAAGTTAGAGGTATTAGCTAATGCCTCTAATATTAATATAGGGTTTGAGCTACCCCGGCTGCTTGAGGTGCTAAAAGAGCAAGAGCTGATTGATGTTACTGCTTCAGGCGTGGGTGTGCTTGGTGTGACAACTTCATCCGCTCTGCAGCACACCTCTAACATCTTCGAGTCTCTCTCTCCAAAAAGTATTGAGGTTTCTGCGATAGATCTCGCTGAGTCTGCCTCAATAAAGCCGGTACGCAGCTCGGAGCTAGGCGAGCGTCTTTCAGATGACCACAAGCTTTCAAAAAAGGAAGTACAACAGCTATTCTATGATTCTGAAATCATTGGTTTTGTGGACGCCGAAGCTATTGGAAAAGATGAAAAGTTACTATTTAATGGCAATCTTTTTAGAAGAGATTCTGCAGTTAAAACTAAGGCTGTTTTAGATTCTCTCAACTCTGCTGAGCAGATCGCTTTAGCCGAACTGATACAGAAATTGAAGAAAAATGCATGCGTGCCATATGCAGATGCGTTACAAATATTAGGAGAAAAGCTCTTTAAGAAAGTCAATGCCATCGGTTTTTTTGACATCAACGTGGTTAGCAACAGCCAAGAGGAGGTTGGTTACCTAACTTTGCCTGCGGCATTCTCGAAGTTTAGTAGCTCTATGGTCGATGATGCATTTGATTTGGCCAAAGCATTCGTCGCATCTTTAACTTATGGTATGACCAAAAGTGATTATGCACGAGGTCAAATTAGTATGATTGACCGGCTTCTCGGGGCTCTAATTGATGGTAGAGAAGTGGGTCCGGTAAGTGCTATTGGCCAGGACTACAAAATTCTGGAACTCAAAGGCGTCGTATCTATTAGGCACGGAACAAAAGGTGGGCGAAGTGGGCCACTAATGAGACTCCTGAAGAAAGAAGTGGGCGAGCTGGCATTGCAAGCTATCAGGCAGGGTGACGTAAGTGAGCAATCAATTATCGCATTACCCGGTGCTGCGATAACTAAATTCCGGGGACCAGAGGTCAATAGAGAAATTATCAGACGAGAGCAGATACAGAAAAGCCCTTTTGAAACCAATAACATGATTAGTGCATTAAGAACAGGAGGCGGATTTTAATGGTTAAGAAAATCCACAAAGGTTTCGAGATGGAAGAAAAGCTCAGGAGTTATTTTCTCCAATCTGGCTATTTCGTCGTTCGAGGTGTGCCTTTCGGTTACAAAGGTTTTGATGTGACAGATATTGATTTATGGCTATATAGTCGAGAATCTTCTTTAGCTCGAAACATTACTATTGTTGATGTGAAAAACAAAAAGACACCTCAAGCTATTGAGAGAATATTTTGGGCCAAAGGCTTGGCCAAAGCTGTGAATGCTAGCAACGTAATCGTAGCCACTACAGATAGACGAAAGGAAGTTAAGGATTTTGGTCGTGACTTAGATGTTTTGGTATTGGACGGGGTTTTTGTTTCTAAATTGTCAAAGTCAGATAGTTTTTTGAAAAATAGGTTTTCTGACGAAGAGTTTCTGGAGTTAATCGACAATTACAGTCTCGGAAAATTAGATGGTGATTGGAAGGGGCAGGTCCTAAAGTCAAAGAGCTTGCTTGCCAAAAATATTGGTTTTGATTCATGCAACCAGTGGCTAGAGGTTGCACGTTTTTTTGCTGAACAAATATTTACGAAACCTAGCCAAAAGGAAATTGCTCTAAGGTGTTTTTATTTTTCTCTATCACTTTTTTCTATTGGTGTAGATTTCATCCTTAAAGAGCTATCTTTTCTAGACCACGAAGAAAGAGTAGGCAGGCTCGTAGAAGGATTTACATTCGGGTCAAAGGGTAGAGCCGGCGTGACGCAGATGTTATCTACATCTCTCTCGCTCGTAGAACAGTTTGCTCCAGAAGGTAAAGCCCTATCATCACAAGTTCGGTCAAAAGTGATCGCGGACTTTGAGTCTCTCCCAACAAATATTGTCGGAGAATATTTCGCAAAGAGCGAAGTTGCGAAGGTGATCTTTTCAACTGCGAGGGAGTTCGAAAGCATTGCGATGAACCGTACATTCAAAAGCCATTCGGAATCAACAATTGAGCTTCGCGGCATTATTGGATGTTTGCTCGATTATTGGGGAATAAATCGTAAAGATTTTGGTGCTGTTGCTAATCATTCATAACCAGTGTAGGCAAGGGACGCTCCTGAAGTCGCGCCCCTGCTACAAACGTTATGCACAGGGAGAGATAGGTGCCATTGTTTGAAACAGAGAGGTTGATTGCAAGGAAGCTGTCCCATCAAGACGTTCCGATGCTCACCGCAATGCTCAGTGATCCAGAAGTCATGAAGTTCTCCGTCCGTGGAGTTTGTGACGAAGAAGCTACCCGAAAATTCGTTGATTGGTGCCTTGAGTGTTACGCCTCTCATGGGATAGGGCCATGGGCATTGTGTGAGAAAGAATCAGGGAATTTTATCGGCTTCTGTGGCGTTGGGCCGGAGTTGGTTGGCGATGTTGAAGAAATCAATCTAGGTTATCGTCTGGCCCGCATGTTCTGGCATCAGGGGTATGCGACAGAAGCTGTAAAAGGTGTTCTCCAGTATGCTTTCGACCAAAAACACTGCGAGTCGGTAATTGTTATTATCGAGCCGGAGCATACAGCTTCCGTCAGGGTCACGGAGAAAGTCGGGTTCGGAGACTATACGACTCGAGAGTTCCATGCCCGGCCTGTGCGCGTGTATCGAATGTCGCGCGACGGCTGGGCACTGCATAACAAATTGTTGTAGTGCGTTCCGGGCCTGGCGGCCCTACACCGGACGCCTACTACGCTGCGCTCCGTAGTCGCCGCTAAACAAAAGCGTTATGTACTCATTTGACATTGGAGTAGCCTTTGAAAATATATTACGTTGACGCTGAGAATATCGGCCTCAGCATGCTGGATGAGCTAACGATATCCATCCTCGATAGAGTATTCGTCTTCACAAACTCAGAAAGCCTTAAATCTGCATGCGGCAATGCCCTATTAACCTGCGTAAGCGGATATCCCTCGGGGCCGGTAACTGTCAAGGTATCTGTCGCCCTGTTTGATTTTTATGCAGCTATTTTCT
>CAXBEU010000024.1:0-62706 GCA_963974865.1 uncultured Pseudomonadaceae bacterium | reverse complement strand
GCAAGTTGAAGTCAGAATTGCTGTCTGTATGGCGGCTACTTCAGACGTTCCCTAGGCCTATCACACGATGATTACGCCTGTTTTCGATGTAATCATGCATCGCTTGGGCGACGCGATCATGGCTTTCGCCTTTAAAAGCGTCTACGTCCGAAGGGTTTTCGCTTTGAAAATTCAAGATATTCATCAGTCCATTGCACCTTAGAGGTTTTCCAATACTTCAGCATACGTTCTTGATGGCTATATGCCCATCTATATGGCGCTCCAAGTGCTCTAGACTAAAGGAGAGTGCCAATCTCCGAGCTGAAATGCCAACCAAGAGAATCATCCATCATGGCCCTCCTTCTATTAAGCGGCAGCGCCCTCTTCATTCCTACATTGATTGGCGCTTTTTTTACGCCAAATTTAGCATTTTGTGTAAAATCGATTCACTCTTCCTATTTTAGAATCTGGTTAGCAAATATTTAGCATATTGCGTGGCCAAAGAAAGCTTAAGTCTTTGATTTTTATCAGATCGAGTCTTTGCGTTTTGTATGGTCATCCAATGATAGCTGCAGCGATCATGAAAAGTATCAGCGACAAGTAGAGTTTTGAATGCCTGGTAGAGGTCTTAAGCAACCTTGAAAATTCGCATAAATCGAATATATCGATTGATATGTGCTGCATTTTGATTTTTTAGCCTGACATAATTGATGCATGATGTATTACCAGTTAGGTAAACACCGACTCCTCATCAACGAAAATCAAGGAATGTCACTATGGTCAAGGTACTCGTTCTTTATCACTCAATGTACGGTCACGTAGAAACCATGGCCAACGCGGTCGCCGAAGGCGCAGCTAAAGTGGCCGGGGTCGAGGTTTCGATCAAACGTGTTCCGGAAACTATGCCGACGGAAGCTTTCAAGGCTGCCGGCGGCAAAACCGAGCAGGATGCATCAATTGCGACACCAGCAGAATTGGCTGATTACGATGCCATCATCTTTGGTGTGCCGACGCGCTTTGGCAACATGTCTGGCCAGATGCGCAATTTCCTCGACCAGACCGGCGGTCTGTGGGCCAAAGGTCAGCTGTTTGGCAAGGTCGCCAGCGTGTTTGCATCCACCGGCACCGGCGGCGGCCAGGAGATGACCATCACCTCCACCTGGACCACCCTCGCCCACCATGGCATGACCATCGTACCGATTGGTTATGGTACGCCGGAGCTGTTTGATATCTCCAAGGTCAGCGGTGGCACGCCTTACGGCGCAACCACCTTGGCAGGTGGCGATGGATCACGTCAGCCTGATGAGCGTGAATTGGCTATCGCCCGCTTCCAGGGTGAGCATGTAGCCAAGATCACAGCCAGTCTGAAGGGCTGATCAGCACCAAAGATTGCGTAAAACCGATAGCAGAAAGGCGCCCTCAGGCGCCTTTCTGCTATCTACGGTTGACTAAACCGGATTTGCTCAGGACAGAACAGCCAATGCCTGGTCGTAGTTGGGCTCGTCTTTGATATCGCCAACCAATTCGCTGTGCAGTACGGTGTCGTTTTCATCCAGCACCACAACCGCACGCGCCGTAACGCCGGCAAGCGGGCCACTTTCGATCGCCACGCCGTAGTCCTTGAGGAACTCGCTACCGCGCATGGTGGACAGGTTGATCACGTTATCCAGGCCTTCCGCACCACAGAAGCGCGCCTGGGCAAACGGCAGGTCGGCCGAGATGCACAGCACCACGGTGTTATCCATGGCGCTGGCTTTGCTATTGAAGGTGCGTACTGAAGTTGCACAAGTTGGCGTGTCGATACTGGGGAAAATGTTCAGTACCTTGCGCTTGCCACTGAACGTCGCCAGGGTAGCATCCGACAGATCCTTGGCCACCAGCTTGAATGCGGGTGCCTTGTTGCCTTTCTGCGGAAACTCACCACCGATAGTAATCGGATTACCGCCTAGATTAACGCTGGACATGGAAACTCCTCAGATCATTACAGGGTAACGCGCAGTCTGTGCGCGGGATGACGATGCTACTGATAAAACACTATGGGGTCACAAAGCAATACGTCAGAAATCAATACGGTAGAAGAAATCCAGCGAACTGGCAAAGCCGCTGATGGCTTCCAGGTACAATCTTCGCGTCAAATCGTAACGTAGCCCCAACTGATTAGCAGGCTCAAATACCCCGACACCATAGCGCAAACTGATTTTTTCGGTGATATAGCCCGCCGCGACAACCTGAGTGCCATCTCCCGTGCCCTCGGTCTCAAGCTGGAAATTCTCAATGCCGAGCGTGTTGGCAATGTTGCCCGCCAGCGGCGCGCTACCAGCCAAACCGAGCGCCAAAGCGGCTTGCCCGACCATATTGTTGTCGCCACCATCACCCCCCAATGGTCGGCCCAGAATCAGGTAAGACAACGCCTGTTCCTGCGCCATGCCCGGCTCGGAGAAGACTTCCGATTGCGGCGCCTCGGCCCGGCCGGTCAAGCGCAGCCCCGCGACCACGTCATCCACACGGCGAATGGCTTCTATATCCAGGAAGGGTTGCGATATTGGCCCTGCGAACAGAATTTGCGCGCGCCGTAGACTGAGGCGCTGCCCATAGCGATTAAAGCGTCCGTCCAGAATATTCAGGTCGCCACTGGCGCTCATATTCTCTTCAACTTCAATGCGTCCGCTCAGCCGACCGGTCAGACCAAAGCCGGAGAAGCGCAATTGATCACCTATCAATAATTGCACCCGGGCGCGAATATCCAGAGGTGTTTCTTCCGGGCCCACCTCCTCGCCAACAATCACCACATCGGGGGATAGTCTGACCGCCTGTTCTGGCAACTCGCGCACGGTAATGTCGCCTTCGGGAACGGCGATCTGCCCGGTCACTTGAAGACGATTTTCCGCCAGAGTGACGTTCAGGTTGGGGCTAACACTGAGCGCGGCGTAAGGTTCGACCGTCACCGGCAACCCATTACCGCTCAGAGTCAGATCGAGATCAAGTTCAGGCGCCCAGACCACCGAACCCTGCAGGCTGCCCTGCCCTTGCGCACCGCTGCGCCAGTTACCATCTATCTGCGCACGCTGCCCGGCAACCTGAATATCAACGGCGAGTTGCTCCAGGCTGATAGGCAACTCGGGACCACTGACGTGGCCATCCTGCAGCCGAATGTCTCCTGTGACCCACGGCTCAGCCAAAGTGCCAGACAGATCGCCACGCCCATTGACTTCACCTCTCAACTGTTCGACCTGAGCCAGAAAGGGCCGCAGAATATCCAGCTTCAATTGCTCGATACGAAATTGGCCTGAAAGGTTGCGCTCCCCGGTTGGATCGTCGATCCGCGCCTGCACATCCAGCGTCCCCAGCCCTTCACTGGCGAGCAGGAGTTGCGTCGTGGCCTGACTTGCCTCCAACAGCGTATTGAGTCTGAGGCTTTCATAGGGAAAGGCCAGCGTCTGATCCGGGTTGCTGACGTTAACCACGCCGTTGAGGCTCGACACATCCACCCGCGCAATGGGATCGCCGCCCACCGCTTGAGTAAATTCGATATCAGCATTGAGGATGCCGTCCCAGCTGAAATCATCTGGCAGCGCATCGTCCAATGTCTCCAGGGCGAAGTTGTTCAACGCCAGGTTCAAGCGCCGGTCTGGTAACAAATGCTGTTCACCGTTAAAACACAATCGCGCCCCCTGCTGCTGCCAGCAGTGTGCGGCCATGCGCAATCTGGCGGGCTCCAGGCGATAGTTTAGCGCGGCGGGATCAACCAGCCTCCAGATCATGTCTTCGTAGGCCAGCTCGGCGTTGCTCAGTTGTCCTTGCCAGGCGTCAGCAGTCAAGCGCCCAGACACCTGCGTTTGCACGTCAACGATGCCCCGGTCCAGGCTCAGCGTCAGGTTATGATTGGCTTTGTTGCCTTTCAAGCTCAGTTGCAGATCACCCACGCGCGTTTCGCCACTGCGAATGCGCGTTGTGCTGAGTGTCAGTTCGCCGGGCAGGGTGTCGTTGACAGTCACCCTGCCCTGCATCTGCAGCTCGGCAATACTCAGCTCTTCAAGCCCGATACGTCTGCCGCTCAAATCCAAGGCCACGGTAGGCGCCTCTGGGTTTCCGCTGGCCTTGACCGCGCCCTGGATCTCACCTACCAGTCCAGGCCAGAGGGTATTCAGGCGGGGCAAATCAATATTCAGATCGGCGGCAATCTGCTCGCCCCACTGCAACCCGCCGGCAATTCGGTTCTCGCCCTGGCGCAGCAGCAGGTCATTTACCAACCAGGTTTCGGTCTGCTTATCCACGGCGCCGGAAATTTCCAGCGGTTGCGAGCGCAAGGTGCCTTGAAGCGCCCAATCTGCGGTCAATATAAGGCTGTCACCCATACTGCCCTGGCTATTGATCGGGCCGTTCAATTCACCGGGGAGTTCGGCAACGAAAATGCCAGGGTTGAGCTTCTCCAGCAGCAGGCTGACATTCCATGCCAGCGTCTCGCCCATGTCAATCACCGCCTCGCCTGTTGCCCTACCCGCTTCGGTCTGCAGCTCGAAGGGCGCGATACGCACTGACTCCTGATTGCCCTTGGCTGTCATTGCCAGCTCGACCGTTTGCTCAGCCACTCCGGACAATCGCGCCGTCAGCTCACTACTGATGTCCATATCCCGAAGTCTGGCGGTCATCGCCAGTTGCTCAAGCTCGATGTCGCCTATGTCCTGGGGATACAGCCATTGCCAAGGGAAACGCTGCACGTCCAGCGTGGCGTCCGCCAGCAGTTGCTCCTCCCACTGCGCATCTGCCGCCAGCCGCAGGCGACGCTCGGGCGCATCGGCAACGGTGAGTTGTAAAACCAGATCGCTGATACCAGCCAACCCGGCCTGGCCATCAAGATCGAGATCCACACGCCCGCCTGAACCGGGAAAATGGGCATCACCCTTGATCGCAAATCCGTCCTCCAGATCGCCAGCCACCTCGATGCGCAGTTCATTCAACGTCAGGGTTTCTGGAAGATCACGCAAAGGCAGGAAAGGCTCGCCTTGCCAGGTCAATTTCAGAGGCAAGGCGGCGTCCAGTGGGCTGGTAATAACGTCCAGCGTGCCATCCAGATAGCCACGGCTGCGCGCCTGAACTTGCAGATCTGCGAGGCTGCCGCTCAGGTCAATATCGGCTTCCCATTCACGTTCGTCCATAGGCGGCAGATTCACTGCGGCGTTGATCTGCAACGGCCATTCACCCGCGGTGCGCAGCTCGCCAGCCAGTTGCCAGTTCAGGTCAGGGCCGTTACCGGTAAACTGCTGAATCACCAGTTGGTCACCCAGGGTGTGAGCCTGAAGCCGGATATCTGTCAGCAAAGGCTCCTCGCTATTGAGCCAGAGCGACCCAATGCGAACACGCTCAAGCTGAATATTCACTGGCAGATTCAGATCCGGCAGAGCAATAGCTTCACGTTCCGGGGCCGGCTCATCGGTGGGCTCGGTGAGCACCCGGATGTTCTCGATATCCAGATCATCAATGCATAGTTGGCGGCTGAGCAAACAATTGGCGGACCAGGCGAATCGCACTTGATCAACTACCACCTCAATACCTTCATCGCGCCAGACGATCTGCTCGAACGCCCAGCCACGCCAGAGTTGGCCTTCCGTCAGGGTCAGCTGTAGCCGTGGTTCCTGATCCATCACCTTCTGAAACAGCCAGCGATTGATATTCTCACTGGTCAGCATCAAGCCCAGAATCACGGGCAAGGCCAGAATTATCAGCAGCACAATCAGAGCGTATTTGAGAATGGACCTGATCATAGTTCAGGCCCCATGGAGAAGTGGATGCGGAAACCTTCATCAGGCTCGGTGATGGACCTCGCCAGATCCACCCGGATCGGCCCTACCGGAGATACCCAGCGCACGCCGAGTCCAAGGCTCGTCTCACGCCGATCGTTGAAGGAGTTCATCGCGTTACCGTGATCGACAAAGGTTGCGGCGCGCCACTTGTCGATGAATTCGTACTGGTACTCCAGACTGGTGGCAATCAGATAACGACCGCCTATGCGGTCCCCTGTCTCATCAGTCGGCGCCAGGGTTCTGAAATCATAGCCGCGTACACTCTGGTCGCCGCCCGCAAAAAAGCGTAACGACGGTGGCAGGCTCTCGAAGCTCTCGCTACCAATGGCGCCGACACTTGCGCGGGAAAGAAAGCGATGATTATCGAGTACCGTGTACAGGCCCTTGGCGCTGGCATTGACGCGTATAAAGTCAAAATCGGCTGCTATGCCTTCCTTAGCGCCCTGCACATCCAGCATCAGGCTATAGCCTTTGGCGGGGTCGATGCTGTTGTCACTGACGGTGCGCTGCAATGACAGGCTGGGAATCAACAAGGTACTGCGGCCGGACTCATTACCCAGAGAGAAACGTTCCTGCTCGAGGCGCAGCCCTATGACACGCTCCCATCCGCTGTCCAGCGTGCGCAGCAACTGCGCGCCTACGGTGAGGCTCCGGGTCTCGACATCATCGATATCTTCATCCTGGAAGCCGGTAAAGAAACGCAGTGAGTGGCTCTGAGGCGGGTCCAGCGGAATCTGATACCAGGTGCTGACCTGTTGCCGCGGTGCTGAAATCTCCAGATCGGCACCGCGGGAATGACCTTGCGGATTGATCCAGTGCTGAGTCCAGTTGACCTTTGCTCGTGGGCCCACGTCAGTGGAAAAGCCGCCACCAAATCCAAGCGAGTGTTTATCTCGTTCACGTATTTCAACGCTGACCGGAATCAACCCATCCTCAGCGCGGTTGGCCGGTGCCGAGACCTGAACCGATTCAAAATAGCCGCTGGACAGCAGATCGCGGTTCAGCTCGGCCAGCAAGTCGGCATCATAAGGAACGCCTGTGCGAAAACGCACCATGCGCTGCAGCAGATTTTCATTGAATGGCGTGTCGGAAAAAGCAACATCGCCCAGGCGAAAGCGCTCTCCGGATTGATACACCAACGTGATGTTGGCCTGGTAATTATCCACATCAACGAGCAATTCCTGCTGCTCGAAACGGCCACCAAAATAGCCGTAGCGCAAGGCCTGGTTGGTGATCAGCGTCTTGTAGCTTTCATAGTGGCCGTGATTAAGCACTGCGCCCTGCCTGAGCCGGCTGGTCGAGGGCAACTGGAAAGCATCACTGCCCTGCCCCGGGCCTTCAACGCGAATGTCGACCTTGTCCAGCAAGACAGGCTCGCCAAGCGCGACCTTGAGTACCAGCACGGGGGCATCACGAGGTCCAGTGACATCAGGGCGAATACGAGTGTGGTAGAAGCCTAGGGCCTGAGCAGCTTTGGTAGCCTGATCAACACTATGCCGGGCCTGCCGCCACATATCCTGGCGGTTACTCGCCTCGACCGGACCAATAAACGCTTCGATATTGTCTCTAACCCTGTTGTTGCGCGGCTCCATGATCACTTGCAACTGAGCCATGACTGCCGTGGGAAAAACAAACAGGCAAATCAATATAAAACTACGGCCCATGTGGTCCATCCAGGGTTAATTTGGCAGTGAGAATGCTAACATGTCCTATCGACTCGCCTGGCAAAAAATACATTTTCTTACAGACGCCGCGGCAAAAAACCAACGCCCGACAGGATAAAATATGAAAATCGTTTCTTTTAATATCAACGGCTTGAGAGCAAGACCTCATCAACTTGAAAGGATTGTAGAAAAACACAATCCAGACGTTATAGGCCTGCAAGAGACCAAGGTTGATGACTCCATGTTCCCGTTGGCACAGGTCGAGGCGCTGGGGTATCACGTTCACTTCCACGGTCAGAAAGGCCACTATGGGGTTGCCCTGCTGACCCGTGCTGAACCCTTGTGGGTTCGCAAGGGCTTTCCCAACGATAACGATGATTCACAAAAACGCATGATCAGTGCCGCCATTCCGGTAGCTTACGGTGAGCCGCTCATCGTCTTCAATGGTTACTTCCCTCAAGGTGAGAGCCGTGATCATCCGATCAAGTTCCCGGCCAAGACACGTTTCTACGCGGATCTGCAACGCCACTTGCAGGAAGACTTCACACCCGATCAACGTGTAGTGGTCATGGGCGATGTCAACATTTCACCCGAGGATGTCGATATCGGTATTGGCGCAGACAACGCAAAACGCTGGCTACGCACTGGCAAGTGCAGCTTCCTGCCTGAAGAGCGGGAATGGATGGGTACACTCAAGGGATGGGGGCTGACCGATACCTTCCGGCATCTGTACCCGCAGATAGACGATCAGTTCAGCTGGTTTGATTACCGCAGTCGCGGTTTTGAAGACAACCCCAAGCGCGGCCTGCGCATTGATCTGGTCATGGCCAGCAAGGGTTTGATAGAACACTGCCTGGACAGCGGCATCGACTATGACATACGCGGTATGGACAAACCGTCGGACCATGCACCCGTCTGGGCCAAATTCAAGCTCTAGGGTTTCCGCGGGCAACAGCTTTAACGACTGATAGTGCGACAGAGCACCCACTGCCCTGCCGCACTAGTCATTACCTCAAGCCATCTCTTCTTCCAGGACATCCAGCACCAGCTCATCGTCGCGAAGGCTGATGTGCACAGTACCGCCGTGCTCGGCCAGATCACCAAACAGGATCTGCTCGGCAAGAGGCCTTTTTAGCTTTTCCTGAATCAGGCGGGCCATCGGCCTTGCGCCCATCAACGGGTCATAACCGTGCTGCGCCAGCCAGTCGCGTGCGTCTTCATCAACGTCGAGCAGCACATGCTTGTCCTCGAGCTGGGCTTGAAGTTCTGTAAGGAACTTGTCGACCACAAACTTGATGCTCTCGTGGCTCAAGCGGCCAAACTGGATAATGGTATCCAGGCGGTTACGGAACTCCGGTGTGAAGGTCTTCTTGATGACTTCCATCGCATCGGTGCTGTGGTCCTGCTGAGTAAAGCCGATAGACGACCGCGCCATGGATTCCGCGCCGGCGTTGGTGGTCAGCACGATAATCACATTGCGGAAGTCCGCCTTGCGCCCGTTGTTGTCGGTCAGCGTGCCGTGATCCATGACCTGCAGCAGCAGATTGAATACCTCAGGGTGCGCCTTCTCGATCTCGTCCAGCAGCAACACACAGTGAGGGTTCTTGGTAACTGCTTCGGTCAGCAGGCCGCCCTGGTCAAAACCCACATACCCAGGAGGCGCGCCGATAAGACGCGATACCGTGTGCCGCTCCATATACTCGGACATGTCAAAGCGCAGCAGCTCAACACCCAGGCTTTTCGCCAACTGGCGGGTCACCTCGGTCTTGCCGACGCCGGTAGGCCCGGAGAACAGGAATGAGCCAACCGGCTTGTCGGCTGATTTGAGCCCGGCGCGCGACAGCTTGATGGCCGTGGACAGCGCATTGATTGCGTTGTCCTGGCCAAACACCACCAGGCGCAGATCACGTTCCAGATTCTTCAGCAGTTCCTTGTCGCTGGACGACACGTGCTTGGGCGGGATGCGCGCGATTTTGGCGACAATCGCCTCGACCTCGGCCACGTCGATGATAGCCGCCCGTTCAGCCAGCGGCTTGAGCCGCTGATAGGCGCCTGCCTCGTCAATCACGTCAATTGCCTTGTCAGGCATGTGGCGGTCATTGATATAGCGTGAGGCAAGCTCTGCGGCGGCCTTGAGCGCCTCGTCGGTGTAACCGATACCGTGGTGATCCTCAAAGCGGCTTTTCAGGCCCTTGAGAATCTGGATGGTGTCTTCGACCGATGGCTCGACAATATCGACCTTCTGGAAGCGCCGGGCCAGCGCACGATCCTTCTCGAAAATACCGCGGAATTCCTGAAAGGTCGTAGAACCAATGCAGCGGATTTCGCCCGAGGTCAGCAGCGGTTTGAGTAGATTGGACGCATCCATTACCCCACCCGATGCCGCGCCCGCGCCAATGATGGTATGAATTTCATCGATAAACAGAATGGCATGCGGACGTTTGCGCAGCGCTTTCAACAACGCCTTGAAGCGCTTCTCGAAATCGCCGCGGTATTTGGTGCCCGCAAGCAGCGCGCCCAGATCCAACGAATAGACGACCGCCTCGGAGAGAATATCCGGCACTTCGCCATCGACGATGCGTTTGGCCAGTCCTTCGGCAATGGCGGTCTTGCCAACGCCTGCCTCACCGACCAACAGTGGATTGTTCTTGCGCCTACGCATAAGGATCTGCGCGACCCGCTCAACTTCCTGCGCGCGTCCGACCAGCGGGTCGATACGGCCCAGACGAGCCTGTTCGTTCAGATTGCTGGCATAGGCATCCAGCGGATTGGCCGTACCTACCGCTTCGCCGCTTTCATCATCCACATTGTCCTGGTCAGGTTGCACCTGCTCGGTGTCGCCGCCGACCTTGGAAATACCGTGGGAAATGAAGTTTACGATATCGATACGGGCGATCTGCTGCTGCTTGAGGAAGAAAACCGCCTGGCTCTCCTGCTCGCTGAAGATAGCAACCAGAACATTGGCGCCGCTGACTTCGCCCTTTCCAGAGCTCTGCACATGAAACACGGCGCGCTGTAGTACGCGCTGGAAGCCTAGCGTGGGCTGGGTTTCACGCTCGTGATCCTGTTTCGGAATCAACGGCGTCGTGGAGTCGATAAACTCGGTCAGTTCTCGCCGCAAGCGCTCCATATCGGCGCCGCAGGCACGCAACACATCGATGGCGGCGTGATTATCCAGCAGGGCCAGCAACAAATGCTCCACGGTCATGAATTCATGCCGTTTGTTGCGGGCTTCCTTGAATGCCAGATTCAGGGTGATCTCGAGATCTCTATTGAGCATGGTGCCACCTCGTCGTGCGACTTGAGTCGCTTGATTACGCTTCCCGTTCGATTTGACACATCAACGGGTGCTGGCATTCCCTGGCATAGTCATTGGCCTGTGCGGCCTTGGTTTCGGCGATGTCTCGGGTAAAGACACCGCATACCGCCCTTCCTTCAGTATGGACCTTTAACATGATCTGTGTAGCGGCTTCCCGATTTAAAAAGAAAATGCTTTCGAGAACCTCCACCACAAAGTCCATGGGGGTGTAATCGTCATTCATCATGACGACCTTATAGCGCGACGGCGGCTTCAGTTCTGGCTTGCTGGTTTCAACGGCCACACCGGCGTCGTCATCGTACTCTGGCTCGTCAGGCCGCTGGTTCAAGGTCAGTTGAAAACGAGTTAATGCAAACATGGGAAACATCGCTGGTTTCAGGGTGTCAGAGAATTGAACTGACAAAAATGTGCGCTACAGCACAGCTTGCCAGAGGCTAACTTGACTTACTTCTGTTCAGTGTTAAAAAGTGTAAACGAGCATTGCATAGCGGTCATCTGTTTCAACGCGTGTCGGGCTCATTCGATAACCACCGGAACACCCACGGAATGGACATTAAGAGGGATGCAGTATGCAAAACGGCAAGGTCAAATGGTTTAACAACGCCAAAGGTTACGGCTTCGTCGTAGCCGAAGGACGGGATGAGGACCTGTTTGCACATTACTCGGCTATCCAGATGGACGGGTACCGTACGCTGAAGGCAGGTCAACCGGTCAAATTCGACATCATCCAGGGGCCCAAGGGACTGCATGCGGTCAATATCCAATCCGCGGAACAAGCAGTTGATACTTCACAACCCGATGTCCACATCGGCGAAATCGAAGAAACTCATCACTGACGCTGGATACTCAACACGTACAAACGACAAGGCCGGCATATGCCGGCCTTGTTGCTGCTGGCTTGACGCTTAGCCCATGCTGGCGATCAGGTCATCACCAAACTCGGAACATTTACGCAGGCTTGCACCTTCCATCAAACGTTCGAAGTCATAGGTTACAGTCTTGTTTGCGATAGCGCCTTCAGCACCCTTGATGATCAGATCGGCTGCTTCAACCCAACCCATGTGACGCAGCATCATTTCGGCGGACAGGATCAGTGAACCAGGGTTCACCTTGTCCTGGCCAGCGTACTTGGGTGCTGTACCGTGGGTGGCTTCGAACATGGCGATGGAGTCAGACAGGTTGGCACCGGGAGCAATGCCGATACCGCCTACTTCAGCCGCCAGAGCGTCGGACAGATAGTCGCCGTTCAGGTTCAGCGTAGCGATCACGTCGTAATCGGCCGGACGCAACAGGATCTGCTGCAGCATCGCATCAGCGATCACGTCCTTGACGACGATGTTCTTGCCAGTACGCGGATTCTTGAACTGCATCCATGGGCCACCGTCGAGCAGCTCGGCAGCAAACTCGTCACGAGCAACTTCATAGCCCCACTCTTTGAAGGCACCTTCGGTGAACTTCATGATGTTGCCTTTGTGGACGATAGTGACCGAATCGCGATCATTGTCCACGGCGTACTGCAGCGCTTTCTGCACCAGACGCTTGGTACCTTCCTGGGAAACCGGCTTCACGCCGATACCGCACATGTCGGTAAAGCGGATCTTGGTAACGCCCATTTCTTCTTGCAGGAACTTGATGACCTTGATCGCTTCTGGCGAGCCAGCCTTGAATTCTACGCCGGCATAGATGTCTTCGGAGTTCTCGCGGAAGATGATCATGTCGACATCGCCTGGCTTCTTCACCGGGCTTGGCACACCAGTGAACCAGCGCACTGGACGCTGACAGACGTACAGATCAAGCTGCTGACGCAGAGCCACGTTCAAAGAGCGAATGCCACCACCCACGGGCGTGGTCAGAGGACCCTTGATGGAAACCACATATTCTTTGACCGCGTGCAGGGTTTCTTCGGGCAACCAGGTATCTTGATCGTAAACCTGAGTGGCCTTCTCGCCGGCGAACACTTCCATCCAGGAAATCTTGCGCTTGCCGCCGTAGGCTTTCTCTACAGCCGCATCAACCACCTTGATCATGACTGGCGAAATGTCTACGCCAATTCCATCACCTTCGATATAGGGAATGATCGGGTTGTTCGGCACATTGAGGGACAGGTCGGCATTTACGGTAATTTTGTCGCCGCTAGCCGGCACCTGAATCTTTTGGTATCCCATTATTGACTCCGTTTATGTTGTCGTTGTCATGAATGGCTACGGATGGTAATCCATAACCAGAAATACTGTACTGCTGGTGCGCCATTGTTGTAGTTTTCCTACAAAATGTCACGCGCTTTCATCTATTACAGGCTGTTTCACCACTGTCCCTGCGAGCCATTTTCCTTCCAGAATCACTTCATCTGGCATTATGTAGTATCACTACATTCGCACTACATTGACGCCTCATCGCATCCTAGCGGGTTTTAGTGGCAATTCCACTACTGCTACAGCCAATTGCGACGGATTGAGTTCACCCGGCATGCGCTTTGAGCTACCCTATGCAGCCTGTCAGGAGCCATTCATGCGTTTTATGCCCCATGTTACCGTCGCCACTATCATCGAAGAGCAAGGTCGCTTTCTGATGGTAGAAGAGCAGCGTGACAACCGCCTAGTATTAAATCAGCCTGCCGGGCACGTGGAAGAAGACGAAAGTCTTATCCAGGCCGCCCAGCGTGAAACCCTGGAAGAGACCGCCTACAGTGTAGAGATCACCGCTGTGGTCGGCATTTACCTGTTCAAGGCCGACAACGGCGTCAGCTACCAGCGTAGCTGCTTTGTCGCCAAAGCCCTGCGGCACGACCCCGCACGCGAGCTCGATGAGGGAATTGTCCGGGCGCTATGGATGACGCTGGATGAGCTGAAGCAGCGCCGCGAGGATCTGCGCAGCTATCTGGTGCTGGAGTGCATCGAGGACTACCTGAACAAGCCACACTACTCACTGGATTTGATTCGCTGACATGACTTCCTTTAACAGCAAAGCCCCTGAGCAGACCCCCGAACAGACCCCCGAACAGACCAGAGTCATCGTCGGCATGTCCGGCGGTGTTGATTCGTCCGTATCCGCGGCTCTGCTGCTGGAGCAGGGTTATCAGGTCGAAGGCCTGTTCATGAAGAACTGGGATGAGGACGACGGCACCGATTACTGCACCGCGATGGACGATCTGGCGGATGCGCAGGCGGTGAGCGACAAGCTCGGTATCAAGCTGCATACGGCTAATTTTGCCGCCGAATATTGGGATAACGTATTCGAGCATTTTCTTGAGGAATACAAGGCAGGCCGCACGCCGAATCCGGACATCCTGTGCAATCGCGAAATCAAGTTCAAAGCGTTCCTGGATTACGCCCTGATGCTCGGTGCTGATCTGATCGCGACCGGTCACTATGTTCGCAAGGGCGAACACCAGGGCCAGACGGTGCTGCTGCGCGGTATCGATACCAACAAGGATCAGAGCTATTTTCTGCATGCGGTTGGGGCCGAGCAGATCGCTCGCACCCTGTTTCCGGTAGGCGAACTGGAAAAACCGGCTGTGCGCCTGATTGCCGAGAAGTATCAGTTGGCGACGGCAAAGAAAAAAGACTCTACCGGTATCTGCTTTATCGGCGAACGGCGCTTCACCGATTTTCTCAAGCAGTACTTGCCCGCACAGCCTGGCGATATGGAAACCACCGATGGCCAGGTGATAGGTCGCCACAATGGCCTGATGTATCACACCATCGGCCAGCGGCAGGGATTGGGCATTGGCGGCATGAAAGACGCCAGTGACACCCCCTGGTATGTGCTGCGCAAGGATCTGAAACGCAATGTGCTGGTGGTCGGCCAGGGCAACGAGCACCCCTGGCTCTACGCCAGCGCACTGGTCTGCTCGTCCCTTTACTGGGTCAACCCTTTTGAGGTGACCCAGCCCATCAGCCTCACGGCTAAAGTACGCTACCGTCAGTCCGATCAGGCCTGTACGATTGAGCCCTGCGCTGAGGGTTACCTTATCCGTTTCAAAGAGCCCCAGCGCGCGGTTACACCCGGCCAGTCCGTTGTGCTCTACCAGGGCGATATATGCCTGGGCGGTGGCGTGATCGAAACGGCTATTCCCGCGTTTGACGAGGATGTTGCGTGACACAGGCAGAAGAACAGGTAATAGCGCTAGGCGCGATATTTCAGGCATCGATTCTGGTCGACAAACTGGCCCGCAGCGGTCAACTCGGTGAGGCTCAAGCGTCCTGCCTGCTGGGCAGCATTCTGGAGCGCTCGCCTGACAATGTGCTGCAGATTTATGGCGGCGCGATCTACCCGATTCGCCAGGGTATCCAGGCCCTGCAAGCCATGCTCGAACGGGATACCGCCAGCCTGCAGCGTGACGCACTGCGCTACAGCATGAATCTGCTGACGCTGGAGCGCCAACTGGCCAAACGCGACGACATGCTTAGTGTCCTAGGCCAACGGCTTGAGCAGGCCAGCAGCCAGGTAGAGCATTTTGGCATTCTCCACGACAACGTCGCCGCGTCTTTCGGCAGCATCTATCAGGACACGCTGAGCACCTTGCGCATGCGCATCCAGGTGCATGGCGACATGCGCTACCTGCAACAGCCTGACACGGCAAACCGTATTCGCGCCCTGCTGCTTGCCGGCATACGTTCAGCGCGGCTCTGGCGGCAGTTGGGCGGCCACCGTTGGCAACTGCTGGTATCCCGAAAAAAACTGCTTGAGGCTACTCGGACCGTGCTGAATGGTTGAGGCTGTCCGCCTCGATCAGCCGCGCAAAGGAGCCTTGCTACTGGCAATTTCCGCGCTGCTGTTTGCGATCATGGGTATCCTGATCCGTGAAGTGTCAGTAGGCGTCAATAATGAAACCGTGGTCTTCTTCCGCAACCTGCTCGGCGTGGTGTTCTTTCTGCCGATGATTCTGGTCAAGGGCTTCGCGCCCTTTCGCACCCAGAGGTTGGGCCGGCATTTCATGCGTACCTTCTACGGCCTGGGTGCGATGTACTGCTTCTTCTACGCCATCGCTCATTTGCCGCTGGCTGACGCCATGGTCTTCACCTATGCAGCGCCGGTATTTACGCCATTGCTGGCCTGGTGGTGGCTGCGCGAATCCCTGACCCCACGCATGATGTTCATGGTCCTGTTGGGCTTTGCCGGCGTGCTGCTGGTGGCCAAGCCCAGTGGCGCACTGTTTGATCCTATCGGCCTTGTCGGTATCGCTGCGAGCCTGTTGGCGGCCTGTGCCTTCGTGTCCATCCGGGTCATGAGCAGCACCGAACCTGCGACTCGCATGGTGTTCTACTTTGCGTTCTTTTCTACCCTGCTTTCCTCCATCCCACTTCTATGGGCCTGGCAGCCGCTGAGCACGACGCAGCTCGGCATGCTGGTGAGCATCGGTCTTATCGCAACCGTCAGCCAACTGATCATGTCCAAGGCCTATACCGTGGCGCCACCTGGCAAGATCGGCCCGCTGAGCTATCTGGCCATTGTGTTTTCCGGCTTGTTTGCCTGGTTCCTGTGGGATGAAGTACCGGATATTTCGTCCTGGATTGGCGCCGGTCTGATTTTCGCCTCTACCCTGATCAGCATCGCCATGCCTGGCGCACGGGTCAAACCACGCCAATCTGGTGTATGATTTCACCCTTTTCCGCCCTACCCCTATTTGACGAGACCGCTTATGCAACTGTCCTCCCTGACCGCCGTATCCCCGGTTGATGGCCGTTACGGCAGCAAAACCGCCAGCCTGCGCAGCATTTTCAGCGAATACGGCCTGATCCGTTTCCGCGTTCAGGTTGAGGTGCGTTGGCTGCAATGTCTCGCTGCTCATCCGCAAGTGCCTGAGATTGGTCCTTTTTCCGATGAAGCCAATGCCCTGCTTGATCGCCTGGTTGATGACTTTCAGGTGGAGCACGCCGAGCGCATCAAGGAAATCGAGCGCACCACCAACCACGACGTCAAGGCGGTCGAGTACTTACTGAAGGAGCAGGTAGCTTCCCTGCCAGAGCTGGCAGCCGTGAATGAATTTATCCACTTTGCCTGCACCTCCGAGGACATCAATAACCTGTCCCACGCACTGATGCTGAGTGCCGGCCGTGACCAGGTGATGCTGCCGCTGATGCACCGCGTAGTCGCTGATTTGCGCGCGTTGGCCATTACCCATGCCGATGTGCCCCTGCTGTCACGCACCCACGGTCAACCGGCATCCCCCACCACCATGGGCAAGGAACTGGCGAATGTGGTGTATCGTCTGGAGCGCCAGATCGCGCAGATCAGCGCCGTGCCTTTGCTGGGCAAGATCAATGGCGCCGTGGGCAACTACAACGCCCACCTGTCTGCTTACCCCGACGTCGATTGGGAAGCCAATGCCAGAACCTTTATCGAAGACATCCTCGGCCTGGGCTTCAATCCCTACACCACCCAGATCGAACCGCATGATTATATTGCCGAGTTGTTTGATGCCGTGGCGCGCTTCAATACCATCCTGATCGATTTTGATCGGGATATCTGGGGCTATATCTCCCTGGGCTATTTCAAGCAGAAGACCATTGCTGGCGAAATCGGCTCCTCGACCATGCCGCACAAGGTCAACCCCATCGATTTCGAGAACTCTGAAGGTAATCTTGGCATTGCCAACGCCGTGCTCCAGCACCTGGCGAGCAAGCTGCCCATTTCCCGCTGGCAGCGCGACCTGACCGATTCCACGGTGCTGCGCAACCTGGGCGTGGGCTTCGCGCATAGCGTGATTGCATATGAATCAACTCTGAAAGGAATCAGCAAGTTGGAGCTCAATGCTCAACGTATTGCTGAAGATCTGAATAACTGCTGGGAAGTGCTTGCTGAGCCCATTCAGACGGTCATGCGCCGTTACGCGGTGCCAGACGCCTACGAAAAACTCAAGGAACTGACCCGCGGCAAGGGTATTACGCCCGAGGCCTTGCAGGCCTTTGTCGAGGCGCTGGAGATCCCGGAAGAAGCCAAGCAGGAACTCAAGGCGCTGACCCCAGCCAACTATATCGGCAACGCGGTGGCGCAAGCACGAAGGATCTGACCCTACACCGGCCCCGATTGACCATCAATCGCGGGCCGGTATGCTCGAAGCTGACTGTCACTCAAGGCCCCACCAACAAGTAGCTTACTCCTCCCAGAGGTTCGCATGTCCCCTACCTTCCCATCTCCACTTGGCGATATGGCCGCCGAGGACTTTCTGCGTGATTACTGGCAGAAAAAGCCCTTATTGATCCGCCAGGCATTCCCCGACTACGAAAACCCGCTTTCCCCCGATGAGCTCGCAGGCCTGGCTCTTGAGGAAGAGGTGGAATCGCGCATTGTGCTGACACAGGGAAAAAGCCCATGGGAATTGCGCCGAGGACCTTTTGCAGAGGATGATTTCAAGACCCTGCCAGAGCGCGATTGGACGCTACTTGTCCAGGCTGTCGATCAATTCGTCCCGGATATTGCCGATCTGATATCGGCCTTTAGTTTCCTGCCCAGCTGGCGGGTCGACGACGTCATGGTCAGCTATGCCGCACCCGGCGGGAGCGTCGGTCCTCATTTCGACAACTATGACGTATTCCTGCTGCAGACCCACGGACGCCGGCGCTGGAAGATTGGTCAAACATGCAGCCCTGCCAGCCCGCTGCTCGAGCACCCGGACCTGCGTATCCTGGAAAACTTTGAGCAGCAGCAGGAGTGGGTTCTGGAGCCTGGCGACATGCTCTATATACCGCCAGGCGTGGCTCATTACGGCATCGCTGAAGACGATTGCATGACCTGTTCCATCGGCTTCAGGGCGCCCAGCCACCAGGAGATCCTGGTGCACTTTACCGACTTTCTCGGCCAGTACCTGAATGATCAGGACCGCTACAGCGATGCCGGCATGACACTGCCAGAGGACCCTGCCGCTATTGACGACGCGAGTATCGAGCGCCTGCAAGCCATCATGCTTGATCTGGTCCAGGATAAAGCCGCTCTAGCCACCTGGTTTGGTCGTTTCATGACCGAGCCGCGCTATCCTGAAATGCTTCAGGCCCAGGAGCTTGAATCTTCTGTGCTGGAGCATGAACTGGACAACGGCTACGGACTGGTGCGTCATCCCAGTGCACGGTTGGCCTATCGCGTGGAAGGCGAAGAGCATCTCATGCTGTTTGCCAGCGGCGAGCATTGCCTGCTGCCAGCTACTTTGTTGCCGCAGGTTCAGCTAATCTGTAATCAGGAATATCTGGATCCCGAACTGCTGCTGACCTGGAAGCACATGCCGGAAGCCTGGACACTGCTGGAGCAACTCCTTGCCAAGGGGGACCTTCTGCTGGAGGGTGAGGATGAATGAGATTGACGTCAATGTGGTGGACTGGCTGAGCACCGCCGCTCTGCGTGATATCCGCCAACAGGTATTCATCGAAGAACAAGGCGTACCCGAAGCACTCGAATGGGACGAGGACGATCACACTGCTACCCATTTCCTGATGCATGCTGAAGGTGAGCCACTTGGTACCGCTCGCCTGCTTGGCGACGGACATATCGGCCGCGTGGCTATATTGCCTGCATGGCGTGGCAAAGGTCTGGGTGAGCGGCTGATGCGCGAAGTGATGGTACATGCCCAGGGCCGCGGCATGAGTTTGTTGCTGCTCTCGGCTCAGGTTCAGGCGCAAGGCCTTTACCAGCGTCTGGGATTTATTGTCTGCTCAGCACCTTACCTGGAAGCCGGCATTATGCACGTGGCCATGCGTTGGCAAGATGAAAGCATGGATACTCCCCCGTTGCCAGCGATCGAGTTCAGCTCTCCCGGCACCTTCACTATTAACAACCCGCCTGCCGCCGCCAGGGTGGAAAAGGTAATCGATCTACCCTACCAACTAGGCCAGCAGCAAGACCTTGTTGAGATAGACGAAGGCGATGCCCTGGATCACCTCTGTCTGATCCTGTCTCAGGCGCGGCGGCAAGTGAACATCTACGCGGCAGATCAGGCGCTCTGGTTGTTCAATCGGCGCGATGTCCTGAAAACGCTGGAGCAATTGATAGCCCGCCAACCCAAGTGCCGAGTCAAAGTGCTGCTGCAGGAAGTCGGCAAGCCTTTCCTGCAAGGTCATAGTCTGGTCACTCTGATGCATCGCTTTCCGAGTATCATCGAGATTCGCAAGCAGCATCCTGAGCGTGAAAAAGGCCCTCAGGTTTATCTTCTGGCAGATGACTGCGGTGTGCTGATGCTGCCAGTCGCCACACAGCGCCAAGGCTTCGCACGCTATAACAGCGGCGACCAGGTCAGGCGCTGGGGGAGTCGTTTCGAAGAGCTGTGGTCAACCAGTCAGAGCGACTCAAGCCTGCGGAGGCTCCATCTATGATCAGGTTTTGCCGTACAAGACTGCTGCTGGTACTGCTACTGTGCAGCTACGGCTTCGCTGCCCAGGCCGCGCCAACAACCGAGATATTCAATCTTGGATACGGCATGGCCGAGGACATGATTCCCGCCATACAGCCCATGCTCAGGGACAACGAGCGGGTCTCAGCCTACGGCAATCAGCTAATCGTACGCGCTGAGCCCGCCCGCCTTGAAGAAATCCGCGAGCTGCTCACCGAACTGGATCGTCAGCCGGCACAATTGCGCATCAGTGTCGCCAGTTCTGGGGACGCGATCAGCAGTGAGAGCGGTTATCAGGTCGACGGTCGTATCCATACCGGCCCCGCCGATATTGTCATTGGTGATCCGCGTAATGGCAACCAGGCACGGGTTATTCAGCGCAGCACACGCGGGCAAAACGACGGCATGCGGCAGATTACCGCAAACGAAGGCTATCCAGTGCTGATTCAAACCGGACAGTCGATACCGCTGCAGTCCTACACCACCGATGCCTACGGGCGGGTCATCGAAGGGACCCAGTACCGCAACGTCACCCAGGGGTTTTACGCAACGGTTCGCCTGAATGGTGAAATGGCGACTATTACCCTGAGTGCCAACAATGACAGCGTCAATCGCAGCGACAATCGGGTCATTGACGTGCAGCAAACCGAGACCGTAGTCACAACGCGCCTCGGCGAATGGGTCACCGTTGGCGGTATTGGTGATAGCGCGCGCAGCAGCGGCAGCGATATCGGCCGCAGCACCAGTACACGCAGTCAGAACGACAGCAGTATCCGCCTCAGGATCGAGCGTATGAACTGACTGAGGGCTGAAAAATAACACACTGTATGAAAAGTGTAGTGGCATTAAAAAAACACTACATGCGCATTGACTTCTCTTCGATCAAGTCGCATTATTGCGTCGCTCCCGCTAGCCAGGGGGTCCGAAAGGGCTCTCCGGATCGGATCCATGAACCACTGGATCGATCAGTGTCTCAACAGCTCACAAGGCCGTTCGACGAGGTTGCGACTGGAACGAAGTTGTCCTGAGGGACGGGGAAGCGATTTAACGTCAGTCTGAATGATTGTTTGATTCACTGCTCTACCTGCGGATATATCTATGTCCAGGGTATGCATGACACAGATCATGCTCGGCAGTTTCAGTCATTCACCTGCTCATGCCTCCTCCCCTTGTGGATTCCTTTTTTTCAGTCCTGTTAAGACACGCTGCGGTGCTAAACCAAACGCAAACCTTGAAGGATTGACCATGTCAGCTTATCTAAACGACATCAAAGCCGTAGCCGCTCTGAAAGAATCTGCAGGCAACAGCTGGAGCGCTATCAACCCCGAGTCCGTCGCCCGCATGCGCGCCCAGAACCGCTTCAAGACCGGTCTGGACATCGCCAAGTACACTGCTGCCATCATGCGTAAAGACATGGCCGAGTACGATGCTGACTCCTCTGTCTACACCCAGTCCCTGGGCTGCTGGCACGGCTTCATCGGTCAGCAGAAGCTGATTTCCATCAAGAAGCACCTGAAGACCACCAACAAGCGTTACCTGTACCTGTCCGGCTGGATGGTTGCGGCCCTGCGCTCCGATTTCGGCCCACTGCCTGACCAGTCCATGCACGAAAAGACTGCTGTTTCCGGCCTGATCGAAGAGCTGTACACCTTCCTGCGTCAAGCTGACGCCCGTGAACTGGATCTGCTGTTCATGGATCTGGATGCTGCCCGCGACGCTGGCGACAAGTCCAAACAGGATGAAGTCCAGGCCAAGATCGACAACTTCGAAACTCACGTTGTGCCGATCATTGCCGACATCGATGCTGGTTTCGGTAACCCTGAAGCCACCTACCTGCTGGCCAAGAAGATGATCGAAGCGGGTGCTTGCTGCATCCAGATCGAAAACCAGGTGTCTGACGAGAAGCAGTGCGGTCACCAGGATGGCAAGGTTACCGTTCCCCATGAAGACTTCCTGGCCAAGATCAACGCTGTTCGTTACGCGTTCCTTGAACTGGGCGTTGATGATGGCGTGATCGTTGCCCGTACCGACTCTCTGGGTGCTGGCCTGACCAAGCAGATCGCCGTGACTAAAGAGCCAGGCGACCTGGGCGACCAGTACAACTCCTTCCTGGATTGCGAAGAAGTCTCTGCTACTGACATGAAGAACGGCGACGTCGTTCTGAACCGTGACGGCAAGCTGCTGCGTCCCAAGCGTCTGCCAAGCAACCTGTTCCAGTTCCGTGCTGGCACTGGCGAAGATCGCGTTATCCTGGACTGCATCACTTCCCTGCAGAACGGCGCTGACCTGCTGTGGATCGAAACCGAGAAGCCACACGTTGGCCAGATCGCTGCCATGGTCAACCGCATCCGCGAAGTCATTCCGACCGCCAAGCTGGTTTACAACAACAGCCCGTCCTTCAACTGGACTCTGAACTTCCGTCAGCAGGTATTCGATACCATGACTGCTGAAGGCAAGGACATGTCCTCTTACGATCGTGCCAAGCTGATGAGCGTCGATTACGACGAAACTGAACTGGCTCAGATCGCTGACGAGAAGATCCGCACCTTCCAGGCCGATGGCTCACGTGAAGCGGGTATCTTCCACCACTTGATCACTCTGCCGACGTACCACACTGCCGCGCTGTCTACCGACAACCTGGCCAAGGGTTACTTCGCAGAGCAAGGCATGCTGGCTTACGTCAAGGGCGTTCAGCGTCAGGAACTGCGTCAGGGTATCGCCTGCGTCAAGCACCAGAACATGGCTGGCTCCGACATCGGTGACAACCATAAAGAGTACTTCGCTGGCGAAGCGGCTCTGAAGGCTGGCGGTAAAGACAACACCATGAACCAGTTTGGCTGATAGCTGAGCAGGTGAGTGTTTGAAAAGGCCACCTTCGGGTGGCCTTTTTTCTTCCGGTTATCGGCTCGCACTGTCTGTGCGTAGCCATCTTCAGTACAATGCCGCCCTTTCCAGTTGTCCTTTACCTAGCTGGCCAAGACCGCTCCTGACAGGAGTAGAACCAGGCTGGCACCCACGTCGCAACAGGTTCAACCGCATGGCACGTCTTACCTTGGAATTTCCTGAAAACCAGTTCTACTTCACTACCCAGCTGACTGTCCGCATTACCGACATCAATGCTGGCAAACATCTGGCTAACGACTCGATGGTCTCAATGATTTCCGAGGCTCGGGCACGCTTTCTCTTTCAGTTCGGCATTGAAGAGGTTAGCGACAAGGATACGGGGATTATCGTTACCGACCTCGCGACGACCTACAAGCGCGAGGCCTTTGCTCGCGATGCATTGATCTTTGAAGTAGGCATGATGGATCTGAATAAATACGGCGGGGATATCATCTTCCGCATCACCAAAGCGATTGGTGGTGAGCTGGTTGCCCTGGCCAAATCAGGCTTCGTGTTTTATGACTTCACAACGTCAAAAGTCACCCCCATGCCAGATGACTTCCGCTTTCGCTTCCCAGGTGTGAATTACATTCACAACGCTTGAACATAGCAACCCTCCCCCGAGCTCTGGACAAAATACAGACATAAAAAAACCCGGCCTAAGCCGGGTTTTTTCAAGCTAAGCAGTCGTTATTAACGAACTTCTACTTCAGCTTCTACTTCAGCTTCAACGCGACGGTTCATGGCACGGCCAGAATCAGTCTCGTTGTCAGCAATCGGACGGGCTTCGCCGTAACCGACAGAGCTAACGCGTGAAGAGTCAACACCTTCGCTGATCAGAGCTTCACGTACCGAGTTGGCACGACGCTCAGACAGGTTCTGGTTGTAAGTGTCGCTACCGACGGAGTCAGTGTGACCTTCAACAGTAGTAGTTACTGAAGGATAGGTCTTCATGAACTCAGCCAGGCTCTGAATGTCCTGACGGAATTCAGGGCGGATGGTGTCACGATCGAAATCGAACTTGACATCCAGCTCAACGCGGACTGACTGCATTTCTGGCTCAGGCTGTGGAGCCGGAGCAGGTGCAGGGGCCGGTGCAGGAGCAGCTTCAGCAACAGGAGCAGCAGCGCCACCGAAGTTCAGACCCAGGCCGATACCGGCGGACCATTCGGTGTTCTTGCTGTCCAGACCGTACAGAGCATCAACGCCAGCTTTAACGAAGAAGTTGTCGCTCAGGTAGTTTTTGATACCAACGCCGGCCATAGCCATGGTGGTACGGTCACGCTGGCTGGTGCCAACCTGATCCAGTTCCTGGTGACCGAAACCGCCAGAGATATAAGGACGGACGTTGCTCTGACCGAAGTGGTAAACAGCTTCAACAGCCATCAAACGACCGTCGATGTCTTCGCCAGTAGCGTCGTCTTCAAGATTGGTGTATTTACCCAGGTTAACGTTCAGCAGCACGTCATCAGTCAGGAAGTAACCGATACCGCCACCCACCAGAGCACCGTCGTTCATGTCGCGGTAGCTGTCTGTGAAGTAGCGATCTGCAAACGCTTCAACTTCAACGGAACCGGCGCTCTGAGCCATGACTGGCAAGGCAGAAGCAGCGACAACGGCACCAACAACAATACCCAAAGTGTTTTTCAATTTCATTTGTGAATCCCCATCAAATCCATATTAGGACGTTAACTTGCGCAAAACTCCCGGTGAGTATAACAGAAAACTCAGAATGCAAATAGCTCTATTGAAAAAAGTTTAAAAGGGGTTGTCTATGCTTTTACGTAATTTCTCTAGCGCCCTTTTATAACGCATTTTAGTCGCGCTTAAGCCCATATGCATAATGTCGGCAATCTCCTGAAATTCCAGCTCTGCGACGAATCGCAGGACCAGAATCTCACGATCCACCTGATTTACATGTACCAGCCACCGATCAAGACTAGACCGATCAGTAACAACATGTGTGGAACTTTCTACAACTTCTTCGGTCTCGCCCAGGTCCAGACTTAGCGCGTCCATTAAACGCCGTTTACGTTTTTCCTTGCGGTACTGAGTAATACATTCGTTGTAAGTAATACTATATAACCAGGTCTTGAATTTTGCTTTGCCTTCAAATTGCCGCAACCCGTGTAGCACCTTGAGCATGACTTCCTGGCACACATCATCCGCATCGCGATCATTACCCAAATAGCGCGCGCAGACATTGAAGAGCGTGCGCTGGTAACGGCGCATCAGCTCCTCATAAGCCACGGTAGTATGAAACAGCTCCCGATTGGCTCTGGCCACCAACTCCTCATCCGACAGCTCGGCAGGGTTGTAACGGGTTGTCTGGTGTGGGCTAGTCAAGGTACGCAATCACCGGAAAAGGCAGAGACTGGCACCGTCAGCGTGACACGCGTTGGGCTATCAGGGTGCGGTTCGAGATGGAGACAATCTGCCCCTCGTCGTCGAGCAACTGGGTCTTCACCGTGCCGATTTCTTCGATCACGCCTTCCAACTCATCGACTCGGATACGATCGCCTACCTGATAAAGCTCACGCACATAGATACCGGCAATAATCTGGCTGACCACGTCGCGGCTTCCCAGCCCAAGAGCCAGAGCTGCCGCAGCACCGAAGGACACCAGCACGATGGCGATCACCGTATTGAGCAGCGCCGTTTCAATCTGTAACTGGCCGATAGCCAAAGACACGGTAATGATGACCAGCAAACCCTGAACAAACCGACCCAGTCCGATGGCGTAATCCGCACCAATGCTCTCTGCTGCGCCGCGCACCACGCCGTTTACCAGATGTGATAGCAGCAAGCCGGCAAGCAGAATCAACGCGGCGCCCAGCACCTTGGGAAGGTAGAGCGTAAAGGCATCCAGCGTCGCTGACACCCTGGCAAGACCGAGAGATTCCGCCGCCGAAACTATAAAGGTCAGTACAATGAACCAGTAGACTATCTTGCCGATCACAGTCGACATCGGGGCATTGATTCCGATGCGCTTGAGCATCTTGTTAACGCCAGCACCCGCCATCAACCGATCCAGCCCAAGCTTGGCCAGACCTTTGCTCAGCAGGGTATCGACTACCTTGGCGATAACCAGGCCGAGCAACACTATAAAGAGTGCAGCGACCAGATTGGGAATAAACGCGGCGACCTTGTTCCACAAAGTGGCCATGGCGCCTACAAAGCTCTGACTCCAGATATCCAGTTCCATGCTCAGCTCTTCTCTGTTGATTCAGGACTCACGGACTGGCTAGCCCGTGGGGCGCGCCGACTGACTGGCCGGGAATGTTTCAGTGCCCTGGACCCACCTTCGGACAACACCCAACCCCAGCGCGCAAACAGATTGATCAGATCAAAAAAGCCTGCATGCATATGGGCTTTGTGCAGAACCCGGTCAAGCCGATGTTCTTCGACCGGTGTCGACTGGTCCGACTGCTCTCGCATCAACTCGCGCAGCCGGCTTTCAATTGGGTCTTCCATCATCACCTCCGCAGGTAGCGTTACCTTGTTTGGACGCACGGAGGCGGGAGAATGTCACCTGCTGAGGCGCAGGTGACATTGTATTGCTCAGGTATCGCTCAGGCAGGCATGTCCAGCGCCTGAGCCGAGACGATAATGCCGTTATTGTCGGCATACACGAACTCGCCCGGCCTGAAGGTAACCCCGGCGAAAGCCACTGCGACGTTGAGATCGCCGATACCGCGCTTGTCGGTTTTCATCGGGTGGCTTGCCAACGCCTGGATGCCCAGAGGGGTTTGAGCCAGCACGTCCACATCCCGCACACAGCCGTAGACAATGATCCCTTCCCAGCCGTTTTTGGCGGCCTTTTCGGCCAACATGTCGCCAAGCAGCGCACGACGCAAGGAACCACCGCCATCGACGACCATGACCTTGCCGCGGCCGTCGAGTTCGACCTGCTCCTTGACCACGGAGTTGTCTTCGAAACACTTGACGGTGACGATCTCACCACCGAAGGAGTCGTGCCCGCCAAAATTGCTGAACATCGGTTCAACCACGGCCACGTCCGGATAAGCATCACAGAGATCGGGGGTTACATAATGCATATCAATTTTCCTCCAGTGCGTTTTCAGACAGGAAGAACCAGGTATCCATCACCGAGTCCGGGTTCAATGAAACGCTTTCAATCCCCTGCTGCATCAGCCAGCGTGCCAGATCCGGGTGATCCGAAGGGCCCTGCCCGCAAATGCCGATATATTTATCAGCGGCCTGACAGGCGGAAATGGCCATCGCCAGCAGCTTCTTGACCGCCGCATTACGCTCGTCAAACAGGTGGGCAATAATCCCGGAATCGCGATCAAGGCCCAGCGTCAACTGAGTCAGATCGTTGGAGCCGATGGAGAAACCGTCAAAGTGCTCGAGGAATTCCTCTGCCAGCAACGCGTTCGCCGGCAATTCGCACATCATGATCAGGCGCAAGCCATTCTCGCCACGCTTGAGGCCGTTCTCGCCGAGTAGCTCGACAACCTGCTTGGCTTCACCGACGGTACGCACGAAAGGCACCATGATTTCGACGTTGGTCAGCCCCATGACATCGCGCACATACTTCATAGCGCGACATTCCAGCTCGAAACAGTCGCGGAACGAGTCACTGATATAACGTGAGGCGCCACGGAAGCCGAGCATCGGGTTTTCTTCCTCCGGCTCGTACAGCCGGCCACCGATCAGGTTGGCATATTCATTCGATTTGAAATCCGACAGCCGCACAATGACCTTCTTCGGCCAGAATGCCGCAGCCAGCGTGCTGATACCCTCAACCAGCTTCTCGATATAAAAGCCGACCGGATCATCATAGCCGGCAATGCGCTTCTCGACGCTGTCGCGCACATCGGCGGGCAAGCTGTCGAAATTCAATAGCGCCTTTGGGTGTACACCGATCATGCGATTGATGATGAACTCCAGACGCGCCAGACCTACCCCTTCGTTGGGCAGATTGGCGAAATCAAACGCGCGATCCGGGTTGCCGACGTTCATCATGATCTTGAACGGCAGCGCAGGCATCGCGTCGACACTGTTGGTGCGAATATCGAAGGACAACTGACCGGCGTAGATCATGCCGGTATCGCCCTCGGCACAGGACACGGTCACTTCCTGGCCATCATAGAGTTGCGAGGTGGCGTTGCCGGTGCCGACGACCGCTGGAATGCCCAGCTCGCGGGCAATGATCGCCGCGTGACAAGTGCGGCCGCCGCGGTTGGTGACAATCGCGCTGGCACGCTTCATCACCGGTTCCCAATCGGGATCGGTCATGTCGGAGACCAGTACATCGCCAGGTTGAACCTTGTCCATCTCGCTGACGTTGTGAATGATGCGTACCCGCCCTGCCCCGATACGCTGGCCAATGGCACGGCCCTCTACCAGAATCTCGCCCTTTTCCTTGAGCAGGTAGCGTTCCATAACGTTGACGTTATTGCGGCTTTTGACTGTCTCGGGACGGGCCTGAACGATATAGAGCTGGTTGTCGTCACCATCCTTGGCCCACTCGATATCCATCGGCCGACCGTAGTGTTTCTCGATGATCAGTGCCTGGCGGGACAGATTGGTGACTTCCTCATCGCTCAGGCAGAAGCGCGAGCGCTCTTCCTTGTCGACGTCCACCGTCTTGACCGAGCGGCCGGCACTGGCGACTTCCCCGTAGACCATCTTGATCGCCTTGCTGCCCAGGTTGCGACGCAGGATCGCAGGGCGACCGGCCTCAAGCGTAGGCTTGTGTACATAGAACTCGTCAGGATTGACCGCGCCTTGTACCACGGTCTCGCCCAGGCCGTAAGCACCGGTGATAAAGACCACATCACGAAAGCCCGATTCGGTATCCAGGGTGAACATCACGCCGGCAGTACCGGTTTCGGAGCGCACCATACGCTGCACGCCAGCAGACAGGGCGACCAGCTTGTGGTCAAAACCCTGATGCACGCGGTAGGCAATAGCACGGTCGTTGAAGAGGGAAGCAAACACCTCTTTCGCTGCGCGGATCACATTGTCCACGCCGCGAATATTCAGGAAGGTTTCCTGCTGGCCGGCGAAGGAGGCATCGGGCAGGTCTTCTGCAGTAGCAGAAGAACGTACTGCCACAGCCAGATTCTCATTACCGTTGGAGAGCTCTGCGAACGCGCTGCGGATCGCTTGATCCAGTGCCTCGGGGAATGGCGCGTCCATGACCCATTCACGGATCTGTTTGCCGGTACGGGCCAGCGCATTGACATCTTCCACATCCAGCGCGTCGAGCGCCGCATGGATACGTTCGTTCAGACCACTTTGTTCCAGAAATTCACGGTAGGCGTCAGCCGTGGTGGCAAAACCGCCGGGGACGGAGACACCGGCGTGGGCCAGGTTGCTGATCATTTCGCCAAGGGAGGCATTCTTGCCACCAACTCGCTCGACGTCATGAACGCCCAGATGCTCGAAGGACACTACGTACTCTAACAAGGTGATCTCTCCGTAAATCAATGAATTTTAGCTCCGCTACAAGGCGGATATCTGGCCTGTCTGAGACAAATGCGCCACAATGCCGATACAGAGACCAGCGCGGCATTTCAACTGCCAGCCGCCCTCAGCCACCGACATATTAAGGCTTCACGCATGAAACGCACCGCTTTTTTCATTTCCGACGGTACCGGCATCACTGCCGAAACACTGGGTCAGAGCCTGCTGTCGCAATTCGAGAACATTGAGTTCACCAAGCTCATCAGGCCCTACGTCGATACGGTTGAAAAAGCGCGGAACATGGTACAACAAATCAACGCAGCTGCCGAGCGTGACGGTGCCCGGCCAATTATTTTTGATACCGTGGTCAATAGCGAAATTCGCTCGGAACTGGCTAGCTGCAACGGCTACATGATCGACATCTTTTCCACTTTCCTGGCGCCGCTGGAGCAGGAACTGGGTGATGGGTCTTCTTATTCCGTAGGCAAATCTCACTCGATTCAGCACAATCACCATTATCAGGATCGTATAGACGCCGTTCATTTCGCGATGGACAACGACGATGGTGCACGCACTCAACAGTATGATAACGCCGACATCATACTGGTCGGCGTGTCGCGTTGCGGCAAGACCCCCACCTGCATCTACCTCGCATTGCAATACGGTATTCGCGCAGCCAATTACCCCCTCACTGAAGATGACATGGAGCGCCTGCAGTTGCCGCCTGCGCTCAAACAGCACAAGGAAAAGCTGTTTGGCCTGACTATCGAGCCCGAGCGCCTGGCCAGCATTCGCGAGCAGCGCCGACCCAACAGCCGTTATGCCAGTTTTCCGCAATGCGAATTCGAGGTGCGCGAGGTGGAGAATCTGTTCCGCCGCGAGAATATCTCCTTCGTCAACTCAACCACCTTTTCAGTGGAAGAGATTTCGGCAAAAATTCTGGTGCAGATGGGTATCGAACGCCGGCTTAAATAGCTCGCCGCTTTAGTCGGCCTGCCAGGCATCCGGCACAGCCGCACGCAGCCAGGCTTGCAAGGCTGCGACCTTCTTCGCCGGATGACCAAAATTGCTCAGCAGCACTACCGGCAGACTATCGGGCTGCCACGAAGTCAGGCAGGGTACAAAGCTGCCTGGGTGTGCATTCTCGTAACGGGATGCATACCAGCTCGGCAGTACACCAATCCCCTTTCCACGCACTATCGCATCTGCCTGCAGAACCAGGCTATCGACCTTCAGTCGGGAGGCAGTAGGCGCAAAAAAATATGCTTCTTCTGTCGCGTGTGCGAGCGTTAGCGGCTGATTCGCCGTCAACAGCACGTCGACCCAGGCGTGCTCTTCCAACTGCTCGGGGTGCTCTGGCAGCCCCTGTTCGGCCGCATAATCAGGGCTTGCGTAGAGTGCCGTGCGCCAGGTCCCCAGAATATCCGAGCGCAGCCCTGTCGCTTCAAGGTCGCCTAACCAAAGCCATAGATCGCCTGCACTGTCCTGATCAAAAGCAGGCGCCCTTGAGCTCACCTGAACATCCAGCCGAATCTCTGGGTAGCGCTGCAAAAAAGCATCCAGTACCGCAGGCAGCCAGCCCCGCTCAAATGCGTTGTGCACATGCAGTATCAGGTGACCGCTGGCCTCCTCGCGCAGATCGTCCAGGGCCTGTTGACTGCGCTCCGCGAGATCGATCAGTTCACGACAATATTGGTAAAAGAGGTTCCCCGCCTCGGTCGGCGTAAGTCGATTGGAATGCCTGAGCAACAAACGCTGCCCTACCCGCGTTTCCAATTGGCTAATGCGCCTGCTGAGCGTCGATTTAGGCAAACCCAGACTATTGGCGACGGGTGTAAGGCCACCCTGCTCAACCACCGCAGCAAACACCGTTAACTCATTGAAATCATGGTTTACCAAACAGAACCTCTCCTGACCCTACCACTCATCTCCGCGCGGATGGCGGAATACGGGCGCATCACGATATGGAGGCGCCTCTCACAAACAGTCAATGCTGCATATAATGAGACGTATTGTCAAATGCGAACATGTGGCATCTGTTCCATTTTATTCAACCTCGCGTTGCGCTTTGCACCATGGAACTTTATTTCCAGCAACCATAAAATCGCTTCCGCTCAATCAAATGATAATTATTCTTGATTGCATTCGAGAGTAACTTTTAACGGCGGCCCATGGGCGACCCTGGGGGAGTAGATCGGCATGACGCGAAATGACAAGGTTGTATGGCTGACCAAAGGATTGATTACCGGTGTAACTCTGCTCGCAAGCAGCGTGGCATTGGCAAACGAGGACCGCGTTCGACTGGCCGATACCGTGATAACGGCTTCCGGCTTCCGGCTTCGAGCAGAAGATCACCGATGCGCCGGCCAGCATCAGCGTCATCAGCAATGAAGATCTGCAACAGAACCGCTACGCCAATCTGGCGCAGGCGCTGGACGGCGTCGAAGGCGTGGATATCCGCCAGGGCACAGGTAAAACCGGCGGTCTGGACATCAGCATCCGCGGCCTGCCCAGCGAATACACACTTATTCTGATCGACGGCCGCAGGCAGAATACCGCTGGTAACGTCACCCCCAATGGCTTTAATGAAACCGCCACCAGCTTCATGCCTCCGCTGTCCGCTATAGAAAGGATCGAAGTGATTCGTGGGCCGATGTCGACACTCTATGGCTCGGACGCAATGGGCGGTGTGGTCAATATCATCACCAAGAAAGTGGGCACTGAATGGGCCAGCTCCGTGACGGTGGATCATACCTTCCAGGAAGACAGCGATTACGGCGCCACCAGCAATGCCAGCCTCTACACCAGTGGGCCTTTGATCGACGGTTTACTCGGGCTGGCCGTACGCGGCAGCCTGTATGACCGCGAAGAGTCCGACCTGACCTTTGATAACGACACCAACGTCAGCAAACGCGGCGCGTCGCCCGTCGAGGGCCGCAACTACACCGCGGGTGTGCGTCTGAACCTAACGCCCAACGCCGACCACGACATTTCTCTGGATCTGGATCGCAGCGCCCAACGCTACGAGAACGACGACTGTCAGCTAGGCAACCTGGATGGCAAAAGCGGCGGCAATGCGAGCACCGGATGCACCACGGATGCGCCCCTGCTCGCCAACGGTTACGCTGACCGCCTGCGTTTCGAGCGTGAACAGATTGCGCTCAGTCACCAGGGCCGTCTTGGCTTTGGCACCACCACCAGCAGCCTGACCCACAGCACCACCGAAACCATCGGTCGCACTATTCCTGGCAACCCCATTGGCAACAGCTATGTGGGCTACCCGGACATCGTCATCGGCTCGGACCGCGAACTGGAATCACGCGACATCGTGTTTGACACCAAGTTGGTCGCACCCGTGGGTCAATCACATATCGCGACCGTTGGTGCGCAATGGTGGGATGCCGAAGTCACCGACGGCATTGCCGATGAGACTTTCCAGCAGACGTCCTGGGCACTGTTTGCCGAAGATGAATGGCGGATTCTCGATGATCTGGCCCTGACACTGGGTGGCCGCTACGAGGATCACGAGGCTTTCGGCGGCAACTTCAGCCCGCGCGCCTATATTGTCTGGAATACCACCGATAACTGGACGCTCAAAGGCGGCGTCAGCAAAGGTTACAAGACCCCAACGCTGAACCAGTTGCATGACGGCATCAGTGGCGTAACGGGCCAGGGCGCTACCTTGACAATAGGTAGCCCCAACCTTGAACCGGAAACGACCACTAACACCGAATTCGGCGCCTATTACGATAACCTGGATAACTTCAGCGCCAACGTCACCCTGTTCCACAACAGGTTCAAGGACAAGATCGACGACGGCACGCCGATCGCCAACTGCTTCTCCAGCACTACCCCGAATCAGCCAGGCTGTATCAGTTTTGGCAGTGGCTTTACCCAGGACAGTTTTTCCCAGAGCACCAATATCGGCAAGGCAGAAACCCAGGGCATTGAGCTGGGTAGCCGCTGGGAGTTTGCCCCGGCCTGGAGCCTGAGCGCCAACTACACCTATACCGACAGCGAGCAGAAGAGCGGTATCAACAAAGGCGCCCCACTGACCAATACACCTGATCACCTGTTGTATGCACGCCTGAACTGGGCAGCGACCCAGCGCATCAATCTGTGGTTCAAGGGTGAGTACCGCAGTGAGCGGGCGCGCTTTACCGACCGCTACGAGAACCTGACCGCGGCTAACCGTGCACTGCAGGACGCAGCGGGCGATCTCAAGGCCTACCAGGTCTTCCATCTTGGCGGCTCTTTGCAGGCCACTGACGATCTGACCCTGAATGCGACTATCTACAACTTGCTGGGCAAGGACTTCACGGAGGGCAGTTTCTACACCACCAATACCGGCGCGACAGGCTGGGCTTCGGATTATATCCAGTCGGCCCAATCGACCGCAGGCACACTGGAGGAAGGTCGCCGGCTGTGGCTGTCAGCTACCTACCAGTTCTGATGCACAGGCATCTTGTGAGCTAGTCCTGCTTTAAACCGGCACCCTCGGGTGCCAACTGTTTCGACCAATCCCTTTCTGGCTGTATTACAGTCAGAAAGGGCATCGGGGCTATTGTGTGCCGTATTCAATCTTCTCGCTGAAACGGCCAATGATGCACTTCAAAACTCCTCCCTCCACACAACCGCCTTCTCTGAGGCGCGATACCAGCCTGTCTACCCTGACCGCCGGCTTTGTGGCCATGCTTACCGGCTACAGCAGCTCGGTCATTCTGATGGTGCAAGCCGGCCAGGCTGCTGAACTCAGCAATGCACAAATTGCGTCCTGGATCTGGGCTCTTTCCATCGGCATGGCGCTGTGCACAGTCGCGCTGTCATTGCGTTTTCGCCTGCCGCTGGTCGTCGTCTGGTCGACGCCGGGCGCTGCATTGTTGATAACCAGCCTGCCCGGCGTCAGCTACAGCGACGCTATCGGCGCATTCATGTTCTGCGGTGTATTGATGCTGCTCAGTGGTGTCAGCTCGACTGTGGCGCGCTTGATGCGCTGGCTCCCGGCGTCCCTGGCAGCAGCGCTTCTGGCCGGGATCCTGTTTCGTATCGGCAGCCAGATTTTCCTCGCAGCGCAGGAGCAGATCGGCCTGGTGCTGGTGATGTTCCTGGGTTACCTGCTGGCCAAGCGCTGGTTTGCGCGTTACGCCGTATTGCTGGCGTTGCTATGCGGCACGCTGGCCGCCTGGTTGACGGGGATGCTCAACCTACCCGAGGTGCAATGGCAGTTGACGCTGCCCGAGTGGACGACACCCAGCTTCTCGCTGAGCGCCATGATCAGTATCGGTTTGCCCCTGTATATCGTTGCGATGACGTCACAAAACCTGCCTGGCCTGGCCATACTGAAATCTGACGGTTATGAAGTCGATCCAGCACCCATACTGTCGCTCACCGGTTTGATGTCGGTGCTGCTCGCCCCGTTTGGCTCCCACGGCATCAATCTGGCGGCTATCAGCGCCGCTATCTGTACCGGGCTCGAGGCCCATTCGGATCCGGCCAGACGCTACACTGCCGCGGTGTTTTGCGGGATCCTGTTCGGCGTGATAGCCCTGTTTGCCGGCACCTTGACCGTGCTGTTCATGGCGTTGCCCGGGGCATTGGTCATCTCGATTGCGGCACTGGCCTTGCTCGGCTCTATCGCTGGCGGGCTGAGCAAGGCGATGGAAAACCCCGGCGAGCGCGAGGCGGCGCTCATCGCGTTTATGGTGACGGCTTCCGGATTCACCTTGTTCTCGATCGGCTCGGCGTTCTGGGGTTTGATTGCCGGCGCGTTAGTCCTGCCGATCTTGCCTCGCCCACCGAGTAGCCCGCAGCAGCCTGGGGAACAAAAGGCGCGGTAAGGCGTCGGAGTGTTGGAAATCAATTAAAGGAGTACACCAATGGATCTGATCCGCATCATCTTTGCCATACTGCTGCCGCCCGTCGGGGTTTTTCTTCAAGTCGGCTTTGCTGGCGCGTTCTGGTTGAATATTCTGCTGACCTTGCTCGGCTATATTCCCGGTATTGTTCACGCCGTATGGGTCATCGCCCGCCGCTGAACACCCCGCCGTCAGGCCATGCTGCGCAATAACTTGCGCAGCTTTTTCAGTCTTTTCTGTGCCCGCGCGGCTCTGATATCAATTTCCTGCTGCCAGTACAATCGACAGCCCTTCAGATCGAGTTCCCTCTCGGACGTGATCAGCCATTGCAGGTTGTCGTGCCACTCCCCTAATTCCGCTTGTGCCCGTTTTAGTGCCTTGAGCAGTTTGGCACTCGGCTGCAAATGATCAGGATAAGCTTGATACAAGTACCGTAGCTTCTTGATTTTTATACGAACCTCGTGCAGGTCCGGATGGGATTTACGCAGTGTTTTACGGAGTTCTGCGACCAGCTTGTCAGCAAAGTCGGCTAGCGCCGCCGGACTGAGCTGGCCATTATGACTGCCGTCCGCGAGCCGCTCCTGAAGCGCCAAGATAGCCAACATCAGCAATGCATAACGCGGATCGCTACCGTGCATACGGCAGGCGGTGATCATGATTTCACGGCGGGAAAGCGTCTGGTAGAGCAGCCCGTGTTTTTCCAATTCCTGGATCAGGACCTGCCTGTCTCGGGAGGGGCTGGTATCACGGCCAAGATCAGCGGCAATGTGTTCAACCTTAGCAAACCAACCGCCCTGCTCTCTCCAGGGCCTGAGAAGGCTGCGCAGCCTGCGCATGGCTATGCGAACATCATGCAGAGCTTCAGTTGCCGAGGGATCGGCTAAATGGCCAATGTTCCGTTCCAGGTCCTGATACTGCTGCGCCAATGACGATTGCAGGTAATGCTGCAAATTGTGACTCATTCGAGTGGACTCCAGACAAACATGATGTAATACAACTGAGCGCCGATATCGATCGGGATACATTGCCCGCATACCCGCGAGTCGATACCCTGGCAAAAAATCAAGGAATGCCCTATGAAACGCCTGATCACTTCGCTCGCAATACTCGCCAGTCTTCTAGGCTCTTCCGTTCAAGCCGCGGACGCCGTTGCAATTGACGTTTACAGAGACCCCAATTGTGGCTGCTGCAAAGCCTGGATAGAGCATCTTGAAAACAACGGATTCAGCGTAACGGATCATGTTGAGAAGAACATGAGCGAGGTCAAGCGTCAACTTGGTGTTCCGCAGGAACTGGCGTCATGTCATACCGGCGTAGTGGACGGCCGGTTTATCGAGGGGCATGTACCAGCGGCAGATATTCTCAGCATGCGCAACAAACCAGACATTCTCGGTCTGGCTGTACCGGGCATGCCGGCAGGCTCTCCAGGCATGGAAATGGGTGATCGGGTGGACGCCTATGATGTGATCAGCCTGGATCAGCAGAAGAAAACATCCGTGTTCAGCTCTTATCCCTGAAAGCGGGTCTAGGCCGGTTTGCCCGCAGCGCTGATGGCATAGCCGTCACGCCCTTGATCCTTGGCCTGGTATAGACACTGATCAGCTTCATGCATCCAGGCATCGGTACTGGGGTGGTCGTGCAGCATGCAGCCACCAATGGATACCGTTACCGGCCCGCCAGGGCTTCTTAATTGCTCTGCCACGCTCATGCAGATGTGCCTGGCGGCCTGTTCCAGGCCTTGACGATCAACCATCGGTAGCAGGAGTACAAACTCCTCTCCGCCCATGCGAAATAGCCGATCAGATTTTCTGCAGCTCTTGACGACTATCCGGGTGAACTCCATCAGCACCTGATCGCCAGCCTTGTGTCCGTGTACGTCGTTAACCTCCTTGAACCAATCCAGATCAAGCACCAGGAGACCGTATCGGGTGGCGTGACGCTGATACTCAGCCATGGCAATGTCAAGCTCGCGGTCCATGGCTCTTCGATTGCCAGCACGGGTCAAAGGATCCAAAGCCGCCAGTTCAATCAGCTGTTCGCGTTGTCGGCGACCACGATAGGCAAATACAGAGGCAAACAGGCTGGCTATCAGGCAGGTCACCGCGAAGGAGGTCATCTGATAATGGCTTTCAAATACCTGGCCTGGATGCATATATCCATAGATGCAGACAGCCGTCAGAGCGGCCGAGGTAGCCATGGCGCTTTGCAGCGGCGGCACGACGAAAAAATTGAACAGAATGAGCGTGTAGAACCAGAACAGGCCATTGACGCCGAGTTTGATCGAGACGAACACGGCGCCTGCGGAATAGATGATCGCGAGAAACTGTCCGGGCCGGATGGTGTCGCCAGTGCGCCAGGCATAGAGCACCGAGAACCCGGTACTTATCACCAGAAAGGTATCGATCAACCCTATCCACAAATTGCCTTCCAGCAGACGAAAGACAATATACGGAGTAATACCAATCAGCGAGCACAGCCCGACCAGGGTGATGATGGATAACTGAAAGTCTTCTCTAAGACGAATCAAGATGCTCTGCATAGAATCCCGTGTAGAACTCTAAAATGGCGCTATTATTTTTATGCCCGAGGGGCCACCTAAACGATGGCGCACTCTATAACCAGTCTCCCTGCCCTACAATAGCCTGGGGCGATCATGGCGCGATCGCCTGCTATCAATACCTGTTAGCCCTCAATTCGGGCCTGCGCCGTTGCCTGTATCCGTTTGACCATCGCCCGCAAGCCATTACCACGGGTGACACTCAGGTGCTTGATCAGATTCAGCTGTTCAAAATAGCCTTCAATATCGAATTCCCTGATAGCTGAAGGCGTCTTGCCGTTATAAGCCGCCAGTACCACGGCAAGCAAGCCCTTGACGATAAAAGCATCGCTATCAGCCGTGAAATAGAGATGCCCGTCACGCTCTTCGCTCGCCAGCCACACCTGGCTCTGACAGCCGCGAACGATATGTTCCTCGGTGCGCAGGCTGTCGTCCATCGCAGGCAGTTCGCGGCCCAGATCAATGATGTACTTGTAGCGGTCTTCCCAGCCGTCAAAAAACGCCAATGTTTCAATGATGTCTTCGCTGCTGATATCGGTACCAAACTCACTCATGCGTCAATCACCTTATAGAATCCGCACCTTGTCGAACCCGCTCAAAAGAACATCCCGGTTTCCAGTTGAGCCTCTTCGCTCATCATCTCGCGACTCCAGGGTGGATCAAACACCAGCTCGACCTTGACCACATCCACATTGGGCACGCGGCGCACGCGATACTCGACATCACCTACCAATACCGGGCCCATGCCACAGGCCGGTGCTGTCAGCGTCATGCGGATATCCACACGCTTTGCTGCCTGATCAATGTCGACCGCGTAGATCAAACCCAGATTCACCAGATCTACCGGTATTTCCGGGTCATAGACCGTGCGCAGCGCTTCCCACACCTGGTTCTCGCTGACCTGATCATCAGTGGGCTGCGGAAAGCTGAGCAACTCCGGCTCCAGGCCCAGGTTGGCCGCATCAGTACCGTCCACGCGGACCATCTGCCCGTTGTAAGTGACGGTATAGTTACCGCCCAAGGCCTGAGTGATGGTTACAAAGGTATCTTTGGGAATGGTCAGCGGCGTGCCATCCGGAACTCGGCGCGCCGGGCAATCGGCCTGCGCTACCACCATACGTCTTTCCATTGTCAGCTCACACTAAAGCTTTCGCCGCAACCACACTGGTCTTTGACGTTGGGATTGATGAACCTGATCTGACGGTTGATACCCTCTTTGACCAGGTCGATTTCGGTGCCGGAGAGCACGTCCAGGCTGTTGCGGTCAATCAGCAGCTCGACTTGCTCATCGAGCTGGTAATGCAGATCGCTGTCAGCGCCCTGCTCGACCATGTCGATCACGTACATAAAGCCCGTGCAACCGCTCTTTTTCACACTCAGACGCACCGCCTTGCCTGCTTGTGAACCAAGCTGACGACGAAAGTGTTCCAGCGCAGCAGGCGTCACTGTAACCACCTGGCTGCCGGGATCGAAGGATTCAACGCTCATGCCATGACTCCTTTAGGAATACAGAGATTGATCACAGAAACTGCCTGACCTTGGTCAGCGCTTCAAACAAGCGATCAACATCTGCGAAAGTATTGTAGATACTGAAACTGGCGCGCACCGTACCCGGTATGCCGTACTGATCCATGATCGGCTGCGCGCAATGGTTGCCGGTGCGTACGGCCACGCCCTGCTGATCAAGCAGCATGCCGACATCATGCGGATGCGCACCTTCCAGCAGAAAACTCATGACGGCAGTCTTGTTCGCCGCCGTGCCGACCAGTGTCAGACCGGGTGTGGCCCGCGCCTTGTCTTCGGCATAGGCAAGCAGCGCCTGCTCATGGGCCGCCGCAGCGACTCGGTCGTAGCTGTTGACATAATCAACGGCGGCGCCCAGGGCAATCACCCCGGCAATGTCCGGCGTACCGGCTTCAAACTTGTAGGGCAACTGGTTATAGGTCGTGCCACCGAAGCTGACACTCTCGATCATCTCGCCACCGCCCTGGTAAGGCGGCATGGCTTCAAGCAGTGCCACCTTGCCGTACAACACGCCCAGACCAGTAGGCCCGAACAGCTTGTGGGCGGAAAATACGTAGAAATCGCAATCCAGCGCCTGCACATCCACCGCCCAATGCCCAATACCCTGTGCACCGTCGATCATGCACAGCGCGCCAGCTTCATGCGCCAGGCGGATAATTTCCTGGATCGGGTTGATGGTGCCAAAGGCGTTGGAGACGTGTCCGCAGGAAACCATCTTGACCCGCTCATCCAGCATGCCAGCGTAGGCGGCCATATCGATGGTGCCGGTAGCATCCACCGGGATAGCTTCCACCGTGGCGCCCTTCTCGGCAGCAATCATCTGCCAGGGCACGATATTGGAATGGTGCTCCATGGCGGAGACCAACACCCGGTCACCTGGCTGCAGATTGACCCGCCCCCAGGTAGCCGCGACCAGGTTCAAGCCTTCAGTGGTGCCTTTGGTCCAGATAATCTGGCGCGATTCGGCAGCATTGATAAAGGCCGCCACCTTGCGACGCGCGTTCTCGAATTTTTCCGTCGCACGCTCAGCCAGGGCATGCGCACCACGGTGCACATTGCTGTTGTCGTGGCGGTAATAATCGACAATCGCCTGGATTACCGCTTCGGGCTTCTGCGTGGTCGCTGCGTTATCCAGATACACCAGCGGATGGCCATTGACCTGCTGGTCCAGAATCGGGAAATCCGCGCGAATACGCTCGGGGTTAAATCCGTCGGCTGCTCTCAGCGCTTGCTCACTCATAGGCCAGTTGCCCCAGCTCCGTGTCCTCGCGGCCGAACAGCGCGGCCAGGCGTGGGCGCAGATAGTGCTGAATCGCCGGCTCCGGCACGTCGTTGAGCAGCTCGTTGATAAATCCAAAGCTCAGCATGCTCATCGCATCGGCCTTGGACACGCCACGGCTCTGCAGATAGAACAGCGAGGTCTGATCCAACTGGCTGATGGTCGCGCCGTGCGCGCACCGCACGTCGTCGGCGTAGATCTCCAGCTCAGGCTTGGTATTGATTTCAGCCTGATGCGAGGTGAGCAGGTTCTTGTTGCTCAGCTCGGCCAGAGTTTTCTGCGCCTGCGGATGAATATGAATGCGCCCATTGAAGACCGCCTTGGAGGCGTCGCCGACAATGCCGCGGAACACTTCATTGGTGGTGCAGTGCGGCACGCAATGCTCGACGTTGGTGTGGTAGTCGATCAACTGCTTGTTACGCGGCAAGTAAACGCCGTGCAGCTCCAGGTGCGCGCCTTCACCGCGGTGATTGACCTGATAGTCAATCCGCTTGAGGCGGCTACCCTGGGCGATAGTAAAGCCGTAGAAGCGCGAGGAACGGTGCAGATCAACATGCACGCCACCGACATGCAACAGGTCTTCCTGCTCCAGATTGATACGGTAGTGCTGTACCTGCGCATTGGCGCCCACCACGACTTCGGTCAGGGTATTCACAAAACCGTTCTGCTGCTCTGCGCTTGAAAGGAAGTGCTCAATCACTTCAGCCTGGCTGTTCTCACCCAGAACGATCAGCAGGCGCTGATTGCTGACGGCAGGCTCAGCCTCGGGGGTAGAAACGTTGAGCACGTAAACCGGCTTGCTCAGTTGCTGCCCCGCCGCCACCTGCACCAGAATGCCATCGGCAGCCCAGGCGTTGCTCAGGGCGGCAAACAGATGACGTTCTGCGTCTACCACAGTGCCCAGGTGCTGCTTGATCAGCTCGCTCTGCGCCGCATTGGCGTCAGCAAAACGCACCACACCTTCCGGCAAGGCGCTGGAGTGCTCGGCAGCAAACTGGCCATTGATAAACACCAGACGCGTGGCATCCAGCTCTTCGATCGGCTCAATACCATCTTGCCAGTCGCCATCAGGCTTGATCGCCCACTGTGTCGGGCAAGCAGTCTGCAGCGGCGTTAGCGGGGTGTATTTCCACATTTCGGTCTTGCGCGTTGGCCAGGCAGTGGCGGCCCAACGGGCGGCGCCCTGCTCACGCAAAGGCGCCAGCCATTCGGGGCTGCTTTGCTGTTCAGCCAGCTTCAGCGCATGTTGTTGAAAATCAGTCATAGACTCAAGCAACCTCGTTTTCCAGCCAGCCGTAGCCTTTGGCTTCCAGCTCCAGGGCCAGACTCTTGTCACCGGATTTGACAATGCGGCCGCCGGCCAACACGTGTACATAGTCCGGCACGATATAGTCGAGCAGACGCTGGTAGTGGGTAACGACGATAAAGCTGCGCTGGCTGTCGCGCATGCTGTTGACGCCATCGGCAACTACCTGAAGGGCGTCGATATCCAGCCCGGAGTCGGTTTCATCAAGAATGCACAGTGAGGGCTCCAGCAGCATCATCTGCATGATCTCGTTGCGCTTCTTCTCGCCACCGGAGAAACCTTCGTTCACGCCGCGCTTGAGGAAACTGGCGTCCAGATCCACACGCTTGCTGGTTTCACGCGCCAGCTTCATGAACTCGACCGAAGACAGCTCTGGCAGCCCAGCGTGCTTGCGCTTGGCATCCAGAGACACCTTGAGAAATTCCATGTTGCTGACGCCGGGGATTTCTACCGGGTACTGGAAAGCCAGAAACAGGCCTTCACGCGCACGCTCTTCGGTATCCAGCTCCAGCAGATTCTGACCCTTGAAGGTGATAGTCCCAGCTGTGGCTTCATAGCCAGGGCGGCCGGACAACACATTGCCCAAGGTGCTTTTGCCAGAGCCATTGGGCCCCATGATGGCATGCACTTCACCGGGCTTGATGTCGATGCTCAGACCCTTGAGGATATCTTCATCCTTATCACCTACTTTCGCGTACAAATCCTTGATATGTAACATATTCACTGCCTGATAACTGTTGAATTAAAGGGATGTCAGTCGTGGCGACGGGTTAACCCACCGAACCTTCCAGACTGACTTCCAGCAACTTGCCCGCTTCCACCGCAAACTCCATTGGCAGCTCCTTGAACACCTCACGGCAGAAGCCGTTGACAATCATGGAGATGGCTTTTTCCGCGTCCAGGCCGCGCTGCTGGCAGAGGAACATCTGGTCATCACTGACCTTGGAGGTGGTGGCTTCATGCTCGACCACTGCTGTCGGATTGCGGCTTTCGATATACGGGAAGGTATGCGCGCCGCACTGATCACCAATAAGCAGGGAATCGCACTGGGTAAAGTTACGCGCTCCATCCGCACCCGGATTGAATCGCACCAGACCGCGATAGGCACTGTTACTGCGTCCGGCGGAAATACCCTTGGCGATGATGGTTGAGCGGGTATTCTTGCCCAGGTGAATCATCTTGGTGCCGGTATCAGCCTGCTGGAAGTTATTGGTCAGCGCTACCGAGTAGAATTCGCCCACGCTGTTGTCACCCTTGAGGATGCAGCTGGGGTATTTCCAGGTCACGGCCGAGCCGGTTTCCACCTGGGTCCAGGAAATCTTCGCGTTGGTATGGCAAATGCCGCGCTTGGTGACGAAGTTGTAAATGCCGCCCTTGCCTTCCGCGTTACCCGGGTACCAGTTCTGCACCGTGGAATACTTGATAGTCGCGTTATCCAGTGCGACCAGTTCGACGACCGCTGCGTGCAGCTGATTTTCGTCACGCATCGGCGCGGTGCAACCTTCGAGGTAGCTGACGTGCGAGCCTTCCTCGGCAATGATCAGCGTGCGCTCGAACTGCCCGGTGTTCATCTCGTTGATACGGAAATAGGTCGAGAGCTCCATAGGGCAACGCACGCCCTTGGGGATGTAGACAAAGGAGCCGTCCGAGAACACCGCACAGTTCAAGGCGGCGTAGTAGTTATCCTTCTGCGGCACGACGCTACCGAGGTACTTCTTGACCAGCTCCGGGCAACGGTGCACCGCCTCGCTGATCGGGCAGAAGATCACGCCCGCCTCTTCCAGCTTGGCGCGGAAGGTAGTGACAACCGAGACCGAATCGAAAACCGCATCTACTGCCACACCAGCGAGCATTTCCTGTTCGTGCAAGGGAATGCCGAGCTTTTCATAGGTCGCGATCAGTTCAGGATCAACCTCGGCCAGGCTCTTGGGCTTATCAGCCATGCTTTTCGGCGATGAGAAGTAGGACACCGCCTGGAAATCGATCTCCGGATAATGCACGTGGGCCCAGGTGGGCTCTTCCATTTCCTGCCAGGCGCGGAAGGCCTTCAGCCGCCACTCGAGCAACCATTCCGGCTCACCCTTCTTTTCGGAAATAAAGCGCACAACGCTTTCATCCAGACCGGGCGGCAAGGTATCGGACTCAATGGCGGAATGAAATCCAGCCGCATAGTCCTTCTTGATAAGACTCTCGACTTGTTCAGTCACGGTATCACCTCAATCAGGCAGCCAAAGCAATTGGCCAGGCTGCTACGTCAAATCAGGCTTGTTGGCGGTCAACCGTTTTCAGGCGAACCCACCAGCAATGATCGAGCGGCTCTTGCAGGCCGCTTCAGATAATGCGCTCCAACTGGGACACGCTCTGACTGCTGATGCAGCTGGCGTTATCCTGGCGATTGCGCACACGTTGGATATCCTCGCGAGAAACCAGATCAGCCAGGCTGATATCGCTCAGAAACTGGTGCAAACGGTCACTCAGATCGGACCACAGATGGTGCGTCAGGCAAACCTCGCCCTGCTGACAGTCGCCCCGACCCAGGCAACGGGTAGCGTCCATGGAATCGTTTACTGCTTCGACAATCTGAGCCACGCTGATCGCAGCCGGGCCGCCAGACAGCCGGTAACCACCACCAGGTCCGCGAACGCTCTCTACCAGACGGCAGCGCCGCAGCTTGGCGAATAGCTGTTCCAGATAGGAGATAGACACGCCCTGACGCTGCGAAATATCGGCCAGGGTTATAGGGCCCTGATCCTCGTGCAGCGCCAGATCCAGCATGGCAGTCACCGCGTAGCGGCCTTTAGTGGTCAGTCGCATTAGCAATCCCGAACCTGTTGTACATGCGGCGCATAATGCAATAGCCAAGCGATTTAGTCAAGTATTCCACTGCCTCGCAAGGCGCTGAATCCGGGCATTATAAAGACATTTGCAGGGCGGCTGAACAGGCAAGGCGCTGACAGGCAAAACCTGAATTGAGATGGGACACTGCTTAAAACACAAAAATGGCTGATACAAAGCCGCCGGTAGTGCTATCGTTTTGGCTGAATTGCGAACAGTACAATAAGGAGTCTTTGTAAATGAGTCATTACACCGAGTTTTTTATCAATGGCCAGTGGGTTCAACCCAAGGGCGATCAGATGCTGGACGTTATCAATCCAGCCAACGAAGAAGTTGCCGCAACCATCGCCCTGGGTAACAAGGAAGATGTTGATCTGGCTGTCGAAGCCGCGCGCAACGCCTTTGAAACCTATTCCCAAACCAGCCGCGAAGAGCGAATTGCGCTGCTGGAAAAAATCATAGCAGTCATGACCAAGCGCCAGCCCGATCTGGCCAAGGCCATCTCCATTGAAATGGGCGCACCGGCCAAACTGGCCAAGACCGCCCAGGCACCGTCCGGCATTGGCCACTTTGCCGCGGCACTGGAAGCCCTGAAAGAGTTCGAATTCGAGGAAGAGATCGGCACCACGCTGGTGGTCAAGGAGCCTATCGGTGTTTGTGGCCTGATTACCCCCTGGAACTGGCCGATGAACCAGATGGCCTGCAAAGTCGCGCCAGCTCTGGCCACCGGCTGCACCATGGTGCTGAAGCCTTCCGAAGTAGCGCCGTTGTCTGCGCTGATTCTCGCAGAAATTCTTGAGGAAGCAGGCGTGCCGGCTGGCGTCTTCAACCTGGTCAATGGCGATGGCCCAACGGTCGGCGCTGCAATGTCGTCGCACCCGGGTATCGATATGATGTCGTTCACCGGCTCCACCGGTGCAGGTCGTCAGGTGATGAAGGCCGGTGCTGACACCATCAAGCGCGTTGCGTTGGAATTGGGCGGCAAATCCGCCAATATCCTGCTGGACGATGTCAATTTCGAAAAGATGGTTGGCCATGCGGTGATGTCGTGCATGAACAACAGCGGTCAGTCCTGCAACGCCCCTACGCGCCTGCTGGTCCCCAACAGCCGTATGGATGAAGTGGCAGAGATTGCCAAAACGGTTGCGGCCAAGGTCAAAGCCGGTGATCCGAATGCGGAAGACACCGTGATAGGTCCTGTCGTATCCAAGGCCCAGTGGAGCAAGATCCAGGGCCTGATTAAGGATGGTATTGCCGAGGATGCCAAGCTGATCGTCGGTGGTCCGGACCGCCCTGAAGGCCTGACCAAGGGTTATTACGTCAAGCCGACCATCTTCAGCCATGTGACCAATGACATGACCATCGCGCGCGAAGAAGTCTTCGGGCCGGTGCTGGCCATTATCGGCTATGAGAATGACGATGAGGCAGTACGCATCGCCAATGACACCAACTACGGTCTGTCCGGTTATGTGTCCTCGAGTAATCTGGATCGCGCTCGCAACGTGGCGCGGCGTATCCGGACCGGCATGGTGCACCTCAACGGCGCGCCGCTGGACAACAAGGCGCCGTTCGGTGGCTACAAGGAGTCCGGCAACGGCCGCGAATGGGGTCACTATGGCTTCGAGGACTTCCTCGAGATCAAGTCGATCTTCGGCTATAACGCGGCCTGAGGGCAGCCGCAAGCTTCAAGCGGCAAGCTACAAGTAATGCAGAAACCCCGGCTTATGCCGGGGTTTCTGGTTTCTGCTTTTGAGTTTAGCTTGAAGCTTGAGGCTTGTAGCTTGCCGCTGGGCTTAGCCCAGCGACTTGACCGCCTCAATCATCTGCGCCATGACCTTTTGCGCATCGCCATAGACCATTGAGGTGTTGTCGGCATAAAAGAGTTCGTTCTCCACTCCCGAGTAGCCCTTGCCCTGCCCGCGTTTAATCACATAAGCCTGATGCGCCATATCAACATTGAGAATCGGCATGCCGTAGATGGGACTGGATTTGCGTGTGCGGGCGGCGGGGTTGACCACGTCGTTGGCGCCGATGACGATGGCTACGTCTGTTTGCGCAAAGTCTTCGTTGATATCTTCCAGATCGTGGATGATGTCGTAGGGCACACCGGCCTCGGCGAGCAACACGTTCATATGCCCCGGCATGCGCCCTGCCACCGGGTGGATGGCAAATTTCACATCAACGCCCTGCTTCTGCAACAGCTTCACGAATTCATACAGCTTGTGCTGCGCCTGGGCCACGGCCAGACCGTAGCCGGGCACAATGATGACCTTGCTGGCGTAGTACATGGCGATCGCAGCATCCGAGGCTTCAGCCGACTTCATGCTGCCTTCGATGTCTGCATCGCCCTCCCCGCCGCTCTCTCCAAATTGACTGAAGATCACGTTGGAGACGGGCCGATTCATCGCCTTGGCCATCATCAGCGTGAGCAAAGTACCGGCAGAGCCCACTACAGTACCGGCGATAATCATGGCCGGATTCTGCAGTACAAAACCCTCGAATGCGACGGCCAGGCCGGTGAAGGCGTTGTACAGCGAGATCACCACAGGCATGTCAGCGCCGCCGATGGGCGTGGTCAGCAGTACGCCCAGCGCCAGCGCCAGGATAAAGAATAGCGATACCAGCAACATCGATACTTCGCCGCCGGCGACCCCTGCTGCGGTAATCGCCGCGCCTATCCCCAAGGTTGCAAAAAACAACACTGCATTGATCAGTTGCTGGGCCGGCAGACGCATGGTCTTGTTCATGCGGCCGTCCAGCTTGGCCCAGGCAACCAGAGACCCGGACAGCGCCACGGCGCCAATCAGACCGCCCAGCACCGCCAGCATGGTCACCACCACGCCATGGGACTGGGCATTGCCGGAGAACAACTCGATAGCTGCGATAGCAGCGGCAGCGCCACCACCCATGCCGTTATAGAGCGCCACCATCTGCGGCATATCGGTCATTGCGACCTTCTTGCCGCTGTACCATGCCCAACCCACGCCCAGGCCCAGCGCTATCATGACCAGACCCAGGTTCAAGCCAACATGTGGCTGCGCGCGCTCATTCACGTCCAACCCGTAGAGAAAGGCGACCGCGACCGCCAGCACCATGCCCCACCCTGCCACCACAATGCCGGACCGGGCGGTTTTCGGGCTGGCCATGCGCTTCAAGCCGTAGATAAACAGCAGGGCCGCAACAAAATAGGCCGCTTCGATAATCAGACTGGTATCCATGACTACTCCTTGTCTGTCGAGGCGGATTTGTCGGCATTCTTGTCGCTGGACTTGAACATCTCCAGCATCCGTTCGGTCACCACATAACCGCCGGCCGCATTACCGGCGCCCAGCAGTACGCCAAAGAAGCCGATCACCTGTTCCAGCGGTGTGGCCGCATTGAGCAACGCCCACATCGCACCGACCACCACAATCCCGTGAATAAAATTGGAGCCGGACATCAGCGGGGTATGCAAAATGGCCGGAACGCGACCAATGATTTCGTAGCCGGTGAACGCGGCCAACATGAAGATATAGAGCGCAACGAATCCCGTAATAGTCGTGGTCATGTCCATGGTCATTCTCCCCCTGATTCGGCAGCCTTTCTGGCCGTCTCGTTTTTGATCTGGCCGCCGTGCGTCAATACCGCACCGGCGAGAATCTCATCATCCCAATCCAGTGTTAGCTCACCCTCCTTGACCATCAGTCCAACCAAAGCGAGCAGGTTGCGCGCATAGAGCTCTGAAGCGTGTTCGGCCAGATGGCTGGGAATATTCAAAGGCGCGACTATGGTGGTCGGCCCCACTTCGACTGTTTCGCCAGGCTGGGTCAGCGGCGTGTTGCCACCCCCTTCCGCTGCAAGGTCGATAATCACAGAGCCGGGCTTCATGCCCATGATCTGCGCTTCGCTGATGATCTTCGGGCTAGGTCTGCCTGGGATGGACGCTGTGGTGATCACCGCATCGGCCGTTTGAATATGCCGGGTCAGCACCTCGGCTACCTTGGCCTGCTCCTCCTCGGTCAACTCACGCGCGTAGCCGCCCTGCCCGCTGGCAGAGACGCCCGTATCAACAAACTTGCCGCCTACCGATTCCACCTGTTCCTTGACCTCCGGCCGTACGTCATAACCTTCCACCATGGCGCCCAGTCGCTTGGCAGTCGCCAGCGCCTGCAGACCGGCTACACCCGCACCCATCACCAGCACCCGTGCCGGGCGCAGCGAGCCAACAGCGGTGGTCATCATCGGCAGAATACGATTCAGGTTGGTGGCCGCCAGCAGCGCCGCGTAATAACCCGCCAAAGCCGCCTGGGACGACAGCGCGTCCATCGCCTGAGCACGGGTGATACGTGGCACCAGTTCCATGGCGAAGCAGGTGATCTGCCCGTCGCGCAGCGCGCGCACCGTTGCCAGCTCACGGTGCGCATAGACAAAGCAGCAGAGCACGGTACCCGGCTTCATCTGCTCGATTTCTGCAACAGAGGGAGGCTGTACGCTGAAGATCAGTTGAACATCGGTTGGCGGGCCGCCCATTACCACACCAGCAGCCTCATAGGCGGCATCTGGGATACGCGCGGCCAAACCTGCGCCGGCTTGCAAGTGGATGTCGATACCTAGTTTGGAGAGCTTTTCAACAACGGCGGGAACCAGGGCAACGCGTTTTTCATGCAGGCGCGCTTCTCGGGGTACGAAGAGTTTTACGGGCATGTAGGCTCCTGAGGTGAGTCTTGTTTTACCTCAGCATAGACCATGACTCGGCAGTGCGTTCTATAGCCACCTGGCACAATCGCATATATCAGCCGACTAGCAGCAACCACAGGGGCAAAGTAATGGCTGATAGCAGAGTGGACAGAAAAACCACTGAGCTGATAATGCGGTTATCCTCCGGCCCCATGTAAAAGGCCAGGACATTCACGCCCGTCGGGCAGGCCGCCATGATCACCAGCACCGTGCGGGCCTGTGGGTCCAGGCCGGGAATCAGCAGGCCGCCCAGCAGTACCAGAACCGGCAGGAGCACCAGCTTGCTGAGTGTCAACACACCCATACTCAAGCTCATATGCAATCGGTAATGAGACAGACTCAGGCCCAATACCAGCAACGCACAGGGCAAGGCGGCAGCTGCCAACCATTCCACCGCGCGCCAAAGCGGTGCCGGCACCTGCAAGCCCGACATATTGAGTAGTGCGCCCAATAACAGGCCAATAATGAGTGGATTGGCGAAGTTCCTGAGCACGGCACGCAGATCAAATGCCTTGCAGTCACCCTCCGCCCAGAACGCGGCGTACAGACTTTGCGCAGTGAATAGCACCAGGCTGTGAAACACCAGAATCGCAAACAGGTACACCAGAAATTCCTGGCCCAGCACCAGGGTGACTACCGGAATGCCGACCAGCACATTATTCGAGAAGCTTGCTGCCAGCCCCATACTGGTGGGCCGTCCAGCACGCCGATGCATCAGCAGATTGATCCCCACGAATACTGTCAACGCGGGCACAAAATAGACCAGCACCAGCAGTGGCGACATCGCCTGCCCCAAATCAGCCTTGGCCAGACCAGAGAACAACAGCACCGGCATAAAGAGCTTGAAGGTGACTGAACTGAGGGAGTCGCCCGCCTGGGTAGGCACCCAACGCCGCCACCCCAGCAGGTAACCGAGCAAGATCAGGCCAAACACGGGAATCAGGGCGTTGATGACAACCATACTGCGCTCCGCAAACCAGAATCGCGAGGGGCGACTCCAAGGAGCGGGCAGTCTAACAGGCTGTGTTCCCCTCAGTGCTTGCGCCTCAGGGAACACACCGTTGCATCAACAGCGTTGGGGAGGGATAAGCAGGCTGGCCGCGCCGCGTAGGTTACCCCGCTTCAGGCGGGGAGACCTTCAAATTCACGAGCGACCGATTCCATCAGATCGGCGTTGTTATGCTGCCAAGGGTGAAAATCGGCCTTGTAGAAGTCACGATAATCACTGATGAGGTGAGAGAAAAACCCGTTTGGCCCCCACAGCCACAACATGCCCTTGAACCAGCTCTTCACACTCAGCTCGCCATCTTTTTTCATCATGTGCCAGGTACCCTGGGTCACATCCTTGAGGAAAAAGAAAGTGGACTGGCGCATCGCCCGGCGCAGGATCTTGCGATCGCCGCAGACCTGCATATAGACGTCAAAGGCCACTGCCTTGTGTTCGGTTTCTTCCAGCGCGTGCCAGCGCCAGAGCTGCTTCAGGTTGGGTGTAGCACCCTCTATCCACTGCGGGTCGCGCAGCATGGCGTTGGCCATGATCGCAGTGAAATGTTCCATCGCCACAGTACCGGCCAGTTGCCTTTCGGCAGAAAAGTTCTTCTGCACAAAGCGAATGCGCTTTTTAACCCGGGTTTCCAGATGGTTGATGTCATACCCCAGATCGCGCAATCGGTTGTTATAATCGATGTGTTCACGGCTGTGATGGCCTTCCTGACCAATAAAACCGCGAATCTGCTCCTTCAGGACCGGATCGGTTATCTGATCGCGAAAGTACCTGACCGAGTCGATAAAAAAACGCTCACCGTCGGGAAACAACACCGACATGGCGTTGAAGAAATGCGTCTTGAACGGATCATTACTGTGCCAGTGGCGTGGTAATGGATCAGGCAAACTGAAGTCCATGTGTCTTGGACGAATAGTCAGATTGGCGGGCGTCAGGCTGGACATGGCAACTCCTGGTTCTGTGGGCAGCATGTACCGCTGCTTCTCTGTATACCGCGTATTCAATATAGGCTGGGCTCAAGCTGAATAACAGGTCGGATACAGCCAATTAACAGGGCTTTTGTGGCCTTATACGAGGATCTTCAACGAAACTGGCTGGCGCTTTGCATCAACACAACTAGTATCTATTTCAACCCTCCGTTCCTCCCTATATCAGGCGATTCAATGACTGCAATTATTGACTTTCTCAACAATATTTTCTGGGGCTACGTGCTTATTTATGGCCTATTGGCCGTCGGGGTGTTTTTCACTATCAGGTTGGGCTTTCTGCAGTTCCTGCATTTTGGTGAAATGGTCAGAGCCATTCGGGGATCGCGGGAAAGTGACGAGTCAGGCATTTCACCTTTCCAGGCACTCTGTACCAGTCTCGCCTCACGTGTAGGCACGGGCAATATCGCGGGCGTTGCGGTAGCACTTTATCTCGGCGGCGCTGGCGCCATCTTCTGGATGTGGATGGTTGCCCTGGTGGGGATGGCAACGGCCTATTCGGAAAGCACCCTTGCGCAGCTTTACAAGGTGCGTGATGGCAAGGGTCAGTACCGCGGCGGGCCGGCCTTTTATATATCCAAGGGCCTTAAGGCGCCATGGGCAGGTGGTGTGTTCTCTGTCTGCCTGATCATTTCCTTCGGCCTGGTATTCAACGCGGTGCAGGCCAACTCCATCGCTGATGCCATGGAGGGTGCTTTTGGCTTTTCGAAAATGTGGGTAGGTCTGGCCATTGCCTTCTGTGCCGGCCTGGTTATTTTTGGCGGGCTACGGTCGATCGCACGCTTTGCAGAAGTGATCGTGCCCTTTATGGCCGCAGCCTACGTACTCATGGCACTGGTTGTGATGGTCATGCACATCACTGAGGTGCCCGGCGTACTGACGATGATTATCAAGAGCGCCTTTGGTCTTGAGGAAGCCGCAGGGGGAGCCGCAGGCTCTGTTACCGCAGCCATGCTCAATGGTATCAAGCGCGGCCTGTTTTCCAACGAGGCCGGCATGGGTTCGGCGCCGAACGTGGCAGCGACCGCCACCCCGGCGCCGCATCACCCTTCCTCGCAAGGCCTGGTGCAGGCCATGGGTGTATTTATCGACACCATCGTCATCTGCACGGCCACGGCGGTGATGATTCTCCTCTCCGGTGTGCTTGAGCCCGGCTCCGGCATCACCGGCACGCAGCTGACCCAGCAAGCCATGGAGTCGCATATTGGTGTCGCTGGTTCTTACTTCATCGCCATCGCCATTCTATTTTTTGCTTTCACCTCGATTGTGGCCAACTACTCCTATGCCGAGAACGCAATGACCTTTCTCGGAGTAGGCAACACCGCAGGACTGACGGTGCTTCGCATCGCCGCGCTGGGTATGGTGGTGTGGGGGTCTATGCAGGCAGTTGCTACGGTGTTCAATGCTGCAGATGCGTCCATGGGGCTGATGGCAACCATCAACCTGATCGCCATTGTGCTGCTCTCTGGCACGGTAGTGAAGCTGACCAAGGATTATATGGGGCAACGCAAGGCGGGCGTGGTGCCGAAGTTCAAGGCAACCGACTACCCGGAGCTGAAGGAAAAGATCAAGAACGATATCTGGCGTTAAGCTGAACGCAGGAGATCAAGGGCAAACCAGCTCAGCCCTTGATTTCCTGCAGGCTATTGCCACCATCCACGACCAGCATTTGCCCGGTCAGATAGCTGCAACCTTCACTGGCTAGAAACACCACCACACGGGCAATTTCCTCCGGCTTGCCTGCTCGACCTACCGGGGTATGCAAACCCGCCTGAATTTCTTCCGGCTGACTGGAGTGTGTCGCTATCCAGCCTGGCGCCACCGCGTTAACCGTTATGCCCTGCCCGGCCACCTCGTGGGCTACCGCTCGCGTCAACCCCACCATGCCGGACTTGGCGGCACTGTATCCAGCCGTGCCCGGAAAGGTCACCAACGGCCCGGTTACCGAAGCGATGTTGACGATCCGCCCATACCCGGTTTGCAGCATATGCGGCAGCACCGCACGGGTAACGTGGAAGCAGGTATTGAGGTTCAGGTCGAACTCGCGCTGCCACTGCAGAAACGGCAGTTTGTGGAACAACTCGGGCAAGGGTGTATCAACCCCGGTCTGGGTCATGCCCGCGTTGTTGATCAGGATATCGATACGGCCGAAGCGCTCCATCGCACGCTGGACCAATTCCTCCACTTGGTCAGCATCGGTCAGATCAGCCACGTGCGCCAGGCAGCGCTCGCCGCTTTCGTCCAGCGCGCGCTGGCGATCAAAGATGCGGTTGGTAGTCGAGGTCAGCACAAGCGTGGCGCCAGCCTCGAACAGCAAACGGGCAGTGGCAAAACCAATGCCTTCTGCACTGCCCGCACCGGTTACCAACGCCACCTTGCCGTGCATATCAAAGGTCGCCATGGTCAGTCTGCCAGTCGCCAGGTAGTACCGCCCTTGCCGTCTTCCAGCACGACGCCCATCGCGGTCAGTTCATCGCGAATACGGTCGGATTCGGCCCAATTCTTGTCTGCACGCGCCTGCAAGCGCTGCTTGATCAGCAGTTCAACCACCTGCGCATCAACCCGGCCTTCAGCACCTGCGCGCAGGAAGGTATCAGGCTCAAGCTGCAGCAAACCGAGGCTTTCCGCCAGCTCACGCAAGCGCGCCGCCAGACCTGCCGCCGCATCCAGATCGGACTCCTTGAGGCGGTTGATTTCGCGGACCATATCGAACAGCACCGCACAGGCTTCCGGACTGTTGAAGTCGTCATCCATCGCCGCGCCGAACCGCTCGACGAAAGCCTCACCGCCAGCGGCAGGCGCCCGCGGCAAGCCCTTGAGCGCATGGTAAAACCGCTCCAGCGCGCCCTTGGACTCCTTCAGGTTGTCTTCGGAGTAGTTGATAGCGCTGCGGTAATGGCTGGAAACCAGCAGATAGCGCACCACTTCCGGATGGTACTTTTCCAGCACTTCACGAATGGTGAAAAAATTGCCCAGTGATTTGGACATCTTCTCGCCGTCGACCCGCACTGCGCCGGCGTGCATCCAGGCCATGGCGTAGGGCTTGTCATTTGCCGCCTCGCTCTGGGCGATCTCGTTTTCATGGTGCGGGAACACCAGATCCGGCCCGCCGCCATGGATATCAAAGGTATCGCCCAGGCAGCAGTTGGACATCACCGAACATTCGATATGCCACCCCGGACGACCCTCGCCCCAGGGCGACGGCCAACTTGGCTCGCCGGGCTTGACGCCCTTCCAGAGCACAAAGTCCAGCGGATCCTGCTTGGCCTCATCAACCTCGACACGCGCACCGATGCGCAGATCTTCAATCTTCTTGCGCGACAGCTTGCCATAGCCGACAAACTTGCCCACCCGGTAATACACATCGCCATTACCCGGCGCATAGGCATAACCCTTGTCGATCAGCGTCTGGATCATCGCGTGCATACCCGGCACATGATCGCTGGCCTTGGGCTCCATGTCCGGGCGCAGCACATTCAGCCGCGCTTCGTCCTCGTGCATCGCCGCGATCATGCGCCCGGTCAGGTCGAGAAAACCTTCACCGTTTTCATTGGCGCGGCGGATGATCTTGTCGTCGATGTCAGTGATGTTGCGCACATAGGTCAATTTGTAGCCGCGAAAGCGCAACCAGCGTGCGACCACATCAAAGGCCACCATGACCCGCGCATGACCGATATGGCAGTAGTCGTATACCGTCATGCCGCACACATACAGGCGCACGTGATTATCTTCCAGCGGCACCAGAGGCGCTTTGGTCTTGCTCAGCGTGTTGTAGATCGACAGCGTCATTATTGGCCCCAGGAGTCTCTGAGTGTCACGGTACGATTGAACACCGGGCGGCCCGGTGTGGAATCGGTGCGGTCGACGCAGAAATAGCCTTCGCGCTCGAACTGGAAACGCTCTTCCGCTTCAGCAGTGGCCAGCGACGGTTCGGCACGGCAACCGCTCAGCACCACCAGAGAGTCCGGGTTGATGTTCTCGAGGAAGGTGTTGCCCTCCTCGTTCTTGTCCGGGTTGGGCGCGCGGAACAGGCGGTCATACAGACGCACTTCACACTCGACGCTCTGCGCCGCCGGCACCCAGTGGATCACACCTTTGACCTTGCGACCTTCGGGATTCTTGCCCAGCGTCTCTGGATCATAGGAGCACAACAGCTCGACAATATTGCCTTGATCGTCGGTAACCGCTTCATCGGCACGGATCACGTAACTGCCGCGCAGGCGCACTTCACCGCCGGGCAGAAGACGCTTGTAGCCCTTGGGCGGATCGACCATGAAGTCGTCCTGATCGATATACAGCTCGCGGCTGAACGGCAGCTCACGAACGCCCATGTCTTCCTTGGGATGACGCGGCAAATGCAACTGCTCGGTCTGGCCTTCCGGATAGTTGGTGATGGTGACTTTCAACGGCCGCAGCACGCACATGGCGCGCGGCGCGCTGGCGTCCAGATCTTCACGGATACAGAACTCCAGTACGCCCATATCAACCACCGCGTCAGAACGGGTCACACCGATGCGTTCACAGAAATCACGCAGCGACGCGGGCGTGTAACCACGGCGGCGGAATGCGCTGAGCGTGGACATGCGCGGGTCGTCCCAACCATTGACGTGGCCCTCGTCAACCAATTGCTTGAGCTTGCGCTTGCTGGTCACCGTGTAGTTCAGGTTCAGGCGGGCAAATTCATACTGACGTGGCGTTGCTGGCACCGGCAGATTACTCAGGCACCATTCATACAGCGGGCGATGATCTTCGAACTCCAGGGTGCAAATGGAGTGGGTAATGCCTTCCAGCGCATCGGATTGACCATGGGTAAAATCATAGCTGGGGTATACGCACCACTTGTCACCGGTCTGGTGATGATGCGCATGACGAATGCGATACAGAATCGGATCACGCAGGTTCATATTCGGCGCAGCCATGTCGATCTTGGCCCGCAGCACCTTGGCGCCGTCAGCAAACTCGCCAGCGGTCATGCGCGCAAAGAGGTCGAGATTTTCGTCAACGCCACGGTCGCGGAACGGGCTGTTGCGGCCCGGCTCGGTCAGGTTGCCACGGTACTCCCGAGCCTGCTCGGGGGTCAGATCGCAGACGTAAGCCTTGCCTGATTTGATCAGCTCAATCGCCCAGGCATGCAACTGGTCGAAATAATCTGATGCATAACGCACCTTGCCGGCCCACTGGAAACCCAGCCACTCTACATCCTGCTTGATCGCATCAATGTATTCCTGCTCTTCCTTGGCCGGATTGGTGTCATCAAAGCGCAGGTGACAGTCGCCACCGAACTCCTGAGCCAGGCCGAAATTGAGACAGATCGACTTGGCATGGCCAATGTGCAGATAGCCATTAGGCTCAGGCGGGAAACGGGTCACTACTTTGGTGTGCTTGCCGCTGTCCAGGTCAGCCCGAACGATCTGCCTGAGGAAGTGGGCGGGTGCGGTGGTTTCCGGTTTGTTCATAAGGTGTGCAAGGCTCGTTACGGGTAACGCCGTGGGGCGTCACGGATTTTGGCTAGGCCATATTGGCCAAAACGCTTATCATACCGCAAAGTGTCAAGCGCCTGAACGCAGACTGCGTACTGGCATGGCATTCAATCAACTTTTTAGTCCGAGGACTGCCTTACATGGTCAAGCTGCATACCAATCACGGTGTCATCACCCTGGAACTCTTTGCCGACAAGGCGCCGGAAACCGTCGAAAACTTCAAGCAATACGTACGCGATGGCCATTACGACAACACCATCTTCCACCGCGTGATCCCCAACTTCATGGTTCAGGGCGGTGGTTTTGAGCCGGGCATGAAGCAGAAAGAAGCCCGCGCCCCGATCAAGAACGAAGCCAACAATGGCGTAGCCAATGCACTGGGCACCGTCGCCATGGCCCGCACCATGGAACCGCACTCCGCCAGCGCCCAGTTCTTTATCAACGTAGCTGACAACGACTTCCTGAACCACAGCGCGCCGACCGTTCAGGGTTGGGGTTACACCGTATTTGGCAAAGTGGTTGAAGGCATGGACGTGGTCAACAAGATCAAAGCCGTACCTACTACCATGCGCGCCGGCCATCAGGACGTTCCCGCTGACGATGTGATCATCGAACGCGCCGAACTCACCGAGTAAAGCCGCTACTGATGCGCTATCTGTTTATTTCAGACCTGCATCTTGAAGCACAACGCCCGGACATCACCCGGGCGTTTTTGCACTGCCTTGAGCACCGCGCCCGTCACGTCGATGAGCTGTATATTCTTGGCGACTTTTTTGAAGTCTGGCTCGGTGACGACGACCCCAACCCCCTCGCCGCGCAAGTAATCAATGTACTCGCCGAACTGGCCGAGTCCGGGGTCAAGGTCTTCATCATGCACGGCAACCGCGACTTTCTGATCGGCAAACGCTTCTGCCAAGCCGCCCGCTGCACCCTCCTCCCCGACCCCTATGTCGTCAACCTGAATGGCGAGCGTGTTCTGCTGATGCATGGTGACAGCCTGTGCATTGATGACCTGGGCTATATGAAGATGCGCCGGCTGCTGCGAAACCCGCTGAGCCTGTTTATTCTGCGCAATCTGTCGCTCAAGCAGCGGCACAAAATCGGCCGCAAACTACGCTCGGAAAGCCAGATCCAGACCCGCCAGAAACCCAGCGACATCACCGACGTCAACCTGGGCCAGGTGGCTGAAGTGATGCGTGAGCACCAGGTCCGAACGTTGATCCATGGCCATACCCACAGACCTGCCGTGCATACCCTGATGATCGAGGGCGAGCCTGCGGAGCGGATTGTGCTTGGGGATTGGGATAAAGCTGGCTGGGTGCTGGAAGTGGATGAGGATGGTAAGCGGCTGGAGAGCTTCCCGCTTTAGCCTTGCGGGCTAGCTTGGCCGAGAAAAAGGTCAAAATGGATTCCCGCTTCGCGGGAATGACGAAATTTGGGATATCTAGATCGGTCTCCATTGTCTCTCCATTTTCTCTGTTACCCCGTCATTCCCGCGAAGCGGGAATCCATTTTGACGTTGACTTTCCAGCCGCCCACAAAAAACCCCGGCTCTCGCGAACCGGGGTTTTCTCAAGGCTTGTAGCTTAAAGCTTGCCGCTTGAAGCCGCCCTTACACCTTGCTTTCCAACTCCGGAATCGCTTCAAACAGATCCGCAACCAGGCCGTAGTCGGCAACCGAGAAGATCGGTGCTTCTTCGTCCTTGTTGATCGCGACGATCACTTTGGAGTCTTTCATACCGGCCAGATGCTGAATCGCACCGGAGATGCCGACAGCGATATACAGGTTAGGCGCGACGATCTTGCCGGTCTGACCGACCTGCATGTCGTTGGGTACGAAGCCTGCGTCTACCGCAGCACGCGAAGCGCCAACAGCGGCGCCGAGCTTGTCAGCCAGCGAGTACAGGTGCTTGAAGTTGTCACCGTTCTGCATGCCGCGGCCGCCGGAAACGACGATCTTGGCACCGGCCAGTTCTGGACGGTCGGACTTGGCCAGCTCTTCGCCAACAAAGCTCGATACACCGGCGTCCTGGACGCTGGAAACGGCTTCGACGCTGGCGCTGCCGCCTTCGGCTGCCACGGCGTCAAAGCCGGTGGCGCGCACGGTGATGACCTTGACCGAGGCGCTGGACTGCACGGTGGCAATCGCGTTACCGGCATAGATCGGGCGCTTGAAGGTATCGGCGCTGTCTACAGCGATGATCTCGGAGATCTGATCCACGTCCAGCAGCGCAGCCACGCGCGGGGCGTAGTTCTTACCGTTGGTGCTGGCAGCGCAGAGGATGTGGCTGTGACCTTTGCCCACTTCGGCGATCAGCAGCGCGATGTTCTCGGGCAACTGGTGGCCATAGGCGGCATTGTCAGCCAGCAGGACCTTGGTCACGCCTTCGGCCTTGGCCACTTGATCAGCAACGGCGGAGCAGCCTTCGCCTGCGACCAGCACGTCGATGTCACCACCAATGGCTTTAGCGGCGGCCAGAGTGTTCAGAGTCGCGGCATTGAGCTCGGCGTTGTTGTGTTCAGCAATAACTAGAATCGTCATCTCAGATCACCTTGGCTTCGTTCTTGAGTTTGTCGACCAGCTCGTCGACGCTCTTGACCTTGATGCCCGCGCTGCGAGCGGCCGGGGCTTCTACCTTGATGGTCTTGACGGTAGAAGACACGCTCACGCCCAGATCTTCGGGCTTAAGGTTTTCCATCGGCTTCTTCTTGGCCTTCATGATGTTCGGCAGCGACGCGTAGCGTGGCTCGTTCAGGCGCAGGTCGGTGGTGACGATTGCCGGCAGTTTCAGCTCAACGGTCTGCAGGCCGCCGTCGATTTCACGGGTAACCTTGACGCTGTCACCGGAGACTTCAACAGCAGAGGCAAAGGTGCCCTGACCGTAACCGCTCAGCGCTGCCAGCATCTGGCCTGTCTGGTTGTTGTCGGAATCAATCGCCTGCTTGCCGAGGATGACCAGCTGGGGCTGTTCTTTATCCACAACGGCCTTGAGCAGCTTGGCAATGGCCAGCGAGCTCAGGTCATCGGCGGATTCAACCAGAATGGCGCGATCTGCACCCAGAGCCAGCGCGGTACGCAGTTGCTCCTGGGCAGCCACGGGGCCGACGGAGACGGCGATCACTTCAGTTGCAACGCCTTTTTCTTTCAGGCGCACAGCCTCTTCCACGGCGATTTCGCAGAAGGGGTTCATGGACATCTTGACGTTGGCGAGATCGACACCGGAATTGTCCGCTTTAACGCGAACCTTGACGTTGTAATCGACCACGCGCTTAACGGCGACGAGTATCTTCACAGGAGCCTCCCTAGATAAAATGGCTGAAACTATTTGCAGCTTAGCGTGACCAAATAAATTAGATCGTTCACGCTTTGAACTCTGCAGCAGGTTTCGTACAGGGCGTGATCTTGCCTCGCTCGCCGCGTCCGGTCAATATTGCGATACATGCAACTGCGCATAAAGTCGCATTGTCAAAGCTGATGAGACATATCTATGCATTGGAGCATGCCCTGACGACTGATATACTCGCGGGTTACACGATCACGGAAGATCACTTACATAATCGTTTTCAGATCCGGCCTAGAGTAGGAGATACATAGTGGAACGCGAATTCATGGAGTTTGACGTTGTCATCGTAGGCGCAGGCCCTTCCGGGCTGGCTGCCGCTTGTCGCATCAAGAAGCAAGCCGCCGAAACCGGCCAAGATATCAGCGTTTGTGTTGTGGAGAAGGGTTCCGAAGTCGGCGCTCACATCCTCTCTGGTGCCATATTCGAGCCGCGCGCTCTGGAAGAGCTGTTTCCCGATTGGAAAGAGCTGGGTGCCCCATTGAACACCCCCGTCACCCGTGACGACATCTATATGCTGACCAGTGCAGAAAAGTCCAGCAAGGTGCCCGGTCTGTTCGTACCCAAGACCATGCACAACGAAGGCAACTACATCATCTCCCTGGGCAATCTGTGTCGCTGGATGGCTCAGCAGGCTGAAAACCTGGGCGTAGAAGTTTACCCTGGCTTTGCTGCTCAGGAAGCACTGATCGATGAGAATGGCGTTGTCACTGGCATCCTGACCGGCGACCTGGGTGTTGACCGGGAAGGCAATCCGAAGGAAGGCTTCTATACCCCAGGTATGGAACTGCGTGCCAAGTACACCCTGTTTGCTGAAGGCTGCCGTGGCCACATCGGCAAGCAGCTGATCAAGCGTTACAACCTCGATTCCGACGCCGATGCCCAGCATTACGGCATTGGCATCAAGGAAATCTGGGACATCGACCCCGCCAAGCATGAAGAAGGTCTGGTAGTGCACACCGCCGGCTGGCCGCTGGATATCACCAAGAATGAGAACACTGGTGGCTCCTTCCTCTATCACATCGAAGGCAATCAGATTGTTGTCGGTCTGATCGTGGATCTGTCCTATAGCAACCCGCACCTGTCGCCCTTTGATGAATTCCAGCGTTACAAGCATCACCCGGTGATCAAGCAGTATCTGGAAGGCGGCAAGCGCGTGTCCTACGGCGCCCGTGCGATCTGTAAAGGCGGTTTGAACTCCCTGCCGAAGATGGTCTTCCCCGGTGGCGCACTGATCGGCTGTGATCTGGGCACACTGAACTTTGCCAAGATCAAGGGTAGCCACACTGCGATGAAGTCCGGCATGCTCGCAGCCGACGCCGTTCTGGAAGCATTGAAAGCCGGCCGTACCGGTGGTGATGAGCTGACCGGTTACGTCGACGGCTTCAAGGCCAGCTGGTTGTACGACGAACTGTTCGGCTCACGCAACTTCGGCCCGGCCATCCACAAGTTTGGCCCGCTGCTGGGTGGCGCGTTCAACTTTGTCGACCAGAACCTGTTCGGCGGCAAGATCCCGATGACGCTGCACGACACGACGCCGGATTACGCCTGCATGAAGAAGGCTGCGGACGCGCCCAAGATCGCCTATCCGAAGCCCGATGGCGTGATCAGCTTCGACAAGCTGTCCTCGGTATTTCTGTCCAATACCAACCATGAAGAGGATCAGCCGGTTCACCTCAAGCTCAAGGATCCGAGCATTCCGATCGAGAAGAACCTGCCCCTGTACGACGAGCCTGCGCAGCGTTACTGCCCGGCTGGCGTATATGAAGTGGTGACCGCTGATAACGGCGACAAGCGCTTCCAGATCAACGCGCAGAACTGTGTTCACTGCAAGACCTGTGACATCAAGGATCCTTCGCAGAACATCAACTGGGTTGCGCCTGAAGGTACGGGTGGGCCGAACTACCCGAATATGTAAGTTGTACGCTAGAAGCTATTAGCTTGAAGAAAACCCGGTTCGCGAGAGCCGGGTTTTTTTATGCACTGCTGGTAAGGCAAAGTCAAAATGGGTTCCCGCTTTCTCGGGAATGACGGGATAGGGTCGGAGAATAGTTGGGTGGATGCTGGGGGCTCCTGGCTGCGAGCCAGCTTCAACCAAGTCGGATATCTTAATATGCTCCGTCGTAAGGCATCAGTCCGCTTGGATTCCCGCCTGCGCGGGAATGACGTAGGTTAATGAAAGAGCGGCGTATCAAAGGGCGACGTAGCAGCAGCCGTACCGATATACCAGACTACGTCATTCCCGCGAAAGCGGGAATCCAACTTGATCTTTGGCAGAGCACAGCAAGACATCGAACTATTCATGCTCGGTTTGCGCGCTTGCAGCTTGGGTTTTGAGGCTCCTGCCCCACCGCGTCATTCCCGCGAAGGCGCACTGCTGTCCGGAATAAATTTTGGGGGCTTAACTGGAAGGGTTGCAGCCGC
>CAXBEU010000023.1:0-66176 GCA_963974865.1 uncultured Pseudomonadaceae bacterium | reverse complement strand
GGGCGTTGCCGCTATGAATTTATTCCGGACAGCAGTGCGCGCAGGCGGGAATCCATTTTGACTTTTTGGCTGGCTCGACGGCCGGGGTAACGCCAGTCATGCGCTATCAGGACACGATCTGATGGATGGTTTCCGCCAGATGCTGAACGCCATGCTCAACCTCCACCAACCCGGAGCTGACGTTGGCAATCAATGCCTGCCCCTGATGCGATGATCCGCTGATCATGTTCATCTGCGTGTTGGCCCGTTCAATCAGCCCGGCATTGGCACTGACGACAGAAGCGATTTCGCCGGTGGCTTTGCTGGTGCGGCCCGCCAGGGTTCTTACTTCATCCGCGACCACAGCAAAACCGCGCCCGGACTCACCCGCACGCGCGGCTTCAATGGCAGCGTTGAGCGCTAGCAGATTGGTCTGCTCGGCAATGCTGCGAATGGTAGTGACGATTTCGCCTATGCTGTTGGACTGCTGTTGCAACATCTTGCTGATGGCGTTGGCTTCATCAACCTGCTGGCTGATCAGTTCGGAGGTGGCAACCGCCTCCTCAAGCGCATGCTTGGCCTGCAGGGTGATCTGCGATGCCTGTTCCGAGGTTGCTGCAGCTACTTCTCCAGCACGCAGTGCGTGATTGACTCGTTCAGTAATGTCGGAGGCAAACTTGATAACGCTTTGAACTTTGCCGTATTCGTCCATGATCGGGTTGTAGGTGGCCTCCAGCCAAATCGACTCGCCATTAGCGTGGCGCCGTTCGAACCGGCCGGAAAAGAACTGTCCGGATGCCAGGGATTCCCAGAAATGTGGATTGTCCCGATAGAAGCCATCCTGACAAAACATGCGGTGATGCTTTCCGCTTACCTCCGCAAGCCGATAACCCATGGTCTGCAGGAAGTTGTCATTGGCCTTGAGAATATGCCCGTCCGGGGTGAACTCTATGACGGCGAGGGAACGGTTCAGCGCTGTGAACATGGCATTTTTGTCGCGCAAGTCTTCCTGTCGATCGGTCACGTCGTAGGCGATCTTGAGAACCTGAATCGTTCGGCCCTGGGTGTCACAGACCGGAAAATACGAGGCCTCCAACCACAATGTTTCGCCGTTTTTGGTAATTCTGCGGAATGTCCCGTGTTGGGCTTTCCCAGCGGCAAGCTGCCGCCAGAACTCGGCGTAGGCGGGGTCTGCGATTGTCGCCTGGCTGCAGAACAGCCGGTGGTGCTTTCCAGTGATTTCTGACAGGGAATAACCCGTCGCGGCCAGAAACTGACCGTTGGCAGTGATGATTTCACCCTGCGGGGTAAATTCAATGAGCGCGACGTTATCCTTGACTGCCTTGAGTTGCTGGCGCTGGGATTCAACCAGGGCTTCGAGTTCTGCGAGTTGATTGGCTTTCTGCTGGCGTGCACGATTGGAAAACATGGGGAGCTCCTGCCTTAGTGCTGCGTTGTTGCGTACAGCGTCCTGCTGCACACGTTTTTGCAGTGTAGGTCAGGTGTTTGAAGATGCTAGTCCGATCATGGAACAGTGCGTTGCGCAGCGATCAAGGTGCAGGTTTGGCCCGGCCAGGTGCAGGTTCAATACGTGGGAACACCTGTGCCGTGCCATACACGGTTTGTCCGCAAGAACGGAGAAAGTGGAATGTGAGGCATGCGTGGAGGTCAACAATGCTCTCGCCTCTCCGTCACTTCTGGTGAATTCGCGAGCCCATGCAGCCTGTTCTAATGCGTCGCCTGTACCAGGCACCCCGGCGGATCCACCTGCACAGTCACATGCTCGATACGGTAGTGCTCCTTCAGCCATGCGGCCACCAGAGGCGGCAGCGTCAAGGCGTCAGTGCCTGGTTTGGGGGTGACGTGGACGGTCGCCACGCAGGTCTGATCCATCAGGGTCCAGGCGTGAAAATGGCCAGCTTCATATACGCCAGGTAGGCCGGTCAATTCGATTTCGACCGCCTGCGCATTCAGCCCGCGTGGCGCGGCCTGAAGCAACACGCGGATCGAATCGGTGACCAGGCCCCAGGCTGATCTGACCACCAGCAGGGCGACCAGTATCGACAGCAGCGGATCGAGAATAGTCCAACCCGTCAGCATGATGCCGATGGCCGCCGCGATGGCTGCGACCGAGCCGAGCAGATCGCCCACAACGTGCAACAGGGCGCCGCGCAGATTGCCATCGTTGCGATTGCCGGACCAGAGCGTCCAGGCGCCAATAATATTCACCAGCAGGCCGATCACCGCGACAATCAGCATTGGCCCGGCCAATACCTCAACCGGGCTATTGATCCGGCTGATGGCTTCCCAGCCGATCCAGATCACCAGAATCAGCAGGCTGGCGCCGTTGGCCAGTGCCGCAAGCACGCGTATGCGATGAAAACCATAAGTGCGCGTGGCATCGGCGGGTTTGCGCGCGATGCGGTAGGCGATCAGTGCCAGCAGCAGGGCGGCGGCGTCGGAAATCATATGGCCAGAATCGGCAATCAATGCCAGGGAGCCTGACAGCCAGCCGCCCGCCGCTTGAATCAGTGCGTAACCGAAGGTCAGCCCAAATACCAATAGCAGACGTCGCTCGTTGGATGTTGTGACGACAGGCGCATGGCTGTGCCCGCCTGCCTCGCCGTGATCATGATCGCCATGCAGATCCTGCGCACTATTTGCAACATGACGACTCATCAATCATCTCCCAGGTGGTCTTGCTGTTAACCCATGGCCTAACAGGTAAAGAGTTTTTCGCTAAAGTCCTCTTCATCAAGATAACTGATTCTGGCGGTCTTGAAGTTGAGATCCACCAGCAAATGGCAATAATAGTCGCCATGCCGCCAGGCCATGGCCACGCTGGAGTCGTTCGAATAGTTGAGCTCGAAGCGGCCATCAAAGGCCGGGTAGTTGGAGCGAAAGCGCATCAGTTTCAGCAGTCGTTGGACCACGGGCTGCTCAATGGCCTCGTCCATCTCCTCCAGGCTGTAGAAATGCCGGTTTATATCTCTCAGCTCGCCGGTGGCGTTCATCAGCTCCTCATCGTTGCAACCTGCCAGCAGCCCGACGTAATACACCTGGGGGATCCCAGGGGTGAAGAACTGAATGGCGCGGGCGGCGATGTAGCTGTCGTCGTGGTTCATCAGTGCATCGTAGAAGGTGCAAGTGAGTTGGTAGATAGCGCCGACGCTGTTCACCCGCGCGGCGGAGCGCCGCAGGATCGGGTCGGCGCTGCGGGCGTTGATGTTGTCGATCAGTTCGCGAATCTTGTTCTCGGGCAACACGCCTTCGACATCCGGGATACAGATACCGTCGTGGGTATCCAGCACCGTGATGCTGTTGCGCGGGCACATGCGCAGCCAGTTCTTCAAGTAGACGCTGTTGTTGTCGAGCAGCGTGTACAGCAACAAAGGGGGCAGGGCGAACGCATAGGGATGCATATTGCGGCGGCTGATCGCATACTGGAAGCTGGTGTGGTCGTGCACCTCCGGCAGGCACTCGGCGCCATGCCGTGCCGCCGTCTCATTGACCCACTCCAGTATTCGATAGACGTCAGGCTCGACCAGAAAGCAACTGGTGCCGATCCGCTTGGTGGTGTAGCCAAAGGCATCCAGGCGCAGCAGCTTGATACCCTTGCTGGTAAGAAACTGGATGTACTCCTCCATCAGGCGATAGGTGATGTCTGCCTCGTAGTTCAGGTCGATCTGCCGCTCGGTAAAGGTGCACCAGACCCGGTCGGTAGTGCCGTCGGCGAAGGTCACCTCGCGAAAGGGCTCCTTCTCCTTGCGGATATGAATCTTGGCCAGGTCATCCGGGGTGATCTCGCCAAATCGGTTGACGTGTACAAAGAGCTCGGCATACGGCGAATCAAAGCCGTTCTGCAGAAAATCCTTGAACTGCTCGGATTCATCGGAGATGTGATTCACGGTTAGATCCGAGCAGATGTCGTATTCCGCTGCGAGCCGCTCGATGTCCTCCCAGGTGCCAAACGCCGGATCGACTTCCTTGTGAGTCAGCGGCGAAAAGCCACCGTCAGCGTTGGAGGGGAAGAACGGCAGTATGTGAATGCCGCCGATGGCATCGGACAGGTGCCGATTGATCGCCGTATGCAGGTCTTTGAGGTTGTTACCGATGCGGTTGGGGTAACAGATGAGCTGGACTGCGTTGCGTAAAATCAATGTGGCCTCCAGGTGCTCGCGGGAATCGATTCCGGATTTATGCTGTGCAATGGGTTTCTCGACAATTATCACATTACCGATACTCATGCACTTTTCCTGCGGATCGCGGCATCAAGAATCCGATTGAGCCTTAAGGCTGATGGCCTTCGCCTGCGGCCCGAGCGACAATCAGATCATTCTTTTATTCAATTGTTATAACATAACGTTTATATTCTCCCCGGTTCGCTATTGGCGACGCATTGCGCACACAAAAATATGCACAAGGGGAGATCTATGAGATTGCTACATCATCCGTTAGCCTGGTCGGTGGCCATGGCCACACTGACTTGCAGCGCACCGGCGTTTGCTCAAACTGAAAAGCCACTGGCGCTGGATGAGGTAACCGTTACTGCTTCGGCCTTGAATACGCGCCCGACGGAGATGACAACGCCGGTGGAGGTGCTGCGAGGGGACGCATTGACCCAGCGCACTGAAGCGACGCTGGGCGATACGCTTAACGGCCTGCCTGGGGTACATGCTTCGGGGTTCGGCCCCGGTGTTGGTCGCCCTGTGATACGCGGCCTTGAAGGCGCGCGGGTCAGAGTCCTGAGCGATGGCGTCGACGTAATGGATGCCTCGACCATCAGCCCAGACCATGCCATTACTACCGATACGCTGCTGGTTGAACAGATAGAGGTACTCAAAGGACCGGCGACCCTGCTCTACGGCGGCGGCGCCATTGGTGGCGTGGTCAATCTGATTGACCGCAAGGTGCCTACCTACGTGCCCGAGAAAGGTATTGAAGGGAATGTGCACCTGCGCGGCAATACGGTTGCGGACGAGCGCGCCGGTGCTGTGGGCGTGACAATGGGTGCGGGCCAGATTGCCGGGCATATCGAAGCGAGCAAATCGGAAGCCGATCCCTATCGGATACCCGGCAACCCTTCACGGCAGGAAGGCGCGTTCAATGATTCGGAGTCCTATTCGCTGGGCTTGAGTTGGATTGGCGAGCGCGGCTATCTGGGCGCTGCATTCAGTCGCCAGGAAAAGGAGTACGGCCTGCTCGCGCATGAGCATATCGATTGCCACACCCACCACCAGACCGAGTGGCACTGTGGCGGTCACGGTGATCACGACGACCACGATCATGATCACGAACCTGAAGGCGATCACGGTGCCTATATCAGTATGGTTCAGCGCCGCTGGGATGTGCGCGGCGAGTACGCTGATCCCTTCGCCGGTTTTGAGCTGGCCAAGCTGCGCGTGTCGCATACCGATTACGAGCAGGACGAAATCGAGGAGGGTGTGGTCGGCACTCGGTTTGAGAACAAGGGTACCGAAGCGCGTCTGGAGCTGACTCATCAGCCTTTCCATGGCTGGCGTGGCGTGGTCGGTGGGCAGACTTCCCGACGTGATTTCTCCGCCGAGGGCGAAGAGGATTATCTGATACCCACGCTGACTCGCAGCCATGCAGTGTTTTTGCTGGAAGAGCTCAAGGTCGGCGACTGGCGCTATGAGCTGGGGCTGCGGCATGATTGGCAGGATATTGATGCCAACGGTATTCGCGCCGGTGTGGCGGCACCAGACCGGTCGCACAGCGGTACCTCGGCCTCGGCTGGCGCGACGTGGCGCTTTGCGCCGGACTACGCGCTGCGCGGTAGCCTTTCACGCTCGCAGCGCTTACCCAGTGCGGAGGAGCTGTATGCCTTTGGACCGCACGCGGCGACCGGGGTCATCGAAGTGGGCGATCCCGATCTGAAGAAGGAAACGGGCTACAACATCGAGTTCGGCCTGAGCAAGCTGGCGGGCCTGATCACCTACGACCTGAGTGTCTATCGTAATCAGATTTCCGACTTTATCTATATGGCTGATGCCGGCACCGATCCGGGTGACGGAGTACGCGAGTTCGAGTATCGCCAGCGTGACGCCGTGCTGCATGGGGTTGAAGGTGTTATAGGTCTGCAGGCCACTGACGGTCTGAAGGTCAGCCTGTTTGGCGATAGGGTACGCGGCAAGCTCAAGGGCGACGGCAATCTGCCCCGCATTCCTGCGAGCCGGTTGGGCGTGCGTTTTGATCAACGCATCAGTGCGGGTCTTTCCGGGCAAGTGGAAGCTTACCGGGTGAAGGGCCAGAGCCGCATCGCAGATGACGAGACCTCGACTTCGGGTTACACCATGTTGGGCGCTGGTTTGAGCTATCGCGGTCAGGCTGGCGAGGATCTCGGCTACCTGCTGTATGCCCGCGCCAATAACCTGCTGGACGAGAAAGCCCGCCAGCACTCGTCCTTTATCAAGGATGAAGTGCTGCTGCCGGGTCGTAATCTGACGGTTGGGGTCAAGTTCGACTTCTAGTCCTCAAGGCGTAGCTCGCTCCGCAAAGCCCCGGTTATCCCAAGCCGGGGCTTTGTCATTTCTGTGGTTTATTATGCTCACTCCAGTTGGTTGAAAGCGTAAAGGTGATATAGGCTCAGGCGTCGCAGTGCGAAACTCGCCTCTGATCACGTATGCGATGTTACCCAAAGAGAATAATAAAAATGCGGAAAACCAAGTGGAAGGCGTTGCGCGCGCCCTTGACTGTAATGGGGGTTGGCTTCGCCGCCTTGTTGATCAGCGATGTGTCGAATGCTCAGGTCAGCATGGAGTACGGGGCCGATCTGCGTTACCGCTACGAATGGTTCGATATCAACGAAACCTCCAAGGCATCGACCCTGCGCCTGGGGCTCAAGGCCAAGGCCAGTGTGGGCGACTATTTCAGCGGCTTTGCCGAGCTGGAAGCCGTTGAGCAGTTTAATGACGGTTACAACGTGCCCACCGTGCCGGCGCAGAACAAACCCGACTATCCGGTGATCGCCGACCCGCGTGGCACCGAGATGAATCAGGCATATCTGCAATATGCCGACCCTGCGGGTCTGCACAACTGCGCGCCGGCCGTCAGGAAATCATGCTCAATAACGGGCGCTTTATCAGCACCGCCGGGTTACGGCAGAACCATCAGTCATTCAACGGCTTTACCCTCACGACAGTACCGCTAGCCGGTTTGAAGTTTGAATACGGTTACCTGAATCGTGTGCTCAGAGTGCTTGGCAAACGCGCGAGTAATGGGCGCGCCGACATGGACTCGCATTTCTATAACCTGGGCTATCAAATTGATAGTGTCGGCACGCTGAAAACCTATGGCGTGTTGCTTGACTACGACAGCGAGCCTACCAACTCGGTAGATACCTACGGTGTGCGCTTTGAAGGCAATTCACCAATGCCCGGCTGGCAGTTTCTGTCTACTGTGGAATACGCCATTCAGCGCGATGCCGAGCGTAACCCGAATCACGTGAACGCTGATTATAGGTTGCTGGAGTTGGGTGTTCAGGTATCCGATATCGCCTACCGCGCTGGCTACAATCTGCTAAGCGGTGACTCGCTGACCAACAAGTTCATCACCCCTCTGTCGCATACCTTCAACAGTCTGACAGAGCTGTTTCTGGTCAACCCCAGCCTTGGGGACAATCACGGGCTGGAAGTCTTTTCTGCCACAGTAGCAGGCAAGGTACCCAAGATTGAGGCGTTGACCTTTCTCACGGTACTCTATGACTACAACGCTGATAGCGGCTCCGCCCATTACGGTAATGGCCTGGACCTGATGCTGGAATATAAAGGGGTGCCCAGAACCACCTTCAGTTGGCGCCTGGGCCGATACTGGGCGGATGAGTTGGGCAGTGATGCGACGCGCACCTCGTTATATGTTGCCTACAGCTTCTAACGGGGGAGCTTAATTGATCGAAGGCCGCTCAATTAAAAGCGGCCTTTTTGCTGCATTGCAGGTATGCCGATCAGTCGTAGAACTCAACCACGCCTGAGGCCAGGTCGTACATGCAGCCGGCAATCTTGACCTCCCCCTTGGCTACCATGTCAGCAATGATCGGGCTGTTTTGCAGAATCTTGTCCTTGTTCAACAGGACGTTCTGTCTGGCCACCGCGGCGACAAAGCACTTGTCCTCTGATGTCGCCTTGCCCTTGATCTCGGTAACTGCCGCTACGGCGGGTTTCAGGTTGGCTAGCATGTCGGTGATATTGCCCAGCTTGACGTCGTCCACGGCGGCTTTCACTGCACCGCAGTCACTGTGGCCCATGATCAGAATCAGTTTGGAGCCGGAAACCTTGCAAGCAAATTCGATACTGCCAAGGATATCGGTATTAACGAAGTTGCCGGCGACGCGGGCATTGAAGATATCCCCCAGGCCCTTGTCAAAAATCACCTCCGCAGGTTTGCGGGAGTCGATACAACCAAGCACGATGGCGTAGGGTGTCTGTCCCAGGGCGGTACGCTTTATATCGCCTAGATGATCACGGTATTGCGGTTTGCTTTCGAGAAAACGTTGATTGCCGACTTTGAATTTTTCCAGAATTTCATCCGGGCTCATTTGGGATTTGAGTTCGCGCATGGTTTTTTCCTTTTGCCATCTGTGCTGGTACATCGCCCATGGCTAACGCTAAAGCGCTTTGGCGCAACAATGGACTCTCTGGATCTGTGAGCGGGTCTTGCAGGAGGGAGTTCGACCTTGTTGATTACTGTATGTTTCTCGGGGGATGTTCGAGCGGTATCATCACGGCTTCAAGAACTTGCCCGCGCGCAGGCGGGCTCGCACGATTTCGATGCATCAATGGGGGCATCAGCTGGATTCCAAAGAAATACGCCGGTTTGGTATTTGCCTTTCTGATGGCGCTGATCATGTCGGGCATCATGTCGATGGTGATCTCTCTGTTCAACATCGGTCTGGTAGAGGGCATCCTGACTATCTGGCTGAAGGCCTGGTTGCCGGCCTTCCTGGTGGCGTTTCCGACCATTACCATTGTAGTGCCGTTGGTGCGTTATCTGGTTTCTAAGCTGGTAGTTGCGGAGTAATTCTTTCCTGATCTTGCTCCTGTCAGTACCGGAGCGTTGATACGCGTGCAGTGCTGCCAGGTTGGCGGCAGCACTGCCTAGCGATCAAGCCGACGCCTCGGCCTCGTAGTTGGCGTAGGAATGTTTCAGGGTGGCGTGATTTAGCAGCATTTCGGCCTTGAGCGTTTCGCCGCTGGCGTCGTAAACACGGCTTCGCACCCAGTAGGATTCGGTGCGTTTGCTCTCGGACAGGGCAACGATCTCGCGGCGTATGAGATAATCTTCGCCGACGAACAGCGGGCCATCAATCATCCGAATTTCCTGATCAGCGAACAGCCCGATAACAGGCTGTTTGACTGGGAAGGCGGCCTGCCTGCTGGTGTATTCAACCAGCACGCTGACCATCTCCAATGGAATGATGGCGCGGCCCCAGGGCGTGCTGGCCGCATCGGAATACCAGGGCGAATTTTCGGTAATACCCTCGAGCTTCTGCGTCAGTGAAAAGGGGTACAAGTCGCCCATATGCTGCTCGGCGTCCATGCGTACTTTCTCATCTTCTGCGCCCTGCATACCGACGTGCAATTCCGCCAGGATCACCAGCTTTTCTGGCGCGCGCAATTTGGCCATACGCTCGTCCAGTAGCGTGCTTCCATCATCCGGGCCGAGACTGGCGCTGGCTTCCAGTACCGGCGTGCCATCGGCCTTCTCAGCCCAGGCGCGGACCCGGGTGGCACCATTGGCGGGGCGTTCGATAAAGGCGCGAACCTGCTCGCCCTCAACGACCATATTCTGAAAGTGCGCAGAAAAACAGCCACGCTCGAACCAGGCCTGCCCCCAGATTTCCGCCAGCAGTGGCACAAACATGCTGAAGTGCGTAGGGCCTTCAATCGGCCCCGCTCTGAAACCGAGCTTTTCCGCCATGCTGTCATCGTGAATGGAGGTATGCCCACTGTATTGCTGATCCGCCAGCATTTGTCTGGGCTCGCGCAACGGGCCACATAGGTAGAGAGGGGTATCAAAGCTCATGATCGGGTCCTTGGCTGCAGGTGATACCGCAGTGTAGTCAGACTGTCGCTGGGTCGGCAAACACGGAGTAGTCGAGATATTCAGAGCAATGATGGAGGTTTTTCATCTGCCCCGACGGCCCGGCAACACAGTACCGAGTAAATGAGTGTTTTGATTATTGGCCGGCGACGATAAGGAGTTTGATCACTTTCCAGCAAGTTGAATGTGGTTCAGCGTATTTATAAATAAGGCCGCGAGCAATTTGTCTATTATATTAATACTCTGAAATCTGAGTGAGCAATGTTTGTTTGGATAATGATATCACCCATTCAGGTTAACTCTTTGATCTGCCTGTAAATGTCTCTCTATAAAGACAATATGAAGTGGGGCAGGCCTTATGTATTAACCCATTCGGGTGGAAGTGCTCAGTCGTTATTGACTTGACCATGGTTAGCAATAAAACTCGCCGCCAGTTGATGGTGTTTCTCTGGTCCGTGGACCATCAACAACTTCGCTCTAATAATAAAATCGGCGTACTATCCATGGAGTTCCAATGAAAACAACTATCTTGCCAAAGAGTCTGTCTGCTCTTCTTGCCGCCAGCGCACTTGTCTTTTCTGCCGCCACGATGGCTGCCAATCCGGTGCCCCCTCAGGAGCCAGTCGACCCAGGTGGTTTTGCCCGTGGTCCGGATCCTTCGGTGTCCTTTCTGGAAGCTGACCGTGGCCCTTATTCAGTCAATACCAGCCGAGTATCAGGGCTGGTCAGTGGCTTTGGTGGTGGCACTATTCACTACCCCAGCGGTACCACCGGCACGATGGCTGCGATTGTGGTGATTCCGGGTTATGTATCGGCTGAATCGTCGATCGAGTGGTGGGGGCCAAAGCTGGCCTCCCATGGTTTTGTGGTCATGACAATTGACACCAACAGCGGTTTTGATCAGCCACCCAGCCGCGCTCGGCAGATCAATAGCGCACTGGACTATGTGATTGCCCAGAACACCCGCACCGGCAGCCCGGTTCGCGGCATGATCGATACCGACAGACTTGGCGTGATTGGTTGGTCGATGGGCGGTGGCGGCACCTTGCGCGTTGCTACCGAAGGTCGGATCAGTGCAGCTATTCCGTTGGCACCCTGGGATACCTCAAGCCTGCAGTTCCGTAATGTGCAGGCTCCGACCCTGATTCTCGCCTGCCAGTCAGACGTGATTGCACCGGTGCGCAACCATGCCTCGCCTTTCTATGATCGCCTGCCGAGTGATCTGAACAAGGCCTTCGTTGAACTGGATGGTGGCAACCATTACTGCGCCAATGGCGCCAGCTCCTTTGGCCGTTATGACAATGTGCTGAGCCGCATGGGTGTGTCCTGGATGAAGCTGCACCTGGATCAGGATGATCGCTACAAGCAGTTCCTTTGTGGCCCTAACCACACTTCCGATAGCCGTATTTCGGCCTATCGTGGTAACTGCCCTTACTGAAAGCTGTGTGAGCAGCACGCTAGTGGTAGAGGCGTGCAGCGCCAAGGCCGGGCCCATGAGGTCCAGCCTTTTTTTGGGTCATGGAGACGGGTCAGGCTTGGGACGGTAAGCCGGGGGCAATAGTGGCAATCACCAGACGTTCAATTTCTTCGGCCCAGGCGCGCATGTAGGGCTCATCCTTGCGCAGTAGCAAGGCATAGCGCCGGCCTCCCCAGACGGCCAAGTGCAAGGCTTCGATGGTCGCGTCCGACGGGCGCTGCGGCAAATCAGTACAGGCCTGAAACACCCGCAGCCACATGGTCTTCAATTCCTCATGCGCGCGCTGCTGGTGCTTCAACTCCGCAATGGAAGGCTCCAGGTCGAGCATGTCCGGATGAAACCAGGGCAGGCCAGACCGATCAGCGCCACAGGCTATTTGCAGGAGGCGGTGAATGCGCTGGCGCCAGTCAATATCAACAGGCTCCACGGCTTGCTCCTCGACCCGCTGGATCAAGGACTCGATGCAATAGCGCACGTATCCGGAGTGCAGCGCGGTCTTGTTCGGGAAATAGTCATACAAGGTGCCTACGGCAATACCGGTTTCCAGTGCCACGGCCCGTGTAGTGACGCGCTGCCAGCCGTCACGCTGCCATATCCGAACAAAGGCATCAAAAATAGCCTGAACGGTCACCTTGGCGCGCGCCTGCGAAGGGCGTTTCAGCGGCCTGGCCTTGGCCGGTGGTTCAGTAGAGCGCATCTTCAGTAACCGAACCCGGGCCGCGATTCAACCCGATAGAGTAAGGACATGCTGTATCACCCAATGGAGCAATGAATAATGACAAAGCTGACTCAACTGCAGACCGACAAATCAGCCCTGGAGCGCACTCGCATTGTAACCAGCGAACTGCCCGCACTGCAGCCGGGCGAGGCGCTGATGAAAATCGACGGGCTTGCCGTGACGACCAACAATATCACCTATGCCGCCTTTGGTGACACGCCCCATTTGCGCTACTGGGACTTCTTCCCGACTCAGGAAAAGGGCTGGGGGCATATGCCTGCCTGGGGCTTCGCCGAGGTGGCAGAGTCGACGGTTGAGGGGCTCGAGAAAGGCGAGCGTTTCTATGGTTATTGGCTCATCGCCAGCCATCTGGTGGTCAAGCCCGTGCGTGTTGGCGAGCGCGGCTTCTATGACGGCAGCGAGCATCGCCTTGAGCTGACCTCGGCGTATAACCAGTATCAGCGTACGCGGACTGATGCGGCCTATCGCGAAGCGGATGAGTACTATCAGATGTTGCTCCGGCCGCTGTTTATCACCTCCTTCATGCTGGCCGATTTTCTGCAGGACAATGACTTTTTCGGTGCGCGGCAGATCGTGGTCTCCAGCGCATCAAGCAAGACTGCTTACGGCACGGCGTTCTGTCTGGAGAATCTGCAGGAAGCCAAATTGTACGGACTGACTTCGGCCAGCAATTGCGCCTTTGTCGAGTCGCTTGGCTGTTACGACAAGAGCCTGGGCTATGAGGATCTGGAGTCACTGGATGCCAGCATTCCGACCCTGTATGTGGACTTTTCCGGGGATGATCGCCTGCGTTCGCGAGTGCATCACCATTTTGGCGAGTCTCTGGTACACAATTGCTACGCCGGTTCTGCCCAGTCGCATGAGCACCTGAATGACAGCGAATCTGGCTTGCCGGGCCCGGTGCCGCAGCCCTACTTTGCGCCCTATCAGATCAAGAAGCGTAACGCCGACTGGGGTGCTGCAGAGGTGACGCGGCGTTTCAATGAGGCGCAGCTGGCCTTTACGCGCCGGGTCAGTGACCCGCAACAGCCGTGGATGCAAGTGAATGAACATCAGGGTTTGCAAGCCGCATCTACTCTGGTCGACCACCTGTGCGCGGGCCGTATTGACCCTCGCGAAGGTCACGTAGTACTGCTCGACTGAGCATCATCAATACGCCGGGCGCCGCAGGCGCCTGGTGTCTTTGCGCTCAGTTCCCCTCGCGGCGCAACGCCTGGGGGGAAAAATCGCGGGGGTTCAGGTTGGCCTTGAAGTTGTACATGGGCTCGTTGTTATCCAGACCATCGACAAAATAATTGCCGCTGTTCAAATGGTAGAGCGTCTCCAGGGTGCTCCCAAACATGGGCACGTCGTAATAGTTGATCGGATGGCTCTCCTGCAGGCCGATCAACTCTCCATTCTTGTCGCGCAGGTCCACGGCCAGAATTTGCCAGCTATCCTCATCAATATAAAAGCGCCGCACGACATAGGGGTGGGTGTAGCCATAGCGCAGGTTGGCATCGACGATCCATACCCGGTGTAACTCATAGCGCAGCAGTTCGGGATTCAGGGTTTTTGCCTGCACTATCTGCTTGTAGGGTATGCCCTGCTGGTGCACCGCATAACTGTTGTACGGAACCAGCATTTCCCGTTTGCCGGCCAGGGTCCATTCGTAGCGATCCGGCGCGCCATTGTAGGAGTCCACTACATCAGCGGTGGCCAGGCCACTGGTATCGGGCTGCGGTGAATCGTAGGCCAGCGACGGAAGACGCCGTACCCGCCGGCTATCCGGGCTGTAACGCCAGGCCTTGCGGGTGGTGAACACCTGATCAAGCGGATCCTGCACGACCAGCGAGGTACCGGACAGCCTGGCTGGCGCGGTGACCGTATATTTGTAATACAGCAGGGTGTTATCGAGTTTGTCAGGCGTCATGCCTTCGCGGCCATACACGTAGTAAATCTGCCGGTCGCGTCGAATCAGGTTGGCGTTGCCATTGATCACCACTGCCTGGTTGTTGATAAAGTGATTCTGGTCGCCCCGGTAATGCAGGATATGGTTCCAGATGGCTTCGGTGCCATTCTGCGGTATGGGGAAAGGTACCCCGGCTGCGGCACCCGTGACGCCGTTGCCATTTTCGACCAGTTCGGCATTCAAGGCATTGTTGTAGGTCGCGTCGTAAATCCGCTGCGGTGCCGACGCACTGCGGCGGGTAGGAAACACTCGCAGATAATAGTCCGGGTTACGTTTCAACAGTTCACGCAGGCCCTCGGGTAACAGGCTGGCATTCTGCTCGGCATGTTCATGGCTGATCTGATAGAGGACAGTATCTTCAGCATAGGGGTCAGGGTGGTGCATGCCTTCGCGATAGTTCGCAGGCGGGACCACGCCGCCGGTCCAGCTCGGTATGCTGCCTTCGGCATTGCCGGCACGCTCTGCGCCCAGGGGCGTCAGATCCGTGTTCAAGCGGGCAGCCTGCGCACTATCCACCTTGGCATGCGCTTGAAGGGCAACGGTAGCCAGCATGATCAATGCAAACGTCCTGTACATCTACTTACTCCCTGTAACCGGTTGGGCGTGTCGCGCACGCGTTTAGCCTGGGGCGCAAGGTATTGAATCGGCCCATAGGTAAAAGCGCGCGAATTGTAGCCTTATTTGTGCGGCTTGAAACCCCGCTGAACTCAAGTCGATCAAGGCGTTGAGACATGGGCCACAACTTGAGCCTGCTGGTCTATTTTTCCTCGAACCAGTTGCCCAGATGGATAGGGCTCTTGCCTTTGCGGCCCTGTTCTTTAGGTTTTTTTGGCTTTTTGGGTTTCTTGATCAACTGGCCGCCCGGTGCGGTGACCGGCACTTTATGAACCGGCGCAAAGCCTGGCTCGATTTCACGCTTCAATAATTGCTGGGTAAGCGTCTCGATGGCAGCCAGTTGCCGGGCCTCATCGGCGCTGACCAGCGACAGCGCTTCGCCTGAAGCGCCGGCGCGCCCGGTTCTGCCAATACGGTGAATATAGTCTTCGGCGACAATCGGCAGGTCCAGGTTCACGACCAGGGGCAGGGCGTCGATATCCAGGCCGCGAGCGGCCACGTCGGTGGCGACCAGTATCTGCACCTCGGCTGCCTTGAAGCGGGCCAGGGCGCGCAGCCGGCTGGGTTGCGGGCGGTCGCCGTGGATGGCATCGGCAGTGAAGCCCTCTGCGGTTAGGCTCTCAGTCAACTGATCGACGCTGTTGCGGGTTTTCGCGAACACCAGCACCTGGCCCCATTGCTCACGGCGCAGCAAGTGGATAAAGAGCTCGGTCTTGCGCTTCTTGTCGACGGTGATAATCCATTGGCGCACCGATTTGGCTGCAGTGTTCGGCGGGCTGATATCGATCCGCAAGGGATCGCGCAGCAGCTCACTTGACAGCGAGCGGATTTCGCTGGAAAAGGTCGCGGAGAACAGCAGCGTCTGGCGCTGTTTGGGCAAGGCGGCAAAGATCTGGTCGAGCTCATCGGCAAAACCCAGGTCGAGCATGCGGTCGGCCTCATCCAGGACCAAAACCTGCAACTGATCAAACTTGACGGCGTTCTGTCGGTACAGATCCAGCAGGCGACCAGGGGTGGCGACCAGCACATCGGTACCCTTGCGCAAGGCCATCATCTGCGGATTGATCGCCACACCGCCGTATACAGCATAGGTGCGCAGGGGCAGATCCTGAGCGTAGCTGCTGAAGCTCTGCAACAACTGCTCTGCCAGCTCGCGAGTGGGTACCAGTATCAACGCACGCACGGCGTTACTCTGCACGCGCGAGCCTTGTTGGGTCAGACGCTGGAGTAAAGGCAAGGCAAAGCCAGCGGTTTTACCGGTGCCTGTCTGCGCTGCCGCCATCAGGTCGCGGCCCTTGAGCACCGCAGGAATGGCCTGCAGCTGGATAGGGGTCGGGGCGGTGTAGCCGAGCGTCGCCAGCGTGCGTTGCAGGGGTTCGATCAGGCCAAGAGAGGCAAAAGTCATTGCAGGCTCAAACAGTGGGAAGTGAGTTTTTCATTTTACCTGCAGTGACGCTGATCCGAGCACAGCTTTTCAAACGGATCGGGAAAAACATCGCTAATGCTGTTAGTGTCGGGCTCCTGATAATGTCAGTGACTGGGCTGGCCTGAACTCGTGTCAGGACTGGCGGTCTGTATTGAATACCTCAACCGGCGTGGAAAACTCTCATGCGTACGCAGCGCTTTAACTCCAGTTGGCCTCTGGCCGCTCTTTTGATGTTGACGGCCTTTTTGAGCGGCTGTGGCATCAACAATATTCCGACCTATGATGAGCAGGTGAAATCGGCCTGGTCGCAGGTGGAGAATCAGTATCAAAGGCGCGCCGACCTGATTCCGAATCTGGTTGAAACCGTCAAGGGCTTTGCCCGTCAGGAGCAGGAAACGCTGACCGCTGTGGTAGAAGCACGCGCCCGCGCCACGTCTATCCAGATCAGCGCGGATGATCTCGACGACCCGGCCAAGATGCAGGCATTCGAACAGGCCCAGGGTCAGTTGACCGGTGCCCTGAGCCGCCTGATGGCGGTGTCCGAGCGTTATCCTGATCTGAAGTCGAATCAGAATTTCCTAGCCTTGCAGTCACAGCTTGAAGGGACCGAAAACCGCATTGCTGTAGCCCGTCGCGATTACATCGCCTCAGTACAGCAGTACAACACCGAAATTCGTACTTTCCCCGGGCGCTTCTGGCATAGCGTGATGTATAGCGACATGCCGATTCGCGAAAACTTTGAAGCCACCACTGAAAATGCCGATCAGGCGCCTGCGGTGAATTTCGAATGAGGTATGCCGCTACTTCATTGGCGAGCGTAATGCTTGGCTTGCTGCTGCTGGCAAGCCAGGCGATCGCACAGGAGCCAGTGCTTCCCGAGTTGACGGGCAGGGTAGTAGACCAGGCAGAAATGCTTGAGCCACAAAGCGAAGCGCAACTGACCGCGATGTTGGCCAGCCACGAGCAAGCCACGGGTGAGCAGGTAGTGGTGGTCACGGTGCCAGACTTGCAAGGGCGCAGCATTGAAGAGTTCGGCGTGGATCTGGGGCGTACCTGGGGTATTGGTGAAGCCGATGCTGACACCGGGGCGCTGCTGCTGATTGCTCGCGATGACCGGCGTATTCGGATTGAAGTGGGCTACGGGCTGGAAGGCCGCCTGACGGATGCGCAGTCCTCGGCGATCATAAACAGCATTATCACTCCGGCATTTCGCCAGAACGAATTCGAACGCGGCATTCTTGAGGGCGCCGCCGCGATGGTGCAGGTGCTCGGCGGCGATCCGCTGCGGGTTGCCGAGGCGCAACCGGTGGGCGAGGGCGATAAACCGCCGATAGGCATATTTATCCTGCTGTTCTTTATCGTCATGGGTTTGATTGGCGGCGGCGGACGCGGTGGCCGCGGCAAGCGTGGCCGCTTGGGCACGGCAATGCTCGCTGGCGCCTTGCTGGGCGGTATGGGTGGTGGCCGTGGCGGTATGGGCGGCATGGGTGGCGGCGGTTTCGGCGGTGGTGGTGGCGGCTTTGGAGGCGGTGGCGCCTCGGGCGGCTGGTAATGTCCAGGATGGAAAAGCAATGACTCTTCTTACACAAAGCGAGCAACAGCAAGTAGCTGATGCGATTGACCGTATCGAACTGACGACCGATGCCGAAGTGGTGACCGTGTTGGCGGCCCAGGCCGACGACTATCATTACATACCCCTGCTGTGGGCCAGCCTTGCAGCCCTGGTGCTTCCTGGCGCCGTGCTGCTGTTTACAGACTGGCTTGGGCCTAGCCAATTATTGCTGGTGCAGTGGGTGATGTTTATCGTCCTGGCGCTGGTTTTCCGGTTGCCGGGCGTACTGACCCGTTTGATTCCTGCGCCCGTGCGCTACTGGCGTGCCAGTAATCTCGCGCGCAGGCAGTTTATCGAGCTGAATCTGCACCATACGGATGCCGATACGGGCATGCTGATCTTCGTATCCGAGGCCGAACGCTATGTGGAAATCCTCGTCGACCGGGGCATTTCCAGCCGGATTGATGATGCTGTATGGGAGGCAATCGTCGAGCGGTTCACCACGCAGGTTCGCAACGGGGAAGTGCTGCAGGGATTCCTGACGTGCATCCAGGAATGCGGCGAGCAGTTGCAGCTTCATGTGCCAGCTACCCATGAGCGCAACGAATTGCCCAACCGGTTGGTCATGTTGTTGTAATGGCAAACTGAGCTTCGATTGTTGGCCAGTTTGAAACAGTCCTTTCCAGATATCGTAACTCAGGTTAAAGAATACGGCGTTCCAGTCGATACCAGGGTCAGATCGGTCAACTGTTGCTGTCTGCCCTTGCCGCGTGCTCCAGACGATCGATAGATATCTATCGTCTGGAGTGTTGCCATGTTTACCGTGTTCCGGAATATGAGTTTCCGCTGGAAGTTGACCCTGCCATTGGCCTTGTTGGCCGCGTTGTTCTGCACACTTGGCGCGGTGGCTACCATCGCCGTCTCGGACCTCTCTTCCAGACTGTCACTGTTCTCAGCCAACCTGCTACCTCAAGCGACCAATCTCCTGGAAGCCGATCGCGACCTTTACCAGGCGTTGATCGCCGAGCGGGCCTTTGTTCAAGGCGTGGAACCTGAAGAGTTCGCTGCTTTGGCTGTCGAACATGGCGACAACCTGCAACAGGCGATAGATCGCGTTAATGTCTTTGCTGCCAGTACCGACTCCGCTCAAGGCAAAGCCATGGCGCAGCAATTCAACGAGGCATTCAATGCCTGGAAGCGCGCCAGTGATGAGGTGGTGCAGCTGGCGCAAAGCGATTACGCTGCCGATATGCAACGGGCCGAGCAACTCAGTTATGGATCGGCCTTCGAACTGTTCAGCCGGGCCCGAGATCTGATTGATCAGATGACTCAGCAGGTGGACGTACAAGCGGCGCAAGCGGTGTCGGATGCGGATGCGGCGGTAGTCTATGGCAGTGCCATTGTGACGACAGTAACGTTGATCGGTCTGGTGATCTGCTTGCTGATGATGGTGTTCTTCCCAGGCCTGATTCTTCGGCCGATTCAGAATATTCTGGGGCGCATCCGCGATATCGCCGATGGCGAAGGGGACCTGACCAAGCGGGTTGAAGTGACTTCCACTGACGAAATAGGTCAGTTGGGCGCCTCCATCAACCAGTTTCTCGCCCAATTGCAGACGCTGATTCGCCAAGTGGCCGATTCCACTCTTCAAGTAGCTGCAGCAGCGGAGCAGATGAGTACTATCGCCGCAGGCCAGGATCGGCTGGTCAACGAACAGTACAGCGCGATCGATCAGGTGAGTACTGCTGCCACCGAAATGACGGCAGCCATCCACGAGGTAGCCGACAACGCCCACAGCACGGCCGAAGCCGCCAGCCAGGCAGACAAGCAGGGGCATGCTGCCTCCGAAGTAGTGGGTCAGACCATGAATGCGTTGCGCAGGTTGGCCGGAGATGTGGAAGAGGCCGCGGGTGTGATCAATCGGCTGGAGCAGGACAGCGACAAGATCGGCGGTGTGCTTAGCGTCATCCAGGCGATTGCCGAACAGACCAACCTGTTGGCGCTGAACGCCGCTATTGAAGCGGCCCGTGCGGGCGAGCAAGGCCGTGGTTTTGCCGTAGTCGCGGACGAAGTACGTGCGCTGGCCGCGCGTACTCAGGCGTCAACACGCGACATTCAGGAGATGATTCAGAGCTTGCAGGCCGGTAGCGGTCAGGCAGTAGCCGTGATGCAACGCGGCGCTACGTTGGCCTCGCAGAGCGTGGAGCAAGCTGCTGGAGCCGAGCGCTCGTTAAGCGACACCGCCCAGTCAGTGGTGCGAATCAATGATATGGCTGCGCAAATCGCCTCCGCCTGCGAGGAGCAAAGCCAGACCACCGAAGAAATTGCGCGCAATATCAGCGGCATTCGCGATCTGTCGAATCAGGCAGCGCAAAGTTCCGAGGAAAGCCGCCAGGCCAGCGAGGCCATGGCCCGGCTGGCGGCCAACTTGCAGCAGCAAGTCGGCCGCTTTCGCACCTGAAGTTTCCCTCTTTGAGAGTTCTTGTACTAATGGGGAGCTCTGCAACGAGTCGGTTGCTCTAACCGACACCGCGCAGCGGCTCCACTCCCTGACCGGCCAGGTCAGGAAAATCATCGTGTACTTCCAGAGGTTCAATATTACGCCGCGCCCCTAGATATTCAGGGCGTTCGCGTTTCGCTGCAAAAGGCTCAGCCAACTGATTGTCGACACTGTTGTAGACAAAGAACAGATTCGAACGCGGCCAGGGTGACATATTGCCATTGGAGGCGTGCAGCACGTTACATTCAAACAACAGCAATGAACCAGCAGGGCCCTTGGGCGCTTCGATCCCGCCGCGCTTGCCCAGCTCTGCCAGCACGGCCTTGTCAGGTATGCCCAGCTTTTGCGCCTTGAGCGAGTTCTCCCAGTTGGCATCGGGTGTTTCCCCTACGCAGGGAACGAAATGATGGTGCGATCCGGGAATCAACATCAAAGGCCCGTTGAATTCATTATTGTCGGTCAGCATCAGCGAGGCGCTGACCGCACGCATGCGCGGCATACCATCTTCGGCGTGCCAGGTTTCAAAGTCCGAATGCCAGTCGAACCCACTGCCCTGGAAGCCGAACTTGTCATTGATACGCGACTGATGGATATAAACCTCACTGCCTAACAGCTGCCGGACCATGCCCAGAATGCGTGGGTCACGAGTCAGTTCGCTGAACCTGGCCGACAATTCATGCATGCCAAAAACCGAGCGGATGGCGCCACTGGCGGGATCTGCGACCACCTGATCGGACGCGAGCAATTCCGCGTCGCCAGCCATGTCTTTCAGCTCCTGAAAGAATGGCGCCATGCTTTCCTGGGAGAAGAACCCTTCAAACCAGAGAAAACCGTCACGCTCGTAATGCGACAGGGCAACCTCGTCAAGCGGGCCGTTCCAGCGATGTTGATTGCGCGCGTGTACTACCGGATCGCGCCGGCGCAGCGGCGCTCGGTGCTCGCGCAGGCGGGTGGGGTATAAATCTTGGGGTGTCGTCATGCGGGTAACCTCCAGGGTTATCTGATTGTAAGAGCACAGCCAAGAGGCACTGCGAAGACCGAGGCTGACAGTGCAGTCGGTAACAGCTGATCCAGAAGTTGCTCGCCAGGGAGGCATTGCATGAATGCGGATACGTCAGGGTGCTGTAGCAGATGGCGGTGCCAGCGTGGGTGTTGCTCTTTTACTTGATCGTACGCATGCGACAGGGGGGCTGTGAAAAAAGTTTCAAGAGTTTTCATTGACCTCACCACAATGACTAAACAGAGTGTAGGCTTGGCAGCTATTTGAAAAACTGCATCGCACTTGCGAGCAGATCAGCATTGGAGGACATCGCATCATGGGAGAAGCAAAGCAGCGTCGGGCTACAGGCGAGCCAGGGCCGAAGCGGCCGGGGCGGCAAGGCAAGCAGGCGTTGATATGGGGTGGGGCGCTGGTAGCGGTGCTGGCACTGGGAGGTCTGGCTGTGTACCTGGCGACACCAGGCAGCGGGCCAGCCACTGCATTGCCCGTTGCACCTGAAGGTGCCGCGGCGTTTCCGGCGGAGCTGGATGCTTATGGCGTTCAACTTGGCGACCCTGACGCGCCGGTCGTGGTACGCGAATTTGCCGATTATCAATGCCCGGCCTGCGCCAGCTTTGCGCGGGTGCATGAGCAGTTGAGAACGGACTATATCGATACCGGCAAAGTCCGCCTGGTGTTCTTCGAACTGCCCTTGAGCCAGCACCGCAATGCCATGCCAGCAGCCCAGGCGGCGCGCTGCGCGGGTGATCAGGATGGCTACTGGGGTATGCACGATGCTCTGTTTGCCAATCAGACCACCTGGAGTGCGCAGAATGATCCATTGCCGACCTTCAGTGGTTACGCACAGGAACTGGAGCTGAATCAGGGACGCTTTGAGCGCTGCATGAGTCGTGAGCAAAAGCGCGAGGAGGTTGAGGCCAGTGCATCGCTGGCACAGCAACTCAGGGTCGCCAGTACGCCTACCGTGCTGGTTGATAACATTCCATTGACGCGGCCCGGTTGGGAGCAGCTTTCAGGCTTGATTGAGCGCCAACTGGGCAACTGAGTTATCTGGCCAAGTAGTAGCCGAACCAGGAGAAAAGGTGGATTCAGCGTGGCTGTTCAGACAGCCACGCGGTGACCTCGTCCGCTGGGCCAGGGCGGCGAAACAGATAGCCTTGAAACTGGTCACAGTTCATCATTTCCAGGTCAATACGCTGGCTGTCTGTTTCAACCCCCTCTGCTACCACTTTCATGCGTAGCGCTCTACCCATGGCAATAATCGCCGATACTATCGAATTGTCGCTGCTGTTGCTGTGCAGTCCGGCAATAAAGCTTTGGTCTATCTTCAACTTGTCGATCGGGAAGCGCGTTAGATAGGACAGCGACGAATAGCCGGTGCCAAAGTCATCAATCGACAGCATGACACCGATGGCTTTTAGTGCATGCAGGGTGTCAATGGCCTGGGCAACACCGTCCATAAACATGCTTTCGGTCAGCTCCAGTTCCAGGCATTCCGGAGCCAATCCGGTCTTTTGTAATACTTCCTCGATCAACGGCAGTAATTGCGGCGAGTGGAATTGCCTTACTGATAAATTCACCGCTATACAAAGGCCAGGGTAACCCATGCCTTGCCACGCCTTAGCCTGACGGCAAGCTGCCCGCAGTGCCCAGGCGCCTAGGGGTACAATGAGCCCTGTTTCCTCGGCGATCGGGATAAATTTGTCAGGGCCAATCAGGTTGCCCCCTGTGGGAATCCAGCGCAGTAGCGCTTCAAAGCTCACCACTTTGCCCTGGCTTACAAGTGGTTGGTAGTACAGCAGAAACTCTTCCTTCTCCAAACCTCGGCGCATGCGGGTTTCCAATGACAGCGACTCACGAGCATGCAAGCCATCATTCTGGTTGAAGAATCGAAAGGTATTGCGGCCCTCCGCTTTGGCGCGATACATGGCCATGTCTGCCTGACCTATCAGCGCCAGCGGGTCCTGGGCGTTATCAGGATACAGGCTGATACCGATACTCATACCGACAAAACTTCGGCGCCATTGGACAGGGTAAAGGGTTGCTCCGAGAACAATTCGATCAGTGAGCCGGCAATGTCAGCCGCAGTGGCTTCGGTGGTGATATTTTCCAGGATGAGCAGCAGCTCGTCGCCGCCGAGGCGACCGAGGCAATCGGTTTTCCTTGCACGGCTTGCCAGCTTTTGCGCGACCAGGTGAATCAGTTCGTCGCCCAGCAGGTGCCCGAAGCTGTCATTGACCTGTTTGAACCGGTCCAGATCTATATACAGAAGGGCCACTTGTTGCTTGTTTCGGTCAGCCCGGATGATAGCGTGATGCAGGTTGTGGTTCAGCGCTGTTCTATTGGCCAGACCGGTAAGCGCGTCGCTGTGGGCAACACGCTCGAGCTTTTCCTGGTCGCTGCGGTACTGGGTGATGTCCTGAATCGAGGCGACATAGGCGGTATCACCCAGGTAGTCGATCTCGGTGACTGCCAGGCGTAATGGGAAGCGCTCACCGTTCTTGCGCAGGCCTTCCAGTTCCCGCCCTTTGCCGATAACTTTGGGGATACGTGTGCGCTGGTAGTTGGCCAGGTACTGATCGTGTTGCCTCGCATGTTCTGCGGGCATGATCATTTTGACATTCTGGGAAATCAGTTCGGTGCTGCTATAGCCGAATATTTCCTCCGCAGCAAAGTTGACGCTAAGCACCTCACCTGCTGGGTTGATCGAGATAATGCCTTCAGCGACATTGGCGAGAACCGCTTTGGTGAACTCGGCCTGGTGGGCGAGGGCGCTCTGAGCTTCAAGGCGTTCATTGATATCTCTGACAATCGCTACAAAGCAGGGCGGCTCGCCTTCGGGCTGGAAGTACTGAAGAAAGATTTCCACCGGAACCAGACTGCCGTTCTTATGGCGATGGACGGTTTCAAATTTCAGAAAAGGGCTCTGGCCCTTGATAAGAGGGGCGACCATCTCGCGGAAAAGCGGTTCAGGGAAACTTGGTTTTATATCATAAGGATGCAGGCCCAAGAGCTCATCCTGGCTAAACCCCAGTTGCCTGATGGAGCCAGCGTTGACATAAGTAAACAGCAGGCTTTGAGCATCAAACATGAAAACGCAGTCCAGCGTGTGATCAAGAACGTGTCGGAAAGATCTGAGCTTGGCCCGTGCGTTGACCCCGGCCGTTATGTCTGTCTGGATCGAGATGAAACCGCGGATACCGCCTGCGCTATCGAATAAGGGATTGCAGAGAATATTTACCCATCGCTCCTGGCCATTCTTGTGATAATTGAGAACTTCCACCTGAAAAGACCTGGCGGCAGCCACGGCGTCGTGCATTTCGATCACGGTCCCGGGGTCGGTCAGGGGGCCTTGCAAAAGGCTGCCGGGGGTACGACCTGACATCTCGGCAAGGCCGTAGCCGCAGTATTGCGAAAAGGCATTGTTGACCCATTCGACCCGGCCCGCTGCATCGGTGATGACAACGCCGCTCAATGTATGACGAGCCACTAACGCAAGGCGCTCCAGCTCAATCTGATGCCGTTCTACCTGTGCGCTCAAACGTGACGTGTGCAGTTGCTGCCCAAGCACTTTTAGCAGTGGGTCAACAAAGTCGACTATGGTCTGCTCGTAAAGCGATGAGGTGCTGACCAAGCCGACTATAGCGACCATACGCCCATCGAAATGCACCGGTAGGCCGAGCACAGCATGAGTCAGCGCGCTACTGCCCTGGCGTCCTTGTCGGGTGCTTGGCGCATGAAAGCTCTTGAACAGAGGCGTGGCGCCGCCAGCCAGTTGCGAGGTCAGTTCTTCAACGCAGAAGCGACGGGTCTCTCCGCTCTCGAGCCAGTAGGTAAATACAGCTGAGTCAGCGTCACTGCCTTGAATAGGTGCTGCGCGCAGCGCACGAATCCGAATAACCGCCGGCGGCCCAATGGCAGTGTCTACTTCGACAATAAAACCGTACTGGCTAGTAGTCAGCTCGAGAAAGCGGCCTAACAGGGCAAGGAAAGTCTGGTTGTCACCTGGGTTTTCGGCAAAGTCGCTAAAGGTGCTGGCGATGGCGTTAACCATGGCGCGGTCAAGGTTCGGAAAGTCAAAATCAAGACCATTGGTATTGAGAGCGTTGTGCAACATGGACAGGGTCCTTGTACAAAGTCGAACTCACCTTGCTTTCGACAAGGGCACGTTCCACGCCCTGAGGTACTAGTGCTCAGTGTAGACAGCTTCAGCCTATATGCACGAGGGCATTGCTGCGGAGCCGTATGATGAAGTTTCCAGGGCTCAAGAAGGCACTTCTCAGGAGGGATAGTTCAAGTGGGATGGTGAATCTGTACCGGGGCGAACTTGCCGTGCAGGGAGATCGGATACTGCTGTCCGAGGTGCAACAGGTCGCGGGCGACCATGATCACGTCGTCTTCATCGGAGTAGATATCGCTTAGCCGCGCTTCCACCTTGGCACCCAGCACAGAGGCGTACAGGCGTTGAGCGCTTGTAGCTGCTCCGGTGGTGATCACTATATGCTTCAACACAGAGCGATGCATCGCCAGTACGCCCCGAACGTCCTCAAGCGACTCCGTCAGCAGTTGCGCTGCTATCCCTCGTCCGCGGAATGGAGGCGCTACGGCAATTTGCTCGAGCTCAATGACCACTTCCGGGCGAAAGCCACTCTTCTGGGTCCAGATACAGTAGCCGATGCATTGCTCTTCGCAGGTGATGACGTAGCTTATGATGCGTGGATAGGCCACCAGATTGCATGCCAGCCAATGGAAGGAATTGCGCTGCCGGGCAAAGGCATTCTTGTGGATCTTTGCGGCGGCAACCAGGTCGCCCTGCTGCATGCGACGAATAAAGCATAGCTTGTGACGCATGGGGTAATCCGTGTTCGGCATCCAGAAACCAGCGTGGCTGCGGGGTAGTGGGTGGAAAAAAAGGGGCGGATCTGAGGAGCCGCCCCGGTAGGAGGTCGAAGCCGGACGTCAGCTATTACCGAGCTCGTGCTGCTTGGCGAGAAACTCTTCTTGCAGCAGTGCATCCTTGACTGCTTTGGGCTCTTCGTCCAGCAGGGGGTCGCTAAGCACTTTTCTCGGCGTCGCCTTGGCTTCGAGTTTGCCCATCAGGTGCTCTAGAGCATGACGCGCCTTTGTGGCGGCGCCATTGACTGCCTGTTCCAGGGAGTCGGCTTTGTGGGTGACCGACATAGCCTGGTGACCTTTGGGCCGAAACTCGATCTGGCAACGCTTGTCGTCAGAACCGGTCTTGTGGGCATTATCGTCGCTAAGGTGGATTTCGACGCGAGTTAGATAGTCGTCAAAATGGTCGAGCTGGTCAGTGACGGCGGCGCTGACCCATTCCTGGAGCCTTTGGCTGCCTTGAATATGTTTGCTGTTGACCTGTACCTGCATAGGAAATTCCTTATGGTTATGTACTTGCGTTTCGGCACTCGCTTGAAGCTGAAACGTCCACTACCACGCTTGCTTGAAAAGGGTCGTCACCTGTTGTCGATCCTTTCACCATTCCAAACTGCGCCTTCAAATGGCGCTTGGCAAGCGTCATTCGTTAATGGGTGGCTCATCATCGCGCATGGCATCTATTTCATCTTCCACGCCGTCGGGCCCAACGTCATCGTACGGATTGGTTTTTTCCGCCCCGTCGCGGGTTCCCGGAACCTGCGCAGAGCCACCAGATTCGGTATCCGAATGCGATCCCTGGGTATGCGTGGGCTCCGTGTGTTCTGCATCTGACTCGTTGGCCATAGCCATGCTGGCAGCACCAATGGCAGTAAGCGCCAAGGCGGCGGTTATTATCTTGAATGTGGGCATGAACAGTTCTCCTGTTATCCAGCCTGATAGCTCATGGTTAACTGATGGGTGCGCCAGGCTGGTAAGGAGTAGACACGTAAAGCGGCGGGCTGTTCAGTACGAGGGTAAATTTTCCCAAGAATCAGGTGTATGCAATATTTTGTTGCTAAAATGCTGAAGCAATTCCGATCAATACAATTGAGTTGAAAGCATCCATGAGCGTGAGCAGATATGACTATTGAAACCTGGCTGGCGTTTCTGGTGGCGTGTTGGATTATCAGCCTTTCGCCGGGGGCGGGGGCTATTGCGTCCATGTCCAGTGGCCTGAACTACGGGTTTGTCCGAGGATACTGGACAGCGCTCGGGCTGCAGCTGGGATTGTTGTTGCAGATCGGGGTGGTTGCGGCAGGCGTAGGGGCGCTGCTCGCGACCTCGGAACTGGCCTTTACCTTGATCAAGTGGTTTGGCGTGGGCTACCTGCTTTATCTGGCTTGGCGCCAATGGCGTGCCGCGCCTATGGATATGAGTATCACGCCTGTGGGCAGACCCATTGGTCGGCCCCTTAATCTGGTGCTGCGCGGTTTCCTGATCAATGCAAGCAACCCCAAGGCGGTGGTTTTCATGCTGGCCGTGTTACCGCAATTTCTCGACCTGAGCCGACCCCTGATCACGCAATACCTGGTTATCGCGGCAACAATGGTCGTGGTAGACCTGATTGTAATGGCGGGTTATACGGGGCTTGCGGCTCGTGTTCTGAGGCTGCTCCGATCCCCAAGACAGCAGAAGATCCTGAACCGGAGTTTCGCCGGGCTATTTGCCGGGGCTGCGGGTCTCCTGACGCTGGTACGCCGCACTGCAGCTTGAACAGACAGCGCGTAGGCATTTGAAATTCGTCCTGCCCGGCACTTTTTGCGTGCGCGGTTGCCCAACGCGGGCGGCTTAATTAGCATGCACTAAATCAATCAAGAGGATGAGACTATGTCAAATGAAGGTTATCACGAACCCGTTGCCGAACTGAGCGACGAGACCCGGGATATGCACCGGGCCATTGTATCGTTGATGGAAGAGCTGGAAGCCATGGACTGGTACAACCAGCGTATGGATGCTTGCAAGGACGCCGATCTGAAAGCGGTGCTCAAGCACAACCGTGACGAAGAAAAAGAGCACGCAGCCATGACGCTGGAATGGATCCGTCGTCGTGATCCGGTATTCGACAAGGAACTGCGTGACTGGCTCTTTACCGATAAAGACCTCGCTCACCACTGAAGCCGGCCGCCGATCAGTTCCTAGCTCAGTCCATGACCCTGACGGACTCGATCACCATGTCCAGCACATATGCGGTACCTGACTGATCGGCTGGCGGGTTGGCCACTTCAAAGCGCTGCAGTCGTAGAACATTGCGCGTGCCGGGCTGGTGCTCGTAGCCTTCAATGCCCTGATAGAGCATGGTCCAGTCGTCCTCGGAGGTTTTAATGCCCTGGGCGTCGTAGGTCAGTTCGCGAACTTGCAGGCACTGGAAGTCGGGGATCAACGGGTGTGGACATGTCACTGTCTGCGCTTGAACCTCCATGAATAGCTGTTCGCCTTTACTCCCGTAACGGGTTTCCGGGGTAGCGCTGCCCACCAATACCAATTTGCGCCCGTCCCCAGTGGTCAGCGTCAGCTTGGGGCTGTGCGGATGCGCTTCCAGGGTCATTTCCAGATGGCTGTTCAAGTAATCCTTGATGCTGGCCTCGCGGAGCATCAAAGGCTTCTCGCATGCCATCATGGTTTGCATCAGAGTCCCGGTGATCAGGGTGTCACGCTTGATAGTGTAAGAGCCGCCAAGCCGATTGCAGACGCCGGAAACACTCAGCATATTGCCGTCAAAACGTAGCTGAAGAGCCTCGTCATCGCCGCCAAACAGGTCCGGATTATGATAGCCATAACGGTCTTCGGCTTCGTCCAGAGTCCAGTAATAGGAGGGCAGCAACTGCTCCGCTGACACCGGCACATCGGCCGGATCGCTTGTCAGGCTGGCACAACCAGAGAGAGTCAAACCGGCGAGAGCCAGGCTGGCAAATAATACGCGGGTGAACGTGGCGGGTTTAGCGATCAGCATCGGTGGGGCCTGTCCTTGAAGAAGAAAGGGCAGGATTATAATGCTGAAGCAGGTTGGTTGACAGGCAGATGCAGTGATCTGGAACACAGATTTGCCGCAGCGACAGTACAGGCATGCCCGGGAGACAGCCTGCACCAGCCGCGAGGCAGGATTACATCTGCGATTGCAGGAAGTTTTCCAGGCCAACCTTGTCGATCAGACCTTTTTGCGTTTCCAGCCAGTCGACGTGTTCTTCTTCTGATTCGAGAATGCTCTCACACAGCTCTCGACTGCCGTAATCACCCACGCTCTCGCAGTAGGCAATGGCTTCGCGCAGATCCGGGATGGCTTTCATTTCCAGCTTCAGATCGCAGTCGATGATTTCCGGTACGGTCTCACCGATCATCAACTTGCCCAGATCCTGCAGATTCGGCAAGCCTTCCAGAAACAGAATGCGCTTGACCAGCATGTCGGCGTGCTTCATTTCATCGATGGACTCGTGATACTCGTGATCGCCCATCTTGTTCAAGCCCCAGTCCTGCAGCATGCGCGCGTGCAAAAAGTACTGGTTGATGGCTACCAGTTCATTGCCCAGGATGATGTTCAGGTGCTGAATGACCTTTTTGTCGCCTTTCATGACTGCTTCCTCGCGTTAATCAAGTGTTGAGTTTGGTCATCGCTGGCTGGCCTGTCAAATGGCGGTTAGGGTAAATCGTTGAAATAACTGGAGTAATGATTTTGATCCGCATTTGTCGATCTGCTCGGCGCTGAAGCGACTGATTATCAGGCAGTCTGGATGGGTTCGGCTGACCTGAGCAATTGTCCTCAATAATAATCTTGATAGTGGAGAAACCTATGCTTTATGTGGACGGTTTTGTGGTCGCGGTGCCTACCGCGAATAAAGAGGTATATCGCCAGCATGCGGCTGACGCAGCGGTGGTTTTCAAGAACCATGGTGCATTGAGCCTGGTTGAATGCTGGGGCGACGACGTGCCTGATGGCGAGGTGACCTCCTTCCCGATGGCGGTCAAGTTGCGCGATGACGAAACGGTGGTTTTCTCCTGGATCACCTGGCCGTCTCGAGCAGTGCGCGATGTGGGTATGGAGAAAGTCATGGCAGACCCGCGCCTGGATATTAAAAACAACCCCATGCCGTTTGATGGCAAACGCATGATCTATGGCGGTTTTCAGATGATCGTTGATGCCTGATGGACGAACTGAGGCTGGCCTTGCCATTGGGCAACAGCCAGCCTTAGTTTGATCAAACGTTCTGATCTTTCGGCGGCAGCTCCCGCACCGGTCGCACTTCCACACTGCCGAGCCTGGCAGGGGGAATGTGGCTGGCCAGTTGCAGCGCCTCGTTCAGGTCTCGCGCTTCGAGCATATAGAAACCGGCCAGCTGTTCCTTGGTTTCGGCGAAGGGCCCATCGGAAATAACGGCTTCACCATCGCGTACCCGCACGGTGGTCGCGTTGCTGACCGGCTGCAGTGCCTGGCCAGCCAGGTAGTGGCCTTTTTCTGTCAGGTTTTCCACGCAGCGAATGCATTGCTGGTTCAGGTCATGCCACTCCTGTTCTGTCATCGCGTTGATCAGGCTTTCCTGATAATAAACCAGTGCCAGATATTTCATCGTCATCTCCCTTTTCTATACCAAGTTCTATGCCAAACACCAAGTTCTATGCCAAACACCAAGTTCTAGGCCAAGCCGGTTTTATGCTGAAGCAGCGGTTGTTTGCGTGCAGTTCTCAATGGATGCAACCCCGGCATTCAGCATCCAGGCGATCCCGAAGCGGTCAGTCAGCATGCCAAAACCTTCAGCCCAGAAGGTTCTGTCGAAGGGCATTTGCACCGAGCCCCCGGTGGCCAATTGATCAAATACCTTGCGCGCGTCTTGCGCTTTGTCGTACTGCAGCTGCACACAGTGTCCCTGAGGTGGCTGGTAGCAGTCACCCATCATGTCTGCGGCCATGATGGTATAGCGGCCGATCTGGATCTCGGAATGGATGATCAACTCCTGGCACTCGGGTGGAACCTCGCTGGCTGCAGGGGTCTCGGCGTGGGTCAGCATGGCAAGGACTCGCGCACCCAGTACATCGGCATACCAGTTCATTGCCTCGCGGCAATTGCCGTTGAACACCAGATGCATGCTGACGCTACCGGGTCTGCGGGCCATGCTGGCGGCCATCTGCCGATGTTGATCGAGACCGGCGCCGGGCACAAAATCCTCCAGATCGAAATAGCGTCGTAGTTCCAGTGTGACGTTACCGCCGTTATCCATGCGCGGCCATTTGCAGGCCCACTCGATGGCTTCTTCCCGCGAATCGACATCCAGAATGCTGTAGCCGGCCAGCAACTCGCGGGTCTCTGTGAAGGGGCCGTCAGTGACCGTTGGGACGCCATCACGAAAGGTGATGCGGCAACCTTCAGAGCTGGGACTCAGGCCATTGCCGTCGACGAAGACCCCGGCGTCGAGCATTTGCTGGTTGTAACTTGCCATTGTCGCGAGCATCTCATTGCTCGGCATTTCACCGTGCTCCGTCCGGTCATCGGCCTTGCGCATCAACATGTATTTCATGTCCTTCTCTCCATAAGCTGAACGTTAATGGGTGCTACATGGATGAGTCGGGGAGCAAGACACGAAATCGACAACCTTCTAAATTTTTTGCGATTTATCTGTTTGAATAGGGGCCAGCTCCAACGCATCGAGCCGCCTCTGCAGAAAGCGTTGTTCCGGCCCGAGCTGGACCAGTCGCAATGCTTGTTGATAAGCCTCGCAAGCAGCTGATAGCTGACCTGAACGGCGCAACAGATCGGCGCGCGCGGCGGGCAACAAATGGTAGTTCTGCAGCGCTGGGGCATCGTTGAGTACGTCGAGCAGGGCCAGACCCGCCCGCGGCCCATCGCGCATGGCCACTGCCACGGCGCGGTTCAGCGCGATGACCGGGGTAGGGTTGCGCTGCAGCAATACGTCATACAGGCCGATTATTTGTGTCCAGTCAGTATCGGCGGTGTTGCTGGCCTCCGCGTGCACCGCAGCAATCGCAGCCTGAAGCGTGTAGATCCCCACGGGCGGGCGCTGTAGCGCCGCTTCCAACCAGCGTACACCGTCGTTGATCTGAGCCTGGTGCCAGAGGCTGCGGTCCTGATCCTCCAGCGTAATCAGCTCACCAGCGGCTGATTGTCGGGCATCGCGGCGCGAATCCTGCAGCAACATCAGCCCCAGCAATCCGTAGACTTCGGTGTCAGGCAGCAGGCTGGCCATCAGCGCGCCAAGCCGGATAGCCTCCCTGGCCATGTCGATATTGACTACCTGCTCACCGCTGGTGCTCGAATAGCCCTCGTTGAACACCAGATAAATGACCTGTAATACGCTGTTTAAACGTTGCGGTAGCGCCTTGTGCTCGGGCACGTCATAGGGAATGCCGGCTTCGCGGATCTTGCGTTTGGCCCTAACGATCCGCTGCGCCACGGTCGCCGGTTGCTGGAGCAGTGCCCGTGCGACCTGCTCGGTGCTGAGACCGCACATTTCCCGCAGGGTCATGGCCAGTTGGGTTTCTATTGCCAACGCAGGATGGCAACAGGTGAAAATCAGCCGCAGCTGATCGTCGGCGATGCTGTCTTCGTTCAGCTCGTGGGTGGGGATGTCATCCAGGTCGAGACGCTGCAAATGTTGGCTGGCCGTCTGGCGGCGGCGAATCTGGTCTATCCCCTTGTGCCTGCCGGTACTGACCAGCCAGGCACGCGGGTTGTCGGGCACACCTTGCTCCGGCCATTGCTGCAATGCGGCGGCAAAGGCCTCCTGCATGGCTTCTTCGGCGAGTTCGAAATCGCCTAATAGCCGAATCAGCGTAGCCAGAACCCGCCGCGATTCGCGTTGATAAACCAGATCGACTTGCTTGCTGACTGACATGGGCGTATCTGCACTTGATTGAAATACAGGCGTGTTTGTCATCACATATCTGATGATGGTTGCGCCGCCTCTCGCCCCAGTCAAGCGCTTCTGACAGCAGAGCATTGGCCGAGCCCCAGCAAGTGATAGCCGATAGGGCGGTTGGCATTCAGGTCCGAAAACCGCCAGCTTTTACGCTGCGTGGATGTAGACTTGGCCCATGGATATTTCAGCGAACGATTGCTATCAGGCTGTTGTGGCGCGTGACGAACGTTACGATGGGCGTTTCTTTACCTGTGTGACCAGCACGGGCATCTACTGCCGCCCGGTTTGCCCAGCGCGTACACCGCAGCTCACCAATTGCCGCTTTGTCGCCAGTGCCGCCGCCGCACAGGAGCAGGGCTTTCGGCCGTGTCTGCGTTGCCGTCCGGAAAGTTCACCATCATCTGCGGCCTGGTCCGGTACCTCAGCGGTAGTCGTTCGTGGGCTGTCGCTGATCGAGGCGGGCGCGCTGGACCACGGCAGCCTGGAAACCCTGGCCGAACGCCTGGGTCTGGGCACAAGGCAATTGCGTCGGCTGTTTATCAAACATCTGGGCGCCGGTCCACATAGCGTCGCGCAAACCCGCCGCTTATTGCTGGCGAAACAGCTGATCCATCAAACCCGCCTGCCAATGAGCGATGTAGCGCTGGCGAGCGGATTCAACAGCATAAGACGTTTCAATGAGGCTTTCAGCCAATTGTATGGTCGGCCGCCCAGCAGTTTGAGGAGCGCGACAAGCAGCACCCCTGAGAGCTCAGACATCATACTGCTGCTGCCTTACCGGCCGCCCTATGACTGGGAATCCATGCTGACCTTTCTGCAACGCCGGGCGATTCCGGGCATGGAGCAGGTGGTAGATGGGATCTATCGGCGCACCATTCGCATCGGTGAAAACCAGGGCATGGTGGCCGTTGAGCATCTGCCTGTGCGGCACGCCTTGCGGGTGAAAATCAGCTTTACCCAGTTGCAGGCGTTACCGCAGATCATTGACCGTTTGCGTCGCATGTTTGATCTGAAGGCTGATCCGGAGGCGATCAACCATCGATTGTCGCAGGACCCCGTATTGGCGCCGCTGGTTTCAGCCCGGCCGGGTTTGCGCGTAGCCGGCGCATGGGATGCCTTTGAGGTGGCGGTGCGAGCAATACTCGGGCAGCAGGTGACAGTGACGGCGGGTGTAAATCTGGTCAGCAGGCTGGTGGCCCGACTTGGGGAGCCCGTTGCTGCCCCGTGTTCAAGCGGCTTGACGCATTATTTCCCGCTTCCAGGGGCATTTGATACACAGGTTATATCATCGCTGGGGATGCCTGGCAGGCGAGCAGCAGCGCTGGCGAACTTAGCTCGCGCCTATCTGGCCGAACCGGATCTGTTGGAACGCCAGCGTGACCTGACCCACACCTTGGAAAAACTCTGCCTCTTGCCAGGCATTGGCGAATGGACGGCTAACTATATCGCCATGCGCGCGATGCAGGAGAGCGACGCCTTTCTGGCTTCTGACGTGGCATTGCAGCGGGCCGTGGCCAATGACGGAGCGCGCCCTGACGCCAGGCAACTGCAGGCGCAAGCCGAGCAGTGGCGGCCGTGGCGTGCCTATGCGGTGATGCATCTGTGGTCTGCAGATGCCCTGGATGCCAAGCTAATGCGGCCCATAAACAAGCAGACAATAAAGGAGAATAAAGATGCGATTCCTGCTGGATACCTTTGAAACCCCGGTAGGGCAGCTGTTTCTGGTAACAGACGAGCAGGGGATGCTGCGCGCGCTGGATTTTGAAGACTACCACGCGCGTCTGATCCGATTACTCGACAAGCATTACCAGCGTTATCAACTGGAGGCAGTACCAGGATCTGCACCGGAGCCGCTGACCGAGGCATTAAATGCGTATTTTGCTGGCGACCTCCGGGCCCTGGATCAGATCAGTACCGAAACCGCCGGTACCGATTTTCAGCGTTCGGTATGGCAGGCTTTGAGAGATATTCCGGCCGGGCAGACGCGCAGTTACGGTCAACTGGCGCTCGCCATTGGCCGGCCAGCGGCCAGCCGGGCTGTCGGCCTGGCCAATGGCTCGAATCCGGTCGCCCTGGTGGTGCCTTGCCATCGGGTGATTGGCGCTAGTGGCAAGCTGACCGGCTATGGTGGCGGGCTGTGGCGCAAACACTGGCTGCTGGAGCACGAGGCCCGATACGCCGGTGCTGGCGCTGCGTTCGCGCTGGTTTGAACCTGTTCTGGCGCGCCTAGCTGAACTTCTGCGCGTGCTCTGGCCTGGTCTCCTCAGGCGCACTGTGAAAGCGAGTGTCGGCCAGCTCATGGTGATTGGGCCGCGGGCGTTTTCGGTGCTGCTGCAATCCAATCAGAAGTAGCGGGACGACGATCATCGCGCTGCCGGCCAGGAACCAGATATCCGGCACTTCGGCGAAGAACATCCAGCCGATGATCACCGCCCAGATCAGGCCGGTGTATTCGGCACTGGTGACCTGATTGGCATCCACATGCTTGTACGCCAGCAACACACAGACGTTATAGCCAAGGATAAACAGCGAGGAACCGGCGGCACTGATAAACACCGCCTGGCTCCATTGCGCGCCCTCCCAGAACATCAAACCCAGGCATACAGGCGTGATCATCAGATAGTTGAGGAACAGCTTGTGCATTGTCGACTGTTGGCGCGGCAGCTTGCGCACCAATACGGCGTTGATCGCCAGTGCGGCTGCCGACCCCAGCGCGGCCAGCGCCGCCCAGCTGAAGTCGACCGGGCGCAATATCACCAGAATGCCGGCAAAACCGCTGATCACCGCGGCCAGGCTGAGCTTGGTCAAACGCTCACCAAAAAACATCACCGACAGCAGCATGACCATCAGCGGCGCCGCATAAAAGACCGCGTTGGCGGTGGCCAGGGGCAGGGCGATCAAGGCATAGACCATGCACACAATCCCGACCAGATGCACATGGCCGCGGATAAAGTGCAAGCGGCCGCCGGCAAACAGATTGCCGGTATCAAGCTGACGCCAGAACGGCAGCAGCAATGCCAGTGTCATCACACAGCGCAAAAACGCATATTGAAATACCGGAGCATCGGCCTGCAGAAATTTGATGAACACATCGGAGATCAAAGCCAACGCGTTGCCGATCACCAGCAACAGAATGGCACTGTTGACGGTTTTTCCTGACATGCTGACCTCCGGATGGTTGATTGGTGAGGCGCAGAGTGTAGAGATTCTCTGCTATCCGTGAAAATGATATTTAGCTAGTATCTATTAGAAATATAGATACTGAAGGTAGTCATGAAGTTACCTCCATTGAAGGCGCTACCGGTATTCGAGGCCGTGGCGCGGCTAAACAGTTTTTCCCTGGCTGCCGAAGAGTTATCGGTTGGGCAGAGCGCGGTCAGCCACCAGATCAAACTGCTGGAAACCTACCTGGGTGAATCCCTATTTACCCGTACCGGGCGATACCTGGCATTGACTGATGAGGGCCGGCAATACTTTGATGCGGTGAGCACCGCGCTGCTGCAGATTGAACGGGCCAGCGAGCAGTTGCTGGGGCAGGATACGGCGCGGCTGCGTCTGTCGGTATTCAGCTCCTTCGCCGTGCGCTGGCTGGTACCAAGGCTCCCAGCGCTACAACAGGAATGGCCGCAGCTGGATTTGTCACTGGAGATGAGCGGAGGCAATCCGACGTTATCAGACCGGGTGGCCGATTGTTTTATCACCGTACGACCGGACTCCTCTGCGTTCAGTTACGAGCTGCTGTATACCGAGCGCATGTTCCCCGTCTGCAGCCAGCAGTACTGGCAAACCCTGTGCCGTCAACAGCAGATTGATCCAGCGGTGCATTTATCTTCCAGGCCCTCGCTCAGCCCTTCAGTGCTGGCGGGCTACCCACTGCTGTCAACGCACAGCATCTACAATCGGGCGGGTGGGGACTGGGCGGCCTGGTTCGAGGCGGGCGGCGACAGTTTGCCCAAGGGCAGCCGCCTGCAGCACTTCAGCCACATGCTGCTGGCGCTGGAGGCGGCGCGCTATCACCAGGGTATCGCGCTGACCAATGACTACATGTTGAGCAACCGGGCAGATTCAGCGGACTTTGTGCGTCTGCCTTGTCACCATCTGGTAACTGGAGATCAGTTTTTCTTTGCCTGGAAGACCAGCCGCCGACATGAGCCGGGGATTCAGATATTACGCCGCTGGCTGCTCGACCAGAGTATCGAATCTGGTCTGAGGCACGCGGCGCAGAGTACGGGGTAAAGCGAGAGGGTGAAGAGCAGGGGCCGGTTCAGGCGGCGACGAATTGACCGCTGAACGCGTTGGAAGCGGCCAGTACAGATTCATTCAACAGCGATTTGCAATCGCGTGCGCACTTGCCGCACTGGTTTGCTACATCGAGAGCTTCGCGCAGGTCGCGCATGCTGCAGGCACCTTCGGCAACGGCGTTACGAATCTGCTTGTCTGAAACACCTTTGCAAAGACATACATACATGGCGTTGATCCCGGGGCAATTGACTATGCTCTGCATGCTAATGTGAATGAGAATGCTTGTCAAACAGATTCATGCCCGTTTTTGCCGAGCCGCTTTTCCTGCCATTGCAGCACCATGATGGTCAGTGCCGGCAGCATGGTCAGGGTCACCAGGGTGGCACCAATGATGCCGGCCATGACGATCACACCCACCCCGCGATACAGTTCGCTACCCGCTCCTGGCAGGAACACCAGGGGTGCCAGACCGCAGATGGTGGTGATCGTGGAAATCGCAATCGGGCGAAGGCGCGAAGCGACCGCCTCATTGACCGCATCGACGGGATTCATGCCGTCTTCCAACCCATTGCGAATGGCCCTGTCGACTATCAGAATCGGGTTGTTGACCACGGTGCCCATCAATATCAGAAAACCGAGCATCGAGATCATATCGAACGGCTGCGAGATGCCATTCATACCCAGTTGTTGCATGACCCAACCGGTCAGGTTGAGCAGCGCCAGGCCGGCTATACCGCCGGCTATGCCTAGGGGTATGGTCGTCATGATCAACAGCGGGTAACCCCAGTGGCTGAAGATGGCGACCATGAGCAGATAGACGATGATAAGTGCAATCAGGTAGTTACTGGCTAGCGATTCGCGGGTCGCATCCAATTGGTCTGCCGCACCGGAAATAGTCATGTTGACGCCGGTGGGGATTTCGCCGTTGTCACGCAGGTACTGGACCACATCACGGCGAACCATTTCAACGCCGCTTTCCAGCGCCACGCTGCGCGGCGGAATGATGTTCAGCGTGATGGTTCGGCGGCCATCCTTGCGGCGGACGGTGCTGGTACCGACACTTTCCTCGGTCTGGGTCAACTCCGATAGCAGCAGGGTTTGACCAGAGGGCGTGTAAACGGCGATATTTTCCAGGGTCTCCAGCGTGGCGCCAGGGCCTTGCTGGTTGTATAGATACATATCGATCTTGTCGTCGGCGAGGAAGAACTCGTTGACGTAGGCCCCGTCTGTGAGCGCCGCGATGGAAAAACCGATATCTTCGGTAGTCATACCGACTTCCGCTGCTCGCTCCCAGTCAGGCCTGACCTGCAACAAGGGTTGAGCCAGTGCCAGGCTTGGAGGCTGGGATTGCAGGCCGGGGTTGTCAAAGACTTCGCCGGCGCGGGCATAGGCACGTTGGGCCACAGCGTAGAGCGTCGCCAGGTCGGGGCCGGAGATATCCAGGTTAACGCTGCGCGTACCTCCATCGTTACTGCTGATGATCGACCCTCTTGCGGCGAACGCGCGCATGCCGGGGTAGGTTTCGTATTGCCGCTCGAGCGCGGCCATCAAGTCTCCAATCTGTGAAGGGTCCTTGGACTCGGTGATGATCCTCAGACTTTGTGCATTGACCCCCAAATTCATGTACTGCATCGCGGGCACATCGGTTTCCCCACGCGCAAATTGCGCCGGGTCGTCATCCAGAAAGGGCAGAAAGTAGGCCTGAATTTCTTCGGCATAGGCTTCCATCGTCGCCAGGTTGTAGCCCGGAGGCGCATTCATCACGGCGAAAGTCTTGGGCTCTTCGCCCTCAGGCAGATATTCGGCTGGAGGCGTCAACAGCAGGATGATCGAGAGACTTGCAATCAGCGTGACGGCCAGGCAGGCCGCGCGGCGCGTGGCAGTGGCCACCAGCCAGTTCAGGCGGCGCACCACCGCAGCATGCAGACGTGCTCCGGCGTTTTGCGGATCGGATATCTGTTTGAAATCCAGACGTGCACTGATCGTCGGGATCACTGTAATCGCCACCAGCATTGAGGCAAGAATCGACGCTGCTATGGCAATGGCAACGTCGGAATACAGTTGCCCGGCTTCTTCGGCGATAAAAGCCACAGGGAGAAATACCATGATAGTGGTCAAGGTGGAGGCGAGCACTGCTGGCCATACCTTTCTCACACCGCTGATTGCAGCCTTGAGCCGGTCCAGCCCACGGCGTCGCTCCAGTTCGATGCTCTCCAGCACCACGATGCTGTTGTCCAGGGTCATGCCAATGGCAAAGGCTACGCCCGCCAAAGAGATGACGTTAATAGTGCGGCCAGCCAGCATCAGCCCCAGAAAGGCAGCGATAGTGCAGATCGGTATGCCGATGACGCCGACCGCGGTGGCGCGGAACGAGCGCATGAACAGGTACATGATCAGCGTGGAGAGTACGGCGCCGAGGAGCAGGTTCTTCCAGACATTGATGATCGAAGCCTGCACATAGACCACGTCATCGGCCGTCAGACGCAATTGCATGCCTTCCGGATTGAGCAGCTCCAGGTTGATCAATTCGATCTCGGCTTGCATGTCCTCCTTGATCTGGATGACGTTGGAGCCGCTTTCCCGACGGACAGCCAGGCTGATCACCGGGCTACCGTTGTAATACGAGCGATCACGGATGCGGAAATGATCCAGCTCGACCTCGGCAACATCACGCAAACGCGTCAGGCTATCTGCGCGGCGCGCGAGTATCATGTTTTCCAGGTCTTCAAGGTCGTCAAAGCGGCCGACGGTGCGAAGCAGGTAGCTGCGCTTGCCGCTATCGATCTCGCCACCGGAAATATCCTGATTGCGCTCGCCAATCGCTTGGCGCACGTCCGTCAAGCTCAGTCCTCTTGCGGCAAGGCGTTCCGGGTCAATGCGAATCTGCACCTGGCGCGCGGCACCGCCGCGTACTTCAACCTGGGCAACACCGGCGACGCTGGACATGCGGGTGCGGACGTTATCTTCGATATAGTCACGCATCATGTCCATATCCAGCCCGCGCGGGTTATCCGGCAGCGGCGACACGGTGAAGTACATGAACGCATTGGAAGAAAACGAAGTAGCGCTTACCCTCGGCTCGTCGACGTTCTCCGGGTAGGAGGGCACCTGGGTCAGCGCATTGTTGACGCGGATCAGGGTCTCGGTGATATCCACGCCGAAGGGAAAGTCCAGCTCGATCTCCGCAGTGCCTGTGGTGGCAGTCGAGGTGATTTCTTCAAGATAGGGGATATTGCGCAGAAACTCTTCCTGCTCAATCAGAATTTCCTTCTCGATATCCTGTGGGGTCGCTCCCGGCCAACTGGTTTCGATCGTGATGGTGCGAGTTTCCAGGTCGGGGATCATCTGCACCGGAATGCGCAGCGCCGCGATCACCCCCAGAACACAGACAATCAGCACTGTGACAGTAACCAGAATGCCGTGCCGGACAATGTGCTCGAACATCGGCCTACTCGCTTTGTGGGGCAGTTATCTGCACAGCCTGGCCCTCTCTGAGGGTTTCGTTGCCACGGGTTACAATGCGTTGGCCTGCCTCAAGGCCAGCGCTGATCTCCACCTCTCCGGCAAAACTCAGGCCGGTTTCCACCTGCTGCTCGCGTACGGTCGGTGACTCATCGGCTGAGGGCGGGTCGTTGACGATCCATACACTCACCCGGCCGTCGGGGTAGCGCCGCAGGGCATCGCGATCAACCACCACGCCGCGGCGCTTATCGGTCAAGCGCAGCACGGCGTCGGCTGACATGCCAGGTATCAGTGCAGGCGCATCGGCTTGTTCAAGTTCGGTGCGCAGGAGAAAAGTGCGGGCGTCACTACTGCTTAAAGGTACCTTGCTGACTACCGTACCGGTGAAGCTGCGTTGCGGGTGGGCGTCAAAGCGGATGTCCAGTTTGGCTTCATTCTCAACCAGAGGGTAGAAACGCTGGGCCAACTGGAAGTCGACTCGCAGCTGTTCGGTGGAGACAAGCTCGAGCAGCCCCGTGCCGGGCGTCACCCATTCGCCGACTTCGACCAGTTTGCGGCTCAGGGTCCCATTGAAGGGCACTTCAATGCGATGCTGGCGCAGTTCTGCTTCACGCTGCCGTACCTCGGCGTTGGCTACCTGCAGCGCCGCAGCGTTGATCTTCACCACTGACTCCAGGCCACGTACTTCGCTGGCTGCGATCGCACTGCGTGCTATCAGCGCCTGTGCTTCATTGAATCGCCGCTGGCTGTCAGTGCTTGCTTCCCGCGCGCTATTGGCTGACGCCCGGGCACTGTCCAGGGCGATTTCTGCCATTTCGCTGTCCAGCTCGACCAGTAGATCACCACGCGTTACCTGATCACCTGCCTCGACATGAATGCGTTTGACCAGCCCGGCCAACTGCGATGACAGGAGCGCTATCTGCGACGCGGAAACGCTGCCGCTCACGGGGATCTCATTGATCAGCTCCGCCTCGCGAGCCTCACGCACTTCAACATTGACAGCCTCGTTGGCCTGTGCTGAAAGGTTGCCCAGTGTCAGCAGCAGCGCGAATACCTGCAGTCGTGAACGCTGCAACGGTGGCCAGCGCAGAAGAGAATTGATGGTCATGATTGATGTGGCCACGGGAAAAGAGAACACAGAATACACAGGCCCGGGCTTGACGCAATGTGCAGCCCGGTCGATGTTGCCACTGGATTGCTACAAAAGTTGTACACGCCCAGGGGAACGATTCCAGGCGGGCTCCCTCTATTAATGCAGAGGCTGACGATGCAGTGGCTTTTGTTGAACCCTTTGTTGAACCCTCTGCATCAAGTCTATTTTGTCATTCACTTTGAGGAACGACCCATGGAAACGGAAATTAAAGATATCGGCACCCTGTTTGAACAGCTGGGGCTGCCTGCGGATGAGGCCAGTATTGATGAATTCATCGCCAGCCATTATCCGCTGCCTGATGACGTCAAGTTATCCGAGGCACCTTTCTGGAACGCCAGCCAGGCCGGGTTTCTCAAGGGCGAAATACTTGAAGATGCAGAATGGGCGCCGATCGTAGACGAGCTCAACGCACGCCTGCATGCCAACAAGCCCCGCTGAATTCAGGTCCGGGTTACTCAGTAGCCGACTGAGCCTTGAAGCAAGGTAGTCGGCTACCTGCAGCGTGACTGCATGCCTGTCTCAGTTTATTCGGGTGTGCAGAAAGACATGAGTGTACACAATTTGTATAAGTAAAAGGCGCTTACCTTTGCCATAATTGACAGGTTCTTTAGAACCGCGGGACTATCGACGTATCCGCGGTGCTACCGCCAAAGGAATCTGTACATGACAGCAGTAGAACAGCAGCGGCTTCAGTCCTCCAACAGCCTGCTTCCGCGCACGCCCTTATTGTCGGGAAATGATCCTGAGGCAAAGCGTGCCGAAATCGCCGATTATTTCGTCAGCGTATTTGATCGCTACGAGTCCCTGTTCGATGTGCTGAGCGAAGAGGCCGCCTTTTACGTCAAGCCTATCCCTTTGCGCCACCCCTTGATCTTCTATTTTGGCCACACGGCCACCTTCTATTCCAACAAGCTGGTACTGGCCAAGCTGCTCCCGCAGCGAATCGATGCTCGGCTGGAGTCGATCTGCGCAGTCGGCGTGGATGAAATGAGCTGGGATGATCTGGACGATGCCCACTATGAGTGGCCCACCGTAGGTGAAGTGCGTGCGTACCGGCAGAAGGTTCGCGCAGCGGTGCTCAAGTTGATCAATACCTTGCCGCTGCAACTGCCGATTCAATGGAGTGGTGCCTGGTGGCCGCTGATCATGTGCATTGAGCATGAGTTGATTCACCTGGAAACCAGCACGGTGCTGATACGTCAACACCAGTTGAAGTATGTCCGCTCTCTCTCTGAGTGGTCACCCTGTGGCGAGCAAGGCGCGGCGCCTGACAACCAACTGGTATCCGTCCCCGGCGGGTCGGTATTGCTGGGCAAGGCACGTGATGCCGATCGCTACGGTTGGGACAATGAATTTGGCGCGCGCCAGGCTAACGTATCGGCCTTTCAGGCCAGCCGTTATCTGGTCAGTAATGCGGAGTTTTTGCAGTTTGTCGAGGCTGGCGGCTATGCCGATCAGAGCCTTTGGGACGAAGAGGGCCTGAAGTGGTGTGAGTTCACCGCTGCCGAGCACCCGACGTTCTGGGTCTGGCGAGATGCCTGGTATCTGAGGCTGATGACCGAGGAGGTCAGCATGCCCTGGGATTGGCCTGTGGAGGTTAATTGTCTGGAGGCCAAGGCTTTCTGCCGCTGGAAGGCCCGTGAGAGCGGTGAGCCCATTCGCTTGCCGAGCGAAGATGAGTGGTACCGGCTGTATGATCACGCCGGTGTTCAGGAGGTGTCCGAAGAGGCTGCCAGCGCTAATGTGCAACTGGATCATTTTGCCTCGTCCTGCCCGGTCACGCGCTTTGCCCACGGCGATTTTTTTGATGTGGTTGGCAATGTCTGGCAATGGACGCAGACGCCGATCTATCCGTTCGATGGCTTTCAGGTGCATCCGCTGTACGATGATTTCACTACACCGACCTTCGACAATCAGCACAATCTGATCAAGGGCGGGTCCTGGGCTTCCTGCGGGAATGAAACCTTGCGCAGTGCCCGCTATACGTTCCGTCGTCACTTCTTCCAACATGCGGGGTTCCGCTACGTGTCTTCCGATGCACCAGTCATAGAACCGAATGCCTATTACGAGAGTGACAGGCAAATGTCCGAGTACGCCGAGTTTCATTACGGCGATAGCTATTTCAATGTGCCGAACTTCCCCAAGGCGATGGCTGAACTGGCGATTGCGGCGATGGCCGGCAGGCCCGCGAGAACCGCATTGGATCTGGGTTGCGCTTCGGGCCGTGCGTCTTTTGAGCTGGCCAGGCATTTCCAGCAGGTGACCGGCATCGATTTTTCTGCCCGCTTTGTTGGTCAGGGGGCGGAGATGGCCGAGCAGGGTGTGCTGCGCTATACCCTGACAGACGAGGGCGAACTGGTGTCCTACAAGGCCAGTAATCTTGCTGACCTGGGGCTTGAGAGCTGTGCATCGAAAGTGCAGTTCTATCAGGGCGATGCCTGCAGTCTCAAACCGCAGTTCAGTGGTTACGACCTGGTTCTGGCGGTCAACCTGATTGACCGGCTTTATAATCCGGCCAGCTTTCTGCAGACGGTGCATGAACGCATCAACCTGGGCGGCGTGCTGGTATTGGCCTCGCCTTATACCTGGCTGGAAGAGCATACGCCCCGTGAGCAATGGGTCGGTGGCTTCAAGAAGGATGGCGAGAATTACACCACGCTGGATGGCCTGCAGGACATGCTCGGCAAGCACTTCAGGCGGGTTGGTGAGCCGACTAAGGTCGAGTTCGTGATTCGTGAAACCCGGCACAAGTTCCAGCACAGCTATTCCGAAGCCAGTGTCTGGGAACGGATCTTGTGAGCAGCGTGCAGTGACCACCCACGACCTTATTGGTGCTGACGTGTTCGACTTTGATCGAGTTATCCAGCGCGAGGAAACCGACTCGGTCAAGTTCGATGCGCGAAAAGCGGTTTTTGGCACTGATCAGGTTATCCCGCTGTGGGTCGCCGATATGGATTTTGCTGCGCCGCAGGCTGTGTCTTTGGCACTCGAAGCGCGTGCTCGGCATCCTGTGTATGGCTATAGCCTGTTTCCAGAATCGCTGTATCAGTCGCTGATTGAATGGTTCGCGGCGCGGCATGGATGGCGCATCGAACGCGACTGGATAATGATGGCGCCGGGCGTGGTGCCGTCGTTACACGCTGCCGCCATGGCTTTTGCCAAGGAGGGCGATGGGATCATAATCCAGCCACCCGTCTATCCACCCTTTTTCAGTTCGGTACAAAAGACCGGGCGACGCGTCATAGAGAACCCGTTGCGGTGGCAGGATGGCGAGTACCGTATGGATCTCGAGCATCTGGACGCCTGTGCGGCGCAGGGTGCAAAAATGCTGATTCTCTGCTCTCCGCATAATCCGGTCGGGCGGATTTGGCGCGAAGAGGAATTGCAGGCGCTGCTGGAGATTACGCGCAAGCACAATCTTCTGGTGTTGTCGGATGATATCCATTGCGATCTGGTGTTTGCCGGTCACCGTCAGCAGATGCTCGCCAGCCTGGCAACGCCAGCGGACCGCATCATCACTGCGGTAGCGCCAAGTAAGACCTTCAATATCCCCGGCATGGGACTGTCGGCGCTAGTGATTCCAGACCCCGCTCACCGGCAGGCGATGAAGCGGGTGTTTGAGACCCTGCATATGGAGCAGGCCAACCCGTTCAGCATTGTGGCGTTCGAGACAGCGTATCGGCAGGGCGGCGCCTGGCTGGACGCCTTGCTGCCCTATCTGGAAGGCAACCGCCAGACTGTTATGGAGTTTCTTCGGCAGCATGTGCCGCAGATCCGGTGTGCGCCGACCCAGGGGACTTACCTTTTGTGGCTGGATTGCCGCACGCTGGGCATGAGCGATACGCAGTTGAAGGCCTTCTTTATCCAGAAAGCCGGCGTAGGGCTGAACCCCGGCATCAGTTTTGGTGCGGCTGGTAGCGGCTTTATGCGACTTAACATAGGCACGCGCAGACAGGTCCTGAAACAGGCGCTTGAGCAGATTCGGGACGCCGTGCAGTCGCACTGCGCCACTGCACTGAGTCGTCAATCGCGCTAGCTGGCGGTGTCCTGGGCGGGCACCTGCGTGCGATCCGCCAGACCAAACTGCAGTTCGGCCAGCCGGGCATAGAGCGCGTTACTGTTTATCAACTCCTGGTGGGTGCCCAATGCCACCAGCTTGCCGTGCTCAATCACGGCAATACGATCTGCGTGTTGAACCGTCGCCAAGCGGTGGGCAATTACCAGGGTAGTACGTCCCTGCATCAAAGCGGGTAGCGCCTGCTGTATCAAGTGCTCACTTTGTGCATCCAGTGCACTGGTGGCTTCGTCCAGCAGCAGTATGGGTGCATCGGTCAGCAGTGCCCGGGCAATCGCCAGGCGCTGCTTCTGGCCGCCGGAGAGCCCCAGTCCAGCGTCGCCCAAAGGCGTATCGTAGCCCTGCGGCATCGCATTGATGAACTCGTCCGCATAGGCGGCTTTTGCCGCGCTGATCACCGCTTGCATATCTGCCGCGGGCCGGCCGTAGCGAATATTGTCGGCGACACTGCCATAAAATAACGCTGGATTCTGCGATACCAGAGCAAAGCAGCGGCGCAGATCGGTTGGGTCCAGTTGCCGAATATCACATCCCTCCAGAGTTATACGTCCCGTGCTGGGATCGAAGAAGCGCAGTAGCAGATCCAGCAAGGTGGACTTGCCTGCCCCGGACGGGCCGACCAGCGCCAGGGTTTCGCCGGCCCGCACTTGCAGGCTCAGCCGATCAATAGCGTTCACCTCGAGTCGGGTGGGATAGGCAAATTTCACGTTTTCAAAAGCCAGATTGCCGCTGACTCTGGCAGGCAGTTGCAATAACCCGGTGGTGGGCGGGGTTATCTCGGCCTGAGTCTGCAGCAGCTCGACAATACGCGCGCCCGCACCAGCGGCGCGCTGGAGTTCACCAATCACCTCGCTCAGCGCGCCGGCAGACACACCCACAATCAGCGCGTAAAAGACAAAAGCCGCCAGCTCGCCACCGCTGATGCGCCCGGCAATAACATCCATGCCGCCGACCCAGAGCATCACGCCAATAGCACCCAGGACCAGCACAATAACCACAAAGGTCAGCCAGGCCCGTTGGCGGATACGCTGGCGAGCGACCTCAAAGGCCTGCTCAACCACGGCAGAGAAACGTGTACGGTCCTGTGGTTGATGGTTATAAGCCTGGACGGTCTTGATCTGGCCAAGTATCTCGCCGACATAGCTGCCGACGTCGGCGACGCGGTCCTGACTTTGCCGTGAAAGGGTCCTGACGCGGCGGCCAAAAAACAGAATCGGCACTATCACCAGTGGAATGGCGAGCATAACGATACTGGTCAGTTTGGGGTTGGTGATAAACAGGAGAACAATGCCGCCCAGCATCATCAATGCATTGCGCAGCGCAATGGATACGGTAGAGCCGATGACCGATTGCAGTACCGTGGTGTCTGCAGTGAGGCGCGACTGGATCTCCAGGCCGCGATTGCTCTCGTAAAAGCCCGGATGCAGGTCGATCAGATGATCAAATACCTGGCGGCGGATATCGGCCACCACCCGCTCGCCAATCCATGACACCAGGTAAAAGCGCGCAAAGGTGCCTACCGCCAAGGCCAACACCAGCACTGCAAAGAAGCCCACCGATTGATTGAGCAGTTCCGGCGAGCGGGTAGCGAAGCCCTGGTCAACCAGCAGACGCAGCCCCTGGCCCAGCGACAGGGTAATGGCCGCAGTGAACAGTAGCGCCAACATCGCGCCGGCGACCTGCCAGCGATAGGGCGCGATAAAACGCAGCGTTAGCGCCAGGGCTTGGCGGTGGGTGCCTGCTATAGTCTTCATGGGGCGTCCGGTCGTGATTCAGTGTCAGCTATGGTACGCTTGCGCGCTCATTTTTTTACCGTTAATGGCCTGCTGGAACCCAACTGATGAGCTCTCGAAATATATGGACCCACAAGGGTACCTTTCTACTGGCGGCGGTGGGGTCTGCCGTCGGCCTTGGTAACCTCTGGCGCTTTCCCTATCTGACGGGTGAAAACGGCGGCGGAGCCTTCATCCTGGTTTACGCGATGACCATCGCCATTGTCGGTATTCCGATTCTGATCGCTGAGACGCTGTTGGGCCGAACCAGCCGCAAGAGCCCGATCATGGGCATGAAATACCTGACCGAAACCCACGGCGCCAACAAGGCCTGGCGCAGCATCGGCTGGATGGGTGCTGCCGCGGCCTTCATTATCCTCAGCTTCTATTCGGTCATTGCTGGTTGGGCGCTGCATTATACCGGATTGATGTTCAGTGGCTCGCTGGCCGGTGCGGATGCAACTGCGATCGGCGCATCCTTTGACTCCCTGCTGGCCTCGCCAGGACTGCTGGTGCTGTATCACACGATCTTCATCGGCGCGTCCGGCTTGATAGTGGGTATGGGTATTCACAAGGGCATCGAGGGCGGTCTGCGCTTCATGATGCCCGCCCTGTTTCTGATTCTGCTGATCGTATTGGTATACGCCTTGATGGTCGGTGATGCCGGGGCGGCCATCAGCTTTCTGTTTACCTTCAATCTGCAGGATCTGAGTCTGGAGGGCTGGTTGCAGGCGATGGGGCAATCCTTCTTCACCTTGAGCCTGGGCATGGGTGCGATCATGGCCTATGGCGCCTATATGTCAGGCGAGGCTTCATTGACGCGCACGGCGATCTCGATTGCGCTGGTGGATACAGTGATTGCACTGATGGCCGGCGTGGCGATCTTTGCGCTGGTGTTCGGTAGCGGTCTGGAAGCAGGGCAGGGGCCAGGGCTGATGTTTGTCACCTTGCCGATCGCATTCGCTGAACTGCCTGGCGGCGCGTTTCTGGGGGGGATCTTCTTTGTATTGGTGATTGGCGCGGCGTTGACCTCGGCCATTTCCCTGGTTGAACCAGTAGCAGCGTGGCTGGTGGAACGCTTTGGCTTCAGCCGCCCGCAGGCGGTGGGCATGATGGTTGGCGCCTGTTGGGCATTGGGGCTGGTCACTGTGTTCAGCTTTAATATCTGGGCCGAGGGCACCTTCACTCAGCAGTGGTTCAACCGCTCACCCTTTGATGTACTGGAATTCATTACCAATATTCTGATGCCCCTGGGCGGTCTGTTGATAGCCCTGTTTGTCGGCTGGGCACTTAATCGTGACGTGCTGCTCAAGGAGATGGACACCAACGCAGGTTGGTTCCGGATCTGGCAATTTCTGGTGCGGTTCGTAGCGCCCACGGCAGTGGCCTTCGTCTTCCTTCGGACCATTCCGCAGATAGAGGGGAATCTGCTACCGGCAGTGCTGGCTATCCTGATGATAGGCGCATTCAGTATTGGTCAGCGTTTACTGGCGCGCAGCTAGCGTCGGGCCGCGTTTGGAGCAGCGACCGTTAGGCCTGCTCCGATGACGCCGTCAGGCCGGCTGCGGGCTGGGCCAGGGCGACCTGGTTGCGCCCGGCCCGCTTGGCCTCATACATGGCCTGGTCGGCCATGTTGATCAGGTCATCAGGTGTTTGGGCGTCAGCCGGATAGGTTGCTATGCCCACACTGGCGGATATCTGCACCAGAGTATCCTGAACGTCGAATGGCTCGCATAATGCCGCGGTAATCTTGCTGGCGACCTTGAGAATCTGATCGGCGCTGACTTCGTTAAGGGCAACGGTAAACTCGTCGCCGCCCATCCGAGCGACTGTGTCCGATTCACGCAGGCAGTCCTTGATGCGCTGCGCCACGAGACGCAGGAGCATGTCACCGGCCTCGTGCCCCATGCTGTCGTTAACGTCCTTGAAGCCATCCAGGTCGATAAACATCACCGCCATGGACAAACCTGCGCGCTCGGCGTGGCGCAGATCCTGTTGCAGGCGGTCCATGAACAGCCGGCGATTGGGCAGGTCGGTGAGAATGTCGAAGTTGGCCTGGTGCCAGCTCTGGTCTTCAGCGGCCTTGCGCAAGGTTATATCGCGGGCAATACCCACCACGGCTTCAACCACTTCCGGATAATCGTTCTCTTCGATCAGTACGGGCGAGAGGATGTATTCGAACTGCTGCCCCGCACCAAAGGTATAGGAAAACTCACCGCGGTAACTTTCCCCGGTACTCAGCACCTGTATGAGGTTGCGTTGCAGGCTGGCGGCAAAGTCGAAGCCGAGGTCAAAGCACGTTTTGCCGATCACCTGCTGCTGCGGGCGATCAAACAGGTCTGCGGTGGCCGCATTGACGTAGACAAAGCGGCCTTCGGGGTTGAGTACAAAGGTTTGATCGGTGGAGGCGCTAAGGATGGTTTTCAGCAGCCTGGTATCCATGTCCTTTTCACTGGTATAGCTGGCCAGCGCTTCATCCAGGGACTGATCTATGGCCTCGTTGAAGCGCAGGATATCGTTGAGCGCGTCAGGCGAAGCTGCAGTATCAATCTCCTTGATCCATAGCCGCAGCACATTGACGCGTAATGCACGGTACTCCGAAATCGCTTCATTGATAGTAAAGCCGGCACTCAGGCGGTCAATGCCATGTTCCTCGGCGGCAGTATCGGCGTTAGGATCTACCGGTGCCTGGCCTTTGGAGCGGGCTATCTGCTGCTCTTCTGTTTGCGGCTTGTCCAGATCGTCGGCGATCGCCATGAGCATCTCTCTGGCGTGATCACGACGGCCGGTCTTGTCGAGGTTTTCAGCCGACTCGATAGTGAGGGCGAATTTATCCCACTCCAGCAGAAGGGTTTCGATATTACTGCGGATAAATTCAGCCAGCTTCACTGGTTACCTCACATGCGCATTTGGTTGTGCCCAGGCATGTCGATGGTCAAGCGACGAAAACGCACTCTGCGAGTATGCCGCACATCTGACACAGATTTTCATTACGTAAATGGAGGCAATATACCACTCTTTAGAGCTGATGAAAGCTCTGTTACACAATGATGGCTAAGTGCCTTAACACTGCTGAAGGTGGCGGATGGCGTGCGTTCCCAGCCTGGAGCATGTTTACCCGCCCAAGCGTGCTACCGCGTCGGTGGCGCCCATGGCCCGGGCAAGATCCAGAGCGGTTTGCCCTTCGTCGTCGATGGCGTTGGCATCGGCGCCGGCTGCTATCAATTGGTCAATAATAGGGCGCTGATTGAACATCGCGGCGAACATCAGCGCCGTTTTGCCACCGGGCGGGCGATAGTTTATATGAGCTCTTCCTTGAATCAGCGCCTCTATTAGTGTGGTTTCGGCTTTGAATACAGCGCCGGCCAACGGGGTCTGTCCGCGGTCATTGGCCAGGTCGGGATCTGCTCCGTGACTGAGCAGCAACTGGGTGGTGTCCAGATAGCCGTGATAGCTAGCCAGCATCAACAGACTGTCACCCTTGTGATTTCTCAGATTGGCCGGCAAGCCAGCGGCCAGCAATGGTGCCAGATCCTGCGTCTGGCCGTTACGGGCGAAGTTGAAAACCTTTTCGGCAAAGGCCAAGGCACCATCATCCAGGGTGTCAGCGGGCGGCGTTGGCATTGGGTTACCTCTTGATCAGGCGTGAAAGGGAGACATAGCTAAGGCTCGCCAGGCCTGTTTTGGTTCAATAGCGTCCCCGGGGGGAGCCACCTTCGGGCCTGTGCGGAAACAGTCTGTTGCCAGCAGCGCCGGGGCATTTCTGGCATTATGGTTGTCTATGTTCTGCTCATGTTTACGGCAGACTGCCAGTTATCGGATATTACATGCCCCTTAAAATTCTGCTCATTCTGGGCGGGCTCAGCGCCTTTGGCCCATTGGCGATTGATCTTTACCTCCCCGCTTTTCCCGCCATGGCGAGTGCCTTCTCCACCGACATCGAGCATATACAGCTGAGCATGTCGGTTTATTTTATCGGTCTGGCTACCGGCCAGATATTCTATGGCCCCATCGCCGATCGTTACGGCAGGCGCAAACCGCTGATGTTCGGCATCGGGCTGTTCTGCCTGGCGTCACTCGCCTGTGCGCTGGCACCGACGCTGGAGTGGCTTCTGGCTGCGCGCTTTGGCCAGGCCTTGGGCGGCTGTGCGGGGATGGTGGTCACCCGGGCGGTGGTCCGTGACCTGTGCAAACCCATTGATGCTGCAAAGGCTTTTTCGCAACTGATGCTGGTGATGGGCGTGGCGCCGATTCTGGCGCCGCTGGCCGGTGGCTGGTTGCTCAAGCTCGGCGGCTGGCCGTCCATCTTCCTGTTTCTGACTCTATTTTCCGGGTTGTTCGCCTTTGCGGTGTATTTCGGCCTGCGCGAGACGCTGGCCAGCCACGACAGGCCGGCTTTATCGACTGCGTTGGGCCGTTATATGGGGTTGCTGCGTGAGCCGGTGTTCATGTTCCATGCTCTGACTGGCGGGATCGCGATTGCCGGGATGTTTGCCTATATCGCCGGCTCGCCGTTTATCATCATGGAGCTGTATGGCATCGCTCCTGAGCATTTTGGCTGGTTTTTCGGTGCCAATGCGGCTGGATTTATCCTCTTTGCGCAGTTCAACAGTCGCATGTTGCGTCGTAGGCCACCGGTAAAGTTGCTGCAACGCACCACCCTTATCTATCTGCTGTGCACCTTCTGGTTGCTGGGCACTGCCTTGTGGCAGCCGGATTCGTTGTGGCCGCTGATGTTGCCGCTGTTTGGCAGCGTCGCGGTGATAGCGCTGGTCTTGCCCAATTCCTCGGCATGCGCGATGGCCGGGCATGGCCACCAGGCCGGGGTAGCCTCAGCGCTGATGGGCACCATGCAGTTCGTGATTGCCGGCATCACCTCGGCTCTGGTCGGTGTGCTGCACAATGGCACCGCGGTACCGATGGCTGCGGTGATGGCAGCGTGTGGCGTGCTGGTGGTGCTGATGGCGCGGCAGGCGCGGCGTGCAGGTGGGCTGGACTTCTAACCCTGTGCTCAGATCAGCCGACGTTGCTCGCCGATGTGGCGGGTAAACCCGGCTTTATCAAAGTATTCCAGCACGGCCACGCTATGGTTGCGGCCTATGCCGCTGTGGTCGCGAAAGGCCGCCGTGCTGAACAGCCCATCGCTGCTGTGCGCTGCGAGTTCCGCGGCCAGCGCGAGCAGATGATCGATGCTCTGCGGCAGCAGGTAGCGATTGCGGCCGATGCGCACCAGTAGCCCCAGTGCGCACAGTCGGTCGAGTCTGGCCAGGAGCTCGGCCTTGTCCAGAGTCAACTCGCTGATCAGCTCGCCAATTACCGGCGGCCGCGGCGCACAAGCGCTGAAGTGTGGCAACACCTGCTGTAACCAGCCTAGTGTCTCGGGATCGGGGCGAGGCTGGTGCTCGGGCAGGTGCAGTGCAGCGCCACTCTGCCTAAGCGATCGGCCATCCAGAGCATGACGTACCGCTGCAGCCAGTAAACGGCTGTTGATGGGCAGCCCCAATTGCCTGGCAAGCTGTGGGCGGGTCATCCCGGTCTGTTGCGGTTGATGCTGGTGATGCTCGGCAAGTTCCGTCGTCAGGCGCTGCAGGCAACGGTCAAAATCTGCAGCGAGGCATAGCCAGTTGCCACGGCGCAGGATCTGCGTTTGATGAACACTAGCGGGTTCCATTGTCAGATGCCTGCTGAGCATAAAGCGGGGCAGGTCGACCCCATCGGGCAGTACAGCCAACAGACGTTTCAGGCTCTGATCGGTATCTGCTTCGTCCATTGCCATCAAGGCAGCCAGCCTCTCCGGGCGCTGCCGCCCTTTACTGAGGGCAAAGGGGTCGATCACTTGCCCGCTACCCAGTAATTGCCGGCTGGCCGGATCGCGGATGATAAAGCGCTCGCCATGCCGGCAACAGACCGATTGTTCAAGAATCCATTGGGCGTAATGTCGATCACTGGGCAGTTGTTCACCCTTGAGAGGCACCCAGCGGGCATTGATCACGGCATTGCCCATATGCAGCTGCAGGGTAGAACGATTTGGTAACGCTCCTGACAGATCCAGCCGGCTATCCAGGCAGGTGGTGGGTGCAAAAATGCCAGGGTCAAGTAACTGACTACCACGGCCCAGTTCGGCTCCGGCCAGGTCGCCGCTCAGATTCAATGCACAACGCTGGCCTGCTTTAGCGGTTTTGAGCGCCTGGCCGTGAATCTGAATGCCACGTACGCGCAGGTGACTGCCATTGTCGGATAGGCGCAGGTTGTCGCCGATCTTTACACTGCCGCTCAAAAGGGTGCCTGTGACGATATCGCCGGCGCCGGGCTGGCTGAAGTGTCGGTCGATGCTCAGCCGAGCCGGACGCAGCCGAGCCGGACGTTGATCCTGCGCTGAAGCAGAGGTGCCCGCCCATGTGTGCAATTGCGCGAGCAATTCTACGATGCCCGCACCGCTCAAGCTGTCTACCATAAAGGCAGGAGGGGCTAGCACCCCGATGGTTGCCAGGTGCTGTAACACCTCATTCTGCACTTGTTCAGCGCGTTGCCGGGTTACTGCAGCACATTTACTGATGACCACGAGTACAGAGCTGATGCCCAGTAGGCGCATTACCTGCAGGTGTTCCTGGGTTTGCGGCATGATGCCGTCATCTGCGGCCACCACCAGCATCACTGCATCCACACAGCCCATCCCGGCCAACAGTGTGCGCATGAATTTCTCGTGGCCGGGCACGTCTACCAGATCCAGACTGCTACCGTCGGGGCAATCCAGCCAGGCGTAGCCGAGTTCGATACTCATGCCACGGCGCTGTTCCTCGGCAGTGCGGTCGGTGTGCTGCCCGGTCAGGGCCTTGATCAGAGCCGTCTTGCCGTGGTCAACGTGGCCGGCGGTGGCGATGATCATGACCAGGGTTGCATCTTGAGCTGGCCAATCAATAGTTCTTCTTCATCCAGACAGCGCAGGTCCAGCAGCAGGCGGTCGTCATGCACACGTCCAACCACCGGCACCGGTAGCGCTCTCAGTGCCGCCTGCATGCTCTGCAGTTGCCTGTTTACCTCACGCTTCGCAGATTGCGGGTGCAGGGCGATGGCGTAACTGGGTAGACGTTCGATGGGCAGGGAGCCGCTGCCAATCTGGCCCATCACCTCCACCGCTGTAACCTGAACGGCTTGGCCCGCCCAGGCCAGGAAGGCCGGTAACAGACGTTCGGCCTGCAGCCGGATATCCGCCTGCGGTCGGCCAAGCCAGCGTAAGCTTGGCAGCCGCTGGGCCAGGGTTTCAGGTTGGGCGTAGAGTTTCAGTACTGCTTCCAACGCTGCTAGAGTGACCTTGTCGCACCGCAGAGCGCGCTTGAGCGGGTTCTTTTTCAACTGATCAATCAGCGCCCGCTTTCCCACAATAATCCCGGCCTGGGGGCCGCCTAGCAGCTTGTCACCGCTGAAGGTAATCAGGTCGGCACCCTTGGCCAGGCTGTCCATCGGCGTCGGTTCGTAAGGCAAGCCCCACTGACGCATGTCGATCAGGCTACCGCTACCCAGATCAATCGCGTAGGGCAGGCCCTGATCATGGGCTGCCTGGGCGATCTGCTGCTCCGGCACGCTGGCGGTAAAACCCTGGATCGCGTAGTTACTGGCGTGAATAGTCATCAGCAACCCGGTTTTGGCGTTGATAGCCTCGGCATAGTCGCGCAGATGGGTGCGGTTGGTCGTGCCGACTTCCACCAGCTTGGCCTGGGCACGACGCATGATGTCCGGCACGCGGAAGGCGCCCCCAATCTCCACCAGTTCACCACGCGAGACCGGCACTTCCTTGCCCTTGGCCAGCGTATTGAGCGTCAGCAGTACGGCGGCGGCGTTGTTATTGACCACGGTAGCGGCTTCGGCGCCGGTGAGGCGGCAGAGCCAGTCTTCGACATGACTGTCGCGGTCACCGCGCTTGCCCTTGTGCAGGTCGAATTCCAGGTTGCTGGCGCCGCGGGCAACATCGCACATTGCCGTAATGGCTTCTTCGGGCAGCGGCGCACGCCCCAGGTTGGTGTGCAGGACCGTGCCGGTGAGATTGAAGACTTTACGCAATGAGGGCGCTAGCAGTTCGAGAAGTCTGCCCTGCACGTTGTACGCGAATTGATCCGGCTCGCACGCCAGCTCTTGTTGCCGCAGTTGTTCAAGTTCGCTGCTGATGGTCTGTTTGGTGAAGGTGCGCCCGTGGGCGGCGACGAGCTCGCCGATCACCGGCCAGTTAAGCACCTGATCAACGGAGGGTAGAGCGCGGCGAGCATCTTCGGATGTCGACAGGGTAGTATTTGGCACGAAATGCTAGCCTCGTAGAAGATGCGAAGCAGAAGGCTCGATAACGCGGAAGCTGATAAGGGCGGATGGGGCACCCCAGTACAAGACCGTCAATGCCAGGGATGGCATTGATGAGCTACACGGACGTACTTGCCGCGTGTCTTGTACTGGGGTGCCCCATCTGCCCAGAGCACGAATCTTTGCAATCAAACCTTATGCACGGGCCGCAAGGCCCGCCATCATCACGAGTCTTGCAGCGTTAGTGCCTCCAGAATACTGGCGAAAGCGTTGTCAGCCAGTGTGCGCAGCTCATCATCGGTACGGTCCTGAATCGGGTGGGGTACAAACACCATTTTCGGGTCCATGCCCAATGCCTTGGACTGCAACGCCGCCGCTTCAACGAATTCGCTGGAAGCAATACCTACGCCGGGGATCTGCCGGCCTTCGAGGTCGCCTATATCATGCATACAGCACGAGGTACAGGAGCCTCAGTCGGCCAGGCCTTCCACCAGCAGATCGCATTCACTGGCGATCTGTTGTTTCAGATCCGTGGGTGCAATGCGTGCAAAGGTAGGCTTGCGATAGCGTTTAACCTCGATACCGCGCTCACTGAGCAGCTCGTCCAGACGGTCCAGCAACACGTTGCCACGTGCTTTGGATATGTCCAGCAAGCCCACAGTCAGGCCCTCGATTGAGGCGGGTCTGACGGTCAACGCGCGGCTGGTAGCCGAGCGTTCAGCGGTCGGGTCGAGCAGTATGGTTGGCGATGTCATGCCAGTACCTCCTTGCTAACCGGGGTGGAGCCGGTCGGGCCAGAAGCGGCCCAGCCAGCAATAACGGCGGAGAACAGACCAGCGGGGCCACCGGCCCTGACAATCAGTAATCCACCAGGTCGAAACTTGGGTAAATCGGCGCCGGCAAAATTCGCTGGCATGCCTTCGGTAATATCCTGAGCGCCCATCACCAGATCCTTGCCGGGCAAGGTCAGCAGGCGGGCCAGCTCTTCATGCAGGCGCGCCTTGCTCCAGCCGGCATCGGTAAATACCCGGCAATGCTCGGGCGATACTACCAGGATGGCGTCGCCATGCATCACCAGCTTGTAGTGATCCACTGCGCGCAAGGAGAGTGCGAAACTGCGAGCGAGAGATTCGGGTGTACGCGATTTCTGATCGACAATCGCCTGCACGCCTTCGGCGGCAAACAGCGTGACAACGGACTGATCTTCGCTGAAGCCGCGCTCTACGGCCAGTGAATCCCATTCGCTGTCTTCGGCCTCGGCAAAACAGAAACTGTATTTGCCGGGTGTACCCATGGTCGCCCGGTCGATTTCGCCGGGGCGGCCACCGCCGACGTTGCGCACCATCAATTGCAGGGCCCGGCCAATACTGGCATTGGCGCGGTTGCCTTGGCCCAGGCAGTTGACCCCGGAATTCATGCCGATGCGCTTGGCGACGGGGCCGTTGACCAGCACCAGTGGCCCCGCAAACATGGTGGTACAGAGAATGCCGTGCATGCCGAATTCGTCGACCAGCGCGGCTTCCACGGCGGCCAGTACTACGGGCATGTATTCGGGCTTGCAGCCGGCCATCACGGCGTTGATTGCGACCTTTTCCACGCTGCAGGGCACCAGATCGGGCGGCATCAGGCCGAGCACTTCATCAGCCTTGCGGGTAGTACCCTGCAGCATGCGGTACACCCGCTCGGGGGTCGGTGGCACGACGGGCAGCCCATCGCTCCAGCCGCGCTCATGGCAGGCTTCCATAGGGTCTTCACTGTCGCCTATTTCGACTTCGCGGGACTGGAAGGTGACGGCGCCAAAGCGTATCGCCAATGTCTCGGCCATGCCGGGATCCTGGGTTTTCGAGCCACAGCCGGGCCGGGAAGGGGGAAGATCCGCACCCAGACCGGTCATGCCGCTGAGGTGCTCCCAGTCCTCGCGGAACCAGCCGTAGGTGCGATTCAGCTCCTTGCCGTTGGCACGACTGATCAGAGTGGGGACGATTTCACAGTCCAGTTGCCACGACCATTCCAGGGTCTTGTCGTGAATTTGCTCGCCATTGCCGACGTTGAAGTCGGCGGTGTCCTGAACGATGACGGTAAGCGGCTGGTCGCCGCCGGCCAACTGACCGAGCACCGGTTCGATCAACGCGCAGGTGGGGCAGGCGCGCTTGAGTATGACGATGAGTCCATCAGGTAATGTCTGCATAGCTGATTTGTAGCAGCTTGAGCGCAACAGGCAAGCACTATCATCGGGTTTGATGGTGTGTGTCTGTGGTCACATATCGAGACAGTTGTGAGTTGTCCGAAGGCTTCAGCAAGCTTCCGAGAGATTTCACATGCATGGACGGTGTGGAATGGCCGGGGCATTAACGCGCATTCAAGCCGCAAACTTGTGATTGGCTCTTCTGGAAGAGAAGCGGTCTTTTGGACATGCAAATAGGTCTGCGCAACTTCTTGCACACCCATCCCTTTGATCTGACGGCCCTTTCACCCCGCACCCGGCCCCGTTTTGCCGACTGGCTCACATAACCCAACGCCCCAATCTGCGATAATCTGCCCGCGCCCAACCCAGCCATGTCGCTTTCAGCCAGACCAGCATCACACTGCACATAAGGAACATCGGATGTTCGCCGCCGCCAACCAGGCCCACTTCACCCTCGCTATCCCTGGCCTCAGCCACGATTTCAAGATCCTGTCCTTCGAGGGCGTCGAGCGCATCAGCCAGCCTTACCATTTCCAGTTGGAACTGGTCAGCGAACGCCCAGACCTGGATATCGACAGCCTGTTGCAGCAACCAGCCTTCTTCAGCTTCGCAGGCCACGGCAAAGGCATCCACGGCCTGATCCACCGCGTCGCCCAGGGCGATGCCGGCAAGCGCCTGACGCGCTACCATATAGATCTGGTTCCGCACCTGTTTCATCTCGGTCACCGCACCAACCAGCGCATTTTCCAGCACCTGACGGTGCCGCAGATCATCGCCCGGGTACTCAGCGACCACGGCATCCAGGCCGATGCCTACCGCTTCCAACTCAGCAGCGCCTATCCACAGCGCGACTACTGCACCCAGTACGACGAGACCGACCTGCACTTTATTCAGCGCCTGTGCGAAGAAGAAGGCATTCACTACCACGTCGAACACACTATCGATAACCACCTGCTGGTGTTCGGCGACGACCAGACCGGCTTCCCTAACCTAACCAGGCCCACTGCGTACATTCAGGATAGCGGCCTGGTCGCCGACGAGCCGGTGATCAAGCGCTTCGCCATGCGTGTCGAAACCCGCCCCAGCCGAGTCACTCGCCGGGATTACGACTTCGAAAAGCCGCATCTGCTGATGGAAGCCGCGCACAAGACCGAACAACCCGCCGACGATGATCAACAGCCCATCCCGCTGCCCGACCTGGAAGACTACGACTACCCCGGCCGGTTCAGCGAACGCGCGCGGGGCAAACAGCTGGCCAGACGCAGCCTGGAACGCCACCGCAGCGACTACCGCCTGGCCGAAGGCAAGAGCGATGTCCCCACACTGATCAGCGGCCATTTCCTGACGCTATCGGAACACCCCAGAGCCGACTGGAACGACCTGTGGCTGATCACCGGCATTCAGCACCAGGGCAAACAGCCACAGGTGCTGGAAGAGTCGGTCACCAGCGACGTCAAAGCATCAGATGGATTCACCCAGGGCTACCGCAACCAGTTCACCGCCACGCCCTGGGATGTGCCTTTCCGACCCCAGCTGAATCATCGCAAACCCAAAGTTCTCGGCAGCCAGACCGCCGTCGTCACCGGTCCCCAGGGCGAAGAAATCCACTGCGACCAATACGGCCGCATCAAGGTCCAGTTTCACTGGGACCGCGAAGGCCAGGGTAATGATCAAACCAGCTGCTGGCTCAGAGTGTCTTCCAGTTGGGCCGGCAATAGCTACGGCGGTATCGCCATTCCCCGCATCGGCATGGAAGTCCTGATCACCTTTCTTGAGGGCGACCCCGACCAGCCGCTGGTCACCGGTTGCCTGTACCACAAGACCCATCCGGTTCCGTATGAACTACCAACGCACAAGACCCGCAGCGTATTCAAGAGCCTGAGCACGGCACCGGGCGGTGGCGGCGATGGCTATAACGAACTGCGCATCGAGGACAAGAAAGGCGAAGAACAGATCTACCTGCACGCCGAGCGCGACTGGGACGAGAACATCGAGCACAACCAAAAGATCCGCGTGGGTAACGAACGTCATGACCGGGTCGAGGCCAACAGCTACACGGAATTGATGGTTGAAGAGCACCACACCACCCACGGCGACCGCAAGACCGAGATCAAGGCCGATGATCATCTGACCGTTGGCACCAGCCAGCACGTCAAGCTGGGTACCGGCCAGTTCATCGAAGCAGGCCAGGAAATTCACCTCTCCAGCGGCATGAAAGTCATGCTGGACGCCGGCAGCGAGATCACCTTCAAGGTCGGCGGCAGCTTCGTCAAACTCGACCCCAGCGGCGTCATGCTGGTCGGTCCGAGCGTGAAGGTGAACTCCGGTGGCAGCGCGGGTTCGGGGAGCGGTGCAGCACCGAAATTGCCGGGGGAGACGGTACTTGCCGATAGCGACAACGCCGGGCAGATACTGATTCCTGCGCAGCGCCAGGCGCTGATGCGTGCCGGACCACGTTGTGAAATTTGCCTACAATCCGATCAAGGCCCAGTGGCAGGCAAGGGGGGCAGGCAATGAACGTGCCCCTTCAGCACTATCTCTTATTCGACGGCGTGCTGCACGAGCAGTTACTTCCATGGTTGTATCAGCGCAATGAAGACCTTGAGATCGAGCCCTTGTATACCGGAACTGCCTGGGCTGAACTGGCTGAAATTGGCCCGGTGCTGGTAAAACCCTTCTCGGCTTCGGGTTTACTGGCAGACATAGAACATGAGTCATCCTTGCAAACCTGTGCCTCGATACTGCACGGGCGGGCATCGATGCCGAAAGTCGCTCGTCACTTAAGGCAATTCATACAGGTCAGAGACTCCCTCGGCAGCAACAGTCTGCTGCGCTTTGCTGACCCGTTGGTAGCCCAGTACTGGTTGGGCAGCTACGGCACCGAGGAGCTGTCCAGCCTGCTGGGGCCTATTGATCAGTGGCGTTTAAGGGCCCACTGCCCACGCTGGCAGGCGCGCGAACAAACACCTTGGCTCACGTTCGATTCCCGCGAACACACAGGCATGGCACTGAGCCTCTGCCCCATCCTCCTGGGTGAGCCGCAGATCCAGGCCCTGGATCAAGCGTATCAACAGCGTTTCCTGGATCGTCTGGATGCCTGGTGCGAACAGGCTCACACGAGTTCAAGAGTTGCACATGGCGCTCACTGGAGCAGTTGGCTGCATCGGCAACTACAGGCAGCCGTGGCCTGGGGGCTGACCAGCGAACGCAGTATTGCCGCCTGGCTTGATCTGCATATCCATTTGGGCGATGACGCGTTCATGAGCAGCGACGGTCCTTACGCGGGCTGGATAGCCAACAACCCTCAAGCCAGGACCATGTCATCTGACGCACGCATACAGGCATTTGAAGCCGACAATCTGACGGATCAGCAAAAGGGATTTTCATGACGTCCGCCTATTATCAGTCGCTGGCTCAAGCCCGGCGCAACCAGTTGTTCGAGGACAAACCCGCCAGTGCCACCGCACAGTGCCCATTGGCCGCACTGGAAGTGGCGATTTTCCCTGTGCGCTATGCGCTGGATGAATCCCCGCCCAAAGGCTCTGCCCAAGGCCCCAACCCCTTGCCCGCGGGTTTCGACGCCACCCATCTGCCAACGCTGGACACGCGCAGCTACACCCTGCGCCAATTGCGTAATGGCTGGTTGTACCTATGGGACGAGGTGGAACGTACCTTCCACGAATATCGCGTGCAAGGCCATCTATTGACCCGGCAGATATGGGGCGACGGCGAGCTGGGACAGGACCAACGCAACAACCCCGGCGAAACCCGGCCCTATCTGCTGTATCCCCGCCGCAGTCGCCTGCGGATGGCCTGGTCCCCTGTGCAATGGACATGGCGCCTCTGCGAATTGATGCGCAGCCACCGCGACCAGCAGGCCCAGTGGATGCGTGAGCTGGATCTGGACAGTTACTGTCGCAGCTTTCAGGCAGCCCATGGCGCGCCCTTGCGCACCCTGGCCGAAGCCGTGGCCGACATCAGCAGCGACGGTGCCGTACCCGGTTTTGAGACCACGCTGGTTCCCGGTAAAGGTGAACCCGCCAGCGAACAGTTGGCCATGCAGATCAAGCCGGGCATCAGTGATGCCCTGATACTGGGCGCCGTGCCGGATCAGGACACGGCACTGTTTATCGCTCTGGACGACCCGTTGGCGATCATTCAGGATCTGAACATGCAGCTCACCGGGCGCATGGCAGAGATTGCTCTGTTTGAAGCCCAGCACCGCAACCCTCTTCAAAGCGCCATGGCCGTACATCAGGCCTGCGGTGTCGACCTCGATAACATCATGCCCAGTACCGTGAAGGAGGATCTGCAGCAGCGGCTGGCCTTTACCGACGATGCTCATCGCTTTCTGAGCAGTCACGCGCGCTTGCACCAGGGCGTGCAAGGGGACATCGGCGGCGCAGCGGGTGCCTTGCATGCGCACCAGATCGATGCCGAGACCATGCGCAACAGGTGGCAACTCAGTCACGACCACCCGGCATGGAACGAGCTATCCCGGGATTGGCACAGCAAAGACACCTGGCGTAATGACGTTCGTTATGACGAAGTCTGTACCTTTCTGCATGAGCGAGCCGATGAACTGCTGCAACTACGCAGACATGTTCTGGCCAGCGAAGCGGACCTGATACGCTGGCTGACCCGGTTGCGGCCCGAGGCAGAAGCGCTCTTTCACGACCCCTGCAACAGGGAACAAAGCATCGCGCTGCTGGAGTGGGCGGAGGGCATAACCCAGAGTCTGGGCGGCTGCGGCATTGAAGAGGCGGACACCGCCGCGCAGGACAGTAGTATTCTGCGTCTGGCTCGGATCGAATTGCAGGGGCAAACCTGGCTCTACCGCCAGATGAATGACCAGAACAGCCTGATCGGCCTCTCGCTGTTCAACTTCAATCGGGAGTTGGCTCAGGCGCTAGATCAGATCGCCTGGAACTACAGCATCACCGGCACCCTTGATGGCGTGGGTTTGCAGCCAGACGCCAGTGGGCAGATCAATACCGGCAGTGACTTCTGGCAGGAAGTGCTCAAAGGTGCCGAGAATACCGATCAATTGCTCAGTCTGGAGGCAGTACAGAACAGCCGCCTGTATCAGTCACTGTCCGATAGCGCACGCCTGAGTCTGGAAACATTGCGCCAGGTTGCCGCCGAGCCTGCCCGCGAACTATGGGGCAGGCTGTCATCGCTGTTCCTGCCTGCCCACGCCAGTAACCATACCACCGCGGTACGGGCGCTGAGCTTCTCGCTCACCCAGGTCCTCGTCAGCCCTGAGATTGCCGATTTTGTCGGCTTGCAGCTCAACAGGGACTTTCTGCGTGAACAGCAACAATGGCAGAGGCAGCAGCAGACACTGCTGAACCAGCAGCGAGGCTTGCAGGCGGCTCTGGGCAGGCCCGGCCAGTGGTATGACAAGCAATCAGCGCGCACACAATTGACGGCCATCCGGCAGGAGTTGCTGGAGCATGCAAGCCAGCAACCCCGCCATATTCAGGGCATCGTGCGAGGGCGGGTGCATATCGAGAACGTCAGCATTCAGCAGGTAGAAGCGCTGCTCCTTAGCGCAGGACAATCGGAACTGCATGCCCAGCAATATCTCAAGACCAGCAACCCGGCAGCGCATGCTGCACGAGCCAAGGCCTGGATCGACCTGAACCTGGGCGGCAGCCTGCCATTGCTGCTGGCAGCCCTGGGGCTGTGGAACCTGATGGTCACCAGCCAGGCGGTACATCACGACGGCTACCTGAGCGGCGAAGAGCAGAACCAGTTACTCACCTCAATAGCGACCTCCGGCTCGTTGTTGATGGCGTTGATGGTGATGCCGCTGTGGGCGCGGGTGGGGAATATGACGGGGGTGATAGACGGCGACACATTCAAGCTGACCAGAGCAGGAGCTCGGGTGTGGTTGAAAGAAGGCCAGCTCGCACACGCCAAACTCGCCCAGCGCCTGATTACCCGCACTGCAGGCATGGCGGCGCTGAATGTCATCGCAGCTGCGAGTGAAATTGTGCAGATCAATCGGCAGATGGGCAGAGCGACGAGTCAAGAACAGATATTAGCTCTACAGACACAGCGGGCAGCCCTCCGGGTCATGGCCATAGGTGGCGGATTGCAGCTTGTTGGGAGTTTATCTGGTCTTTATTTCAACTTCGCGTGGGTCATGGGTGGCTGGATGGTCGGTCTGCTGGCCATTGCCGGGCTGGTCTATCTGGTCGCCAGTGTATTGGTCAGCCTCTACCATCGAGAAGGCTTGCGGCTCTGGCTGCACCAGTGTCACTGGGGCAAGGCCGCAGCCTCCTTGGAGGATACCGATGAGGCGCACGGCCAGAGCCTGTGGAAACTGGCACAGATCTGTTTGACTCCCGGCGTCACTGTTCGCTCCACCAGCCACCCCTACTGGAACGAGCTGGATGGCGCCTGGCTACAGCTCAATCTGCCAGCGCAATTGGCCGGTCAGCACTGTGCAATCAAGGCGGTCTTTGTACGCAAGACCGGCGGTTTTCTGGCCAGCCGCCAGCCAATAACGCTTGCACCCGGGACAAACGAGCGCCTGAGCGGCGGCTACTGGGCCTCAGGGGTTGAGGATGATCCCCTGTCACATATGCCGCCACCGCGCAACAATGATAAGTTGGCGGGGGATATCAGCTATACGGTCGATGCTGGTCATTACCACTGGCGCACCTGGATACCGGTCAGCGGTGCCTCCTATGTGGAACTGGAAATCAGCTACCCGGACATGATTGAGCAGAGTACGCAGCCGCCCATGTGCTTTACCTTCAGAGCCCGCCTGAACCAGGCTTCCAGAAACGCCGAGCTGATCAGCGACCCGCTGACAGATGCCCCTATCGAAGGTGAATTGCTGTCACGCTCGGGCGCACCGCCACAGATGATTCGCCTGCCTGTACCGACTACGGAGTCCTGAGATGTTTACACGCAAACCCCTGCCGCTGCCACCACAGCTTGAATGGCAGAACAAAAATGAGCCGCCACTGGCGGAATGGTCATTGAAGGCAAGAGCATATAACACCGATATTGCGAATGGGATTTTTGTAGTATTTCTGATCATTAGTGCCGTAGTTGCTTTATGGACCGGCAGAGACACTTCAAAGGTACTAGGTTATCAAATCTTCTGGGGTGTGCTGATGTTTACCATTTTGATGAGTATGGTGCTTAGCATGACCCACCAAACCACCAACTTTGCCTACCGCCTGACCAAATCCGGCCTGGAATTCTGCGAATGGAAGGAGTTTCCCCAGTGGCTACCCAGAGTGTTGAAGTGGGCGGCGATCATTACCGGCGTGGTGATGCTGATGCTGGTGATGGTTCACCCGGCAGCGCTGATTGGCGCGATTGTCGGTCCCGGGCTGATTGGGCTGATGTATCTGCGCATGGGGACGTCCAGTCAGTTTCGTGAGATGCATGAGACTTACCGCCATAAAGTCCAACCTTGGAATGACTTTACCAAGATGATCGTATTTCGGCGGCGCTCGATCATCGGTCTGGACTTTACCTATTTCAACCCGGCAGCCGATGAAGGGAAAGGACGCATGATTGATACGGATCGCTTGCTCTACTGCCGCAAAGCCGATCTCAACGATCTGATCAGGATCATTCGCTCGCAACTACCCGAATCCACCCCGTACACCGAAGCCTACATCCCCATCTATGCCTGAGCGAGCCTCCTATGTGGAACTGGAAATCAGCTACCCGGACATGATTGAGCAGAGTACGCAGCCGCCCATGTGCTTTACCTTCAGAGCCCGCCTGAACCAGGCTTCCAGAAACGCCGAGCTGATCAGCGACCCGCTGACAGATGCCCCTATCGAAGGCGAGCTGCTGTCACGATCAGGGGCAACTCCGCAAATGATCAGTTTACCTGTACCCAGAGAGTCCTAAGATGTTTACACGCAAACC
>CAXBEU010000022.1:0-66491 GCA_963974865.1 uncultured Pseudomonadaceae bacterium | reverse complement strand
GCGACTTCAGCCCATAGGGGCAGGTATGGTCGGGCATGACCATGCGGTAGAGCTTCGGGTCATGCCGAGATGAAGATAAAATTCACTCACTTCGCGTCTAAGTAACTAATTTAAAACGCGTTTCTAAATCACCCCGCACAGCCCCTGCTCGTGGACTATCTTTTTTTGATTTCCCAGAAAAGGAGGTCCTATGGCTTCAGTAGAGCGCACGGCGTACCCCACTCTGACAAAGACGTATTCGAAGGCTGAGCTGCAGCGCGAGTTTTCCTTTTCAGATGAGGAGCTTAAATGGGTACGAAGCAAATCAAAGGCCCCCTTCCACCTCAATCTTGCCGTTTTGCTCAAAACCTTTCAGCTACTACGATATTTTCCCGATATCACCGACGTGCCTGATCAACTGGTGGACTTTATTCGCGGCGAATTGGGTCAGCGGAGCAAGGTGAAACTCACGGAATACAAGTGGTTTCAGCAATATCGCCATATGAACGCGATACGAGCGCGTCTCGGTGTGACCGCATTTTATGGGTCAGATGCTTTAGAACTTGCCGAGCGCCACGCCCAAGCAATGTCGTTCCTGCTTGACCAGCGTGCCGACATAATCAACGCCGTGATTGAAGAGCTGATCCGCCAGAATTATGAGTTGCCCGCGTACTCAACCCTGAATGATCTCGCTGAGCGGATTCATGCCGAATCTCAAGAGGCAATATTCAACCAGGTGATCGCCCAAACATCGACAGATATGGTCGACAAACTGAAGGAGCTGCTCGACACGGATTTTGGGCGTCGTCAGAGCGACTTCAACGCACTCAAGCAGGCTCCCAAGAAGCCCTCCCGCAAGCACCTGGAAGTGCTGATCGACCACCTGGCGTGGCTAGAGAGCTTCGGGAATCTGGATGCTATTTTTGAAGGAATCGTCGATACCAAGATTCGCCACTTTGCTGCCCAAGCTGCGGCATCGGACGTGTCTGAGCTGAAGGACTGCTCACTGCCGAAACGCTACACCCTGATGCTGGCCTTGATCTATCGGATGCGCGTGCGGACTCGGGATCATCTGGCCGAGATGTTTATCCGCCGGATATCGACGATCCACAAACGCGCCAAGGAGGAGTTGGAGCAAATCCAGGCACGGCAACGTCAGAAGTTAGAGCACTTGGCAGCAACTTTGGATGGGGTTGTGCAAATTCTCGTTCAAGAGCCGGATGACCACGAGGCTGGCAGCCTGATTCGGGAATACCTATCACCCGACGGCAATCTGGATCGATTGCGAGAGACCTGCGCCGAAGTGCAAGCCACTGGAGGAAATAACTATCTGCCTCTGATCTGGAAGCACTTCAAGTCCCATCGCTCCTTGTTGTTCCGTCTCAGTCATCTTCTCCAACTGGAGCCAACGACTCAGGATCGGTCACTGGTTCAGGCGCTTCAACTGATCCAGGACAGCGAAAATCTACACCGCGAATGGATCGACGAACACGTCGACGTGTCCTTTGCGTCAGAGCGTTGGGTCAAAGTTGTGCGCCGTTCTGCCACCGAAGGACCGCCGACCAACCGACGCTATCTAGAAGTCTGCGTATTCTCCTATCTAGCCAGTGAGCTGCGCTCGGGTGACATGAGTGTGCTGGGGTCGGAATCTTTCGCCGACTATCGTAAGCAGCTGCTCCCCTGGAATGAATGTCTTCAGCGACTACCTGCCTACTGCGAAAAGGTGGGACTGCCAGGCACGGCGAAGGAGTTTGTTGCTTCCCTCAAGGCCCAGCTGGAGGAAACCGCGCAGCAGCTGGATGACAAATTGCCCTCTTGCCGAGGTGACGTATCGATCAACGAAGCCGGCGAGCCGGTGCTGCGCCGAGTGACAGCACGAGACATCCCGCCTTCGGCCATCTCGCTACAGACAGCGCTTATCCAGCGCATGCCGGCCAGGCACGTGCTCGACATCATGGCCAACATCGAGCACTGGATTCAGTTCACGCGGCATTTCGGACCAATGTCCGGCAACGAGCCGAAGCTCAAAGAACCGGCCGAGCGTTACCTGATGACCATCTTCGCGATGGGCTGCAACCTCGGTCCCAACCAGGCAGCTCGGCACCTTGCGGGGAACGTGACCCCGCACATGCTCTCCTATACGAATCGCCGCCATCTCTCGCTGGAGAAGCTGGACAAGGCCAACCGCGAACTGGTGGAGCTCTATCTCCAGCTGGACTTGCCCAAGGTATGGGGTGACGGTAAGGCGGTGGCAGCGGATGGCACCCAGTTCGACTTCTATGACGACAACCTCTTGGCCGGGTATCACTTCCGCTACCGCAAGATGGGTGCCGTGGCCTATCGGCACGTGGCAAACAATTACATCGCGGTCTTCCAGCACTTCATCCCACCAGGCATCTGGGAGGCGATCTATGTGATCGAGGGGCTGCTCAAGGCGGACCTCAGCGTCGAGGCCGACACGGTGTATTCCGATACGCAGGGACAGTCTGCGACGGTCTTCGCCTTTACCCATCTGTTGGGCATTAATCTAATGCCGCGGATTCGTAACTGGCGCGACCTGGTGATGTGTCGACCAGATCGCGGGCTTTCCTACAAGCACATCAACCGCTTGTTTACCGATACGGCCGATTGGCAAATGATCGAGACCCATTGGCAGGACCTTATGCAGGTCGCCTTGTCGATCCAGGCTGGAAAGATTTCCTCGTCCATGCTGCTGCGCAAGCTAGGTTCCTACAGTCGGCGCAACCGCCTCTATCATGCTGCGCAGGCGCTCGGTGCTGTGGTGCGGACAATCTTCCTGCTCAACTGGATCAGCAGCCGTGAGCTGCGCCAGGAGGTGACCGCCAATACGAACAAAATTGAGTCGTACAACGGCTTTTCCAAGTGGCTGTCCTTCGGCGGCGACGTAATTGCCGAGAATGATCCGGATGAGCAGCAGAAGCGCCTGCGCTACAACGACATGGTGGCCTCATCAGTGATCTTGCAGAACACCGTAGACATGATGCGCATCCTGCAGAAACTGGCCCGCGAGGGGTGGCAGTTCACCGATGAGGATGTGTCCTTCCTCAGTCCCTACCTGACTAGCAACGTCAAGCGCTTCGGCGAGTTCAACCTCAAGCTCAACCGACCGCCGGAGCCTTGGATCAAGGACTCGGTGTTTCAACAAGCCGCCGGCTCGCTGCGGGTGATCACTCCCCGCCAGATCGATATCGAGAAAGCCTTATGATCAACCTTCCTACCGCATCCTTTCGCATTACCCCCTATGGAGAGGTGGACGCTGTGGCGTTGGAAAATCTACGCGACGGCTTCGACACGTCGCAACTACTCCGACTGGTTGATCGATTGGACTCCTGTCTGGCCGAACTGGGTGGAATCACCGCCATGCGCGATGAATTGCTGAATTTGCATGCGATGGCGCTGACGCTAGTCGAAGGCGCCGTACCGACAGTCCCTGCTGAGAATATCCGTATCTGGGAGGTGGCCGAATCGTTGAGGCTAGATCTTGAAGCGCTGAGCTCCTGGATTCGCGATGCCCAGTTGACGACCGCACCGCTGAGAGGTCTTGCTCCGGACGGCGGTGCGTAATTGTGTGCGCAAGGCAATGCGGCGGTGACGCATACGCTGTGCGCCAAATGAAAGGCCGCTCGAAGGCGGCCGGAGGGGTGTCGCACGGATGAGCCTTAGGCTAGCCCCAGCAATTGGTATTTTCGCGAGCTGCTCTGAGGATATCCGAACAGAAAAACAAACACGCTCTTACGGCCAAAGCCGAACCTTTGCGGAATAACGCAAAGTCTTGGCAGGGCAATGAATATACCTGCGCTCACACCATATAGCCGATATCGGATGCGCCGGTGGGATAGGCAAACATCGTCGACTTGATGTCGTCGGCGGTAAGTCCATGACGGATCGCCAAGGCAAACAAATTGATCACTTCATCGACATTTGGCCCCACCAGATGCGCGCCAAGTATCCGGCCCGATCCTTCTTCTACCAGCACCTTAAAGCCATAAACCGACTCGGCGGCCTGACGCGCGGTGAACCAGCCGGAGGCCTGTTCACTTTTGAGGTTGAATTTCAGGCCTTGCTCACGCGCCTGCGCCTCGCTCAAGCCGACGCTCGCAATAGGCGGGATCGTGAAGGCCACGCTTGGAACCCCCTGATAATTGGGCACACGGTGATTGCCTTCCAGCAAATTCGCCACAACCACCTTGGCGTCATGGCTCGAAACCGGCGTCAACGGCGGGCCCATCTGCGCGGCATCGCCGGCAGCATAAACGGCCGGGTTGGAGACGCTTTGCAGGTATTCGTTGAGCTTGAGCTTCCCACCTTCCGTAGCGACTCCGGCAGCCTCAAGATTCAGGGCGTCAAGATCGGGGGCGCGTCCGGCGGCATGGATCACGCAGTCGGCCTCGAACTGCAGCTTTTGCCCGCCGCTGGACGCCTGCACCCTGTAACCCTCACCGATCTTCTCAATGGCTTCGACCTGTGTCTCGGTGTGCACCTGGATACCAGCCTCCTGGAACGAGGCCATCAGCCAACCGACCAGTTCCGGCTCAAAGTGTTTCAGCATCTGGGCACCATGCTGCAGAACCACCACCTCTGCACCCGCCCGTGCCGCAAGGTGCGAAAACTCCGCCGCGATATAGCCGCCGCCGACCAGCACGATCTTTTTCGGCAGTTTTTCCAGGGTCAGGAACCCTTCGTTGCTGATCAAATACTCCTCACCGGGAATGCCCAGCGGGATCGGCTCTGCACCCGAAGCGATAAGGATGTTCTCCGCCTCGAGTGACTGGCCTTCGACATCGAGCGTATTGGGACCGGTGAACCGGGCGCGCCCATGGTAGGTATCGATGCCCTTGTCGGCGTAGCGGCGTTCCTGCTTTTCTGGGACCGGATCGGTAAAGCTGCGCTTGAAGCCCATCAATTCCGGCCAGTCGATGCTCACCTCGCCGGTGACACCTTTACCATGCATGCGCCGGGCATGATCCAGCGCGTGGGCGCCGTTGATCATCATCTTTTTGGGATCACAGCCACGCAGCGCACAGGTCCCGCCAAAAGGTCGGAAGTCGATGACGGCCACTGTGCGGCCGGCTTGCCGAACCCGCATTGCAGCCCCCATGGCTGCTGTTCCCGCGCCAATAACGATAAGCCCGTATTGTTTGGTCATGGATTCGTCCTCTCAGTGGTTGAGCGTGGGTATGCCTGTAACAGCTCCTGCGGATCCAGAATGGATCGCCTGGACTCAGATTCTGCCGGCGCGTCGTGGGGGGCGTGCCACAAAGCCTGTCGGTGCAGCATGAGCTCAGCGGCTCGTTTCGAACGGTCAGCATGAGTTCCGCTGAGCGATTCGGCCCCGCCTTCCTCATGGAGCCGCAAGTGGATAGCACTATTAATCAAGGCCAGATGAGTAAAGGCTTGTGGGAAGTTGCCAAGGAAGGCGTCGGTCATCGGGTTGATTTCTTCGGCGTAGAGCCCTACGTCATTGGCTTTGGTCAAAAGCCGCTCGAACAACGTACGCGCCTCCTCGGCACGGCCGCAGATCAGCAGCGCATCAACCAGCCAGAAGCTGCAGATTAGGAACGCGCCCTCGCCACCCGGAAGACCGTCCTCAGTGAGGTAGCGGTGGACGTAGTCACCCACACGTAGTTGTTCCTCCACCGCTTCCACTGTGCGCGCCAGCACTTCTGGCTCTAGGGGCATACCCAACAAGGTAACGAGCAGAAGCGCCGCGTCGAGATCCGGATAACCGAAAGCCTGCACCAGGTGCCCGCCACTGGGATCGACTCCCCGCGTTGAAACAGCCTCCAGAATTTCTGCCCGCGCAGCATCCCAAACTGGATTGGGGCCCAGCAGACGCAGCGCCCGGTCGAGTGCTACCCACGCCATCGCCTTGCCGTGAACGTGAGGGCGAGGTTCGCCGCGCATTTCCCAGATTCCCTGGTCGGACTCGTGCCAGTGTTCGGCTACGTGGTTGGCCATTTCCCGAATAATCGTTTCCAGTGTGGAATCAACGGGACCACCAAGGGCCTGGTAGATCAGCGCCCAATCGGCAAGTTCGCCATAGATGTCGACCTGTTTTTGGGTGTAAGCGGCGTTGCCGACCCGTACCGGAGAGGCACCGTCATGGCCTTCCAGGTGATCGAGCAGGCGTTCATCCAGTTCCGCCTCGCCGGTAATGCCGTACAGGATCTGCAGTTCAGGCAGCGTTTGCACGCAGCACAGCCCCAGATATTCGCAATACTTTCGTGCTTCACCGCCATAGCCGAGCGCGGCCAACGCTTGAAGTACGAATGACGAGTCGCGCAACCAGGAAAAGCGGTAATCCCAATTTCTGACGCCTCCGGCCTCTTCAGGTAGCGAGGTGGTCGGCGCTGCCACGATCGCTCCGGACGGCGCGAAGCTCAGGGCTTTTAAAACCAACGCACTGCGCCTCACCATGTCATCGTAAGGGCCTTGATAACAGCAGCGCTTGCACCATTGTTCCCAAAAAGCGCGGGTTATCGCCTGCAACCGGTCGACCTGGGCCAGGGGGGCACGGGCGGCATCCGATTCCGGGGCGATAACAAACGCTCTCCGTTCGCCAGCCTCTACTGTCAACACCGTGTCCAGCATCGGAGCTCCAGCAGCCGGTGCCGAATCGCAAAAGAGTATCGGCGCTTCGCTGTCCTGGCTGAAACCTCGATCAAATGCCTGCACGGCGCTTCGATACTCAACGCGAAGCTCGCTGCGCCCCTCCAGGCCCTCCACGACACGCACTAACCAGCCTGGCGCGTTGAGGGCGACATAATCTGCCTCGTCGGCCGTTGGGTCACGCCCTACCGGCATGAAATCGGTCACGGCGACTCGACCGCTTGGCGTGGTGAATACGGTGCGCAGCATATTGGTGTCCGGCACGTAGGCCCGCTCGACAGCGGTTTTTTGGGTGGGATGAATCAGGAAAAACGCACCCTTGTTTATGTCGAGCAGGCGCCACAAGCTAGGCTCGGCATCGAAACGACCGAGACAGCACCAATCGATGCTGCCGTTGGTGCCGACGAGCGCGGCACCATGGCAATCGCCGATCAGGGCGTAGTCCTTGATCGGCTGATATTTCTGGGTTCTTATCGGCTCGTCTGGCGCGTTTGGCTTTGCTGCACCCATGTTTAGCCTCCTTCCCGGAACGCTGGGTAGAGCAGCATGCCGCCATCGATAAACAGCGTTGTGCCGACGACGTAGTCGGATTCATCCGAGGCCAACCAAACGGTAGCCTTGGCGACATCCTCGGCCTCACCGATTCGCCCGTAGGGGATCAGCTTCAGTAATTTTTCTTTGGCCTCTTCGGTTTCCCACGCGTCCTGATTGATCGGCGTCTTGATCGCTCCAGGCGCGATAGCATTGACGCGAATTTTTTCGGGCGCCAACTCCTGCGCCATGCTTTCCATGAGTAACTTCAACCCGCCCTTGGCGGTGGCGTAGTTCACATGCCCGGACCAGGGAATCGCCTGGTGCACGGAGCTGGTAAAAATGATTTTACCCAGCGCTGGTGAACGCTCTGGATCGAGGCCTTGATGGCGAAAGCGGCGCACCGCCTCTTGAGTGCAGACGAACTGTCCGGTGAGATTGACTTCGATAACCTTACGCCAGTCGTCCAGTGTCATTTCGGTGAACGCAGCATCACGTTGGACCCCGGCATTGGCGACCACTATGTCGACGCCACCCAGCTTTTTCTCAAGCGCGCCAAACAATCTTTCACAATCTTCAGGCTTGGAGACATCCGCCTGCACCGCAAACGCCTTACCGCCGCGGTGGGTGATATCCGCCACCACCCGTTCGGCCTCTTCCTGGCTGGAGCGGTAGTTAACTAAGACCACCGCGCCTGCGTCGGCAAGCGCGCAGGCGATGGCCCGTCCGATCCCGGAGCTTGCCCCGGTTACCAGGGCTCGTTGCCCTGCCAGCAATTTTTCGGTCATAGAACCTCCATTCAGACGGTGGCTTTGGCAGGCCGCCGCTCGTTAAGAAGGGCACCACGGACACGCGCTTCCATGATCGGTTTCAGCGCGGTGGTTTGCCTTCGTTATCAATCGGGTTGTCTTCAGTGGCACAGGTGAGTCCCGATGAACAGCGGCCCTCGTTGCGGGGACAGGTTGCACAGCCGCGCTTGAGATACCAGATGAAGCCAATCACACCGACCACGGCAAATAGCCCACCCATCACAGGCCAGCTCGGCACCAGAAAAGCCAGTGATACTCCTGAAAGCAAAAGCAGCGGAATGCCGCAGCACAGCAGATGCAGCCCTGCGAAGGCCGCTATGAGCAGTCTGGAATCGCCAGTCTTTCTGTTTTTCATATATCCCGATCCGGTTTGACCATTGTTCGGGCGAGGAGCTGTCGCTTCCCCATCCACTTGCCGTGGGCCGCATTCGCGTCTTAACCACAGGCCATCATCCGTAACGGGTAATGGCAGGTTGTGCTTCGAGGAATTGCATTTTCTCCGCCATCACAATCGCAGCCAAATGCCAACGATTCGCACGGTGGTAATTGCGCAGAAACGCATCTCGAACATCGGCGCGGTGACTGAGGACAGCCCCATGGTTCCAGCGATTCATGAAAGCCTCCACGCTGAATACATGACCAACCATGATCATGCGGTCGTCGATCGCGTCCGTATCCAGACGGCCCAACGACTCGGTACTTTTCGCGTCGTGCACGGCGTTGTAGGGCGCAGGAAGTGCATAATCGCCCTGTTCGAGCAAGACCTTCAGTTCCGTCAGATTGGGCTCACAGACGTCATGCCGATAGGTTTCCATGGACTGGCGAAGCTTTGGGTTCTTCAAGGTCTGAATATAGAGATTGCACTGTCCCATGCAGACCCATTCCCGAAGATAGCCTTGGGAAACGGCGTAATATTCGCTAGCGTCCAGTGTTGTGCGGTTATTGCGGGTCGACTCGTACAGTTTTAGTGGCTCGTCGCTGTAGGGAGTGCGGCCATACTCCTCGCCAATTACGATTTGCGGCTGCTGATCGCCGCCCTCGGTACTACCCCCCATCAACCGGCTCGCTGCTTTCTCAAGGATGTTTTGATCATGCGGCTTACCATGTATTTGGTCGCTCATTGAAATAACCTCCGCTTGGCTCATGATCCAGCCGTTGTTTCGCTTGCTAATCGCCCCTCAAAACCGAGAGGCAACGATTGTTCTTTTACTGATATCAACGAACATAGGGCGTTCAGCGTTAGTAACGTACCAACGTACGGCTATAACCTGCCGAAGCATCCCGAAACACCCAGGCAAACCACCGGGCAGACTCCAAACCGCACACCTGCTACCAAGCACGCGCAGGTCACCGGCTCGGCGTCGAAGCGACTAAAACAGACCAGGCGATTGAACCGTCGCGCGCCGCCAGACAACGGAACATGCCAGCCACCGGCGGATAATCCCGGGCCAGGCGGTAACACGGCTACGGTACTGCTAGGCCGCTTATGAAAGCGGCCGTCTCGGGATGCTGGTTAATTTCGAGGCCTTGATGAAGATTCATCGGGCCGGAAAATCTTTCTAGCAGCCGATGATTGGCCATCGATGTGATTCTTTTGGTTATTAAGTCGACTTGTATTGGCGGCCTACTTCCGAGGCTCATGCTTCGTTGATGGAGGAGCTTCTTTAAGTAAACTAAAGACCGTTCCCTTGTCTCGTATATAGCGCTGAGCTAATAGCCCCACGATTGCACCAAAGACAAGGTGAACGAGAAGGCTGGCAATAAACAGGCCAGGCCAAGCGCCGTAGATTCCGAACGGCCCAAACATCAAAGGGACTGGTGGTAAAGTCATCATGCCCATTTCAAAAAACAGGATCCAGGCAACCCCCCAGCCCCAGTGCGCCCGCCCGGCAATCAAGGCATATAACAGCGCGAATGTGCTTCCGTTGAGGACGATATGGTAAACGGAGCCGGTAAACGTAACGATTGGGCTATCTGTCATGTTCCCTGTAATCCACTTGCCGAACATGATTGGCATATCGCTTGGGAACCAGCCCATCCAGACACCTAGCAAACGTACGGGCTCACCACCGATAATTGTTCCGATCAGACCCACAGCCAAACCGACACCGATCCGGTTAGCCAGGCGTGGATAACGTCGTACTGAATAGACCCATATCAAGGCAATCACGATCAGGGCAGGGATGATTACGTCCATGATGTACCAGGAGGTAAACGAGTGCATCATCTTCATCATCTCAGGAACTTTGGTCGGATCTGGCGGAGCGAACCACATATCAGCCATTGATATCCCGTTCGAAAGCATGAATGCATATCCGCCGAATGTGATCATCAGAACCGGCAGGGAACCTGCAATGAAGGTAATCGCTGTAAGCATGAATTCAATTTTGGAGCTAGTTGGTTTCATACAAGTCTCCTGCACAAAATAGTTGTTTACGTTTTAGCCGTGTTCTTCGCGTATAACGCAGCGCTTTCAGTTTCGGCCAGTATGTGCCAACTGCTAGGTTTTCTTGCTGGCTGTCCTTACACCTGAGCATGGTGATTGCTCATCTAGTGATATCAACAAACGCAGGGCGTTCAGTGTTAGTGACGTACTAACGTACGGCTATAGCTGCCAAGGCATCACGCCATTGACGCACTGCTTTTGGCGGGCCGCTTTCACAGCCAGTTATGAAGGGGAACAGTCGAACTGAGGAAGGCAATCGCAGGACACCGTCCCGGATCACTCCTGCAAGTGGTGAAAGCAAATTAATCAGGTCGCTTTATAACTGCACGGCGTGGCTGACAGGCGAGCGGACCTTTCGCTGGGCCCCGTCAAGCGCAACTGAGACCATGGCTTTTCTTCGTTGGGCTAGCCATAACCGGCTACGCCAATGGCTAGCCAGCTATGGCTTCGGAAAAGGAAGCGCCTCAATTTCGTCACGCACGCGTTAGGAATTCGTTGGCCCGCCTGACCCGTATTTTGTCTTGGTCTTGGACTTCACGGAAAAAGTCGGCCAAATCCTGGTTACCCGCTTGCTGAGCATCACGAATGTATTGATCGCAGGCCTTCGCGCCGTGAAGCGCGTGATAAAGGATGCTCGTTAGATTGTAGGTAACATCGCTAGTATCGGTTTTCGTTGAGTCGGTGCTCATCTCGATTCTCCTTATGGGTAGTAGCCTTTCTGGGAGAGGTCGAATCGATCGCAAAGTTCATAGCCACATAGGCATCTATGTCGTATCTATGTACGGAGACAGCAGTTGCTTTCATCACAATCAGCTTTTTAACCTCAACAGGAATCGAGATCTAAGCTAAGCAGCCATCAAGCTAAGCGAGCAGTGTCCGCGGCCTGTTGTAAAGAAGAGATGAGCGGGCAACTTACATTATTGTCTCGGTGATGGCATCGGCCTGCAAATTGCGACAGTACCGCTTGCATATGCTCCAGGTCCGCCAGGCGTGAGCGTATGTCTGCTAGTTTGTGCTCAGCGATTTCCGCCGCCTCAGCGCAATGCATTCCGTCTTCGAGCTGAAGCAGTTGTGCGACTTCATCCAATGAGAAGCCAAGGCGTTGCGAGAACTTTATGAACTTGACGCGCGCTATATCTGAGTCGCCGTAGCGGCGAATGCTTCCGTAGGGCTTTTCCGGTTCGGGTAGCAAGCCCTTACGCTGATAGTACCGAATGGTCTCTACGTTTACGCCCGCTGCCTTGGCGAAGACACCGATGGTGAGGTTGCCGAGTGTTTTTTTCATAACGCTTGACTCCGTAGCTGGATACGGAACCAAGATTATGTCATTCACACGTCGATCGAAAGGAGGAACCCATGTCGGAACCGCGAAGTGGTCGTGCTGCACTAGTCACGGGAGGGCTTGCCGCTGTCGTAGCCTCGGCTTGCTGTCTGGGACCTTTGATTCTAGTAACCCTGGGAATCAGCGGTGCCTGGATCAGCAACCTGGCAGTTTTGGAGCCTTACCGGCCGATCTTCATCGGCGCGGCACTGATAGCGATGTTCTTTGCGTACCGGCGGATCTTCCGTCCGGCACAAGCCTGCAAGCCGGGTGATGTCTGTGCGGTGGGGCGGGTCAAAACCTCGTACAAAGTGCTCTTCTGGGTCGTGGCCACGCTGGTTCTGGTTGCGCTTGGGTTCCCTTATGTCCTGCCACTGTTTTATTGAAACCGAAAGGAAAATGTCATGAAAAAAATCTTAACAGCAATCGTCCTGGCCGCTGGGTTCAGCTCATCCGTTTGGGCCGCTTCGCAAACCGTCACGCTTTTGGTACCCGGCATGACATGTTCGTCTTGCCCCATCACGGTCAAACACGCGCTGAACAAGGTCGAGGGGGTCAGCGAGGCGCAGGTTAGCTTTGCAACCAAGCAGGCTACCGTGACTTTCGACGATACGCTGACTGACGTCGAGGCGCTGACCAAGGCGACTACAGATGCCGGTTATCCATCTGAGCTGAAAGAATAGTCTAAGCCGGCAGCACGCTTGACTAGGCTCGCCATGTATCCAGGCGGCGCCAATTCTCCTCGCGGCGTCTCCACTCGCTTATCGGCGCAGTGGAGGCCATCGCAAACGTGCTAGCCGACCATGTCTTCCGGTCAGATGAATCGTCAGTAGTTACCGCGCCGGACCAATGCCGAAAGGCTGTCGGCCCCCAGTGCGAAAAAAGGAAATTACATATGAGCAAAACAGATCAGGTCACCCTTCAGGTGACGGGCATGACCTGCCCAAGCTGCACGCAACACGTCGAGGCAGCGCTACTGAAGGTGTCTGGCGTATCGCATGCCGCTATCGAATACTCCGAGGGCCTTGCTCGTGTTACGGGTACCAGGCCGGACCTGTCATCCTTGATCGCAGCTGTTCAGGCGTTGGGTTATCAGGCCGCCCTTGTGGAGGGCGGCATGCGCAGCGAGGAATCGGCAGGTACACCCGGCTGGCAGACTGGCGAAACCGCCACGCGGAACACTGGCGGTCGGTTGCATATCGCGGTCATCGGTAGTGGCGGAGGCGCGATGGCGGCCGCTCTCAAGGCTGCCGAGAATGGTGCGAACGTCACCCTGATCGAGCGCGGCACCATTGGCGGCACCTGCGTCAACACCGGCTGTGTACCGTCGAAAATCATGATTCGCGCCGCGCACATTGCCCACCTTCGTCGTGAGAGTCCTTTTGATGGCGGGCTTTCGGCAGCAGCTCCGACCGTGTTGCGCGACCGGCTGTTAAAGCAGCAGCAAGACCGCGTCGAGGAGCTGCGCCACGCCAAGTACGAAAGCATTTTGGACAGTAGCGATGCTGTGAACGTGATCCGTGGTACGGCGCGTTTCAAGGATGGCCACACCCTGACCGTGGCATTGGTTGAAGGCGGTGAGCGAGAAGTGACCTTCGACCGCTGCCTTGTCGCAACAGGCGCGAGCGCGACCATTCCACCGATCCCCGGTCTCGACGGCACCCCATATTGGACATCCACAGAGGCATTGGTGAGCGAGACCATTCCGGAACGGCTTGCCGTGATTGGCTCGTCTGTCGTCGCACTGGAACTGGCGCAGGCATTTGCCCGCTTGGGCAGTCAGGTCACCATTATTGCCCGCCGCACGCTGTTTTCCAGCGAAGACCCGGCCATAGGCGAGGCAGTGACAACCGCTTTCCGCGCCGAGGGCATCGAAGTTTGGACACACACGCAGGCAAGCGCCGTGTCTTATGCCAGCGGCGAGTTCGTACTGACGACTGACAAGGGCGAGTTGCGGGCCGACAACCTGTTCATAGCCACCGGGCGCTCACCCAACACCGAGGGCTTGCATCTGGAACGCGCTGGAGTGGAACAGGACCAGCGTGGTGGCATCCTGATCGATCAGGGCATGCGCACCAGCGCACCGAATATCTATGCAGCGGGCGATTGCACCGACCAGCCGCAGTTCGTTTACGTCGCAGCCGCCGCGGGCACGCGTGCAGCAATCAACATGACCGGCGGCGATGCGAAGTTGGATTTGGATGCCATGCCGGCCGTGGTGTTCACCGACCCGCAGGTTGCCACTGTTGGCTACAGCGAAGCAGAGGCCAAGCGCGCCGGTTATGAAACCGATAGCCGTACTCTTAGCCTTGACAACGTGCCGCGCGCACTCGCCAATTTTGACACGCGCGGTTTCATCAAGCTTGTCGCCGAGGCTGGCTCGGGCCGCCTGCTTGGCGTGCAGGCAGTGGCACCGGAAGCGGGCGAAATCATCCAGACCGCGGTGATCGCCATCCGTGCCCGCATGACGGTACAGGATCTGGCCAACCAGCTCTTTCCCTACCTGACGATGGTCGAGGGCTTGAAGCTGGCTGCGCAGACCTTCTCGAAGGACGTCAAACAGCTGTCCTGCTGCGCGGGATGAAATCTAGGAGGTTGTTATGTCTTGTATAAAGCTCGCGGGACGCTTTCCTCGGTCTTCGCTAAGAAGCCTGTTGCTCGGTGTTGCAGCATTGAGTTTGTCAAACGCGGTTCTTGCCTATGACTTTTCAAAGCTGGAGACGGCATTTGAAACCTTGTCGCCGGAGACCATTAACAGCTGGGAGCAAAAAGCGCACGCCGGTAATGCCCTCGCGCAGAATGTCGTAGGCGTGGCTTACAAGTGCGGCATCGGTGTAAAGCAAGACCATGCAGCGTCGGTCAAATGGTTCCGTATGGCGGCTGAGCAGGGTGAAGCTGATGCTCAGTTCAACCTGGCGCGCCTCTATGGAAGCGAGGTCAACGGGGCCTACAAGAAAGCTCGCGCAGTCCCTGCAAACGATGAAGAAGCGCTCAAGTGGTATCAGCGCTCGGCAGAGCAAGGACATACACAGGCCCAGGTAAAACTTGCAGAGATGTACGCAGATGGAGCGGACAAAGGCCTGCACGTTCAGGGCTTTGTCCTGGCTTATAAATGGCTGAGCCTGGCTGCAGCTGCAGGGGAACCAACGGCGAAAGAACTTATCCAGGTCTATTCGACACGGATGGAGCCCGAGCAGGTGGCTGAGGCCAGGTCGCTTGCGCAAGAATGGTTGAGCCAAAAACGCGCTAGTTAAGCTTTGAGCTCTCGCCGATAGGCAAACAGGAGCGGGCGCATCTTGGTTTTCCAGTTCTGTAACATCGCCGATACGTCCCGATCCTGCTTGCCGCCCCAGTAGCCAAGAGGGCCCTTGGTACCAGATATAGCCGAGCATTGCCCACGCCCACGCCCAGTGGCCGGACAGCAGGCGATCATCGCTCACTGTTACGCATACGATGCTGACTTTAATCACATCGTCAGAGCGCGGCAGGCAGGTCCGTTTCCTATTGATGCGCCCATCTTTGTTCAAAAAAAACTTGATCCCGTAGCCTGGTACGGAGACAGCATCCTCTTTTCTGTCTTCAGCGGCTAGAGACCGCCGCTAGGTAAAAATATCCGAACGCGGGATTTGCATGTACACACAAGGAAAGCGCTGTATTACACCTAGGCACAGTAACCAGAAGTACCTGTCTGGAAGCTTTGAGCGGCTGTCTCCCGAGGGGGACTCGCGGCTTCCGATTAAGCTCACGAAGGGGTACGCGGTTTCCCAGCATAAAGGAGCCCAAGCGGTAAACCTTGTGCAGAAGCTCCATCCGGCGCGAGATCTCCGCTTACTGTTGACCCACGACGATAGCGTTAGCTCTTCGTGACGGAATACACTGTATCTAGGCTGGCGAAGGAAGCGGGGATCAGCATCAACGTGGTGCGTGACTACGTACTGCGTGGATTGATACAGCCGACACGGCGCACAGTCAGTGGTTATGGCCTCTACGACGAGTCTGCGCTGTCCCGGTTGCGTTTCGTTCGGGCTTCATATGAATGCGGCATTGGGCTCGATAAGCTGGGCCAGTTATGCCAAGCGATCGATGCTGGAAACCGGCTGGATACCATGCGATGCATAGAACATTTGCATGTTCACATCAAGCAGCGGCAGCGGGCATTGACTATTGTTGAGGCCCAATTGGTAGAGGTGGCTGAGCATGCCTCGGAGCAAGGCTGCGGTGATATGTTGTCCAAGTGGTTTGAAGCCAACCTGACACATGACGGATGAACTGTTAATTATATGATCCTAGGTCCAGCCGAGGGACATGATCCGGCGGCGTGAAGGTCGAGTAGTCGGCCCTGGTGGATCGTCAGCTATTCAGCGCGATGGTGCACCCCGCCAAGTTCTAAGCCATTACGCCGATGCTGGTCTGCTTACTATTAAACCGTGCTGCTATCGTGCGGCGATGTTAGCGACTGGCAGTTGAGCTAAATGCCAACATTTAGTTCTAGGACGGGCTTTGCCGCCAGGCCGCTAAAAGAGATCGCAGGATCGATGTACCGCATGGCTGAGTTAATGTCTTTCCAACCGACATAGGTCATCAGCGCCTTGAGCTCCCAGCCGTTGGCCGTGGCCCAGGTTACCAGGGCACTGATTGACGTGATTCAGAGCCAAGCGCGACGCCAGATTGCCGAGAGCTGAGATGGATGACGAGGGCAGATCGGTGCCGATTGTACTTAACAGGCGGCCCGTAAAATAAAGGCTCGGCGGAACGCGCTACTGCAGAACAAATTCCGCAAACTCCCTCAGTGTGGCAAACCCAGCTTGCCGTACCTTACCCTCACGCTGCAGGTGATGGCCCTGCATGCCCAGTGTCTCTGGCCCTAGAACATCGGCAACCAGCGTATCGCCGATCATCGCGATGGCGGAAGCCTCAAAACCAAGTTGTTCGATCACCTGACGATAAATTCCAGGCTCTGGCTTTATCGCCCCGACCTCGAAGCTCCACGCGTAAACATCGAAGGCGAGCAAGAGCAGCTTGGCTGGGATCGCATAAGGGGCCGCGAGATTGGAGCACAACGCGAGCTTCAGGCCGGCCTCCTTCAGTTGATTTAGCGATTCCAGGGTGTCCTCAAAGCAGCGAATGCTGGCCAACTCGGTGAAAAGATCGGTTTCAAGTCGAGCCAGCTCGAAATGGTTCAATTGGGCACCGAACAAAGCGGCAGCTCCAGCTAAGCCCAAATTTTGGGTCATGAGAGTCCGCGCATCGCCTGGCTTTGGTTGCCTGCCCTGAAGCCGCAGTTGCTGCATCAACTGACGGAAAGGATGACGTCGCTCGCCAATCTGGAGCAGCGTGCCAAATGCGTCGAAAACTACTGCTTGTATCACGCCGGTACCTATACCGTTAAAGACGAGCCGCCGCCAAAGAGCGGGGCCGAACCTCAATCTTCTGAGTTGAACTTCTTCAGTGGTGGCAGGAAGAAGATGGGTCTCTGCGGCGGAGCAATCAAAACGTCAGTGGATTTGATGCTTGTGCCTTTGCGGCGCCTTGTTTTGCCCTCCTTGTCCACTGCCAGCAAATCACCGGTCGCGACAGCCATATGGAGAGCCTGCTTTACGCGAAGCTCATCAGCCATGGTGTAATTGGTCAATCCACTCATCAGGCCCAGAAAAGGTTGCCGTTCTACTTCGTAGACCTGCTTAGGCAAGAGCTCTGAAAGCTCGCCACGGATGCGGTCATCCGTGGCATCGTCGAAGTGGTGCTCATCCAGCAGCAAATCGTGTTGACCTGTCACGGCGATATCACGATTGGCGTCGTAACCGAAAAAGCTGGAGGGCGAGAGCATGTGGGAAAAATTATTGCCGTACTTCCAGTGGATTTTCTTCATCACATCGTTGGCGCGGTAGTTGTTTGCCAAATGGATGAACCAATAGGCCATCGGGTTGCTGCCGGCCGGACGAATGAAGAAGACGGTCATGTACTGGGCACCGCTTTCCTGCTTGATCCCCTCAGACAGATAGCGCTGGATCAGGTATTGCCAGCTCCGCGGCTGATGCGCCTTCAGCTGTTTGAGCATGTCCCATGGCACATGGTGGTCCAAGCCGATATTGGAAATGGCTTTCCGGTTCGCTTGGCGGTCGGCCAGGTAGGTAACCAGAAAATCGACATTGAAGGTCAGCAGGACCTCGGCTTTGCTGAGGTTCTGGAAAATCCATTTGATCTTGGGGAACGGCACGTCGGCATAACCGTACTGATCCAGCAGGAAGAGCACACGCTCACCCTTGCCGAAGTGCTTGAGCTTCTGAGCGATTATCGGCAAGGCCTCGGTGAATTCGGCGCGATGCAGATGCACATCCTGACCAACCCGAGGGGCGTGACCGCGTGCGGCCAATACCGAATGCAAGCACGCGATGTTCTCAGGCTTCACATCCACGAAATAGTGCTGGGAGCGGATGGGCCGTCGCTTGATACGCTCCAGATTGTTTCGGATCTCCGACGCCTGAATCGCCTCCAGAGCTATTACTGGAGAGCCAAAGTGGTGTTTGCCTGCGCCGTCATGGTAGATACCGCCGCCACTGAAGCCATCGACGATCGATAACCCCAGCTCTGGCATCAGCTGGTTGCGCATCAGCACGTCGATGTAAGTCTGGATGTACTCATCGATGATCTGGTGTTTGATCTTGCTGTGCGGATCGATGACCGGGAAGGTTTGCGTTCTCCAATCCCAGCGGTACTTTTCATCATCCTTGGCCATGGCGTATTCCTTGTACTGATTTCAGGCGAGATTGAGCAGAGGGATTTCATCCCAGGTCTGGCCGTTCAATAGTCGTCCATTCGCCCTTTTCGAACGCTTCACTCCGTCGGCCCCCCAGCCGCCCCATTGCTTGAAGAAGAACGCTGAGCCGAAGGCGTCGCACTGGCGATGAATGTTGTCGACCCACTCTTGCTTCATCGGCCGCGCCTTAGCCCCTGACTCTCCACCGACAATCACCCAGTGGATGTCGGTCAGGTCCAGCTCACCTAAGTCCTCCAGCAGCGGCTCGGCAGAGAGAAAGCGAATCGTGGCATCGACTTGGCGCAGGCAGTCGATCCTCGGCACTCCATATTCGCGGTCCTCAACTGATATCCCCAGCCAGGCATTGGCTGGCGGCGTCCGCTTACTGAAGTAGGCGGCCAGGCGCTCGGCACGCTTGGTGAGGATTTGAAAGGTGTGCTGGGAGGCCTTTCGGATGACCTCGAACACTTGGTCGATATATTCGTCCGGTACGTTCTCGTGGAATAAGTCGGACATCGAATTGACGAAGTAAATAGTCGGTTTCTTGCGCTGTAGTGGCTCTTGCAGCTTCTCCGGCCGCAGGCTCAGACGAAAGCCGTTCTCGTATCCTGGCGTCCCCATAGCCTGCAACCGGTAAGCCATATTCTCGGCGTAGCAATGCTTGCAGCCCGGCGACACCTTGGTGCATCCCACTATCGGGTTCCAAGTCATTTCCGTCCATTCGATGCTGGTCTGCGTACTCATTGCACCGTCACTCCTGTCATGCGTCGATGTTAGTGAGAAGCTGGCAACTGCGTCAAAGTGCCAGCATTAAGTTCAAGGGCGGGCCTAGCCGCCAGGCCACCAAAGGAGATGGCCGGATCGATATAGCGCATGGCTGATTTAATGTCCTTCCACCCCACATACGTCATCAGGGCTTTGAGATCCCAGCCGTTAGCGGTGGCCCAAGTAGCGAAGCCACGACGCAAGGAGTGGCTGGTGTACAGCTCAGCCGGAACACCGGCGCGCTGCAGAATCTGGCGCAACAGCGTGATGAGACTTCCGGGATGCAACGCTTCGTCGTTGAGGTGTCCCCAGCGATCCACACGGCGGAATACCGCCCCGCGAGCAATCCCGGCGACACTAATCCAGTCGAGATAGGCCTGCACCGGGCACAGTTGTTTTAAGGCCGGTGCGTAGTGGGTGGTACCGACGTTCTCCCGGTCACCCTTGCTCTGCGGGAGAAACAAGCGCATGCCAGCACCGGCTTCAGCCTGTACATACTCGACCTTTAGTCGACAGAGTTCGTCGCTTCTAAAGCCCCGCCAAAAGCCAATCAGCAGCAGGGCCGCGTCACGCCGGCTACGTAGCAGACTAGCTAAGTCCCCTGATATCTGAGCTCGCTCGGCTTCCCGATTCAGCCATTGAGCCGCGTGGTCGAGATGCTGCAGCTGCAATGGAGCAGCTTGCTTGGCTTGCGCCGGATGCAAGGTGCGAATGCCTTTGAGTACCTGGCGCACCGTGGGGGTCTTCGTCGGGTCAGGAAAGCCTTGGGTGATATGCCACTGAGCCAGGGCGGCTAGGCGCTGCTTCAGCGTGTTTAGGCTCAAGGTGTCTGCGTAGTCAACTAAGTAGCGGACAATGCTGTCGCTGGTAGCGGGCAGGAAGCCACCCCAAGTCAATTCGAAGTGCTCGATTGCTGATTGATAGCTGCGGCGAGTGTTTTCTCGCGTGCCAGCTTGCAGATAGCGCCCAACGTCCTTCATCGCCTAGATGGCCTTTTGTGTACTGAGAAATGGCGTTAACGAGTCGTTTTTTCCCGCTTCGATTGAATAATTCTAGATTATTCTGTCTAACATTATATGAAAATTCCTCCTTTACAACAGGTGATTTTCATATGTAAATACATGGTATGTAACACACTACGAAATCGTAGGAGCAACCATGGCACGGGGCGGCATCAACAAAGCGCTGGTTCAGAAGGCGCGACAGGTGATTCTGACGCGGGGAGAGAACCCCAGCATCGATGCGGTGCGAGTTGAACTTGGCAACACCGGCTCGAAAACCACCATTCACCGCTACCTGAAAGAAATAGAGGAGGCTGAGCGCGGCCGGCAAACGGCTCCGTCTCTCAGCGAGCAATTGGGCAATTTGGTGAGCCTGCTCGCTGAGCAGCTCAGAGAAGAGGCTCAGGCAGCCGTAGCACAGGAGCGCGAGCAGCTGGCACGCGAGCGACTCGATTACCAGGACCAGATGCGGCAGGCTGAAAGCCGAATAGAGCAGCTTGAAGGTCAGTCTTCTACGCTCGGGGAGCAGCTCAACGCTGCTCAGCAGGCACTGCAGCACGAGCAACAGAAGTGCAAGCAGGTCGAGCTGGAAAATGCGCGGTTAGCGCAGGCCAATGCCGATCAGGAGACGCGCCTGATTGATCGCGACAGCCAAATTGTGTCGCTGGAGGACAAGCACCAACATGCCCGTGATGCACTGGAACACTACCGGCAGGCCAGCAAGGATCAGCGCGAGCAAGACCAGCGGCGTCACGAAGCCCAGGTTCAGCAACTGCAGGTTGAGCTGCGACAGCTCCGACAGACTCTGATAGTTAAGCAGGACGAGCTGACCCAGCTTAACCGTGACAATGCACGTCTACTCACCGAGGCGCGGCAGATGCAGAAGGATCAGCGTGCTCAAGAACAGCATCTCACGCAGAAAACTCAGGCCTTGGAGATCGCCCGGAGCACATTGACCGGAATGGAGCGTACGAATGATGCACTGGAGCAGCGCTGCCACGCTTTGCAGGATGAAGTCGCCCGGCTTGGCGAAGCCACCGATGCTCAGGCACAAAGAGCCCAGGGCCTACAGGAGCGCTTGTCCGAAGCCCTCGCGCAGCTGAAGCTGCTCAGGCATGCGCCGCCTGCCGTCCCCGGCGACGCAAGTAGCCCATGATCCGGCTCACTGCGACCAGAAACAGACACCGGTACCGTGGGCGGGTCAGACAGGCAAACCATGTTCACCAATTTTCAGGCTCAGCGGACGCAAAGCCTGCAGGCGCCGTTGAGTCACTGACCATGTGACTGCGAATGCTGCCTGATCGGCGCACTCAACCTTCGGCCCAGAAATCGTCCTTTCGCACCAAACCAAACTCATCCTGATTGGTGTCAGGTTCATCATCGAACATGGTGTTAACCATTCGCTCGCGGCGAAGCATGGCCAGCGCTCGGAAAAAGCACGATTCACAAAGGTGAATCTCATAGCGCTCGCCATCATGCTTTGAACCGTACCCCCAGCAAGCTTGAAGAACGCCGAACTGGTGACCATAACCTTCAACGCTTGTGCTCTGGCAACAGGCGTCGCAAGTAACGTCTGAGGTCGTTTCCGTCGGCTCGGTAGCAACGTGGCGCATGATCATCAGCTCCAAGGAGAGGGAGGCTTTCGGCTGCCTTCCAACTTACCAATCGATATGTGGGGCATTGAAAAAGGCGACCCGAGAGATCACCTCGAAGTGACGAGGGTAGCGTATGTCGGCACGGTCAATGTATTCGAGCGTAGAATTCACTTAGGAATCAAACAGTTAGAACGGGAGTGAGTGAAATTTCCCCTTATCTCGGCATGCACCCAATAGACGCACATGCGATTCTCGAACAGCTTGATGAAACGCTCGGCCAGTTTGCGGCGGGCCATGCTGTCCAGGTCCCAGATCAGGTCCTGATTCTGCGGCCGACTGAAATCGACCTCCTGATGCTGCATGCTGCTCATGCTCGACTCATACGCGGAATTGCCCAAGCAGACGATTGAGCTGGTCGGCCAGCTGTTTCAGGTGCTGGCTGGCCGCGCTCGACTGTTCGGCAGCCTCGGCGGTGTTGTGGGCCAGTGCTGCCGTCTGCGTGACGTTCTGATTAATGTCTTCCACCACGTGGGATTGTTGCAGGGTGGCGCTGGCGATCGAGGCGTTGAGCCCGGTCAGGTTGCGTAGCGATTGGGCGATCTGGGCGAGGCTCTCACCGGCCTGGCTGGCCTGCTCCACGGTCAGCTGGGAAGCGCGGCTGCTCTCATTGATCACCTTGACGGCGGCCTCGGAGTTGCCTTGCAGGCGCTCGATCATACCCTGAATTTCAGCGGTGGACTGCTGGGTACGTTGCGCCAGAAGCCTCACTTCGTCCGCGACCACGGCGAAACCACGGCCCTGCTCACCGGCGCGGGCAGCCTCGATGGCGGCGTTGAGAGCGAGCAGGTTGGTTTGCTCGGCGATGGAACGGATCACCTCCAGCACGCTGCCGATCTGCGTGCTCTCGCTGGCCAGCGATTGGATCACCTCGACGGCCTTGTCGATGGTGCCCGACAACTGATCGATCTGGCGAAGGCTCGCCTCGATGTTCTGCTGGCCCTGGCTGGCCTGGTCTTCGGCGGTATGCATCTCGCTGGAGGCGTGTTCGGCGTTCTTCGCCACGTCCTGCACTCCGTAGGTCACCTCGTTGATGGCGGTCGCCACCAGCTCCATCTGCTGCGCCTGTTGCTGGCTGTGGCGCTGCGCTTCGCTGGAGATGTCGCCAAGCGAGCGGGCGGCCTGGTCGAGCGAGCCTGCTGAATCGAGCATCTGCCGGATCACATGGCGCAGCTTTGCGGTGAAGGCGTTGAAATAGGTCGCCAGGGCGGTCAATTCGTCACGCCCATGGGTGTCGAGGTTGCGAGTCAGGTCACCTTCGCCGCTGGAAATGCTGGCCATGGCGTCCACTGCGGCCTGCAGCGGCTGCACGATGCTGCGAGTGATCAGCACCACCAGTCCAGTCAGGAGCAGGGCGATCAGCAGACCGATGCTTATGGCTTTCACCGCCTGGGCTCGGAACTCCACCTGTACGTCATCGACATAGACGCCGGAGCCGATGATCCAGCCCCAGGGCTGGAACAGTTCGACGTAGGAGATTTTCGGTACCGGGTCAGTGGCGCCAGGTTTCGGCCAGCGGTAGTCGACCTGACCGGCCCCCTGGCTGCGGGTGATGGCGACCATCTCGTTGAACAACGCCTTGCCGTCCGGGTCCTTGAAACCGGAAAGGTTCTGGCCCTCGAGCTTGGCATTCATCGGATGCATGAGCATGACCGGGGTTTGGTCGTTGATCCAGAAGTACTCCTGAGCGTCGTAGCGCAAACCGCGCACCACCTCCATGGCCTGCTTCTGCGCCTCTTCGCGGCTCAGGCTGCCGGCGCTTTCCAGGCTATGGAAGTGCTTGAGAATACCGGCCGCGCTCTGCACCACATGCTCGGTCTTTTCCGATTTGCCGGCGTAAAGATCAGTGTGGATCTAGCGCAGCATGTAGGCGCCCTGCAAGATCAGCGTCAGAATGGCCAGCGCCAGGATCAGCCATAGACGGCGGCTGATGGGAATACTACGTAAGCTGTTCATGGACGAATTCCTGATTGTTGTAATTGTCGGCTTCAGGGCTGCCTCGAAGGGCGCCGGGCAATAATGTCACATCGCGGCATTATTCACTCAAGTTGTCTGATAGCATTTCGGCAGCTCGGTGCAAAAGCTGAGTGAGCACCGCTTTAGACCGCTACTAAGGAACCTCTGTGACGGGCTTGTGTCCCAGGGGCGGAGCCACGCTCCACGTTCTAAGTTTTACGCGTGGTTAATTGCCGCGCTTTGGGGGATTTGATGGATATCTGGATGGCCTTTCAGGCCCTGATTCTGGGCATAGTGGAAGGCCTGACCGAGTTCTTGCCGATTTCCAGCACCGGGCACCTGATCGTGGTCGGTGACTTGCTGGGCTTCAATGGTGAAACGGCGACGGCGTTCAAGATCATCATCCAGCTCGGCGCCATCCTGGCGGTCATCTGGGAGTTTCGAGCCAAGGTGCTCGGCGTCGTCGTCGGTTTGCCCAGCGACCCGAACGCGCAGCGTTTCACCTTCAACCTGCTGCTGGCATTCATTCCTGCGGTGATTTTTGGCCTGGCCTTCGCCGATCTGATCGAGCATTGGCTGTTCAATCCGATCACAGTGGCCATGGCGTTGATCATTGGCGGCATCATCATGCTCTGGGCGGAGAAGCGCGAACACGCGATCAAGGCCGAAACGGTCGATGACATGACCTGGAAGCTGGCATTGAAGGTTGGCTTTGCGCAATGTCTGGCACTGATTCCGGGTACGTCGCGTTCGGGCGCCACCATCATCGGTGGCCTGGTGTTTGGTTTGTCGCGCAAGGCCGCGACCGAGTTCTCCTTCTTTCTGGCCATGCCGACCATGGTCGCGGCTACGGTCTATTCGCTGGTCAAGTACCGCGACATCCTGCAGATGAGCGACCTGCCGATCTTCGCCATCGGTTTCGTCAGCACCTTCATCGTGGCGATGATCACCGTGCGCGCACTGCTCAAGTTCATCACCAGCCACAGTTATGCGGTGTTCGCCTGGTACCGCATTGCCTTCGGCCTGGTGATTCTCGCCACCTGGCAGCTGCACCTGATCGACTGGAGCACGGCGCAACCGTGATCGGTACCGAACGCAAGGGGCGCCTTAAAAGCTGGGATGACGCCAAGGGTTTTGGTTTCATCCAGCCGCTAAACGGCGGTGCTGAAGTCTTCGCTCATATATCGGTGATGCGCGGTGATCGCCGCCCGCAGCCGGGCGACGAAGTGCTGTTCATCGAGGGACGTGACGAAAGAGGGCGGCCACGTGCCGAGCACTTGCGCCTGGCTGGTGAGCTCAGCCTCGATCGCCAGTCTATCCGGCGCAAACCGAAAACGCCCGGCACGGCGGCACCGGTAGTGCGAAAGGCTGCTGCCAAATCCACGCACCGGTCATCGACTCAAGGCTCCATCCAGAACTTCTCCAGCAAGGCCTTGGTGCTCGCTTTGCTGTGCATCCTGCCATTGCTCGGCTGCGTGACGCTGTTCGGCAAGGGGCTCTGGTGGGTCTTGCCGCTTTATCTGCTGGCCAGCCTGCTGAGTTTCCTGCAGTACTGGCTGGATAAACGCAGCGCTCAGAGCGGTGGCCGACGCACGGCGGAAAACACCCTGCATCTGGTCGAGCTGGCTGGTGGTTGGCCAGGTGCGCTGATCGCTCAGCAGACATTCCGGCACAAGACGCGCAAGGCTTCCTATCAGGCTGTTTTCTGGCTGATCGTCGCAGTTCATCAGCTGTTCTGGATCGATCTGCTGCTGCTCGACGGCGCCTACATCGCCCGCCACATACCCTTATTCGTCCAGTAGCAGGCCGGGTTGCAGGCGCTTGGGCAGGCGGCGCACCACCAGTTGATGCGAACGCGTCAGCAACTGGCGCAGTTCATCGTCGCCCAGCGGCGGCCGGTGGGCGCTCATACTGATCCAGTAAGCACGAGCCAGGTACGGGGCAGGGCGGATGCCCGGACGGTCTACATAACCGAGAAACAGGTCGTTATCGACCTTGAAGGCCAGATCCTCGCCAAGAAAGTCAAGAATGGCGAACATCTTGTTGCCAGCCACCGAGAACACCCGGTTGCTGCCCCACTTGAGGTCTTCGCGGGCGCCGGGCAGGGCGAGGCAGAAGGCGGCGATCTGATCCGGTGTCATGGGTCTTTCCCTGGCGGTACGCAGGTCAGTCTATCGAAGGCTGAAGAGCCTGCGTAGGCGCGCGTTCCGTTTTCGCCGGCAGGCGATCCATTGTGTCGCTGGCTGCGCGCGTTCAGGCAGATCGCCGGCAGCAGCGCCGGCAAGCCTCAGGGCCCGCTTTGGCGCCGCCCGGTTGTTGTAGACTCTGCCTCCCCGTGGTCACCGCTCGTCCGAGCCCCGTCGATACCCGCCATGAATGCCCGCCGCCGTCTGCGCTTCTCCCCCTGGCTGCTGCTGAGCCTGTTGCTGTGCTGGTCGACATGGGCCGGTGCCGTCCCTCTCGATGTCGCGCAGCCGAGCGAGCAGCCGCTGTCGCTGACCACCCATGCCGGAATGCTGGAGGATGCCTCGCGGGCGCTGCAGCTTTCGGACGTGCGATCAGCAGAGATGGCCGCACGTTTCCGTTATCAGGCGTCCCCCAGCGCTTCCTTCGCCCTGGGCTTCACCCGTTCGGCCTACTGGTTCCGTCTCGAGCTGGGCAACGCCAGCGATCAGTCGTTGACGCGCCTGCTGGTGGTCGACAACCCACGTATATCCCTGGTCGATGCCTACGTGCCGGACGGGCAGGGTGGCTATCGCGCCTGGTTCACCGGGGCAGACCGCCCGCAGAGCGGCAAGGTTTATAACAACCGAAACTTCGTCTTCCCGCTGCACCTGCCGGCGCACACGCAACAGGTGGTGTACCTGCGCGTCGAGTCGAGCATCGGCCTGCACGTGCCGCTGCAACTCTGGACGGCCGACGCGCTGCGCAGCTACGAGCGCGAAGACGATATGGCGCGTGCCGGCTACATGGGCATCGCCGTCGCGATGCTGCTGTTCAACCTGATGCTGTTCATCGCCCTGCGAGATCGCCTCTATCTGCTCTATGTGACCTTCGTGCTGATCACCGCCAGCGCCCTGACGATCAAGAACGGCATGGCCCCGGACTGGACGCTGCTCGGCCTGCCGCTCAACAGCAACGTGGTCTACTACTCGGCGGTCTCGCTGACCTTGAGCGCCATGCTGCTGTTCATGCGCGGCATGCTGCAGACCGCGCGCCTGCTGCCACGGGTCGATCCTGGCTTGCGCGCGTTGATTGCGCTGTATCTGCTTTCGCCGCTGATCTATGTCTTCGCGCTACCCCAGGTGTCGCGCGTGGCCATCGTGGTCAACCTGCTCACTGCCTTCGTCATGCTCGGCGTGGGCCTGGCCTGCGCCCTCAAGCGTCAGCGCAGCGCCTACTTCTTCCTCGCTGCCTTCGGCCTGCTGATCCTCGGCGGTGCCAGCACCAGCCTGCGCGCCATGGGCCTGTTGCCGACCAACGCCTTCACGGTCGACGGCCTGCAGCTCGGCTCGTCGCTGGAGATGCTGTTGCTGGCCTTCGCCCTGGCCGACCGCATCAACGTCATGCGTCAGGAAAAACTGCAGGCCCAGGCCAGGTTGTTGCAAACCCGGGAGCAATTGGTGGATACCCTGCAACGGTCCGAGCGCGAACTGGAGCAACGCGTCGCCGCGCGCACCGAAGAGCTGCAGGTGCTCAACAGCCGTCTGGAGACCCTGAGCCTGACCGATGCCTTGACCGGCATCGCCAATCGTCGCCACTTCGACGAGGTGCTAGACAAGGAATGGAAGCGCGCCCAGCGCGTCGGCGAGCCGTTGGCCCTGGCCGTGCTGGATGTCGACTGGTTCAAGACCTACAACGACCACTACGGCCACCCGGCTGGCGACAGCTGTCTGCAGCAGATCGCGCAAACCCTGGCCGCCACCATCAGCCGTTCTACCGATCTGGTGGCGCGCTATGGCGGCGAGGAGTTCGTCTTTCTCGCGCCGTCGACCGGGCCCGATGGGGCGCACAGCATGGCCGAGAAACTGGTCCGGGCCGTCGAGGCCCTGGCGTTGCCACATGAGCGCTCGCCGTTGGGCCACGTCAGTATCAGTGTCGGCATTGCCTCGATGCGAAACGATGGCAACAGCCCGGCACAAAGGCTCGTGCAGCGGGCCGATGCGGCGCTGTATCGGGCCAAGGCACAAGGCCGTAATCGGGTGGAGTGCGGCTGAGAGAAATAAAAAAGCCCCAGAGCATCGAACCCTGGGGCTGAGGAGGGTCGGCATGGCGCCGACCGGGGAGAGAGGGTTCAGGCCGGCGGTTGCCAGCCACCACCGAGCGCCTTGTAGATGGCGACGATGCCGCTGTACAGCTCGACCTCGGCCGAGGCCTGAGCATCTTCGGCGGCCAGGCGCTCACGTTCGGCGTCCAGCAGCACGAGGAAATCCACCGTGCCTTCGCGATAGCGAATCGCGGCCTGATCGGCTGCAGCACGGCTGGCTTCGGCCTGGCGCACCAGGGAAACCAGGCGCTGCTGGCGCTTGGCGTAGTCGCTGAAGGCGTTTTCAGACTCCTCCAGTGCCAGCAACACCTGCTGTTCGTACTGCGACAGCGCGCCATCAGCCTCGGCTTCGGCGCCGCGTAGGCGCGCTCGTACGCTGCCGAGATCGAAGGCTGCCCAGCTGATGCTCGGCGCTACGCCCCAGGCACGGGCTGCTGATGAACCCAGCTGCGAGCCGCGCCCGGCGGTAAAGCCGAGAAAGCCGGAGAGGCTGACCCGCGGGAACAGGTCGGCAGTCGCCACGCCGACTTCGGCCGTGGCCGCCGCCAGCTGCCGCTCGGCTGCCTGGATATCCGGGCGACGGCGCAGCAGTTCGCTCGGGTTGCCGATGGGCAGTGCCTTGGCGATCACCGGCAGTGGTTTGGGCGACAGGTCGATCTGCAGCTGTTCCGGGCGCTGGCCGAGCAGGGTGGCGATGCGGTTCTGCGCCCGCACCTGCTGCGCCTGCAGTTGTGGCAGGCTGGCTTCGGTGGCGGCCAGGCGCGCATCGGCGCGCAGGACGTCCAACTCGTTACCAACGCCGGCGTCGCGCAACTGCTCGGTGATGGAGCGCGAATCCTGCTGGTTCTTCAGGTTCTCGCGGGCGATGTTTTCGCGCAGCTGTGCGCCACGCAGGGTGCCGTAGGCATCGACCAGCTCGGCGATCAGGCTGACCTGCAACTGGTAATAATCCGCTTCGGCCACTTCGATGCGCGCTTCACTGGCTTCCAGTTGGCGCTGGATACGGCCGAACAGGTCAACTTCCCAGGCCATGTCCAGGCCCAGGTCGTAGCGTTCCTGACGGATGCGCTCGTCCGTGGTCGGAGGCTGCTGGGCCTTGCCGAACTCGCCACTGGCGCGGCTGGTGACGGTTGGGAAGCGGTCATTGGCCACGTCATCGCGGATCGCCCGTGCCGCACGCAGGCGGTTGAACGCCACGCGCAGCTCGCGGTTGTCCTGCAGCGAACGCTGCACCAACTGGTTCAGCGTCGGGTCGTCGAACTGCTGCCACCAGGCGGCTTCGAAACGGCTGCGGTCATAGTCGGCCGCCTCCAGCGCGGCAATGCGCGCTGGTTCTGTGGTGGGAGCTCGGTAGTCCGGGCCGACAGCGCATGCAGACAGCGCCAGGGTCAGGAGTGCGGGGGCAAAGGCTTTCATGCATGCGACTCCTGCAGACGGGCGGCTTTGCGCGCTTCGCGTTTCTCGACGAAGGCGCGGATCAGGACATAGAACACCGGCGTCAGCAGCAGGCCGAAGAAGGTCACGCCGATCATCCCGGAGAACACCGCCACACCCATGGAGTGGCGCATCTCGGCACCTGCACCGCTGGACAGCACCAGCGGCACCACGGCCATGATGAAGGCAATCGAGGTCATCAGGATCGGGCGCAGACGCAGGCGGCAGGACTCAAGCACGGCCGCGACGCGATCAAGCCCTTCTTCCTGTTTCTCCTTGGCGAACTCGACGATCAGGATCGCGTTCTTGCAGGCCAGGCCCACCAGTACGATCAGGCCGATCTGGGTGAAGATGTTGTTGTCCAGGCCCGCGATGATCACCCCGGTGATGGCGGTGAAGAGCACGATCGGCACGATCAGAATCACCGCCAGCGGCAGGCTCCAGCTTTCGTACTGGGCAGCCAGCACCAGGAAGGCCAGCAGCACGCAGAGCGGGAAGATGAAGATCGCGGTATTGCCGGCGAGGATCTGCTGGTAGGTCAGATCGGTCCACTCGAAGGTCATGCCGATCGGCAGTTCCTCGTTGAGCAGTTTGGCGATGGCCGCTTCGGCCTGCCCCGAGCTGTAGCCCGGCGCGGCGGCACCGTTGATATCGGCGGTGAGGAAGCCGTTGTAGTGCATCACCCGATCAGGGCCGGCGCTGTCATCGACCTTGACGAAGGTCGACAGCGGCACCATCTCGCCACGGTTATTGCGCACCTTGAGCTGACCGATCTGTTCCGGCTCCAGGCGGAACTGCTGGTCGGCCTGAACGTTGACCTGGTAAGTGCGGCCGAAACGGTTGAAGTCGTTGGCATACAGCGAGCCCAGGTACACCTGCAGGGTGTCGAAGATGTCGCTGATGGCCACACCATGGGTCTTGGCCTTTTCGCGGTCGATGGCGGCATCGACCTGCGGCACGTTGACCTGGTAGCTGGTGAACAGCGACATCGGGTTCAGCTCCGGCAACTGGCGGGCCTTGTTGAGGATGTTCTGGGTCTGCGTGTACAGCTCTTCGTAGCCCAGGTTGCCACGGTCCTGAATCTGCAGACGGAAGCCACCAATGGTGCCCAGGCCCTGTACCGGCGGCGGCGGGAAGATGGCGAGGTAGGCTTCCTGAATTTCACCGAACTGGCCGTTGAGCTCGGCGGCAATGGCGCCGGCAGACATGTTTTCGTCCTTGCGCAGGCCGAAGTCCTTGAGCGTGACGAAAACGATGCCGCTGTTGGGACTGTTGGTGAAGCCGTTGATCGACAGGCCCGGGAAGGCCACGGTGTTTTCCACGCCCGGATGCTTGCTGGCGATTTCGCTCATGCGCTTGATCACCACTTCGGTGCGATCGAGCGTCGCGGCGTCCGGCAACTGGGCGAAGGCCACCAGGTACTGTTTGTCCTGCTGCGGCACGAAGCCGGTCGGCGTGCTGGAGAAGCCCAGATAGCCGAGCACCAGCAAGCCACCGTAGACCAGCATCGCAATGCTGCTACCACGCAGCACACGACGCACAGTACCGACGTAGCGGTTGCTGGCGCGCTCGAACATGCGGTTGAACGGAGCGAACAGCCAGCCACCGAACAGCTTGTCGAGCCCGCGCGAGAAGGCATCTTTCGGCGCGTGATGGTCCTTGAGCAGGATGGCGGCGAGCGCTGGCGACAGGGTCAGCGAGTTGATTGCCGAGATCACCGTGGAAATGGCGATGGTCAGTGCGAACTGCTGGTAGAACTGGCCCGAGAGACCGGAGATGAAGGCCGTCGGCACGAACACGGCGCACAGCACCAGAGTGGTGGCGACGATGGGACCAGTCACCTCCTTCATGGCCTGGCGGGTGGCCTCGACCGGGGATTTGCCCAGGGCGATGTTGCGCTCGACGTTCTCCACCACGACGATGGCGTCGTCCACCACGATACCGATGGCCAGCACCAGGCCGAACAGCGACAGGGCGTTGAGCGAGAAACCGAGCAGGTGCATGACCGCGAAGGTGCCGATCAGCGAGACCGGTACGGCCACCAGCGGGATGATCGAGGCGCGCCAGGTCTGCAGGAACAGCACGACCACCAACACCACCAACACGATGGCTTCGAGCAGGGTGTTCACCACCGCCTCGATGGAGCCGCGTACGAAGATGGTCGGGTCATAGACGATCTCGTAGTCCATGCCCAGCGGGAAGCTTTGTTTCAACTCGGCCATGCGTTCGCGCACCGAGTCGGAGATTTCGATGGCGTTGGAGCCGGGGCGCTGGAACACCGGGATGGCGACCGCCGGCTGGTTGTTCAACAACGAGCGCAGGGCGTACTGGTTGGAGCCCAGTTCGACGCGGGCGATGTCACGCAGGCGGGTGATCTCGCCGTTGTCGCCGACGCGGATGATGATGTTCTCGAACTCTTCCTCGGAGACCAGGCGGCCCTGGGCGTTGATCGACAGCTGGAAGCTGTTGCCGGCATCGGAAGGCGGCGCGCCGAGGGCACCTGCGGCGACCTGACGATTCTGCTCACGAATGGCGGTGACCACGTCAGTGGCAGTCAGCCCGCGCGAGGCTACCTTGTTCGGGTCGAGCCACACGCGCAGCGAGTAGTTGCCCATGCCGAACAGCTGCACGTCGCCCACGCCGTCCAGGCGCGCCAGCTCGTCCTTGACGTTGAGCGCGGCGTAGTTGGACAGGTAGAGCATGTCGTAGCGCTGATCCGGCGAGGTCAGGTGCACCATCATGATCTCCGGGGAGGCCTTGTCCACGGTCACGCCGAGACGCTGCACCTCGGTGGGCAGTGTCGGCATGGTGCGGGTGACGCGGTTCTGCACCTGCACCTGCGCATTGTCCAGATCGGTGCCGAGGGCGAAGGTCACGGTCAGCGTCAGGCGACCGTCAATGGTCGACTGCGACGACATGTAGAGCATGCCCTCGACGCCGACGATGGCTTGTTCCAGCGGCGAGGCGACGGTTTCACCGATCACCTTGGGGTTGGCGCCGGGGAAATCGGCACGTACCACGACGGTAGGCGGCACCACTTCCGGGTATTCGCTGATCGGCAGTTGGAACAGCGAGATGGCGCCGCCGATCAGGATCAGCAGCGACAGCACCGCGGCGAAGATCGGCCGCTGGATGAAGAATTGCGAGAAATTCATGGGGGTTCCTCAGGGCGCGGTCTGGATCAGTCGCGCGGCGAGCGAGCTTCGATTTTTTCGGCGGCGATGCGCGGGGCCTGGCTGCCATCGACGGCCTGGCGCATGCGAGCCAGTCGTTCGAGGGTGCTGTCATCAGCCATGGACACCGGTTGCGGATCGACGGTGGCGCCGGGCATGGCACGCTGCAGGCCGTTGACCACGATCTTCTCGCCCTTGCTCAGGCCGCTACGGACGATGCGCAGGCCTTCGAGCTTTGGCCCCAGCTCGATGGAGCGATAGGCCACGGCATTGTCATCACCCAGCACCAGCACGTACTTCTTGCCCAGGTCGGTACCGACTGCTTCGTCCTTGATCAGGGTGGCGGCGTAAGGCTTGCTGCCCACCAGTTTCAGACGGGCATACAGGCCCGGGGTAAAGCGGCCATCCTGATTGTCGAACACAGCGCGGCCACGAATGGTGCCGGTACGCGGGTTGACCTGGTTGTCGAGAAAGTCCAGCTGGCCCAGGTGCGGGTGGTCGGCTTCATCGGACAGACCGAGGTATACCGGGCTGGCACCACGGGCGTCGGAGCCGGATTGACGGGCCAGCTCGACATACTTGAGGAAGGCGCGCTCGTCGGCATCGAAGTAGGCGTAGACCTTGTCGGTGGAGACCACCGAGGTCAGCAGGCTCTCGCCGGCACCGACCAGGTTGCCTTCGGTGATTTCGGCGCGGCTGACGCGACCGTCGATGGGCGCCGTGATGCGGGTGAAACTGAGGTTGAGGCGGGCGTTTTCCAGCTCGGCGGCAATTGCGGCGACCTGAGCCTGAGCTTCGGTGGCGGCGCTGGCACGAGCATCGGCCAGTTCGGCGGAGATGGCGTTGCTCTGACGCAGACGCTCACCACGGCGCGCTTCGTTGGCGGCACGGGCCTGGCTGGCGCGGGCCTGTTGCAGTTGGGCTTCGAGGCGTTTGACTTCCGCCTGGAATGGACGCGGGTCGATCTGGAACAGCAGATCGCCTTTCTTCACCAGGGTGCCTTCGTCGAAGGCGACCTTGTCGATGTAACCGGAGACGCGTGGGCGGATTTCGACGGATTGCGGGGCTTCGAGACGCCCGGTGAACTCGTCCCACTCGTTGATCGGTTGTTCGATGACTTCGGCGACGCTGACCTTGGGTGCGGGCATTTGCGCCTGAGTCTGCGCAGCCTGTTCGCATCCGCTGAGTGCGAGGACGCCGGCGAGGGCCAGGGGGAATATCCAGATGTTCTTATGCTGCTGTTCCATGGGTGACTCCGCCAGTCGGATTTGTGGATTGGCGGAGTCTGCGACGAGTCTTGGAGGGCTACGAATCGAATGCCATGATTTTGAATATCATCGGGAATGATAAAAGACAGATTTATATCAATTTAGATCTATGAAGGTGCGCCAAGGTGCCTGACGGCACTTAGATGGTGCGTTTCCGGATATTTATCAGAGGCTGTCCGGGTCGCCGCAGAACATCTGGATGCGCGAGCGCAGCCAGCGTTCGGCCGGGTCGTTGTCCTGGGCACCGCGCCAGGCCATATGCAGTTCGTAGGTCTGTGTCTCGAGCGGCAGATCCTCGGCGCGCAAGCCGCCGGCCGCAGTCAAGGCGGCTGCAGTATAGTCCGGCACGCTGGCGACAATATCGGTATCCGCCAGCAGGGTCGCCAGGCCATTGAACTGTGGAACGGCCAGTACGATATGGCGCTCGCGTCCAAGCTTGGCCAGTTCGTCATCGATGAAGCCGGTTAGGTCTCCGGCGAAGGACACCAACGCATGCGGGCGTGCGCAATAATCATCAAGGCTCAGCGCACCGGGTACGGTATCGGCGCGCAGCAGCTTCGCCTTTGTGCGGCGTAGTACTTTGCGCTTGGCATTGGCCGGCAGCTCTTCGGTGTAGGCTACACCCACCGAAATCTCGCCAGAGGCCAGCAGGCTGGGCATCATCAGGTAGTTGGTGCGGCGAATCACCAGCACCACTCCGGGCGCTTCGGCGCGCAGACGACGGAGCATAGCTGGCAGCAGGGCGAACTCGACGTCATCGGACAGGCCGATGCGAAACACCGCCTTGCTGGTAGCGGGATCGAAGTCGGCGGCGCGGCTGACTGCGGTGGAGATCGAATCCAGCGCGGGCGAGAGCAGGGCGAAGATCTCCTGCGCGCGCGGTGTCGGCTCCATGCTGCGACCGGTACGCACGAACAACGGGTCATCGAACAGGGTACGCAGGCGAGCGAGCGCCGCGCTGATGGCGGGCTGGCCGAGAAACAGCTTCTCTGCGGCCCGTGTCACGCTGCGTTCGTGCATCAAGGTCTCGAAGACAATCAGCAGGTTCAGGTCGAGGCGACGCAGGTCGTTGCGGTTCATCCGGGTACCATTCGAGGGATACGGGCCTTGTCAGCACGGCGCTGCAAATGAGAGCCTTTGCCCGTGAATAGTAAGGGCAGTGCGCTGCGGATTGAAAGGCGCCGAATCACTGCCAGGCATGAAGACTATCGATAGAGTCTGATAGTGTCGCCACCGCGCAACGGATAAAGTCCATAGCCATTGCAGTGTTAAGCCGCGATCAAGCCCGAGGTAAACGATGTCCCGCATGATCCGTTTTCATAAGTTCGGCGATGCCGACGTGCTCCAGCTCGAAGAGGTTCCGACACCTGTGCCCGGGCCTGGTGAAGTGCTGGTGCGAGTTCAGGCTGTTGGGCTGGGCTGGAAAGACGTCCTGTGGCGGCAAAACCTGGCGGCCGAGCAGGCCAGGCTTCCGGCCGGTACCGGTTTCGAACTGGCCGGCACGGTTGCGGCGCTGGGCGACGGTGTGAGCGACTTTGAAGTGGGCAATGCCGTTGCCGGTTTCCCGACCAGTACGCCCAACCGTTACCCGACCTGGGGTGATCTGGTACTGATGCCCAGGCATGCGCTGACCCCATATCCCGACGTGCTCAACCCGGTCGAGGCCAGTGTTCACTACACCTGCCTGCTGTTTGGTTACCTCGCGTTGATCGAACTGGCGCAACTGAAGCCGGGCGAGCATGTGCTCATCACCGAGGCCAGCCGCTGCATGGCACCCCAGACCGTGCAACTGGCCAAGGCTCTGGGTGCCAAGGTCATCGCCTCCACAAGCGCATCGGATGATCGCGAATTCCTGCGAGAGCTGGGTGCCGACAAGGTGATCGCAACCGAGGAGCAGGATCTGGTGCTGGAAGTTGAGCGCTATACGGAAGGCAAGGGGGTCGAGGTGATTCTCGACCAGTGTGCCGGCCCGCAGATGAAGCTGCTGGGTGATATCGCCGCGCCGCGCGGCAAGCTGATCCTGTACGGCATCAATGGCGGCAACGATACTGCTTTCCCTGCTTGCGCCGCATTCAAGAAGCACCTGCAGTTCTTCCGTCACTGCGTGCTGGATTTCACTGGCTGCCCGGAACTGGGGATCGAGCCGAACAATGATGCTGTGCAGCGCGCACTTACGCACATCAACCAGATGACGGCGGACCGTTTGCTGACGCCGGTGATAGACAAGGTGTTCGATTTCGAAGACTTCGTCGAAGCGCATCGCTACATGGAAACCTGCCCTAATCGCGGGCGAGTGGCCCTGAAACTGGCCACGGATTAGGCTCTGTACAAAAGTGCCTGCGCTCGGTGATGCTGCGTTAAAAACAGGCTCAGAATGCTCATTTACAGCTCGTAAACTGCGCTTCTTCGCCTGTTTTTGCCTTGCCTGACCTTCGCTCGACGACTTTTCGCACAGACCCTAAAGTCCTTGGCCATGCGGTCGCTATAACCTAGGTCTACGTTCGTTCTAAGGATAGGTACATGAGTCTGGTTACCGGCGACGCGCTATCGCTGTTGTTGTTTCGTTTGCATAGCGGCCGCCTGCTGGGGATCAACCTGCTCAAGGTCAACGAGATCATTCCCTGTCCAGCCTTGACCAAGCTGCCCAATCGTCACCCCAACGTGCGCGGCATCGCCACCTTGCGCGGCGCCGCGATGACGGTGATCGACCTGGCGCGCGCCATCGGCGAACGCGGTGCGGCTGACGAAGACGATGGTTGCCTGATCGTCACCGAGTTGAGCCGCTCGCGTCAGGGGCTGCACGTGAAAAGTGTCGAGCGTATCGTGCAGTGCTCCACCCGCGATGTGCGTCCGCCACCCGCCGGCTCCGGCGCGCGTGCCTTCATTACCGGTGTGACACAGATCGATGGCGCCATCGTGCAGGTTCTCGATATCGAGAAGGTACTGCACGATATCGCCCCTGCGCTGGAGGAAGCTCCCGTCGGGCAACTGCTCGATGGCCAGGATGCCCGCCTGCTGCAAGATCGCCGCGTCTTGCTGGTCGACGACTCGCAAGTCGCGTTGCAACAGACCCTCAACGTACTGCGCCAGCTGGGGCTCGATTGCACCGCAGTGCGCAGTGCCCAGGCTGCCCTGCAGCAACTGCACGAATACCATCAGGCTGGCATGCCATTCGAGCTTCTGGTCTCGGACATCGAGATGCCGGAGCTGGATGGCTACAGCCTGGTTCAGGAAATTCGTCGCAGCCCCGATATTGCCGACACCTACGTGCTGCTGCACACCTCGCTGGACAGCACCATGAATACCGAGAAGGCGCGTTCGGTCGGTGCCAATGCGGTACTGACCAAGTTCTCCTCGGTCGATCTCAGCCAGGCACTGCTCGATGCCTTTCGGCAAATGAGCGGGCAGCACTGAGCTCCCCTGCAACCCCTTGTCGCTTGACGGCAAGGGGTTGTCTCGTTTCCTTTCTAATTGATTATAAAATTCAATACTTTCAATTGGTTAAGCGCGCCTCATGAGCTGGCATTCGCTTTGAATCAGTGCGCCTGGCAATTGCAACTCAGTCAAGGAGCACGGCATGAGCACGATTGGAGGTATTGGCAGTTACGGTGGGATATCCCTGACGGGATTTCGCAACAAGCAGAGTGAAGAGCAGGGCGAGCTGGCCCAGTTGGCGCCCAATGTCGAGAAGACCACACGCACGGCGAACGCCGAGTCCGAACGCGAGTTCCGCGCCAGGCAGGCTACGGAGGAGGGCTTCGCTCGTTTGCGCGTCGCTCTGCAGAACGCGTCAGACGGCAAGGTCGAGACATCCGTCAGTTCACCACTGGGCGACGAGGGCGGTAACGCCGCGCTGGAGGCTTTCAAGGCCTACATGGCGATGACTCCGGCCGAGAAGATGCGCGACAGTATCCTCAAGGAAATAGGCATGACCGAAGAGGAGATCGAGGCGCTACCACCTGAGCAGCAGAAGGCAGTCGAAGAAGAAATTGCCCAGCGCATGGAGGAGCGAGCCAAGATGCCGGCCCAGTCAGAAGACAATGGTCATTCTTATGGGCTGATCTGATCGGCGTGCGCCTTGTTGGATGAGTATTTCAGGGTTGGGCCTGTAAAAAATCGTGATGTAAATCACGGATGATTCTCCGTCCTGGTGAATAACCGTTGGAATTTTCATGGGTTGAACTGTCTATCAATCGACGACGGTTCAACCCATGGGCTCTAACCGGTTGAGCTTTCACCACCCTAGAGAATCTTTATCAGGTCATTGCCAATATGGATGTTCTTTCCGAGTTCTTCGAGCGCACGAGCCTGCAAGGGCGACTGTTATTCGCCGGCCCGGTAGACGGTACCCTGGTGTTGGATAAGCCCCCTGGCATGGCATTCATCCATGTGATCGAGCGAGGTGCACTGGATATGGTGCACGCCGACAGGCCTCGTATCGCGATCAGTGAACCCAGCGTTCTGTTCTGTCCCAGCACCTGCTGCTACAAGCTGCGTGCGCACCAGCCCGGTGGCGTCGATCTGATCTGCTCCTCGTTCCAGTTCGGGCGTTCGGGGCAGCAGCCGTTTCCGCTGGGCCTTTTGGAAACCCTGGCGTTTCCGCTGAGCGCCCTTGAGCAGCTCGGGCCGGTGATCGGCTCACTGGTCAACGAATTCCGTACACAGGCACCCGGCCGGAGCAAGGCGTTGAACCTGCTGTTCGAATATGTGTTCGTCCTGCTGGTACGCCGCGCGGTGAACGAAGGGCGCATAACCAGCGGCCTGCTTTATGCGCTGCAGGACAGTCAACTGGGGCCTGCGCTGATCTGCATTCACCAGGAACCCCAGCTGGCCTGGAGCGTCGAGCGTCTGGCCGCGTTGGCGAAGATGTCGCGTACCAAGTTCGCAGCACTGTTCTCCGAGGTCATGAGCATGACGCCCATGGCCTATGTGACTGCCTGGCGCATGAAGGTGGCGCAGGATCTGCTGCGTGAGGGGAAGCCGATCAAGGTGATCTCCGATGCTGTGGGCTACGCATCGCAGGCGTCGTTCTCGCGCACCTTTGCCCAGCAGGTCGGGCAACCGCCAGGCGAATGGCTACGGGCTGAAGGGGAGGACCCGCCGGCGAAGCTGCAGGTGCAGATTTACCGTGATTGAGCATGGCATGCCCAGGGCAGCCACCGCCCTGGGCATGCCTCATCGATCAGGCGACTACCGGAATCAGCGGGTCGGCTGCAGCCAGGGCGATCTCGCGCTTGGCCTCCGGCGGGTAGATCCACTGGGTGTTGATCTGCATTTTCAGCTCTTTGCCTTCCTTGCCGGTCAGCACCACCTTACGCTCCCAGCCTTCGGTGAACACAGCGCCCCAGGCGCCCAGGTCTAGGCAGGTGACGTACTTGGGTTGGCTGTAGGGAATCGGCTCGACACCCAGCAGATCGGCTGCAGCGTTATTGCCGGAGGAGCGGCCGAGAGCGATGGCGTGCTGGCAGGTCATCAGTGCGTGGTTGCCAAGATCATCCACCGCGGCATAGGAGGTATCACCGGTGGCGTAGATGGCGTCCTGGCCGAGTACTTTCAGGTTGCGGTCGACGTGCAGGCGGCCAAAGGCATCGCGCTCGCCATCGATCTGCTGCGTCAGCGCTGAGGCCTTAACCCCGACGGTCCAGACCACGGTGCTGGCTTCGATACGTTCGCCGTTGTCGAGCTGGACGCCATGGCTCATCGACCATCGACACCGGGCTACCGAGCTTCCAGGTTACGCCCAGTGTGTCGCTGGCTGCGGCGATCACCGAGGCGATCTGCTCGCCCATGACGCTGCCAACCTGTTTGCCCATGTCGACGACGATCACCCGCACATCGGCCTCATCACCCCAGAATGGCGCGCAGCCGCGCCGGCATTTCCGTGGCCGTCTCGATACCGGTGAAGCCACCGCCGACCACCACCACGGTGTTACGGGCCTGGCTGGTCGGTTTGTCGCGCAGGCTCTGCAGATGGGCCTCAAGTTTCTGCGCCGACTCCAGGCTGTCGACATCGAAGGCGAAGCGGTCGATACCGGCCAGTGGAGGCCGGGCGACCTGGCTACCGGAGGCCAGAATCAACCGGTCGAAATTCAGTTCGGCCTGCGCGCCCCTTGCGTCACGGTAGATCACTCGCCTGCCTGCGGCATCGATACGCGTAGCGCTGCCCTGGACGAACTGCACACCGACCGCATCGAACAACGGGCCGAGCGGTGCAACGGTGGTGCTCAGGTCGCTTTCATAGAAGCGCGGGCGTACGCGCAGTTCCGCTTGTGGAGCGAGGAGGGTAACGGCGACGTCCAGGCGCTGGTGCTGGTCCAGCAGGCGAACGGCGCTCAGCGCACTCCACATACCACCGAAGCCGGCACCGATGATCAGGATCTGCTGTTTCATATCGTGAATTCCCATAGTCGTTGAAGAGAAGAAGTGTTGGCTGGCTACGGGATCGATTGTGTGGTTGTTTTGGATCAGGGTATTGATCCAGTATCTATAAAAATAATTAGTCCACTTCGAGGGCCCTATGCCAGTCGATAAAACCCCACCGCAAGTGGTCTTTCTGCCGCTGGGAACGCCGGAGGAGGGAGTCAGCCTGCAGGGATGGCTGTACGAATCGCTGCGCCGCGCGATTCTGGGCGGGCGCCTGCCCGCTGGCAGCAAGCTACCCAGTACTCGCTCCATGGCCGAGTACTACGGCCTGGCACGCGGGACGGTGCAGGCTGCCTATCAGCAGCTGCTTTCCGAAGGCTATCTGCAAGCTCGAACCGGTAGCGGTACGCGCGTCAGCGAGGTATTGCCGGACCCGACGCTGAACGCCGGATACGTTCGGCGCAAGGTGGTGGCCGAGGTGCAAGAGGAGCGCACAGCACCTGACACGCCCTGGCTAAAACGCCTTGCCGAGATCGAGCCAATCTTCTCGCGGCGAACGCTGCCAACCGGCGTGCGTCCGTTCTTTCCTCACCGTGGCGATATCAACGCCTTTCCCATCGACCTGTGGCGCAAGTTGCACACCCAGCAGTTGCGTAGCTCGCGCCTGACGATGTTGCTCGACGCCGACCCGGCAGGCCTGCCCGAGCTGCGTGAAGCCATCGCCGGCTATCTGGCCATCGCCCGTGGGGTACAGGTTTCACCGGAGCGCATCCTGGTGCTCGGCAGCGTGCAACAAGGCTTGGATATCTGCCTGCGCTTGCTGGCTCCAGGCAACTCTCAGGTCTGGATGGAAGATCCCGGTTATCCCGGCGCACGGCAGTTGATGGATATCTCTGGCGTGACACGAGTGGACGTACCGGTGGATAGCTCCGGCCTCAAGGTGGACGAGGGAATACGCCTGGCGCCAGGTGCCCGACTAGCTTATGTCACCCCCTCACGGCAGGCGCCGCTGGGCGGTGAACTGTCGCCTGCACGCCGCCTGGCCTTGCTCAAGTGGGCAGCGGAGCAGGGTAGCTATATCTTCGAAGACGACTACGACAGCGAGTACCGTTTCATCGCCAAGCCCATTCCGGCACTGCGCTCGATGCCGGGCGCCGAGCACTCGGTAATCATGGCTGGTACCTTCAGCAAACTGCTGTTCCCCTCGATTCGTCTGGCCTATCTGGCGCTGCCAGAGCATCTTGTGGAGAGTTTCACTCGCGCGTCGGCACTAATGTCGCGCCATGCCAACAGCCTAGCGCAGGCCGTGCTGGCCGATTTCATCCATGAGGGGCATTTCGACCGTCACGTGCGGCGTATGCGCAAGATCTACGCAGCGCGTGCCAACGCCTTCGCCGAAGCCGCGCACAAGCACTGGCAAGGACTGATCGAGGTGCCGGAAATTCGTGCAGGTATGGATATCGCCTGCCATTTGCAGGTGAAGAACGAGCAGGAAGCTTTCGCGCGTTTGCAGGCTGCCGGTATCGACGCGTTGCCACTGGCGAGCTACTGCGTCGAGGCAAGGCCACCAGGGTTGGTAATGGGCTTTGCGCCTTATGAAGAACGCGCCATCGAGGATGCCGCCAGGGCCGTTGCGCACATCCTGCGCGGCTGAGAACTGCCCCGGACGAGGCCGGGGCAGCGACCATCAGAGGATGCTCAGTGGGTATTCGACAAAGGCACGAATCTCGTTGAGATCCGGCCCTACGTCGGTGCTGGAGCGGTAGATGGAGTTACGTAGGCGCAGGTGCAGATCCTTGGCAGCGCCACTCTGGATGGTGTAACCGATCTGGTTGAAGATCTCACGCTCGGTGCCGTTGTTGTCGTTGCCGGTATCGATGTTGTCACCGCGTACGTAGGCGAACTTGTAGCGCAGACCCGGGGTTATGCCGAGATAAGGCAAAAATTAGGACATTCGCTCTGTAAGCCAATGATTTAAAAGGTCATTCTGGATCTTATGACTTACTGACCAACCACCGTCTGGCTAGACGTCTATGCTGATGCTTTTGCCTTGCTTGTGGGGTGTGCTCAATGGCATCGGTGGAAAGAACAGCCTATCCGGTCTTGCCCAGTCAGCTACCAGCCAAGGAGCTTCATCGAAGCTATTCCCTGTCTGATTCAGAGATCGAATGGGTCAACAACACCGCTAAGAGTCCAGCGCTCTCGATTGGGCTGGCAATCCAGTTAAAGGTGTTTCAGCAGCTGCATTATTTCGTTCCGTTCGAGGAGCTTCCTCAGGAACTCATCAGTCATGTCCGGCAATGCCTCCGTTACGGCACACGAATAGCTCCGCGCTATAGCAATCCCCGCACCCTTTACCGGCACCAAGCAGCGGTACGGCAGTACCTGCAGGTAACCCCTTTCTACAGCAGCGACGGGCTAGCGGTCACTGAGCAGATCGCACGTGACTGCGCTGTAGTTCTTGAGCAGCGAGTTGATCTCATCAATGCCATGCTTGATGAGCTAATTCAGCGTGGCTATGAGCTTCCGGCTTATTCGACGCTCAACAACCTCGCAGAAACCGCCTTGGCGAGTGCCCAGGAAGTTACCTTCAACCTAGTCGTAACTCGCGCCCCAATCGAGGTGATCTACAAGCTGAGGGAGCTGCTCGAAACCGACTTCGGTCGGCGCCAAAGCGATTTCAATACGCTGAAACAGGCGCCCAAGAAGCCCTCCCGCAAGCACTTGGAAGTACTGATTGATCACTTGGCCTGGCTGGAAAGCTTCGGGAATCTCGACGCTATATTTGAGGGCATCGTCGATACTAAGATCCGCCACTTCGCTGCCCAGGCAGCAGCATCGGACGTCTCCGAGCTGAAGGACTGCTCGTTACCGAAACGCTACACGCTGATGCTGGCTTTGATTTACCGCATGCGTGTGCGGACACGAGATCACCTGGCCGAGATGTTCATCCGACGGATTTCGACGATTCATAAACGCGCCAAGGAGGAGTTGGAGCAAATCCAGGCTAGGCAACGCCAGAAGCTGGAGCAGTTGGCGGCGACCCTGGACGGCGTGGTGCAGATTCTGGTTCAAGAACCGGATGACCAGGAAGCTGGCAGCCTGATCCGGGAGTACCTCTCCCCCGATGGCAACCTAGATCGGTTGCGTGAGACTTGCGCCGAAGTCCAAGCTACCGGCGGTAATAACTACCTGCCACTGATCTGGAAGCACTTCAGATCTCATCGCTCGCTGTTGTTCCGTCTCAGCCATCTCCTCCAACTAGAGCCCACGACTCAGGATCGATCGCTGACTCAGGCACTTCAACTGATCCAGGACAACGAGAATCTACACCGCGAATGGATCGACGAGTTCGTCGATTTGTCGTTTGCGTCGGAGCGCTGGGTCAAGGTCGTTCGTCGTCCTGCCAGTGAGGGGCCACCGACCAACCGGCGCTACCTAGAGGTTTGCGTCTTCTCCTACCTGGCCAGTGAGCTGCGATCCGGCGACATGTGCGTACAAGGGTCGGAATCCTTCGCCGACTATCGCAAGCAGTTACTGCCCTGGGAAGAATGTCTCCAGCGACTACCGGCCTACTGCGAAAAAATGGGGCTACCTGGTACAGCGAAGGAGTTTGTTGCCTCTCTCAAGGCCCAGCTGGAGGAAACAGCGGAGCAACTAGACGAGAAATTCCCATCATGCAGAGGGGACGTATCGATCAACGAAGCCGGCGAGCCGGTGCTCCGCCGAGTGACTGCTCGCGATATCCCGCCTTCAGCTATCTCGCTACAGACTGCGCTCATGCAACGCATGCCGGCCAGGCATGTGCTCGACATCATGGCCAACATCGAGCATTGGATTCAGTTCACTCGGCATTTCGGGCCGATGTCCGGTAACGAGCCGAAGCTCAAAGAGCCTGCCGAGCGCTACCTGATGACGATCTTCGCCATGGGCTGCAACCTAGGCCCTAACCAGGCCGCGCGGCATCTGGCCGGTAATGTAACGCCACACATGCTGTCCTACACGAATCGCCGTCACCTCTCGCTGGAGAAGCTGGACAAGGCCAACCGCGAGTTGGTGGAACTCTACCTACAGCTTGACCTGCCCAAGCTCTGGGGCGATGGCAAGGCGGTGGCCGCGGACGGTACGCAGTTCGACTTCTATGACGACAATCTGCTGGCCGGCTACCACTTCCGCTACCGCAAAATGGGGGCTGTGGCCTACCGGCATGTGGCCAACAACTACATCGCCGTGTTCCAGCACTTCATCCCGCCGGGTATCTGGGAGGCGATCTATGTGATCGAGGGGCTACTCAAAATAGACCTCAGCGTCGAACCCGATACGGTGTACTCGGACACCCAAGGGCAATCGGCCACGGTGTTTGCCTTCACCCATCTGCTGGGCATCAACCTGATGCCGCGTATCCGCAACTGGCGCGACCTGGTGATGTGCCGGCCGGATCGCGGCGTATCATACAAGCACATCAACCGCCTGTTCACCGACACTGCCGACTGGCACCTGATCGAAACTCACTGGCAGGATCTGATGCAGGTCGCGCTATCAATCCAGGCCGGCAAAATTTCCTCGCCTATGCTGCTGCGAAAACTCGGTTCCTACAGCAGGCGCAACAAGCTCTACCACGCGGCACAGGCGCTCGGCAGCGTGATCCGCACGATATTCCTGCTCAACTGGATCGGTAGCCGCGAGCTGCGCCAGGAAGTCACGGCAAACACCAACAAGATCGAGTCCTACAACGGATTCTCCAAGTGGTTGTCCTTCGGCGGCGATGTGATTGCTGAGAACGATCCGGACGAGCAACAGAAGCGACTGCGCTACAACGACATGGTGGCCTCGTCGGTGATCCTGCAGAACACTGTGGACATGATGCGTATCCTGCAGAAACTGGCGCGCGAGGCCTGGCAGTTCACCGATGAGGACGTATCGTTCCTCAGTCCCTACCTGACCAGCAACGTCAAACGCTTCGGCGAGTTCAACCTCAAGCTCAATCGGCCACCGGAGCCCTGGATCAAGGATTCGGTGTTTCAACAAGCCGCCGGTTCGTTGCGGGTTGGCACGACCCGCCAGGCCGATACCGAGAGAGCCACATGATCAACATTCCTCCCGCATCCTTTCGCGTTACGCCGTGCGGAGAGGTGGACGCCGCCGCATTGGACAAGTTGCGCAACAGCTTCGACACATCACAGCTACTCGGACTGGTTGATCGACTGGACACTAGCCTGACTGAGATGGGTGGGATGATTGCTCTACGCGACGACTTGCTGAAGCTGCATACGATGGCCCAGGCGTTGATCGAAGGCACTCTACCGCCAGTTACGACCGAGGAGTCCTCCGTCTGGGAGGTAGCCGAATCAGTGCTATTAGATCTCGAGACGTTGAGTTCCTGGATTCGCACTGCTCAGATGATGATCGCTCCGTTGGTCGATCTGGTTCCAGAACATAGAGTCAATGAGTTGCCAGATCGCGAAGGCAATTGAGCAGGTAATTACCTGAGATAGATCAGCGTTCTGGCTGACTCGGACTATTACACTGCGCAATCGGTCTGTTTGGAGTCCCTCAGTGGAAGCTCGCCCTGAAAATAAGTGGGATGTAGTCATCATCGGCGGCGGCCAAGCCGCGTTGGCCACCGCGTACTTTCTGCGGCGTACGGGGTTGTCGTTTGTGATGCTCGATGCCGAGGATGGCCCTGGCGGGGCTTGGCGTCATGGCTGGGACTCCTTGCGACTGTTCTCGCCGGCGACTTGGAGTTCGATTGCCGGCTGGATGATGCCGCCAGTTCAAGAGGGTTACCCGAAGCGTGATCACGTCATCGACTACCTGACACGCTATGAGGCGCGTTACCAGTTCCCGGTCGAGCGACCAGTGCGAGTCACCTCGGTCGAACGCATCAATGGCGCGCTGCGCGTCCATGCCGAGCAAGGGCATTGGGATGCCAAGGCAGTGGTCAGTGCTACTGGTACCTGGAGCAATCCCCATATCCCCAACTATACGGGTACCGAGTTGTTCCGCGGCCAGCAGTTGCATTCGGCCCACTATGTCGAGGCCCAGCCGTTCGCAGGCAAACGGGTGCTGGTGGTAGGCGGTGGAAACTCCGGGGCACAGATCCTGGCAGAGGTCTCCAAAGTGGCCGACGCCACCTGGGTGACGCCCACCGAGCCGCTGTTTCTGCCCGATGATGTCGATGGTCGTGTGTTGTTCGAGCGAGCGACCGACCGCTGGAAAGCCCTGCAGGAAGGTCGCGTCATCGAACAACCAGTGGGCGGGCTGGGCGATGTGGTGATGGTACCGCCCGTGGTCGAAGCGCGTGAACGTGGCGTCTTGCACGCAGTTCGCCCCTTCACACGCTTCACCCGTAATGGTGTGGTTTGGCCCGATGGCACGGAGACCATGGTCGATGCAGTGATCTGGTGCACCGGCTTCAAACCCGCGCTGGGCCACCTGACCAACCTGGGGCTGATCAACGATGAGGGGCGAGTCGAGGTTGAGGGGACTCGCGCCGTCCACGAACCCAGGCTCTGGCTGGTGGGCTATGGCGAATGGACGGGATCGGCTTCAGCAACCCTGATCGGGGTGACCCGTACGGCACGTAGCACCGCAACCGAGATCGAACAGTTTTTGGCAACGGCGGAGGCCTGAGGGCCTCCGCTCTGAGCCGCTTGATCAGGCCTGCGGAGCCGCATCGAGGTGCCTGGGCAAGGCGATGGAAATCAGCGCAGCGGCCAGCACAAACGCACTGGAAACCCACAGGCAGGCCTCCAGACCATAAGCCTGGAATACCCAGCCCGAGAGTAACGTACCGATCAGTCGCCCCAGCGCGTTGGACATGTAGTAGAAGCCCACATCCAGCGACACGCCATCCTCCTTGGCGTAGCTGACGATCAAGTAGCTGTGCAGCGACGAGTTCACAGCGAACAGAACGCCGAACAGCATCAGCCCACCCAGCAGCACAACCTGAGGCGACAACCCCGCCGAAAGACCAAGGGCAATAGCCGCAGGTAAGCCAGCCAGCAGTGACGCCCAAACAAAAGCAGCTCGCCCATCGGGGACATGACCACGTTTTTTCCCGGTGATGTTCGGGGCGAACGACTGCACGATGCCGTAGCCGATCACCCAGGATGCCAAGAAGCCGCCCACCAGCCAGAAGTCCCAGCCAAAAACGGTGCTCAGGTAGACCGGCAAGGCCACCACGAACCACACATCACGGGCACCGAAAAGGAACAACCTGGCCGCGGAGAGGATGTTGATCGCCCGGCTCTTGGAGAGGATGTCGCGAAACTTGGGCTTGGCTTTGGCCTTGCCCAGGTCTTTCTTCAGCAGGAACAGGCTGGCTATCCAGATCAGGGCCAGTACGGCGGCCATCGCCAGCACTGCACCAGTGAAGCCCATCAATGCCAGCAACGCACCGCCGAGAAAGAAGCCAACCCCTTTCAACGCGTTCTTTGAGCCGGTGAGGACCGCCACCCACTTGTAGAGCGTGCCTTGTTGGTTGTCAGGCACCAACAGCTTGATCGAGCTCTTGGCGCTCATCTTGTTGAGGTCTTTGGCGATACCCGACATGGCCTGAGCGCCCATCACCCACGGGATGGTCAGCCAGGCGGCGGGCACCGTCAGCATCAGCAAGGCCACAACCTGTAGGCCCAAGCCAATGTTCATGGTGCGATTCAGGCCCAGCCGAGCCCCGAGGTAGCCGCCCACCAAGTTGGTGATAACGCCGAAGATCTCGTAGAACAGGAACAGCGCAGCAATTTGCAGCGGCGTGTAGCCCAACGTATGGAAGTGCAGCACCACCAACATGCGCAACGCGCCATCGGTGAGGGTAAAGGCCCAGTAATTGCCGGTGACCAGCAAGTACTGGCGCACTTCCGGGGAAAGGGCTGACAACGCCTTCATGATCGCTCCCTGTTAACCGGCCAAGCCGACCAGTTTGGCCAGTTCGACAGCACGGTTGGCATATCCCCACTCGTTGTCATACCAGGCGTAGATCTTCACCTGGGTGTCATTGACCACCATGGTCGACAGTGCATCGATGATCGAAGAACGCGGATCGGTGCGGTAGTCGATGGAGACTAGGGGACGCACTTCGTAACCGAGGATGTTTTTCAGCGGGCCATCGGCGGCAGCTTTAAGCAGCGCATTCACCTCATCCGCCGTAGTAGCGCGTTCGACCTCAAACACACAGTCGGTGAGCGAGGCGTTGGCCAGCGGTACGCGCACGGCATAGCCGTTCAACTTGCCGCGCAGTTCGGGGAAAATCTCGGCAATTGCGGTGGCCGAACCCGTGGTCGTCGGAATCAGGCTCATGCCCGAGGCACGCGCACGACGCAGATCCTTGTGCGGCTGATCGAGGATGCTCTGGGTGTTGGTCAGGTCGTGAATCGTGGTGATCGAACCATGGCGAATGCCCAGGTTTTCATGAATCACTTTGACCACTGGGGCCAAGCAGTTGGTGGTACAGGACGCAGCGGTAACGATGCGGTGCTGCGCCGGGTCGAACAGGTGCTGGTTGACGCCCATGACGACGTTCAGCGCACCTTTCTCCTTGACCGGCGCACACACCACCACACGCTTCACGCCCTGATCCAGGTAGGCTTGAAGCACGGCGACGGTCTTCATCTTGCCACTGGCTTCGATGACCAGATCGCAGCCCGACCAATCGGTGTCAGCAATCGCCTTGTTGGCGGTCACCTTGATGCGCTTGCCGCCAATCACGACATCATCACCCTCGGCGCGGGCTTCGTTGTTCCAGCGGCCATGCACCGAGTCGAAGTTGATCAGGTGGGCGTGAGTCGCCGCATCACCTGCCGGGTCATTGATCTGCACGAACTCGAACTCTGGCCAGCTCCAGGCTGCACGCAGGGCGAGACGACCGATACGACCGAAACCGTTGATACCTACTTTGATGCTCATGTTGTTGTTCTCTCGGGGCGGCTAGCTGCGGGCAATTACGACTTGGCGATGTCGAACTGGCTTATGTAGTTGATATGCGCGGGATGTTGAATCGCACGGGGGCGCAGCGCTTGCACTTCGCTTACTGCTTCGCGGAATGGAACGCCGCACTCTATCAGCAGCTGTGCGGCAATCAGGCCGGTACGACCCGAACCGCCTTTGCAGTGAATGGCGATGTTCTTGCCTTCAGTGAGCAATCGCTTGATCCGCTCGCGGTTGGCGTCCCAGGCCGCCTGGAATGGTTCGCCGGGAGCATGGTCGTCTTCCACTGGCAGGTGGAACCACTCGATGCCGCGCTGCTGGCACTGCTCAGGCAGATTCTCGACTTCGTTCTGGGTCAGTTCTTCAGTGGGCATCAAGGTTAGCAAAGCCGAGGCACCTGCCCCCTTGAGGGTGTCCAGCGCCTCAGCGACCGATGTGTCTTTGGTGCCAGGGCACGGCGTGAAGATCAGCTGGCCCTTGATCTGCTCGGAGGTCAGCACGGAATACGGATGTTGTTGCACAATCAAAATCCTTCAGATGGAACGTTGATTAACGCGTTTGGAGAGTTCTTCCGCCGATTCCTTGCGCTCGGAATAGCGGTCAACCAGGTAGTCGGAGCGCTCACGCAGCAGCAGGGTGAACTTCACCAGCTCCTCCATCACGTCCACTACGCGGTCATAGAAAGCCGAGGGTTTCATCCGGCCAGCCTCATCGAACTCCAGGTAAGCCTTCGGTACGGAGGACTGGTTGGGGATGGTGAACATGCGCATCCAACGGCCAAGCACACGCAGCTGGTTAACCACGTTGAAGGACTGCGAGCCGCCACAGACCTGCATCACCGCCAGGGTCTTGCCCTGGGTCGGGCGCACTGCGCCCATGGCCAGCGGAACCCAGTCGATCTGCGCCTTGAACACTCCGGTCATCGAGCCGTGACGCTCGGGCGAGCACCAGACCTGTCCTTCCGACCACTGCATCAACTCGCGCAGCTCCTGCACCTTGGGATGGCTGTCCGGCGCATCGTCCGGCAGCGGCAAGCCTGCAGGGTGAAAGATGCGCGTCTCAGCGCCGAAGCGTTCGAGCAGGCGCGCGGCTTCCTCGGTCAGCAGGCGGCTGAACGAACGCTCGCGGTTGGAGCCGTAAAGCAGCAGGATGCGCGGTTTGTGGTTGAACTGCTGGGCGACGCCGAGGCGCTCGGCGCTGGGCAGTTCGGCCAGGTCAGCATCAAGTTGGGGGATGTGATCGTCGTTCATCGGCTTTGCTCCTGGGCCAGATCGGCCTGCTCGGTGTCGAACCAGCGGCGTTTGAGCCACAGCGCCACCCCGACCAGGGCAATCAGCACCGGCACTTCCACCAGCGGGCCGATCACCGTGGCAAAGGCCACCGGCGAAGCCAGGCCGAATGTGGCAATAGCTACAGCAATAGCCAGTTCGAAGTTGTTGCTGGCAGCGGTGAAGGCCAGTGCGGTAGTGCGTGGGTAGTCAGCCTCCAGCAGCTTGCCCATCCAGAAACTGATAAAGAACATCACTACGAAGTAGATCGCCAGCGGGATGGCGATGCGTAGCACATCCAACGGCAGCTGCAGCACCATGTCGCCCTTGAGGCTGAACATCGCCACGATGGTCAGCAGCAGAGCGACCAGCGTCAGCGGGCTGATGCGCGGGATGAAACGCTGGTTGAACCACTCTTCGCCTTTGCGGCTGATCAGGATCTTGCGCGTCAGGAAACCAGCCAGAAACGGAATGCCGAGGTAGATCAGCACGGACTCGGCGATGCTGACAAAGCTCACATCGATCACGCTGCCCTGTAGGCCGAACAAGGGTGGCAGAAGGCCGAGGAAGACCCAGGCATACAGGCTGAAAAACACGATCTGGAAGATGCTATTGAACGCGACCAGGCCGGCAACGTACTGGTTGTTGCCGCCTGCGATCTGATTCCACACCAGCACCATTGCGATGCAGCGTGCCAGGCCGATAAGGATCAGGCCTGTCATGTATTCGGGGTAATCGCGCAGGAAGATCACCGCGAGGGCGAACATCAGTACCGGGCCGATCACCCAGTTCTGGATCAGCGACAGCGCCAGAATGCGCTTGTCCTTGAAAACCTCGGGCAGCTCTTCATACCTGACCTTGGCCAACGGCGGATACATCATCACGATCAGGCCGATGGCGATCGGAATATTGGTCGAACCCACCGACAAGCTGTGGAGCCAGACCGGCAGGCCTTCGAACAGGCTACCCAGGCTGACGCCAATCGCCATGGCGAGAAAGATCCAGAGCGTCAGGTAACGATCCAAAAAAGAAAGGCGGCTTTTGCTCATCGTCATGCCTCCAGTGTCAGAGCGTGCCGATCAAGGCCAACTCGGCCTTGAGCTGCTCGGCATCCATCTGCTTGAGCGGTAATGCCAGGAAGGCTTCGATACGGGTTCTGATCTGCTCCAGGGTGGCGGCAAAAGCGGCTTCGATCTCCGCTTCGCTGCCCTGGTATTCCGACGGATCAGCCAGCCCCCAATGGGCCTTGGTCGCGGGGCCGAAAAACACCGGACAGGCTTCGCCGGCAGCCTTGTCGCAGACCGTGATCACGAAGTCTGGGGCTAAGCCCTCATGAACATCGCTGGACTTGCTGGCGAGCCCTGCGGTCGAGATGCCGGCGTTTTCCAGCGTTTTCAGGCTCAGTGGGTGCACAACACCTTTAGGCTGGCTGCCGGCGCTGTAGGCTTTCATGCCTGCCGGTGCCAAGTGGTTGAACACAGCCTCGCAGAGAATGCTGCGGCAGCTGTTGGCGGTGCAGAGAAACAAAATCTTCATCGAGCTATCTCGTAAAAGTAGAGTACGGCTCAGCAGCAGGCAGCGAGCCGCTGCGGGCGGTCGCCCATCACATCAAGGCGTTTGGCATCCGGGCTGAGCCAATGCTGATTGGCATCCAGAGTGGTTTTCAGAACAGCAATCACCCAGTCCGGCAGGCTGGGGTGCAGGCGGTAATAGACCCACTGGCCTTGCCGGCGATCTTCCAGCAGACCGCAGTTGCGCAGTTGTGCCAGGTGGCGGGAAACCTTCGGCTGGCTTTCATCCAGCGCGCAGGTCAGCTCACAGACGCACAACTCATACTCGCGAGTGATGAGCAGCATCAGGCGAATGCGGGTCTCGTCAGCCAGGCATTTGAATACGGTGGTCGGTGTCAGGTGGTCAGCCATAGAGGTCTCAACGTTTGGTTTTCACCAGCACGAACATTTTGATGCGCTCGTGTATCTCGTGAAGGGTGTGGCGGAATGCGTCGGGCTGGGTGCTGGTCACCGGGTCTTCAAAGTTCCACGCCAGTACCTCACCAGCACCTGGAAGGGCCTGGCACTCCAAAGACGACTTATCGCACAGTGTGATGACGTATTCGAAACGCTCGCCGGCAAACTCATCGATGGACTTGCTGCGCAGTCCCTCGGTGTTTACGCCAAGGTGCTCAAGCGCATCCAGGGTGCGTGGATCAACCTCACCAGGCTCAGTGCCTGCGCTGAATGCCTCGAAGCGTTCGGAATCAGTGTGTCGCAGCAGCGCTTCAGCCAGCTGCGAGCGAGCAGCGTTAGCCACACAAACGAACAGCACGCGGGTTTTGTAAGCCATTGCTAAATCTCGAACCGAATATGGTTTCAGGAATATACGTTTTAGCGAATATTCAGTAAAGCGGAAATGATAGTCCAGGGGCTGCACCACCTACATGGACGCTTGAATGGCTCATCTTTGCTGGCCAACGGCAGCAAGCAGGGCGAAGCTAGGAGCCGGAAACACCCTGAAACATCTGATTAACCGCATATCCATATCTTGTAATCTCTCCGTCATCAGAAGGGCTTTAGGCTTCATCTCATCTCTAACCCAAGCAGGAACCTTGCGATGAAAAAACTGACTTTGACTGCAATGCTGTTGACCAGCCTGTTCGCCACCGCCGCCTTCGCGAGTCAGTACGATAAGCCTGGCTTTGTCACCGAGGTCGAAGATGGTCGCCTGTGGGTATTCCGAGAAGGCTCCAAGGAGCTGGAAGAGTTCAAGAAAACCGGCGAGCCGGCCAAGCAATTCACTGACATCGGTAGCGGTCCGAACGGCATGACGGTTAAAGCCGCTGATGATCAGACGCTGAAGGACTACCTGCAATCGCTGAAGAAGTAATCGGAACCAAGATCCGAGTGTTCAGAAAGGTCATCCATCTGTCGCTCAGTGCCGCCTTCGGGCGGCTTCTTTTTTGCATCCGGTTAGCGTCGCTCTCAGCCCAGCCCCTTCACGCCAGCATCGGCTATGTGCAGCAATCGCTCTCGATGCCGTAACGCTTTTCAGTCGCCAGGGTAATCTGCTTAAGCATGGCGATAGCTCCTTGTCGGATCGCCGGCGGCAGTCCGTCGAGCATCAGTTTTTCTTCGGCTATCAGATCGCGACGAATGTTTTCGCATAATGTTCTGCCGGCATCTGTCGCCTGCAGCTTTACCGCACGGCGATCTCCCGACTCCGCAAGACGAATTACATAGCTTTTGCGTTCAAGAGCATTGATAACGCGGCTTGCGGTGCTCTTGTCCAGAAAGAGCTCGTCAGCAAGGGCCTGCATGCGCATTGGCCCCTTCCTGACGAGCGTCTCCACTGCGTAACTCTGGGTGACCGACACGTCGTAGCAACAGATGCGGTCGCGATCACGGAATTGGTAGACCCGTACGAGCTGGTTCAAGGCCTCATGCAGCTCTTCGGCGTCACGCATCAGTTGATCGTCAGGTGGTACGGTCATAGTCAGTCCAGATTGGTTGCTCTACGCAACGGTAAGATCCTGCTCAGCACAGCGTCAATCGTTGACCATAGAGCTGTCACCCAGCTAAGTTGTTGTTACTGCCAACTAAATGCCGGATAGCGCCGACGATGCCTCTTACGGAAACCTCTCTCGCACAGGTCAGCCGAGTTCGTCTGGTGGGTGCCATGGGGATAGGCCAGATACTGGCCTGGAGTTCGACCTACTATCTTCCGGCCGTGTTGGTAAGCCCAATCTCTCAAGCAACAGGTTGGTCGGTCACCAGCGTGGTTATTGGTCTTTCCCTCGGCTTGCTGGTAGCCGGGGCGTGCTCGCCCAAGGTCGGAAGAATGATCGACCGCCACGGCGGCCGCTCGATTCTGGCGGCAAGCTCGCTTCTCATGGCACTAGGCCTTGCGCTCATGGGCACGGCTCAACATCTAGCAATCTACTACCTGGCCTGGACGATAATCGGATTCGCCATGGCGGCCGGCTTATATGACGCGGCATTCGCTACGCTCGGTCGCTTGATGGGCGAAACCGCTCGTTCCTCTATCAGTGGGCTCACGCTGCTGGGTGGCTTTGCCAGTACCGTGGGGTGGCCACTGCTTGCTTTTCTTGAACATGAATTGGGCTGGCGAGGAGCCTGCTTCGTGCTGGCGGGAGCCCATCTACTGGTTGGGCTCCCGATTTATCTGGTTTTTGTTCCCAAGACCCAGACTTCCCACGCTCCAGTAGCATGCAGCACAGGCGTAAACACCGGAACCTCGAAGCTAACGACTTATCGCCAACTTTTCCTTCTGGTCGCATTGCTACTGACACTTCAATCATTGGTCACATCGACTGTGTCAGTGCACCTGCTGGATATGCTCAAGTTGCTCGGAATAGCGACCGCGACGGCCTTGGCTATCGGAATGGTCATAGGGCCAGCGCAGGTCGCTGGGCGCATTGCAGAATTCACCTGGGGACAAAGCCTTCACCCCACCTGGGCAACTCGCTTAGGGATTCTGCTTTGCCTGACGGGGATTGTTTTGCTGCTGCCCGCGCAACCATGGTTGGCATTCCTGGCAATAGCGCTGTACGGCGCAGGGAATGGCATCCTGACTATCACGCGGGGAACATTACCATTGGTGCTATTCGGCTCAGCCGGCTACGGCTCTCGCATGGGCCTGCTCGCCCGGCCGATGCTCGTCGCACAAGCAGTGGGACCGATAGGTGCCGCGATGATTCTAGATTCTTTCAGCGCCGAGACGTTGCTGATGTTGCTTGTAGGCTTTGCATTGTCAGGGCTAGTGGCGAGCAGTCAACTTCCAGCTCCAAAGCCAAGGCCGTAGTGCTTTGGGAGTACCTGATGCTTACTGTTGGGCCCACTTAACCTACAACCCCACCATGACAGGATTGCCACCTGCGATCAGGGCTTCCACCAGTGGTCATGTAAGAAGATTCTCAGGCTGATAGTGCTGGTCACAGAGTCGCGTCTTCGGTAACGGATTCATCGTAGACGTAGCAGACGCGCTGCCCGAGCCAAGCCTGCAGGAACGGCTGCTCCTGCCGAATAGTGTCCTCGATGGTGGCGATCCATGACTTGCCGTGCGAGAGCCCGTCGCGCTTGGCGTCTAGCAGGCTGCATAGTCGGCGCTGGCCCTGATAGGCCTCATTGAGGCTGGAGCGCAGCACACCAAAACCTCTGAGCAGGCGAGCTAGTCCGCTCACCTGCTCGAAACGTATCGGAGTCTCCGTGGCCAGTTGACCGAGCAGCTGGATACCCCCAGCGGCTTGGTAATGCTCATCCGACTCCAGCAACTCACAAAGTGTCAGGATGTCGATGGCTTCGCCGAGACTGGCCAGTGTTTCCATGGCCAGATAAATCCGGCAATGCGGATACCCCTCGAAATCACCTGGATCGATAATCTTTGCCACCACGCGCCACGCCTCACCATTGAGCATCACGTAGCCCAGTAGATGGCGCTCTGCGAGATGGGCTGCCAAGGCATAGGCCGGGTCGAGGCGAATCAAACCGGGGCTGGGCTGGCTGGTACGGTTGGCGTCAAGCGGGAGGGACATTTGTACCTTTGTACCTTTTCTGGACAGCGGTGAAGCGGGGTTACGACAATGGCGCGCATTGTACAGCCCTCCAAACACGGAGCGGCGCGCAAGGAAAGGAACTCAAGTCATGCTTTACCTTACCGATCTGCAACCTGCTTATTGCCCAAAGTGTGGCAAGCCCATGGAGCCGCGGCTGCATGGTTGGGAAGCTCAGGATCGTTTCTACAACGCCAAGCAGCCATTTCTCTGCGATTGCGGCGCGCGTTATCTGCTTAAGGAAAATGCCGTTGCCAATGCATTCGATCATGCCGAGCCCGTAGGTGGTGATGCCGGCTTCGATCGTGCGGATAGGATGAACGTGTTTCCGAGTTGTATGTGATTTTCGGTGCTCTTGATGCCCCCGAGGCGGTGCTGGATCAGGTGCTAGCCGCAGCCGAAGGTGATTCGCTGCCGTACTCTACGCTGCTCCCATTCGAGAAGAAATAAATGGACAGGATTCATTGGTTTGCCGTTTCAAACCCCGAGCAGAAGCGGTTCCCCGAATGGAGGCGCTCTTTCGGCATTGACGACAACGGCATGGTCTTCGTGCCGGCAGCGATGGCCGGCGATGATTCAGAGATGCACGTCATGCTCTGCGCGGCTGCCGAAGGCCAAAGCACAATCGTTCACCTCGATCATCACTTCGTGCCCAGCGGCTGGCTCAAGCGAGAGTTCCCCAAACATATCGAGCTGATCGAGATCATCGAAGCCCGTGCACAATTGACGCTGGCGGCTGCCTTTCAGCAGCACGAGACCTAGGGGCACTGGTCAGGGCTTTGGGGCGTTAACCAGGAGCCCGGTCACGATCAACCCGGCGCCGGCGAGCCTCCGCAGCGTGATCGCTTCGCGCAGCAGTAGCCACGCCATCAGCATGGCTACCACGACGACGCCCTTGTCGATCAGCGACACCGTAGCTACGCCCGAGCTTCAACGTTTTGCAATAGAAGATCTGAGACAGCGTCGTGGTGATGCTGGAGAGACCAAGCCACAGCAGGTTGCGCTGGCTGACCTCGGCGAGCTGCTATAGGGGGGGCTGCGACAAGGTGCAGTTGAACAGCCTACGAGTCGTCAGCACCAGTTCGCCGGGAAGCGTGGGCCGGGCGTCCAAAATAGGATTCTATAATCGCTCTATAATCGCTCTATAATCGACTATAAAGACCTATAAAGTTCATTCTAGAGCGGCTCAGCTGCCCGTAAACGCCAGCAGTGAGTCCGATTGCGCTTCATGTGGCACCGTTGTCCCTGATGTGTACCGATGTTAATGAGAAGCTGAGATTTGGCCCAAAGATCCAGCATGAAGCTCAAGGGCAGGTTTAGCTGCAAGGCCGCCAAAGGAGATGGCGGGGTCGATGTAGCGCATGGCGGACTTGATGTCCTTCCAGCCTACGTAGGTCATCAGCGCCTTGAGATCCCAGCCGTTGGCCGTGGCCCAGGTAGCGAAACCTCGGCGTAACGAATGGCTGGTGTACAGTTCGGCCGGGATGCCCGCACGCTGCAGGATCTGGCGTAGCAGGCTGATCAGGCTACCGGGATGCAAGGCCTCGTCGCTCAGGTGCCCCCAGCGATCCAGGCGGCGGAACACTGCGCCGCGGGCGATGCCGGCGGCACTGATCCAGTCGAGATAGGCCTGTACCGGGCAGAGGCGCTTCAGCGCGGGTGCGTAATGGGTCGTGCCGAGGTTCTCCCGGTCGCCCTTGCTCTGCGGCAGGAACAGGCTCATGCCAGCACCGGCTTCGGCTTGGATATGCTCGACCTGCAGTCGACAGAGTTCGTCGCTGCGAAAGCCCCGCCAGAAGCCGACCAGTAACAACGCCGCATCGCGCCGGCTGCGCAGCAGGCTTGCCAAATTGCCGGACTGCCGAGCCTGTTTGGCTTCTTGATTCAGCCACTGAACCGCTTGTTCCAGGTGCCGCAACTGCAACGGGGCTGCCTGTTTGGTCTGTGCCGGATGCAATGTGCGAATGCCTTTGAGCACCTGACGCACTGTGGGCGTCTTGGTTGGATCAGGGAAACCTTGGGTGATATGCCACTGAGCCAGGGCGGCCAGGCGCTGTTTGAGCGTGCTGAGGCTCAGGGAGTCGGCGTAGTCCACCAGATAACGCACGATGCTGTCGCTGGTGGTGGGCAGGAAGCCGCCCCACGTCACTTCGAAGTGCTCTATGGCCGACTGATAGCTGCGGCGGGTGTTTTCCCGCGTACCAGCTTGTAAATAGCGCCCGACGTCTTTCATCGCCAGAGGTTGCCCTTTGTGTACTGGAAAACGGCTACTAAGCGTCCGTTTCTGCCCATCATATTGAATAACCCTCCATTATTTTATCTGATTTATTTGCTTCTAACTGGCTTTACATCAATCAAATTTAATATGTAAATACATGGTATGTAATCCACTACGAAATCGTAGGAGCAGACCATGGCCCGTGGCGGCATCAACAAGGCGCTGGTTCAGAAGGCACGGCAGGCCATCCTGACGCGGGGCGAGAACCCCAGCATCGACGCGGTACGGGTCGAACTGGGCAATACCGGCTCGAAAACCACCATTCATCGCTACCTGAAAGAACTCGAAGACGCAGACCACGGCCGGAATGCGACTGCAATGCCGCTCAGCGAACAGCTGGCCAACCTAGTGGCCCAGTTGGCGGATCAGCTCAAGGAGGAAGCAAAGGCCGACGTAGCTCAGGAGCGCGAGCAACTGGCACTCGAACGGCTCGATTACCAGAACCAGGTTCAGCAGGCAGAAAGCCGTATCCAGAAGCTGGAAGGTCAGTGCATTGATCTCACGGAGCAGCTCCAGACTACCCAGCAAGCACTGCTGCAGGAGCAACAGTTGCGCCAACAGGCTGCGGTCGAGAATGCCCGCCTGCAGCAAGCCAACCACAACCAGGAAGCGCGCTTGCAAGACCGCGACGGACAGATTAGCTCGCTGGAGGACAAGCATCAGCATGCCCGTGATGCCCTGGAGCACTATCGCCAGGCCAGCAAGGAGCAGCGTGAGCAGGAGCAGCGCCGGCATGAGTCGCAGGTACAACAACTGCAACTGGAGCTGCGGCAGCTACAACAGACCCTGATCGTCAAGCAGGATGAGCTGACCCAACTGAACCGCGACAACGCGCGCCTGCTCGCCGAGGCGCGGCAACTGCAGAAGGATCAGCATGCGCAGCAACAGCTTCTCGCTCAGAGGACTCAGGCCTTGGAGGTCGCACAAGGTAAATTGGCCGGTATTGAATGTACGAATGAAGCCTTGGAGCAGCGCTGCCACGCTCTGCAGGATGAGGTAACCCGGTTTGGTGAAGCCTCCACGATTCAGGCGCAGCAAGCGCAGAGCCTGCAGGAGCGCCTGGCTGAAGCCACCGCGCAACTGAAATTGCTCGGGCAGGAACCGCCCACGAGCAGCGGTGGCGCAAGTAGTTCATGATCCGGCACACTGAGGCCAGAAGCTGAGTGGAGGTTCAGATGACGCTACCCTACGTACGTACCCGCTCGGTTGAGCTCTGCGGACTTCATGACTGCAGGCCAGAGGCCCCCACAGAGGAAAACCTTTCCTCCAGATAGCAAAAACCCCGCATTCGGCGGGGTTCTTACTCAGGGTACAGAGGCACGACCATTTCTGGAAAACCCCTGTTTCGTGATCAAATTTAAGGCACCGCACCAAGGAAGGCAAGCCTCATTTATGCAAAATCACCTATCTTCTGCCCGGCTCGCCACGGTCGAGGCTTTCTTTCAGACCCGCACCAAGGCCGACTTGATCGGCTGCTACTCCTGGTGCCAAGCAGTCGGGGCTAGCCTCCTGCCAATCCTTGGGGACTACGAGGTTTCCCTTCGAAACGCACTTCACCGAGGGCTGTCGCAGTATTACGGCACCATCGATAGCTTCGAGTGGATGTTCAAGACCAAGCCGAATCCAGCAAAGGTATCTAACCCGAACGCGCCCGATTTGGCCTGGCACAGTATGACACCGAGAATGCAGGGTGACATCGAGGATGTTGCCGATAAGGTTCGTCGAAGGAGTCGCGGCCGCGCACCCACCCCAGACGATATTGTCTCTCAGCTTTCATTCGGGTTCTGGGAGCATCTGATTGCAGGCTTGGTGCACAAGGCGCATCCAGCTGACATGCAGAGGCGCGTTCTGAGCCTCGCTTTCCCCCAGGGTCCTGCTATGGGTACCACCGCCCATGGTGACAGGGCATTCGTGGATCAATTGAAGGGGCTCCTCTACCAGTTGCGCGACATCCGCAACCGCATTGGCCACCACGACCAATTGTGGAAAACCGCTGAGTTCGATCTCCACGGCAACAGAGGGTTTATTCCTCGTCGGCCACGGCACACACTGATAAGCCTGCATAAGTTCTTAGATCGCATTTCCTGGATGGCGAGCTTGCGGATTTCGGAGCACCGTGACCGGCCGTTTCGGTTGATCGTGACCGCTCATTTCGCTAACGCGTGACCGCTCATTTCGGTAGCAACGTGACCGATTCTCCGCCTGTTCCGAAACAGGTGGTCACGGCTTACCGAAATCGCCGGTCACGACTTAGCGAAAGCCTTCCCCTTCGTTGCGCATGACCTGATGCGCCGCCATCCTCGACCGATTTCGGGAGAGGAAGATGGCGGCGCCGCGAGTAGCCATGCGAAACATCAAAGAATGTCTGCGCCTCAAGTTTGAGGCCGGCTTGTCCCACGAGAAGATTGCCCGTGCCTTGCAGCTGTCCAAGGGCGTGGTTAGCAAGTACATCGCGGCGGCGCGGGTGGCCGGGCTGGACTGGCCGGCGCTGGTGGCCATGGACGAGGCCGCGCTGGCGGCCGCCTTGTTTGCACCGACGTCGACGAACAAGCCGCGCGGTGAGCGAGTGCTGCCCGATGTGCTGAGCATCCACCGCGAGTTGCGACGCAAGGGCGTGACCTTGCAGCTGCTGTGGGAGGAATATCTCGCCGCGCATGCGGGCCAGCCGACCTACCGCTACACCCAGTTCGTCGAGCACTACCGGCGCTACGCCCAGACGCTCAAACGTTCGATGCGTCAGCTGCACCGTGCGGGCGAGAAGCTATTCATCGACTATGCCGGGCCGACGCTGCCGGTGGTCGACCCGGCCACCGGCGAAGTGCGCCGGGCGCACATCTTCGTCGCCGCCCTGGGCGCCTCGAATTACACCTATGCCTGCGCGACGCCAGGCGAAACCCAGGTGGACTGGCTGACCTCGCTGGGCCAGGCTCTGACCTACTTTGGCGGCGTGCCGGAAATGGTTGTGCCGGACAATCCGCGCGCCCTGGTCGCCCAGCCGGATCGCTACGAGCCGGGCCTGAACCGGGCCGCGCTGGAGTGCGCCCGCCATTACGACACCGTGATGCTGCCGGCGCGGCCACGCAAACCCCAGGACAAGGCCAAGGCCGAGGTGGCGGTGCAGGTGGTCGAGCGCTGGATCATGGCGCGGCTTCGCCACCGGCAGTTCTTCAGCCTGCATGCGCTTAACCAGGCTATCGCCGAGCTGCTGGAGGATCTGAATCGGCGCCCGTTCAAGCGGCTCGATGGCTGCCGGCGCGACTGGTTCGAGCGCCTGGATCGTCCGGCCTTGCGACCGTTGCCGGTGCATCCCTACGAGGTCGCCACCTTCAAGCGCTGCAAGGTCAGCATCTTGTGTGGCCTTGCGATTTCTGTGGCCTTCAGTCCGCGGCACGGCCTCGGCTGCGGGGTGGCGCGATCTGTAGGCCACAGAAGCATCAAGGCAACCGAGAGCAACATGAGTCTTCCGTCCATTGCTGAAGGAGGGTCCACTCATGTTCGATCGGCTATTCAAGCGCGAAGCCGCGATCGCGCGTCACACCACATCACCGCTCTTTCCCGAGCGACTTCGCTATTTGGAGCATCTGCAAGGCCTTGGGGCCGCGCGTAAGACCTTGGTCAAATGCGCCGACTACTTGCTGTGCGTCGGTGCGAGCTTTCGCTGGCGGTTTCCGGGCGCAGTTTCACTGAAGGATATAGACGCAGCGGCGGATCGGTGGATGGCTTGCCGATCTGACAGCCGACGTAGGACAGACGGCCAGGCCGCCAGAACTGCATTCGTGTCGACGGCAAGGAATTGGCTTCACTTCCTCGGCTTACTGCAGCCGTACTCCGTCCAACAACCGGGTGCGCGGCAGCTCGAGGCGTATGCGCGTTTCATGCGCGAGGAACGCAATTTATCACCGGTGACGATCCGTACTCGCTGCGGTCGAGCCGCGGAGTTTCTTCGGATGGTCGCAGCGCTAGGGCGCGATCCCAGTAGGCTCGATTGGGAAGCCGTCGATCAGGCCCTTGCCCTGAAGGGACGCCGTGATGGTCTGACGCGATCCTCGATGCAGACCTATGCCTACAACCTGCGAGCTTTCCTTCGTTTCTTGGAGGAGCACGAACAGTGCCGACCAGGATTGGCGGCGGCCATTCGGCCCGGCCGGATCTATCAAGGTGAAACGCTGCCGGCCAGCCCTTCCTGGGAAGCGGTCTGTCAACTGCTGGACGGGATGCAGGATGAACGATCCGGCGCGATCCGCGATCGCGCCATCGTTTTGCTGTTCGCACAGTATGGTCTGCGGGCAGCCGAGGTGCGAAGACTGTGCCTGGATGATCTCGATTGGGAGCAGGCCATCATTCGGGTACATCGCTCCAAGCAGAGCCCGCGCGTTGAGTGTTATCCGTTGACTGGTGCTGCAGCCGACGCTCTTGCCAAGTATCTCCAACTGGTGCGGCCAAAGACACCACTGCGCGAGGTGTTCCTGCAGTTGCGTGCGCCGTATCAGCCCGTCAGCGGCAGCGCCCTCTGGCAGGTCGTGAGCCGGCGGCTGCGGCCGATGAACCTGGCCATCAAGCACCACGGCCCGCATGCCCTGCGGCACGCCTGTGCGACCCGCCTGCTTTCCCGCGGACTGAGCATGAAGGAAATCGGAGACTTTCTCGGTCACAGCCACCCCGCAACCACTGCGCTCTACGCCAAGGTCGACATCGTCGGTCTGCGCCGAGTGGCCGACGTCGATCTCGGGAGGTTCCTGTGAAGCTCCTCCACGCATTAACGCTATACACAGAGCTCATCCAGGCCAATGGCTGCGACGGCGCAAGTATCGCAAGCGTGTTGCGCCTGTTCGCGAAGGCTGTCGGCGGTGACCGTGAGCTGGACTCGATTGAGCCTTGGCAGGTACGGGCATTTCTCGACGGCAATCGGCCACTGACGCGGTACTGGCACCGCAAGCATTCCGCCTTGCTGGGCTTCTTTCGCTTCGCCCTCGCCCGTGGCCTGCTGCCGTGCATTCCGCTGCCGCTCGATACCCCCAGGTGCCGGCAGATCTTCCAGCCCTATGTGTACACCGAGAGCGAGATGGTTCGGCTCATCGACGCAATCGATGGTTTGCGCACGACTCGGATTACGCCGCGCACCTTTCGTACGCTGCTACTGCTCTTGTACGGCACCGGCCTGCGTCTGAGCGAGGCGCTGCACCTGTCCCTTGCCGACGTCGACCTTCAGCAGAACTTGCTGACCATCCGAGACACGAAGTTCTACAAGACACGGTGGGTACCGGTTGGGCCGCACCTTGCACAAATCCTGCGAGACTACGTCCAGACCTTTCACGCAACGCGCGACGCCAAGTCGGCGTCGCCGCTGCTGATCTGCAGTGACGGTGGTCCGCTCAAGGCGAGCGGTGCACGGCGCGCCTTTGCTCGACTCAGATCGAAGGCCAACATCCGACGTAGCGACTGCGCCCGCTACCAACCACGACTCCACGACCTGCGGGCCACCTTTGCCGTTCGCCGGCTGATCACATGGTATCGGCAGGGCGCCGACGTCCAGAAGCTCCTACCGCTGCTGTCCACCTACCTTGGGCACACGAGCATCGCAGCCACCCAGGTCTATTTGCCCTTGACACCAGAATTGCTCGTCGAGGCATCGACCCGCTTTGAGCGCTACGCAACAGGACAGGAGGATCACCATGAGTGAATCGAACCTGCTGGCCCCGTGGGTCAGGCGATTTCTGGTGGAGTATCTGGTCACCGTGAGATGCATGGCCAGAAGCACCCAGCTCAGCTACCGCGACACGCTCGCCAAGGTCATTCGGTATGCTGCGCACGCAGTGGGCAAACGACCTGACCTGCTCAATGTGGACGATCTCAGTCGGGAGCTGATCACCCAGTTCCTCCCGTCAACGGCGAGTAACAAGGACCTCACCGCGAGGACCATCAACCAGCGTCTGGCAGCGCTGCACACGTTTGCCCGCTTCGTCGGCGAGTACGGCCCGGAACACCTGGAATGGTCTGGGCGCATTCTCTCGATTCCTTTCAGGAAGTTTGCCCGCCCTCAGATCCCTTACCTGGAGAAGCCAGAGATGGACGCACTCTTGGCTGCAACGGATATGCAGACGGCGCAGGGAATCCGTGACCATGCGCTGTTGCTGTTCTTGTACAACACCGGATCCCGCGCCGCTGAGGCCGCGCAGCTCAAGGTGGCGGATTTGCAGCTGCAGGTGGCGGGCGGCACCCGCAACGCGTTCGTCAAGCTGCAAGGCAAGGGTGGAAAGGCACGGCTCTGCCCGCTATGGATGCGTACCGCCGATGAGCTCTCATCACTGATTTCAGGACGGTCCCCGGAGCAGCACGTCTTTCTCAACCGTTGTGGTCGGCCGATAACGCGCTTCGGCGTTCACGCCCTGGTGGAGCGCTATGCCAGGCAGGTCGCCAATCAATTCCCGGCGCTCAAAGCCAAGCGCGTAAGCCCGCACACGATTCGGCACACCACGGCAACCTACCTGTTGCGCGCCGGGGTCGACATCAACACCATTCGAGCTTGGCTCGGTCACGTCTCGCTCAACACCACAAATGTGTATGCGCAAATCGATCTCGAGATGAAGTCGCGTGCTCTGGCACAACTGGAGCCTGCGGGCAAGTCGCCGCGGCGGCCGATGGGATCAGACTTGATGCAGTTTCTGCGTTCGCTGTAGCGAATAGTTCTGTGGCCTACAGATCGCGCCACCCTGCAACCGAGGCCGTGCCGCGGGCTGAAGGCCACAGAAATCGCAAGGCCACACAAGATGTGCACCCGCGCCTTCTTCCACTCGGCATAGACGTAGGGCTGCTCCGGCAGTGGGCGCAGCGCTGGACGATCCAGGGCTTCGAAGGCCGAGTGCCGGGAGCCAGGCAACTTGCGAAACGCGCGTCGGTTGAGCCTGTCCAGCAGCGCCGCGATGGCTGTGTTGAGTTCGTCCAGGGAGAAGAACTGGCGGTTGCGCAGGGCGGCGAGGATCCAGCGCTCGACCACCTGCACGCCAACTTCGGCCTTGGCCTTGTCGCGCGGCTTACGCGCCCGCGCCGGCACTACCGCCACGCCATAGTGCTCGGCTAGGTCGCGGTAGCTGGGATTTATGTCCGGCTCGTAGCGATGGGCCTTGCTCACCGCGCTGCGCAGGTTGTCCGGCACCACGATCTCCGGCACGCCGCCGAGGAAGGCGAAGCAACGGGTATGCGAGCCTAGCCAGTCCGGCAGCTGCTGCGACCAGGTGGCTTCGGCGAAGGTGTAGCTGGACGCGCCGAGCACCGCGACGAACACCTGCGCCTGGCGGATCTCGCCGCTGTGGCGGTCGATCACCGGCACCGTCTGCCCGGCGTAGTCGACGAACAACTTCTCGCCGACGCGATGTTCCTGGCGCATCACCACGTCCAGCTTGCCCTGCCAGGCCCGGTAGTGCTCGCAGAACCAGCTGTACTGAAAGCCCTGCGGCTGGTTCAGGCGGTACTCCTGCCAGAGCAGCGCCAAGGTCACGCCGGGGCGACGCAGCTCGGCATGCACCCAAGACCAATCAGGCAGTGGCCGCTGCTCGCTGGGCACTGCCGGCGCCGGTGGGAACAGCTGCTGTTCCAGCTCGGAATCGGACAACGAACAGGGCCAACTGAGGCCGCTGGCGGCAAAGCGACAGAGGTAATCACCGGCACTGCTGTGGCCTATGCCCAGACTGCGGGAGATCTTACGGACAGACAGCCCGCAATCGAACTTGAGGCGCAACACCTCACGGATTTTACGCATGGACAAACGCTCCACGACGACCTCTCTGCTTCGAAAAAGAGGTCGATGGTAGTGAATAAATCCTGCGTAGCTGCCTGCCTGGAAAGTGTCCGGATGGCCGTGGAATCGGTGTCCGGATGCTCGTGGAATGAGTGTCCGGATCAGCGTGGAATCACTGTCCGGATGTGCGTGGAATGGGTGTCCGAGTCAGCGTGGAATCCGCAATCGGAGCTGCTATGTGGGCTTCATGATAAAAAAACAGCAGCTTACAGACCAAATGAGTGAATTTTCCCCTTATCTCGGCATGGCCCCAGCTTGGCGTGCTTGAGCGCAGACATGCTGGACTTCTCCTGTGGGGTCTTCCTTA
>CAXBEU010000021.1:0-71952 GCA_963974865.1 uncultured Pseudomonadaceae bacterium | reverse complement strand
CGTACGGTTCTGTGAGAGGGATGGGGCGGCAACGCCTCACCCTACTCGATGTTTCAGCGTCCATTGGGACGCCTGTGCGGTAGCCCACTAGGGCGTCGGCAATCGTCAGCCGGTATGAACTGCAGCACCAGGCGACCCAAGCGGACTTTTCCATCATGTGGCCTTGCGTAGGGGTCACCACTGAGAAGGAGCGGCATATGCCCACTATTACTCTCCCCGACGGCAGTCAACGCAGTTTCGATCACCCTGTATCCGTAGCCGATGTGGCCGCCTCTATTGGCGCTGGCCTGGCCAAAGCGACGCTGGCCGGCAAGGTCGATGGTCGTCTGGTCGACGCCTGCGACATGATCGAGTCCGATGCGACCCTGCAGATCATCACGCCGAAGGACGAAGAGGGGCTGGAGATTATCCGCCACTCCTGCGCTCACCTGATTGGCCACGCGGTCAAGCAGCTGTACCCGACCGCCAAGATGGTGATCGGTCCGGTGATCGATGATGGCTTCTATTACGACATCGCCTACGAGCGCTCCTTCACGCCTGACGACATGGCTGCCATCGAAGCGCGCATGCGCGAGCTGATTGCCACCGATTACGACGTGATCAAGAAGGTCACTCCGCGTGATCAGGTCATCGAGGTGTTCGAGTCCCGCGGCGAAGACTACAAGCTGCGTCTGGTCGAAGACATGCCGGACGAGCAGGCCATGGGCCTGTACTACCACGAAGAATACGTAGATATGTGCCGTGGTCCACACGTGCCCAACACACGCTTCCTCAAGGCCTTCCAACTGACGCGCATCTCCGGTGCCTACTGGCGTGGCGATGCGAAGAACGAGCAGCTGCAGCGCATCTACGGCACCGCCTGGGCCGACAAGAAGCAGCTGGCTGCCTATATTCAGCGTATGGAAGAAGCCGAAAAGCGCGATCACCGCAAGATCGGCAAGCGTCTGGGCCTGTTCCACACCCAGGAAGAAGCGCCGGGCATGGTGTTCTGGCACCCGAATGGCTGGACCATCTACCAGGTGCTCGAGCAGTACATGCGCAACCTGCAGCGCGTCAGTGGCTATAAAGAGATCAAGACCCCGCAGGTCGTCGATCGCGTCCTCTGGGAGCGCTCAGGCCACTGGGAGCACTACTCGGCGAATATGTTCACCACCGAGTCGGAAAGCCGTGACTACGCCATCAAGCCGATGAACTGCCCATGCCACGTGCAGGTGTTCAATCAGGGCCTGAAGAGCTACCGCGAGCTGCCGCTGCGTTTGGCCGAGTTCGGCTCCTGCCACCGCAACGAGCCGTCTGGTTCGCTGCACGGCCTGATGCGCGTACGTGGCTTTACCCAGGACGACGCGCACATCTTCTGTACCGATGAGCAGGTCAAGTCCGAGGCAGCCGACTTCATCAAGCTGACCTTGCAGGTCTACAAGGACTTCGGTTTCGATGATGTCGAGCTGAAGCTCTCGACCCGTCCTGATGACCGCATGGGCGACGACGCCGATTGGGATCAGGCCGAGCAGGGTCTGGAAGCTGCGCTCAACGAAGCAGGCCTGAAATGGGATCTGCAGCCGGGCGAGGGCGCTTTCTATGGTCCGAAGATCGAATTTTCCCTGAAGGATTGCATTGGCCGGGTATGGCAGTGCGGTACTTTACAGCTGGATTTCATGTTGCCGGGCCGTCTGGGCGCGCAATATGTGGCAGAAGATGGTGCACGCAAGACTCCGGTCATGTTGCACCGCGCGATTCTGGGTTCCTTTGAACGATTCATCGGGATTCTGATCGAACACTACGCTGGCGATTTTCCAGCCTGGTTGGCTCCGACTCAGGCCGCAATTCTCAATATCACCGATAATCAGGCGGCTTTTTGCTCCGAAGTGGAGAAAAGCCTCAATGAAATGGGCTATAGAGCAACTGCGGACTTGAGAAACGAGAAAATTGGCTTTAAGATTCGCGAGCATACTTTGCACAAGACTCCCTATCTCCTCGTAGTAGGTGATAGAGAAGTCGAATCGCACACTGTGGCCGTGCGCACGCGGGAGGGTAAAGATCTGGGTTCCATGACGGTTACCGAGTTCTCCGAGTTCCTTGACCGCGCCGTTGCACAACGAGGCCGCCAGAATTCGGAGCTATAAAGATTAAACGCGAGATGAGACAAGACAAAAGAGCCGCACAACGTCCGCCGATCAACGAAAACATCACCGCACGCGAAGTGCGGCTGATCGGCGCCGAAGGTGAACAAATCGGTATCGTGTCCATTCAGGAAGCGATGGCTGTAGCAGAAGAGGCCAAGCTTGACCTGGTTGAAATCTCCCCCGATGCAGAGCCGCCGGTTTGCCGAGTCATGGACTACGGCAAGCACGTCTTCGAAAAGAAGAAGCAGCAGGCCGTAGCGCGGAAGAATCAGAAGCAGATTCAGATCAAAGAAATAAAGTTTCGACCAGGGACGGAAGAAGGGGACTATAAGGTGAAGTTACGCAACCTTATACGCTTCCTAAGTGATGGGGATAAGGCCAAGGTTTCCTTGCGATTCCGCGGCCGCGAAATGGCCCACCAGGAACTGGGGATGGAACTGTTGAAACGGGTCGAACAAGACCTGCTTGAATACGGTACCGTCGAACAGTATCCGAAAATGGAAGGTCGTCAGCTGATGATGGTCATCGCACCCAAGAAGAAAAAGTAACCTCCAGGGCAACGCCAGGCCTTGCGGTTATCTTATTAACGCAATATGCGGAGTACATGAACATGGCTAAAGTGAAGATGAAGACCAAAAGAGGTGCTGCAAAGCGCTTCAAGGCTACCGGCAACGGTATTAAGCACAAGCATGCTTTCAAGAGCCACATCCTGACCAAGATGAGCACTAAGCGTAAGCGTCAACTTCGGGGTACTTCCGAGTTGCACCCTGCTGATGTGCAAAAAGTCGAGCGCATGTTGCGTCTCCGTTAAGTCAAGGTTGAGGATATAAAGAATGGCTCGTGTTAAGCGTGGTGTAATGGCGCGTAAGCGTCACAAGAAAATTCTGAAACTCGCCAAAGGCTACTACGGTGCACGCTCGCGCGTATTCCGTGTTGCCAAGCAGGCGGTCATCAAGGCAGGTCAATATGCCTATCGTGACCGCAAGCAGCGCAAGCGTCAGTTCCGTGCTCTGTGGATCGCTCGTATCAACGCCGGTGCTCGTATGAATGGCATGTCTTACAGCCGTTTGATCGCTGGTTTGAAAAAGTCGTCCATCGAAATCGACCGTAAAGTTCTGGCCGATCTGGCTGTGAACGAAAAAGCGGCGTTTACCGCGATTGTCGAAAAAGCAAAGGCTAGCCTGGCTTAAGCCCTCGTTACGACAATCACCGGAGCCTGGCTCCGGTTGGCAACGTCATTAATAGGGGAAGAGCCTCACCGCTCTTCCCCTATTTTTGTTTCTGGAGTCTGTAAATGGAAAATCTTGACGCCCTGGTCTCCCAAGCCCTTGACGCTATTCAGCAGGCAACTGATGTCAATGCGCTGGAGCAGATCCGTGTGCAGTACCTTGGCAAGAAGGGCGAGCTGACTCAGGTAATGAAAACCCTGGGCAACATCCCGGCCGAAGAGCGCCCGAAAGTCGGCGCCATGGTCAATGACGCCAAAGAGCAAGTCTCCAGCGTGTTGAACGCACGCAAGAGCGATATGGAAGCCGCCGCGCTGAATGCCAAGCTGGCCGCTGAACGTATCGACGTTACCCTGCCAGGCCGCGGCCAGGTCAGCGGTGGGTTGCATCCGGTCACGCGCACCATGGAGCGGATCGAACAGATTTTTGCCCACGTCGGTTATACCGTCGAGGAAGGTCCTGAGGTCGAGGACGACTACCATAACTTTGAAGCCCTCAACATTCCCGGCCATCACCCGGCCCGGGCAATGCATGACACCTTCTATTTCAATGCCAACACTCTGCTGCGCACCCATACCTCGCCGGTACAGGTGCGCACCATGGAGAGCACGCAGCCGCCGATCCGGATCATCTGTCCGGGCCGTGTGTATCGCTGCGACTCGGATCAGACTCACTCACCCATGTTCCACCAGGTCGAAGGCCTGTTGATCGATGAGGGCGTGAGCTTTGCTGATCTGAAGGGCACCATCGAGCAGTTTCTGCGCGAATTTTTCGAGGCGGACCTGGAAGTGCGCTTCCGTCCCTCGTTCTTCCCCTTTACCGAACCGTCCGCCGAGGTTGATATCCGCCGCACCGTGGTCAAGAACGGGGAAGAGAAGGCTGACTGGCTGGAAGTGCTGGGCTGCGGCATGGTGCATCCGGACGTGTTGCGCATGTCTGGCATCGACCCTGAGAAGTACCAGGGCTTTGCCTTCGGCATGGGCGTCGAGCGTCTGACGATGTTGCGCTACGGCGTGGGCGATCTGCGCATTTTCTTCGACAACGACCTGCGTTTTCTTGAGCAGTTTCGCTGAGCGCCGCACCCGCAACCCTTTTGAGAGCAGGAACCAACAATGAAATTCAGTGAACAGTGGCTGCGCACCTGGGTGAACCCCAACGTCTCCCGTGACGAACTGGTAGCGCGCCTGTCCATGACCGGACTCGAAGTAGATAGCGTCACGCCAGCCGCTGGCGTCTTCAGCGGAGTGGTAGTGGGCGAGATCGTCAGTGCCGAGCAGCACCCCGATGCTGACAAACTGCGCGTGTGCCAGGTCAGCAACGGCAGCGAGCAGTTTCAGGTGGTTTGCGGCGCGCCGAATGCGCGTCCCGGCATCAAGATTCCCTTTGCCATGGTCGGCGCCGAGCTGGGTGAAGACTTCAAGATCAAGAAAGCCAAGCTGCGCGGTGTGGAATCCTTCGGCATGCTCTGTTCCGCTGCCGAGCTAAAACTCTCCGACGATCACGACGGCCTGTACGAGCTGCCATCCGACGCCCCCACAGGCCAGAACCTGCGTGACTACCTGGGTCTGGATGATGCGATTATCGAAGTCGACCTGACGCCCAACCGCGGTGATTGCCTGTCGATCGCCGGTCTGGCCCGGGAAGTTGGCGCCAATTATGGTGAATCCGTCAGTGCAGTTCATATCGATGCCGTTGCTCAAGTGCATGACGAAACCCGTCCGGTTGAGCTCCTTGCGCCCAAAGCCTGCCCGCGCTACCTGGGTCGGGTGATCCGCAGCGTCGATCTGTCCCGCCCAACGCCCTTGTGGATGGTTGAGCGCCTGCGTCGTAGCGATATCCGCAGCATTGATGCCGTGGTCGATATCACCAACTACGTGATGCTGGAACTGGGTCAGCCACTGCACGCATTCGATCTCGCCGAGATCAAAGGCGGCATTCGCGTGCGTATGGCCGAAGAGGGCGAAAAGCTGGTACTGCTCGATGGCCAGGAAATCAGCCTGCGTGCCGACACGCTGGTCATTGCCGACCACGAACGCCCACTGGCCATGGCTGGCATCATGGGCGGCGAGCATAGTGGCGTCAGCGAAGGCACTCAGGACCTGTTCCTCGAAAGCGCCTTTTTCGACACTATCGCTATCGCCGGCAAGGCCCGTGGTTACAGCCTGCACACCGATTCCTCGCACCGCTTTGAGCGTGGCGTGGATTGGCAGTTGCAGCGCAAGGCGATGGAGCGTGCGACCGCTCTGATTATAGAAATCGTCGGTGGCGAGCCGGGCCCCGTGATCGAAGCGGTCAACGACGCCGAGCTGCCGACGCTGAAGCAGGTTACCTTGCGTAGCGAGCGCATCAACCAGATGCTCGGCATGCAGTTGAAGGCCGACGACGTTGTTGCCTACCTGTCTGGCCTGGGCCTGCATGTGAATGGCGAGCGCGATGGTCAATGGCAGGTCGATGTGCCTAGCCATCGCTTCGATATCAGTATTGAAGTTGATCTGATCGAGGAGTTGGCGCGCCTTTACGGTTACAACCGCCTGCCGGTCAGCGCGCCTACGGCTGCATTGAATCTGACGGCCAAACCGGAAACCCGTGGTGAACTGCCGGTGCTGCGCCGCCTGTTGGTCGCCCGCGGTTACCACGAAGCTATTACTTACAGCTTTGTCGAGCCTGGTTTGAACAAGCTGTTTGATCCAGAGGTTGTGCCCCTGGCACTGGCCAATCCGATTTCCGCTGATATGGCCGTCATGCGCACCTCGCTGTGGCCTGGCTTGAGCAAGGCGGTGCAGTACAACCAGAATCGTCAGCAAGCTCGCGTGCGCCTGTTTGAAAGCGGGCTGCGCTTTGTGCCCCAGCCCAATGGCGAACTGCTGCAGGAGCCGATGCTGTCTGGTATCGCCTGTGCTGGCCGCCTGCCGGAAGGCTGGGCTAACGGCAGCGACAAGCTCGACTTCCATGATGTAAAAGGCGATGTGGAAGCGCTGCTGGGGCAGGGCGGTGCAGGCAATCAGTACCTGTTCGAACCTGCCGAGCATCCTGCGCTGCATCCGGGTCAATCCACACGCATCACCCGTGATGGTGAGCTGGTCGGTTGGTTGGGTGCGCTGCATCCGCAGCTGCTTACGGATCTGGATGTTCTCGGCCCGGTTTTTGTGTTCGAGCTCACACTTGGCAAGATCATCCAGGGCCGTTTGCCCCGTTTCACTGAACTGTCACGTTTCCCTGAAGTCCGAAGGGATGTGGCATTGCTGGTGGACAAGACCGTGGTGGCAGAGCAATTGCTCGCTGATATTCGGGAAAATGCGGGCGATGCCCTTAAAAACCTCAGGTTGTTTGACGTGTATGAGGGTAAAGGTATTGATCCACATAGAAAAAGTCTGGCAATCGGCTTGACGTTACAGCATTCCTCGCGCACTCTTACTGATGACGAAGTGAATGCGGTCATGGACAAAGTTCTCGTGTCCCTGGAGCAAAGGTTCAATGCCACACTAAGGAAATAAGCCTATGGGGGCTCTGACAAAAGCAGAAATGGCGGAACGTCTCTACGAGGAACTCGGCTTCAACAAGCGTGAAGCCAAGGAACTGGTAGAACTGTTTTTCGAAGAGATTCGCAATGCCCTGGAAAGCAACGAGCAGGTCAAGTTGTCCGGTTTCGGTAACTTTGACCTGCGCGACAAGCGCCAGCGGCCAGGCCGTAATCCCAAGACCGGTGAAGAAATTCCCATTACCGCCCGGCGTGTGGTCACCTTTCGCCCCGGACAAAAACTCAAGGCACGAGTAGAAGCTTATGCTGGAACCCAGCCATAACGATGAACTACCAGTCATACCTGGTAAACGCTACTTCACCATCGGTGAAGTGAGTGATCTTTGCGCAGTCAAACCCCATGTGCTGCGCTACTGGGAACAGGAATTCCCGCAATTGTCACCGGTCAAGCGCCGTGGCAACCGTCGTTACTACCAGCGCCAGGACGTACTGATGATTCGTCAGATCCGTGCGCTGCTGTACGATCAGGGCTTTACCATTGGCGGTGCACGTCAGCGCCTGTCCGGCGATGAAGCCAAGGAAGACGTCACCCATTACAAGCAATTGATCCGTCAAACGATCACCGAGCTGGAAGAAGTTCTGCAGGTTCTGCGTACCCACTGATCCTGTCTCACCCCGAAAAAAAACTTTCTCATTTCAGATAGTTAATGTATTATGCGACCCGCTTCGACAGACAAAGTCGAAGCAACGTCGGGGCGTAGCGCAGCCTGGTAGCGCACTTGCATGGGGTGCAAGGGGTCGAGTGTTCGAATCACTCCGTCCCGACCAAATACTTCAATGATTCAGCCCAATGTTAACGCATTGGGCTTTTTCATTTACGGGGACTGTTGCGAGCATAACCGCTCTCTACTCCTGGAGCGCATAGCGCTTCCCAGCGAATCAACTCCCTGCATCTTTCTTCAATCTGCTTGACCTTCAAGCTGCTCGTTCTGGCTGCTTGATCTATCCTAAGAGGAATTTTTCATGGCGACTAATCGCTCACGCCGCTTGCGCAAGAAACTCTGTGTTGATGAGTTCCAAGAACTGGGTTTCGAGCTGAATCTGGACTTGAAGGACGACCTCAGTGTTGAAGAGATCGATACCTTTCTTGATCAGTTCCTCCTGGAAGCCCTGGATGCCAATGGCCTGGACTATGTTGGTGGTGACGACTTCGGGCTGGTTTGCCTGGCTGGGCGTGGCTCTGTCAGTGAAGAACAGCGCGCAGCTGTGGAGAGCTGGCTCAAGGGCCGTAGCGAACTGACCAAGGTTGAAGTCAGCCCATTACTGGATGCCTGGTATCCAGACACGCCGATCACTGCGGCATAACGGCGACGTTCAGGGCCCCTAGCGTCATACCCGTTATTCCCAACCCTAGGTCATATCCGACCCTCTAGGTCATTCGCACCCCCTCCGTCATTCCCGCGAAAGCGGGAATCCATTTTGACCTTCGCAGCCGCAACGCACCCACCGTCGAAACTCGCAAAAATGGATCCCCGCATTCGCGAGGATGACGACTAGGTGGATGACGGACCCCCGCGCTCGCAGGAAAGACGCAAGCCTGGATGAATGAATAGAATGCATCGAATAACCTGAAATATCGCCATTCGCCACATAGTTGCATCCAGGCTACAGTGATTCCAGTACACCCTGAACCCGGAGGTTCTGATGAAAACGCTGGAAGACCAACTGTCACAATATGCCACCTACCACCGCGACGCGCGCAATATCGCAACTCATTTTATTGGCATTCCGATGATCGTGGTGGGGGTTGCCGTTCTGTTATCCCGGCCCGCCATAGAGCTGGCAGGTATTGCCGTCTCTCCTGCGCTGCTGGCCGGGCTGGCTGCCTCTGTTTACTACCTGAAACTGGACTGGTTCCTGGGCGTGGTCATGAGCGTGTTGATGGCGTTGTCGGTTTGGGCCGGCGCGGTTCTGGCCGCTCAGACGACGACGGTCTGGTTATCCGCCGGTGTCGGGCTCTTCCTGGTCGGCTGGGTATTTCAATTCATCGGTCATTTCTGGGAAGGCAAGAAGCCGGCCTTTATCGATGATGTTGCCGGCCTGATCATCGGCCCGCTGTTTGTCGTCGCCGAAGCGCTGTTTCTGCTTGGCGCCTTGCCAAAGTTGCGGGCAACCATCGAGGCCCGGGCAGGGCACATAAGGTCCGGCAAGAAAGTGAGCACCGCAACGCGGTAGCAGTATTACAGCTGCCGGGGCGGCATCATGCCCCGCAGCAGAGCGAACGCGCCAGTTGGGTAAACGCCATAAAGGCCGCGGACGGGTTGCGGCGATTAGGGTAGTAGAGGCACAGGCTGTCCCTTGGCGGCGTCCAATCCTGCAACACACGCTGAAGTCGCCCGGACTCGATCTCCTGGGTAACATCGTGCTCAATGAACAATCCCAGCCCAACGCCTTCCTGCACAGCGGCCTTGGCCAGGCTTGCCTCATCCAGGGTGAGTTGGCCAGTCACATCGATCTTGATCAAATTGCCATCGCGTTCAAATTGCCAGGGAAACAGAGCGCCATTGGGTAGCCGAATCCTGATGCAGCGGTGCGGTAGCAAGTCGGTAGGAGTAGATTGAGTGGATTATTGTCTGCCCCTATCTTGAGCACAAGGTCATTGTTTACAGCTTGCCCATTGGCAGCCGTGACCTGATCCGTTAATCGGCGCCCCGTAATGAGCGCCGGACCGCTCTTCAGACAGGAGATTGAATAATGAACATGTCCCTTCCCGCCGCCGTGTCCACCTTCTTCGCCATCAGCAATGGCGGCGACCCCGCACAGGTAGCTGACTGCTTTCAACCGGACGCCTCTGTAATCGACGAAAAACAGACCCATCAGGGCCTTGATGCCATTGAGGATTGGCAGCGCAAAGCGCAGCAGGCGTTTACCTACCAGGTTGAGCCGGTTGAGACCTCAAGTGACAAGGGCATGCTCGTGGTCAAGGCCAATCTTGAAGTTAACTTCCCCGGCAGCCCAGTCCAGCTTGACCATGTATTCGAGCTGGAAGATGGCCTTATCCGCTCACTGGAGATCAAACCATCAGCCACTTGAGGCGCCGTTCTGGCCTAACCCGGTGCCTCGCGCATGACCGACACTAGTCCTGTATCATCGGTCGCTTCAATGTACTGACAGTGAAGCGACCGTGGCCACGCTCAAATATCTCAACGGATACAGCCCCAGCCTGAAACAACAGGTGCAGGCGCTGATCGACAAGAACCAGCTCGGCACCTGGCTGGAACAGCGCTACCCGCCACAAACCCAACATCTGATTCAGTCTGACGCGGCCCTGTACGACTACACCCAGCGCCTCAAGCAACAACACATGCGCAGCAGCGATCCGGTCAGCAAGGTGTTCTACGACACCCGCATGCACGTGATCGACAACGCCCTGGGCCAGCACCAGTTTGTCAGCCGCGTGCAGGGCAGCAAGCTCAAGCGCAAGAACGAAATCAAAGTCTCCGCCATACTCAAAACCCTGCCTGAACCGCTATTGCGCATGGTCGTCGTGCATGAGCTCGCGCATCTGCGCGAGAAAGAGCACAACAAGAGCTTCTACCAGCTGTGCCAGCACATGGAGGCGGACTATCACCAGTTGGAGCTGGATCTGCGTTTGTTTCTGACCCTGCGCGGGTAGGGCGCTAGGCCACCGTTATTTCAGCGGCTGCACCTTGAACACCGCCTTGGCCGTCGCACACAACTCGTCATTGGAATAGATATTGGCATCGGCAAAGCACAGCGACTTGCCCACCCGCGATGGCGTTGCCCGCACTTCCACCCAATGGCCCACGTGCGCGGTGCCAAGAAAATCAATCGTCATACTCACGGTCACCAGGCCGCCGATGTTCTCCAGTTGCCGGGCACAACTCAGCCCCATTGCGTTGTCCGCCAGCGCTGACAGCAGCCCGCCATGCACAAAGCCACGGCTGTTCACATGTGGCGCATCAGCGAGCAGACCCAGGCAGAAGGTGCTTTCAACGCTGGCGGCGTAGATCGGCTCCCAGGGATCGGTCAGGCCGCTCTTGCGGGTGTGGGGTTTGAAACCGGCGGGTATGCTTTGGGTGGTGTCCACGATAATTCTCCGACTGAAAGATAATCTATATATAGACCAGTCGTTATAATTTATCGAGAGAAAATTGAAGGCAGGCTCGTAGGACAGCAGGCGTCAGAACAGATCGAAGGTGCTTTGCTCTTTTATCAGCAAGGGGTCTACTGCCAGCGTCTCAGGTAAGGGTTTGATCAACTCTCGCCCATCATTCCTCACATTTCCCACAGCCTTGCCTACCCGGAACCATTCAAATGCCGCTGCTGGTTCTGCATGATGCCTGGCCAGCTCCACAGCGCGCTCCGAGCTCAGACCTGGTTCCAGCCATTCCCGGGCTGCGTCGGGTGGCAACACCACCGGTGTGCGGTCGTGGATGTCGACCATTCCGCGCTCGCTCGCCGTGGTAATCACTGCAAAACCGTCCAGCGCACTTGGTTGCGCCTGCGCGCCACGCGGAAACTGCCCAATCGCGGCCCAGAACATCGGCTCGCCCGACTTCAGGCGGATGTAATACGGCTGCTTGCCGGCTTTGCCTTCGGGGTCCGCAACCCACTCGTACCAACCGTCAGCCATGACCAGGCAGCGGTTCTTCCAGGCCTCGCGCCAGTAAGGGTTGGTGGGTGCTTCCTCGATGGTCGCGTTGATCACAGGTTTGCCGTGCGGCCTGGGTTTGCCATCGCGCTGGGCTTGAGCCCAATGCGGCGCGTAACGCCATGGCACAGCGCTGATGCGCAAGCTGTCTTCATCCCGGTGCAGCAACTGAACGCGCGTGGTGGGCGCCACGTTATAGCGCTCAAGCGGCTCCTCGCTGGGCGCGAACGCCAGCGGCGCTTGCCAATTGAGGCGCTCCAGATAGCGCACCTCAGCCTGGTATTGGGTATAGCGTCCGCACATGGATTCCGCCCGTCTGCTGGTTACACAATTGGTTTGACCCTGAGTGGGTAATTTCGTTTACTGTATGCACGTACAGTATTTATCAAGGTTACCTGATATGAACGTCCTTACCAACCTCGGCCCCCTGGGCAGCTCGCTGATTGAGCTGCCTTTTTTTTCCTCGCGTGTTTCCGCCGGCTTTGCCAGCCCGGCGCTGGACCACATGGAGCAGGCGCTGTCCCTTGATGAGTTGCTGGATGTCGACGCTCCGCATACCTATCTGGTGCGCTCCGCCGGCGACAGCATGGAGGGTGCCGGCATCTTTGATGGCGATATTCTGGTGGTTAACCGCGCGGTGAAGGAGCAGAACGGCAATATCGTGATTGCCGCCATCAATGGCGAAGCACTGGTGAAGCGCCTGTGCATCCGCGGTGACGAGGTAGTGCTCAGGGCCGAGAACCCCAAGTACCCGCCGGTGTACGTCATGGAAGGCGATGAATTGCTGATCTGGGGCGTGGTGAAATTCAACATCCACGGGCATCTGTGTCATGGCTGACGCGGTCTTTGCCCTGATCGACTGCAACTCCTTTTATGCCAGCTGCGAGCGGGTGTTCCGCCCTGATCTGGCGCGCACGCCGATTGTGGTGCTGAGCAACAACGACGGCTGCGTTATCGCCCGCTCCGCCGACGCAAAGCCTCACGTCAAGATGGGCGCGCCTTACCATCAGGTGCAGGAGCTATTGAAGCAGCAGGGCATTCTCGCCTTCAGCAGTAATTACAGCCTGTATGGCGACATCAGCGAACGCGTCATGACCGTGATCGAAAGCCTGGTGCCCGGCCTGGAGGTGTATTCAATCGACGAGGCCTTCGCCGATATGAGCGGCATCCAGGACCGGGACCAGCTCGGCCGTCAGATAAGAGCCACCGTGCTGAAAACCACCGGCATACCCACCTGCGTGGGCATCGCCCAGACCAAAACACTGGCCAAACTGGCAAACCATGCGGCCAAGCGTTGGCAGAAACACTACGGCGGCGTGATGGATATCTGCGATCCCGAGCGCCGCGACAAGGTGCTGAAGGCGGTCAAGGTCAATGAAGTATGGGGTGTGGGCCGGCGCATGAACGAACACCTCACCAACATGGGCATAAAAACCGCGTGGGACCTGGCCCAGGCCGACGCCTGGACGCTGCGCCAGCAGTTCAGCGTGGTGGTGGAAAAGACCGCCCGCGAACTGCGCGGCGTCTCCTGCCTGGCGCTGGAAGAAGCAGCCCCGGCCAAGCAGGAAATCTGCAGCAGCCGCTCATTCGGCCACCGCCTGAAAAACATAGAGCCGATCCGCGAAGCAGTCGCCACCTATACCGCCCGCGCCTGCGAGAAGTTAAGGGCGCAAGGCTCGCTGTGCAAAAAGGTCCGGGTCGCCATCCGCACCGGCATGTTCAACCCCGCCGAAGCCAAATTTGCCAAAGGGATCGTCTGCGAACTGCCATACCCCACGGACGACACCCGCCTGATCACCCGCGCCGCGCTACAAGGGCTGGAAGCCGTATTCAGGGAAGGGCACGCCTATGCCAAGGCGGAAGTCATGCTGCTGGATCTGCGCCAACAGGGCGAGTTCACCGATGACCTCTTCGCCGAGACTCAGCCGGTCGCCGCTGAAAAAGTCATGAGCGTGCTCGACAGCATCAACAACCGCTGGGGCAGGGGCACCATGCGCCCGGCCCGCGTCCCGGTGACGCCCGAATGGGGCATGAAGCAGGAACTGAAAAGCCCGAACTACACCACCCGCTGGGATCAGCTGTGGACGGCGCGGTGTAAATAAAATGCAGCTTCTCAACGACACCTTACCTGCTTATAGATATGAAGCGGTTTTATAAAAAGGCGAACTCATCGCTCGGATAGCAACCAGTATCAGTTTCCCAGTAAATCCTCAGCCCATTCGGTGAGGACCTGCACTTCCGTTTATGATACAACTCTTCGCTTTTATTAGACGTCTTGCACCCCATGCAAGTGCTCTAGTACAGACAGTTTTTGGCCTCGCTTCTTGGAGCAGTACATGACGGATCAAACCCTTCTGCGCGCAGCCCTATTTGCGGCAGTGCCGGATGATGGCACCAGCATTGGCAATCAAGCCCTGTTGGAACGCTTGCGCAATACCTCACCAGAACTCACTGAACAGGACTACTGGACCGCCCGTGACGCGTTGATTGCCGACGGCCAGTTAGCCAAGGGCCGCGGGCGCGGTGGGGCAGTGCGGCGAGTGGGGGGTGATGAAAGCACCGCTGCCATGCTGGAGCGCGCCAATAAGCAGCTGGTGAAAGAGGTATCAGCTGATTATGCAGCGGGTGATCTAACCCCAGCGGCGCTTGATACTAAAGCGGCCAAACCTGCACGCAAAAGCAAAGACGCATCCACCCCCGCCAGCACACTGGAAGAGCTGAACAAAACCCTGTGGGCCACCGCCGACAAGCTGCGCGCCAACATGGATGCCGCCGAGTACAAGCACATCGTGCTCGGGCTTATTTTCCTCAAGTACATTTCCGACAGTTTTGCTGGTCGCCGGGCTGAACTGGAGCGCAAATTCAGTGATCCCGCAGATGACTATTACCTGGGCGGGGATGACGCCGAGTTATTGGATGGCGAGCTGGAAGAGCGTGATTACTACCGTGAAGTTAACGTTTTCTGGGTGCCGGAAGTCGCCCGTTGGGAGAAGATACGCGCTGCAGCTAAACAAGTGGATATCGGCAAACGTGTCGACGATGCTTTGTCCGCCATCGAGGCCGAAAACCCGAGCCTGAAAAACATCCTCGACAAGCGCTATGGCCGCGCCCAGTTACCAGACGGCAAGCTCGGCGAGCTGATCGACCTGATCTCCACCATTGGCTTTGGCGGCGACACCGGCAAGGCGCGGGATCTGTTAGGCCAGGTTTACGAGTACTTCCTTGGTCAGTTTGCCAGTGCCGAGGGCAAAAAGGGTGGGCAGTTCTATACGCCTGCTAGCATCGTAAAAACCCTGGTGGCGGTGCTCAACCCGCACCACGGCAAGGTCTATGACCCATGCTGTGGTAGTGGTGGCATGTTTGTGCAGTCGGAAAAGTTTATCGAAGCCCACGGTGGCAAGATTGGTGATGTGTCCATTTACGGGCAGGAATCCAATCCCACTACTTGGCGCCTGGCCGCGATGAACCTGGCGATTCGCGGCATCGACTTCAACCTGGGCAAAGAACCCGCTGATAGTTTTGTGCGCAACCAGCACGCAGACTTGCGCGCCGACTTTGTTCTGGCCAATCCGCCGTTCAATATCAGCGACTGGTGGCACGGTAGCCTAGAGGGCGACCCGCGCTGGGTGTATGGCACACCGCCACAGGGCAATGCCAACTATGCCTGGCTGCAACATATGCTTTACCACCTCAAGCCCAATGGCCGCGCCGGTATTGTGCTGGCCAACGGCTCCATGAGCTCCAGCCAGAACAGCGAAGGCGATATCCGCAAGGCGATGGTCGAGGCCGACGTAGTAGAAGTCATGGTCGCTTTGCCCGGCCAGCTGTTCTTCAATACCCAGATTCCCGCCTGCCTGTGGTTCCTTACCAAACAGAAAACCGCCCGCCCCGGCGAAGTGCTGTTTATCGACGCGCGCAAACTCGGCACCAGCGTGAGCCGCGTGCAGATCGAACTGACCGATGCCGATATCGAACGCATCGCGCAAACCGTGGCCAACTGGCGCGGCGAACCGCTGGATGTGGGTGGCGAGATTGCCGAATACCAGGACATCGCCGGCTTCTGCCGCAGCGTCAAACTGGCGGAAATCGCCGAGCACGGTCATGTACTGACACCGGGTCGCTATGTCGGTGCCGAAGAGGTGGAAGATGACGATGAGGCCTTTGCAGAGAAGATGCAGCGGCTGACCAAACAGCTTGGCGAGCAGATGGAGAAGGGCGCAGAACTCGATCAGTTGATCCGGCAGAAGCTGGGGGGGCTGGGGTATGAGTTCTAGGGATTTGTTATTAGAAGACTTAGCTGCACCTGTAAAAAACGCAATCGTAGGTGGCCCATTTGGATCAAACCTGGTTTCTAAAGACTATGTAGCGCAGGGAATACCTGTGATCCGTGGCCAGAATATGAGCGGGAAATGGGTGTCAGGTGATTTTGTATTTGTATCACCAGATAAAGCGCTACAGCTTCAGCAGAATAAAGCTCGCCCAGGGGATGTAGTGTTCACTCAGCGAGGGACTTTGGGGCAGGTGTCGATTGTTCCTGCCTTGCCCTACAGTGAGTATGTTGTTTCTCAAAGCCAAATGAAAATTACGGTTGATCCGAGCAAGGCTGACTCTCAGTTTATTTACTACTTGTTCAGATCAGAGGAGCAGCTCCGATACATTTTTAATTCTGCAATTCAAACGGGCGTTCCTCATACCAATCTGGGACACCTTCGTAAGACGCCAGTCACGGTGCCTTCGCTAGGGATTCAGAAAGCAATTGCTGGTTTTCTCTGTGCACTCGACGACCGCATCACCCTGCTACGCGAAACCAACGCCACCCTGGAAGCCATCGCCCAGGCGCTGTTCAAATCCTGGTTCGTCGATTTTGACCCTGTGCGCGCCAAGGCCGAAAGGCGCCAGCCGGAAGGCATGGACGCTGTCACCGCCGCCCTGTTCCCCGACAGATTTGAAGAGTCCGAACTGGGCTTGGTGCCGGAGGGGTGGAGGGAAGGTGCACTCTCTGACTTAGCAAGCTTCCAGAACGGCTATGCCTTCAAAAGCCAGGACTGGACAGATATTGGTCACCCAGTAGTAAAAATCGGTGATGTTAAGCCTGGACTGATCGATTTTTCAGGTTGTTCTCGGGTGGCTCCAACCACGGTTTCTGGGCTGGAGCGCTTTAAGCTTTCACGTGGTGATTTGTTGGTCGGTATGACTGGGTATGTCGGTGAGACAGGTTTGGTGCCTCGCATAGAGCCACATGCCTACATCAACCAGCGTGTGGGGCGGCTGGTTACTCGCGCGGGATTAAGTGATATCGGCATGGTGTATTGCGCTGTCCGTGATTCCGCATACAAGTCTTATGCAGAATCGCAATCCCATGGCAGCGCACAAGCAAACGTTAGTGGTGCCGCACTGCTCGCCTATCCCGTCGTGATACCTCCACCAGAAGTTTTGTGCAGCTTTAATCGCATAGTTGAGCCACTGTTTGAGTCGATTCTGTCCAACTACGAGCAAGCCCAAACCCTCAACAAACTCCGTGACACCCTTTTACCCCGCCTGATTTCCGGCCAGCTTCGCCTGCCGGAAGCCGAGTCCACGCTGGAGAGCGTCCTGTGAGCGAGCCCCTCAGCCAATTGTTCAAGGACTGGATGATTGCCACCGGCAAATCCATAAACACGGCCAGCAACTACCTTACTGGGGTGAACACCGTTTCGAAGCATTATGAGCAAGATGTTTTTGCCATCAGTGATCTGACTGAACTGAAACAGCTATGCGCCTTGTATAGGCCGGGCGGCGAGCATGCCGACGTAGGCGCCAGCAACAGCAACAATGTGCACAGTGGGTTGCGGCAGTGGCTGGAATACCAGACTGAGCGCCAGGGCGGCACCGAGGAGGCGATACAAGGCTACGCCAACGATCATGTAGCAACCTTGCTGCAGGGGCGTCCAGCAGAACAGGTCAACTGGTTCTGGATGGTTATCAGGATGCTGCGCGCGCGCTGTCCAACAGCCGATCATTACACTGCCAACACCACGCCGCCGGATGTACGGGTGGGGCAAAAGTCAGGTACGGGTAATGGCAAGGTAGCCTTTCATCTGCGCGGTAAAAACGCACGGCAAATGACCTGCGATGCCCGTGATCTGGCTGACCACCTTGAACAACTGAGCGAGCGGGGTGTTGCCGAACAAATAAGTTCGGAAGATCACCCTTCAGCAGAAGCGGTCGGGCGCTGGCTGGACAGCGTCTTGCAAGTGATACCTGTTGATGACTTGCCATTGAAAGGAGAAGGAAGAATGCCCAGCGATTATCATGCTGCAGACGTATCGAGCAGTGACGTCCAGCAGGACGCTGGCGCATCGCCCCGTGGTAGGCCAGCACTCAATCAGATTCTGTTTGGCCCGCCGGGTACGGGCAAGACGTACAACACCATCAACCAGGCACTGGCTATTCTGGCGCCTGAGGTACTTGCCCAGAATCAGGGTGATGACCCTGACAGCCGCAAACGGCTTAAAGCAGTTTTTGACCAGTTTGCGCAGGATAAACGGATCCGCTTCGTGACATTTCACCAGAGCTTCAGCTATGAGGATTTTGTTGAGGGTCTGCGGGCTGAGTCTGATCCCGAAACCGGGCTTGTGCATTACCCGATCGAGAGCGGCGTGTTCAAGCGTCTGTGTGATGACGCTCGTACCCGACCTTCGACTGATCAGGATGTAGGCAAGAACCCGGCGATCTGGAAGCTATCCATCGCGGGCACGGGTCCGTCCTCCACCAAGACTTACTGCCTGGATCATGGGGAGGCGCGGATCGGTTGGGGTGAGACCGGGGATCTCACTGGAGAGGTTGCGCAGAACGCTTATTACCAGTCGCTCGGCGCCGGTGATAAGGGCACGCTGAGCTATTTTGCCGAGCAGATGGCGGTGGGCGATATTGTCTTGTGCATACATTCTGCCGGGCAGATTGGTTCTATTGGCGTGGTGACGGGTGAGTATCGCTACGAGCAATCAGTACCGGATGGCATCATTCCCGATTATCAGCATGTGCGCCCGGTACGCTGGCTGTATCGCGACATCAACCTGTCGATTCTGCCTCTCAACGATGGTCGTCAGTTCACGTTGAAAACCGTCTATGCCATGAACCGTTTCAGCTGGGCTGAACTGCTGGTGTACTTGCAGGAAAACGGCAAAAGCCCGACCCAACAGGTTGCTACCAAAGGGGTCGAGAACGAGCCTTATGTGCTCATCATCGATGAGATCAATCGCGGTAATGTGTCACGTATCTTCGGTGAGCTGATCACCCTGATCGAGCCGTCCAAGCGGGAGGGCGCCGATGAAGCGCTGACCCTGCAACTGCCGTACTCGAAAAAAACCTTCAGTGTGCCAAAGAATGTCTATCTGATCGGCACCATGAACACCGCCGACCGCTCCCTGGCCGGGCTGGATATGGCCCTGCGCCGGCGCTTTGTATTCCGTGAGATGCCGCCAAAGCCTGAGCTGCTAAAGGATGTCATGGTCGGGAAGCTTGATGTCGGCCAGTTGCTGCGGGTGATGAACCAGCGTATCGAGGTGCTTCTGGACCGGGATCACTGCCTTGGGCATGCCTACTTTATGCCATTGAAAGAGGCAGGGCTGTCGGATGAGGAAAAGCTGGCAAGACTCGGGCTGATCTTCCGCAACCAGATTGTGCCGTTGTTGCAGGAGTACTTCTTTGAAGACTGGCAACGGATTCAATGGGTACTCAACGATCACCGTAAGCCAAAGAGTGATCGCTTTATTGAACAGGATCAGCAGGATCTCGGCGTGCTGTTTGGCAACATCAGCGTACCTGCGCAAGGTGCGGTTTGGCGGATCAATGATGGCGCCTTTCAGCGGCCATCAGCCTACACCGGTGTTATCGCAGCTGGGCCTCAGATGGAATCATCATCTTCGCAGCCTCTGGAGTCAGGTGATTGAGCGAGGTTATTACCGTCCGTGAATACGCCCGCCTGACAACGGCTGATGTCCCACCGGGCAAACTTGACTGCGCGCAGATTTCCAGCAGTGCGTTCGAGTGGCTATGCGACCTGAGTGCGGAGTTCAGCCGCCGTGGTGCGACCCTGCTGCAGGTGGATGGCAAGCAGGCTTTGAAATGGGATTCCTACGTTGGGGTAGTTGAGACCCCCTGCGGCACGCGGCTGGAAATTCTGCCCAAGCACCATGATGAGGGTGACTGCAAGCAGAAGAGCCGCCAGCTGCTGCGCAAACTGATCCAGCAGGCTTTGCAGATCAAGCCACGCGAGGCGTCGGTTGCCAGCCTGGAACTGTTCAATGCGCCGCTCAGTGAGTGGGTCATGGGGCAGTTTCTGGCGGAGCTGGATTTATTGGTAAAGCGCGGTGTGCGCTTCGATTACCAGCGTATCGAGGAAGAACAGCGCTTTCTGCGCGGTCAGCTCAATGTGGTGGCGCAAATGCGCCAGCCGCCTGGCCGCCAACATCACTTTCAAATCCGTCACGATGCGTTCTTACCGAATCGTGCTGAAAACCGCCTACTGAAAAGCGCATTGGAGCAAGTGACCAACAGCACACAAGACGCCGGTAACTGGCGACTGGCCAGTGAGCTGCGATCCATGCTGGCCGAGATACCCGCCAGCCGTCAGGTGACGCAAGATTTTCGTGCCTGGAGCCGTGACCGATTGATGGCGCATTACCAGCGGATCAAGCCCTGGTGCGAGCTTATCCTCAACCAACAGATGCCGATTGCCGTGGCCGGTGATTGGCGCGGTATGAGTATGCTGTTCCCGATGGAAAAGCTTTTCGAACAGTATGTAGAGGCCTGGCTGCGGCGCAATCTGCAGCTTGATGCCGAATTAACAGCCCCCGCAACAAGTCAGTTTCTATGTCGACACGAGCAAGGCACTATATTCCGCCTTGAGCCCGATCTGCTTGTGCAGCAGGGTGAAACTACTTGGGTGTTGGACACCAAATGGAAGCGTTTGGCCTCTCATGATAGGCAGAGCAAATACGGGTTGAGCCAGGCCGATTTTTATCAGCTTTATGCCTACGGGCAAAAATACCTGGGAGGCAAAGGCGAGCTGGTACTGATCTATCCCCGTTGGGGGCAGTTCTCCACTGCGCTGTCGCCTTTTGATTTTGACCACAACCTACGGCTCTGGGCGTTACCCTTTGACCTGGATAATGACCAACTGATGGGCGCGGAACTGCTGTCATTGCCGCTCAGCGATCACTTAAAAAGTACGCCATATACTCAGAGGGAAGCGAGGGCATGAGCAACTATCAGCCACCGGTCAATCTGACGCCAAAGATGTTTGATCTGGTCGCAAGTATCAGTGAATTGGTTGGTCGCTTGACCGCGCTGGGCGATACACATCTCACCCCGCAGCTGCGCAGGGGTAATCGGATTCGTACCATTCAAGCGTCTTTGGCTATTGAAAACAACACGCTCAGCGTCGATCAGGTCACTGCGGTGCTGGCGGGCCAGCGCGTCATGGGTCTGCCTCGAGAGATTCAGGAAGTACGCAATGCCTTTGCCACCTATGAGGCCATGCAGGGCTGGGATCCTGGTTCCAGGCGCGACTTGCTTGCAGCCCATGGATTACTGATGCACGGGCTGTTGGATGATGCCGGGCGGTTTCGTTTAGGCGGAGTTGGGATCTACCGGGGCGAGCAGCTGTTGCATATGGCGCCTCCGCCCAGTCGCGTATTTACCCTGATGGACGATCTACTCGGCTGGCTCGCAAACACGGAACTGCACCCGCTGATAGCCAGTTGTGTCTTTCACTATGAATTTGAGTTTATTCATCCCTTTGCCGATGGTAATGGCCGCATGGGGCGCCTGTGGCAAACATTGATTCTCAGTCGCTGGCGTCCGGTCCTGGCCTATTTGCCGGTTGAAACGGTTATCCGAGACCAGCAGCAGGCCTACTATGCTGCTCTCGCTGCAGCGGATGCTCAGTCGGAAACGACGGTGTTTATCGAGTTTATGCTGCTGGCCCTGCATAAATCTCTGCAGGAAGCAGTGGCAAGCGTACAAGTAGGCGATCAAGTAAGCGATCAAGTAGCTCGGCTGTTACAGGTTATAAAGCCTGGTGAAACCTTGAAGGCCAGCGAGCTTATGCAACGACTGGATTTGCACCATAGGCCAACCTTCAGCAACAACTACCTTAAGCCTGCTGTTCAAGCCGGGCTGATAGAAATGACTGATCCGGGCTCTCCGCGCAGCCCTAGACAGCGTTACCGCAGGCGGCCATAGTGCAGTTTCTGCCAGGAAAGGCGAGAATTTGATGACCGAAGACCAGTTGGAACAGGAAGCCCTGGAGACCCTGGGCGAACTTGGCTACAAACACCTGTACGGCCCGGATATTGCGCATGACGGCCCTAATCCTGAACGGGAGAGCTACCGCGACGTGGTGTTGGGTATGCGTCTACGCGAGGCTGTGGCACGGCTGAATCCCAGTATGCCGGCTGCAGTGCGTGAAGATGCGGTGCGTCAGGTGCTTAACCTTGGATTACCCGTGCAGCTTTCAGCTAATCGGTATTTTCATCGTTTGCTGGTAGGTGGTGTGCCTGTTCAGTACCAGAAGGACGGCGAAACCCGCGGCGACTTTGTGCGCTTGGTGGATTGGGCCAAGCCGGCTGCCAATGAATATCTGGCCGTCAACCAATTTACGATTCTGGGTCCTAAGAATAACCGTCGGCCTGACATTATTCTGTTCATCAACGGCCTGCCGCTGGTGTTGCTTGAACTCAAGAATCCTGCCGATGTGAATGCTGATCTGTGGAAGGCCTACGAGCAGATTCAGACCTACAAGGAGCAGATTCCGGATCTGTTCCACTACAACGAAATCCTGATCATTACCGATGGCACTGAAGCGCGCATGGGCTCGCTCTCGGCCAATGCTGAGCGTTTTTCTCGCTGGCGTACTATTGATGGGGTCGGCCTTGATCCGTTGGGTGCCTTCAGCGAGATGGAAACGCTTATGCGCGGCGTGCTGGAGCCGCGCATGCTGATGGACTTTCTGCGCTACTTTGTACTTTTTGAAGAAGATGGCGTGCTGGTCAAAAAGATTGCTGGGTACCACCAGTTTCACGCCGTGCGTTCGGCGATTGAGCAGGTGGTCACTGCCTCTCGTCCGGGCGGTACGCAAAAGGGTGGCGTGGTCTGGCATACCCAAGGATCGGGCAAGAGCATCACCATGACCTGCTTTGCCGCCAGAATCATGCAAGAAACGGCAATGGAGAATCCGACCATTGTGGTGATCACCGATCGCAATGATCTGGACGGCCAACTGTTTGGGGTGTTTTCTCTTTCCCAGGATTTGCTGCGCGAACAACCGGTGCAGATCAGCACACGAGGCGACTTGCGCGAGAAGCTTAACAATCGCCCGAGTGGCGGCATTGTCTTTGCCACTATTCAGAAGTTTGCCCCCGGCGCAGACGAAGACAGCTTCCCAGTGCTCTCCAACCGTCACAACATTGTGGTGATTGCTGACGAGGCACACCGGACCCAATACGGCTTCAGCGCAGAACTCAAGGCGCCGGAACCGCTCAAGGCCGCAGAAGATAAAGCGGTTTATCAAGTGGGCTACGCCCAGCATCTGCGCGATGCTCTGCCCAATGCAACCTTTGTGGCATTTACCGGCACCCCGGTATCCGGTGAGGATCGCGATACCCGTGCGGTATTTGGTGATTACATCCATGTCTACGACATGAAGCAGGCTCAGGAAGATGGCGCGACGGTCGCCATTTACTATGAATCGCGCCTGGCCAAGTTATCGCTAAATGACGAAGTCTTGCCGCTGATTGACGAGCAGGTAGATGAGCTGGCTGAGGACGAAGAGGAAGACCAGCAGGCACGCCTGAAAAGCCGCTGGGCAGCACTGGAAAAGGTGGTGGGTGCGAAACCGCGCATTCACAGCGTGGCGGCTGACTTGGTTGCCCACTTTGAAGAGCGTAATCAAGCCCAGGATGGCAAGGCTATGGTGGTCGCCATGAGTCGAGAAATCTGTGTGCATTTGTACGATGCCATAGTAGCTCTGCGCCCAGATTGGCACGATGAAGACCCTGAAAAGGGTGCGATTAAGATCGTGATGACTGGAAGCGCCTCAGATAAGGCGCTGCTTCGGCCACACATTTACCCCGGTCAGGTGAAGAAGCGTCTGGAAAAACGCTTTAAGGATCCCAAAGACCCGCTGCAGATGGTTATTGTGCGCGATATGTGGCTAACCGGTTTTGATGCACCTTGCGTGCACACTCTGTATATCGACAAACCCATGAAAGGCCATAACCTGATGCAGGCCATCGCACGGGTCAATCGGGTATTCAAGGATAAACAGGGCGGTTTGGTCGTTGATTACATTGGTATCGCCAATGAACTGAAAGCCGCACTCAAGGAATACACCGCGAGCAAAGGCCGTGGCCGTCCCACTGTGGACGCCCACGAGGCATACGCTGTTCTAGAGGAAAAGCTCGATATCCTGCGCGCCATGCTGCATGGCTTTGATTACAGCAACTTCCTTACTGGCGGCCACAAGCTGATGGCTGGCGCCGCTAACCATGTGCTCGGTGAGAAGGATGGCAAGAAGCGTTTTGCTGATAATGCCCTGGCCATGAGTAAAGCTTTCACTCTGTGCTGCACCTTGGATGAAGCTAAAGCCGTGCGGGATGAGGTGGCGTTTTTACAGGCCGTAAAGGTCATGTTGATTAAGCGCGAAGTAAGCCAGAAAAAGAAAACTGATGAAGAGCGCGAATTGGCGATTCGTCAGATCATCGGTAACTCGGTGGTCTCTGGCGGTGTAGTTGATGTGTTTGAGGCTGTAGGGCTGGATAAACCCAATATCGGCTTGCTTGATGAAGCCTTTCTGGAGGATGTACGCAACCTGCCAGAAAAGAACCTGGCAGTCGAGCTGCTGGAGCGACTGCTGGAGGGTGAAATCAAAAGCCGCTTCGGCACTAATCTCGCTCAGGAGAAGAAGTTCTCGGAGCTGCTGGGCAATGTCATTACTCGTTACCAGAACCGCTCTATCGAAACCGCTCAGGTCATCGAAGAGCTGATCGAGATGGCTAAGAAGTTTGCTGAAGCGAGCAAGCGAGGGGAAGGGCTGGGGCTGAATGAGGATGAGCTGGCGTTCTATGACGCCCTTGCCAATAACGAAGCCTCAGTGCGCGAGTTAGGCGACGAGATCCTGGCCAAAATCGCCCATGAACTGACTGATAGCTTGCGTAAGAACGTGACTGTGGACTGGAACAACCGCGAGAGCGTCCGTGCCAAACTGCGTTTGATGGTTAAACGAATACTTCGCAAGTACAAATACCCGCCTGATCAGCAGGAGCAAGCAGCGCAGTTGGTGTTGGCGCAGGCTGAGACATTGTGTAGGGAGTGGATGTAGGGGCACTGGCTCCCTCGCTGGAAAGTGACCGAGATGAAAAAATAGGGATTATCCGGGGTCAGATGAAGATTGATTCCAAGGCTTGTTGACTCTGCATGCGATGTACTGCAGCAACGCAACAGCCCGAATCCGATAAACCCGATAAGTGAGCCATCCCTGACGAGAAAATGGCCAGTGTTCTTCATCAAGCATTGATGTAGCAGAGGCGCCTCACGATTGATAGGCAGGCGTGACGGCTAATGTCGGTTCTCAAGTTGTCGCCTTCAGAGCTACAAATGTAGCCTTTAGAGCGACAGTGCTGGGACACTGATCTGAATCGCCCCTAGTCTCGTTTTGGCTCTTAGCCGCTATCAAGTAGAAGCGCTGAGCCGGTAACAGGCAGCTTGTTATTTGCCCAGACCCGCAAGATGATAGCTCCACGGAGGCCAGCCAAACTGGTCGTCATCCCGGAGATAATAATGAACAAGGTACTGGCTGTGCTTGTGGGGTTGCTTGGCCTGATGTTCCTGCTGATCGGGTTGCGTTGGCTGGTTGATCCGTCTGGCGCGGCGGGTCAGTTGGGCATGCCCCTGCTGGACGATGTCGGGCGCAGTACGCAGATCGGTGACTTCGCCGCGTTCTTCCTCACTCTGGGCGTGCTTATTCTGCTTGCTCTGGTAACGTCTCAGCGCCTCTGGTATTACCCGGCAGCTATATTGTTGGGCATCGCTGCGGTGGGGCGGGTGCTGGCCTGGGCGGTGCATGATGCGGCGCTGGCGCTTGATTTGATCGTCCCGGAGGTAATTATTGCGGCTGTGTTGCTTTTGGCTTCGCGCCGGCTGGGTAAGACGGGTTAACGCTACATATTCAACCCAACAGCTTCAGCTTTACGGCCACAAATGACGCCGACGTCACTGCGCCTGTATCCAGCCATCCTTGGATTTGGCCATTAATATTTCCGAGCGTTGTACCGAGCGGCCTACGACCGGTGCTGTCGCATCCACTTCTACATCGCAGCGGTAGACATCCGTGCGTTCTTCTTCGCAACTATGGAGGGTGACGTCGTGGATCTCGACTTTCAGCATGCCGGACATGCTCTCGCCGCCGAGCTCACCCAACATGGCGGACATCTGCTCCATTTGCGCTTCCAGCAGCGCTTTGACGTCCTTTTCCGACGGCCCGCTCGAGCAAGCGCTGAGCAGAAGGGTTGAGCCCAGCAGGAGCGCTCCGTAAATGGCTTTTTTCATTCTGATCCCTGATATTGGTTTTGTTGTAATGCATTAGCTGTCCGTCAGCGAGGTTATGTCAGATGCCAGCAAGGGGCAATACAAGGACCCGCTCATTTTTTGTACGGAGTTCTCATGTCGATATTTTTCTTGTATTTCGACATATAAACTTGTTGTGTCGATATCATCGACATAAACTGGCAGTCAATTGAAACGTGTCGAAAACCTCAGGCGAATTAAACATGACTTGGCGAGCCGATCAGCCCTATAACGCGCTTCCGCTTTTACCGCCTGAGCGCCAGCGCGTTGAAACGGTACCCATTCTAAAAGCCTGTATTAATGCGCGTGCCGCACTGGCAGAGCTCAAGCAGGCAGGTCAACTGTTGCCCAATCAAACGCTGCTGATCAATTTGGTGCCGCTGTTAGAAGCCAAAGACAGTTCGGAAATTGAAAATATCGTCACTACCATGGATAGGCTTTTTCAGTTTGCCCAGGAGGACAGCGCGGCCGACGCCGCGACCAAGGAGGCTTTGAGCTACCGCACGGCCCTTTATGAAGGTTTCAAACAACTCAATCGCCGCCCGCTATGCATCACCACGGCCACAGAGATTTGCAGCACTCTGAAGGCTCAGGAGATGGATATTCGTAAAATCCCAGGCACCGTTATCGGTAATCAGGATACAGGAGAGGTGGTATATACGCCGCCGGTAGGAGAGGGCGCTATTCGGGATCTATTGGGTAATTGGGAGCAGTTTCTCTACGCCGAAGACGATATAGACCCACTGATTAAAATGGCGATTAGTCATTACCAGTTTGAAGCAATACATCCTTATTTTGACGGTAATGGTCGCACGGGCCGTATTCTTAATGTGCTCTACCTGATTGAGAAGCAGCTGCTCACTCTGCCCATTCTGTATCTGAGCCGTTATATCCTTGAGCACAAGCAGGACTATTACCGGCTACTCACGCAAGTTACTCGGGAGCAGGATTGGCAGGCGTGGATTCTGTTTATGCTGAGAGGCGTGGAGGTCACGTCCAACTGGACCTGTGCCAAAATTGAGTCCATTAGAAGGCTCATAGAACATACCTCCGAGCACGTGCGTACGCAGCTGCCCAAAATTTACAGCCATGAACTGATCCAGCTCATCTTTGAACAGCCCTATATACGCATTAGCGATCTGGTAGAACGTGACATTGCCAAGCGCCAAACCGCCTCCGTTTATTTGAAGCAGCTTTGCGAGATAGAAGTGTTAACAGAAAAATCAGCGGGCAAGGAAAAGCTGTTTGTTCATCCGAAGCTGGTGACGTTGATGAGCAAGGACGGCAATGATTTTGAGCTCTATCAGAAATAATTTCAGCAAGCCCTGAATGGTAGCTAGCACTAACAAGCTCCTTAGCCGATACGAATATGAGCAAATTACCAAGCAGCGATAGGCTTGTTCGTTCCCCCCTCCGAGGTTACCCATGACTCAAGCAAGAATTGCCATTATCGGCGGTGGCCTGGCTGGGCTGTATGCGGCCTATCGGCTACATCAGCTCGGTATCGCGTTTGACCTTTTCGAGGCGCGCAGTCGGCTGGGTGGCCGCATTCTGTCGACTGCGTCAGGCGGTTTTGATCTCGGGCCATCCTGGTTCTGGCCTGACTTTCAGCCGCTTATGCATAACCTTGTGGCTGAGTTGGGGTTGCCTGCGTTTGAGCAATACACGGCAGGCGCTACCTTGGTGGAGGACCAGGTGGCGGGCGTTGTGCGTACATCAGGGTATCTGCCGGGCAACACTTCTATGCGTGTGGAGGGCGGAACAAGTCGCCTGGCGGAAGCGCTGGCTGCCTCCTTGCCGCCATCTCAGGTGCATCTGAACGCTGCACTGACGTCTGTGCATCTGGAAGAGCAGGGGGTGCGGCTGACGTTTTCAGGCGAGCCGGTGCAGGCATCCTATTATTCAAGTCTTTGGCTGGCGTTGCCGCCACGATTGATCGCGGGAATTCAATTTACGCCGGGGCTTTTGCAGCCCGAGTTACAGCAGTTGATGGCTGTGCCGACATGGATGGCTGCGCATGCCAAGTATGTTGCACGCTATGCCAAGCCGTTCTGGCGTGACGCGGGGCTGTCCGGTGATGCATTCAGTCGCATTGGCCCGATGGCTGAACTGCACGATGCCTGCAATGACGGTGGAGCGGCGCTGTTTGGCTTTCTGGGCGTGAGTGCAGCCCAGCGCGCCCGCATCGGTGAGTCTGACCTGAAGGCATTATGCCGAGCCCAGCTTGGTCGGTTGTTTGGCGATCAGGCTGCTGACCCTATCGAGGACTACCTGTACGACTGGGCTGCCGATCCCTTTACCGCAACCGATCAGGACCAGGTAGCATCGGGTGCACACGGATATCTTGAGCGCAGCTTTTCATTAGCGCCGCCGTGGGAGGACATGATGCGCTTGATTGGCAGCGAGGCGACGGCCGAGCAGGGCGGGTATATGGAAGGCGCGTTGGGCGCAGTGGATGTGGCAATGCAGGCGCATCATAGATCCGCCGGCATCAACAATCCCTTACGCCGATAAGCTTCAATATCAATCCCGAGCGCGCTGCTGCCGTGCACCTCGATTCGCTCCAGCAATTTCATTGCACACGTTCACGGCTCAACCCGGGCGACCAGATGTCATTACCGCAACGCGGGCACTGCGCCGTTTGCTGACTTTCAATATGCTGTGTATGCGCGCAGCGAACACAGGCATGGTCTCCGCTGGCGGGCGTTAGCTTGTAAACAGGGCGATGCTCTGGAGGGAGAACAGACAGCCCCGGCTTGACGTCTTCTGACGAGTAAAAATACAGGCTTACGTCGCCATCGGTCTCTAGAATGCCCAAGCGGACCTGCCCCAGGTGTTCTACCCCCTGTTGGCGCAGCTCCATGAAGAACTCGTCTGCTGAAATATTAAGATGGTCCAGGCTTTTCAATTCGTACACACCGTCCTTGATGATGGTCACTGGCTTGCCCTCCAGCCAGTTGGAAAAGTGTTTGCTGTGACTGGTACCCAGAACAGTGAGACGATAAAGCAGCAGTAGGGTGATAAACACCATGGCTATAGGTAATAGCGGTACGTCCTCGTAAAAGGACACATCACCCGCGGCTGACCCTAGCGTGAGGATCATGACCAGTTCGAACAGCGATAGCTGGCGAACGCCGCGGCGTCCGCTGATTTTCAGGAACAGGAAAACGATAAGAAAGGCAAAAAGGGCGCGAAAGGCTACCTCGCCGAGAAATGCCACGGGAAAATCATCCAGCAGCATGCGCTGCCAATCGAACGCGATCATGGGTTGATCCATTGAATTAATGACGATCACTGAGACCCTGAAACAGGGGATTAGATCAGTTTGTTTAAAAGGTATTGAAGAATGACTGGAACACCGGTGGAGAGTGACAGAGAACAAAATGAGTTGGCAGAGCTGGCTCGGCAGACCCTGATGCACTACGAGCAGAACGCCGTGGGCTTTCGTGAAGGCACGCGCGATCACGACGTGAGCCAGAACATCGACGCCTTGCTGCGCAATATCCAGGCGCCTGCACCGTGGCAGATACTGGATATGGGCTGTGGGCCGGGGCGTGATCTGCGCGCCTTCAAGGCGATGGGGCATGTGCCGGTGGGGCTGGATGGTTGCGAAAGCTTTGTCGAGATGGCCCGGCAAGACAGTGGCTGCGAAGTCTGGCTGCAGGATTTTCTCGCACTGGATCTGCCGGCCGAGCGCTTTGATGGCATTTTCGCCAACGCCACCCTGTTTCACATCCCCAGCAAGAAGCTGCCTGGCGCTTTACGGCAGTTGCACCAGAGCCTGAAGCCCGGTGGCGTGCTGTTCAGCTCCAACCCGCGAGGTGAGGATCAGGAAGGCTGGACCGGTGATCGCTATGCCGCCTATTACCGTCTGGAAACCTGGCGGGCATTTATGCAGGCAGCGGGGTTTGTCGAGATTGAGCACTACTATCGTCCTGCCGGCTTGCCGCGTGAGCAGCAGCCCTGGTTGGCAACTGTCTGGCGGCGCGCCTAGGGCTAAGGAGAACCCAGGCGAAGCGCAGGCTACAACCAGTTAAGTTGTGCTTGTGCGGTGTGTTTACAGATATTTATATTGGAGTATAGTGTCTGTAGATAGTTTACAAGAGGTTGTTGTCATGCTGACTGCGCTTGCTACATCCGACAGCAAAGCCGCTTCCGCTACGGGCCTGCGCACCGCTGTCGCCATTCTGGATAAATGGGGTGCAACGGGGGAGCAGGGCGAGGCGATTCTGCGCGTCTCGCACAGTACCTACGCTCGGGCCAAGCGCAAGGACGGGCTGGCGTCGATCAATCTGGATCGCGACCAGCTTACGCGGGTGAGCTTTGTGTTGAACATGCACGCGGCGCTGCGGACCATTTTCGATAACCCGGAAAACCTCTACGGATTCATGCGCATGCCAAACGATAATGCGTTTTTCTTCGGCCGCTCGCCGCTGGAGGTGATGGGCGAGGGCGATATTGTCGCGGTGTATGAAACCTTCCGGCGCATTGATGCGTTGCGGGGTGGCCAGTGGTAACGGCTGACCAGCTTGAGGTACTGCCTGACAGCACAGTTCGTGCTTACCGATTGGTGCATTCCAAATTCCCGCCGATTGCCATTTTCGAAGACGTCGCCAGTGCGGAGGAGTTCGAGCAGCTTTATGCACTGCAGTCGCTGACCAACCCGCGCATGCTCAGCCAGGCGGGCAGCCTGGAGATGCTGCCACGTGGTGATATTCCGTTTGGTATTCAGGGTTGCTCCTACGCCACTGCACCTTTTACCCATGTGAATCCAGAGGGGTCGCGCTTTAGTGATGGCTCCTTTGGCATGCTCTACCTGGGCGATAGTATGGAAACGGCGATTGCCGAAGTGCGCTATCACCAGCAGGCCTATTGGTCGAAGGTACCGGACCTGCGTTACGAGCGCTTCGTGTTTCGCGGGCTGACGGCGCGCTTCAATGAAGCTGGAACGCTGGACGCGCTGGCGGTGCCGCGCAAGGATCCGATCTACGCACCCAGCGATTACAGCGCCTCACGCGCGCTCGGCCGCAGCTCACTGGAAGCCAAAGCCACTGCGTTGCGCTTTCACTCGGTGCGTCAGCCGGAAGGCATTTGCTGGGGGCTGTTTACGCCCAGATTGGTCAAGTCAGTAGTGCAGACGGCGCATTACGAGATGATCTGGAGCGGCGAGATTGCGGCGGTGCACAAGCTCTCTACGCATATAGGCTAGGTCCGGCTTACTTGTCGCGCGGGCGCATCAGTTCATAGAGTGACCCCGCCGCCTGCCGCGCGCGCTTCCATTCCCGCGAAGCGGAAAACCCGCTGGCTTCGCGCCGCTTGCGGTTCAACTGCACATTAATGGCCTTGTCATAACGCTGGCTGAGTAGATCGCGTAGCGCTTCAACGTTGTATTGCTCGCGCTCGGGCGAGACGCACAGCGGCAGGATGTCATCCAGGCCGAGCACTTCCCGGTTGAAATCCAGTGCTTCGCGGATCAGTTCTGCCTTGCTGCCTGGCTCGGGGTGGTCCAGCTCGTAGGGCGGTTGCCAGTCGTTCTGGATGCCAAGGCGGTCTACCTGATTCAGTAGGCCGATCAGCGGCGGGGGCTGATAGTGGATGCGCTTGCTGTGCCATTGGCGGAAGTGCTCGCCGAACTCCTGATCCAGCTTGCGCGCCGGTTGATTGGCGCGCAGTACCCAGAGCACCATATCGGACTGGACCATTTCCTCGAACAATACCTTCTCGATTTTCGCGTCGCCGTTCAGACCGGGCAGGTCAAGCAGGCGCAGAAATGGAATGCCGTCTACCTTGCATTCGTAAACCAGACCGCGATCGGTCGAGGGCAGGGCGCTGGTCTCGGCTTGCCAGCCTTCGGTCAGGGCATTGATGATCGAGGATTTGCCCGCGCCGGTCTGGCCGATCAGGCAAATGCGGATTGGCTCGGGTTTGTCCGCATTGCGGGTGTCGTCCTTGCGCGTGGCGGCGGTGACATTCAGTTCGTCATCTTCAAAGCGAAAATGCCCGCCGTACAGATCGATGGCCGAGCGCAGTACTTCCAGCAGCAGCAGGCGTTTGAGACGCTGCTGCATTTCATCACTGAGCCCTTCAAAGGATTGCCCCAGGGCCTGGCTGCCGAGTTCGGCGAGCATGCCTTCCGGAGTGAGCATGCGCACCTTGCGGTAGACGTTGACCAGGGTCATAGCCGGGGCGAACTGGTCGGCTTTTTCTTCCAGCCAGAGTACGTGGGAGATTTTAAGGTGGTTGATGCCTGGCACGTTGGCCTTGAGCGTGCGGCGGTAACGCTGGGTAAGCTGCTCCAGGATCGCCAAGAGGGCGATGGGCGAGAAGGCCCACTCGGCATTTTTGCTGCCCTTGCCGTACTGCTCGGCAACGCTGCGGGCCAGTATCAGCGCGCTGTCGGGCACGCTGCGCCAGGTCTCGGTGCTTTGCACCAGGGTGACCACTTCCGGCAGCAGCGCTTGCTGCACCTGTTTGTCCCACGGCGTCCAGTAGGCTGGGGTTTCCAGCTCTTTTTCCAGGCTGGCTTCCAAACTGGCTTCAATTTGCGGGGCGATCTTGCGCCGCCTGCGGGCCGCGAGAAAGTACGGCAGCATCGCGGCTAGCGTGAGCAGGCCAAGCAGGCCGACAAAGGTGAGTATGTAGTTGTAGCGAATAATGGCGTACAGCCCGAACAGCACCAGCAGGCCGATGGGCAGCAGAATCGCAATCAGCAGGAAGGGCCCCAGCCGGTTGGATAGCTGCAACGCCGAGCGTACGGCGTTAACGGTGCTTTTCAGTGTCATCTTTGGCTACCGGCAGAATGTGTTCGAAGGCGCGTTTGTAGGTGGCTTTGAGTTCTTCGGGGGAGGTGGGCTTGCCGCTGGCCTTGTTGAAAAGATACATGCTGCCCACGCGCCCCAGGGCGTAAGTCACACAATAGCTGGTCACCGCAGCGGACGCCGCGCCAACCGTCTGGCCGTAAACCGGTATCAGCTTGACCAGTTGTTGCAGGCCAAATCGCGCCGCGTACTGCACGCCAAATCCTACACCTAGAGTACTGATCATCTCGGTAAGCAGGCGTTTGTCCCACTCCAGCCCATATTGATTGGCCAGGCTATGCAGCATCTTGGTCTGGATGGCGGGTACGGTTACCAGTCCGAGTATCGGGACGGCGTCGGTCGCGCCAGCAGCACCGGCGTACCACATAACTTCGGTTTTGAAATGCTCGAAATTGGTTTCTTCCACGGAGCGCTTTTCTTGCTTTTCAAAGAGTTCAGCGACAATAGGTAGAAACTGCCCGAGCTTTTCGATCAGCTCCGCAATGCCCACTGGCTGGCCGGTACGGCCGATCAGATCGACCGGGGCGCTATCGATATCACCCCAGATCGCCTCTACGGCGGTCTGGTTGTGCAGGATGCATCGGCGTTGTTCTTCGAGGGTATCGAGCAACTCTATGCCGGTATGCACCAGCAATGCGTTGCGGATCTTGCCGGACTTTCTGATCTGTTTGACGGCGCGCAACAGCTCGGACTGTTCAGGATCGTCTGCGCGCATGACGATGACCAGCGCGTGGCTGTTGCCCTCGCAGGCCTTGATATCCTCGGAAGCGTCATAGCCAGCCTCGGCCAGGCCACGGGTGTCCATAAAGGTCAGCACCGGGGTGCTGGCAGGAAAGTCGTAGCGTACTGCGGTTTCGGTGCAAGGCCGAAATCCACGGCCTACTTCGATATCGTCCGAGCCGGTTACCGCGCGTATCAGTGACGACTTGCCGGCGCCGGTCTTGCCGATCAGCCACAGGGTCGGCAGATTGTCTTCGCTATGCCGAAAGGCCAATTCCAGATCTGGGTTCTTGTCTGGGTTGAACTTGCGGTAGGCGCGTTGCAATAAATTCATTCGGTCTGCCCGTTACGACATGGGTTGGGGCCTGAAGCAGTCAGGGCCTGCTTATTGTGCCATGGTTCACCCAATGTCTGACCGCGATATAGCGCAACGTTTCAATACACTTTGCGCTATATCGCTTTCTTTCCTTTTATAGGCAGTCCAAACCGAGATTGTCCTCAATAATCTGCCGGTCAGCGGCGTCGGTCAGGCCATCCAGGTTGAAGTCGTACCAACTGGAGCGGCCGTCGTTGAGTTCGGCGAACACCGCCCAGTCATCCAGATCCTGCTGGTTGATCACGCGGTCCAGGTTGCCGTCGCCGGGGCACGCAGGCTCGGACGTGATGATGCTGTCGAGCTTGGCCAGCAGAGTGTTGTAATGCTCCTGCTGATCAGGCGTCAACGCAGGGCGGGTCAGCAGATCCTGGGCGGCAAAGTTGTCCAGGCCCTGGATTGAGCCGCTTTCGTTGATTTCATAGAACTCGTAGCGCTGGGTCAGGCTGCCATCCCCGGCGGCGCAGTTTGGCTCCTCCAGTTGCAGCAGCTTGAAGTTGTCATCTCGGACGGTACGCTGGGTTTCCGCGAGAATATCAAAGGGCGCTTCGCCTTCGTCTACCCGGTAGGTGTTCACCGCGCAGCAAGAGCTGAACGATTGCCCAGGCACAACGCCATCGTCGCCATACCAGGTACCGCCTTCGGAGATGCACAAGCCTTTCTGCGGGAAGAGTTGCAGGCAGATATTCACATCGGTGAGTACGCAGGGTTGGGGAATGGCGCTGGCCAGATTGCGCCCGGACATGGAGAAGTTGCTATCCCGTATGGGCGCAGCGTCGGCATTGGCCAGATAGTCGTCCATGGGTTGCGCATCCAGCCGGTTCGCCACTTCCGGGGCGCTCAAGTCTGCGCCGCCGAGTGTGGCGAACAGGTGATAGAGGTCGGTGGAGTTGACCATGGCGCCAACGGACCGCCCAGGTTGCTCAACAGAGGCGCCAGTCACGATCAACGGCACCCAGATACCGCCCTGGTATACCGTGCCTTTGCTGCGCGCGGGCAAGAAAGGCTCTTTGACCACTGGCCCGTAGGTGCCGTTGTCGCCGACGAAGGCGACAACGGTATTGCTGGCGGGGTTGTATTCCAGCTCGCCGGAAGCGTTCTCGATATAAACCCCGGCTGCCAGCAGCACGCGGCGAATCTCTGTATCCAGTGCCTCCATGGTCTGGTTCATCAGTTGCCGTGTATCGGCACCGTTATCGCAGGCGATTCCGGTATCCAGTGCTCCGGCTTCCGGGGCCAGACTTGCTGGCGCGGGTTGCAGTGGCGCGTGCGATGCGGAGTAGCCGAGCGAAAGCATCCAGGGTTGGTCATCACTTTGCGACTGAATCCAGTCTATGGCGAAGTTGGATTCCAATTGCGTACGGTACAGGCGTGTGGCGGGATCGTTTACCTGCAGTTTCTGCGCGCTGTTGGCATCGCTGATAACCACTTCGGCGGTGTAATAGGCGTTCTGCCGAGTGAAATCGAGATACGCCGGTAGCTGGGCCGCGCATTGCTGGCTGGGGTCAAACAGTCCGCCGCGCTCCAGGCAGACCTTGCCGGGCACTGAGGAATTGGCGCTACTGAGCTCTTCGCATGCACCGCTTGGCTGATAGCAAGCGCCGCTATCAGCACCTTGAGGATGGTCTGAGGCCAAGGGCACAAAGCCGCAGGTATAGGGTGCTGCACTGCTGTCCAGGTTATCCAGGCCTGCGGTTACGTCAATCGGACGCGGGCCGCCATCAAAATAGCCAGCAAAGTAGTCAAAGCCTAGCGCCCTGATAGCTTCGTCACCGAAGGGATGGTTGGCGGGATTGACGTCCGACCCTGTCACGTGAATTTTGCCGATATAAGCACTGACATAACCCTGGTCCGCTAGCACACGGGGCAGGGTTTGCTCGAAGGGAGAGGTCTGGGAGTTGGCAAAATCGGTGGATACGATCGCTGTGTTGACGTTGGTGCGCGGCGGATAACGGCCACTGAACAGCGCAGCGCGGGTAGTGGAGCAGGTAGGCATGGACCAGGTGTTGCTGAAACGCACGCCGGTGGCGGCCAGACTGTCGATGGTCGGGGTGGCCGGAGGCTGCACGCCACCGAAGCCGAAACTGGTCAACTGGTCGACGCCCACATCATCGGCGATGATCAGAATCAGATTCGGCTTTGCCTCCGCAACAGGGGGGGCTGCGTCATTATTTGATGCCGACTTACCGCCGCCGTCCAGGCAAGCTGATAGCAACAGCGTAGTAGCCGCTAGCACCAATAAACGGGAAAGACGGGGAGTGGGTTGTTTTTGTTGGTCGCCCGGATGGCTGGTCACTTAGGGTCTGCTCCGCAGAATTGTTTGGAAGAATACTAGCTGTGCTCTGCAGCAATGTATGTAGATATTTCAGCAGGAGATGAATCTAACGCTGTTAATTGTTTCTGGGTTTTAAGCTTAGTTTAAGATTCAGCCCATAGCATCGCGCCATCACAACGTCCAACAGGCCGATTCACATGCGCGCGTTCGCTCGAAAACACCCGATAATATGGGCTTACTGCTTTATTGCGTTCTTCTCTCTTAGCTATCACCTGCCGATTTTCATCACTGGCATGTCTGGCTCTACCGGGCTCAGGCAGACCTTGCTGATGAGCTTCCTGTGGTTGCTGCCGGTAGTACTGCTGCCGCGCTATACCCGACAGGTGTTGGCCGTGGCTGGGCTGGTCATGTGGCCAGCGGCGCTGACCTCGATTTTCTATTTTCTTATCTACGGACAGGAGTTTTCCCAGAGTGCGATTTTTATCGCCTTTGAGTCCAATGCCGCAGAAAGTAGCGAGTTTATCCAGTCCTACTGGCAATGGTGGTTTGTCCCGCTGTTGATGGTCTTTACCGCGATTCCGCTATGGATGTGGAGCCAACTGCGACCGGTCGACCTTAGCCGCCGCCAGCAGGCGGGCTACGGCGCGATATTCGCATTGATCGCTTTTTGGCCCTTTATCGGGACACTGGCCGCTCCATCGACCAGGCCCGAGGCACCGATAGCCCAGGCCACTTACCACCAGATTATCCGTATGGAGCCAGCCGCGCCCTGGAACCTGGTATTCGGCTATGTGAAGTACCGGGAACAGATGGCCGACATGGCTGAGCTGCTGGAGCAGAATCGCAAGGTCAAACCGCTGCAGAATTTGGTGGCGGTCGAGACCCTGCCGGATACCGTGGTACTGGTGCTGGGTGAATCGACCAATCGCCAGCGCATGAGCCTGTATGGCTACCCGCGTGAAACCACGCCGCGCCTGGATGCCCTGCATGATCAAGGTGAGCTGCTGGTATTCAACGATGTGGTCACGCCGCGCCCCTACACCATTGAGGCTCTTCAACAGATTCTGTCGTTTGCCGATTCGAAAAGCCCTGAGCGCTTTTTCAATGAGCCAACCTTGTTGAACATGATGAAACAGGCGGGGTACGAGATCACCTGGATCACCAATCAGCAGACCCAGACTCGGCGTAACACCATGTTGACGACCTTCTCGCAGATGGCCGATCACCAGGTATACCTGAACAATAACCGCCAACAGAACGCCAATCAGTATGACGGCGCGGTATTGGAGCCGGTGGAGGCAGCGTTGGCTTCTGCAGCACCAAAGAAGCTGATCATCGTGCATATGCTCGGCACACACAGGGGCTACAGCTACAGGTACCCAGAATCCTTTGCACACTTCAAGGACACCGTCGGCGCGCCAGACTGGATCACGCCGGAGCTGCTGGCCGAATACAACAGCTATGACAATGCGGTGCGTTACAACGACGATGTAGTGGCTAGCCTGATTGATGTGACGCGGGCGCGGGACGATAACAGCCTGTTGGTGTTCTTCTCGGATCATGGTGAGGAGGTGTATGACAACCCGGAAAAACTGTCTACCGGGCGCAATGAAGGTGCGCCTACCTCGGCGATGTATACGGTGCCTTTCGTGGTCTGGGCTTCACCTGAGTTCAAGCAGCATCGTGATCTGAGCACCTGGGCCGCTGCCGTCGACAGGCCTTACTCGAATGCGCATTTTATCCACACCTTTGCCGAGATGGTCGGCTTGAGCTTCACTGCGTTGCAACCTCAGGACAGCCTGATATCAGCCAAGTTTGTGCCTTCAACCCGCTGGATAGGTGATCCTTACAATCCCAAGACGCTGCGAGATTACAGCTTGGCTGTAGGAGAAAAGGTCGAGAAGAGGCCGCTGAAGGTGGCCGAAGCCAATCAGTCGGAACAGGCCGGTATTTAGTCTGGGTCAGGTCGCCCCAGCCGGGGCGACCTCAGTCCCGACCGCTTAGGTAGTCCGGGAAGATAGCCTTGCGGATGATTGCATGTACGCCCAGGTTGCCATCCACCACCTGGGTAATGCCGAAGTCCACGGCCACGGAGATGAGCGAGATGGCCTCATCTTCGCTGAGTTGGTGTTCTTTCATCAGGTAATGGCGGGTTTTTCTGAAGGCGTCGCGCATCGCCGCTTCCATCGACGAATTCTTGTACACCTGGGTCTGCGCATTGGGGCCCAGTTCGGCTTGGTAGTCGGTAAAGCTCATACCCTGCAGCACCCATTCGTCAGGGGTTTCTAGAAAGGGATGGCTGAGCCCGTCCATGAAGGTGCCTTGCAGATCCCGCTGTTTGTGCAGCACCAACTGGAACACGCCGGTCAGGGAACACTCGATGGCGGTGCCGCACAGTTCCGAATCGCCTTGAGACGCATGGGGATCGCCCACCGAAAACAGTGCGCCAGGTGTGGCAACCGGGAGAAACAGCTTGGCGCCCTTGCCGGCGCGCCAGTTGTCCATATTGCCGCCAAAGTAGCTCGGCGGGATGGAGTCGACCAGGCCGGTTTCGCGCGGCGCCACCGCCATCACGCCGAAGTGTGGTCGGACAGGAATGCTGGCCTTTTCCAGAATGCCGAACTGTTTATCGATGCTTGCATGGTCCACCGGTACCCCAGGGTAATCAATGGTGGGATGCACCACGCCGTAGGGGTCGGTCTGTGGGGTCCAGCGGAAGTTGTACACCGCCTTGGCATGCGGCGGGTGAGTGTGCTGATGCACCTCGTAGAGGGTGACTACCTCGCGCTTCTTGGGCTCGGTCAGCAGGTCATCGTACTGAAAGCCCCACCAAGTGGCGGCGTTGCTGCCAAAATGGCGCCCTTGATGTGTGGGGTGGCAACTGAGGCGTGGGCGGATGTCCAGAATGCGGATTTCAAGCACGTCTCCAGGCTCGGCGTCGGTGATGTACACAGGCCCGGTGCAGATGTGCACGCCAAAACCTTCACCGGCGCCGCGACCGAAAATGGACGCGTCCATCGGGCCCGCGCCGCGCCGGTCGACATTCTTGCCGGTCGGGGTCCAGTGAAAGACACTTTCGGCTCCGGGGTCGCCGTCAATCATGCGTTCGCAATCGTCCGTTGCGTGCTGCGACAGCGTTTCAATTGTGACGATGTCCCCGGAGCGCACTGTCAGAACGGGCTTGAGATCCTTGCTGAAATAGCCCCAGTGCACCGTCTTGGCCGAGACCGGAAGGTAGTATTGGCGCGGGGCATCATCCTGAGTGACGGTGGTTGCCTCCGAGGTCTGCACGGCAGGCGGAATACGCTTGGGCTCTAGTCGCAGCGACAGGGCGTAGCGGGCGTGATCGTCGAGTACTTCCTGAAACGGGCGACGACGCGCCTGCATGTCATCCCTTGAAGGATCCGCGAGCGGATTGATCGACGATCTGGCTGTGGGCACGGTTTGCGGGCAGCCGCGCCGCAGTTGATCGTGCAGGTCGCTGGGAGGGGAGGCACGATAGGCTCGTGGCGACATGCCGGTATATTGCGAGAATGCACGGCTAAAGTTGGCTGCATCGTTGAAGCCCCAGCGGTAGCACAGCTGGGCGATGCTGAACTGGGCCAATGCCGGATTCGCCAGATCCATGCAGCAATGCTGAATGCGCCGGCTCTTGAGATATTCGCTAAAGGTGGTGCCGCTGCTCTTGAACAGCTTCTGCACATAGCGCGCAGACAGTCCCTCCTGCCTGGCGATCTGTTCAATATGCAGGTCAGGCTCGTCCAGCCGCGAGTCCACTGAGCGACACACCCGCCGCAGGTGCGCCAGTTGCACGTCTGTGCTCTCTTCGTGGGAGCCGTTCTGTTTGTGCGATAGGCAGGCCACCAGTAGCTCCGCGAGGGTGGCTTCCAGTGCCGGAAGCTCTTCACGCTCCAGATGCTGGAGCTGTTCGGTGAGTGATTGCAGTAGGCTGAGGCACAGTGCGCCAACGCCCTGCCGTGGGCGGATGCGATTTGCTTCCTGTCGGCCGGTGCGCACCAGACGCAACAGGAAGCAAGACGACTCGAGCTTGATTATCATTGCTCTGAAGTCGGTTTGCAGCTCTATGCTCCAATGTTGGGTCGGATCCAGCAGGATAATGTCGCCGGACTCAAGCTTGAGCGGCTGCTCGGCACTGAGCACCTGACCAGTGCCACTGAGCAGGGCGAGCACCATAACGGTGCCTTGCAAGGGTTGATACGCCTGGCCACTGAAAGGCGAAAAGCGCTGCGCTGCCCCGCTGATTTGCGCGAACACCGAGTCGCGGGCGGAAACCGCCAAGCTCGCATGGCCACTGATATCTGGCCCCACGGCTGGGCCAGGATGGCTCGCCAGACTCAGCCTGGCGAGGATATCGTTCCAGGCTGGCTGGCGCAGTTCGGTCGGAATGGTACTGGCAGAAAAGCGCTTCAGATCAGACACGATAGTGATGTACTCCCGAATACTGAGGATATCTGTGTCTGATTGCGGCAACTGTCATGCCAGACCGTTTAGCCACTGCGGCGCGCGGGAAACATGGATTTTTTCAGGATCGCATGCACGCCCCAATTGCCGTCCACCACCTGAGTGATGCCGAAATCCACAGCGACCGACATCAGCGACATGGCTTCGTCCTCATCCAGATGTTGGGTGGTCATCAGAAAGTGCCGCATCTTGCGGTAGGCATCGCGCATGGCCTGGTCTACCGAGGATTTGCTGTAGATGTCTTCCTGGGCATTGGGCCCCAGCTCGGCCAGGTAGTTGGCGTAGCTGAAACCATGCAATACCCAGTCGTCCTGGGTTTCCAGTAGCGGATAGTTCAGCTCGGCCAGGGCGGTGCCGGGCAGGTCGGCTTTCTTGTGCAGGATGAACTGGAAGGTGCCAGTCAGCGAGCATTCGATCGCGGTACCGCAGAGTTCGGAATCGCCCTGGGACGCGTGCGGGTCGCCGACGGAGAACATGGCCCCGTCGACCGCCACCGGGAAATAGATTTTGGCGCCCTTGCCGATGCGCCAGTTATCGATGTTGCCACCGGTGTGGTTCGGTGGGATCGAATTGACCATATCGGCTTCTGCCGGTGCCACACCGATGGTGCCAAAGTGCGGGCGAATCGGGATGCGGATATCCCGCAGGATATTCTCGTTCTTGGTAATGGTGCTGTGGTCAACCGGTACGCCGGGGTAGTCGATGGTCGGATGCACTACGCCGAAAGGGTCGGTTTGCGCTGTCCAGCGATAGTTGTATACCGCCTTGGCCCAATTGCGCTCGCCGGTGGTGTCTACTTCATAGATGGTCACCACCTCGCGCTTTTTCGGTTCAGTGAGCATGTCGCCGTAGTGAAAGCCCCACCAGGCGGCGGCGTTGCTGCCGAAGGTCTTGCCTTTGTAGTCCGGGTTGCCACTGGGGCGGGGCACCACGTCAGCGATGCGCACTTCGAGGATGTCGCCTGGTTGAGCGCCCCTGATCCGCACCGGGCCAGTACAGATATGAACGCCCGCACCCCCGCCTGCGCCAATCTTGGCGTCCATTGGCCCGGCACCGCGACGGTCTACGCCTTTGCGCTGGGCATCCCAGTAGAAAATGCTCTCCGCTCCGGCATCGCCCTTGACCATGCGTTCAGCGTCATCGTTGGCATGATGGGTGAGGGTTTCCATGGTGACAAAGTCGCCGGATTCGATTTCGATAACCGGTTTGGCTACTTTACTGAAGTAGCCCCAGAGCACTGTTTCGGGGGTGGCGGGAATGTAGTAGTGCATGGGGCCGGGTGCGTCTGGATCAGTGCCGGTGGTCGCTCCGGCGGCGGTTGCCGCGTGAGCCATTGGCGACATGCCCATGGCACCCAAGGATACTGCTCCACCACCTACCAATGCGGTGCGCAGGAAGGAGCGGCGAGCGGTATCGAATTCTTCCAGTACGTCTTTCTGGTTGTCTGCGCTAACGCCGTGTATACAGCCCGGCGTACAAATATGCTCTGTCATGCTGTTCTCCCGGAAGCCAGTGTGGGGCGGGCCGCGTAAAACGCGGCCCGTGTCGGCATTATGTTCCGGGAACCGAGAAGGCTCTTGTCGAGGGGCGTACCAATTCTTGTCAGCGAGCCTTGTCAGGTGAGATTTTCAGGCGCGGCTTATGGCGACTCCGGCGTCTGGTTGGTCAGCCTCAAGCGCAGACTCTGCCTCAGCCAGCATGTCGAACTCCTCTTCTGCAGTTTTCGCCACCAGATGGTGCTTGCTGTAGAAGAAGTAGTAGGCGCCGCCGATCACAAACAGAATGAGCGTGTAGTTGAAGGCGCGAGGATCAAAGGCATACACACCAGTCAGTGCGACCAGGGACAGTGCCAGCGCGATACCCGAGGTGACTACGCCGCCGGGTGTTTTGTAGGGGCGCGGCATATTCGGCTGGCGTACGCGCAGCAGGATATGACTCAGGGCCATCAATGCGTAAGACACGGTAGCGCCAACCACGGCCATAGCCAGGATCAGATCACCCTCACCACTCAGCGAGACCAGAAAGCCGAAGACGCCAGGCACGATCAACGCACGGGCTGGTACCTTGCGGCTGGTGGTCAGTGACAGTGAGCGCGGCAGGTAGCCTGCACGGGACAAGGCAAATACCAGCCGGCTATAACCGTAGATGATCGAGAAAAACGACGCGACCAGACCGGCCAGCCCCAGCACGTTCACCACGGTAGCCAACGTGCTGTTGCCATTGGCATTCAGGGCGTCGACTAGCGGCACGGCGCTCTGGCCGGTAGCGCTGGCACCTGCGGAGCCGGCCGTCAGTACCACAACGATCAGCGCGGTAAACAGCAGGAAGGTCATCGCCCCGATGATGCCTTTGGGCACATCCTTGGCCGGGTTTTTCGCTTCTTCTGCCGCGAGTGGTACGCCTTCTACAGCCAGGAACAGCCACATGGCAAAGGGCAGGGCAGCCCACACGCCATACCAGCCCAGTGGCAAAGCGGTTGAGGCACCTGCAGCGTCGGTCACCGCCATGTCGAACAGATTGGCGACATCGAAGCTGCCGATCAGCGCGACGCCGGTGGCGATGATCGCGAATACGGCCAGGCCACTGATCACCATCATGGCTTTCAGCGCTTCACCCACGCCGGCCAGATGCACACCGATAAAGATCAGATAGAACGCGGCGTATACCCAGGGACCGTTGAACCCCAGCAGTTCCTGAACCGCCGAGCCAATAAAGATAACGATGGCGGCCGGTGCCAGCGCGTATTCAATCAGCACTGCAAGGCCGGTCAGGTAACCGCCGGTGGGGCCCATGGCCTGACGGGCGAAACTGTAACCGCCGCCAGCCGCGGGAATCGCAGCCGACATCTCCGCCAGCGAAAGCACCAGGGTGAAATACATGATCGCCATCAGCACAGCAGCAATCGCAAAGCCGCCCCAACCGGCCTGGCCGATGCCGAAGTTCCAGCCGGCAAAGTCGCCGGAGATTACATAGGAGACACCAAGGCCGGCCAGCAGCAGCCAGCCTGCGGTGCCTTTTTTCAATTGGCGCTTGGCCAGATAGTCACTGTCAATCTGCGTGTTTTGCATGGTTTTGTCTCTTGAGTGGACGGTTTTAGTTGGTCAGAAAGTTGCTGCTTTTGTGCTGCTGATGTTCGATCACCTGGGACTCGCTGCGGTCTTTCAGCTTGACGCCTGACAGGCCCAGACGCCGGGCCTCCTGCAGCAAATAGAGGGTGCGTTGCGCGGCTTGCGCGTAGCTCTGGCCGGCGGGGCGAATATTGGAAATGCAGTTGCGCGCGGCATCATTGAGCCCCTGGCGGGGCGCCCAGGTGAGATACAGCCCCAGGCTGTCTGGCGAGCTGAGTCCGGGGCGTTCGCCGACCAATACCAGCACGGCATCGGCGCCCAGCCGCTCGCCGATCTCATCGGCAATGGCGACCCGGCCCTGCTCGACGATGCAGACTGAGCCGATCTGCCAATCGGTCTGGGTGTCAGCCGCCAATTCCCTGCTCAGCGCCTGTAGAAAAGGCGCGGTATTCAACTGCACGGCGTAGGCGGAAAGCCCATCAACGATGACGATGGCCAAGTGACGGCTGGATCCCGGTGAGCGCGTATCAGGAACCAGCTTTTCCCGCGAGGCAGCATCCAGCTGCCGACCAAGATCGGGGCGTTGCAGGTAGCTGGCGCGGTCGGCTGCCTGGCTACTGAGCTGATAGGGTTCGGTCTGGGGGAGGCCAGGAATCCCTAGCAGCTGCTTGCACAATCCGGGTATATCCAACGGCATATGCACTGCATCTTTCGCGCGAGCGTGGGCGAGCTGAAAGGCTAACAGCTCGTTGGTGGGCAGGCTGATGCCGGTGCGGCCCAGGCCGATACGCGCATCGGTAAATTCGCGCAGGCGCCTCCAGGGATTGTGTACTACGCCGGTGTACTGTTCTGAGGTCTCGGCGGTTTCGGGCGCATCCAGGGTGCTGTCGAGGTCATGCATGGGTTTTCCCCCGTGGCAGGCTGGCCAGCGAGCGGCTGAAGGCCGGTGGCAACTGGTCATAAAGCACATGGCCTGCGCCGTTCTTGAAAATTTCCATTTCGCGCAACCAACGTTCGAATTCCGGCGCCGCTGACAGACCCAGCACGCGGCGGGCGTAGAGTGCGTCGTGAAAAGAGGTGGTCTGGTAATTGAGCATGATGTCGTCGGAACCAGGGATGCCCATGATGAACGAGCACCCGGCCACGCCCAGCAGGGTCAGCAGATTGTCCATGTCATTCTGGTCGGCTTCGGCGTGGTTGGTGTAGCAGACGTCGCAGCCCATCGGCAGTCCAAGCAGCTTGCCGCAGAAATGATCCTCCAACCCGGCGCGGATGATTTCCTTGCCGTCGAACAGATATTCCGGGCCGATAAAGCCGACCACGGTGTTGATCAGCAACGGGTCGAATCGCCGGGCGACCGCATAGGCACGCGCTTCGCAGGTCTGTTGGTCCAGGCCGTGGTGCGCGTTGGCCGAAAGCGCACTGCCTTGGCCGGTTTCGAAATACATGACGTTATTGCCAACGGTGCCGCGCTTGAGTGACAGCGCCGCTTCCTGGGCCTCTGCCAGAATCGCCAGATCGAAACCAAATGAGCTGTTGGTGGCCTCGGTGCCGCCGATGGACTGGAATACCAGATCCACCGGCGCGCCCAGCTCGATGGCTTCCAGGGTGTTGGTCACATGGGTGAGGACACAGGATTGGGTCGGAATCGCGTACTTCTGAATCACATCGTCCATTAATTTCAGCAGCTTGACCGTCTGCGCGACGTTATCGGTGGCCGGGTTGATGCCGATCACCGCATCGCCGCTGCCGTACAGCAAACCGTCGAGCATGCTTGCGGCAATGCCGTTGACGTCATCGGTTGGGTGGTTTGGTTGCAGGCGGGTAGACAGATGCCCGGGCAGGCCGATGGTGTTGCGAAAGGCCGTGGACACGTGGCACTTCTTGGCCACCAGAATCAGATCCTGATTGCGCATCAGCTTGCTCACCGCAGCGGCCATTTCCGGCGTCACGCCGGCGCGAATACTGGCCAGGGCGTCTGGAGTAGCGCGGTCGCTCAACAGCCAGTTACGAAAGTCACCTACGGTCAGATGCGCAATGGACGCGAAGGCGTTCAGATCGTGGCTGTCGATGATCAGCCTGGTGATCTCGTCGCTTTCATAGGGCACCAGCGCTTCATTGAGGAAGGTCTTGAGCGGCAGCTCGGCCAGCGCCATCTGGGCCACGGCACGCTCTTCAGCGCTACCTGCAATCACGCCAGCGAGGCGGTCGCCGGACCGTGCAGGCGTGGCCTTGGCCATCAGGTTGCCGAGGTTGCGAAACTGGTAGGTAGTGTTGCCCAGCATATAACGGTACTGCGTGCTCATCGTGCGTCTACTCCGGCCATTGGCGTTCGGTTTGGCTAAATAAACACTACGGACGGGCTGGGCTCGCCGCTATCGAGTTTTGGCAAATCGCACACGAGTGTCTGTCACAGTGGACTGTGAATTGCATGAACAAGCCCATTGCATAACCGCATTCCAGAGCCCTCATGCCGGACCAGCCCGGATGTGACCGGAATAAGACCGGAATTTGGCGGAACGTGGGCACTTAACTCGCATCGCGATAGGGAGACAAACATGCTTTGGGCACAGCCTGATGCACTACCGCACCGCAGCAGACCCCAGGCTGCACTGGACAAGTGCATTGTCGAGTCCGCCGATGCGCACCAACATGCAGCGAACCTGACCAACTGGTTGCAGGAATACGATCAGTTGGGAGAGGGTGAATTCTATGGTCGTGTGGAAGAGCTGACCTTTGATCGCCTGCAAGTGTTCAGAGAGCACACCAGTAAAGCGCTGCGCCAGCAATGCAATGTATGGCCGAATGCGATCTGGCTGGGTATTCCAGCCAATGACCAGGATTGCCGTATCAACGGCCTGCCGGTAGTGGACAACACCATCATGTGCCGGCCCGGGAACCGAGACTTCGAGCTGGTGACGCCGGAGGCCTTCGATATTCTGGGGATCGTGGTTGATCGCGATCTGCTGCACCGCGCTGCTGATATTCAGGGCGTCGCATTACCGGAACAACGGCTGGAGCAACCTCGTTTGACGCTGCCTGAGCGCACCCTTGATGATCTGCGTTACGTGCTGCAGCGGCTGATCGGCTCGGACCTGCCGCTGGCTGCCAAGCGACATTCACAGGATCTGGTAATGATGGCGCTGCTGCAGGTATTGCAGCATGAGCGTGAGACGCCCGATCCCTTACCCAGTTACGCCCATCGCAAAGCCGTGGTTGACCGGGTCAAGACGCATATCGCAGAACAGGGCGAGGCGCCGGTTACCATGACCGAGCTATGCGCGTTGGCGCATGTGAGCCGGCGTACGTTGCAGTACAGCTTCGAAACCATCCTGGGCATCAGCCCACTACGTTTTTTGCGGGTGACCCGCCTGAACCAGGTGCGCCGTGCACTGGCCGAGGCGGGTGAAGTGGGCTCGGGCCATACGGTGACGCAGATATCTGCTGAATGGGGCTTCTGGCATGCCGGGCAGTTTGCCAAGGATTACAAGCAACTGTTCGGCGAAAGCCCCTCTGACACGCTGAGGCGCTCGGCACAATTTAATTAAATCGAACTTTGCCGGCCATTGGTGAATCTCATTTGCAAGGCCACCCCATTTCGGCCTGGGAGATAAAACGATGAGCAATGAACAGAAATTGCCTGGCGAAAAAGGCACTATTGATGAAAAGTTTCCCGGCAAGGATCAGGAGAAGGATCTGGAAGGTCCAGTAGAGGGCGATGATCTGGACGTGATTGATCCGAAGAAAATCGGTGAGAATATGGATGAGGTGGAGCAGGGCAAGTAGCTCTTACTCAGCCACTGACGCAAGAAAACCCGCCTAGGCGGGTTTTCTGCTTTTCGGGTCCCAGGGTCTGGGCTTTTAGCGCATAGCTGAATCAATAACGTGTTGAACGCTGCTGGCGAATGCCACTGCCATAATTGCGGTTGTTGTTGCCCGGGCGTTGTTGATAGTGCTGGCGCTGGGGCTGCTGGGTAATGCGCTCGCGGTTCTGGCTCCAGGTCTCGCGCTGCTGAATGCGCTGCGCGCGATTCTGCCGATGCTGGGCGCTGTAATCCGGCCGTTGGTATTGCTCATAGCGCTGATGATTGGGACGCTGGTGCTGCGGCCGTGTGTCATATTTGTTTACGTAGGGATTACGCTGTTGCGTATACCTGGGGTGTTGGTAATGGTTGGGCCGCTGTTGCTGGTGGTGCCGCGGCTGTTGATATTGATGGCCAGGGTAATAGTTGTATTGCTGCACCTGGTGCGGTTGCGTATAAATGCGCGAGCCTTGGCTATAAACCTGCCGGTGCGGCTGCTGCGCAATGATGACGCGGGGCTGCGACGGATAGGTGCTCGGGTGCTGTGTATACACACCGCCATGGTAGGCAGGCGCACGTGAACTGGCATAGGGATTGTTGGCGCAAGCGCTCAACACCAATGTTGATAAGCCCACAAGGGCGGCAGTTCTGAGTATATTCATTGTGCTGTCTCGTTTAGGTCAGACCGCTTGATAACCGGCGTCTGATGCATCCTGCAGCGCGGGGATTACTCATATGACCCCAAATACAGATAAATAACTGCATTGTAAATGTAACTTTACATACCTTTACTTTGCGCTTGCGGTGCCACTCCGTTGCTACGCCCTTGCTACACCCGGTAGTAGGCCAGCAAAGTACGCAGCTTATCTGCCAGCAGCGTCAGGTTCTGACTGGCATCCTGGGTCTGTGCCACCAGCTCGCCATTCTTCGAGGCTTCGTCACTGATGCGCAGCACGTTGCGATTGATGTCCTCGGCTACATGGCTCTGTTCTTCCGCCGCACTGGCAATCTCGGTGTTCACTTGGTTGATACGTGAAACGGCCTGCATCACATCACTGAAGGCCTGGCCCGCGCCCTGAGCGTCTTCAGCATTTCTGACGGCAAGCGTACGATTTTCCGCCATCATCGCCGAGGACTGTCCTACCCCTTTTTGCACCCGCTCTATCATGCCGCGTATCTGTTCGGTTGATGCCTGCGTGCGTTGCGCCAGCGAGCGAACTTCGTCCGCGACTACCGCAAAACCCCGTCCCTGTTCACCAGCGCGGGCGGCCTCGATGGCGGCATTCAGAGCCAGAAGATTGGTCTGCCCGGCGATATTGACGATCACTTCCAGCACCGAGCCGATGTCATCGCTTGCCGAAGCCAGTTCCTCGATGACCACCATGGAGGCAGAAATTTCCTTGGCCTGGCCCTGAATGCTGCTGATGGTCGACGCCAGAGACCCGCTGCCCTCAAGCGCTTGCGCGCTCGCCTGGTTTGCAGCGTCCTCCGCTGCTGTGGCACTTTGCGCAACGCTCTGCGCGGTCAAACTCATCTCATGCATGGCCGTGGCGACCATTTCGGTTTCGCGGTTCTGTACATTGATTGACTCGTTGGACTGTTTCGCCACCTGTGCAAGTTCATTAGCCTGCAGCAGCAGCGTGTCGGCAGAAACCAAGGCTTCGCGGATAGTGTGCTGTATGCGATCAAGTAGCCGGTCAAAGGCACGCGCCATGATCCCGAATTCATCTTTGTTGACGCTGTTGAAACGAACCGTCAAATCGCCGTTACCATCTGCGATATCTTCAATGGCCCGAATATTGGCCTTGAGCGGGCGGCTGATCATGAGGTGCATCAGCAGACTGATGCACAGGGCCAGAACAATACCGGCCAAGGAAATCATCGCCGCCACCGAAAGGGAGTTGGCCATCACCATCTGCGTTACCTCAGAGGTGGAATAGCCGGCGATAATCTCGTAACCCCAGGGCGTGAAAGCACGTTTCTCGATATGCCACTGTTCTCCATCACTTTCAATCGCCGTATTGATCTGCGCCTCGTCCAGATGATCGGAGTGCATCCTGACCTTGCCACTGGGATCACGCAGAGCCACAAAGCCATCGTTAAGAATGCGTGAGCTGGAAATGGCTTCTGACAAGGCGCTCAGGTCCGCTGAGTAACCCACGTACCAGATACCCAGCGTGTCGCCACGGGCGTCCTTGATCGGTTCATAACCCGTTAAATACGGCTGCCCCAGAATATCTACCTGCCCATAGAAGGCATTGCCCGCCAATATGGCCTTGATGGCCGCCCCATTGGGGTCGAGTGGCGTGCCCACGGCGCGTTGACCATCCCGCAGTACGTTAGTGGACACACGAATAAAGTCATTGCCCTGCCGCGAAAAGAGCGTTGCCGTGCCGCCCATGATCTGCGTCACGCCGTCCACCAGGGCAAAATTATTTGCCTGTGGCACATCGCCGAGCAATAGCTCGCGCACCGACGCAGCCCCGACGCTGACATTGCTGCCCAGTTGCGGCTCGCCTATTTCGGTGCCGCGCTGAATTAACAGTTGCATGCTGTTTTTCACGCGCTCACTCATGATCGAGTCAGTCAAACCCAGAAGTCTGGCCGCTTCGCTTTGGCGGTTTGCTGCTTCCGTGCGGGCCTGATCGTTGATCTGCTTGCTTGTCGTAGCGGAACTGACAACAACAGCGGCAGCAATAAAGGCCAATAGCAGGCAAGCGAGGGTCAGGACGAATTTTTTCTGCAGGGTCATGAGCGATCCGTTGCTGGAGTGGTGGGGGGCAATCACAAGTGTAGGAGTAATTTCCAGGCATGCTTATACACTTAACGTGCCGCTTTGAATAACAAGCTATCATCAAGCCGTTACTATCTGACTCTTGTCAGGCCTGGAGCAATTAAAGGAGTCAAGGAATGGATTGGCGTGGCAGGCGGCAAAGCCGCAATGTAGAGGACCGGCGGGGTCAACCGATGCGTGCCGGAGGAGGCGCCGGCGGCGTTCTTTTATTGCTTCGGTTTCTGCCGATGATGCTGCGCAGCAAAGTCGGCCGCATCGTGCTGGTGCTGGGCGTACTGGTCTTTTTTGGCGCACGCCTGCTGGGTATAGACCTGCTGCAGGTCGTTGATGGTGGCGCGCAAACGGCTTCGCGTTCCGCGCAGGAATTCACCCCGCAAGAGCAGGAGCTGGCCGAATTTGTCGGCGTTGTTCTGGCCGACACCGAAGATACCTGGAACGCTATCTTTGCGGCCTCGGGGCAGCGCTACCAGGAGCCGCGCCTGGTGCTGTTCTCCAACCGTGTGGCATCGGCGTGCGGCACTGCCAGCTCCGCAGTAGGACCGTTTTACTGCCCTGGCGATAACCAGGTGTATCTGGACCTGGTGTTTTTCCGTGATCTCAAACAACAACTGGGCGCACCCGGGGATTTTGCCCAGGCCTATGTGATCGCCCATGAAGTAGGGCATCACGTACAGAACCTGATGGGCATCAGCCAGAAGGTACGTGCCGCTGGCGCGGGCAAGAATCCCCGTCAGGTCAATGATCTGTCGGTCCGCCAGGAGCTGCAGGCGGATTGCTTCGCTGGAGTCTGGGGCCACAACGCGAATAACCAGCAGTTACTTGACGAGGGCGACCTGCAGGAAGCCCTGACGGCTGCCGCGGCGATCGGTGATGACCGTTTGCAGCACCGCGCGGGCCAGGATGTAGTGCCGGACAGTTTTACCCACGGTACGTCGGAGCAGCGCATGACCTGGTTCAAGCGCGGATTTGACAGCGGTGATGTAAGCCAGTGCGACAGCTTCAGCGCGCGGCTTTAGCAGGCTGAACGCTCAGGCGGTTTGCGTGGGGTCGTTGATGCGGGTGACGAAAGAGCGGAAGTCGGTGAAGTTCATCGGTTTGGCGAACAGATAGCCCTGCAGATCGTCGCAGAGGCTTTCCGTCAGCAAGTCCCGTTGACCGACTGTTTCTACACCCTCTGCTGTCACTCGTAAATTCAGGTGGTGTGCCATGGAAATGATGCCCTGGCAAATGGCAGCGTCCTGCTGGTTGTGGTCGATACCGCGGATGAAACTGCGGTCGATCTTGATTTTGTCTATCGGCAGAACTTTCAGATAGTTCATGCTGGAGAAGCCCACACCAAAATCGTCGATGGCCAGTTTTACGCCCATCTCTTTTAGCTGCTGCAACGTCACCAACGCACGGTCGGCCTGATTGAGCAGTACGCTTTCGGTGATTTCCAGCTCCAGTTGCCCGGCCTGCAGCCCATGTTTTTCCAGCATTGCCCGAATGGTGGCGACAAAGTTCGCGCGTAATAAATGCGTGGATGAAATATTGACTGCGACGCAGGGCAGGGTGATGCCTTCATCGTTGAGCTGCCTCAGGTGCCGACAGGCGGTATCAAGCACCCAGAGCGTGAGGGGGATGATCTGCCCGGTCGTTTCCGCCACGGGGATGAAGGACGCTGGGGAAATACTGCCCCGTATTGGATGGGTCCAGCGCAACAATGCCTCAGCGCCCACCACCTGACGGCCGGCGCTGCCCATCTGCGGCTGATAGTGAAGCTCGAAGCTTTGATCCTCGATAGCCTTTTGCAGGTCATTACGCAGGCTGGTCGTTTCACTCGCCTGCTGCAAGAGCCCCTCGGTAAACCAGAACGCGTTGTTGCGGCCCTCTTGTTTGGCTTGATACATCGCCGAATCCGCCTGTTGGATCAATTGCAGAGGCTGCTCTAGATGGCCATTGCTCATGACGATGCCCAGGCTGGCGGTGACACGCAGGTTGATGGTATCGATCTGATACGGGTCAGCGATGTCCTTCAGCAGGCGCTCAGCGATGGCCGACACAGCGTGCTGGTCGGACACGCCCGGCAGGATGACAATGAACTCGTCGCCACCCATGCGCGCTACCGTGTCGCCTGGGCGCACTATGGCCAGCATGCGTCGAGCCACCTCTACCAGCACCTGGTCGCCAAGATGGTGGCTGAAGTTGTCATTGATTGGCTTGAACCCGTCCAGATCGATCAGCATGACGGACAGATGAATGCCGTCTTGCTGAGCCTCGATGCAGGCCTGCTTTAACCTTTCCTCCAGCAGCGATCTGTTCGGCAGGCCTGTCAGGCTGTCGTGGTTGGCGCGCAGTACCAGCTCCGCCTGAAGCCGCTTGGACTCATTATGGCTGCGGTCTGCCTTGCGCGCTGCTGCCAAGGTCGCACGCAGGTTGAAGCGGGTGATATAGACAAATACCAGAAAGCCAAAGATCAATATCGGCAATAGCCAGATCAACATGGTCCTGCCCGGTTGCGGCGGGTCCCAGCGCAGGGCGATAGGGGTGCCGGAATAGTTATCAAGCGCGAACGAAGGAGCGCTGCTGGCATCGGCAGGGCTAGTCGGCAACCGCAGATTGCTGATGCCGTAGCTGTCACCCATGGCTACCAATTCATCGCGATCAAGCCGATCAACCAGAAGCAACACCGACGCTGGCCCCGGTAGTTCTTCAACGTAGGGGTCGCCACCAGTGGTGAAGGCTGCGGCAGCAATCAGTGCAGGGTGGCCGTCCAACTCGATCACGGCAGACACGACTTCTTCATCTGCTGCCAAGGCGCGTGCTTGTTGCACCAGGCTGTCAACGCTCTGACCAAGCCAGTTGCTCATGGCGTCGCTGTTGCTGAGCTCGCCGTCTATAACCGAATAAATATTGCTGTCGTCAGCATTGATCACGAAAACACCCTCGTAATCGAAGCTCTCGTACATGGAGCCGCCCAGATTGTTTCGGTTGAACGCCCAGTCAACATTCACAGCCGCATGCATGTTGTTGTAAGCATCCCCCCAGAAGGCGTAGTCGCTGGCGGTACTTTCCAGCGCGAGGGTCCGCGACTCTATAGCCTTGTTGACGTAAAAGGTGGTTTGTTCACGTGAGGTGCTATTGAGTTGCAGCGCAACCAGGATCAATGCAAGGCCACCGACAAAGAACAGGCCGAACAGCAGGCCGGACATGCACAGCAGCGATTGCCGAATGTAATTCTGGTGCGTGGTCAATGAGCCTGGATCTACCGAGGTGGGCGGCATAGAGCTTACCTGAGAGCGCTATTGGGCAAGTACAGGCAAAATGGCCTGCCAGTTACTTAATGATGTCATTATGGCATTACTTGTCTGATTGTGCTGAATCGATCAGACGAATAACCGGTTCCTTCCAGCGATGGATCTGCGGTTGCCACCATAACGGCAGCAGCTCTCGTACCGCTCTCTGGTTATACCTGTCGTCCAGCAGGTAGACCACCCCTTGGTCCTCAGTGGTACGAATCACCCGCCCAGCGGCTTGCACCACCTTTTGCAGGCCAGGATACAGGTAAGTGTAGTCGTAACCATTGCCAAACATCGCCTGCATGCGGCTACGAATTTCTTCATTGACAGGATTGATCTGCGGCAAGCCGAGTGTCGCTATAAAGGCGCCGATGAGCCGGTCTCCGGGTAAATCGATACCTTCACTGAAGGCGCCGCCCAGCACGGCAAAACCTATCCCTTGCGAATGGGCTTGAAAGCGCGAAAGAAAGTACGCGCGTTCGGCCTCGTTCATGCTGCGTGACTGCGCCCAAATCGGGATCTGCGGGTAGTCCTGGGCAAACTGCTCCATGGCCTGCTGCAGATAACTGTAGCTGCTGAAGAAGGCCAGATAGTTACCGGGCCGCTGACCAAACTGGTTCGCCATCAGGTGGCTGATAGGTTGCAGACTGGTTTGACGGTGCAGATAGCGGGTCGACAGGTTGCTGACACTGAGCACGGCCAATTGCTCGGCAGAAAAGGGCGATTCAACGTCAATCCACTGGGTAGCCTCGGGCAAACCCAGCAGGTTCTGGTAGTAATGCGCCGGGCTGAGCGTGGCGGAAAATAGTGTGGCGCTGTGTGCCGCGTTGAAGCGTTGGGCCAGAAAGGGCGCGGGCACTACATTGCGCAGGCAGAGGATCGAGGTGGTACACAGGCTGCTTTCTTCATCGCGGGTGATATCGAACAGTGAATGCGGGCCATAGGCCTCGGCCAGGCGGCAGAACAGCATGGCTTGCAGATAGAAATCCAGCAACAGGCTGTGATTGCCGGTGGGTTGGTCAGTCAGGTGATCGGTAATGGCACTGACGCATTTTTGCAGCGCAGCGACAAACAGGTCGGCGACGGCCGGATACACCTGGTAGGGCATGATCTGATCACGGTGCAGTTGCTCCCAATGCCGGCTGACCCGCTCTAGAGCCCCTTTGACGCGGCCAGGAACAATGCGGCTGAGCGCATGCAGCTCGGCTTGCACCAGTTCAGCGGTATACATGCTGCGGCCTCGTTCGATCAAATTATGGGCTTCGTCTACCAGCAGGGTGACGCGCCAGTCGTTCAACTGGGTCAGGCCGAAGAGCAGGGCGGTCATGTCGAAGTAGTAGTTGTAGTCGCAGACCACCACATCAGACCAGCGGCAGAGTTCCTGGCTCAGGTAATAGGGACAAATCTGGTGGGCGAGGGCGACCTTGCGTACCGCAGTCTGGTCCAGCCAGTTGAGCTCTACGGCAGCTTGCCGCGCCGCCGGCAGACGATCAAAAAAGCCCTGGGCCAGCGGACAGGAATCGCCATGGCAGGATTTGTCAGGGTGCTCACAGGCTTTGCTGCGCGCCACATGCTCGAGCACGCGAAGGGGCATGGCGGTTTCCTGACTGCGCAATACCTGCAAGGCATCCAGGCCCAGTTTTCGCCCCGGTGTTTTGGCGGTCAGAAAGAACAGCCGGTCGAGCTTTTGTTCCGGGAAGCTTTTCAATTGGGGAAACAGCGTACCCAGGGTTTTACCTATTCCGGTGGTGGCCTGGGCCATCAGGCAGTAGCCATCACGCGCAGCGCGATAGACGTTTTCCGCCAATTGCCGCTGGCCGCGGCGAAAATCGGCGTAGGGAAAGCGCAATTGCTCCAGGCTCTGGTCACGAGCGATCCGGTGCGCGGTTTCCTGCTCGGCCCAGGCAACAAAGCGGCTGCACAGCCGATCAAAAAAGATTTTCAGGTCTGCTGCTTTATAGTGTTCATGGAACACGCTTTCCTGTTGGGTGATGACATTGAAGTACACCACCGCCAGGTTTATCTCGGTCAGCCCCTGACTGCTGCACAGCAGCCAGCCATAGACCTTGGCCTGCGCCCAGTGCAGTAGCCGATGATTCTGCGGAATGCGGGATATGTCGCCCCGGTGAGTCTTGATCTCTTCCAGCAGGTTCTGCTCGGGGTCGTAGCCGTCGGCTCTGCCGGCAACGCGCAATCCCGGATACTCCCCGGCCAGGGTCATTTCAGCTATGTATCCGGCACCCCGTCGCGCTACCACAGTGTGATGCCCGGTGATGCCTTCCTGCGCGGTGGGCGAGGGGGTGAAGCGCAGGTCCAGATCGCCTTCCTTGGCGGTAAACTCACACAATGCGCTCACTGCAACGCGGTAACTCATGCGCTGGCCCATTGCACATAACATACGTCAACGGGCATGCCGTGGGCCGCGCACAGGGCCAGCCAGCGCCGCTGGTTGTCTTGCAGGCGGTCGCCGGGGCCTTTGACTTCGATCATTCGGTAGCGCTGTTCTTGCGGCCAGAACTGGATCAGGTCCGGCATGCCGGTGCGATTGGCGCGAATATCTGCCAGCAAGCGCTCGAACCAGATATGCAGATGCGCCGCTGGCAGACAGGCCAGGGCCTGTTCAAGCAGTGTTTGATCGAGCATGCCCCAGAATACAAAGGGTGACTGGATGCCGTATTTGGCCTGCCAGTTATGCCGGATCACGCTGCGATATTCACCGGACGCCAAATGCGCAAAGCAGCGATTGAACAGCTCGGCGCGACGCTCGCGAAAGCGCGGCTCATGCAGGTCGACCGGCCCGCTGTGGAAGGGATGGAAAAAGGCGCCAGGCACCGGGGCGAAAATTGCGTCCCAACAGAGCAGACCAAACAGGCTGTTGATCAGGCTGTTTTCAACGTAGTGAACCGGGGCTTGCGCGCTTTCGAAATGCTCGCGCACCCGCTGTTCAACGCCGGCGGATGCTGGCGGTAACAGCAGGTCAATTCTGCCCGCCGGGGCTTCACCTGGGCGTTTGAGCCGGGGCTGGCCGATCTTGGGTGTCAGCCGGCGCAGCGCCCGCTCCACCAGTTGCAACTCGCTGTCGCTTTCCGGGTTCAATAGGGCGTTGCTGGCCAGTGCATGGGCTGCAGCGTAGTCCGCCTGCTTTTCCAATACGCGGATGTGCCTCTGCCGGGCGCCGGGGTAGTCGCAACGCTGGTAGAGAGCTGCTGCCTCAGACCATTGTTCTTCACGTTCCAACTGGCGTGCGAGTTTGAACAGGAGCCGGCCATGCCGCGTTGCCAGATAGGGGTTGTCGCTATGAAACTCGCCGAGCTGATCGAGGATAGCCTCTATCGGTTCCCCGGCATAAAAGGCGTCGCGGCAGGTGCTCAGGTGCAAGTATTGATCTACCTCGGTACGCGAGCGAAAGCCGCGTGATTCCGGCAGGATCGGCACTTGCTCATAGCGAAAGATGCCCAGATCAGCCAGCACAAACTCCGCCCAGCTTTGCTCCAGGTTGCCGAAGAACAGCAGCCGCAATCGCTCGCAGAGTGCATTGATAGTCAGGCTATAGAGGCGGTCATTCAGCTCAGGGCACCAGCTTTCGAAGGACCGACTGTCGATATGTAAAGTGCCCAGCTTTTCCAGCAGCGCGCCTTTACTCAGATTGCGCGGTGCCTGATCAGCAAAGGCCTGGTGCAACTCATCCTTGCGTAACACGGCAAACAGCTCGGGCAGGCTGATGGGCAGATCATCACGCAGCCAGCCCGCTTCAATCAGCGGCAGCGCCGCCGCCCTGGGGTCACCAATTTCGGCATACTGCAATTTGTTGGCGCGGAAATGCTCACCCTTGCGCATCACCATGCGTACCAGCAAGCCTTGGCTAGCTTGGTTGAGTGCCTGAAATTGCTGGATGAAGTTGCATTCCGCGTCGCTCAACAGATCGGCATAACGTTCCTGCACCCAGAGAAGAGCGCGCTGGAAGTTGTCCAGATAGTAGAAGGGTCTGATCGGAGCTGGCTGCATGACGCTCATTGTACTAGCTATGTATACAGTAGTCTGCCCGTCTGTCGCCCAGCTCGCAAGCGCGCAATCGCCCTGATGTGCTACTCGCCCCACCGAGTTAATCAGGGTAAAGTGCGCGAAGTTTCCCGTAACGAGGCACCCCTATTGCGCATCCTGTTGTTTCTGCTCGGCTTGGCCATCGTATTGAGCAGCCTTTGGGCTGTGCTTGCGTTCTGGTACCAGGCGCCGGGCAAATCATTCGGACGCTATGCGCTGATTATTGGCTGGGGGTTGGCCGCACTCGTGCTGCTGGTGCTCTTGTGGCGCGGCATGCTGTGGCAGCCGTTGATTGCCTATGCACTGATGTTTGTACTGCTGCGAGTGTGGTGGGCCAGCCTCGAACCGTCCAACCATCGCGACTGGTCAGACGATCTGGCGCAGACCACACATGGTGAGGTCGCGGGCCAGCAGGTGACCCTACACAATGTGCGCAACTTCCACTGGCGCAGCGAAACCGATTACGACATTCGCTGGGAAACCCGCCAGTACGATCTGGCGCGTCTGCACTCGGTGGACATGACCACGTCCTACTGGGATCTGCCGGCTATTGCCCATGTGCTGGTGTCATTCGGCTTTGACGATGGCGAGTTTGTGGTGTTCTCGGTTGAAATTCGCAAGGAGCGCCACGAGGCTTTCTCCGAGATAGGCGGGTTTTTCAAGAAATTCGAACTCAGCATCGTCGCGACCGATGAACGCGACGCGATTGCCGTGCGCACCAACGTGCGGGGCGAGGACGCCTATCTATATCGCACGCGCCTGGACGACACGGCGGCGCGCCAGCTGTTTCTGGCGTTTGTCGATGAGGCCAACCAATTGGCCGCCAAGCCGCGCTTTTATCACACGGTGACAGCCAATTGCACGACACTGGTATTCAGCATGATGCGGCGCATCATCGGTGAGTTGCCGCTGGATTACCGCCTGCTGCTGTCTGGCCATCTGCCGGCTTATGTGCAGACCCAACGCGGCCTGCAACTCGGTTACAGCCTGGAGCAGCTCAAAACGCAGGGGCGGATCACTGACCGCGCCATAGCGGCAGATCAGGCAACGGATTTTTCCAGTCAGATTCGTCAGGGCGTACCGGGCTGGGAGGCGGAAACTTTGCCGGCTACCCAGGCTCCAATGCCATGACCCACCCGCTGCACGAGGCACGGCCCATGCTTAGATTGACCTGTTTGTTCGTCGCTGCAGCCTTGCTGCTGCCAGGCGTTGCACTCGCCCAATCTGCGCCGCAGGTGTCGGACAATCCGATGGATATCATTGGCGACCCGGGTATCGAGGCGGGTGAGCGCATCAAGCGCGCTACAGCACTCCTGAATTCGTTGGCGGATGTACATGAAAACAGTGGCGAGCAGGAGGCGGCTGATCAGTTGCGCAACACCGCCTATACATTGACCCGGGCGCCAAGCAATGGCGAAGCCTCTGAACTGGCGGTGCAGGCAGTGATGGCGGCTGAGCAGGGCGCGCTGGACGAAGCGCAGATTCTGGCTGAAAGTGCGGCGGCGCTGTCGCCTGCCTGGGCGCCGCCGAACTGAAGGCCGTCAGCGTGAGCGTTTGACCGAGTCACTCATCATGATGCCGGCCCAGCGGGTTTCCGGCGATGCGTCCAGGGCCAATTTGGCAATCATCGTCAGCGGCACCGCCAGCAACATGCCAATAGGTCCGAATACATAGCCCCAGATCAATAGCGACACCAGCACCACCAGGGGTGATATACCCAGGCTGGTGCCCATCAGCCGCGGCTCGATGATGCTGCCGATGCCCGTATTCACCGCCACATACAGCAGCAGCACCAGCAGGCCGTCGACAATGCCCATGCCCATAAAGGCAATAATGACTGCCGGAATGGCGGCGATGATCGACCCAATGGTCGGAATGAAATTCAGCAACCCGGCCACGATCCCCCAGAGCACAGCGAAATCCACCCCCATGAAGGTCAGGCTGACGCCAATAATCAGTCCTGTTGCGGCACTGGCCGCCGTCTTGATCAGCAGGTAGCGGTAAACCGAGCGCAAAAATCGCCGTGCGCGCACACGGGCGCGGCGGCGACTGGGAAAGGCGGCATTCAGTTTGTCTGACAGATAGCGCTCTTCCAGCAGGAAAAACATGAACGCCAGCAGCACCAGCAGTGTGCTTGCCGTGAACTGGCCGAGACCACCGGCGACGCCGCGCGCAATGCCGGTAATAGTGGCGGCAGCAGGCAGGGGCAGGGCGCTGGGCAGCAACTCGGCCGGCAAACCGCGCGCGGCGATCATCTCGCGCAACTCGATCATCCAGCCATTGAACCGGGCCTGATAAGCGGGCGCATGCGACGCCATGCTCTCGGCGGCATCCTTGAGGGCAAGAAACAGCAGGAAAAAGGTCAGGCCCACGACCGAAAACAGCACCAGAACCGCCAGAGGCCCGGGCAGCTTGTGGCGCTGCATCCAGTCCAGTGGCGGTGCACAGATAATGGCCAGGAATGCGGCGAGCAGGAACGGCGTGACGATATGACTGATGGCTTTCAAACCGCCCAGCACGATGACCAGCGCGGCGGCGCCGAGTAACCATTGTATGCCGGAAGAAACACCTTTAAGCGGGGCAGGTGACAGAGGGTGCATGCGGATCCTATAGATAGAAAAGTCGTCGCCACGGCGCTAGTGGACTGGGCAGGCACTATCATAATGGGAATCGGCTTTGGACTGTAGGGCCTTGCACAGATTGTTAGCCGGCGAAGGCAAGGTTACATCGCCTTCGCCGGAGGGCACTCAGCAATCAGCCCATTCCTGCTCCTGCAGGCTGCGCCAGAGGATCTTGCCGGTGGGAGATTTGGGCAGTGCGTCGACAAAAACCACCTGTTTGGGGCACTTGTAAGCGGACATATTGGCCTGGCACCAGGTAATCACTTCCTGTTCCGTGGCTTGCTGCCCAGCAGCCAGTACGATAACCGCTTTGGTGGTTTCGCCACGCCGCGTGTCCGGTGCGGAAATGACGCAGACTTCCTGCACGGCGGGATGGCCATACAGCAGTGATTCTAACTCTGCAGGCCAGACCTTGAAGCCAGCGGCGTTGATCATGCGCTTGACCCGGTCGACCAGATAGAAATAACCCTCTTCATCGTAGTAACCCAGATCGCCGGTGCGGAAGAAGCGTTTGCCGTCCAACTCGACAAAGGCTTCCTCGGTGGCTTCCGGCCGTTTCCAGTAACCCTGAAACAGTTGCTCGCCCTGGACGATGATTTCGCCAGTAACGTCCGGGCCTACTTCTTCGAGGGTGTCGAGGTTGATCACCCGTGAATCCACACCAATGATCGGCACGCCCAGGCACTGCGGTTTGGGCGCATGGTAGGGATTCATATGGGTGGCGCTGATGGTCTCCGACAGCCCGTAGCCCTCGGCGTACTCCAGGCCGGTCTTGAGTCTGAGCTTTTCTGCTACCGCCGCCGGCATGGCGGCGCCGCCACCGCCGATGGCCTTGAGGCTGGTCAGGTTGTACTGGTCGATATCCGGGTCGGAGAGCAGGTCCACCACCATGGTGGAGATATTCCGCCAACTGGTAATGCCGTGATTTTCGATCAGTTGCGCGGCCACCTTGCGATCCCAGCGCGTCATCACCACCTGGGTGCCGCCAATAAAAATCGAACTGTTCATGCACACCTGCATGCCAGTGACGTGGAACATCGGCACCGACACCAGTTGCACGCTGTTGTGTTGCGCATTGCCCCACACCGAGCAGTACACCGTGGTGGCCATGACGCTGTGGTGCGTGTGCACGCAACCCTTGGGGTTGCCTGTGGTGCCGGAGCTGTAGGGGATAACGCACAGATCATCCGGCCCTGCGGTCAAGGGACCTGGCGCATGCTCGGCGGCCAGGGCTTGTTGCCAAGCGGTCACGCCGGGCAGCGCCGGGATGGCTGCTGCCAGCTTGACGGCCTCTGGCAGGTCTATACTGGTGGGCTCGCGGACATATTCGCTGTACGCGCTGGCAATCACTTCGCGCAGGCCGTGCTGGCCAACCAGCGGAGCGATATTGTCCAGCAATTCCAGGCCACATAGCGCCACCTGCGCTTCGGTATCCTGCAGCAGGTATTCCAGCTCGGCCTTGCGGTTCATCGGGTTGACCGGGATGACCACTGCATTGGCGCGCAGGATGGCGTAAAAGCCAATGACGAATTGCGGGCTGTTCTGCATATACAGCAACACCCGGTCCCCAGCTTTGACTCCCACCTGCTGCAGGTAACCGGCAAGCGCCTGGGCCTGACGATCCAGCTCACGATAGGTCAGCGCAGTGCCGTAATAGATGATCGCCGGGTGCTCGGGGTAACGTAGCGCCGAAACGGTCAGATTGCTGTACAGCGAAGTGGTGGGCAGAGCCAGGGTATGCGGAACGGAGACGGGCCAGACGGCGTGGTGGCGGTCAAACATGTGCGGGTGATCCTCTTTGTTACTGCAGCCGCTTCTTGGGCGCTGATGAATTAGGTGGCTGACGGGACTGGATTCCCAACGTCCAATCAGCGTTATACTCGTTTCATAACGTCGCAACTGTCGCAACCCTGACGGTTAATGTTGTTATTTGTAATGACGCTGGCTCTGTTTGGCTTAACAGCCCCGTCTTGCTGGGGCTTCCGACAGTACAGGCTGGCAGAGGCTAGCTGCCCAATTTGCGTTATTCCAATGGAGATTCCTGTATGGACCCTTTTATGCGCGCCACTATCGATGAGGCCCGCGCAGGCCAGGCCGAAGGCGGTATCCCGATTGGCTCGGTGCTGGTTCACAACGGCAAGATCATCGGCCATGGCCATAACCGCCGGGTGCAGCAGGGCAGTGCAATCTTGCACGGCGAGATGGATGCGCTGGAAAATGCCGGGCGCCTACCGGCATCGGTGTATGCCGAGTCAGTGTTGTACACCACGCTATCCCCGTGTGCGATGTGCAGCGGCGCCATTCTGCTCTATGGCATTCGCAAGGTCATTGTGGGAGAGAATCAGACCTTTATGGGTGAGGAGCAATTGCTGCGCGAACGCGGGGTAGAAGTGCAGGTACTGCAGGACGCGGAATGCCTTCAGCTGATGCGTGATTTTATCGAGGCACAGCCAGCGCTCTGGAATGAGGATATTGGCGAAGAAGGCTGAACCAGAGCGCACCACGCTGGGCCGCTTTAATGCCCTCTGCCTTGGTTCAACGCCCCGACATGGGGATCACCTTGGCGCTTTTGAAGCATCATGGGTGCCATTATGGTGCCATTTGACGTGATCTGCGTATTTCACGACTAATTTGGGTTTTTATTAGCGTTCCCTGAAAGCTCGTCTATATTTTTTCTATCAACTTCCTTAGACGAGTTGCTTCATGCCCAGGACGATTCAGTTGTTCGTGCGAGCAGTGGATGCTATGAACCGGTTTATTGGCCGGTGCGCGATGTATCTGATTTTCGTCATGATGGGCGTCCTGCTTTACTCCTCACTCAGCAAAACCTTTTTTGATCCCTCCATGTGGACGCTCGAAGTCGCTCAATTTCTGATGGTGGCTTACTTCCTGCTGGGCGGGGCCTACTCCATGCAACTGGATGGGCACGTGCGCATGGATTTGCTGTATAGCACCTGGTCGCCACGGACCAAGGGCATTGTCGATGCGATCACGGTTTTGCTGCTGATCTTCTATCTGTTCTGGCTGTTGTACGGCGGCATTTCCTCTACCCAGTACGCGCTGCAATACAACGAAACCAGCTACTCCGCCTGGTCGCCGCGCATGGCGCCGATCAAGATCGTGATGTGTGTTGGCGTGACCATGATGCTGCTTCAGGCGTTGGCCACGCTGTGTCGCGACATTGCCCAGGCGCGGGGGGCTCCGCTGGAATGAGTTACAACGTCATAGCGCTATTGATGTTCTCCAGCATGATGCTGCTGTTGCTGACCGGCAAGCGGGTATTTGGCGCGATCGGCTTTGTGGCGGTGGCTGCTGCGCTGCTGTTGTGGGGGGATGGCGGTTCGGAAATGGCCTTCAGTGCGGCCATGAAACTGATGAAGTGGTATCCGCTGCTGACACTGCCGCTGTTCGTGTACATGGGCTATATGCTGTCCGAGTCGGGCCTGGCCGAGGACCTGTACCGCATGTTCCATGTGTGGATGGGCCCGGTGCACGGCGGTTTGGCTATCGGCACCATCTTTCTGATGGTCGCCGTATCGGCGATGAATGGCCTGAGCGTGGCGGGCATGGCGATTGGTGCCAGTATCGCGCTGCCGGAGCTGCTGCGCCGCGGCTATGACAAGATCATGGTCACCGGTGTTATTCAGGCCGGCAGTTCCCTGGGTATTCTGATCCCGCCCAGCGTGGTGCTGGTGCTCTACGGCATGATTGCTCGGCAACCGGTAGGGCAGTTGTGGTTGGCTGGGGTATTCCCCGGCTTGATGATGGCCGGCATGTTTGTGCTTTACATTGCCATTCGTTGCAAGCTGCAACCAGCGCTGGGCCCGGCGTTGCCGGAAGAGGAACGTCGGCAGATCACCCGCGCAGAAAAATTCAAACTGCTGCAGGCCGGCATCGTGCCGATCTTTATCTTCTTTTCCATGACCGGTCTGTTTCTGCTGGGTTACACCAGCCTGGTGGAAAGCTCCGCCGTAGGCGCGGCAGCAGCGACACTGGCCGCGCTGTTCAAGGGTCGGCTGAACCGCAAGGTCATGGAAGAAACCCTGCGCAAGACCCTTTCGATCAGTTGCATGTTCATGTGGATCATTCTCGCTGCCCTGTGCTTTGGTGCCGTTTTTGACGGGCTTGGCGCGGTGCGGGCGATTGAAACCTTCTTCCTGGAGAACCTGGGGCTGGGGCCCTGGCAGGTGCTGATCCTGATGCAGCTGTCGTTCATCATCATGGGCATGTTTCTCGACGATACGGCGATGCTGGTTATAGTTGCGCCGCTGTATATCCCGCTTGTTGGGGCCTTGGGCTTTGATCTGATCTGGTACGGCGTGCTGTACACCATCACCTGCCAGATCGCCTATATGACGCCGCCGTTTGGCTACAACCTGTTCCTGATGCGCGCGATGGCTCCGCCTGAAGTCACGCTGCGCGATATTTATGTTTCGGTCACTCCCTTTGTACTGATCATGATCCTGGCGTTGGTACTGGTCATGATCTTTCCGCAGATTGCGCTGTGGTTACCCGAGTTGCACTACAACCGGTAATCAGCCTGCTGAACAAGGTGCGGCTCCGCTTGAGCCGGCCTATCTGAACACTGCATCGACCATGCTGGCCGTTGCAGGGTAATGCGGTTGTTGGAAAACAAAATCGACATTAAACGGAGTGACCAGCATGAGCTCAAGACGGAATTTTTTAAAGAACGCAGCAATAGGTGCCGTTGGCGCATCCACGCTGGGCAGTGCGCATATCTATGCTCAGGAACCAAAGAAAATCACCTGGCGCTTGCAGACCTATGCCGGTCCGGCGCTGGCCGAACACGTAATCAAACCATCGATTGACGCTTTCAACAAGGCTGCCAACGGCGAGATGGAGATCGAACTCTATTTTGCCGACCAGTTGGTGCCCACCGGCGAGCTGTTCCGCGCCATGCAGCGCGGCACCATTGACGCTGTGCAGAGTGACGACGATTCCATCGCCGCGCCGGTGGATGTATCGGTCTTCGGCGGCTACTTCCCGTTTGCCTCGCGTTACAGCCTGGATGTGCCGGTACTGTTCGAGAAATACGGGCTTAAGGAAATATGGGAAGAAGCCTACGGGGAGGTTGAAGGCGTGACCTGGCTCGGCGCCGGCGCCTGGGACCCTTGTAACTTTGCGACCGTGAAGCCAATCAACTCGCTGGCCGACCTCAAGGGCAAGCGTATTTTTACCTTTCCTACGGCGGGCAAGTTTCTCTCGCGCTTTGGCGTGGTGCCCGTGACCTTGCCCTGGGAGGACGTCGAAGTGGCGATGCAGACCGGCGAACTGGACGGGATTGCCTGGTCGGGCATTACCGAGGATTACACCGTCGGCTGGGCGGATGTGACCAACTACTTTCTGACCAACAATATTTCCGGCGCCTGGTGCGGCTCGTACTTCGCCAACGAAGCTAAATGGAATGCTGTGCCGGAGCACCTCAAGACGCTGTTCAAACTCTGCATGGACAGCTCCAACTATTACCGCCAGCACTGGTACTGGGGTGGCGAAGCCGACCTGCGCGTGAACGGCAGCAAATTACAACTGACCACGATACCCGAGGCGGAATGGGCTACAGTTGAACAGGAGGCGATGAAATTCTGGGACGAGATTGCCAAGACCAGCCCACGCTGCGCAAAGGTGGTGGATATTTTCAAGCAGTACAACGCACTGATGGCCAAGGCGCGTACACCCTACCGTTGTGGCTGATTTTGCAGAGGGCGACAGCGGCTACTTGTAGGAGCGACCGCCTGGTCGCGAACCGGTTTAAAAACCTTCGCGACCAGGCGGTCGCTCCTACCAGGGTTGGTGAGGTTGTACAAACAGGCTGGATAAAAATAAAAACATCCGCTGGAGACTGAAATGCTCAAACCGCGGGAAGTGAAAACCGTCGAGGATGCCAGGCGTATCGTCGAGGAGCGTGGCATCAGCCACGTGAAAGTAGGTTTGTTCGACAATGATGGTGTGATGCGCGGCAAATACATGAGCCGCGAGAAGTTCTTCTCTTCCCTGGAGCATGGTTTTGCCTTCTGCGACGTGGTGCTCGGCTGGGACGTCAAGGACCAGCTCTACGACAACGCCAGCTACACCGGTTGGCATACCGGCTACCCGGATGCACCGGTGCGCATCCTCCCTGGCAGTTGCAGGGATATTCCCTTTGAAGACGGCATGCTGCTTTTTCTCGCCGAGTTCGACAAGCAGGCCGAGGCGGTCTGCCCGCGCGGCACACTGCGGCGCGTCATTGAGCGCTGCCAGGCGATGGGCTTTGAGCCTTACGCTGCGCTGGAATACGAGTTCTTCATGTTCAACGAGACGCCTGAATCGGCGCGGGCCAAGGGCTTTCGCGACCTGATCCCTTACACGCCGGATTGGTTCGGCTATTCGATGATTCGCAACTCGGTGCATGCCGAGCTGTATCACCAGATACTGGGCATGTCCGAAGCCATGGACTTTCCGATCGAGGGCCTGCATACCGAAACCGGCCCCGGCGTGTTGGAGGCAGCTATCGCGGTTGACCGGGCCGAAGCGGCCGCCGACAAGGCGGCACTATTCAAGACCTTCATGAAAGTGCTTGCTCAGCGTCAGGGGATGATGGCGACTTTCATGGCCAAGTGGTCGGGCAAGTATCCGGGGCAGAGTGGCCATATTCACGTATCGCTCCGTGATAAAAATACAGATAAATCAGCATTCTACGACGCTAATGAAAAGCACAGCATGAGCAAGATACAAAGGCATTTTCTGGCTGGTCAGCAGCGCCTGATGCCAGAGATGCTATGCATGGTGGCGCCCACGCTTAATAGCTATCGCCGTATGATCCCTGGCTTCTGGGCGCCGACGGATGCTACCTGGGGCGTGGAGAACCGCACCGCTGCGCTGCGGGTAATTCCCGGTAGCGATAAATCCCAGCGGCAGGAGTATCGCCTGGGCGCCGCTGACGGCAATCCCTATCTGGCGCTGTCAGTCGCTTTGGCGTCTGGGCTTTACGGCATCATGCATGAATGGGAGCCGAGCGACCCGGTGGAAGGCAATGCCTACGATATGCAGCATGCACCGGAGTTGGCACTACCCAGAACGCTCTGGGATGCCGCCCAGCGCCTGCGTGCTTCGGATGCGGCGCGGGAACTGTTCGGGGATGCATTCGTGGAGCATTTTGCCGCCAGCCGGGAATGGGAAGAGCGGGAATATCGCCGGCACGTGAGTGATTGGGAGCTGGATAGGTATTTCGAGATTATCTGAACCCTTCGCGGCGGGGCCGCCGCTCCCACCAGTATCTATCGGCGAGAGTGGAGGACCCTGGTAGGAGCGCTCGCCCGAGCGCGAACAGCGGTGCCGCCTCTAACTGCTGCGTTGGCCAGAGATCATGCAAACCAGGAGCACACTATGAGCAAAACCCTGCAAACCCTGTCGCCAATTGACGGCTCGGTATACGTCGAGCGGCCCCTGGCGACCGAGGAGCAGATCGACGCCGCGCTGGATCTGGCCGTTAAAGCCCAACGGCGCTGGAAAATGACACCCTTGACCGAGCGGTTGGACATTGTGCGGCGCGCGATAGACGCCTTCAGCGCGCGGGAGTCGGTATTGGCCGAAGAGCTGTGCTGGATGATGGGCCGGCCAATCCGCTATGCGGCTGGCGAGATCAAGGGCTATGTCGAGCGCGCGACCTATATGGCCGATATCGCCGAATCAGCGCTGGCGGATATCGAAATGCCGGAGAAGGCCGGTTTCAAACGCTTCATCCGCCGCGAGCCGCTGGGGGTTTCCCTGGTGGTCGCACCCTGGAACTTTCCCTATCTGACGGCGGTAAATGCGGTAGTGCCGGCCATCCTGGCGGGAAATGCCGTGCTGTTGAAACATTCCGCGCAAACCCCGCTGTGTGCCGAACGCATGGTCGCCTCCTTCGCCGAGGCGGGCCTGCCTGAGGGCGTCTTCCAGTATCTGCATATGAGTCATACCGATACTGAGGCTTTGATACAACGGCCTGGCATTGCCCATGTGGCCTTTACCGGGTCGGTTGCCGGTGGCGAGATGGTTGAGAAGGCTGCGGCTGGACGCTTTATTGCCACAGGGCTGGAGTTGGGTGGCAAGGATCCAGCCTACGTGCGAGCCGACGCTGATCTGGCTCAGGCGGTGGAGACATTGGTGGATGGCGCCTTTTTCAATTCAGGGCAATCCTGTTGCGGCATTGAACGCATCTATGTGCATGAGGACTTGTACGACGAGTTTGTCGAGCTGGCCGTGAGTCTGGTCGGCCATTACAAACTTGGCCGCTCTGACGATCCGGAGACCACCTTGGGGCCGGTGGTGCGGCCAGAAGCGGCCGCCTTTGTCCGAGGGCAGATTGCCGAGGCCGTCGCCCAGGGGGCGCAGGCGCATATTGACCCTGACGACTTTCCGCTAAGCCGCTCCGGCAGTGCCTATCTGGCGCCGCAGGTATTGACCGGCGTCAACCATGGCATGCGCGTGATGACCGAAGAATCTTTCGGCCCTGTCGTTGGAATTCAAAAGGTTAGCAGCGATGCTGAAGCAATCGCTTTAATGAATGATAGCGAGTATGGCCTTACCGCAGCGATCTTCAGTCGCGATGTGGACACGGCATTGGCGCTGGCTGACCGCATTAAGGCGGGTACGGTATTTCTCAACCGCTGCGATTATCTGGACCCCGCGCTGGCCTGGACCGGCGTGAAAAACTCGGGCCGGGGCTGTACCTTGTCCAGTGTCGGTTATGAGTATGTGACGCGACCCAAATCCTTCCACTTCAAGATCCTGTAGGAGTCGAGCATGCAGGCTTATCGCATGAACTGGAATTACCCGACATCCGTCCGTGTTGGCGCAGGGCGGATCTCCGAGCTAGCCGAGGCTTGTAAACAGCTCGGCATGCAGGCGCCGCTACTGGTGACCGATCCCGGCTTGGCGGCGCTGCCCATGATCCACGAAGCATTGAGGCAATGCCGGGATGCAGGCTTGAACGCAGAGATATTTTCTTCAATCAAGGGTAACCCGACCGGCCAGAACGTGATGGATGGGGTCCTGGTGTACCGCGTTGGCCACCATGATGGCGTTATTGCTTTTGGCGGCGGCTCGGCGCTGGACGCGGCCAAGGCCATTGCACTGATGGCCGGACAGGATCGACCGCTGTGGGACTTCGAGGATGTGGGCGATAACTATCTGCGCGTCAACGTCGCCGGTATGGCGCCGGTGGTCGCGGTCCCCACCACGGCAGGCACAGGTTCCGAAGTGGGCCGCGCTTCGGTTATTACCGATGATGAGGCGCATGTGAAGCGCATTATCTTCCACGCCCGCATGTTGCCCGCGCTAGTGATCCTCGACCCAGAACTGACCACCGGACTGCCGCCGGGCATTACGGCTGCAACCGGTATGGACGCGCTGTCGCACAATCTGGAGGCCTATTGCTCCCCACTGTTCCATCCGATGGCCGAAGGCATTGCGCTGGAGGGTATGCGCCTGGTCAAGGAGTATCTTCCCAGGGCGACCGCGCAGGGCACTGATCTTGAGGCCCGATTGAAGATGCTAGTGGCCTCCAGCATGGGCGCCACCGCGTTTCAACGGGGCCTGGGCGGCATGCATGCCCTGGCTCACCCGCTGGGCGCACTCTACGACGCCCACCATGGAACCCTTAACGCAATTCTGATGCCCTATGTGCTCCAGGCGAATCGCAGCAGTATCGAGCCGCAGATGGAGCGGCTGGGGCGCTATCTGAATTTGCCCAGGCAGGATTTTGCTGGCGTGCTGGACTGGGTATTGGAGCTGCGTAGCGAGGTAGGCATCGCGCACAATCTGGCGGAAATCGGCATTGATGATCGGCAGATCGAGCGTGTTGGCCAGATGGCTGTGGCGGATGCGGCATCGGGCACCAACCCGATTCAGTTTGATGCGGCGCAGTACAGTGCTATTTTTATCCGAGCGTTGAACGGGCAGTTGTAATGGTCGGCTGCCGCGATAGTACTGAACTGGCTATAAGGGCATGGGTATGAAGATCGGCTTGCTGCAATGTGATGATGTGATGGAAAGCCTGCAGGTAGAGCACGGTAATTACCCGGAGATGTTTAATGATCTGCTGTTGCGGCAATTGCCTGGTGCCCAGATTCGCGTGTATCGCTGCATGGAAGGGGAGTTGCCCCAGTCACTGGATGAGTGCGATGTATACATCACCAGCGGCAGCAAGTTCGGCGTGAATGACGGTTTGCCCTGGATAGACGAGCTGCAGGCGTGCATGGCGCGGATGTGGGAGCAGGGCACGCCGTTGGTGGGCATCTGTTTTGGCCACCAGTTAATGGCCAAGGCGTTGGGCGGCGCGGTGATCAAATCGCCCAAGGGCTGGGGCGTGGGGATGTCGTTCAACCAGGTATTGGTGCGTAAAACCTGGATGGACCCCTGGCAGGACAAGCTGGACCTGATCGTCAGCCATCAGGATCAGGTAAGCCTGCTACCGCCCCAGGCTGAGATTCTGGCCGCGAGCGATTTCTGCCCCTATTACCTGGTGCAGTATGGCAAACACTTCATGAGCGTGCAGGGGCATCCGGAGTTCTGCAAGGCGTATTCCCATGACTTGATGGACGCTCGCCGTGGGGTTATAGCCTATGCGCGCCTGCGCGAGGGCCAGGCCTCGCTGTCGGCGGAAGTGGATGCGCCGCTGATGAGCCGCTGGATTATCAACTTTATGCGCGAGGCGCTCGCAGGTTAAACTGCGGGCATGATCAAGCTATCCAACAATGTCGAGCTGGGCGATTGGGAGGTGGAAATATCCGCCATCCGGTCGCAGGGCGCGGGCGGCCAGAACGTCAACAAGGTCTCCAGTGCTATCCACCTGCGCTTCGATATCAACACCTCCAGCCTGCCGCCGTTCTACAAGGAGCGGTTGCTGGCCCTGTCTGATCAGCGTATCAGCAAGGACGGGGTGATCATCATCAAGGCCCAATCCTACCGCACCCAGGAGGCGAACCGTGAAGATGCGATCAAGCGTCTTCAGGAGCTGATCAATGGCGCGGTGGTCGTGCAGAAACGCCGCCGCCCGACCAAACCCACCAAAGGCTCACAAATCCGCCGGATGGATAGCAAGACCAAGCGCGGCCAGTCGAAATCGCTGCGCGGCAGGGTAGACGTCTGATCGGCTGATTCCCAAGGTCAAAATGGATTCCCGCGTGCGCGGGAATGACGGTCCCCAACGCCATTGTCATCCTCGCGAAAGCGGGGATCCATTTTACGGTGTAGGGGCTCGGAGTCAGCGGGCAAGCACTAAACGTCAAGATGGATTCCCGCATGCGCGGGAAATGACGGGGCCGTAGAGGGGGCTGGTATTCCGCACCAACACCAACACCAACACCAACACCAACAGCAGCGGCTATAAACCGCCTCATACCATCATAGCCTCGCGATACGTCATCCTCGCGAGCGCGGGGATCCATTTTACGGTGTAGAGGCTCGGAGTTAGCAGGCAAGTACTAAAGGTCAAAATGGATTCCCGCGTGCGCGGGAATGACGTGGCCTTAGTGTGCCCCCCGGTGTCAGGGTAGTTGTCGCCTGATCGGTTTTACCCAAATCCAATCCCG
>CAXBEU010000020.1:0-82326 GCA_963974865.1 uncultured Pseudomonadaceae bacterium | reverse complement strand
CAATGGAAAAAGTAACGCCAGCTTGAATAAAGTAGCGCTTATATCGGGGAGGCTCAGCGCCAATGTGCCAGAAGCTGAGGCCGATCATGGTAAAAGACAAAAGACCCAGCATGCTGAGATAAAGCATTTCCCAATTAGTATTGGCCCACTTATTCATTATATATTCGGTAGTGCCGACTATGGCAAATACCCACATGAACCATGGAATAAATAATATGGACCAATACCGGAGGTATGGGACCAGTATCATCAACTTGCTACTGTTCTCGAAGCGCCACTCCTTTTGATTGAGATAGCAATCTTCCTCGCTGCGGTTATCCAGAAACGGCCTGAAGTCCGGCTGGAGCTGGCTGTCGATATCCTGCCAGGGCTCCAGTCTGGCGTAATGGCCCCAGGTCACTGGGATACGGGTCACCCCGCCACGCTCCGCCTCCTCTGGCCAGCGATGCGGCGGCTGGGGCGGGATGGCGTTGCTGCGGTAGGCCGAGGTGGCGTAATAATCCGGCGCGGAAGCTCCACTCATGACTTGATAAACTCGCTGTGTTCTATGACCCAGTAGGGGAAGACGGTATCGCTGTCGGTGGGTCGCTGACCGGGTGACGGCGGTTGCCACTGCCGTGGCTCCGGCTGTGGCAGGGTAATATGACCATAACCCGGAAAAGGATCATCTGCTCGACAGACGCGATCGCCCAACTGAAACTGAGCAAATACCCGAAGGCGGTATTCAAATGCCTGGCGATAACGCCGTGGGTCGCTCACCTGCGGAACGCTGAACGCGGACGGCAGCACGAACAGCAGACGGTTCGCGTCAAGCATTACGGCACCTAACCGGGCCTGAGGGATATGCTGGTGGCGGTTGTCCCAGCCACTGCCGTAAGTGCGGGTGCGTTGAACTTCCCGAGCGACTATCTGGATATCCTTGCCGTCGCGAAACTGGCTCAGTAGGGGGCAGTGGAATTCCACCGCCCAGTCTTCGGCCGATAGCTGAATGCCAGCCTCGGACTCGGCGTCTTCTACCCATTGCTTATCTTGTGCTGGCGCGGACATCACCCAGTCAGCCAGACGCTGGATACGCACCTGGGGCTGGCCCAGGCTGCCGAGCAACTGCTGGTAGGCGATCAAAGGGTCTTCCATATGCGGCAACCGTGGTTTGGTGCCAAAGGGGCCGTGCTTGACGGCCTGCTCCACGGCGCCGTCTGCCAGAAAGGCGGCCCCCAGAGCACCGCCGACGACCAGCGCAAGACCAATGGCCAGCGCCCAGGGGCTGGCCAGCAGGCCGATGGTATATACCGCCCACAGTCCAGCACCGCTCATCGCAATCAGGTTGGCCAGGGCGACATCATCATCACCACGCTTAAAGGCACGACCGGCGTCCCAGGCGAATAGAGCTGTATTGAGGCCCAGAGCCGCAGTGGAACCGACTCTCGACCAGTTCAGCCAGTGACTGCCGGTGCGCTTGACCAAGTTCTCTGCCCAGAAGCCGCGGGTCTGGAAGCGGCCTTTTTCCCAATAGATGTACCAAGCAGATTTGTTCGCATTATCTGCGAGGACCTTCAGGGCAATATTATTAGCGGCGATACCTAAATCGGCGGCAGCACTGCCCCAGCCAGCCAGCCACCTTCTCCGCTCTTGGCTTGCCAATAGTGCAGTGGCACCATATGTATTCGCATACAAACTAACCACCGCACAAGCCGCAGCTATACCCGGCAACACCGTGCTTTTGGACAACGCATTCAACGCCTGCTGGTTACCCACCCCGTGCCGCCACTGCCTGAACTCCTCCACCAGAGGATCATTGGCTTGCGCAGTGACCACCATCACCCGACCCAACTCGCGGGAGGCGAAGCCCATGCGCTCGGCGGCCTTGCCACTGCTGGTGGCCAGTGTGCCGCCCGAGCGGGTCTCCAGGTTGGCGTACAGGTAGTTCTGGCGGGTCAGAGTGGCGCGTTCGGCGGCGGTCAAACCGAAACTGACACCCCCGCCGTGCACGCCCAATACCACCCTGTTTTTCGCCAAGGCCTCGCCCTGCGGCAGAATACGCAGCCCGGCGGCCTGCGAGTGCAGACGGTTGGCCAGATTCAGGGTCGGCACAAAGTGCCGGTGCAGCTCCACCTGGGTCACGCCAGGGCTGTTGCCCAGACGTTTGACCACGCTGGCGCTGGCGACAGCAAGGTGGTTCACCAACTCATCCAGCGCCGCCGAAAAGCTCTGCCCGGCCGGTGAGAAGCTCAGCGTGGCGAGGGTGCTCAGGCCCATGCGTGCGGGATCGGCTGAACGCTGATTGTCGCGCAGGGCACGCAGCGCCTGAATGATGTCGGGCTGGTCCGCCTCATTGGCCGGAAAAAGATCACGCGTGATGGGGTCGGTGCCGGCTATCAGGCGTGTGGCCTGCGCCAGGGTCTGGGCGGCGAGTTCGGCGTCGGGCTGGTCGACACAGCGGGGGTCACAGTCTTCGGGTGTGCGGTTGAGCACTTCAAGCATCTCGACCAGCACGGCATAGGGCTCGGCCAGTAACTCATCAGTGCTGAACCGCCAGTCGCTGTAGAGCTGGACGACCTGATGGCGCAACAGCGCGAGCACACGGCGTTGCTGCAGGGCCAGGTAGTCACGCAATGACTTGCGTTCATTGTGCAGGTTGGCGGCCCGAAGGGCCTGCCAGTCAATATGATCAGAAAAGCTACGCAAGGGCGCATCGGGCGCAGAAGCGCCCTGATAGAGCAGGTCCGCATAATGCCCATGAGACTGGTACGGCACCAGCGCGTTGAGCACCTGCAGCAATTCGGCAGCCAGCCGGGATTGCGCGACGGCATGGCGCAAGGCAAACAGGGGGTCATCCAGCATCAGTCCGACCAGCCGGGGATGGCCGCGCAGCTTGTAGTCGGTGAGCAGGTCGGTAAAGCCCTCGATGAACGGTGGCGAGTCCGGAGCCGGTCCGCCCGTGTGGGCTGCCAGTTCTTGCTGTCGTTGTGCGAGGGTATTCAGCAGACACGCAGGCGGCAACTCGCCAAGGCTGGGGCTGAGCAGGTAGGGATCTTCCAGCAGGGTTTCCAGATGCAGGTCGCGGGCACAGAGCCCGCGTACGTTGCGATCAATCTGAAACGCAGGGGCCACCTGGCTGGGCTGCCATTGCTGTGGATCCACAACCGCCGCGGCCCAGGCCGGAACCAGCGTCTGGGCGCGCGCATCGATACGTTCCGGGCGGGCTTCCAGCCACTCGATATAGCGCCAGGGCCAGGGCATTTCGCTGTAAGCCAGGCAAACCTGATCAGCCACATAGGCGCCCTGCACCATGGCGGGTAATACCAGGGTGTGCTGCTCGGTGCCTACCGGGGGTCGCTCGTCAGCTATCTTCTGCGCGGCTGCCTGCTCACGCCAATGGGCCACGTCCACATCGAGAAAACCACCCTGGCCGTCGCTTTCCAGCTCACGCCAGAGCCTGTTACGCCAGAAGATATAAAGCCGCCCTGCGCGTAACATTGCCCCTCGGGGCGACTCATTATAGCTCTCACGTCCTGGCAGTCGTCCCATGGGCACGATGGTCAGGAAGGTGTTCTGTTGGATTTCAGGCTCTTCCTGATGGCTGCGCATGTTTGATTCAACCGGCAGTTGCAGCGTGCCGCCATCGGCTCGCGGAATGCTCAATACCAAACGCGCACGTTCCGAGGTGCGATAGGTAGCGCGTTTACGCACACCATGCGCCAGGGGTTCGTCGGTGAAGGTGGTCATGCATCGTCCTCCGGCTGCATGACCTGTACGTGGGTCATGCCGTTAGCGTCTCCCCAGACATCCGTTATCAGCGATTCATCCAGCCCGGCCTCATGTGCTGGTGGCGTGTTGCCGGTCGCAGACTGGAGCACTGCGCCTTGGCCGGCGATGTCTGCCAGGTTGGCCGCAACAGGCAGCACCGGTGCCGCGCCCGATCCACGTCCCGGCGAGCCACCCGAGTTCAGCTTGATCGAGGCACCCTTGAAGGTGACGCCGCTGGCATCAATCTTGATAAAGCTGCCACCGGCGCTCAGGGTCAGTTCGCTGCCGGCTTCGATGACTATTTTCTGGCCGGCCTTGAGGTGAATCTCGCGGCCGGCCTTGGTCAATTGCGCTTTACCCAGCTTGATATGCTGGCTGGTGCCGACAGTCAGATGATCATCGGCCTTGATCTCGGTCTTGCGGTCGCCGTGGGTGGTGTGGTGCTCTTCAACCATCAATTCCGTGTAGCTGTTGGCCTCGACCCGGTCATGACGTTCGTTACCCACGCGGATCTTTTGGTTGTGCTCGATGTTCTCGTCCCAGTCGCGCTCGGCGTGCAGGTAGATCTGTTCTTCGCCTTTCTTGTCCTCGATGCGCAGTTCGTTATAGCCATCGCCGCCACCGCCCGGTGCCGTGCTCAGGCTCTTGAATACGCTGCGGGTCTTGTGCGTTGGTAGTTCATACGGAACCGGGTGGGTCTTGTGATACAGGCAACCGGTGACCAGCGGTTGATCCGGGTCACCCTCAAGAAAGGTGATCAGCACTTCCATACCGATTCTGGGGATGGCGATGCCGCCGTAGCTATTGCCGGCCCAGCTGGAGGAGACTCGGAGCCAGCAGCTGGTTTGATCGTTACCCTGTCCTTCGCGGTCCCAATGGAACTGCACCTTGATGCGGCCGTATTGGTCGCAGTGGATTTCTTCGCCCTGGGGGCCGGTGACGACGGCGGTCTGGCTGCCGAGGACTTTGGGTTTGCGGTGATTCAATTGTGGGCGAAAAGGCACATCCCACGGGGTGGCAGTGAACTGGTTGCGGTAGCCCTGGGTGAATCCATCTGATGCTTTGACGTCGCTGGTGACCGACTCTTCCAGCACCTGTGGCTGTTTGCCCTGGTGCTGAATGCCGGTGATCAGCCACAGGTCGTTCCAGTCGGCTCGGGGATGTTCGGACAGGGTGAGAAAATGGCCGCTGATCAGTGTGGGGACATCGCTCTTGCCTTCGGCCAGCCGGTAGTCGCTGCGGTGACGTTCCAGGCTACGTTTGGCCAAGTGTTTGCCGCGCGTGCGTTCGCTGAACAGGCAGGGGTAGTCGTAGTCTTCCAGGTCGGGTAGCGGGATGGGCTGTTGATCATCGTCGGAGGGCTGCTCGGTCTTATGCGCGGCTTCCATCAGCAGATGGGGCTTTTCGAAGTCGTAATCCCGGCGGGTGACGCGGCTGGGGCGGGTTTCGACGCGCATGGCGAAGCGCTTTATTACTGGCTCGTCGGCTACCAGGCCGCTGTCTTGAATGTAAGCAGTGGGGCGATCCAGTTTGGGAAAGCCGGTCTGGTCGTCGCCGAATACCAAAAGATGGTTATCGGTGCTGTGTTCGAAGTGGTAGTGAATGCCTTCTTCTTCGCACAGGCGCTGGATAAAGTGCAGGTCGGTTTCCTCGTACTGGGTGCAGTAGTCGCGCTGTGGATATTCGCCGCTGAGCTGAAAGCGGTAGGCATCGGCCTGGATGCCATGGTCTCTGAGTACCCGGGCGATGATCTGCGGCACGCTCAGGTGCTGGAAGATGCGCTGGTTGGTGCGGTGGCCGAGATAGAACAGGTGCGGGACCAGATCGATATGGTAGCGCGTCAGGCGCTTGCCGGCATCGCCCTGGGCGACGCGGTGGATCAGGCCGTGGATGCCCTTGCCTGGCCCGGCAAAGCTGAAGAACGCGGGCTGCTGCAGCAGGCGGTCGATATCCAGATCCGGGCGTTCGCTGACCAGTTCCAGCTGGAAATGGTACGGCTGGCTGATGTGCTCGACACCGTCGAAGGACAGGACCTTGAAGTCGTGGCTGATGCCGGGGATAGCGAGGGTGAAATGGGCCTGGTTGGCGGCGGCGAACATCCGATGTTCCTTATGTGCAGTGTAATGCTGGTCTGGCTGAAAGCGACATGGCCGGGTTGGGCGCGCGCAGATTATCGCAGATTGGGGTGGGGATTTATGTGAGCCAGTCGGCAAAACGGGGCGCGAGGGCTGGATGAAAGACCAACAAGATCAAGGGGATATGTGCGCAAGATGTTGCGCAGATGGGATGACCTTTCAATCGGGACTCTAGCTGCCGCAGAATCAGCTAGTTGAGAGAGTGGCGCTCTTTGCCTGCAGTTAGTACCCTCCTGTAACTTGTAACTTGTAACTTGTAACTTGTAACTTGAATGCAGGCTTCCTCTCATGACCGCTCCGCTTCCTACCACCATTACATTGCACAAGGCCTCTCGCACGCTGGAGCTGGGCTATGCCGACGGCAAGCAGTTTTCCTTGGCCGCTGAATATCTGCGGGTGATGTCCCCGTCTGCAGAAGTACGCGGGCATGGTAAACCCGTGCTGCAGACCGGCAAACAGCATGTCGCCTTGATCGGTGTAGAGCAGGCTGGCCGCTATGCCCTGAAATTGACCTTTGACGACGGGCACGACAGCGGGCTTTACAGCTGGGACTACCTCTACCAACTGGCCGCCGAGCACGAACAGCTCTGGCACGCCTATCTTCAGCAGATAGCCGATGCCGGCGCCAGCCGTGATCCGCATACCTCCCCCGTGCGCCTGCTGCACTAAACGCGGGCATCGGGCCATGACGGCCCAACGCATCGAACTAATCCCCCTTCTGGCAGCAAAATCGGTTTAACAGCCTGCTCCGCGCGTGCTAACTTGTCTCACATTCAATCACTTTTCGAGAACAATGCAGAGCGCTGTAACAGGTCTACCGGCTCAACGGATACCCCTGTTTTTTCTGCCGAACCAGTCACGCACCGGAGCTTTACCAGATGGCCCATAAAAAAGACGAAGAGCTCGGCCTCCAAGCCAGTGACAACATACTTGGCCCCAATCCGATCATCGGCGCACCCACCCGCGACATCATCAGTACCGCGCGCCAGGTCATGCGCCAGACCATCAAGCAACCCGTGCACAGCCTCAAACACGTCGGCCTGCTTGGCCTGGCGGTCAAGGATGTGCTGCTCGGACGTTCAGAGATCGCACCTGACCCGGCAGACAAGCGCTTTCTGGATCCCACCTGGACGCAGAACCCGCTATACAAACGCTATATGCAGGGCTACCTGGCCTGGCGCAAGGAGCTCAATACCTGGATCACCAGTTCGAACCTGCCCACCCAGGATGTTGCGCGTGCGCAGTTCGTCATTTCGCTGATGACCGAGGCCATGGCGCCAACCAATACCGCGCTGAACCCTGCCGCGCTGAAACGGTTTTTTGAAACCGGCGGCAAGAGCCTGTTCGACGGCCTGACCCACCTGGCCCAGGATATGGCCAACAATGGCGGCATGCCCAGCCAGGTCAACATGAATGCCTTTGAGGTTGGCAAGAATCTGGCCATTACCAAAGGCTCAGTGGTGTTCCGTAACGAAGTGCTGGAGCTGATTCAGTACAAGCCGCTGACCGAAGAGGTTTACGAGAAGCCGGTACTGGTGGTCCCACCGCAGATCAACAAATTCTATGTATTCGACCTGTCGCCAGAGAAAAGCCTGGCGCGCTATCTGACGCTCAACCATATGCAGACCTTCGTGGTCAGTTGGCGAAATCCGACCAAGGCCCAGCGCGAGTGGGGGCTGTCGACCTATATCGAGGCGCTCAAGGAAGCCATCGATGTGGTATTGAAAATCACCGGCAGCAAGGACCTGAGCATGCTCGGCGCCTGCTCCGGCGGTATAACCACGGCTTCACTATTGGGTCACTACGCAGCCCTGAAAGAGAAGAAAGTCAGCTCCTTCACCTTGCTGGTCAGCGTGTTGGATACCGGCATCAAGACCCAGGTCGCGCTCTTTGCCGACGAGAAATCCATCGAAGCAGCGCGGCGCATGTCCTATCAAAGCGGCGTGCTGGAGGGCAAGGACATGGCGAAGATCTTCGCCTGGATGCGCCCCAACGATTTGATCTGGAACTACTGGGTGAACAATTACCTGCTGGGCAATGAGCCGCCGGTATTCGATATTCTGTTCTGGAACAATGACACCACGCGCCTGCCGGCTGCATTGCATGGCGAATTCCTGGAGATGTTCAAGACCAACCCACTGACCCGGCCCAAGGCGCTGGAGGTGTGCGGCACCCCGATCGATCTGAAGCAGGTCAAGGCCGACTTCTTCTGTATCGCCGGCTTGAATGACCATATCACCCCATGGGACGCCTGTTACAAATCGGCCAAGTTACTGGGCGGAAAATGTGAATTTGTGTTGTCTTCCAGTGGTCATATCCAGAGCATTCTCAATCCTCCGGGCAACCCCAAATCACGGTTCTTCACCAATACCGAGATGCCCGAGGACCCGAAAAAATGGCTGGAAACCGCCACCAAACAGTCAGACTCCTGGTGGCAGTACTGGCGTGACTGGCTGCATGCCCGTGGTGGCAAACTCAAAGCAGCGCCTGCAGTGCTAGGCGATGAAGATTTCCCGCCGATGGAAGCGGCGCCAGGGACTTACGTCCACGAGCGCTAGGAGCGCTCTCAAGAGACCCATACATGCCCCAATCTTTTGTCTTTCGTACCATCGAACTCGATGGTCAGGTATTGCGAACGGCTGTGCGGCCCGGCAAGGAACATATGCCGCCGCTGCTGATCTTCAATGGTATCGGCGCCAACCTGGAGTTGGTGTTTCCGTTCGTCCAGGCTCTGGATCCGGATATGGAAGTGATCGTCTTTGACGCGCCCGGCGTCGGCGGCTCCTCCACACCTTCGACTCCGTTTCGATTTCCCGGCCTGGCCAAACTCGCCGCGCGGATGCTTGATTACCTGGACTACGCGCAGGTCAATGTCATCGGCGTATCCTGGGGCGGGGCGCTGGCCCAGCAGTTTGCCCGGGACTACCCCGAGCGCTGCAAGAAGCTGATTCTGGCTGCCACCGCTGCCGGCATGATCATGGTGCCCGGCCGTCCGCATGTCCTGTGGAAAATGGCCAGTCCGCGGCGCTATCTGCAGCCGTCTCACGTGGTCAAGATTGCGCCGGATATCTATGGCGGTGCGTTTCGCCGCGACCCCAACCTGGCTCGCTCGCATGCAGCCAAGGTGCGCTCATCGGGCAAGGTCGGCTACTACTGGCAGCTGTTTGCCGGCGTCGGCTGGACCAGCGCATTCTGGCTACACAAGATCAAACAACCCACGCTGATTCTTGCCGGCGACGATGATCCGATCATTCCGCTGGTGAACATGCGTATGCTCGCCTGGCGCATACCCAATTCCGAGCTGCATGTCATCGATGACGGCCACCTGTTTCTGGTCACTCGCGCGGACGCGGTAGCGCCGATCATCATGCGCTTCCTCGCCGAGGAAAAGCACCCTGCGGTCATCAGACCGCCGGCCAGCGCCGTGATCAAAGGCTAAGCTCGCCCGCCGCTCTCACCCGTATCTGGACAAGGACTGCTGGATGCCTGCATCAAGAGACCCCGCTTCTCAAACCGCGATCAGCGGGGATCTTGCTGACAGTCTGCTGACGCTGCTGAAAACACTTCCAACCCAGCCCTGCCATCATGTGCGGCATACGCTGGATATGGGCATAAGACTGCTGACGGCACTGCGTGGTAGCAGCGAAGATATTTCCTTGGCTGCCAGCACCCATGACGTTGGCGATATCGGCTGGCAGCGACCTCTGCAGCGGCGTTTGTTGCAAGCCTGGCAGAGTTGGCAGGAGGGCTCAGCGCTGTGGCTGCAGAATCTCGATCTGCCGGATGCGGATCGTCAGCGCCTGGCCTGGCTCAACAGGCAACTGGGCGCCGCCCTGGCACCGGCCAACAGCCCGGCCAATCCGCTGTTCCTGCATGAGTTCAAGCGCAGCAAAGGACGAAGTCTCAAAGGCGGACTAACGCGTCTGGCCAGTGACCTGGCTTTGGGCCTGCCGCTGGCACCCTTGATTGACCAGGACGATTATCTGGTCGGCCGTGATCTGGCAACCACCGAGGGGCAGGTGGTCCTACGCGACGACCTGTTCGAGCTGATCCAGTACAAGCCCAGGCAAACTCAGGTGTATCAGCGGCCACTACTGATCGTACCGCCGCCCCTTAACCGCTTTTACCTGCTGGACCTGAATCCGCAGCAGAGCCTGATCCGGCATGCGCTGGATCAGGGGCTGCAGGTGTTCCTGATCAGTTGGCGCAACCCCCAGGCGGAACACTGTGAATGGGGCTTCGCCCGGTACGTCAGTGCCTGTGACCGCGCCCTGGCGGCCACCAGCGCCATCACTGCAAGCCCACAGACGAGCCTGCTGGGTGTTTGTGCCGGCGGCCTGCTTGGCCTGTTGTTACAAGGCCTGTTACAGGCACGGGGAGAGAGCGCCAGACTGTGCGCCGCAAGCTATCTGGTCACGCCGATCGACCCGCGCCTGGATACCCCACTGGTGCGCCTCTGCGGCCCGGCCACGCAACAGCGCTTGCGCAACCGCGTATGGCAACAGGGTTACCTCAGTGCCGGCCAACTGTCGGCCAGCTTTGCCTGGCTCCGGCCGGAGCAATTCGTCTGGCCGCAGGCACTGGCCCGTTATGCGCTGAATCAGCCGCAAGCCAAGCGCGACATTCTCTATTGGAGTCAGGACAGTACTCGGCTGCCGGCTCGCCTGGTCGAAGACCTGATCGACCTGTTCCAGCGCGACCCGCTCAGCCGTGCCGGGCACCTTTGCCTGATGGGGCAACCTATCGATCTGCCTGGCTGCAGCATCCCAACCTGGCATCTTGGCGCCCGGCGTGATCACATCGTCCCATGGACCAATTGTTTTCCCGGTCACCGCCTGGGCGGCGAAGCCCATTTTGTCCAGAGCCATAGCGGCCATATACAGAGCCTGATCAATCCGCCTGAGCACCCAGGCGCGACATTGCGCAGTGGCCCGGCAACAGGTGATGCAGCGAGCTGGCTGGCTGCCAGTGTCGAACACAAGGGTAGCTGGTGGCCGCACTGGAGCAACTGGCTGCACGCTCATAGCGGAGCATTACAACCCGCCCCCGCGATTCTCGGCAGTAATAACCATCCCACACTGGGGCCGGCACCCGGGCGCTACGTACATGATTGCTGAAGGAGCCGCATGAAGACCCGTGACCGCATTCTGGCCTGTACCTTAACGCTGTTCAACGAACAGGGCGAGCCCAATGTCACCACGTTGGACATTGCCAATGAGCTGGATATCAGCCCCGGCAATCTGTATTACCATTTCCGCGGCAAGGAGGCGCTACTCGAATCCCTGCTCGACGATTTTATTGGTAACACCCAGACACTCCTGCATCTGGAAATTGATCCGGACGCACTCAGCCCCGAAGACTACTGGCTGTTTCTGCACCTGCTGTTCGAGAAGATCATCAGCTACCGTTTCCTGTTCCAGGATCTATCCAACCTGAGCGGACGCTACAGCTTTATCAATCGCGCCATGCAGCACTGGATTGCAGCCCTGCGCAAGACGCTGCTGCGCGTGTTGCTTGGGCTACGTGAGCAGGGCCATATGCACTGCGATGACGAGAGCCTTGAGCGTTTGCTTGATGCCTTGTGTCAGACCTTTCTGTTCTGGCTGGACTATCAGCGCATCACCCGCGGCGACGAACAAGACGCTTCGCTTGGCGTGCGCCAGGTTCTGGGGTTGCTGTTGCCCTATCTGGATGAAGATACGCGTGAATGGATGCAGATACTGATCGACCGCTACGCATAAAAAACCCGGCCAGAGGCCGGGTAAAGGGGACTACAACCTGAGGTTCAACCGAGCTTGGCGCCCTTCAGCGACGCACTCAACTCATCCAGCTTGGCCGACAGTTTCTGCAACTCAGTGCGGCTGGGAATACCCACCCGGCCAAGCAACTGCGCGCGACCCTTTTCGATGGAGTCAACCACCTTGTCCATACGGCCACCGGTGGCTGAATCGACCCGCGACTTGAACTCCGAGCGCAGCTCTTCGATCTTGCTACTGGCGCTTTCAACCTGCTCCGAGTAGATATCCTTGCCCTGCTTTTCAAGCGCCTGACCTTCGCTGACCAGCTCCTTGAAATAGGCTGCACCCTGCTTGCCTGCTTTGGCATAAGCACCCAGGGTAGCCAACCAGACCTGACGCGCCTGCGTCTTCAGGCCATCAGTTACCTCGGTGGCGGCATTGATGCTTGAGTCGATAAGACGCTCTTTTTTAACCTGTGCCATGGTAGTCACTCCTCGTTGATAAAGATTCGGCTGGCATCGCTACCAGCCACATCATCGAGACTACCCAGTCAGTTTAGAAAAAACATACTAATAACCGGTCAGGCAATAAAAAACCCGACCGGCTTGCGCGGGTCGGGTTTCGCTACTGCAAGCGACTCAGGAACCCGAAGGCTTCTCAGCTGCTGGCGTGGCCGGTGCTGCCGCGGGCGCAGGCGTTGCAGCAGGTGCTGCTGGCTTGCTGGCCGCAGGTGTAGCCTTGGGCACCGCTTTTGCCGCTGGTTTGGCAACGGGTGCCTTCGCAGCAGGTTTGGCAGCGGCTTTCGGCGCAGCCTTGCTAGCGGCAGGCTTGGACGCGGCGGTTGCCGGTTTTGGCTTGACCGCGGCCCGCGCCGTTACTGGCTTGCTGGCTGCCGCTTTAGGCTTGGCCGGTGCTTTCGCAACGGTGGCCTTGGGCTTGGCAGCCGCCTTGGGAACAGCCGGCTTGGCTGCGGCCTTCGGTGCAGCCTTGGCAGCGGCAGCCTTGGGCGCCGCTTTCGGTGCGGTTTTGGCCGGGGCCTTGCCAGCGGTCATCTTGCTGATCATTCTGGTCAGCTCGTCAACCTTGCTGTTAAGCGCCTTGACCTCATCACGCGAGGGAACACCCAGGCGGGACACGGCACTGTTCAAACGCTTGTCAAAGGCTTCTTCCAGCTCATTCCATTTTCCGGAAACACGACCCCGGGCCTTGTCGACCTTGGATTGTGCTGCGGCAACAGAATCTTTCTTGCTCTTGCTGGCTTTGCCCTTGATGGATCCAACCTGCTTGTCAATTTCGGACTTGGCGGCTTTCTCTGCCACCTCACCGTCCTTGATCAGGTTTTCGAAGAGCTTGACGCCCTCCTTGCCAACTTTGGCATAAGCGCCCAAACCTGCCAGCCAGATCTGACGTGAGTAGCTTTCTATCTCACTGACCCAACCGTTGTCTTTGTCCTGCTTTTTCTTGCCCGCCATGGAGTAACTCCTCTGTGACCTTACTTGCTGTCGATCGACTTGAGTGCAGCACTCAGATCATCCAGCTTAGCAGACAACTGGTCAATGTCCTTCTTGCTGGGGATACCCAGACGGCTCAGCGCAGAAGCCACACGGTCATCGAATACTTCTTCAACCTTGTTCAAGCTGCCACCGGTGCGTGCCTGAAAGCGCTCTTTGAAGCTTTCAACCTTGCTGTTGACCTTGCTGGTTGCAGACTCGACCTGGCTGGACACCAGTTCCTTGCCCTGCTTCTCAACGGCTTCGCCTTCGGAAACCAGCTTCTTGAAGTAGTCGGCGCCTTCCTTGCCGGCTTTGGCGTAGGCACCCAGGCCTGCCAACCAGATCTGGTGAGCGTAGTTCTTTACGTCGCCAGTGAAGGAAGCCGCTTCAACTTCGATTTTCTTTGCAGTGTTCTTGGCCATGGTAATGATTCCTTTAATAATGGATACATCGGTAGGTCGGTGTTCGACCCTTGTTGGCCAAGTTACGCAGCAAAATTAGAAAACACATACTAAAACGCCAAATCAGCTCAAATACTTGTCCAGCGCCTTGTCGATCTCGCCTTTGACCATACCCGCCATCGGCGTCAGCATCAGACCCAGCTTGACGGTGACCCGCACCTGATCTTCGGAAACGCTGATACAGCCATCGGCACCGCTGCGCTTGAACAGCAAATCGTCGCCTTCCCAGGTGCATTTTGCGTCAAGTTTCTGCGCCAGCTTGTCGGCCAGCTTCTGCGCACGCTCGCGCGCAACTTCCTTGCCCAGCGTGTGTTCACGGGTGATATCAACAGTAGCCATGTGCGTCTCTCTTCTTCTGATGGTGGGTGACAGTCAACAACGCCATAGCATGCCGTAAAGGCAGCGATGCGTCATCCGGCAGTGCGTCACTGCGTCATGCTGAAAACCCCCGCTGGGGCAAAAAAAGCGGGTAGAATGTGGGCTGATTTGCCCAGGCAGACGGATCCCATGACGGACGAACACAAGCAAGACAACACTACTCACTTCGGCTTTCAGACGGTCGCCGAATCCGAGAAAGCCCAACGCGTTGCCGATGTGTTCCACTCGGTCGCCGCGCGTTATGACCTCATGAACGACCTGATGTCAGGCGGTATTCATCGCCTGTGGAAGCGCTTTACCATTGAGTTGTCCGGCGTACGGCCAGGCAACAAGGTGCTGGATATTGCCGGCGGCACCGGCGATCTGACGCGCAAATTCTCCAAGCTGGTGGGCCCTCAAGGCGAAGTAGTGCTCGCAGACATCAATGACTCCATGCTCAAGGTCGGCCGCGATCGGCTGCTGGACCTGGGCGTGGCGGGCAACGTGCGCTTCGTGCAGGCGGATGCCGAAGCCCTGCCCTTCCCCGACAATCACTTCGACTGCATCACCATCGCCTTCGGCCTGCGCAACGTCACGCACAAGGATCGCGCCATCGCGTCGATGCTGCGCGTGCTCAAGCCCGGCGGGCGGCTGCTGGTGCTGGAGTTCTCCAAGCCCGGCAACAAGCTGCTATCCAAGGCCTATGATCAGTATTCATTCCGCCTGCTGCCGTTGATGGGCAAGCTGGTGACCAATGATTCGGAAAGCTACCGTTACCTGGCCGAATCCATCCGCATGCATCCTGATCAGGAAACGCTCAAGGCGATGATGGTCGAAGCCGGATTTGCCCGCGTGACCTATCACAACATGACCGGCGGCGTGGTGGCACTGCACCGGGGCATCAAGCCCTGATGCTCACCCGTGCCCTGCTCTCCGGCGTGCAACGCAGCCTGGCGGCGGCGCTGGCGCGCGATCCGTTGACGGCGCGGCGCCTGGCCAAGCTGGAAGGCAAGGTGATCCTGATCCAGGCCCGCGAGCCGCAATGGCAATTGTATTTGCTGCCAGGCACCCAGGGCATAGAGTTGCTGGCTACTAGCGACCAGCTTCCCGACTGCACACTGAGCGCCCCCAGCACACTGCTGGCGCGGCTGATGGTCAGCGACCAGCGCCAACGCCTGTTGCAGGAGCCGGACCTGCAGCTCAGCGGCGACAGCCAGGTACTGGTCAACCTGCAGAATGCCCTGGGCGATTTGCGTCTGGACGGCGAAGCCGAACTGTCACGCTGGGTCGGCCCGGTGGCCAGCCACGCGATAGCCAACGTATTACGCAGCGGTTGGGAATGGGGTGGCCAGGCGCAGCACAGCTTGAGCCGCAGCCTGTCCGAATATCTGACCGAAGAAGGCCGACAGCTGATCGGCACCGCAGAAGCCCGCGTCAGCGCCGATCAGCTACATCAGCTGCGCCTGGACCTGGACCGCCTGGAAGCCCGCCTGGCCCTGCTTGATGGACCCGACCCGGAAGCTCGCGACCTATGAATCTGACAGCCCTGCTGCGCCTGCTGCGTATCCTGCATATCTTTACTCGCTACCGACTTGATCAGTTGCTGGACGCCTTCCCGCTGCCCTGGGCAGGACGCTTTCTGTTGAAAATCGGGCCCTGGCGTTTGCGCCCGGCGCCTAGAGATCTGTCCCGCGGCGCGCGCTTGCGGCTGGCCTGTGAAGATCTGGGTCCGGTGTTTGTCAAGTTCGGGCAGATCCTGTCTACCCGGCGCGATCTGCTCCCTGATGATATTGCCCTGGAACTGGCACGCCTGCAGGACAAAGTACCGCCCTTCCCTGCCGATCAAGCGCGCAAACGGATTGAAGAACAGCTTGGCCAGCCAATTGAGTCGATCTTCGCCAGTTTCAGCGCCGAGCCACTGGCATCTGCATCGGTAGCCCAGGTGCACGCCGCGCGGCTGATGGACGGCACAGAGGTGGTGGTCAAGGTCATTCGTCCGGGTATCGGCGAAGTCATCGGCCAGGATATTCAGTGGCTGTTCCTGGCGGCGCGTCTGCTGGAGCGCCACTCGGTCGAAGGTCGCCGGCTGCGTCCGGTCGAGGTGGTGCGTGACTATGAAAACACCATCTTCGACGAGCTGGACCTGCACCGAGAAGCGGCCAACGCCTCACAGCTGCGGCGTAATTTCGAAGACTCTCCGCTGCTCTATGTGCCCAAGGTTTACTGGGACTGGTGTCGGCACAAGGTGATGGTCATGGAGCGCATCAGCGGTCTGGCCGTGACCGATATGCCGGCCCTGCTCGACCAGCGCACCGATATGAAAAAGCTCGCCGAACGGGGCGTTGAAATCTTCTTTACTCAGGTGTTTCGCGACAGCTTCTTCCATGCCGATATGCACCCGGGCAATATTTTCGTCTCGCGCAGTCACCCTTGGGAGCCGCAGTACATTGCAATTGATTTCGGCATCGTCGGCAGCCTGACACCCGAGGATCAGAACTACCTGGCGCGCAACCTGATGGCCTTCTTCAAGCGCGACTACCGGCGCGTGGCGCAACTGCACATCGATTCCGGCTGGGTCCCTGCGGAAACGCGTATCAATGAATTCGAAGCCGCCATTCGCAGCGTCTGCGAGCCGATATTTGAGCGTCCGCTGAAGGACATCTCCTTCGGCCAACTGCTGCTGCGGCTGTTCCAGACGGCCCGGCGCTTCAATATGGAAGTGCAGCCGCAACTGGTACTGCTGCAAAAAACCCTGCTGAATATTGAAGGCCTGGGCCGCCAGCTGTACCCGGACCTGGATCTGTGGGCCACCGGGCAACCCTATCTGGAGCGCTGGATGCGAGAGCGGGCGATGCCCCAGCATCAACTGCGCAACTGGCAGCAACAGCTGGAACAGGTGCCACCGCTATTGCACAGCACACGCCAGGCTCTGGATCGCCTGGCCCAACAGCCGATCCAGCCCGTCGTCACGCGCACCAGCAACACCGGCCTGCGACTAGCCGGCCTGTTACTTAGCCTGCTCGGCGCCAGCGGCCTGGGTACCGACCCTGCGCTATGGACCCAGGCCGAACCTGCCAACTGGTTGTTGATCGTTTTTGGCGGCTGGCTGGTGTTGCGCCGCGGCCTGCCGCGTGGCGAATAAGAGAGGCGAAGCAACTACCACTGGCGCGACGCGACCCATAACTGGCACACTTCTCGATATGACTGAATCAACCAACACCAGCGCCTGGCTGGACATGATCAAATGGGATGCTGATGGTCTGGTGCCAGCCATCGCCCAGGACGTGCATACCCAACGGGTGCTGATGGTGGCCTGGATGAACCGCGAAGCGCTGCAACTGACCACCAGCGAAGGCCGGGGCATATACTGGTCACGCTCGCGGCAGAAGCTCTGGCGCAAGGGCGAGGAATCCGGCCATGTGCAGGTGCTGCACGAGCTGCGCCTGGATTGTGATGCGGACGTGATTGTACTGATGGTCGAGCAGTTGGGCGGCATGGCGTGCCACACAGGCCGTGAGAGCTGCTTCTACCGGGTATTCCGAGACGGCCAGTGGCAGATCGTTGACCCGGTGCTCAAGGACCCAAGGCAGATTTATGAACACAAACATGAATGACACCCTGCGTCAGCTCGCTGAAGTTATCGAGCAGCGCAAAAACGCCGATGCAGACAGCTCTTATGTAGCCAGCCTGCATGCCAAGGGTCTGAACAAGATCCTCGAAAAAGTCGGTGAAGAATGTACAGAAACGCTACTGGCTGCGAAAGATTGCCAGCACAGCGACGACAAGTCGGATCTGATTTATGAAACCGCCGATCTCTGGTTTCACAGCATGGTCATGCTCAGCCACCTGGGCCTTGGACCAGCGGATATTCTGCAAGAACTTGAGCGACGCTTCGACCTTTCCGGCCTGGCCGAAAAGGCCGCGCGACAACATACATAGGGCATCGCCCCTGGAGGTCTGTAATGGGTTTTGGCGGCATTAGCATCTGGCAACTGGCGATCGTACTGGTTATCGTCATCCTGCTGTTCGGCACCAAGCGCCTGAAAGGCGTTGGCAGTGATCTGGGTGAAGCGATCAAGGGCTTTCGCAAGTCAGTGAACAGCGACGAAGACAAACCCAATCACGAACACAAGACCGGCGACACGCTCGACGTCGAGCCGCAAAGAAAGCAGGAATCGCATACCAAGGACTGATCCTTCATGTTTGATGTCAGCTTCCTTGAACTGCTGGTGATCGCTGTGATTGCGCTGGTGGTGCTCGGGCCCGAGCGCCTGCCAGGTTTCATTCGCACAGTTGGTCTTATGATTGGTCGCATGAAACGCGGCTTTGCTGACGTGCGCGCGCAAGTCGAGCGCGAAATCGGCGCGGACGAGATTCGTCAGCAGTTGCACAACGAAAAGATCATGGCCTCGCTTGAGAAAAAGGCCAAAAAACCTGAGGACGATAGCTCCTCCAAGCCTGCCTCCAACGTGAAACGCAACAGCAATGCCAGCGTCACACAAGCCGATCAGACTATAGCTGCCGCGCCTGATGAACAGGCTGACCCTTCGGATACGACGGGGCATCCAGGCACGATAGGCGATCCGAATGACACCGCATCCGAGCCACAGACTCCTCCCCATGAGCGATAAGCGTACCTCCCTGCAGTTGGCTGAAGACATGCCGCTGGTTGCCCATCTGACCGAACTGCGCTCAAGACTACTGCGCATCATCCTGATCTGGATGGTCATCTTCGCCGGACTGTTCTATTTCGCCAACGATCTGTACACCTTCATTTCCGAACCCTTGCGCGCCTTCATGCCCGAAGGCACCAGCATGATCGCGACCGATGTCGCCTCGCCCTTCCTGACGCCGTTCAAACTGGCGTTGGTCAGCGCTCTATTTCTCGCCATGCCCTTCGTGCTGCATCAACTCTGGAGCTTTATCGCCCCGGGGCTATACAAGCACGAAAAACGCCTGGCCATCCCGCTGCTGGCCTCAAGTATCGTTTTGTTCTACTCCGGGATGGCCTTCGCCTATTACGTGGTGTTCCCGCTGGTGTTCGGTTTCTTCACCAGTACCGCCCCGGAAGGCGTAGCGGTGATGACCGATATCAACAAGTACCTGGATTTCGTGCTGACGTTGTTCATGGCCTTTGGCCTGGCCTTCGAGATCCCCGTTGCCACCATTCTGCTGGTACTGGCTGGGGCTGTAGACGTTGCCAAATTACGACAGATAAGACCCTATGTGGTGGTCGGCTGCTTCGTGATTGGTATGGTACTGACGCCACCGGATGTGATTTCCCAGGCGCTATTGGCTATCCCCATGTGGCTGCTGTATGAGGTCGGCATTCTGTTCAGCTCGATGCTCAAGCCGATCCAACGCGACGATCCTGACGCTGATATCGCGGACTCCGATACGGAAGACCAGCCACCGGCATGAACCTGCTGCTGCTGCGCGATGACGACTTTGTCAGTGCCGACCATGTGCGGCTGGACGGCAGACGCTTGCAGCACATGCAGCAAGTTCACCAGGCGAAGGTGGGCGACCAGCTCAAGGTCGGCCATCTGGGTGGCCTGATGGGCAGCGGCGAGCTGCTCAACCTCTCCGATACCCATGCAGAACTGCGAGTGAAGCTGGACCAGCCGCCACCGCCGAAACTGCCGCTCACCCTGTTGTTGGCCATGCCCAGACCCAAGATGTTCCGCCGGATTCTGCAGCATTGCGCGACCCTGGGTGTAGCCGAGATCATTTTGCTGAACAGCTATCGAGTGGAGAAGAGCTTCTGGCAGACGCCGTTTCTGCAGCCGGAGCAGATCGAGGAAAACTTGCTGCTCGGCCTGGAGCAGGCGCGCGATACCATTTTGCCGCGCGTGCGCATCGAAAAACGCTTCAAACCCTTTGTCGAAGACAGGCTTCCCGGCATCCTCGCCGATAGCCTGGCGCTCGTAGCCCACCCAGGCGATTATCCGCCCTGCCCGCGTGCCGTCAGCCAGCACACCACTCTGGCGATCGGGCCCGAGGGCGGATGGATACCCTATGAAGTCGATAAACTGGTCGATGCCGGCTTTCAGCCGGTGCAGCTCGGTGCGCGCATATTGCGGGTAGAAACCGCAGTGACTGCGCTGATAGGGCGCCTTTTCTAACGGGCTTCCCTCTTGCCCAGCACGACTGTAAACCTGCTTAACGCATATTCCCCTGCTCATCCATCACCCGTTTGGGCGCATGGCACCTCAAGCCTATCAAAGTTAGTCTTTATCCCTACACAAGACGCTTTTACGATCCGTATCAAAGCTAACTGTTTCGCTTGAATATTGTTGCCAAGGATAAAAATAATGAAAATGCTCCCCCAAGCACCTTACCGGCGTGCTGCTAAAGCCGCGCTCGCTGCTGCGCTGGCCCTGACCACCTTGACCGGATGCTTTTCCGGCAGCGGCGGCTCGAGCGGGTCCGCCCCCGAAGCACCTGCTGCAGACCCTTTGCGCATCAGCACCACCGAAGGTGCCGTGCAGGGCATCGCCGTGGAAGACATGCGCGTTTTTCGCGCCATACCTTACGCCCAGGCACCAGTAGGCGAACTGCGCTTTGCTGCTACTCAAGCGCCCGAGCCAAGGAGCGCAGTGCTGGAGCTCAATGAATCCTTCGGCAATATGTGCCCACAAACCAATATCACCACAAGGCAACTACAGGGTGATGAGGACTGCCTGTTCCTGAATGTCTATGCCCCCGCACAAGGGCAAGACCTGCCTGTGATGGTCTGGATACACGGCGGCGCCTTTGTATTCGGCAACGGTGGCGGAGAATATGATCCCACCCGGCTGGTCGACAAGGATGTGGTCGTGGTAACGCTGAACTACCGACTCGGCAATCTGGGGTTTCTCGCCCACCCGGACCTTGATGATGATGCGGGTAATTTTGCCCTGATGGATCAGCAGCAGGCGCTGCGTTGGGTAAAAGAGAATATCGCCGAGTTCGGCGGCGACCCCACTAATGTGACCCTGTTTGGCGAGTCCGCCGGGGGCCACAGTGTCATGAGCCATATTGTTTCGCCACGAGCCACCGAGGAAAACCTGTTCCAGCGCGCCATCGTGCAAAGCGGCTCATACGCGCCCTTCCAACAACCCAAGGTGGTTGCGCAGGCCCAGGGTCAGCAGATAGCCGCTGGCCTGGGCTGCATAGACCCAGCCGATATAGCCGCCTGCCTGCGCTCTGCCAGCGTCGCGGATCTGCTGGCGCTGCAAGGCTCGCAAGGCATACCGGCTGTAGATCCCAGCGACGACCTGTTACCCAAATCGATCCAGCAGGCGCTGGCTGAGGGCGATTTCAATACCGACCTGGATATCATGATCGGCAGCAACCAGGATGAAGGAACCCTGTTTGTTGCCTTGGACGAACTCGGTCAGGGGCCTCTGGATAGCTTGGGCGAAGCCGAATATCGCCAACGGGTGGACGCGTTCTTTCAGCCGTATCAGGCGTTGGTCCCCTATGACAGCGAGCAGATCGCAACCGACTATCTGGCCCTGTACCAGAGCAGCGCGACGCCCCTGTCATTGGCACTGTCTGCCATCTGGACCGATTTCACCTTCGCCTGCAACAGCAGCGTACAAGCCGCGACCTTTGCGGGTAACGATATGAATACCTTCCAGTACTGGTTCCGTGATGAGGATGCGCCCTACACCCTGGTGCCACCGCAATTTATCCAGTTCGAGATGGGCGCCAGCCACGCCAGCGAAATCCCCTATGTGCTTTATCCCGAGCAGTTGATGCGCGATCGACATACCGGGAACGAACAGCAACTGGATACTTTGGCCCGGGAAATGGTCGATTACTGGACGACTTTTGCCCGCAACGGCGATCCGAATACCGCAGACGGCGTTGCTGCTGCCTGGCCACAGCTTGGCAGCGGGCAGCTCATGCAACTGGATGTACCTGGGGCAACGGCGGTCGCCCGCAGCGAATTTGCTGATTATCACCGCTGCGGTTACTGGGCCAACCCACCACTTGCTGTGAACTGAGACGGCATGCAGCGCTGGCTACGCCCGGCGCTGCGCTAGTCCTTGCCTCGACCCACAGCCTCGTCAAACAGGCCCGTCTCGAGCCAGGCGGCGCCGGGCTCTACCCGTATATCCCGCGCCGTGACTGGCTCGGCGCATTCTGAGCACACCAGTACCGGCTTCATCACCTGACCGCAGCCCTTGTGAACGTGCAACAGGGGCGCACCGCGCTCATCAGCCATGTGCCGGTCACCCCAACTCACCAGCGTCAGTATCAGCGGATGCAGGTCCAGCCCCTTCTCGGTAAGCCTGTACTCTTCGCGTAGCGGCCGCTGCTGATATGCCAGCTTGGTCAACACGCCATGCTCGACCAGCTTCTTCAATCTGCCTGCCAGCAGATGTCGAGTAATCCCCAGGCGCCGCTCAAACTCATCAAAGCGGCGGATACCCAGAAAACAGTCGCGCAGCACCAGCAGCGTCCATTTGTCGCCGATGACCGCCAGCGTGCGGGCCAGCGAGCAAGGCTGCTGATCCAGTTCTTCCCAGCGCATGCACACGTCCTCATCAAGAGTCAGATGTAAATAAGATGGCTTAAGCCTAACTTGACAAGTTCTAAAAAGGAACTGATTATCTATATAGTTCCAAAAAAGAACCTACGTTGTTGCCCGACTATAAAAACGCCCGAAAAGGAGCACCCCATGTCCCTACCTCCCGTTGCCTTGGTCATAGGTGCAGGCGATGCCACCGGCGGCGCTATCGCCAAGCGCTTCGCCCGCGAAGGCTATACCGCATGCGTTACCCGCCGAAATGTAGATCAGTTGAGCCCATTGGTGGATGAGATCACAGCCGCCGGTGGCAGCGCCCACCCTTTTGGCTGCGACGCGCGTGTAGAGACGCAGATGGTCGAACTGTTCGAGCATATCGAGCGGGATATCGGCCCGATTGAGGTGGTGGTCTTCAATATTGGCGCCAACGTCCGCTTCTCGATTACCGAAACCACCGAGCGGGTCTACCGCAAGGTCTGGGAAATGGCCGCACTGGCGGGCTTCCTGACCGGCCGGGAGGCGGCCAAGGCGATGCTGCCACGGCAGAAGGGCACTATCATCTTCACCGGTGCCACGGCCTCATTGCGTGGTGGCGTGGGCTTCAGCGCCTTTGCCGGTGCCAAGTTCGCGTTACGCGCGCTGGCCCAGAGCATGGCCAGGGAGCTCGGCCCTCAGGGTATCCATGTCGCGCATCCGATCATTGACGGCGCGATCGATACCGCCTTTATCCGCGATACCTTTCCCGAGCGCTATGCACTGAAAGAACAGGATGGCATCCTCAATCCCGAGCATATTGCCGAGCAGTACTGGCAACTGCATTGCCAGCCACGCGACAGCTGGACCCATGAGCTGGATCTGCGCCCGTGGATGGAAACCTTTTAAGCTGGCACTGGATCATCGACACACGACTAACCTGACACCAAGGACAGCATAATGAGCAAGACCATCGAATTCTTCTTTGACGTGGGCAGCCCGGCCACTTACCTCGCCTGGACGCAATTACCGGCATTGGCCGCCCGCCACGGCGCTCAAATCAGTTGGAAACCCATGCTTCTGGGCGGCGTTTTCCAGGCTACTGGCAACAGCTCGCCGGCCACTGTGGAAGCCAAGGGGCGTTATACCCGTACCGATTTTCAGCGCTACGCCCAGCGCTATGGCGTAACGCTTAATCACAACCCGTATTTTCCGATCAATACGCTGCAACTGATGCGCGGCGCTACGGCCTTTATCGGTACTGAGGACTTTGATCGCTACCTGAAAGCCATCTTCACCGCTATCTGGGTCGACGAGCAGGATATGAATCAACCGGAAGTGGTAGGCAAGGTACTGGCGCGGGCCGGCTTCGACCCGACGTCGGTGTTGCAAAGGATCAGTGATCCGCAGGTCAAGGAACAACTCAAGGTCGTCACTACCGAAGCCGTCGAGCGCGGCGTCTTTGGCGCACCGACCTTCTTTGTTGATGGCGAGATGTTCTTCGGCCAGGATCGGCTGGAGTTTGTCGAAGCCGCGCTGGCACGCTAAAGCTACGCCGTTGAAGGGCTATACCTCTAGCAGAAAGGTCACTGGCCCATCATTGATCAGATGCACCTGCATATCCGCGCCAAAGCGCCCGCTGGCCACAGGCGAATAGGCGCGTTCAGCCTGCGCCAGCAGATAGGCAAAGAGGGGTTCGGCATCAGCCGGTGCCGCCGCAGTCGAAAAGCCTGGGCGCAGCCCCTTGCCGGTATCGGCAGCCAGGGTGAATTGCGATACCAGCAGCAAACCGCCGTGAACGTCCTGCACCGAAGAGTTCATGCGCCCAGCGGCGTCATTGAACACCCGGTACTTGAGCAGGCGTTGCAGCAGCTTGTCGGCACTGGCCTTGGTATCAAGCGGCTCGATGCCGACCAGTACCAGCAGGCCCTGATCGATACTACCCACCACTTCACCCGCTACCTCAACCCGCGCCTGGGTAACCCGTTGCAGTAATGCCTTCATGCGTCGCTGTTCGCCTTATTCAACCAGCGGCGGCAGATTAAGCAATTGCCGCGACAGGGTTTCGGTGGCGCGCACCAGCGCATCGGCAATGCCGCTTTCGGAGGCCGCATGCCCCGCGTCGCGAATAATCTTCAGCTCGCTTCCGGGCCAACGCTGATGCAGGCTGTGCGCGTTATCCAGCGGGCAGACCATATCGTAGCGGCCATGCACGATAATCCCGGGGATATGCGCAATGGCGTCCATGTTATCCAGCAGCTGGTCGGCCTCCAGAAACGCATGGTTGACGAAGTAGTGGCACTCGATACGGGCGATCGCATAGGCGCGCCGGGCGTCACTGAAACGATCCACTACCTGGGGGCTTGGCCGTAGCGTCGCACAGCGCCCTTCCCAGACCGACCAGGCCTTGGCCGCGTGCATGCGGCAGATTTCATCGTCGCCGGTCAGGCGTTTGTAGTAGGCGCTGACCATGTCGTGGCGTTCGTTTTCCGGGATCAATGCCAGGTAATCTTCCCAGTAATCCGGAAACACATGGCTCGCGCCTTCCTGGTAGAACCAGCGTATATCCTGATCGCGACAGAGGAAAATACCGCGCAGTATCATGCCCAACACCCGGTCGGGGTGAGTTTGTGCATAGGCCAGCGCCAGGGTTGAACCCCAGGACCCACCAAACAGAACCCACTGTTCGATACCCAGATGCTTGCGCAGCACCTCCAGATCCTCAACCAGGTGCTGGGTGGTGTTGTTTTCCAGGCTGGCATGCGGCGTTGAACGCCCTGAGCCGCGCTGGTCAAAGGTGATGATGCGGTACACCGAGGGATCGAAGAAACGGCGGCTCAGGCTGTCACAACCAGCCCCAGGCCCACCGTGGATAAACACCACCGGCAGCCCGTCGGCTTGTCCGCTTTCATCCACATAGAGCACGTGGGGGGCTTCAACTGCCAATTCATGACGAGCGAAGGGTTTGATCTCCGGGTACAACAGCTGCATGATGACCGCTCCTGGCCTGATGGGCAGCCGGAACCGGCTGCTATCTGATAAGACACAACATTACTGACCGAAGAGCGCTCTGTCTATGTTACCCACGCTTCGCATTCCACGCCCCTGGGTCGCTTTGCTGTGCGCGACTATCCTTATCAGCGCCTGCGGCTCGCAGAGTGCTGACGAGCGCCTGAACCAGAGCCTTGATGAACTCCAGGAAGGCATAGAAGCGCGCTCCACGGACCGGGTAATGGATCTGTTGCACCGTGATTTTCAGGCCAAGGGTGGCCTGGATGGCGACTGGGCCCGGCGGACCATGACGCTGATGTTTCTGCAGAACCAACGTATCAATGTGATTGTGATCAATCAGCAAACCGAGATCGATACGGTGTACGAAGGCCAGGCACAAACCCGGGCGCAGGTCAGCCTGAGCGGCGCGGAACGCTTCATACCCGATAGCTCACGTATTTACACCGTGACGCTGGACTGGATGGAGGAAGACGGAGACTGGCGCCTGCACCGGCTGAACTGGGAATAGTCCCGCCGGGTACAGAAGAAGCGGATCTGCAACCTAGCCGCCGAAGGGCTTCACGCCGATGAGAACGCCGTGCAGGCCCATGGCAAAAATCACCCAGGCGACCAGACCAACAACCACGGCCAGCGCATCCATTGCACCGCGCCCGGCAGCATAGGTCACACCCGCGAGGCGATCACGCCGGCGCAATACCACAAACAGGGCTACAGCCCAGGCAAGAAAACCACCGAAGAGCAGCAGATCCGCCAGGGTACCGTTAGCAAACAGGTGGGCTATCGCCCAGAACTTGACACCCAACAGCATCGGATGGCCCACGCGCGCCTTGATATGCGTGCGGGGTATATAGGTGGCGGCCAGCAGGATGAACGCGGGCACCGTCAACAAAGCAGCCAGATGGCGAGTCCAGACGGGCGAAATCCACAGCCAGGTTGGCTCCATACGTGCCTGACCGTAACCCCAGATGATCAATACCAGACCAATCAGTGACAGCAGCGCGTAAGCGCCCTTGAACGGGAGCAGCCCCATCTTGGCGACCTGCCGGGTACGCCACTGCGCGGCAAACAGGCGGGTGGAATGCACCCCGAGAAACAACAGTAGACCAATCACCAGAGCCAGCATGGAACCATCCTTTTGCGTTATACGTTATCAGGGCGCACGGGCAGTGAGGCTTTGCCCATCGCCGGCATAGAGTATCAGGGCACCGTCCTCAGTGAAATCAAAGCGCTGTAACGAAGCAAGTGCGTCCAATACCTGCTGCTCCTGCTGCATCAGGGAAGGCGCGCAGGCCTTGCGCGTGGTTGCCGTGGTGGAAACGGTCAGGCCTTCGCCGCTGAGCACATATTCGCCACGGTAGTTATTGCAGGAGGCCTGGCCGAACAGCACGCCATCCGGACCGAAGTTCACCGTTACATGCGAGCGATCAATAATCCCGGCCTGGTTGATATCCTCTACAACCCACTCGACCCCCTGCAACAGCCGCAGGGGATCACCGCCACAACCCTGCAATTGCTGATCGGCATAGCTCAACTCGACCGTCTGCGGGTAAAGCATGCCGCTCATGCTGTCCACACAGCCGGTTTGGGTGACGCGCATATCAACTTCCCACTCCCCATCCGTCGCCCTTACCTGGCGCTCGCTGGTCGACACCACTGTCTGCGCGTAGTCCGCGAGCTCAATCACCTCCTCGCCCAGGCGTGACAAGCGCAGCACTCCTGCCTGCATATCCACTCGCCAGAAAGGCTCGTTGCCCTGAGCGACAAAGGGTTCGACAATGTCGCCTGGTGGCACACACAGCGGATAACGCTGGGCGTGGATAATCAAATCCGCCGTATTGCCTTTGCTCCAGAAACGGGTATCCGGGTCACCTTCGGCTTCAAAGCGCGCACCTGAAGCCGACTTGACCGGCAATAGCAGATGCTTTTCACCGTTGGCCTCCAGCACCAGCGTGTCGCCCTCGTAGCCAGCACTGACCTGCAGCCGACCGCACTGCAGCACGCTATTGAAGGCTGCGGCTCGGTAAGGCATTAAGGTGACCTGGCCCAGCTCTAGCACGCCTGCCTCCGGAACAATACTGATGGGCTCGGATATCCAGGTAGTACGTTCGTCCTCGGCCAGGGCCGCGCGCAGCTGATACTCGTCAGTGCTGGCAAGATCATCAGCGCTGAGTTCCAGGGCAAAATCCAGTGGCACCTGCCTGCCATCAAGGCTGAAGCGCTGTTCGGCCACTACCTCGTCCGGCTGCTCAGCACTGGACAGTTTGCGCAGCTCGATCAGCGCCTGACTATTGGCCGCTAGCGCCACCCTGGAGCGATAGACCAACTGGCCACGCAGCACCAACCGCCCTTCCTCCGAATCGGCAAGCTGGCCTGGTGCAGCGGACTCGTTAGGCACCGCTGCGGGAGCCTGCGCCACTGCCTGATTATCCTGCGCCCCATCCGAGCAGCCGAGCATGAGCAGCAGCGTGCTCACCACCCCAACGCCAAGCATCCATCTGAAAGCCGGAAATGGTCGAGGGCCAGAGGGTAGATTCATGAAAGTGCTCCGCAGTCAGGCAAGTTGTGAATTAGGACTATACCAATCAAATAGTGTTCCCCTAGCGCAGTCGTTAAGGGCCAGCGCTGGTTGATTTCGGTCAGGCCGCAGGTCACCATACACCGGCTAAGCAGTCGCCCATCAACAATTCCAGGAAACCCCATCGCCAATGCCCGACACGCCCCGCCCAAGACGCCGCAGTTTACGGATGCCGTTAGTCTTGACCGCCGTGCTGATAGTACTGGTGGGCGGCCTGTTGTTGCCTATCGAAATCAGTGACCTGTGGCGCTGGGGCGCGGACATGGCTGGGCACCCTCTGGCCGTGATCGGCATTGTAGTGATCATGGCGCTGCTGATGAGCTTCGGCTTGCCGGGCAGTTTGTGCTTCTGGCTGATAGCGCCCTTTCATGCGCCGCTGCTGAGTATCAGCATGCTGCTGGTGGGCAGCGTGGCCGGGGCCATGGGCGCCTACCGGCTGGGAAAAGGTCTGGGGGACGCCTGGCGTCCCGGTAAACTGGCCCGGCAGGTACTCGCCCTGCTCGGCAAGCGCAGCGACTTCCTGATCCAGTGTGCGCTGCGCATACTGCCGGGCTTCCCGCATGTCTTCGTCAATCTGGCGGGCGGGGTTTTAAGGCTGCCGCTGAGCGTTTTCTTCCTTGCCGCTGTAGTGGGTCTAACGGTCAAATGGACGGTTTATTCACAAGCTGTTCACGGCATGGTGTCAGCCAGCCAGGCAGAGCAAGCCTTAGGGGTGGGCACCCTGCTGCCATTGATTGCTCTCGCAGTGCTGCTCGCGGTGGGCGGGCTGGCAAAGCGGCATTTTCTCGGCACCTCAAAAGCTGACAGCCTACCGCCAGGTTGATCTCAGGACGCTTTGAGCTGAGCCACGCGCACGCGGTTACGACCCTGATCCTTGGCATCGTAAAGCGCATCGTCAGCCACCGTTAGCAGATCTTCGACCGTTTCCGCATGCTGCGGGTAGCTGGCAATGCCGAAGGAGGCCGTTACCGCCAGGGGCTCAAGGCCAGTGCCTATCTCGATGCGCAGGGCCAGGACTAACGCTCTCAACTCCTCAGCGCGTTGCAAGGCAACGGCCTGGTCAGCGCGGGGCAGAATGATGGTGAACTCTTCGCCGCCATAACGGCAGACCAGGTCTTCGCCCCTCAGATGATCCATCAGGAGTTGGGCGACCTGCACCAGCACCCGATCACCCGCGGTATGGCCGTGGTCATCATTGATCGCCTTGAAATGATCCAGATCCAGCATGATGACCGACAGGGCCGCCTGCTCACGCAGCGCCCGGCTCAGCTCGCGCTCTATGGTCGCTTCAAGATAACGGCGGTTGTACAACCCGGTCAGCGGGTCGCGCACTGATTGCTGCTCAAGGCTTTCGCGCAGACGCAGATTGGCCAGGCTGATAGACAGCTGTTCGGTCACCGAGGTGGCAAACTCGCGGCGATTTTCCCAGTCGTGTGCCTGGGCCGCATCCACACCCAGGTGCAGTACACCGAAGGTCATGCCTTGGGCAATCAGCGGGATGCACAGATGCTTCCCGGGAATCGGCGCAATATGGTTGCACACCATATCCTGGCTCGCATCCAGCACCTCGCACTGGTGCGGCTTGCCCCGGCGTATTGCCCAGCAATCGCGGTCCGTATAATCATGGCCCGGGTAAGCCTGCTGCTTGCCCCACTGTACCGTAGTACGCAACAGCCCCCCTTGCTCCATGCGCATCAGCAACCCACCGGTGGTACCGGCAAACAGAGCCGGCATCAGCGTCTTGGTGACCTGTACCGCCTCATCAAAGACCTGGCAGGACTGCAGCAGCTCAACCATGCTGTTCATTGCCACCAGTTCGTGGGTCCGGCTGGCCACCATCAGCTCGACCTGTTCGGACAACCCCAATCGCGCCTGCTGCTCGGCGCGGACCACTTCCTCCATGCGGGTAGCCATCTGGTTAAAGGCCAACGCCATGGAAGCCAGCTCATCATGGCCAATGACCGGCGCCCGGTAATGCAGGTCACCATCCATCACCCGTCGCGCAGCCTGGGTCACCCCGCCAACCGCCAGCGAAGTGCGGTTGGCCAGCAACAGCCAGATGATCAAGGCCAGAAGCACGGCACTGCCAAAGCCAATCAGCGCAATCTGGTTGGCACGGCTGACGATCAGGATGCTGGCGCGTTGAGTATTCTGGAGGTCTTGCTGGGTGTGCTGGTTGAAGTCGGCCATCAAGGTCCGAAAGCTGTCGACCAAGCGCCGGCCCTCTTCGGACAGGGCGATATCCGGCGGTGCGTCTCCTGATCGACGATGCGCGATGGACTCTACCGCAACCTCGCGGTTCCACTTTTCAAACAAACGCTGTGCTTCATCCAGACGAGCCAGTTGATCCGGCTGGCCCACCAGCAAAGTGCGTAAATTGGCCTGGATAAGATCGAAAGAGCTCAAGGCCTGATCATAGGGCACCAGAAAGGTGTCCTTGCCGGTAATCACGAAACCGCGCTCACCGGTTTCGGCGTCTAGAAACCGCAGGGTCAGATTGTGCGCTGCGGCAATCACCGCCTGCTCTTGCGCCAGCTTTTCGCCGGTTTGCACTGCGGTCTGCAGGGCGCCATAAAGTGCCACACCGCTGACCAGCATCACGCAAAGCGGCGCCGCCGCGCCGAGCAGCATCTTCACCACAAAGGATCGGAACATTATGTGCGTCACTCCCGAGAACTAGCGTTAAAGCCAACTTGCCGTGCACAGAGCACATCAGGGAGCCTGGGTAGAGCAGGCGTTCAGGTCGATTGACCCGTTTGTCAGGCAGTGTAACTGAGCAAACGGCTCTTTGCCTTTAATCGTTCCACTGAATGCAACTATCGTCCCATACGCCGTTCCCTGCGCATGACAGCATGCCGGGCCACGGGTAAACTAGGCCGCCTCTGCGCCTATCTAATTTCGCCAATTACTACCTCTGCCGGGGTCACCGGCCAGGACACTCGCATGATTCGCATCAATGAACTGCAACTGCCCCTGGGGCATGCCCCGGAAGCCCTGCGCCCGGCGATTGTCGCTCGTCTGAAGATCAGCGATGCCGAGCTGCTTGATTTCACCGTATTCAAACGCAGTTATGACGCGCGCAAGAAAAACAGCGAGATCACCTTCGTCTATATCATTGATGTCACGCTGCGTAGCGAATCCCAGACGCTCAAACGCCTCGCCAATGACCGCAATATACGCCCGGCCCCGGACACCGGTTACTACCCGGTAGCCAAAGCGCCTGAGGGTTTGGCCGAGCGGCCACTGGTGATTGGTTTTGGGCCCTGCGGCCTGTTTGCTGCGTTGACTCTGGCGCAGATGGGCTTCAAGCCGATCGTTCTGGAGCGCGGCCGGGATGTACGTAGCCGCACCAAGGATACCTGGGCGCTGTGGCGCAAAAAGGTGTTATCGCCGGAATCCAATGTGCAATTTGGCGAAGGCGGCGCCGGACTCTTCTCCGACGGCAAGCTGTACAGCCAGATCAAGGATCCCAAATTCTACGGTCGCAAGGTCATGCATGAATTTGTCCGCGCTGGCGCACCGGAGGAAATCATGTTCGTCAGCAAGCCGCATATCGGCACTTTCCGCCTGACCGGTGTGGTTTCAAGCATGCGTGAGGAGATCAAGGCACTGGGTGGCGAAGTCAGATTTGACAGCCGGGTGGCGGATTTTCTGATCAACGACGGGCGCATTGAGGGCGTCACCCTGACCAGCGGTGAAGAGCTGCGCAGCCGCTATGTAGTACTTGCCCTGGGCCACAGCGCGCGCGACACCTTTCGTACCCTGCACCAGCGTGGCGTCTATATTGAAGCCAAGCCCTTCGCCGTCGGCTTTCGCATTGAGCATCCGCAATCGCTGATTGATCAGGCCCGCCTGGGCAAATACGCCGGCCACCCGGACCTTGGCGCGGCGGACTACAAACTGGTACACCACGCGCGCAATGGAAGAGCGGTCTACAGCTTCTGCATGTGTCCCGGCGGCATGGTCGTGGCGGCGACCTCAGAGCCAGGCCGGGTGGTCACCAACGGCATGAGCCAATATTCGCGCAACGAACGTAATGCCAATGCCGGGATTGTGGTGGGCATTCACCCCGAGCAGGACTTCCCAGGCAGCCCCTTGGCTGGTGTGGAACTGCAGGAACAACTTGAATCCCGGGCCTTTGAACTGGGCGGCAGCGATTACTGCGCGCCGGGGCAACTGGTAGGCGACTTTATTCGCGGCACTGCGTCGCAGAGTCTTGGTGAGGTGCAGCCCTCCTACCAGCCGGGAGTCCTGCTCGGCGACCTGGCCAAAGCGCTGCCCACCTATGCAATTGACGCCATCCGCGAAGCACTGCCCGCCTTCGGCAAGCAGATCCGCGGCTTTGACCGTGACGATGCGGTACTCACCGGCATCGAAACGCGCACGTCCTCACCGATCCGCATCAAGCGCGATAACGTCACGCTGCAAAGCCTCAATACCCGCGGCCTGTACCCCGCCGGCGAAGGCGCAGGCTATGCCGGCGGGATCCTGTCGGCGGGCGTGGACGGCATCAAGGTCGCTGAGGCCGTGGCCACGGCGATGCTGGCGGACCTGCAGGGCTGATACTCAGGCGGTCGTCAGAAACTTGAGCCAGGCTGCTTGAGAAAATCCAGTTCTGCCAGACTCGAGGGCCTGCCTAGTACGGCGTTGCGGTGCGGATAACGGCCAAAGCGTTCGATGATCTCCCGATGCTTGAGCTCGAACTTCAAGTTGTCTTCCAGCCCCTGAACCGAAAACAGCTGCACCGCAACCTCGTGGATTGCCAGCGATTCGCTGTGCATAAAGGGCATGTAAACAAACCGACGACGTTCCAGTGGCAGGCTCTGGTCAGCGCCCTGGCGCACAGCCTCCTGAGCAAGCACGAGTGCCATCTGATCACTGGAAAAGGCGCGCGGCGTATCGCGCCAGATATTCCGGGAGAACTGATCCAGCACCAGGATTTCCGCCAGACGCCCCTCGGGCGTTGCCCGCCAGCTTTCCAGCTCACCGCGTTCGGCCTGCCGATGCACGGCACCGAAGCGTTCGGCGATCTGTCGGTCAAACCTCAGGTCGACCTTCCACCACTGAGCCGGCTTGATCTCTTCAAACCAGAACTGATTAACCTCTTTAATCATAAATCCTCAGCCTTGTATCAGGGTTTTGTCGGGAGCATGCAGTGCGCATAAAAACTCGTGGTCGCAGGCCAGTCGGAAAAGATCGCCTTAACGCCGACCTGTTGCGCCAGTACGTCAATTACGGTCAACACATCACTGTCCCGGGTGATCGCTTCCTTTACGCTTTGGTAATACCACCCACCGCCCTCGGCCAGAGATCCACTGCGCTCGATTGACCAGGCAATCAGCTCGAGCCCGGCGAGCTTGGCATTCAACGCATATTCCGAGGGAACGATACGCTGCTGGTCATCCAGCGCGAGCAATTTCCATATTGCCGGCGCCAGTATTCGCAGCCCCTTCGCCTCCAGTTCCTTCATGTATTCCAGCGAAGCGGTGTCATCAGTCAGTGGCCGATCATCAAGATAGACCGCCTGGTGGCCAAATGCGGGAAACTGGTCGATCCAGAACAGCACATCCTGTAAACGAAACGACTGCGGCATGACCTCCGCTGGCGCGACGCCGGCGTCGATATACTCCCGAATCATCTGCCGCGCGTAGTCCTGCTGGGTGTAACTCTGCTCGAAAGGCATGCTGACCACCGGCGTTTTCAGCTCCGGGGTGAAGGCTACGCCAAGCTGCTTGAACAACTCGATGCTCTCGCGATGCGTCATAAGGGTGCCGCGCGCGGCATACAGATCGGTACGCCAGTCGGCAATGCCGCCCAGATAGTCCTCGGGCGTTGTGGCCATTGGATCAAAGGCGTCCATCTTGCCCTGCAGGCTTTTGAATTCGGCCAGGGTGATGTCGCTGGTGCGGCATTCAGCCTGCGCTTCCCGTCCGGTCTTCGGGTCAGCGGGTACAAAGGGCCGGGTGCATTTGGCATTCAGTTCGGGCACCGCGACGATATTGGTCGTGGTATGCAGGTCATCCTGGGCATGTCGGCAGACCAGTTGACGGTCCTGGGTGAAGGCCACATCACACTCGATAACGCCCGCCCCCATGCGTGCCGCAGCAACGTAGGATTCCAGCGTGTGCTCCGGAAACTGCAATGGCGCTCCGCGATGGCCGATGGAGAATCTCGAAGGCCGAATGTCCGCGGTATCGCAGGCTTTCAGTGCCCGCTTCAACGCGCCGTCTTCCAGGCCGTCCATCAGCCAGAAAGGGCGTGGGCCGAGCTCGATTCGTGGTACGCCCTGCAGCTCCGTCGACGCAGCCTGGGCAAAACCTGGCAGCGCGGAAGCCAACAGCCCCCCGGCGAGGAGCGAAGCAACAGCCAGGCTCATGGATTTCATTTTGCCTTTCCTCGTCCAGTAACGGCGGCAATCCCGCCCGAAGGTCTCCCACTGTATACCAGACCTGAGCTCTGAACCGAGCAGCCCAGCCCTCTACATAAAATAACAGCCAATAAAAAACCCGCCAGAGTGACCCCTGGCGGGTTTTGATCAGCTGGCTAGAGCTTAGTTCTTGCCGGAACGCTTACGCTCGTTCTCGGACAACAGCTTCTTGCGCAGACGGATCGACTTCGGCGTGATTTCTGCCAATTCGTCGTCTTCGATAAACTCCAGCGCCTGCTCCAGGGTGAAACGAACTGGCGGTACCAGTGCGATGGTTTCATCCTTGCCCGAGGCACGCATGTTATCCAGCTTCTTACCCTTGGTGGGGTTGACGCCCATGTCGTTGTCACGGCTGTTGATACCAACCAGCATGCCTTCGTACACTTCGTCACCATGGCCGAGGAACAGCTTGCCACGTGCCTGCAGCGTTTCCAGCGAGTAGGTCAGCGCCTTGCCGGTGGCAACCGACACCAGTACGCCATTCTGACGACCGTTCATTTCGCCAGACTTCATCGGGCCATAGTGGCTGAAGATGCTGGTCATGATGCCGGCACCGGAGGTCATGGTCAGGAACTGGTTACGGAAGCCGATCAGACCGCGAGCTGGAATGGTGTATTCCAGGCGCACACGACCCTTGCCATCCGGAACCATGTTGGTCAGATCACCCTTACGCAGGCCCATCTGTTCCATCATCGCGCCTTGGTGCTGCTCTTCCAGGTCGATGGTGACGTTCTCGAAGGGCTCCTGCTTCTCGCCATCAACAACACGGATGATGACCTCAGGACGGCCAACGGCCATTTCAAAACCTTCACGGCGCATGGTTTCGATCAGTACCGACAGGTGCAGTTCGCCACGGCCGGAAACCTTGAATTTATCCGCGCTGTCGCCTTCTTCCACACGCAGAGCTACGTTATACAGCAGCTCCTTGTCCAGACGCTCCTTGATGTTACGGCTGGTGACGAACTTGCCTTCCTTGCCGCAGAACGGCGAGTCATTGACCTGGAAGGTCATGCTCACGGTGGGCTCGTCAACTGACAGGGGCGTCATCGCTTCAACGTTCTGCGGATCACACAGGGTGTCGGAGATGAACAGCTCGTCAAACCCGCTGATGCAGACGATGTCGCCAGCGGCAGCTTCGTCCACGTCAATGCGGTGCAGACCGTGGTGACCCATCAGTTTGAGGATACGACCGTTACGACGCTTGCCATCGACATCGATAGCAACCACCGGCGTATTCGGCTTGACGCGGCCACGGGCGATACGGCCCACGCCGATCACACCCAGGAAGCTGTTGTAGTCCAGAGCGGAGATCTGCATCTGGAACGGGCCTTCGCGGTCAACCTGGGGTGCAGGGACGTTATCAACAATGGCCTGGAACAGCGGAGTCAAGTCGTCAGCCAGATTGTCGTGCTCAAGACCGGCTACACCGTTGATCGCAGAGGCGAAAACAATCGGGAAATCCAGTTGCTCCTCGGTCGCACCCAGGTTGTCGAACAGATCGAACATCTGGTCTACCACCCAATCAGGGCGTGCGCCCGGACGGTCAACCTTATTCACCACAACGATCGGACGCAAGCCAGCCTGGAACGCCTTCTGGGTTACGAAGCGCGTTTGCGGCATGGGGCCGTCCTGCGCATCTACGAGCAGCAATACGGAATCAACCATCGACATTACTCGCTCAACTTCACCGCCGAAATCGGCGTGACCGGGGGTGTCAACGATGTTGATGTGGTGATCGTTCCAGTTGATCGCGGTGTTCTTGGCAAGAATGGTAATGCCGCGCTCTTTTTCCTGGTCGTTGGAGTCCATCAGGCGCTCGGTGTCGAGCTCATTCCGCTCGAGGGTGCCAGATTGGCGCAGAAGCTTATCAACCAGCGTGGTCTTACCGTGGTCAACGTGGGCAATAATGGCAATGTTGCGGAGTTTCTCGATCACTATGGACATCCTGGATTGCTTGACCGCAGTCAAGCTAACTGAAAAAAGAGGTGGGCATTATACAGACCCGGACGTGACAGTGTATGTTTTTTGTACGCCGGAGCCTATTATCGGTCATTTTAGCGGGTTATTTGCCTAAAACAGGCGCCTGGATGATGTAAGGTGCTGCGGATGAGCGCATTATATGGCGGCCAGCAAATAGCCTGGCGCTGAAGCACCAAAATAATGCATCGAACCACTTGTGAGCCCTATTTTGGTGCGCACAAAAAGAGTGCTTGCTTGCGGCATTTGTCCACGGCCCGCTAAACCAGGCTTTATAGCGAATGCTCCGAAATGGCACATCTTTTGCTCACTTGTAATGCAGGCGGTAAAGCTAGCGGTTGTGCGGGTGTATACCGCTCGAATTTAGAAGCGCCGGGCCAGATGTCCGGCAAATGATTCCTTCTGGAGGAAACCATGTCGAAAGCGATTCAATTGATCAAAGAATTTGACGTGAAGTGGGTTGACCTGCGCTTCACCGATACCAAAGGCAAGCAGCAGCACGTCACCATGCCGGCTCGTGATGTCAAAGACGACTTCTTTGAAGAAGGCAAGATGTTTGACGGCTCCTCGATTGCCGGCTGGAAAGGCATTGAAGCTTCCGACATGATCCTGATGCCCGATGACAGCACTGCCGTTATCGACCCCTTCACCGAAGAGCCGACGCTGATTCTGGTTTGCGACATCATCGAACCTTCCACCATGCAAGGCTATGAGCGCGACCCGCGCGGTATCGCAAAGCGCGCCGAAGAGTATCTGAAGTCCACCGGTATCGGTGACACTGTATTTGTTGGCCCAGAGCCCGAATTCTTCATCTTCGACGAAGTAAAGTTCAAGTCTGACATTTCCGGTTCCATGTTCAAGATCTTCTCCGAACAGGCTTCCTGGAACACCGATGGCGACATCGAAACCGGCAACAAGGGTCACCGTCCGGGCGTCAAGGGTGGTTACTTCCCCGTGCCGCCGGTCGACCACGACCACGAAATCCGTACTGCCATGTGTAATGCCATGGAAGAGATGGGTCTGACCATTGAAGTGCATCACCACGAAGTGGCGACCGCTGGCCAGAACGAAATCGGCGTACTGTTCAACACGCTGGTGGCCAAGGCTGACGAAGTACAAACGCTGAAGTATTGCGTGCACAACGTCGCCGATGCCTTCGGCAAGACCGCTACCTTCATGCCCAAGCCGCTGTACGGCGATAACGGCTCCGGTATGCACGTGCACATGTCCATCTCCAAAGATGGCAAGAACACCTTTGCGGGTGAAGGCTACTCCGGCCTGTCCGATACCGCCCTGTTCTTCATCGGCGGCATCATCAAGCACGGCAAGTCGCTGAACGCCTTCACCAACCCGTCTACCAACAGCTACAAGCGCCTGGTACCTGGTTTTGAAGCACCGGTCATGCTTGCCTACTCGGCCCGCAACCGTTCTGCTTCGATCCGTATTCCTTACGTTTCCAGCCCGAAAGCTCGCCGTATCGAAGCTCGCTTCCCTGATCCGGCTGCCAACCCTTACCTGTGCTTCGCCGCACTGCTGATGGCTGGCTTGGATGGCATCCAGAACAAGACTCACCCTGGCGATGCCGCTGACAAGAACCTGTACGATCTGCCGCCCGAAGAGGCCAGCCAGATTCCTCAGGTTTGTGGCAGCCTGAAAGAAGCGCTCGAGTCTCTGGACGCAGATCGCGAGTACCTGACCAAAGGTGGCGTGTTCACCGACGATCTGATCGATGCTTACATCGAGCTGAAAGCCGCTGAAGAAATCAAGGTTCGCACCTTCGTTCACCCGCTGGAATACGACCTGTACTACAGCGTCTGATTTAGCTGGTGTAGCCTAAAAAAGGGCGTCCATTCGGACGCCCTTTTTTTTCGCCCGTCTGCTGGCGCTTGCCAGATACCCATTTGAGTGCAAGTCTTAAGACTGACCTAACAGGAGTCACTGATCATGCCGCGTATTTATCTGCCACTGGCGCTTGGCGCGCTGTTCACCGTGATGAGCCTGCCCGTGCTCGCCCAGATCTATACCTGGAAGGACGCCAACGGCAATACCATCTATTCCGACCGGCCGCACCCAGATGCCAAAACCATCGAGCTGCGCCCCACCAATACGGTGCAGCCACCACCGACCCCCTCCTCGGCGCAAAACCGTGACTCGCAGGACAACGGGAGTAATGGCGGCCAGGCGTCCGGTGGCAATTATCGGGTATTGGAAATTGCCAGCCCGGCCAATGACGAAGCAATCCGCAGCAATGAGGGCGTGCTGAGCCTGACAGTCAACACCGATCCTCCACTCTCCAGCGGGCATCTGATGCGCGTAGTGATGGATGGCGAGCTGCGCGAGGAGGCCGTTGCCGGTAACGGTCAGGCATCGCAAAGCCTGAATCTGACCGACATTGACCGGGGTAGCCACACCCTGACTGCTGTGGTCTATGACGCACGCGGCAATGTGGTCCAGAGCACGGCCGCCATTACTGTGCATGTGCAACGCACCTCGGTAAATCAACCTGGCCGCACCGGCACCAATCAGGCGCCACGCCCGGGCAACCCCAATCCAGGCTCAGGCTCAGGCTCAGGTAATAATAGTGGCGGCAGCACAGGTGGTGGTACCGGCAGTGGCGTAAGCACCGGCGGAGGCAGCACCACCGGCAACTGAGCCCCAATACCATCCACATCGCAGTCAGGCCGCTACCGCAATGCACCAATTTTGTGCATACTCGTCAGCAAAGCGGCCTTTTCCGTGCACCGCCCCGCCACTGTCGATTCGCATTGCCCTCTGCCAAGCGCTGCAAGGGCACGGACGCGAGGACCCGAAGATCGGCCTGAATTGCATTCCCAGCGCCAAAGCAGGCCCTCTCCCACCGGGCTGATCCCTCAGCGAGCATGTACGGCAAACCACTCGGCGGTATATCCGTAAGGCAGGCCGCACGACACAAGCAATACGCCCCGTATTGGTTCGCTTCTTGCATTTGTCTGCACACACCAAGGAATTAGTCATGCTGACCGATCGCTACCTACGCCAGATTCTCGATAACTTGACCACAGCCGTGATCCTGCTGGATGCCGAGCTGCGCGTGAATTACATGAATCCCGCCGCTGAAATACTGCTGGCGGTGAGCGGTCAGCGGGTGGCGCTGCAGCAGTTCGGCGAACTGTTCAACGATGCCGAGACCGCCGTGCAGTCGCTGGAAAGTGCGATCAATACCGGCAATCCGTTCACCAAGCGCGAAGCTCAGTTAAGCCTGACCAACGGCCAGTCGCTGATGGTGGACTATTCGGTTACGCCGATTGGCAGCAAAAGCACCAACTGGCTGCTGATGGAGCTGCATCCCCGCGACCGGCTGCTGCGCATTACCAAGGAAGAGGCGCAACTGTCCAAGCAGGAAGTCACCAAGGTGCTGGTGCGCGGCCTGGCGCACGAAATCAAGAATCCGCTCGGCGGAATTCGTGGCGCGGCCCAATTGCTGGCCCGGGAACTGCCGGAGCAATCATTACGTGATTACACCGATGTGATCATTGAAGAAGCGGACCGGCTGCGCAATCTGGTAGACCGGATGCTCGGCCCTTACCGGCCGCCCAATCTGCAGCCGTTGAATATCCACGAGATTACCGAACGCGTGTTCAGCCTGATCGAGGCAGAAACCCAAGGCGAACTGAGCCTGCGGCGGGATTACGACCCGAGCATTCCCGATATTCTCGCAGACCGTGAGCAACTGATTCAGGCGCTGCTGAACATCGTACGCAACGCCATGCAAGCGATCGATGAAAGCGGCGCACTGCGCGAGGGCCGGATCACGCTACGCACCCGTGCGCTGCGCCAGTTCACCATCGGCCAGATTCGCCACCGCCTGGTTTGTCGCCTGGAAGTGATTGATAACGGCCCCGGCATCCCTGCCGAGATCGTTGAAAGTATTTTTTATCCCATGGTCAGCGGCCGAGCCGAAGGCACCGGGCTGGGGCTTTCGATTACGCAGAACATCGTCAGCCAGCATCAGGGCCTGATTGAATGCGAAAGCACCTCCGGCCGCACCGTATTTACCCTGTTCCTGCCACTGGAACCCATACCGGGAGACTAACCCTATGAGCCGAGCTGAAAACGTCTGGATTGTTGACGACGACCGATCTATCCGCTGGGTGCTGGAGAAGGCATTGCAACAGGAAGGCATGGAGCCGGTCTGCTTCGACAGTGCCGACAGCGCTCTGGCACGGCTGCAGCGCCAGCACCCGGATGTCCTGATCAGCGATATCCGCATGCCCGGCACCAGCGGTCTGGAATTGCTGGCGAGTATTCGTGATCAATTTCCGAAACTGCCGGTCATCATCATGACCGCGCATTCTGACCTCGACAGCGCGGTGGCCTCTTACCAGGGCGGCGCATTCGAATACCTGCCCAAGCCCTTCGATGTGGATGAAGCCGTGGCGCTGGTTCGCCGCGCGCTGGCGCACAGCCGCGAACAGGATGGCCAGGAGCCCGATGCTGCGCAGGCTCGCACGCCGGAAATCATCGGCGAAGCACCGGCGATGCAGGAAGTCTTTCGCGCCATCGGCCGCCTCTCGCACTCCAACATCACCGTATTGATCAACGGTGAATCGGGTACCGGCAAGGAACTCGTAGCACACGCCCTGCACCGCCACAGCCCGCGCGCGCGCAATCCCTTTATTGCACTGAACATGGCGGCGATTCCCAAAGATCTGATGGAATCGGAGCTATTCGGTCACGAGAAAGGCGCCTTTACCGGCGCTGCCGTGCAGCGCCGCGGACGCTTCGAGCAGGCCGACGGGGGCACGCTGTTTCTTGATGAGATTGGCGATATGCCAGCCGAGACCCAGACCCGCCTGCTGCGCGTACTGGCCGATGGCGAGTTTTACCGAGTCGGCGGCCATACGCCGATCAAGGTCGATGTGCGCATCATCGCCGCCACCCACCAGAATCTGGAAGGCCTGGTGCAGGCCGGCGGCTTCCGTGAGGATCTGTTCCACCGTCTCAACGTGATCCGTATTCATATTCCCAAACTCGCCGAGCGCCGTGAAGACATTCCCGCGCTGGCTCAGCACTTCCTCGCGCGCGCTGCGCAGGAACTGGCCGTCGAGCCCAAGGTACTCAAACCTCAGACCCAGGATTACCTGCGCAACCTGCCCTGGCCGGGCAACGTCAGGCAGCTGGAAAATACCTGTCGCTGGATTACCGTCATGGCCTCCAGCCGCGAAGTGCTGGTCGAAGACTTGCCCCCGGAAATGCTCACGCAGCACCAGGACAGTGCGCCCGATGGGCATTGGGAGCACAGTTTGCGCACCTGGGCGGACCAGGAGCTGGCCCGTGGGGTGTCCAACCTGCTGGACATTGCGGTACCTGCGTTCGAGCGCATCATGATCGAAACCGCCCTTAAACACACTGCAGGCAGACGCCGCGATGCCGCGCAGTTACTGGGCTGGGGCCGTAATACGCTGACCCGGAAAATCAAGGAACTGGGGATGAATATCGACGGCGCTGACGAGGATGACAGCGAATAATACCGCCGCCCCTTAAAGCTGGCACGCTTGATGCTTTAGTAATACTGGGTGTATTTGGGGTGACTCTGGTTCAGGCAGGCCAGAGTCGCCTTTTTTTATGGGCGATCGGAAAGCAGCTGCAAGCTGCAAGCTGCAAGCTGCAAGCGTAATCAGTCTTATGTTTGGGTACTCCCTCCAAGCGCTGCATCTGCGACAACATTCATTTCCGGCACTCACGCAACTTGCCGCTTGACGCTGCGGGCGCCTAAACTGCGCGACCGTCATGCCACATCCGAAGCGCCCGCCATGTTCCATATCGCCCTGCTCGAACCTGAAATCCCGCCCAACACCGGCAATATCATCCGCCTGTGCGCCAACACTGGCTGCCAGTTGCACCTGATAGAACCCTTGGGCTTTGAGCTGGATGACAAGCGCTTGCGTCGTGCGGGGCTGGATTACCACGAGTTTGCTGCGGTAAAGACCTATGCGAATCTGGAAGCCTGCCTGGCGGCAGTCAAACCCGAGCGGGTATTTGCCTTGAGCACCAAGGGCAAACAGGGCTTCAGTGATGCGGCGTTCAATCCGGGGGATCTGTTTCTGTTTGGACCGGAAAGCCGTGGGCTGCCAGCCGAGGTACGGGACGCCCTGCCTGCGGAGCAGGTGTTGCGGCTGCCAATGATGCCCGGCAGCCGCAGCCTGAACCTGTCCAACAGTGCTGCAGTGCTGATTTACGAGGCGTGGCGCCAGCAAGGTTTTGCCGGCGCCGGGCACTGAGACTCAGTTGCGGACTTTAACCACGACTTTGCCGACGGCCTTGCGTGAGCTCAGTACTTCCAGAGCGTCTTCGTACTCGTCGAGCTTGTAGGTCAGGGACACCAGCGGCTTGAGCTTGCCTTCGCTGAACCAGGCAAACAACTGCTGGAAGTTTTCCAGGTTGGCCTGTGGCTCGCGCGCGGCGAAGGAGCCCCAGAACACACCAACGATGGACGAACCCTTGAGCAGCGCCAGGTTGGCTGGGAACTCGGGGATGCGACCGCTGGCAAAACCCACTACCAGCAAGCGGCCCTTCCAGTTGATCGAGCGCACGGCCTGGTCAAACAGATCACCACCGACCGGATCGTAGATCACATCCGCGCCCTGGCCCTTGGTCAGCTCCTTGACCGCATCCTTGAGGCTGACTTCGCTGTAGTTGATCAGTTCATCGGCGCCAGCGGCCTTGGCCACTTCCAGCTTCTCAGCGCTGGACGCAGCAGCAATGACCCGCGCACCCATGGCTTTACCAATCTCCACAGCCGCCAGACCCACACCACCGGAGGCGCCGAGCACCAGAAGGGTTTCACCCGGCTGGATGTTCGCGCGCTGCTTGAGCGCGTGCATGGAGGTACCGTAGGTCATGCTGAAACCGGCTGCCGTGACAAAATCCATATCCTTGGGCATGGGCAGCACGCGCATGGCATCAATGCCTACCTGCTCGGCAAAACTGCCAAAGCCGGTCAGGCCCATGACCCGGTCACCTGGCTTGAGGTGCTTGACCTTCTCGCCGACGCTGGCAATCACGCCCGCCGCTTCGCCACCCGGGGAAAACGGGAACGGGGGCTTGAGCTGGTATTTGCCCTCGATGATCAGCGTGTCAGGGAAGTTCACCCCGGCGGCGTGAATATCGATGATCACTTCATTGGGCTTGGCGACTGGATCTGCAGTCTCTTCCAGCACCAGGTTGCTCGGCGGTCCAAAGGATTTACACAATACGGCTTTCATGACGACTCCACTGTTATCAGGACGGTTATCGGGTTTTCACACAGTCTAGTCGCATGCGGGGCAACCGGGTCAATGACCATGCCTTGAATTGATTGATACCCATAAGAGCGCAACAGGCCAGAAAAACACACGAAGGGGTTGCGGGACGCGCAGACGAAGATTGGCGGCAACGGCTGGCTCGGCTATCCTGAGGCCAACCTAACCGGAGTTCAGCTGATGCTAGTGAGAAACACCCTGTATGCCCTGCTGCTGTCGATGGCCTTCTGGCTTCCCGCTCAGGCGAATGAGACCGCGGCCCCGGCTGGCGCCCAGTATGTGGAAATGAAACCCGCCTTTGTGGGCACCATCGGACCTGGGCCGCGCATTCAGTACATGAAAGTGGATGTCGCATTGCGCGCCAATGACCCCACCGCCGTGGAGCGTATCCAGTATCACGATCCGTTGATCCGCAACACACTGGTAGCGCTGTTCGGCCGGCAGACGCCCGAAGGGCTGGCCACGCTGGAGGGCAAGGAGCAGCTCAAGGTAGAAGCCCTGGAAGCGGTGCAGGCGGTACTGGAAGAAGAGGAAGGCAAACCCCTGGTGGATGATCTGTTGTTCACCAACCTGGTTACCCAATAACCCGTCCCCAGCCCACGCAATGATTTACCTGCACTCTTGCAACGCGCCTGTCGCTCAGGCGCGCTGGCTTAGATAGCTCTCAACAAAACGATCAAAGTCCATTTCATCTGCCGCCTCGATCGCCGCCTGCTCCGCCAGTGAGCTGTCGGCCTGGGCTTTACAGGCGCGCAGCGTCTCGGCATCCAGCGGCCGCGCATGAAACTCGCGGGCATGCGCCTTTGATTGCGCCAGCGCAAAACGGAAGAAGCTGTTGTTGTGCTCGGCAAGCGCCTCCAGCACCCGGGCTGATGGGGTCAGCGCGGGGTTTTCCAGCTTGCTGCGCTGGAGCGCCAGGCTGTCGCTATAGGCACTGACCTGATGGCTGTTATCCAGCAAGGTCGCGCACTGGGCGATATCGTCCAGCAGTGCCAGACCCCATTCCTTGAGATCGCGGGACTGTCCGTTATCACTCAACTGCAAGCCCGGCTCGCGGCCACGCTTGACTGCCAGAGCGAAGTTATCCCCGGTCTCGGTACAAGCCTCTTCGGTCAGCGCGGGGCTTTCCTGCAAGGCGCAATAGAGCAGAAAGCTGTCGAGAAAACGGGCGCTGGCCGGCTCTATGCCCAGGGGCACGAAGGGATCGATATCCATGCAACGCACTTCAATATATTCCACGCCGCGTGACGCCAGGGCGTACACCGGCTTCTCGCCACTGCGCGTCACGCGCTTGGGCCGAATCGGGCTGTAGAATTCGTTTTCAATCTGCAGCAGGTTGGTATTGAGTTGCTGCCATTGACCCTGGGCATCATGCGTACCCAACTGGTCGTAGCCTGCGTACGGCAGGCTGATCGCCTCCTGCATGCTGGCGATGTAACTGTCGAGGCTGTTGTAGCACACGTTCAGGCCGGACTGGGCGTTGTTGTTATAGCCCAGGTCGCTCATGCGCAGGCTGGTGGCATGGGGCAGATACAGGCTCTTCTCGCCCAGCGGCAACAGCTTGTGATCGCGGCCCTGCAGGAAGGTCGCGCACACGGCCGGAGAAGCGCCAAACAGATACATCAGCAGCCAGGCATAGCGGCGGAAGTTACGGATCAGATCCATATAGCGCTCTGACTGAAAGTCCTGCGCCGAGCGCGTATCACCCGCCTGCTCCTGAAGCACCGCCCAGAGCGGCGCAGGCAGGGAAAAGTTGTAGTGAATACCGGCAATGCACTGCATGGCCTTGCCATAACGAATCGCCAGCCCGCGGCGGTACACATGCTTGAGCATGCCAACGTTCGAGGTGCCGTACCAGGCAATCGGGATGTCGGCATCCACGGCGGGCAGTTTGCAGGGCATGGACTCGGTCCACAGCAGCTCATCATCCAACTGGCTGTAAACGAAGCGGTGGGTCACGTCCAGATGCTCGAACAGGGTCTCGAGGCTGGTACTGACCGGGGTGATCAGCTCGATCAGCGCTTCGGAATAATCGGTGGTGATGGTCGGATGGGTCAGCGCCGAGCCCAGTGCCAGCGGGTGTGGCGTGGTCGCTAACGCTCCCTCAGGCGTCGTACGCAGGCTTTCTTTCTCGATACCATGCTGACAGCCATTGAGCCGTTCGCGATAGATCGGTTGGGACAAGAGCTGGAGGTTGCTGCTAAACGTTGGTGACAAGGTTGCCACTCCTGAAGCTGTCCGGCCGGCGACGCGAGATGCGCGCCAGCATTGACGTGATTAGTATGAATCAGATCCGCGCGAAAGTGCCGAGCGCCTTGGCGACCAGAACACCTTCCTGCCATATTTCCCCATCGACGACCACGGTGCGGGTACCCGCATGTACGACCTTGCCGAAGCATTCCAGTTCGCCGCCGATCACCGCACGGGTGTAATTGATCTTGCACTCCACTGTAGCAGTGGATTCATGTGGTTCCAGCACGCTGAAAGCGGCAGCGCCCATGGCCGAATCCAGCAGGGAGAAAATGACCCCGCCGTGCACCCGCGCGGTGCCATTGAAATGATCCTCGCGAATCGGCAGCAGCAAGGTGCACAGGCCCTTCTCCAGCGACTTGAATTCCACCCCCAACAGCTTGGTAAAAGGGCTCATGCGGTTCCTCGCGATCTCTTGCAGATTCGGGTGTTGGCTCATGGTCAGCGCTTCTTCAGGTCTTTGGCATTGGCGAACAGGTTGGCAAAGGTACCACCGGCCGGCGCTGGCGCACCAGTAGCGGCGGATTGACCGCGTCCCTGGTTCTTGCCCTGACTGTTGCCACGCCCCTGCCCGCGCTCACCCTGTGGCCGCGCTGTTTGCCCGGCCTTTTCACCAGCGGCGCCGGGGTCATCGGACAGGCGCATGGTCAGGCTGATGCGCTGGCGGGGGATATCCACCTCCATCACTTTGACGCGGACAATATCGCCAGCCTTGACCACATCGCGCGGGTCCTTGACGAAAGTTTCGCTGAGCATGGAGATATGCACCAGGCCGTCCTGATGCACGCCGATATCAACAAAGGCACCAAAATTCGCCACATTGCTGACGACGCCCTCCAACTGCATACCAGGCTTGAGGTCGCGAATGCTCTCGACGCCTTCCTGGAAGGTCGCAGCCTTGAATTCTGGCCGCGGATCTCGGCCGGGCTTGTCCAGTTCCTTGAGAATATCGGTAATGGTCGGGATGCCGAAATGCTCATCGGTATAGCGCGACGGCTCAAGCTGACGCAGAAACGCCGAATCACCGACCAGGCTGCGAATATCACGCCCGGTCTGGCTGGCAATACGCTCAACCAGCGGATAGGCCTCGGGGTGCACTGCCGAAGCGTCCAGTGGATTGCTGCCATTCATCACCCGCAGAAAGCCCGCGGCTTGTTCAAAGGTCTTGTCACCCAGGCGGCTGACCTTGAGCAATTCGCGGCGGCTGCCGAAGGCACCGTGCTGATCGCGATAATCGACGATGTTCTGCGCAATGCTCGGATTCAGCCCTGAAACTCGCGTCAGCAGGGGCGCAGAGGCGGTGTTCAGATCAACGCCGACGGCGTTCACACAATCTTCGACCACCGCATCCAGGCTGCGCGCCAGTTTGACCTGCGACACGTCATGTTGGTACTGGCCCACCCCGATCGATTTCGGATCGATCTTGACCAGCTCGGCCAGCGGATCCTGAAGCCGCCGGGCGATGGACACCGCGCCGCGGAAGGTCACATCCAGCTCGGGAAACTCCTTGGCGGCCAGTTCAGAGGCCGAATAGACCGAGGCACCCGCCTCCGACACCATGATCTTCTGCATCGGCAACTGCGGGCAAAGCTTCAGCAGCTCGCCGGCCAGTTTGTCAGTCTCGCGCGAAGCCGTACCGTTGCCGATGGCCACCAGGGTAACGCTGTGCTTTTTGCTTAGCGCCGCCAGCACGGCCAGGGACTCGTTCCACTGGTTGCGTGGGGCGTGGGGGAAGATCGTATTGTGATCCACCAGCTTGCCGGTGGCATCCACGACCACCACCTTGACCCCGGTGCGCAGTCCCGGGTCCAGCCCCAGCGTCACCCTCGGCCCGGCGGGGGCTGACAGCAGCAGATCCTTGAGGTTACTGGCGAACACTCGTATCGCCTCGTCTTCGGCGCCTTCGCGCAGATCACCCAGCAACTCGGTCTCCAGATGGCCCAGCAGCTTGACCCGCCAGGTCCAGCGCACCACCTCGGCCAGCCACTTGTCTGCCGCGCGGCCCTGATCGCGAATGCCGACCGCCTTGGCGATCATGCCTTCACAGGGATGCGGCAACCCGGCTGGCGCTTCGCCGTCACCCAGCTCCAGAGCAATGCTCAGCATGCCCTCATTGCGGCCGCGCAGAATCGCCAAGGCGCGATGTGACGGCACCTTGCTCAGGGCTTCGGAATAATCGAAATAATCTCGGAATTTGGCGCCGTCCTGCTCTTTGCCCGCCACCAATTTGGAGACAACGCGGCCGTCTTCACGCAGCGCCTGACGCAATGTTTCGAGCAGGCTGGCCTGCTCGCTGAAGCGTTCCATCAGAATATATTTGGCGCCATCAAGGGCTGCTTTCGTATCGGCAACGCCTTTCTCGGCATCGACATAGCCGGCTGCGGTCTGCTCAGGATTCAGCGTCGGATCATCAAACAGCTGATCGGCCAGCGGCTCAAGGCCGGCCTCTATAGCGATCTGGCCCTTGGTACGGCGTTTGGTCTTGTACGGCAGGTACAGATCTTCCAACCGGGTCTTGGTCTCGGCAGCGCGGATGTCCCGCTCCAGCTCGGCGGTCAGCTTGCCCTGCTCGGTAATGCTGGAGAGAATCGCGTGGCGCCGGTCTTCCATTTCACGCAGGTAGCGCAGGCGCTCTTCCAGATAACGCAGTTGGGTATCATCCAGGCTGCCGGTCACCTCTTTACGGTAACGGGCAATGAACGGCACGCTGGCGCCCTCATCAAGCAGTCTGACGGTGGCGTCGACCTGTTCCGGGCGAACCGCCAGTTCGCTGGCGATGCGCGAGGCAATAGATTCCATACTGAAGTATCCAGATCAAAGTTGGCAGGCCGGGCAGTATAACCGACAGACACCCGCTTGGGGCGGCTGCGCGAGACTGGCCAAGGGGCTGGCTAAGGGGCTGGCTAAAGCGTCGAAAAACTTGTACAAAAGAAACCTCTTGTAACAATGCCTGAGCACTACGGCAGGCCGCTTCAGCCACAATGCTTACAACTTGAACAAGGTGAGAAAGCGCATGACCAGCGAAGGCGAAAAAATCCTGATTGTTGATGACGATGTTCGATTGCGCAGACTGCTTGAGCGCTTTTTGACTGAGCAGGGTTACCGGGTACGCGCGGTGGAAAACACCGAGCAGATGGACCGTCTGATGGCCCGTGAGCTGTATTCCCTGATCGTGCTCGACCTGATGCTGCCCGGCGAAGATGGCCTGACCGCCTGCAAGCGCCTGCGCGATCAGGAAAATACCACGCCGATCATCATGCTGACCGCCAAGGGCGATGAAGCCAGCCGGATTCTCGGCCTGGAACAAGGCGCGGATGATTACCTGCCCAAGCCGTTCAACCCCCGTGAGCTGGTTGCACGTATCAAGGCCGTGCTGCGTCGCCAGGCGCCTCAAGTGCCCGGCGCACCCGGCGGCGAAGACGAAGAAGTCACCTTCGGTGAGTTTGTACTCAGCCTGGCCACTCGTGAACTGCGCCGTGGCGAAGAAGTGCACATGCTGACCACCGGTGAATTTGCCGTCCTCAAGGCGTTGGTACAGCATCCCCGCGAGCCGCTGACCCGTGACAAACTGATGCAACTGGCCCGCGGCCGCGAGTGGGATGCGCTGGAGCGTTCGATCGATGTGCAGATCTCGCGCCTGCGCCGCATGCTGGAGCCCGATCCGTCCAAACCGCGCTACATCCAGACCGTGTGGGGTGTTGGCTACGTCTTTGTGCCGGACGGCAAGCATTCGTGAAAGGGGGCCCTGGCTGGCATCCACTGCTGCCACGTAGCTTCTTTGCTCGCACTATCCTGCTGGTGTTGCTGGTCACCCTGTTCTCCAAGTTGCTCACCATGCTCTACCTGATGAGCAACGAGGACCTGCTGGTTGATCGCCAGTACAGCCACGGCACCGCGATGCTGATCGGCTCGTACTGGGCAGCCGGCCCGGAAACCCGCGCCGACATTGAAAAAATGACCGGCATGACCCTGGTACCGCATTACCAGGTTCCGCGCGGCGAAGTTCACTGGCCCTATACCGGCATCTTTACCAATCAACTGCGCGCCGAGCTGGGTGACCGCACCGAAGTACGCGTGCGCATTCAGGGCGAGCCGTCGATCTGGGTGCACCAGCCGGGCTATCAGGATAACTGGCTCAAAGTCCCGCTCTACGCCCACCCCTTGCGCGGCCAGCGTATCTGGATGGTGGTGCTCTGGTTCCTGGTCATCGGTATTCTGTCCACGGCCGCTGCATGGATTTTCGTGCGCCAGTTGAACAAACCCCTGAAAAAGCTTGAGCATGCCGCCCGGCGTATCGGCAAAGGCCAGAGCGTGCGCCTGCTGGATACCAGTTGCCCGGCGGAAATTGCCGAGGTGTACCGCGCCTTCAACCAGATGGCCCATGATGTCGAACAGGCCAACCGGGATCGCTCGATGTTGCTGGCTGGCGTCTCGCATGATCTGCGCACCCCTCTTACCCGCATGCGGCTGTCCACCGAACTGCTGTCGGCTGCCGAACCGGACCTGACCGAGGGCATGATTCGTGATATCGAGGATATGGACGCGATTCTCGATCAGTTCATGGCGTTCATGCGCGACGGCAGCACCGAGGCCATTGAGCCTGAAGATATCAATGACATCATTAGGGAAGTGGTCGCGCCCTTGAACACCGGTGAGGAAAAGGTCCGTCTGTGTCTGGAGCCGGTGCCGAAGATCAAGCTGCGGCGGCTATCGATGAAGCGGGTAATGACCAACCTGATCGACAACGCGCTCTATCACGGTGGCAGCGGCATCGAGGTGTGTACCTATGTGACCCGGGCAGCGGCCAAGCCGTACCTGGTGGTCGCGGTGCTCGACCGCGGGCCGGGGATCGACCCGACCGAATGTGAGTCGCTGTTTGTGCCCTTTACCCGTGGTGATCGGGCCAGAACGACCAAAGGCACGGGCCTGGGGCTGGCGATCGTCAAACGCATCGCCGAGGGCCATGGGGCGACGGTCCAACTACTCAATCGCAGCGGTGGCGGCACCGAGGCCCGGCTCAGCTTTCCGATCTGATGGGGAAGGTTTGGCTGTATGGCTACGCGCCTCAGCCCTGCAGCAGCCCGGCCTCCTCCAGCGCCAGCTCGATGGCCTCCAGATCGGGGATCATCAACAGTTCAGGTTCATCGGCCAGTTGCACTGACTGGCTGATGTACGCCCTGGGCTCACCCGCCTCGGTGATCTCGCCACGCAGTACCTTGCGTGAGCGCGGAATACTCCACACCCGCATACCGATAAAATGCGCGCCTTCACGTTCACCGATGGCATTCATGATCAAGGTGCGCGGCTGGCGTCCGCTGCTGTCCGCGGCCTGGCCGAGCAACCGATAGGGATCGACCAGCGGCACCTGCTGATCACGCCAGCGCGTCCACCCGAGAAACCAGTTCGGTGCACCCGGCTTGTCACGGGTAATGCGGAAGCTGACCAGTTCGGCTACCGCCACGTTAGGCAGCAAAAGTCCTTGATCGGTGAGCGGGACAATCAGCCCGTTCAGGCTTTCCAATGCATCTGACATGCGCATTCCTCTTGAAATATTCTCAGGCTCGCCTGCGGCTCGGTTAGAGCGCCACCGGCCATTCCTGAGCCAACCAGGTTTGTAACGCCGCCGCCAACGCCGCCGGATCACCCTGGCGACTGCTCAGCCCGGCTGCCGCTACTGCTTCAGGCATCACCGCACAGGCGGCACTTAGCGGATCCTGAGTCCAGACCTCGATACCCTGATGCCGCAGGCGCCGACAGGCGGATACACCGTCTTCGCCCATACCGCTGAAAATAATCGCGCCACAGGCTGGGGCAAAGGTGTCGCCCAACTGATCGAGCAGTGTTTCTATCGACGGCTGATAAAGCCCGGGCCAGGGTGCGTCACTGAGCTGAACCCGGCCTTCGGGGTTGAACAGCAGGCGGCGCTTGATCGGCGCGACCAGCACGTCACCATCATGCAGTTCGGTACCCGCTACGCAATTGATGATCCGCCAGTCGTTCTGCCGGCCAATAATGCCTGGCAAACGCTCCTCGAAGCCGGCATCAATATGCTGGGCGTAGATAAAGGCCACTGGCAGATCGGCCGGCAGGTGATCGAGAAAGGTCTTGACTGCCGTGGGCCCGCCCAGCGAGGCGGCCAGTAACCAGACGCAGCGGGCAGGCCGACCTGCACGCTGAACAGGAATCTCTGTATCACGGGCGGCCAGCATGCTCGGTAACTGCCCACCGCAGACCGGGCCCAGCAGCGGCAGCAGTTTGTTATACAAACGCCGCTCCCAACGCGGGTAATCTTCGCTGTCGGCGGGCGGAATCTCGCCGGCGCCCAACAGCACTGGCACGGCGCTGTGCTCCAGCAACCAGTCCGAGAGCAACGACTCTTCCGGTAGTTCAAGCAACCAGGCATCGGTACTGATAGCGGCCAGGGCCTGACAATCCAGCCGCGCGGGGTCGTCGGCGAAAACCACTCTGTAACCAAAGTGGCTGAGCACCTCGGTCAACAAGCGGCGCTTGTCCGGGTTGCCTGCCAGCAGCCCGATAGCGGGCGCAACGGCTTCAGCCACGAAGCTTGACCAGCTTGCCTATCGCCTCCAGCAATTGGGCTTCCTGATAGGGCTTGCCAAGGTAGTCGTTGACGCCAATCACCCGCGCCCGTTCACGGTGTTTTTCACCGGTGCGCGAGGTAATCATGATGATTGGCAGATCCATCAAGCGCTCGTCATGGCGCACCAGAGTGGCCACCTCGAATCCATCCATGCGCGGCATTTCGATATCCAGCAGCATGATATCCGGGTGCACGTCCTGCAAGCGGGCGATGGCTTCAACCCCATCCTTGGCGGTGATCACCTCCATGCCATGGCGCTCCAGCAGCCGCGAGGTGACCTTGCGCACAGTGATCGAATCATCGACGACCATGACCAGCGTCGAGCGCTCGGCTTCCTTCTCGGTCAGCGCCATAGCGCGCTCGGCGGCCAGACGCTGTGATGACTGCAGCGCCTGCTGCGCGCGAATCACCGCGAGCAGATCAAGAATCACCACCACGCGGCCGTCACCGAGAATGGTCGCTCCGGCAATCCCCGGCACTACCGCAAACTGCTTACCAAGGCCTTTCACCACGATTTCGCGTGACCCGGCCAGCGCATCCACCTGGACGGCCACCGTGTGATCGCCACCGCGAACCAGGATCACCGGCAGCGGCAGTGTGTGGCCGCTCAAGCGCGGCTGTTGGCCGGTCACCAGCAGGTCACCGAGGTAGCGCAGGTCATAACGCTTGCCGGCATATTCGAACGGCGGTGCGTCAGGCGAATAATAAGCCTCCAGCTCGTAACTGGAGACGCGCACGATGCCTTCGATGGTATTCAGCGGGATCGCGTACAGATCGTCCCCGGAATACACCATCAGCGCGCGGTTGACCGACACGGTAAACGGCAGGCGAATAATGAATACGCTACCCTGGCCAGGCTGGGTATCCAGGCTCATGCTGCCGCCCAGTTGCTTGACCTCGGCGTTGACGACGTCCATGCCGACCCCACGCCCGGAGATCTGGGTGATCTTGTCGGCGGTGGAGAAGCCAGCTTCGAGAATGAATTGCAGAATTTCCTGATCGGTCAGCTCGGCATCAGCATCCATCAACCCCCGCTCGATCGCCTTGCGCTTGACCGCGTCGAGATTGATACCGGCGCCATCATCGGCCAGCCGCAGTACGATCTCGCCACCCTCGCGGTGCAGGTCAATGCGGATGCGACCTTCCTCCGGCTTACCGCCAGAGGCTCGCGCTTCCGGAATTTCGATACCATGGTCCACCGCGTTACGCAGCATGTGCTCCAGCGGCCCGATCATGCGTTCCAGTACGCTGCGGTCCATCTCGCCGTCGGCGTTACCGATATCCAGCGTGACCTGTTTGCCCAGCTCCACAGCGACCTGCCGGACCACCCGCCGCATACGCGGCAGCAGGCGATCAAAGGGCACCATGCGCGTGCGCATCAAGCCCTCCTGCAGCTCGGTATTGACCCGCGCCTGTTGTAACAACAGGGTCTCGGCATCACGGCTCTTGGCCGCCATGGTTTCCTTCAGGTCGAGCAAATCCGACGCTGATTCGAACAGCGAACGCGACAGTTGCTGCAGCTGCGAATAACGGTCCATCTCCAGCGGATCAAAATCTTCGTAACCGCCCTGCTCGATTTCTTCCTGGTGCCGCGACAGGATCTGCGCCTGGGTTTCCATATCCAGCCGGCGTAGCTGGTCGCGTACCCGTTCAATGGTGGCGTCCACATCGCTCAGCGTATTGCCCAGATCGTTGACCTGCTGCTCGATACGCCCGCGGAAAATCGAGGTTTCGCCCGCCAGGTTGACCAGCTCCTCAAGCAGCTTGGCAGAGACCTTGACCGTCTCCTGCCCGGACACCCGGTTCTGTGTGTCGTCGCCGGCTTCGCTGGCCTGCATGGCGTCCTGAAGAATGGCTTTTACCTGAGCCAGGGTCTGGCGTGGCGCAGTACTGGCCGCTACCTGAGTGGCAGGCTCCGGAGTCGGGGCAGCCACCACAGGCAAGGGCGGCATGCTCCAATCTGCAGGCCCCACGTCCATGCCGCCGGCCAGGCCTTCCATGGTCGTCAGCAGCGCCATCAGGCCTTCTTGCAGCGCCTCCACTGGCATACCCTGCATCTGCAGCGCGGCTTCCAACTCCCGAGCCTGGTCTGCCAGTGCTGTCTGGCCCGCCATGCGTGCGCTGCCCTTGAGGGTCTGCACGCGATGCAGCAGATCCGCCGCAGCGCCGCTGTCAGTTTCACGCCGAATCAGCAACCCGTGGCAGGGCGCCATAAGCTCGACGGCTTCTTCCAGGAACATCGCCAGTAGCGGGTCGACCGGGGCTGGCGCTGCAGGTTCGGGCGGCAACGCTGTCGGTTGTTCGATCTCGGGCTCGACCTGGGCCACCTGTCCCGGCAATTGCGGCGGCAGATCCGGCCGTGCGCGAAAGCCCTTGATCGCAGCAATCAGTCCTGCGCCGTCACTGATGACGCGCGCCGCGACCACACCCTCTACCATCTCCGCGAGACTGTCGTGGCAGGCATGCAGCAAATCATTGAGGCCATCGCTCGGCGCATAACGCTGATCGGCAAGCCCCTCGTAGAGGAATTCCAGCTCGTGAGCCAGATCGCCTATTGGTGGGATTTCGGCCATCCGTGCACCGCCCTTGAGCGTATGCAGGTCACGCTGCAAGGATTCAACCGCCAGGCTGTTGCCGGTATCGGCAATCCACTGCTGCAGGCTGGCCGAGGCGCTGTCGATAATCTCCTGGGCTTCCTCGAGGAAGATTTCCACCAACTCGGCATCTGTGACCGCATCGCGCGGATTCCAGGTGCCGGCCGCCGGGGAAGCATCCGGCGTCGGCAGAGCAGCCTCTGGTGTCTGGGCTGCTGCGGGCAGCAGTGCGCGCAATGCAGCAATCTCGGCCGTACCGGAGGGAATATGCTGGTGCGCCGCCACCTGATCCATCATGCCGATCAGCCGTTCATGGGCGGCGGCCAGGGCGCTGATGGCCGCCTCGTCCAGACTGACGCGCTCGCTGACCAGCGCTTCATGCACGTCCTCAAGGCACAGGCTCAAGGCTTCGATCTGCGGCAGATCCACTTCCACCGCGACGTCTGCGAGGGCGCGAAGACTCTGGCGCAAACCCTGACTATCAAGCTCGACAGCCTGACCCTGCTGGCGCGCTTGCAGCACATCTGCCGCATCCATCAGTTGGTCGATGCCATCGGTGAGGAAGATCGACAGCAGACTGACGCTGCCTGCCCCGTTACTGGTTTCACTGCGGCCGCTGTGCCGGGCCGCCAGGCCCTGCTCAGCAACCAGCTCCAGACGCTCAAGGAAGCGCTCGGTCCCCGGAATACTGCGCTCTGGCGTGGTATCCAGTTGCTCGATACCGGCCTGAAACAGCTCGACAGCCTCAGCCAGCAGCTCGACCAGCGGCTGCTCAACGGAAATCAGATTGGCCTTGAAGTCCTTGGCGACTCGCTCCAGCGGCGTGGCCAATACCGCAATGGGCTGAATCCCAGCCATGTGCGCACTGCCTTTGAGTGTATGCAGGGCGCGTTGCAGAGAGTCGCTGATGGGGCGCGGCAGGGCCTCGGCACATTGGCCGAGAAAGGCGTTGATCTGTTCAATATGCGACTGGGTTTCGTTGCGGAAAATCTCCAGCAATACCGGGTCCAGGCCGCTGTCCGCTAGCGCAACTGCAGGCGGCGGCGCTGGCGCGGCGAGCTCTGGCTCTGGCTCTGGCTCTGGCTCGTAAGGCAACTCGGCTTCGACTTCGGTCTCAATTGACTGAGCAGGGTCGGGCTCTGCTTCATACTCAGTCTGCGGCGCCTCGTCCAGCTCGATATCGGCTTCGCCGGTAGACGGCTCCATGTCCTGCTCTGGGCTCAGGGCATCATCCCGATCCGACTCAGCCTCAGGCTCATACTCAGACCAAGCCAACTCAGTTGCATCCGCGTCAGCTACCGCCTCGTCAGCCATTGGCTCGGCAGATTCCGCGTCCGTCTCCATAGGCGCCGCGGAGTCAGCCTCTGCATCAAGGTCATCAACCTCGGCCACCGACACAGTGGGCTCACCCGGCATCTCTACCAGCAGCTCATCACCAGACTCACCCTGGGACAAGGCATCGGCCAGGGCCGCCAGATAGGTCGCTTCGGCGAGTGGCTGCTGGGAATCCTGCTCGAAATCGCGCACCAGTTGCGGCATCAGCGCGCGCGCCGAATTGATCACCTCGAAGATCACCGGCGAGTGTTCAATGCTGCGGTCAATGACCCGGTTGAGCATGTTCTCCACCGCCCAGGCCAGCTCGGCGAGTATGCCCGCCTTGACCATCCGGCCACTGCCCTTGAGGGTGTGAAACGCGCGCCGCACTTCAGCGCGCGCCTTGTGATCTTCCTGATTGGCTTGCCACTGCGGGGTGAATTCGGCCAGGGTCTCCAGAACTTCACCAGCTTCTTCGACGAAAATCTCTATCAGTTCAGGATCAAGTTCATCGTCCTGAGCCTGCGACGCTGCGCTCGGCGCCATGGGCGCGGCCGGCACATCCGTCGGTACATTCGCCGATACATCCACCGATAAAATCGGCTCGGCTGGCTCGGGCGCGGGCTCCTGCAGCTCATGCGCTGCGTCGCTCAAAGGTTGTTCAGTGTCCAGGCTGGCCGGATCATCGGTCGACGCGTCCGCCGCAGCGTCTGGCACCAGGGCTGCAGGCGCATCGATGAATTCGGGCTCAGGAGACTGCGCCGATTGCGGGTCAGATGCATGCTCAACTGTCGGCACTTGATCAGCCTGCGCCAGCTCCCGCCGCTCGCCGCCAAGGTCATAGCCCAGGGTGTGCAGGCGTTCGGCTGCCACCGCGAGAATATTGTCACTGCGTTCGGCGTCGTCTTCGGCCAGGCGCTCCAGGTAATAGTCCACACTGGTGATCACGTCCGCCAAGGCGTCCAGTGCTACCCAGTCAGGCACGGCCTTGGGGCCTAGCAACTGATCCTTGATGTACTGACGGCAACTGCCGACGGTGGCTGCCGCACGCTCCAGCGGCAGCATGCTCAACCCCCCGCGCACACTGTTGAGCAGGTCGTCGACGGGCTCCAGTTGTGCGTGGTCCCACTGGCTGGCGATAAAGGCGTTGATCGCTTCGCGGGTCATCTCCAGGGCGTTGCGCGCTTCCTGAATAACCTGCTGGTGAACCAGCGTCATATCCTGAGCTGCCGCCAAGCGTTGCATATCGCTGCCGCTGCCGGCCATCGGGTCAGCGCGTTCCAGGCCAAGAATGCCCTGCAGGCTGGCTTCCACATACAGCAGGCCGCCGGCCACATCCATCAAAGAGGCGTCATTGACCTCGGCGCGCTGCGCGGCCAGGTGTTCGACCTGTACGATCTGATCCTGCAATACCCGTCGCGGCTGCCCCAGCCCGAGCATCGCCAGGGTATCGGCAATCTGCTTCATACCCGGTGCCAGCGCAGCCAGATCATCCAGTTGACTGCGATCGCTGCGCACAAACAGGTCCAGGCGATCCTTGACCTGCATCAGCTCTTCGCCGAGTGCCTGGACCACAGACTGCATCGCGCTACGATCGGGGCCGACCAGACGCGAGCCGGTGGCCTGATTGGCGATATCATCTTCGGTCAGCAGGGCCTTGAGCTGATAGCGCTGCTTCAGCGCATCCAGACGCGGACTGCCGCCGGGGCTCTTGGCCACGTAGAACAGCAAGTTGCGCAACAGCTCCGGGGCCGGCGGCGTATCCAGCGCCGTCGGGCCCTGATCCAGCAGCACCCGCACTTCCCGGTCAGCCTGGCGCAGCAGTTGTCGAATCGCAGCGCCATTTTCGATGGTGCCGTGCTCCACTCCCTCAACCACGCCCGCGTACGCAGCCCACAGGTCAGCGTGCGCCGAACCCCGGCACTGGGCCTGCAAACGGGCAAATACCTTGCCCAGTTGCCGGGCATTAGTGGGCACGGCCTGGTTGCGGATAATTCCGGCCTGGGCAATCTGCATGGCCTGGCGCAGTTTGCGCAATTGCCATACGGTGTGTTCGTCGCTGAAGTTGGTCAGGCGTTCGCTGGCGTCGACCGGCTCACCGGTATCCACATCCGGGCTGAAGAGCGCAGTTTCCGACAGGAGCTTGTCGCCCCGGGCGGTACGCATGTCGTTGAGCAGGGGCAACAGCACCAGCGGCAGGTCACGGCGGCCGGTCTGTACCCGATCAAGATAGGTAGGCAGTTGCAGGATAGCCTGCATCAGCACATCCAGTGCTTCGCCTTCGCGGCTGGCACTGCCGTGCATCAAGGCCTGGGCGAGCTTTTCCATTTCCTCGGCGAGCAGTGCTGCGCCATAGAACTCGACCATCTGCAAGGTGCCATGGACCTGATGAATATAGGTCAGACAAAAGCGCAGGCGGGTTGAGTCCCCGGGGTTCTCGACAAAGGCTTCAAGGGCCTGGCGCGCCTGATTCAGCGTCTCGGAAATTTCGCCTTTGACCCAGTCGAGGGCGACATAATCATGCCGATCACCCATATTCACTCCAGACGTCCATTAGTATCCCGGCGCACGTAGGCCTGGACCCGATCATCGGGCAGGCGCTCCAGCAGGGGATTGTTCCAGTCCACTATTTCACCCAGCCCGATCACCAGCATCCCGCCGGGAGCCAGCCGTTTGGCCAGCAGATTCAGCAAGTCGCGGCGCCGCCAGCGGCGAAAATAAATCAGCAGGTTCTGGCAAAAAATAATATCCAGATCCCGTATCGGGGCCTGGGCCAATTCCAGGATGTTCAGCCTGGTAAAGCAAATTCGATCACGCAGTCCGGGCACGATTTCACAGTGCCCCGCGTCTGCTTCCTGCAGCCACAGATGTTTTTCTGTGTCATTCAGGCCGCCCAGCTTCGAGCTGGAATAGCGTGCCGCACGCCCTTGTTCAAGCGCCTTGAGGCTGATATCCGTAGCCCAGATGCCATAGCCTGGCGCCTGGTTACCGGCCTGGCGCAGCGCATGCTCACTGACCATGGCCAGCGAGTAGGCTTCTTCACCGCTGGCGCAACCGACGCTCCATAGCTGCAAGGGATGATCGGCACCGCGCCCGGCCAACAGGGTCTGCAGGTGCCGGTCAACCGCGTCGAACGAAGGGCGGTGGCGCATAAAGCTGGTTTCACGCACGGTAAGCCGGTCTATCAGGGCAGACCATTCAATGGCCCCGGTCGGCCCCTGGGTCACATGCTCGTAATAGGCCTGATAGCCACTCATGTTGAGCTCACGCATGCGCGCGCACAGACTGGTCTGCAAGAACACCTTGCGCTGGTCGTTGACGCAAACACCGGTCCGCGACTCAAGCAGCACCTGCCACTGATGGAACTGTTCAGCATCCATCTCCGGCAGTTGCTGCAATGACCAATTAGGCGTTCTCTGCACAGTATGTCCCTTGCTCATGCCGGATCACGGGCAGCCAGTCGGCTACCCGACGTCTCTTCTCAGTACTGTTGCGGCAGGGTAAAACCATCAACCGACTGGCGCATGGACTCCGCCTGAACGGCCAGCTCCCCAATGCTGCGTGCGGTGGCGGTGGTACCGGCAGAGGTCTGCGAGGTGATCTCCTGGATCACGTTCATGGTGTTGGAAATGTGGCCTGCAGACGACGCCTGCTGACGCGCTGCGTTGGAGATGTTCTGGATCAGCGCCGCCAGGCTGGTCGATACCTTCTCGATCTCTTCCAGTGCCACACCGGCGTCCTGCGCCAGACGCGCACCACGTACCACTTCGGAGGTGGTCTGCTCCATGGAAATAACCGCTTCGTTGGTATCGGTCTGAATGGTTTTTACCAGTGCCTCGATCTGCTTGGTCGCCGCCGACGAGCGTTCCGCCAGGCGCTGTACCTCGTCCGCTACCACCGCAAAGCCGCGGCCGGCATCACCGGCCATGGAGGCCTGGATCGCCGCGTTCAGAGCCAGAATGTTGGTCTGGTCGGCGATGTCGTTGATCAGGCTCACAATGTCACCAATCTCCTGGGACGATTCACCCAGACGCTTGATCCGTTTGGAGGTGTCCTGGATCTGCTCGCGAATGGTGTCCATGCCGGTGATGGTGTTCTGCACCACCTCGTTACCCTTGTTGGCGATGGCTACCGAGCGCTCTGCTACCGCAGAGGATTCGGCGGCGTTGGCCGATACCTGGTCAATCGACACGGCCATCTCGTTTACCGCCGCCGAGGCGCCAGCAATTTCCTGCGCCTGATGCTCGGAGGCCTCGGCCAGATGCATTGCCGTGCCCTGGGTTTCCTGCGCAGCGGAGGATACCTGCAGGGCGGTTTCGTTAATGGTCTGTACCAGGGCGCGCAGTTGGTCGATGGAGAAGTTGATGGAGTCGGCGATGGCCCCGGTAAAGTCTTCGGTTACCGTAGCCTGGGCGGTCAGGTCACCGTCGGCAAGGTCGGCAATTTCGTCGAGCAGACGCAGAATCGCGGCCTGGTTCTTGTCGTTCTTCTCGGCGGTTTCGGCCAAGCGCAGGCGCGTTTCACGGGTCATTTGCAGACCGATCAGCAAAATGCTGCCCAGCGCCACCAATGCCAGCACGTAACCCAACAGGGTGTTGATCCAGCGTGCGTCACTGCGGGCTTCAAAACCGCCGGCCAGTGCGGATACGTTATCCAGCAATTGCTGGGAGTCGGTAAAAGTCTGGCTGGCAGCGAGACTCACCTGATACAACTCGGGTGAGGTCAGCAGAATTTCATCCACGGATTCAGATACGAAGGTAAAGAGATCGGCGATGTCATTCAGACGCACCACAGCGTCGGCATCGGTTACCCGAACAATACCAATGGACGGGTTGCCTTCGATCATGCCTTGCAGCACGCGACCGAACAGGCTGGCATCGCGGCCGAAACTGTCGGCGGCCATGACCGCGTCTTCACCACCGGCCAGTACCCGGTTAACCGAGTTGAGGATACGTTCGGCCAGCAGCGACTGGCGCTGGGCGATAGCCACCTGATCGGCGGCGGCATTACTGTCGATCAGCACATCTACCACGTCTTCATATTCGACCTGAAGCTGCGGAATGGTGTCGGACAGAGTCAGCGCTACTTCGTTGAGGGACAGTACCGTCGCTTCACTGGCGAGAATTTCGTCAGCGTTGTTACGCACCCGGTCCCAGTTGGCCTGCACCGTCTGCATCTGTTCCTGCAACGCCTGTGGCGCTTGCGGCAGGCCGGTTTCCTCGCGTCCGTCAGTCAGATACTCCCAGCGCTGCTGGAAATCGTTACGCGACTCGAGTAGCAGGGCGAAGGCCTCGGGCGTACCCGTGGCCGCCTCACTGGCGGACTTGGAAATCTGCTGGGACAGCACCCGCAGCTCACCGGCGTGGCCGATGTATTCGGTGTCGTAGGCACTCTGAATGTTCAGGTACAGGAAGTTGACGAAGAGCAGCAGCAAAGAGACGATCAGAGCGGCAAACAAGCCGGTGAGCGTACGGTTGCTGCGCATGTTGGACAGTATCTGCTTATCAAACTTTTTCATCATCTGGCCCCTACCTGGCCTACCACAAAATGCTTGCTACCCTTGAATTAGTCGCGACACCGGATCAACCGGCCGCCCCCTCCCTCAATCAGATCGCCACATCGAGAAACGCCTGATCGCGCGCCAATGCCCTGAAGTTGAATACCAGTGATACCGACTCCTGAACATAAGCTCCCACCACGAAAGGTCTGAAGCCTTCCTCAATAGCGGGCAATTCGGTACTGAAACTGCTAACCGGAAAATGCTGCATGCCGAGCAGCTCATCAATCAGCAAGCCCACAAACAGGCCATCTCGGTCCAATACCAGGACGCGGCGCTGCTTGCGGGGAGTGCTCACGGTCGATCCAAAAAAACGACTCAAATCGATGATCGGCAATAGCCGACCACGCACGTTGGCGACGCCGCGCACCCATGACTTGACCCTGGGCAGCGCGGTGTATCGCGGTTCGTGGAGGATTTCACTGACTTCGCCCATCGCGGCCACCATCGGCTGTCCGGCAAGCCGGAAGCCCACGCCGCTCCAGGTTTCACTGACCACATCCTGGGCCGGCAGACCTTTGGCCTGACGGCGACAGCGCGCAGCCAACTGCTGAAGAAGATCGAAAGGATGTATGGAATCTGCCATGCCGTGCCTGTTCTGGTTGTTATGCGGCAACATGCCAGCAGCTGTAATCAGCCGCCCAGCACCGACTTCAATGTCTTGATCAGCGTGTCTTCCACCACCGGTTTGGTCAGGTAATCCTTGGCGCCCTGGCGCTTGCCCCAGACCTTGTCGGTTTCCTGATCCTTGGTCGTGACGATAATCACTGGAATATGGGCCGTTTCAGGATCCTTGGTCAGTTGCCGAGTGGCCTGAAAACCGTTCAGGCCAGGCATGACGATATCCATGAGGACCACATCCGGCTTTTCCTGCCGTGCCAAGGCAACGCCGTCTGCACCGTTTTCAGCCTTGAGTACTTCATGGCCGTGCTTCTCCAACATTTCCCGCAGCTTGTACAGTTCTGTCGGCGAATCATCTACTACAAGAATTCTGGCCATCTTACTCCCCCGGTATGGCTATAACGCGGCGCAGGCTCAAGCGCCTGACGCCCCTGCTAAATCATCAGATTGTGGAACATGGGCGCGAATGGCGCCCAGCAGCTCTTCCTTGCTGAAGGGCTTGGTCAGGTACTGATCAGAGCCAACAATGCGGCCCTTGGCCTTGTCGAACAGGCCATCCTTGCTGGACAGCATGATCACTGGCGTGCCCCGGAAGGCACTGTTGTTCTTGATCAACGCGCAAGTCTGATAGCCATCAAGACGTGGCATCATGATGTCGACAAATATGATATCGGGGTGGTGGTCGGCGATTTTGGCCAGTGCATCAAAGCCATCAACGGCGGTAATAACGGTGCAGCCGACTTTTTTTAGCAGGGTTTCAGCCGTACGGCGAATCGTCTTGCTGTCATCAATGACCATGACTTTCAGGCTTTCGAAATTTTCTTCCATTATGACCAGCCCTTGTTATTAATGGTGGGTGGTGAGCGCAAATGGCATGCTGCAGGCGCTGGACCAGCCGATCCCTTTTCCGCGTACTTTTAACATAGTTTATGCAGCCAATCTATTGAGGCAGCACCGTATTTCCGTTTTTCCAGAACAATGCACCAGATATGAGACATACGCCAACATTAGTCAACCCTTCATCACGAGCCAGCCTCAGAGTACACTGGCTCGCTAACTGCTCAGCCTTACCTGCTCAGCGCCAACGCCCACCTATATAGCGGACCAACCACCTTATGCGCATTCGCCTCGGCATCGTTATGGATCCCATTCACGCGATCCACTACAAGAAAGACAGCTCCCTGGCCATGTTGCTGGCCGCCCAGGCGCGCGATTGGGAGCTGTATTACATGGAGCCCCAGGATCTTTACATCGCCGACGGTCAGGCCATGGGCAGCATGCGCGCGCTCAAGGTGCACGCCGATCCGCAGCACTGGTTCGATCTGGAAGAGCACCAACACACACCACTGGCCGATCTGGACGTGATCCTGATGCGCAAGGATCCGCCCTTCGATAATGAATTCCTTTACGCCACGCACATTCTTGAAGCGGCAGAACGCGCCGGCGCCTTCGTCGTCAATCGCGCGGCCAGCCTGCGTGACTGCAATGAAAAACTCTTCGCCACGCAGTTTCCCCAGTGCGCGCCGGAACATGTGGTCACCCGCCGCGCGGATATTCTGCGCGCTTTTGCAAAAAAACACCGTGACGTCATTCTCAAACCGCTCGATGGAATGGGCGGTTCGATGATTTTTCGCATTCAGGAAAACGATCCCAACCTCAGCGTGATCATCGAAACCCTGACCCAGTTCGGTCAGCAGCAGATCATGGCCCAGCGTTATCTGCCGGAGATCAAGGATGGCGACAAGCGCATCCTGATGATTGACGGTGAGCCCGTGCCCTACTGCCTGGCGCGCATTCCCCAGCAGGGTGAAACGCGCGGCAACCTGGCTGCCGGTGGCCGTGGCGAAGCTCGGCCACTGACCGAACGTGATCGCTGGATAGCCCAGCAGGTCGGCCCCAGCCTGCGCGAACGTGGCCTGGTGTTCGTCGGCCTGGACGTGATCGGCGACTATCTGACCGAGATCAACGTGACCAGCCCGACCTGCATTCGCGAAATCGACGCCGCCTATCAAACCGATATTGGCGGGCAACTGATGGATAGCATTGATCAACATCTCAAAGCGCGCAGGGGCGCATAGACTTTTTCCGGCGGGCGCGGCAGACTTCGCAGGAAAATCTCCGCCGCCGCCAGCCTACGGACAGCATGAATAAAGCCGCGACACCTTCGGATATCGCCAGTCAGCCCGAGCCACTCGTGGTCACGGCTCGCGATCGCCTGGGTTTTACCCTGTTTCTGGCCGCCGTGCTGCATGCCCTGGTGATACTCGGCATTACCTTTGACTTGCCCACGCCCAGCGAACTGTCAAAAACGCTGGAGATTACCCTGGCCACGCAATCTTCCGAGCAGGCGCCCGAGAAAGCCGATTACCTGGCGCAGATCAACCAGGAAGGCAGCGGCACGCTGGATGAAAAGGCTGCGCCGAGTACTACCGAAGAGGCGGTGTTTCAGGCCACCGAGATCAATGAAGTCGCCCCGCCCCAGGAAGCCAGTGCGCCAGCCCCCGAGCCCGTCCGCGAACAGCCGGTGGTCACCACCACCGCGCCGCAGCCTGAGCGCGTGGTGCAGGCGCCGCCCACGCCAGAGCCGGTCGACACCCGCGTCACCCTGCAACGTTTCGATGTGACGCGCCTGTCTCAGGAGATTGCCAGCCTGGAAGCGCAGCTTGCCGAAGAGCGTCAGGAGTACGCCAATCGGCCCCGAATCCATCGACTCAATGCCGCCTCGACCATGCAGGACAAGGGGGCCTACTACAAGGACGCCTGGCGCCGCAAAGTCGAGCGCATAGGCAATCAGAACTACCCCGCCGAAGCGCGTGACAATGGCATTTATGGCAGCTTGCGCATGCTGGTCTCGATCAACCGCGATGGCACCCTGCGGGAAGTACAGGTGCTGGAGTCCTCGGGCCACCGGGTACTGGACAACGCCGCTCTGCGCATTGTCCGCCTGGCATCACCCTATGCGCCCTTTACCGGCGATCTGATGGATGTCGATGTGCTGGAAATTATTCGAACCTGGCGCTTTGAACCGGGCGACCGGGTTTCCAGCTTCTGACACCCTGCGGCTGGCCCTTTGGCGCTTGAAGCTTGTCGCGCAAAGCCCAATACTATGGGCATGAGCCAAACCACTGCGAACTACCTCAAGCATCACTTCCTGATTGCCATGCCCCACATGGCAGACCCGCGTTTCGTCAATACTCTGATCTACCTGTGCGACCACAACGAAGATGGTGCCATGGGCCTGGTCATCAACCAGCCCAGCGACCTGCAACTGGCCGACATACTCGAGCAGTTGCAGCCGACCGTAGACAGCCCCGGCAAGGTCGCCAGTTTCCCGATCTATAACGGCGGCCCGGTGCAAACCGAGCGCGGCTTTGTGTTGCACCAGGGCCCCGAACAGTGGGAAGCCAGCATGGATCTGGGTCCGTTGCAGTTGACCACCTCCCGCGACATTCTCATCGACATGGCCCACGGCATCGGCCCCTCGCAGGTGCTGATCGCTCTGGGGTATGCCGGCTGGGATGCAGGGCAGTTGGACCAGGAACTGGTCGACAACGTCTGGCTGAGTTGCCCGGCCGACCCCCATATCCTGTTCGAGCTGCCCAGTGAAGAGCGTCTCGCCGCCGCCGCGCGCAGCCTGGGCATTGATCTGCGCCTGCTGACCAGCCAGGCCGGGCACGCCTGATGGCAGCACTGCAACGCGCCATGGCCTTTGATTACGGCACCAAGAATATCGGTGTCGCGGTCGGCCAGACGCTGACCTGCCGTGCCGAACCGGTAGCGGTACTGCGCGCGCGCGACGGCATTCCCGACTGGGCAGACATCGCCCGCCTGATTGCCGAATGGAAACCCGACACCCTGGTCGTCGGCCTGCCACTGAACATGGATGGCAGCCCCAGCGACATGAGCACCCGCGCAGAGAAGTTTTCCCGCCGCCTGCATGGCCGCTTCAACCTGCCGGTACACTGCATAGACGAACGCCTTTCCACCTTCGACGCCAAACAGAGCCTGCGTGACAGCGGCCGCAGCCCCGCCAGCTACCGAGACAACCCTGTAGATAGCCTGGCCGCCGCGCTGCTGCTGGAAACCTGGCTTGGCGAACAGCCCAAGGAGACGCCATGAGCGCCCTGCCCGACGTCGGCCCATTGCTGCAACGCATGGCCGGCGAACTGACCGACTACCTGGCCCAGCGCCAGATGCAGGACCCGGCCTTTGTCGGCATTCACACTGGCGGTGTCTGGGTCGCCGAGCAGTTGCGCAGCTTGTGCCTGCCGAACGCGCCACTGGGCACGCTGGATATCGCCTTCTACCGCGACGACTTTGCCCAGAACGGCTTGCAGCCTGGGGTGCAGCCGTCCGAACTGCCGTTTTCCGTCGACGACTGCCACCTGATTCTGGTCGACGACGTGTTGATGACCGGACGCACCATCCGCGCCGCACTCAATGAACTCTTCGATTATGGCCGGCCCGCATCCGTCACCCTGGTGACCCTGCTGGATATCGAAGCGCGGCAGTTACCGATACGCGCCGACGTGCTCGGCAGCAGCCTGGTATTGCCTGCGGGCCAGCGGGTCAAACTGACCGGCCCCGAACCGCTGCAGCTTACTCTGAACCCTGTTGCCAAACACTGAGAGGCCCATGAGTACCCCACCCAGCCATCTGCAACTCAATTTTCAGGGTCAGCTGCGGCATTTTCTGACCATCGAAGGGCTGTCCCGCGAGCTGCTCACCGAGCTGCTGGACACCGCCGACTCCTTTCTCGAAGTAGGTGAGCGGGCGGTCAAGAAGGTGCCGCTGCTACGCGGCAAGACCGTCTGCAACGTGTTCTTCGAGAACTCCACGCGCACTCGCACCACCTTCGAGCTGGCGGCGAAGCGCCTGTCGGCCGACGTGCTCAACCTGAATATCCAGACCTCCTCGACCAGCAAGGGTGAAACGCTGTACGACACCCTGCGCAACCTGGAGGCGATGGCCGCCGACATGTTCGTGGTCCGGCATGGCGACTCCGGGGCAGCGCATTTCATTGCCGGCCACGTGTGCCCGGATGTCGCGATCATCAACGCCGGCGACGGCAACCATGCGCACCCGACCCAGGCCATGCTCGACATGCTGACCATTCGCCGGCATCGCGGCGACTTCACCAAGCTCTCGGTGGCGATTGTCGGCGACATTCTGCATTCGCGCGTGGCCCGCTCGAATATGCAGGCGCTGCAAACCCTCGGCTGCCCGGACATCCGCGTGATCGCCCCGCGCACCCTGCTGCCCGCCGGTATCGAGCAATACGGCGTACGCGTGTTCAACGATCTGCGCGTCGGCCTGCGTGATGTCGACGTGGTGATCATGCTGCGCTTGCAGAAAGAGCGCATGCAAAGCGGCCTGCTGCCCAGTGAAGGCGAGTACTACCGGCTCTACGGCCTGACCCGGGAAACCCTGGCGCTGGCCAAACCGGATGCGCTGGTGATGCACCCCGGGCCGATCAATCGCGGCGTGGAAATCGAATCCGAAGTAGCCGACGGCGCCCAGTCGGTGATCCTCAACCAGGTTACCTACGGCATCGCCGTGCGCATGGCCGTGATGTCCATGGCCATGACCGGCCAGAATGCCCAGCGCCAACATAATCAGGAAGCTTTGTTAGCCTCTGCGAGCACATCAGGCCAGGAATCCCAGCATGCGACTGACCATTGAAGGCGCCCGGGTCATTGACCCGGCCAGCCAGTTTGACCAGATCACTGACCTGCACATCGCCGCCGGCCATATTGTTGCCATCGGCGCCGCGCCCGAGGGCTTCAGCGCCAATCAGCGCATCGACGCCCGCGGCCTGATCGCCAGCCCGGGTCTGGTCGATCTGAATGTCAGCCTGCGCGAACCCGGCCGAACCCGCAAAGGCACCATTGACAGCGAAACCCGCGCCGCCGCCGCCGGTGGTGTGACCAGCCTGTGCAGCCTGCCCGACACCCTACCGGTACTGGATACGCCCGCCGTCGCCGAACTGATCCTGGACCGCTGCGAGCAGGCTGGCCAGGTGCGGGTATTCCCCTATGGCGCACTGACCCGCGGCCTGGGCGGTGAACACCTGAGCGAACTAGTGGCCCTGCGCGATGTGGGCTGCGTGGCCTTTACCCAGGGCCTGGCGCCGATGAAAAGCAACCGCATCCTGCGCCGCGCACTGGAATATGCGGCCGGTTTCGATCTGCCCGTGGTATTCATGCCCCAGGATCCGGATATTGCCGAGGGCGGCAGCGCCCACGAAGGCGCGACAGCCGCACGCATGGGCCTGGTCGGCATTCCCGAAACGGCGGAAACCGTGGCCCTGGCCAGGGACCTGCTGCTGGTTGAGCAGACCGGCGTGCAGGCGCATTTCAGTGGCCTGACCAGCGCCCGCGCGATGGACATGTTGGCCGACGCCCAGGCGCGTGGTCTGCGCGTCAGCGCCGACGTGGCCATGTATCAACTGCTGCTGTGCGACGAGGACCTGGAAGGCTTTTCCAGCCTGCTGCACGTGCAACCGCCGCTGCGCAGCAAGCAGGATCGGCATGCGCTGCGTCAGGCGGTGCAGAGCGGCGTAGTTCAGGCCATCGCATCGCATCACCAACCGCACGAACAGGAAGCCAAGCGCGTGCCCTTCGCCGCTTCGGCGCCCGGTATCAGCAGCGTGGAAATACTGCTGCCGCTGGCGCTGACCCTGGTTGCCGATGGCTTGCTTGAGTTGCCCGCCCTGCTCGCTCGGCTGACCTGTGGGCCCGCCCGCGCGCTGAATCTGCCGGTTGGTACCATCAGCCTGCACGAACGGGCCGATATCACGCTGTTCGACCCGGTCGCAGCCAGCCTGATCGGCCACAACTGGCTGTCCAAGGGCGCCAACTGCCCCTTTATCGGCCAGGGCGCGCCGTGCAAGGTCACCCATACCATCAGCAATGGCAAGCTGGTCTATCAAGCCTGAAAGAGAACCAAAAGCGGGGCTCACCTGACCTCTGGCCGAATAGGGCTCAGAGGTTTATTGGAGTAGGGGCTGAGGGTCATACCTACCAGACAGAGCGCTTCGAGCGTGGCGGCGTTGCGGGCTACTTACTCCCCGCTTAACGCCGGTGGTCGTCGTCGTCATCTTCCAGGGCAAAGTCGTTCTTGCTGCCCATCATCAACTGCTTCCCATCGGTTTCCGACCCCAGCTTGATCAGCAGACGCAGGTCGTTGGCCGAGTCGGCATGGGCCAATGCGTCTTCATAGGTGATCTCGCCCTGACTGTAGAGCCGGTAGAGCGCCTGGTCGAAGGTCTGCATACCCAGCTCGGTTGAACGTGCCATCAATGGTTTGAGTTCGTGCACTTCACCCTTGCGGATCATGTCTGCAGCCAGTGGCGTATTCAGCAATACTTCAATCGCCGCTCGGCGACCCTTGCCATCGGGCGTCGGAATCAACTGCTGGGCGACAATCGCCTTGAGATTCAGCGACAGATCCATCCACACCTGCTGGTGCATTTCGGTGGGGAAGAAGTGAATAATGCGATCCAGCGCCTGGTTGGCGTTGTTAGCGTGCAGGGTTGCCAGACACAGGTGACCGGTCTCGGCAAAGGCCACCGCATGGTCCATGGTTTCCTTGGTCCGCACCTCACCGATCAAAATCACGTCCGGCGCCTGGCGCAGGGTGTTCTTCAGCGCCACCTCGAAGGAATCGGTATCAATGCCGACCTCGCGCTGGGTAACGATGCAGTTCTGGTGCTGGTGGATAAATTCGATCGGGTCTTCGATGGTGATGATATGGCCGCTGGAGTTCTTGTTGCGGTAGCCGATCATCGACGCCAGCGAGGTGGACTTGCCGGTACCGGTGGCGCCGACAAAGATCACCAGGCCGCGCTTGGTCATCGCCAGCTTCTTGAGAATCTCCGGCAGGCGCAGATCTTCCATGCTCGGGATATTCACTTCGATACGGCGCAGCACCATACCCACCAGGTTACGCTGGTAGAAGGCACTGACGCGGAAGCGGCCGATACCGCGAGCACTGATCGCGAAGTTGCACTCGCGCTTCTCGGCGAATTCACGGCGTTGGGACTCGGTCATCACGCCCAGTACGGTTTCACGCGTCTGCTCGGGGGAGAGGGGCGTTTTGGTGACAGGCAGGATCTTGCCGTTGACCTTCATGCTCGGCGCAACACCGGCTGTGATGAAAAGGTCTGAGGCGCCCTTTTCCACCATCAACCGCAACAGTTTCTCAAACTCCATGTTGTGTCTCTTCTCACTGACGGGCGCGGGCGCTTGGCGCCCCCACCGCTAATATGGCTGCGCGTTAGAAACCGTCGGTATTCTTGGCTTTCTCACGGGCGCTTTCCTTGGTCACCAGACCCTTGGCGACCAGGCTCTTGAGACACATATCCAGCGTTTGCATGCCAATGTTGCCGCCGGTTTGAATCGCCGAATACATCTGCGCGACCTTGTCTTCACGAATCAGGTTACGAATCGCCGGCGTGCCGATCATGATCTCGTGCGCTGCCACCCGGCCGCCGCCAATCTTTTTCAGCAGGGTCTGGGATACCACGGCGGTCAAGGATTCAGACAACATCGAGCGCACCATGGATTTTTCTTCCGCCGGGAACACGTCAACTACGCGGTCGATGGTTTTGGCGGCGGAGGTGGTGTGCAGGGTGCCAAATACCAAGTGACCGGTTTCGGCGGCGGTCAGCGCCAGGCGGATGGTTTCCAGGTCGCGCATCTCGCCAACCAGAATGATGTCCGGATCTTCCCGCAGGGCCGAGCGCAGGGCTTCGGCAAAACCGAGGGTGTCGCGGTGCACTTCACGCTGGTTGACCAGGCACTTTTTCGACTCGTGAACGAATTCGATCGGGTCTTCGATGGTCAGTACGTGCTGGTACTTGGTGTTGTTCAGGTAGTCGAGCATCGCCGCCAGCGTGGTGGACTTGCCCGAGCCGGTGGGGCCGGTGACCAGCACCAGACCACGCGGCACATCGGAAATCTTCTTGAACACATCGCCCATGCCCAGATCGTCCATGCTCAGGACCTTCGAGGGGATGGTACGGAAGACCGCACCGGCGCCACGATTCTGGTTGAACGCGTTAACCCGGAAGCGCGCCACGCCGGGCACTTCAAAGGAGAAGTCAGTTTCCAGGAATTCTTCGAAATCCTTGCGCTGCTTGTCGTTCATGATGTCGTAGATCAGACCATGAACCATCTTGTGATCCATGGCGGGTACGTTGATTCGGCGCACGTCACCATCCACACGAATCATGGGCGGCAGTCCGGCCGACAGGTGCAAGTCCGACGCGCCCTGTTTGGCGCTGAAGGCTAACAGCTCGGTAATATCCATAGGGTTCCCCATAACAACCAGCAAGCATGTAGAATGCCAGAAGATTTTTTTCGATTGGCAGGTGTTAATGTCCGTAATGTCTACGATAGCAGAGAATATTGCAAACGTTCATGAGCGTATTCAGCGTTCTGCCATCAGTGCCGGACGGGATCCACAAAGCATAACCCTGATTGCGGTCAGCAAAACGCGTCCAGCCAGCGCCATACGGGACGCCTGGGCCGCTGGCATACAGCACGTGGGCGAGAACTATCTGCAGGAGGCGCTGGACAAACAGGCCGAGCTTAAAGAGCTGCCCTTGACCTGGCATTTCATCGGCCCCATCCAGTCGAACAAGACCAAATCCATCGCCGAACATTTCGACTGGGTGCATGGTGTAGATCGGCTGAAAATCGCCAAGCGTCTGTCCGAACAACGGCCTGCTGAACTTGCGCCGCTGAATATCTGCCTGCAGGTCAATATCAGCCGCGAGCCGAGCAAGTCTGGCGTCATGCCAGAAGATGTGGCGGCCCTGGCTGCCGAGATCGCCGCACTGCCCAACTTGGTGCTGCGTGGGCTGATGGCGATTCCCGCGCCAGCAGAAGACAGCGACGGCCGCCGTGCGCCGCTTAAAGCCCTGCATGACTGCCTGGCCGCACTGCCGATGCCGTTGGATACACTGTCCATGGGCATGAGCGATGACCTCACCGAAGCGGTTCAGGAAGGCGCGACCCAGGTCCGCATCGGCACCGCGATCTTTGGCGCGCGCGCTGCCCAACCCCAACACCCCGAGCAAGGATAAACCCATGAGCGCTCCGACCATTGGCTTCATCGGCGCCGGCAACATGGCCACCAGTCTGATTGGCGGCATGCTGCAGCAGAACATCAAACCCGGTCAGATCATGGCCAGCGACCGCACCGCCGAGCAGGCCGAACGCCTGGGCAAGCAGTTCGGTATTCGCACCACGTCAGACAACGACCAACTCGCCAGTAACTGTGATGTGCTGGTGCTGGCGGTCAAGCCGCAGGTCATGCAGGCCGTTTGCCGCGCCCTGACCGTGCAGCGCAAACCCGGCCAGTTGATCATCTCCATTGCCGCAGGCATCAGCTGCGCCAGTCTGGAAAGCTGGCTGGGCGATGGCAGCGCCATCGTGCGTTGCATGCCCAACACCCCGTCGCTGCGCCGCCAGGGTGTCAGCGGGCTGTTTGCCAATGCCGAGGTCTCTGACACGCAGAAGCAACAGACCGAAGCTATCCTCAATGCCGTGGGCATCAGCCTGTGGCTGGAGCGCGAAGAGCTGATCGACGCCGTCACGGCGGTGTCCGGCAGTGGCCCGGCGTACTTCTTCTATATGATGGAAGCCATGACCGCCGCCGGCGAACAGCTGGGCCTGCCGCGTGATACCGCCGAGCGGCTGACGCTGTTCACCGCCCTGGGCGCTGCCGACATGGCCGTGCACAGTGACGTGGACGCCGCCGAACTGCGCCGCCGCGTGTGCTCCCCCGGCGGCACCACCGAGCGGGCGATCAACAGTTTTGCCGAAGACGACTTACCTGCGATTGTGGCGCGCGCCATGCAAGCCGCCGCCGCACGCGCCGCCGAAATGACCAAAGAACTAGCCTGAGGAAACCGCATGAACAGCCTGAATATGGCCGCCATCTATATCGTCCAGACCCTCGGCAGTCTGTATCTGCTGATTGTGCTGCTGCGCTTTGTGCTGCAACTGGTCAAGGCCGATTTCTATAATCCGGTCTCCCAGTTTATCGTGCGCGCCACCAAGCCCCTGTTGATGCCACTGCGGCGAGTGATCCCAGGTTTTGGCGGTATCGACTTCGCCTCGCTGGTGCTGGCGCTGATCCTGCAGATGCTGCTGATGACGGTGATCATCAAGCTGATGGGCTATGCGCTGCCGAACGTGCTGCAATTGCTGGTCTGGTCGATGGTGGCGCTCACCGCGCTGTTCCTGAAGATCTTCTTCTTCGCGCTGATCATCAGCGTCATCCTGTCCTGGGTCGCACCCAACAGCAGCAACCCGGCAGCGATGCTGGTGCACCAGCTGTGCGAGCCGGTCCTGGCGCCGATCCGCAAGATTCTGCCGTCGATGGGCGGGCTGGATCTGTCGCCGATCTTTGGCTTTATCGCGCTGCGGCTGTTCGACATGCTGATCATTGCCAATATCGCCGCCGCCACCGGCATGCCACGCGGGCTGACGCTGGCGATCTGAGCCAGGCATGCCCTTTTACCAGTGGCGCGGCGCCGATCTGATACTCGACTGCCACCTGCAGCCCGGCGCCAAGACCATGGGCTTTGCCGGAAAACACGGCGAGCGGCTGAAGATTCGCATCAGCGCGCCGCCGGTCGATGGCAAGGCCAACGCATTATTGCTGGCCTTTCTGGCCGGCGAATTTGCCGTCAGCAAGCAGCAGGTCACCTTGCTCAGTGGCCAGCAAAGCCGGCAAAAACGCGTATTGATCGCCTCGCCGCAACAGCTGCCAGAAGCACTGCACATAGCACCACCTGGAGATATTGCGTCAACCGGTGACGCTCTTTAGACTGGCGCCTCGATTGTTGGCACCGCCCCTGGCTGGCCACCGCCAACCTACACAGGAACTGCCTATTCATGTCGACCTTTCCCGCCGACTCCGTCGGACTGGTAACACCCCAGCGCCACTGCTTTAACGAGCCGTTGAAACTGGCCTGCGGCAAGTCGCTGGAGCAGTTCGAACTGGTCTATGAAACTTACGGCACTTTGAACGCAAGCCGCAGCAACGCGCTGCTGATCTGCCATGCGCTGTCCGGGCATCACCACGCGGCTGGCTTCCATAGTGCCGACGAGCGCAAGCCGGGCTGGTGGGACGCCTGCATCGGCCCGGGCAAGGCCATCGATACCAACCGCTTCTTTGTTGTTAGCCTGAACAACCTCGGCGGCTGCCACGGCTCCACCGGCCCCTCCAGCATCAATCCGGCTACCGGCAAAGCCTATGGCGCCAGCTTCCCGGTACTGACCGTGGAAGACTGGGTCCACAGCCAGGCGCTGCTGGCAGATCAGTTGGGTATCGATACCTGGGCGGCGGTGGTTGGTGGCAGCCTCGGCGGCATGCAGGCATTGCAGTGGGCGATCAGTTACCCGGAGCGCATTCGCCACTGCCTGGCGATTGCTACAGCACCTAAGCTCTCGGCGCAGAATATTGCCTTCAACGAAGTGGCACGCCAGGCGATCATTACCGATCCGGATTTCCACAACGGCGATTACGCCGCCTTCGGTGTGATCCCCAAACGCGGCCTGATGCTGGCGCGCATGGTCGGGCATATCACCTACCTGTCGGATGATTCGATGGGCGAGAAATTCGGCCGCGAACTGCGCACCGATGTACTCAACTACGATTTCACCAGTGTCGAGTTCCAGGTGGAAAGCTACCTGCGCTATCAGGGCCAGGAGTTCTCCGAGCGCTTTGATGCCAACACCTACTTGCTGATGACCAAGGCACTGGACTATTTCGACCCGGCTGGTGCCCATGGCGGCAACCTGGCTAAGGCACTGGAAGGCATTCAGGCGCGCTGCATGGTCATGTCCTTCACCACCGACTGGCGCTTCTCGCCGGCGCGCTCACGCGAACTGGTCGACGCCCTGCTCGCTGCGCGCAAGCAGGTCAGCTACCTGGAAATCGAAGCGGCCCAGGGCCACGACGCTTTCCTGCTACCGATTCCGCGCTATGTGCAGGCACTGCACGCGTACATGAACCGTATCGAGGTGGACGCATGACTATGCGCGCGGATCTGGAAATCATTCAGGAATGGATCAAGCCCGGCAGCCGCCTGCTGGATCTGGGCTGTGGCGACGGCGAACTGCTGCGCTACCTGTCCGAACAGCGCAAGGTGGCCGGCTACGGCCTGGAAATCGATCCGGAAAAGATCAACGCCTGTATCGAAAACGGCGTCAATGTGATCGAGCAGAACCTGGATACCGGCCTGAGCAACTTCGGCGATCATACCTTCGACAGCGTGTTGATGACTCAGGCGCTACAGGCCGTGCACTACCCCGATCAGGTGCTGGAAGAGATGCTGCGCATTGGCCGTGAAGCCATCCTGACCTTCCCCAACTTCGCCCATTGGCGCTGCCGTTTATATCTGGGTACAAAGGGTCGCATGCCGGTGAGCGAGTTCATGCCCTACACTTGGTACAACACGCCCAATATCCACTTTTGTACCTTCAAGGACTTCGAAGCCCTGTGCCGTGAGCGCTCGATCCGTATCCTTGATCGGCTGGTGGTTGACCAGACGCACCGCAGCAGCATGCTCAGCGGGCTGTGGCCAAACCTGTTGGGCGAGATCGCTATCTACCGGGTCACCCGCTAGGCCGCTCAATTGTCCCATAGGAGAATCATGATGTTCCGCGCCCTGCTCTGCAGTCTGCTACTGCTGCTCCCCACGCTGGCCAGCGCCCAGCAAACCAGCCCGCAGCGTTTTGGTAATCTGACGGTGTACTACAACACCTTCAACAGCAGCTATCTGCAGCCGGATATCGCTGCCAATACCGGCCTGACGCGGGGCCCGACCCACGGCGTGGTGAACATCGCCGTGCAGCGGCAGACCGCCGAAGGCCCGGTCGCCGTTGATGCGCTGCTCTCCGGTACAGTGACCAATATGCTCGGGCAGCGCTCCAACCTGCGCTTTATCCGCCTGCAGGAAGATGACTCGATCTATTTCGTCGCCAACTACACCGCCACCCAGCGCGGCTTGCTGCGCTTCGAGGTCGAAATCCGGCCCAGCTCCGGCGGCACCACCCAAACCCTACGCTTCCAGCAGGAGTTCTTCCCCGATGACTGATTCGCACTTGCCCTTTCAGCAATTGATTCTCGCCAGCGGCAACGCCGGCAAGCTCAAGGAGCTGCAGGCCATGCTCGGCGAACTGGTCACCGTGCTGCCACAAAGCGACTTCGTCGCCGAAGAAGCCGTGGAAGACGGCCTGAGCTTTGTCGAAAACGCCATCATCAAAGCCCGTCACGCGTGCCGCGCAAGCGGCCTGCCGGCCCTGGCCGACGACTCCGGCATTGCCGTAGACGCGCTGGCCGGCGCGCCTGGCATCTACTCCGCCCGTTACGCAGGAGGCGGTGGCGACGCAGCCAACAATGCCAAGCTGCTCGAAACGCTGGAAGGCCTGCCCGCCGAGCAACGCAGCGCGCGCTTTATTTCCGTACTGGTGCTGATGATGCACGCCGAAGACCCCACGCCGATTATCTGTGAAGGCGTCTGGCACGGCCGGATTCTGACCGAAGCCCGCGGTGAGCATGGCTTTGGCTATGACCCGCTGTTCTGGGTGCCTGAAGCCGAATGCTCCAGCGCCGAACTCAGCCCCGCCGACAAGAACCGCCTGAGCCACCGCGCCAAGGCCATGGTTCAGTTGCGAGCGCGCCTGGGGTTGGCGTGAAAGAGCTCCCGCCCCTGGCGGCCTACATCCATATCCCCTGGTGCGTGCGCAAATGCCCCTACTGCGACTTCAACTCGCACGTCAGTGAGCAAGGCCTGCCAGAGGCCGAGTATATCGATGCTCTGATTGCCGATCTGGAACTGGATCGGCCTGGCGTTCAGGACCGGGAGCTGACCTCGATCTTCTTTGGCGGCGGCACACCCAGCCTGTTCTCCGCCGAGAGTTTGGGCCGGTTGCTGGATTCCATGGCCAGCCGCCTGAACTTCGCCTCGGATATCGAAATCACCCTGGAAGCCAATCCCGGCACCTTCGAGCAGGTCAAGTTTGCCGGCTACCGCGCCGCCGGCATCAATCGCCTGTCGATCGGCATCCAGAGCTTTAATGCCAAACACCTGAAAGCGCTGGGCCGTATCCACGACGACAAGGAAGCTCTGGCCGCCGTCGCCATGGCGCGCAAGGCCGGCTTCGACAACCTGAATCTGGACCTGATGCACGGCCTGCCGGATCAGTCCCTGGACGACGCGCTGGCAGATATCAATCAGGCCATCGACCTGAGCCCCGAGCACCTATCCTGGTACCAACTGACGCTCGAGCCCAATACGGTGTTCTACAGCAAGCCGCCAATTCTGCCGGTCGAAGACACCCTGTGGGCAATCCAGGAAGCCGGCCAGGCCAGGCTGGCTGAAGCCGGGCTGGCACAATACGAAATCTCCGCCTATGCGCAGCCAGGCCGACAGGCCAGGCACAACCTGAACTACTGGCAATACGGCGACTTCCTCGGCATCGGCGCCGGCGCACACGGCAAGCTGACCCACTCCGATGGCCGCGTCGAACGCTACTGGAAAACCCGCCTGCCCCGGGATTATCTGGACCCAGCCAAGGACTATTGCGCCGGCCGCAAGGACATCACCACCGCAGACCTGCCCTTCGACTTCCTGATGAATGCCCTGCGCCTGAGCGATGGTGTGCCCACCGCTTATTACCTGGCACGTACCAGCCAGTCGCTTGAAGCCATCGCACCACAGCTCAATGAAGCCGTCCGCAAAGGCCTGCTCGAACCTTGGGACCAACAGCTGCGCCCCACCGAGCGTGGACGGCTGTTTCTTAATGATCTGCTGGAAATGTTTCTCTAAGCGAAGCTGTAAGCTACAAGCTTAAGCCTGTTCGCGGCGAGGCCGCCGCTCCTTCCGGGAGGGAGCGCGCACACCTCGCTGGTGGGAGCGGCGGCCTCCGGCGAAGGGCTTGGCTTTTGATTCCAACTTGCCGCTTGTAGCTTGAAACTTGCAGCTTGGCCCCCGCCCCCATACAGTATCGCAAACTGTCTCATTTATAGAGGTGCCCATGTCTCCCTTCCTGTTTGCCACTACTGCCCAGATTCTCTGCGAGTCCGGTTCAGCCGTTCGCCTGGCCGAGCTTTGCAAAGAACGCGGCGCCACCCGCGTGATGATCGTCACCGATCCGGGCATCACCAAACTGGGCATGCTCAACGACATCCTCCCCGGCTTTGCCAAGATCGGCATGGCTGTAGAAATTTTTGATGAGGTTCAGGCCGACCCGCCAGAGTCAGTAGTGATGGCCGCAGTAGAACAGGGCCGCGCCATGAAGGCTGACCTGGTCGTGGGCTTTGGCGGCGGCAGCTCAATGGACGTCGCCAAGCTGGTAGCCTTTCTCGTCCACCCCGGCTGCCAACAACAACTCGCGGATATCTACGGCGTCGGCAATGCCAAGGGCCAGCGCCTGCCGCTGATCCAGGTACCCACCACCGCCGGCACCGGCTCGGAAGTCACGCAGATCTCCATCATCACCACTGGCGAAACCACCAAGATGGGCGTCGTCTCCCCCATCCTGCTGCCAGACATGGCCCTGCTGGACGCCGACCTGACCCTCGGCCTGCCCCCCGCCGTAACCGCCGCCACCGGTATTGATGCCATGGTGCATGCCATCGAGGCCTACACCAGCAAGATCAAGAAAAACCCGCTGTCCGACATGCTCGCCCGCGAGGCCCTTCGCCTGCTCGCCGCCAACCTGGATGAAGCCGTGCACAACGGCAACAACCGCGAAGCCCGCCAGGCCATGCTGCTCGGCGCCCTGCTCGCCGGCCAGGCCTTCGCCAACGCACCGGTCGCTGCCGTCCACGCACTGGCCTATCCACTGGGCGGGCATTTCCATATTCCCCACGGCCTGTCCAACGCACTGGTACTGCCCGCGGTGATCGACTTCAACGCCTCAGCCGCCGAGCACCTGTATGCCGAACTCGCACCGCTACTGGTCAAGAACCTCAAAGCCGGCAACGCCGCTAGCCTGACCGAGCAACTGGTCGCGGAACTGTCCGACCTGAGCCCACGCTGCAAACTGCCCACGCGCCTGCGTGACGCTGGCGTCCCAGAGGACATGCTGCCGCAACTGGCCAAGGACGCGATGCTGCAACAGCGTTTGCTGGTCAATAATCCACGGGAATTGACCGAAGCAGATGCGCTGGCGATTTATCGCAAAGCATACTGATTCAAAGGTTTTTACTGACAGACAACTCCGATGCTAGAGCAGCCTTGAGCGACACCCGGAGTAGACCGTCTATGCCCAGGGATGGGCATAGCGAGCCCCCAGGGACGGGTTCACGGCGTGTCTACGGAGGGTGTCGGTCAAGGCAGTGAATACAGAATCCGTCATCACCCAATCAGCGTAACCATGTAATCCGCTGAACCGAGGAAAGACATCAAATATGAGTGAGAAACAAACACGCAGCGACTACCCCCACCTGCACCCCATTACCACCCGCTGGCACGACAACGACGTGTACGGGCATGTGAACAACGTGGTGTATTACAACTACTTCGACAGCGCCGTTAACAGCTGGCTAATTGAACAGGGTGGGCTGGATATTCATCAGGGCGAACAGATCGCCTTCGTCGTCAGCTCCGGCTGCGACTACTTCGCCCCCATCGCCTTCCCCGAAGCTATCGAAATCGGTGTGCGCGTAGCCAAACTGGGCAACAGCTCAGTGCACTATGAATTGGCAGTGTTCAAGGCAGGTGTCGAAGAAGCCTGCGCCACAGGCCGCTTCGTGCATGTGTTTGTCGAGCGCGCCAGCAACCGCTCCTGCGCGATACCCGCCGGGCCGCGCGCAGCACTGGAGAAGTTGCTGGTCTGAAGATCAGCCCAACACGTCAGGCAGATCGCCCGGCGTGAACAGCTCGATCCAGTAACCATCCGGGTCACGGATAAAGGCAATATTCTTCATCTTGCCATCCTGCGGGCGTTTGACGAAGCTGACACCCAGCTCCTCAAACCGCGCGCAGGCCGCCTCCAGATCCGGCACGGCAAAACCGATATGCCCAAAGCCCTTGGGCTCATCATTGCCGTTGTGGTAACTGAAATCGGCATCGTCTTCCGTGCCCCAGTTATGCGTCAACTCCAGCATCGCCGGGCGCCCAAAGGTCTGCACCAAGCGCTCGCGGTTATCGTGCGACCAGTCCACCAGCTCATGGGTATCGATAGCCGCCAGAAAGTACAGGCTGAACTTCATCTCCTCGAAATCCAGCCTCTTCACCAGCGTCATGCCCATGATGCGGGTATAGAAATCCAGCGTCGCTTTCGGCGACTTGATGCGCAACATGGTCTGGTTGAAGACAAAGCCTTCGGTGGCTGGATCGCGCTTCTCGCAGAGTCCGACAGCGGATTCAAAATGGCGACTCATGGTAATAGCTCCCGGGCAGGTCAATGGAAAGGGTTACAAGAATAACATTCACGTAGACCCGCCTGAAGCGCGCAAGTGCAAAGGAGTGTGTGCACCTGCGCAGGCAGGAATTACTTGAAGGGCCGCTCATCCCACCAGGGATAGAACCCAGGGCGATCCTTGCTCGGGCTGAGCTTGAACTGCGGCGGACGCTTCTCCAGGAAGGACTGCACACCCTCCTGCGCATCGGCCGACTCACCCATAAAGGCAATCGCCCGCGAATCAACCTTGTGCGCTTCCATCGGATGATCCGCCGCCATCATGCGCCACAGCAACTGGCGGTTAAGCAAGGCAGACATACCCGAAGTGTTATCCGCAATCTCACGCGCCAGCGCATAAGCCGCTGGCAGCAATTCTTCCGGCTCGTGAATACTGCGAATCAACCCACCCTTCAACGCTTCCTCAGCATCGAACACCCGGCCGGTATACACCCACTCAGCCGCCTGCATCGGGCCAACCAGACGCGGCAGGAACCAGCTCGAACAAGCTTCCATGGTGATACCACGACGGGCAAACACAAAACCAAAACGCGCCTTGGTCGAGGCCATCCGAATATCCATCGGCAAGGTCATGGTCGCGCCCACACCCACCGCAGCACCATTAAAGGCGCCAATCACCGGCTTGGTGCACTCATAGATGCGCAGAGAAACCGTACCGCCACCATCGCGCAAGGTATCGCCTGCAGGTTCATTCTGACGCTTGTGCCGGTTGAAGGTGTCCCCCCCCTTCTCCAGATCCGCACCCGCACAAAAAGCCTTGCCCGCCCCGGTCACGATGATCACGCGCACATTGTCATCGGCATCAGCAGCGTCGAAGGCTGCGATCAGTTCACGGCACATGGCACCGTTGAAGGCATTCATACGGTCGGGGCGGTTCAGGGTCAGCGTGAGGATGCCGTCCTTTACCTGGTAATCGAGTGTTTCGTAAGACATGAGGGTGCTCCCTGTTGATCAGATGCCGTCCAGTGTAGAACTGGGGGGGCACAGGGACCAGTTGAGTTATGAAGGCGTATGTGGGGGTATTGTTGGGGTGGATGGGAGGTAAGGCCTTTGGGTAGAAAACACGAAGTGATTGGTTCAGGCGGCTATCAGCCAGAAACGGCCTGTCGCGTCAGTGGCCTCACAGCCAAATGGGGTCTCTCAGAGACGCTAGTCAAGCCAGGCTGCGCAAAACCATGCACACCCTAGAATCGGCGGTCTCAGGGACCAAGTGCAACACATGAGATAGAGTGTTGCGATGAAAACCT
>CAXBEU010000019.1:0-84996 GCA_963974865.1 uncultured Pseudomonadaceae bacterium | reverse complement strand
GCGGCTGCAACCCTTCCAGTTAAGCCCCCAAAATTTATTCCGGACAGCAGTGCGCTTTCGCGGGAATGACGGGGTACCAGGTTTAGCTACTGCCGCTTGCAGAGAAACGCCACGCTCTCCCTGTCGCCGAGTCGTCATCCTCGCGAACGCGGGGATCCATTTTCAGCGTTGATCACTCCATCAACTCGACCAGCGCCCAGGTATCCAGAAATGCCGTGACCCGAGTAATGGCACCAGCCTCCATCACCAGATGCCAGGCATAGCTGTTGTTATAGGCCGCACCATCCAGCGCCGTGGCGGTGCCGTCCCAGAGCACCACCACGTTGTTGCCCTGAGCGATGATCTGTTTGACCTCAGGCGTGATCGCCGTCGCCAGCTTGGCATGAATCGGCTCCACCGCCTCTTCCACCAGTGCCTGCCGGGTTGGATAGGTCGCGGACACTGGACTGACGCCCGCTACTACCCATTCGGCATCATCAGCCAACAGATCAAAAACGCTGCCGCGCCCGTTCTCCCAATCCTCGAAGGCTTGACGAACCAATGCGCTGTTGGTTTCTTCCATTGATTGACCATTGGCCTGGCTGGTCATACCCAGCAGGAGCAGCAAGGCCAAGCCGACACGCAACGTACGAGTGAAATCTCTGATGATCATGGGATGTTTCTCCTGGAATTTGTTAAAGAGCAGATCAATGGGGACTGGCCGTGGGCCGAACAATAATCTCGCTGGTATCCACGTCATCAGGCTGCTCAACCGCAAAACAGATCGCTCTGGCAATGGCCGAGGCGCTGATGGCCACTTTGCGAAATGCCTTCATCTCTTCACGGCCCTGCGCGTCCGAGATGCTCTCGGCCAATTCCGACTCGGTAACGCCGGGGCTGACGGTGGTCACGCGAATCTCGGGGCTTTCCTGGCGCAGGCCGTCGGAAATCGCCCACACCGCATATTTGGTCGCGCAGTACACCGCGGCAGTGGGCGATACCGAGTGTGCACCGATGGAGGCGACGTTGATCACCTGGCCCCGCCCCTGCTTCTGCATGATCGGCAGTACTGCGGCTATCCCGTGTAGCACACCGCGGATATTCACATCGATCATGCGATCCCACTCTTCGACCTTGAGCGCGGCCAGCGGCGACAGCGGCATGACGCCAGCGTTGTTGATGATCACGTCGATCCGGCCGAAATCATTCAGCGCTGCGTCGACAAAAGCCTGCACCTCGTCACGCTGGGTTACATCAAGTTGGCGGGCCATGGCGATCTCGCCGCTCTCACGAATCTCGGCAACCAGGCGTTCCAGTCGATCGGTCCGCCGGGCGCCCAGCACCACCTTGGCACCCTTCTGCGCAAGCATCCGCGCGGTGGCTTCACCAATACCGCTGCTGGCGCCGGTAATCAGAATGACCTTGCCTTGAATATTGCTGTTCATTGTCCTGCCTCCTGCTGATACCTGAATGAAAAATCACGTTTTCATCCTAGGTAGTCAGCAGGCGGATGCTAAGGCCGGTTAATCTTGGAATCTTGCCTATTCGTATCAAAGGGCCTGTAAAGCAGCGCAAAACGTGCTGATATATAGCCTGCTCCTCTATTCGGGATTCAGCAGATGGCAGAAAAATCAGCCCAGCAGGCGCGCATGATCGAGTTGATAAAGCGCCTGGCACCAACCGAGGGCTACACCCAGTCGGCTCTGGATAGCGTCACCTTCATGCGCTCCAATCGCTCGATCCCAAGGACTCAGGCACTCTATGAGCCGAGTATCGTCATCGTCCTGCAGGGTAAAAAGCGCGGGTATTACGGTGGGGAGATGATTGTCTACGACGCAGGGCACTACCTCGCCCTCTCGGTGCCGTTGCCGTTCAGTACGCAGACAGAAGCCAGCGAAGCCGAGCCGATGCTAGGCCTGGCAGTGCGCATGGATGCGGCGATCACCGCAGAGCTGGCCATGGGTGTCGACGAGACCGCACCACAGCACGCGAACAAAGCTGCCACACTTTACGCCACACCAATCGACGTCAAACTGGAAGACACGGTTCTGCGACTGCTGGAAGCACTCAGCTCGCCACTGGAGAGCCGCTTGCTGGCACCCTCTATCGTTCGCGAAATCACCTTCAGGGTCTTGACCAGCGAACAAGCGGGCGGGTTGCGCGCCGCCATGCTGCAGGACGGTCACTTTGGCCGCATCGCCAAAGTGCTCCGGCATATACACGGCGAATTCAGCAACAACCTGGATGTCGGCACACTGGCCAGGGAGGCGCACATGAGCGTGGCGGCCTTTCACAACCATTTCAAGGCCGTCACTCAGACATCGCCTATTCAATATATCAAGGCCATTCGCCTGCACCAGGCGCGGCTGATGATGATCCGTAAAGGCATCAGCGCATCCAGTGCATCACAACAGGTGGGCTACGAAAGTGCCTCGCAATTCAGCCGCGAGTTCAAGCGCCTGTTTGGTCGCAGCCCAAAGGAGGAAGCACAGTATCTGAAAGAGCTACTTGCGCTTTCAGGGCCGGTAGTTGATGCCGCCCTGGCGTGACCAGTCAGACTCAGGCCAGGGATGTTGATGAACCTCGACTGACCTGCCGTCGCGTAAACTCAACAGCTTTTCAACCCTCCTGCCAGACGCCACCAATCATCCCGCACGCCTGCTGGGTTTCCGCCAGTTGAGCGGCGGTGCGATTCCAATAGAGGTAATTGACCTCGCCGTTACTTACGCCGTTGCAGCTCCCCTGAGGATCGGCCGGGCACCCTGCGCTGACGTACTCGGTGGATTGCTCGTGGATTTCAACGCCGTCGATCCCCTCTTCGGCCAGGTTATCGGATTGCGCTGCAGTGTCTTCGCAGCCCTGGCGAAACACCTCGGCTGGCTGGCTGACGTTCTGTACACAGTCACGATGATTGATCTCTTCACCCATGATATTGGCCGACACATGACTGACGCAGGCACCCGTGCTGGCGACCGCCATGGAGCCGTAGCTCATGCCCAAGCCAAGCACCGTAGCCAAACCGAACAGGGTAAAAGCATTCTTATCGTTCTTCATCCAGGACCTCTTCGCGGCGCAGTTAATATAAATTGCCAGAGCAGGTTGCCGCGTGACGTTTCGATGGTAGCCCACAACCGCCGTCAAGGCACCCCGGCCACAAAAGATCACCGATGCGATCGCCACTTCCCGCTTTTCTTCAGCACGGCTGTTGCCTAGCCGTGCTGACGGATCAAGGCTTTTCCCGTCGTTGCGCCCGTGCCAGGCGATGCTCTTCCTCGCGGCGTTCCGCCAGCACGTTTTGCACATAGCCGATATGCCGGCTCGCACTGGCCCGCGCATCATCCGCACGATGCTCGGTGATGGCTTCAAACAACTCGCGGTGCTGGCTGATCAGCATCAGGCGGGTTTCAGGCCGTAGCTCATACATGCCGCCAATATTGGTGACCACATTATTTTTGAGTAGATCAAACAGCCCGCGAATGGTGTGCAGCAGTATGGTGTTGTGGCTGGCTTCCGCAATGGCCAGGTGAAAGCGCGCGTCAGCAGCGCCCTCCTCCGTGCGGCTGGCGGCGCTGAGCGGGTCATAACAGGCTTGCAATGCGTCATAGGCTTTGCGCAGATGCTGCAGATCCACCTCGGTGGCACGTATGGCGGCGTAGTAGGCGCAGTCCGCTTCCAGCGTGTGCCGGAACTCGAGCAGATCGCGCTGCGCTTCCGGGTGACTTTCCAGCAGGCCCAGCAGCGGATCACTGAAGCTCGACCCCAGGGTAGCGGCAACATAATTACCCCCGCCCTGCCGGCTGACCAACAGCCCTTTGGCCGCCAGCTTGTGTATCGCTTCGCGCAGCGAGGGTCTGGAAACGCCAAATTGTTCTGCCAGCGCACGCTCGGCCGGCAGACGCTCGCCCGGTTGCAATGTGCCCTCCAGAATCATCGATTCCAGTTGTTCAACGATGCTATCAGCCAGACGGCGCTGATGAATATGTCCTATTTTCATAACGCTCCAAATTGGTATTACCAATGCCTGAAAAGTATGCATTTCCTTCCAGGCGTGAACAAGCTCTTATCCTATTCTTAGACAAAAGTCTTATCCATCCGGTTTGACACCCTTACAAACCCTGCAATACCCTGAACACCGCCAACAGAATATTGGTATTACCAATTAACCATAAACAATAATCAGGAGCACTCATGTCATCCGGAGTCCTAGCCGCGCTGGCGCTTTTCCCTATTCTGCTTGCTGGCATTCTACTCATCGGGCTGCGCTGGCCGGCGCATCGAGCCATGCCACTGGTCTTTCTGGTGACCGCCGCTATTGGCTTGCTGGCCTGGGACATGAGCCTGAATCGCGTTCTGGCCTCTACCCTGCAAGGCCTGATCATTACCCTGGGCCTGCTCTGGATCATTTTTGGCGCGATTCTGCTGCTCAACACCCTTAAACATTCAGGCGGCATTACCGCGATTCGCGCTGGCTTTGCCACCATCAGTCCGGACCGGCGCATTCAGGCGATCATCATTGCCTGGCTTTTCGGCTGCTTTATCGAGGGCGCCTCCGGGTTTGGCACTCCCGCCGCGATTGCCGCGCCGCTGTTGGTTGCCATTGGCTTTCCGGCTATGGCTGCTGTGCTGATGGGCATGCTGGTGCAAAGCACGCCGGTTTCCTTTGGCGCGGTCGGGACCCCCATTCTGGTGGGTGTGACCACCGGACTTGATAGCGTTGGTATCGGAGCCGAGCTGGCCGCCCAGGGGTCCAGCTGGGATGCCTATCTGATGCTGATCAGTGCCAAGGTGGCGATCATTCACGCCATTGTCGGCACGGTTATGCCGCTGATAATGGTATTGATGCTGACGCGTTACTTCGGCAAAGAGAAAAGCTGGCGCGCAGGCTTCGAGGTACTCCCGTTCGCGCTCTTCGCCGGCCTCGCCTTCACCATTCCCTACCTGCTCACAGGCGTATTTCTCGGGCCGGAATTTCCGTCGCTGCTGGGCGGGCTGGTGGGCCTGGGTATTGTCACCACTGCCGCGCGGTTTGGCTTTCTGGTGCCCAAGACCACCTGGGATTTTGCCGACCGCAAAGACTGGCCAAGCGAATGGCTGGGCAGCATCGAGATGAAACTGGATGAACTGACGGCCAAACCCATGGGCAGCTTTCGCGCCTGGCTCCCTTACATGCTGGTAGGCGTCATTCTGGTTATCAGCCGTGTATTCCCGGAGGCCACCGCCCTTTTTCGCTCGGTGTCCTTCAGCGCCAGCAATCTGTTGGGTGAGACAGGCATCAGCGCCGGGATCGAACCCTTCTATCTACCCGGCGGCATATTGGTGCTGGTGGTACTGGCGACCTTTGTCCTGCATCGCATGCAGGTAAAGCAACTGGCCTCGGCGATCAAGGAATCCAGTGATGTTCTGCTCAGCGCCGGTTTCGTGCTGTTGTTCACCGTGCCCATGGTGCGCATTCTGATCAACTCGGGCGTGAACGCGAGCGATTTGCCCAGCATGCCGATCGCCATGGCCAGTTTCGCCGCTGACAGCGTTGGCGGTGTTTATCCGCTGGTCGCCCCCATGATCGGTGCGCTCGGCGCTTTCCTGGCGGGCTCCAACACCGTATCAAACATGATGTTCAGCCAATTCCAATTTGGCGTCGCCACCAACCTGGGGCTGTCCACCGCATTGATCGTGGCTGTGCAGGCCATTGGCGCCGCAGCCGGCAACATGGTCGCTATTCACAACGTGGTCGCGGCCTCAGCCACCGTCGGCCTGCTAGGCCGGGAAGGAGCCACGCTGCGCAAGACCATCTGGCCGACCCTTTACTACGTGTTGGCGACCGGCTTGATTGCCCTGTTCGCCGTCTATGTGCTGGGTGTCACCGATCCGTTACAGACACCTTGATATTTGCCCTGAAAGCGCTCCAGCCATAGCGGGGCGCCTTTTGTTCAAAGACCTTCAGAGACCTATGCCATGATCATTTCTGCTGCCACTGATTACCGTGCTGCTGCCAAACGCCGTCTGCCGCCGTTCCTGTTCGATTATATCGATGGGGGTGCTTATGCCGAGCATACGCTCAAGCGCAACGTGACCGACCTGGCCGATATTGCCCTGCGCCAGCGGGTGCTCAAGAACATGGCTGATCTGAGCCTGGAGACCAACCTCTTCAACGAAACCCTGTCGATGCCGGTTGCGCTGGCTCCTGTTGGCCTGACCGGCATGTACGCCCGGCGCGGGGAGGTGCAGGCAGCCAAAGCGGCCGCTGATCGTGGCATCCCCTTTACCCTGTCCACAGTATCGGTCTGCCCTATCGAAGAAGTGGCACCTGCCATCAGCCGGCCCATGTGGTTCCAGCTATATGTGCTCAAGGATCGCGGCTTCATGAAGAACGCACTGGAACGCGCCAAGGCGGCAGGCGTCAACACCCTGGTTTTCACCGTGGACATGCCCACGCCAGGGGCACGCTACCGCGATGCGCACTCTGGCATGAGCGGCCCCAATGCGCCGCTGCGGCGCATGTTGCAGGCCGTCACTCATCCACGCTGGGCTCTGGACGTTGGTTTGCTGGGTAAGCCACATGACCTGGGCAATATCTCGGCCTATCGCGGCAACCCTACAGGCCTGGCCGATTATATCGGCTGGCTTGGTGCTAATTTTGATCCTTCCATTGCCTGGAAAGACCTGGAGTGGATTCGCGAATTCTGGGAAGGCCAAATGATCATCAAAGGCATTCTCGACCCCGATGATGCACGTGATGCCGTGCGCTTTGGCGCTGACGGCATCGTCGTGTCCAACCATGGCGGCAGGCAACTGGATGGCGTGCTGTCCAGTGCCAGAGCGCTTCCCGCCATCGCTGATGCGGTCAAGGGCGACCTGAAGATCCTGGCTGACTCCGGCATACGCTCCGGGCTGGACGTCCTGCGTATGCTGGCACTGGGCGCCGACTGCGCAATGCTCGGGCGGTCCTACATCTATGCCCTGGCCGCCGCAGGTGGTGCAGGCGTTAGTAACCTGCTGGAGCTGATCGAGAAGGAAATGCGCGTCGCCATGGTGCTGACCGGCACGCGGTCGGTAAGTGAGATCAGCTCTGATCTACTGGCACGTGAGTTCGGGCGCTAACGTGGGAAAGATCATGGGCCTGCCTGCCGATTTTCTCGCCGCCGTTCGGCAATTGATGCCAGCCGAGCGCCTGTTCGACGATCCGCTGTCGACCTTGGCATTCGGCACCGACGCCAGCTTCTACCGGCTTATTCCCAAGCTGGTGGCCCGAGTTGAGTCCGAGAATGAAGTCATTGCGCTGTTGCGCCTGGCCTCACAACACCAGGTTCCGGTGACCTTCCGCGCTGCAGGTACTAGCTTGTCAGGCCAGGCCATCAGCGATTCGGTACTGATTGTATTGGGCGACCATTGGAACGGTCGGGAGGTACTTGACGGCGGCCAGCGCATTCGCTTGCAACCGGGCGTTATCGGAGCAGCCGCCAACGCGCTGCTGGCCCCGCTGCAACGCAAGATCGGCCCGGATCCGGCGTCGATCAATGCGGCCAAGATCGGCGGCATCGTCGCCAATAATTCCAGCGGTATGTGCTGTGGCACCGCGCAGAACAGCTATCACACCCTCTCGGGTATGCGCCTGCTACTGGCCGACGGCACGCTACTGGATACCGAACAGCCGGCAACGGTGGCCGCCTTCCGCCAGAGCCAGGCCGCGCTGTTGGAACAACTGACGCAGCTTGGCCAACAGACACGGGCCAATACAGAGCTGGCCGAGCGGATTCGGTATAAATACCGGTTGAAAAACACCACCGGATTGTCGCTGAACGCGCTGGTTGATTTCGATGACCCGCTGGATATGCTTACCCACCTGCTGGTCGGCTCCGAGGGCACGCTGGGTTTTATCAGCTCGGTGACCTATCACACTGTACCCGAGCACCCCCACAAGGCCAGTGCATTGCTGGTGTTTGCCGATGTGGAAAGCTGCTGTCGCGCGGTACCGCTACTCAAGCAACAGCCTGTCGCCGCCGTTGAATTACTCGACCGTCGCAGCCTGCGTTCGGTGGAGAACATGCCCGGCATGCCCGACTGGGTGCGCGAGCTGTCCGTCGGCGCATGCGCCCTGCTGATCGAGTCGCGGGCACCCAGCGGCCTATTGTTGACCGAGCAGATTGCTCGAATCATGGCCTCAGTTGCCCACTTCGAGCTGGAAAAGCAGGTCGACTTCAGCACCGATCCGGTGATCTACAACCAGCTGTGGAAGATCCGCAAGGAAACCTTCCCGGCGGTCGGCGCAATACGGGCCACCGGCACCACAGTGATTATTGAGGATGTGACCTTTCCGGTCGAGATGCTGGCCGAGGGTGTCAACCGCCTGATTCAGCTATTCGAAAAGCACGGCTACGCCGAAGCCATCATTTTTGGCCATGCACTGGAAGGCAACCTGCACTTCGTCTTCACCCAGGGCTTTGACAGTGACACGGAAAAGACCCGCTACGCCGCCTTTATGCAGGACGTCGCGCAACTGGTCGCGGTCGAGTTCGGCGGCGCGCTCAAGGGTGAACACGGCACGGGGCGCAATATGGCGCCTTTCGTTGAGCTGGAATGGGGTAGTGACGCCTATCAACTGATGTTGACGATCAAGCGCCTGCTTGACCCCCAGGGCATTCTCAACCCGGATGTGGTGTTGTCAACTGATTCGCAGATTCACCTGAAACACTTCAAACCCCTGCCCGCCGCCAACCCGATCATCGACAAATGCATTGAGTGTGGTTTCTGCGAGCCGGTATGCCCCTCCAACGGCCTGACACTGACACCGCGCCAGCGCATCGTCATCTGGCGTGATATCCAGGCCCGCCAGCGCGCCGGCATCGATACCCGCGCGCTGGAGACGGCATTTCAGTACCAAGGTATCGACAGCTGCGCCGCCACCGGCTTGTGCTCACAGCGTTGCCCGGTGGGCATCAATACCGGCGATCTGGTGCGGGAACTGCGTGGCGACCAGGCTCAGCATCATGGCCGCGCCCAATACCTAGCTACGCATTTTGCCAGCGTACTCAAGGGCGCCCGCCTTACGCTGGCGCTGGCCAACGGCGTACAGCGCTTGCTCGGCGCACCGCGACTGCAAAGACTCAGCAGCGGCGTGAGGAAACTCTCCGGCCAACGCTTGCCACAGTGGACTCCGGCCATGCCGCAACCGGTGAGATGGGTCGAACCCACGCCCGCTGCCGCCACCGGCAAACCCAAGGTGGTCTACCTGCCTGCCTGTGTTTCCCGGACCATGGGCCCGGCGCTGACCAACGGCGAACAGGTATCACTGCTGGACAAGACGCGCGCACTGCTGGAGAAGGCCGGGTTTGAAGTAGTCTTTCCGCAGGCTCTGGACAACCTTTGCTGTGGCCAGCCCTTCGCCTCCAAAGGCTACCCCGAACAGGCTGAAAGCAAACGCACCGAATTGCTTACGGCCCTGCTGCAAGCCAGTGAGCAGGGTCGCTATCCGATCTATTGTGACACCAGCCCATGCACCCTGAGTTTGATACAAGGCAAAGGTGATCAGCGGTTGGACATCTACGATCCTGTGCGTTTTATCCGTGAACACCTGCTCGACCGACTGGATTTCCAGCCAGTCGACACACCAGTAGCGGTGCATGTCACCTGTAGCACCCAGCACCTGGGCGAAGCAGATGCACTTATCGCCATTGCCCGGCGCTGTAGCACACAGGTAATCATACCCGAAGGGATTCACTGTTGCGGCTTTGCTGGTGACAAGGGCTTTACCCTCCCGCAGCTGAACACGCATGCGCTGCGTACACTAAAGAACGCGGTGCAATACTGCGAGGTAGGTATTTCCACCAGCCGCACCTGCGAAATTGGCCTGAGCGACCATAGCGGTATCGACTATCAGGGGCTGGTGTATCTGGTCGATCAGGTAACCCGGCCGAGGTTTATCACCGAGAGGTGACGTGGCCGGGATGGTCTTTGTATGTAGAGATCACATCTGCGATTGCAGATAGTTCTCCATACCCAGCAATTTGATCAGGCGCAGTTGCTGCTCCAGCCAGTAAGCATGATCTTCTTCGGTGTCCTTGAGTTGTATCTCAAGGATCTCGCGAGTCTGGTAATCACGGTGCTTCTCGCACAGCGCAATAGCACTGGCCAGGTTCTCGCGTACCTCGTATTCCAGCTTCAGATCAGCGGCCAGCATATCGGGCACGGTGTAGCCTGGGTGGATCTCGTCCGGGCGCATATCAGGCTTGCCTTCCAGAAACAGAATGCGCTTGAGAATCGCATCGGCGTGCTGCGTCTCCTCTTCCATTTCGTGGTTGATGCGCTCGTACAGCTTGGCATAGCCCATGTCTTCATAAAGCCGCGAATGCAGAAAGTACTGATCACGCGCGCCCAACTCGCCGCGCAATAGCGCGATGAGGCAATTGATGACTTCCTGCTGGCCCTTCATGATGGTGATCTCCGGCTACTGTTCTGAATAAACCGATTGTGCCGCATATACCTGCGCCAATCCACCGAAAAGCTTATAAACCTCAATGGTTACAAGGATTTATGCGTAACCTGATCGTAGCCTGAAGGCTAACCATTGGCATTCTCAAGCACGGCCAGAGCCGAAGCGCCTGATAATGTCGATCAGTTCACGCTATGGCCGTGGGCGCGTTGAGCCGGCGCTCTTTCCAAGCTAGCCTCAGCCCCGATCTGATGACTGAACAACGACGAAAGGATATCGACATGCCCGGCAAGCCCGCCGCAAGACTAGGCGACCCTACCGAATGCCCCAAGAAAGGCCACACACCCGCCAGCATCACCTCCGGCTCTTCCGACGTACTGATCAATGGCCTGCCCGCCGCCCGTATTGGCGATCAGACAAGCTGCGGAAGTACTCTGGCAGGCAATGCCTCTTCGACCGTACTGATTAATGGTAAGCCCGCCCTGACGATCGGAAGTACGGGCAACCATGGTGAGGTCATTATCGGCGGGTCGGGCGATGTGATTGTCGGCAGTTGATCCCACCGTATGATGTTTATCATTTTAGTGAGAACGCTTTAATTATTTGATCTTGGATCTCTAATCGGAAGCCTGGATATTGATACACAAGACTCCCGCCCGGAAGCGCCTATCAAGCGCGAGGCAAGCACTGTCTGAGGTGTTTGTCGATAACCAAGTAAATTACCGATGGATTGCCCAGCAGCTTGAAGGCTACTCCCTGGAAGAAGTTGAAAGGCTTTTCTATCAGGAAGTTGCGCCAGTTTGCTACACAAACCTGTTAACACCAGCACCACCCGTCTGGGCCATGTTCGATCCCCAGTGGCTTGAAGAAGAGATCGAAAAACGCATTGCTGCCAAGTCGCGGGGCAGGTACGCCGCTTTCAAGCAGAAAATCTTGCGCGGCTGGCTCCGTTACGCTTGTTTCGACCATTGGCAGGCGCTCAAGAAGGAGCTTGATGCGCTGAGGAACCAGCCCAGTTAGGCTTTACTGAGTTCTCTCCCTCGGTCTCTCGACTATGGCTGCAATAACCATTGACGCGGCTGCCGTTTCACTTAAGTCTAGAGGGGTCAACAAGCACAATAAACCTAACAAGCAAGGAAATATCATGTTCAGTCATGTCATGCTCGGCGCCAACGATATTCAGGCTTCCAAGGCCTTCTACGACGCAATCCTAGGCGTTGTGGGCTGCAAACCCGGCGTTATCGATGATAAAGGCCGCTGCTTCTATTTCACCAAGACCGGTACTTTCGCCCTCAGCAAGCCCATCAACGGCGAGGCCGCCTCCAACGGCAACGGCAGCACCATCGGCTTTGCCATGGAAACATCCGAACAAGCTGACGCCTGGCACGCGGCCGGTATCGCGAACGGCGGCACTACCTGTGAAGATCCACCGGGTGTGCGTGAAGGCGGCGGCATGAAGCTGTACCTTGCTTATCTGCGCGATCCGTCCGGTAACAAGATCTGCGCCTTGCATCGCATGGGCTAAACGCGACGAAGCAGATCGGCCGAGCCTTTTCTTTTGGTCGATCAGGTCCGCCTCCACGGCGGGCACGTAAAGCAAAAAGGACCCAACCGGGTCCTTTTTTATCGTCCCCTCCCTGCGTATACCTCTCCATCAAAGTAACAACTGTACCTTGCCCTACCCACCCTGGTCGGGATAATGCATTGCTCAGCCGCGTCCAGCCGTCAACAAGATGAGAGCCACGATGTCCCAGAGCAATACCCGCCCGAACATGGTCATCACCGTGCTGTGCGGCACTCTTACTTCCCTGGTAGTGATTGGCTTCGCCCGCCTGGCGTACGGCATCATTCTGCCTGCAATGCGTGCGGACCTGGGGCTCTCGTATCAGCAGGCGGGCATCCTCAGCACGGTCACAGCCCTGTGCTACGTGTGCTTCGTTCTGGCTGGCGGCCTGGCTGCGGCCCGCTGGGGCCCCAGAGCCTCGATCCTGTTTGGCATGCTCACGGTGGCATCGGGATTTGTAGGGCTGGTATTTGCGGCGAACTTCTGGGTAATCATGGCCCTGATGGGCTTACTAGGCTTTGGCACCGCCTTTGCATTTGCACCCATGGTGGCGCTGCTGGCGACATGGTTCCCGGATAAACGCGGCCTGGTGATTGGCTGCATGACCAGCGGCGTCGGCCTTGGCGTACTGGTCTCCGGCGTACTGGTACCGGCTCTGTTCAGCGCCTTTGGTGAGCAGGGCTGGCGCGTCAGTTGGGCAGTATTTGCCGGCGCTGCGTTGTTCGTTTCAGCCATGATCGCGCTCTTTGTGCGCAACCCGCCGCAAGCGACAGCCAGTGCCGCCGGTAATCTGCCGTCGGATGAGAAGTGGCTGATCTATCGCAATCCGCGGGTCCTGATCGTCGCTTGCACCTACGGCATCATTGGCTTGAGCTATATCGTGCAGACCGTGTTCATGGTCAGCTTTATGGTAGAAAACGGCCACAACGAGTCCACGGCCGGCAGCTATATGGCGATGATGGGCCTGCTGTCCATCGCGGCCGGCCCGCTATGGGGCTGGCTGTCTGATTTCTGGGGGCGAGGTAACGCGCTGGCGACGTCCATCTTTCTGGTAATAATTGCTATGTCTTTGCCCCTGATCGGCCAGACCCTGCCCTACTTCTTCTTTCACTTTCTGGTGATGGGCATCTCGATCAATGGGCTGTTTGCGATGATTCAGACCAGCGCTACAGATCAGGTCGCGCCCCGCTACATTCCCATCGCGTTCAGTTTTGCCACGCTGTTCTTTGCTATCGGCCAGTTCCTGGGCCCGGCGTTCGCGGGTTGGTTGATCGAAACCACCGGCGGCTTTACCGCCGCGTTCGGCTTCACCTTGATCGCGCTTTCGGTGGGCTTTGCCCTGACTCTGCTGATTCGCCGCTTTCCCAAGGAACTCGCTGTGGGAGAACCGAAAAAGCAGCCATAAAAAAAGGACCCCGCAGGGTCCTTTTCAGTACCGCTAAACCCTTAGTGCTGAGTAGCCATTACCGCATCCAGGGTCACCAGGGTCTGGGCAAGTGCCCGGCCATTAAAGGTGGCACCCGTCTCCATCACTATCTGGGTCTTGCTCAACAAAATGCCGTTCAGTGTCGCGCCAGTACCCAGCGTGGCCTGACCTGCTACCTGCCAGAAGATATTCTCTACCTTGGCACCACCAGCCAATTGCACAGCAACGCCCGATGCCAGCAGCAGATCCTGGTCAATTTGCAGAATCCACACATCGTTCGGGCCACCGTCAAAGGTGAAGTCCGACGACGCGCTCACACTTGTGCCCCACTTGTACAAGCCCGGAGCCAACGTCTCGCCGCTGATATCGCCAGCACCCAGTTCGGTTTCGGTAGGATTGCTGCGGCCAGCTGCGTCGTTGAATGCCAGTTCCATGTCACTGATCGCAGTGGTCAGATAGGTTGGCGTGGGCGTAGCCATATCGGCTGCGTAGATCTTGCCCGTTACCAGAGCGGACGTGGAAAAGGTATCTGTGGAATCCCGCGTCATGCTGAAGCCTGTGATAGCGGCCTCGGCTATCGGGCTCACGCCCATGTCACCGACAATCGCAGTGCCAACGGTGGTGGTGATGCCGGTCTTGGACAGAATTACAAAGTTGCCCGCTGTGCCCAGCACAACCGGATCCGGACCAGCAGCAGGGATCACAGCTACTTCGGTATTGAAATTTACATTCTGATCCGACTGAAGTGCATTAGCCGGATTCGCCAGATCGGTAATTGCCGTGGTCAGGGTCGCGGTGTACACCGTGCCTGGCAGCAGATCTGCCGCAGGATTGAACACAGCCGTGGTGCCAATATAGGTCACCGTGCCAAGTACAGGCGTACCGGCAGTTTCCAGCGTAAAGCTGTCCGCCGTCACCGTGGTTGGGTCAATGCTTTCGGAAAAGGTCGCCGTGATGTTACGGCTGACCGCCACGTCCACGGCGCCATTCAACAAAGCAAAGGCAACCGTGGGCGCAACGCTATCCGTCGTGCTGCCGGTGGTGAACTGCCAGCTAAGATCGTCTTCCAGTGCCACGCCCAGAGCATCTTCCACATCCGTGGTCAGCGTTGCAGTGTAAAGCGTGTTATCGCTCAAGCCACTGTCAGGGGTGAAGATAGCGGTGCGGGTGCCTGCATCATAAGTCACCACGCCCACAATCGCCGGGCCGGAGTCGCCCTGCAGCAGGAAGCTAGTGCCGTTGATGGTATCGGCGTCCATGTCCTGGTTAAAGGTCACGGCCAACTTCTTGTTGGTATCCACAGTGACGCTCTCGCTGATGGGGCGCACCGCCTGAATCAGATCAGACTCAGTGATCGGCACCAACGGCGTGGCAACCGGAGGATTGGTTCCGCCACCGGTCCTGTCATCACTTGAACTGCCACCGCTGCCGCCAAAGCAACCAGCCAGCGACAGGCCAGACAAAACGATAGCGCTTACTGCCAGCAACCTGGCAATAGGAAGAAATTTTTTCATGGAGATTACCTATGGTCGAATACGTACCGCGGAGAAAACGAAGGCGATCGTATTCGGTAAAATGGAAACTCAAATCTGAAACGGACGCTCAAAACCCATGATCGGTTGTTAGTAGAGTTCAGGATGATGAGATGGCGTCGGGATGGGAGTCTGGCGCAAAATATTCAATAACAGGTCAGTTATACGCGGTATTCGGACGGCTGGTTGGTTTATTTACGGGAGCGGTCATGAATCAGAACGGAAAAATCTATTACGTCGAAATCCCATTGCGGGATATTTAAGCAACCAAAAGCTTTTTCGCAGCCGGGGTTGGCTGGTCGTTCGTCGATTACGGCGCGTAATACGTGGCGATAGTGGACCCAGGACTGGACAGCGGCTTCTACCTATCCGACAAGATTGCTACGACGAATTAAGACAGCGTTTTGGTGGTGCTTTATAGCAACCACCTCGCTGGAACACTCGAGAGCGTGGAATCGGCTGGCGGCCGACGCTTTCACTTTAGCGATCCAAGTGGCAATGAGTATGCGGTTTGGTCTAAATTAGCAGAGGGATAGCCCTTCAACGTTCCATGCGGGTCAGCGGAAGCGTAAACGTAAACGTAAACGAGCAATTCCGAGCCAATCCACTTGAGGATGAAAAGCAGTTAATTTCTCGTTTGAATATCTCAGAGCTCTCATAAGGAAATGATGTGACGAACACTAACCCAGCAGAACGTTTGACCGGTTTAACCCTTAACGACGACTGGATTGTAGGGAACCTGATACCTACCGGTCGCCGAGGCGCTGGGACGGGAGGCTTCTTTTCCGTTTCTTATGAGGTCACAAAAGGGAATCGACAAGCTTTCTTAAAAGCATTCGATATATTGACGCCAATAATTCAAGCGGTAGCGCGCGGCGAAATGTTTACTGAAGTATTACAAAGCCAGCTAAAAGCATTCAATATAGAAACCGAGCTTCATAAGCTATGTATCGATAGAAAAATGAAGAGGGTGGTTAAAATATTAGATTCTGGCCAAGTAAATGTTCAAGCACTACCCGGCGAGCAGTTCGCCACAGTTCCATATATGATAATGGAACTGGCCGATGGTGGAGATGTAAGAAGCTATATCACAAAATCTCAGTTAATTGACATTAAAATAAAACTCCATTATTTGCGCGACGTAGCTTCCGGAATACTTCAGCTGCATACAGCAAAAATTGCGCACCAAGACCTAAAACCTTCAAATATCATGATCTTTGAAAACGTAGGCGCTAAAGTTGGCGACTTGGGAAGAGCTAGCAAGCAAGATATAGCTAGTGACCATGATCAATTATTTATTGCTGGAGACATGGCTTATGCGCCACCAGAACAACTATACAATCACCCGCTTGAGACATGGCTTGATAGAAGACAAAAATGTGACCTATATCAATTTGGATCTCTTGTAAGCTTTATTTTTTTTGGCAAAACGTTAAACATGGTAATCGGTGAGCGGCTACCACAAGAGTTAGCGCCAGAACCATGGGGTGGAACGCACGCGTCATACACTCAGTCGCTGCCATTCCTTATGGAAATATTTCATGAGACATTAGCGTATTGGAAAACACTACTGCCTGAATGGCTCGCCACAGAGCTGATCGACCTCATATCCCAATGTGGCACCCCTTCTTACACAGAAAGAGGTTCTAGAAAAGCTTTAGCAATGTCGGTACCGACTTTAGGTTTGGATCGTTTTATCTCACAACTTGATCGTCTTGGAATGAGATCGCTGATCGAGAATAGGAAGTTCTCTTCACCTGAAAAATCTACTGAGCTTGAAAAATGAAATTTTCAGACACCAACAGAGAGATGCTTCCTATTTGGCTGAGCTCTGATGAAGCCAAATACCTCCCCGAAACAAACCTTATTCACAAAAAAACTTCGAAACTTGATTACACCAACACCACTCAGCAAATTTTAACTGAATTTAGCAAAAGCAATACAGTCGGCACGGCCATTGAACTATTAAATATAGCAACCATAGAGAAAGATACAGAGGCCGCATTCAAGGCTGCACAATTTCTTAGCCTAGAGCGCAACTTACCACAGCCACTTCAGCGCACAATAAATCGTATTTTAGGGCTTTCAACCTCGGACCAATCGACGTCGTCCGAACATTCGATTAAAAGTCTTCGACAGGTGATAAACTACAACCCGAACAATCCTTTGGCTTGGCTCAATATATCAAGGGAGTATGCGATAGTCGGCGAAAAAGAAAAATCCCGAAAATGTATGCTTACGGCGCTTCATTTGGCCAAGGATCATCGGTGGATAACAAGAACAGCCGCTAGAGCTTTTGTTCATTACGATGAAAAGGATATTGCGCATAGTATAATCCTGAAATCTTCTAATTTAAAAAATGATCCTTGGCTGATAGCAACTGAAATGGCCGTTGCACGCTTAAATGATAAAGAGACAAAATTCTGGAAAGCGGGTAAAAAACTTCTAGATTCTGGGCTTGATGCAATTCACAAAACAGAGCTTGCGAGCTCGTTTGGGACATTAGAGCTATTAGACGGTGCCACGAAAAAAGCAAAAGGCTATTTTAAACAGTCTTTAATTAACCCTAATAAGAACTCGCTGGCACAAGCCAAATGGGCAGAACGTCGTAACGGCATAAAAAACTTAGTCCAGGTATCCCAAGCACAGAAGCACAATGCTTATGAAGCTCAATACTGGGAAGCGTATACGCAAAAGAACATGACAGCAGCCCTTTCGTATGCGCAATCTTGGCTAAAAGAGGAGCCATACTCAAGCGGCCCTCCTATGGCGATTTCATATTTAGCTGCTTTGCTTGACGACTACGAGCTGATCAACTCGACGACAGATAAAGGGTTGATCGCCAACCCTGACAATACGACGCTGAAGCTCAACAGAATATTTGCATGGGTCGCAACATTAGACGTCGGTCACATCACAAATAAAGACGCAGTATCTGCTGAGAGATATATTAAAGAACTCAAAGACATCATCAAAGATAGCCAATGGTACGATTCAGCTCACGCCATGGCTAATATAGGAATGCTGAGTTATAGACTTGGAAACTTAGAGCAGGGCCGCCAACGGTACGAAAAAGCTGCTGAGTATTTTACAGCAAATGACTCAAGCGCAAAGATAGTTTTATACGTTAACCACCTCAGGGAAGCCCTTATATCAGAGGCGACTTGGGCAAAAGACATTTTGGTCGCAACACAAAAACTTTTAACTAAAAATTCATCTAGCACCACCCCTGGCGCAGAATTCTATTTAGAAAAAATACTATTACTGGAAAAAGAGCCAGGACTTTGGAAACAAAAATTTAAGAACTTGAATGGAGGCCACCCAGCCAACTCTCAAATTTCAAGAAAACTTGATGCAAGTGATACTGTGAGCATACAAACTTTAGACTCGATTTTTTGGCTTCCACCAGAATTTGAGAACACTTACAATCTTTCATCCTTCACGAAAGTTAAAAATAATAAAAAATAGCTTCCTTGTAATTTTTATATATTCTTAAAGCTACAGAAGTCGTTACAATGCCGGCGCTATAAACAACCGATCTTGATAGGGCAGTAGCGGATACCCCCGCCCGCCCCATTCTGCTATCATTCCCCCCTTTTCCACCCGTCACCAAAGAAGCCGAATGTCCATGTCCAGCCACAGCAAACCCCGTCAAATTCTGGTTACCAGCGCCCTGCCCTATGCCAATGGATCCATCCATTTGGGGCATATGCTTGAGTACATTCAGACTGACATATGGGTGCGTTTTCAGAAGCTGCGCGGCAATCAGTGCATTTATGTATGTGCGGACGATGCCCATGGCTCGGCGATCATGCTGCGGGCGGAGAAGGAAGGTATTACTTCCGAGCAGTTGATCGACAACGTCAAGGCTGAGCATACGGCGGATTTTGCCGATTTTCTGGTCAACTTCGACAACTATCACTCCACCCACTCGGAGGAGAACCGCGAGCTGTCGGCGCTGATCTATGAGCGCTTGAAAGATGCCGGGCATATCAGTACGCGCTCGGTGACGCAGTATTTCGACCCCGAGAAGGAAATGTTCCTGGCTGACCGCTTTATCAAGGGCACCTGCCCCAAGTGTGCAGCGGAAGATCAGTACGGTGACAACTGCGAAAAATGCGGCGCGACCTACGAGCCGACCGAACTGAAAGACCCGCGCTCTGCAATTTCCGGTGCGACGCCGATCCTGAAGGATTCCAAGCACTTCTTCTTCCGTCTGCAGGACTTCAGCGACATGCTGAAGGAATGGACCCGTAGCGGTGCGTTGCAGGACGCGGTAGCGAACAAGATTGCCGAATGGCTGGATTCCGGACTGCAGGAATGGGATATCAGCCGTGATGCGCCCTACTTCGGCTTCGAGATCCCAGGCGAGCCGGGCAAGTATTTCTACGTCTGGCTGGATGCGCCGGTTGGCTACATGGCCAGTTTCAAGAACCTGTGTGAGCGTCGCCCGGAACTGAGTTTTGATGCGTTCTGGAGCACCGATTCCGATGCCGAGCTGTATCACTTTATCGGCAAGGACATCGTCAACTTCCATGCGCTGTTCTGGCCGGCGATGCTTGAAGGCGCGAACTTCCGCAAGCCGACCGGCATCAATGTGCACGGTTACCTGACGGTCAATGGCCAGAAGATGTCCAAATCGCGCGGCACTTTTATCAAGGCGCGCACTTATCTGGATCACCTGTCGCCGGAATATCTGCGTTATTACTACGCGGCCAAGCTGAGCCGTGGCGTCGAGGATCTGGACCTGAGCCTCGACGACTTTGTGCAGAAGGTGAACTCTGATCTGGTCGGCAAGGTAGTCAATATCGCCAGCCGCTGCGCGGGCTTTATTCACAAGGGCAACGCCGGCGTGATGGTCGCCGCCAACCCTGCACCGGAACTGACCGACGCCTTTATCGCCGCCGCACCAGGCATCGCCGACGCCTATGAAAAGCGTGACTTCTCAAGAGCCATGCGCGAAATCATGGGCCTGGCCGACAAGGCCAATGCCTATATCGCCGACAAAGCGCCCTGGGCGCTGAACAAGGTCGAGGGCAAGCAGGCCGAAGTGCAGGCGATCTGTGCGTTGGGTATCAACCTGTTCCGCCAGTTGGTGATATTCCTCAAGCCGGTACTGCCAAAGTTGGCCGCCGATGCAGAAGCCTTCCTGAACGTACCGGAGCTGACCTGGAACAGCCACCAGACCCTGCTCGCCGACCACCAGCTGAACGCCTTTACGCCGCTGCTGACACGCATTGAGCCCGCAAAGATTCAGGCCATGGTCGAAGCGTCCAAGGAAGATCTTGAAGCCTCTGCAACTGAAACCGCCTCCGCCCCGGCGGCAACGGGCAATGGTGAACTGACTAAGGATCCCATTGCGCCGGAAATCGATTTCAACACCTTCGCTGCGGTGGATCTGCGCGTGGCCCTGATCGAGAAGGCCGAGTTTGTCGAAGGTGCGGACAAGCTGCTGCGCCTGACGCTGGATATCGGCGATGCCAAGCGCAATGTATTCTCCGGGATCAAGAGCGCTTATCCTGATCCAAGCAAACTGGAAGGCAAGCTGACGCTTTATGTGGCCAACCTGGCGGCGCGCAAGATGAAGTTCGGGCTGTCTGAAGGCATGGTGCTGGCGGCTGGCCCCGGTGGCGATGAGATTTACCTGCTGAGCCCGGATGCCGGCGCCAAGCCGGGGCAGCGGGTTAAGTAATACAGCAAGATAAACTGGTTGTTTATTCAGGGATTGCAGGCTGATTAGAGCGGCATTGCCGACCGCCGATTTCGGACCGTTTATGCCCAGGTCGAAAATTGCTCCTGCATTTTCGACACTTCCGCCATCCATGGCGGTCGGGATGGGCATAACGAGCTTACAGGGGTGAGACAAGCGCTTGCGAAGCACTGCTTCGCGCGCAGTCGAACGACAGCCGATCTGTGATCGGCTGGCCGGCCCCGAAGGGTATTCACAGCGTGTCCGGAAGCGGCGGTTGGCAATGCCGCCGGCACATAGCAATCAGATTGGTACGTGGTCTCAGCACTCTATAACGGTTAGGTAAGATGACGGAATTTGCCCTGATCCTGGTCAGTACCATACTGGTCAACAACTTTGTGCTGGTGCAGTTTCTCGGCTTGTGCCCGTTTATGGGTGTGTCCGGCAAACTGGAAACCGCTATTGGCATGTCGGCCGCGACCACCTTCGTACTGACGCTGGCATCCATTCTCAGCTACCTGACCTTCCAGTACATCCTGGTGCCCTTCGATCTGGAATTCCTGCGTACCATTTCCTTTATTCTGGTGATTGCCGTGGTGGTGCAGTTCACCGAGATGGTAGTGCACAAGACCAGCCCGCTGCTGTACCGGGTGCTGGGCATCTTCCTGCCGCTCATCACCACCAATTGCGCGGTACTGGGCGTGGCGCTGCTGAATACCAACCGCGCCGAACAGACCTTCATGAAGTCCGCCGTTTACGGTCTGGGCGCGGCGCTGGGCTTCTCGCTGATTCTGATTCTGTTTGCCGGCCTGCGTGAGCGCATCGCCATTGCCGATGTGCCCAAGCCCTTCCAGGGTGCCGCCATCGGGATGATCACTGCCGGGCTCATGTCCCTGGCGTTTATGGGCTTTACCGGGTTGATCAGGCTTTAACATGTCCATCGTCCTTACTGCCATTCTCGTCCTGCTGGGCCTGGCGCTGATCTTCGGCGCCATCCTTGGTTACGCGGCCATCCGCTTCAAGGTTGAAGGCGATCCTATCGTCGACCAGATCAATGCGCTGCTGCCGCAAACCCAGTGCGGCCAGTGCGGTCACCCCGGTTGCAAGCCCTACGCCGAAGGCATCGCCAACGGCGAGCCGATCAACAAGTGCCCACCCGGCGGCGAAGCCACCATTCACGCGCTGGCCGATCTGCTGGATGTGGAAGCGCCGCCGCTGGACGCCGAACACGGCGAAGAAAAACCCAAGATGGTCGCCTACATTCGCGAGGCCGAGTGCATTGGTTGCACCAAATGCATTCAGGCCTGCCCGGTGGACGCGATCCTTGGCGCGGCCAAGCAGATGCATACGGTGATCATTGACGAGTGTACCGGCTGCGATCTGTGTGTTGAGCCCTGCCCAGTGGACTGCATCGACATGCTGCCGCTGCCGACCACCGCGCAGAACTGGAAGTGGGACTTTCCGCTGCCGCCCGCCCGGCTGATTGCCACCGACGCCCAACACGGAGCTGCCTGATGCTGGCCAAGGTGAGAATCTGGGATATTCCCGGGGGTATCCACCCCGAAGAACACAAGCATGAGTCCACCCAGCATGGGTTGGAGCGCATGCCGCTGCCCAAACAACTGATTCTGCCATTGCTGCAACACATAGGCGCGCGTGCCGAACCTGTGGTGGCGGTGGGCGAGCGCGTGTTGAAGGGGCAATTGCTGGCCGAAGCCAGCGGGCTGGTCAGTTGCCCGCTGCATGCCCCTACCTCGGGTATCGTCAGCGCTATCGGCCCAGCGCCCTACCCACACGCCTCCGGTTTGGAAGAATGGGCCATTACGCTGGACACCGACGGTCAGGACGAGTGGACCGAACTGCATCCAGTCGCTGACTACCGGTCTCTAGAAGCAGCCACCTTGCTGGATATGATCCGTAACGCCGGCGTCAGTGGCCTGGGCGGCGCGGGCTTCCCTACCGCAGTGAAGCTCAAGGCCCGGCCCGAGCAAAAGCTGCATACGCTGATCATCAACGGAACCGAGTGCGAGCCCTATATCACCGCTGACGATACTGCGATGCGTTACAAGGCAGCTGAAGTCGTCGCCGGGATCGAGATCCTGATGCATATCCTGCACCCTGATCAGGTGCTGATCGGCATCGAAGACAACAAGCCTGAAGCCATTGCCGCCATGCGTGCAGCCGTCGGCGACAAGCCCATGCAGGTGATCGAATTCCCCACCAAGTACCCCTCCGGTGGCGAAAAGCAGTTGATCCAGATTCTCACCGGCAAGGAAGTACCCAGCGGAGGCTTGCCCGCGGATATCGGCATGCTCTGCCAGAACATCGGCACACTGATTGCGATCCACGATGCGGTACTGCTCGGTCAGCCGCTGATCAAACGTATTACCACATTGACCGGTGCGGCATTGGCACACCCGACCAACGTGGAAGCGCTGATCGGCACGCCGATTCGCGACATGCTGACCTTTGCCGGCCTGCAACCGGAGCAGTTGTACCGGTTGGTAATGGGTGGGCCAATGATGGGCTTCACCCTGCAAAGTATGGACGCGCCCATCGTCAAGACCAGTAACTGCCTGCTGGCGGGCACGCGCGAAGAGCTGCCACCGCCGCCACCGGCCCAGGCCTGTATCCGCTGCGGCCTGTGCTCCGAGGCCTGCCCCGCCGAATTGCTTCCGCAACAGCTGCACTGGTTCGCCCTGGGCAAGGATTACGAGCAGCTCAAGCGCCAGCATCTGTTCGACTGCATCGAGTGCGGCGCTTGTTCCTACGTGTGCCCCAGCAGTATTCCACTGGTGCAGTACTACCGCGCCGCCAAGGCTGATATCCGCGCGCAGGACCTACAGCAGCACAAGGCTGACCATTCCAAGCAGCGCTTCGAGCAACGCCAGGAACGCCTTCAGCGCGAAGCCGAGCAGAAAGAGGCTGACCGCCAGGCCCGCGCGGAAAAAGCGGCGCGCCTGAAAGCCGCCAAGGAAGCTGAAGCAGCCAAGGCCCCAGAGGACGCACCTGCCCTTGCCAGTGCCGAGCCCGACGTCGCGCGCATGGAAGCGAAAAACCCCAGTGGCCTTTCACCCGAACAGAAGCAGTTGAAGATCGCCGCCGCCACCGCCCAAATGGCCCTTAAGAAAGCCCAGAAGCAGTTGGCTGCCAATCCGGACAATACCGACCTGCAAGCGCAGATTCCGGAGCTTGAGCAGGCCTGCGAACAAACCCAGCTTGCCTACGACCAGGCGATGGGTGAGGCATCAGTAGAAACCGCCCCACCGCCATCCGCAGCGGCGACCGATGACAGCAAGCGCCTGAAGATCGAAGCGGCCATGCTCAAGGCCAGTCTGCGCAAAGCGGAAAAAGCCGCTGGCGACGCACCAACACAGGAGCAGCAGGCCGAGATCGGCAAACTCCGTGAGGAACTGGCTGCAGCGCAAGCGCGCCTGCCGGATGAAGCCAAGCCGCCCGTTACGGCGCCTGGTGATCAGGCGGCGCCCGAGGTCAAAGCAAAAAAGCCGGTCGATCCCGTCACCCAACAGTTGAAGACCGATATGGCCATGGCCAAAGCCGCATTCAAGAAAGCCGAGCGCGCAGTCCAGGCTGACCCGGACAACGCTGAAGTCCAGGTCGAGCTGGCTAGCGCCAAGCAAGCGCTGGATGGCGCTGCCAAGGCCTTCGCCGAGCATATGGCCAACAAGGAGAGCGTGTAATGGCCTTGCCGCGTATTACCTCACCGCATGCGCGGGGCAACAACCGCACCCAGACCATCATGCTCTGGGTATTGGCCGCTACCCTGCCGGGCATCATTGCCATGACCTGGTTCTTTGGCTGGGGCACGCTGATCAATATTGTACTGGCCAGTGTGGTCGCGCTGGGTACTGAAGCGCTTATTCTGATGCTGCGCAAGCGGCCGCTGAGCTTTTTCCTCAGTGATGGCAGCGCCCTGGTCACGGCCTGGCTGCTGGCACTGGCGTTGCCGCCGCTGGCGCCCTGGTGGCTGGTACTGATTGCCAGCAGTTTCGCCATCGTATTCGGCAAACAGCTCTACGGCGGCCTGGGCCAGAACCCCTTCAATCCGGCCATGCTCGGCTACGCGGTAGTGCTGATCTCCTTTCCGGTAGAGATGACCAGTTGGCCGGCGCCGCGCGGCATTGAACAACTGATGCCTGACATACAGGCCACGCTGGGCGTGGTGGAAGCGCTGCAACGTGTGTTCCTGCCCGCCGCGCAGGCAATGGATGGCTGGGCCATGGCCACGCCGCTGGATGTGGTGAAGAACAACACCAGCCTGACCATGACCGAACTGGCCAACGCCCAGCCTGTGTTCGGCAGCTTTGCAGGTTACGGCTGGGAATGGGTCAGCCTGGCCTATCTGGCCGGTGGCGCGCTGCTGCTTTACAAGCGTATTTTCACCTGGCATGCCCCCGTAGGCATGCTCGCCGCGCTGTGCGTCATGAGCCTGCTGTTCTGGGGCGGCTCGGGGTCCAACTCCAATGGTTCGCCGTTGTTTCATTTGCTCAGCGGCGCGACCATGCTTGGTGCCTTCTTTATCGTCACCGACCCGGTATCCGGCGCGACCAGCAAGCTGGGCCGCCTGGTGTTTGGCATGGGCGTGGGTGTACTGGTGTACTGTATCCGCGCCTGGGGCGGTTACCCCGATGCTGTGGCCTTCGCAGTGCTGCTGATGAACCTGGCCGCACCAACCATTGATTACTACACCACTCCGCGCACCTACGGCCATCGCAAGGCCGAGCGCGGCATGGGCAAGGTGGACTGAGCATGCAGAACCCGCTTACCGCTGGCAGTTCAATCGTTCGCAACAGCATCATTCTGGGTGTGTTTGCGATGGTAACTGTCGGCTTGATTGCCCTGACCCAACAGGGCACCGCCTCACGCATCGCCGAAGAGCAGCGGCGTATGCAGATGAGTGCGCTGAACGAGATACTGCCCCACGACCAGCATGATAACGACCTGCTGGAAGATGCCTTTGGCGTCGATGATCGAACACTCCTGAACCTGCCCGGAGAGGCGATGGCTTATCGCGGCCGGATGGACGGCGAAGTAGTAGCAGTGATCCTGCCGACTATTGCACCGGATGGCTACAGCGGCCGCATCGACCTGCTGGTGGGTGTACGTGCCAATGGCGAAATCGCCGGGGTGCGTATCACCAATCACCGGGAAACACCCGGCCTGGGCGACAAGTTGCAGTTGAACAAGAGCACTTGGGTGCTGGATTTCAACGGCACCAGCTTGAGCATGCCAGCGCCTGAGAACTGGGGCGTGCGCAAGGATGGTGGCGACTTCGATCAGTTTACCGGCGCAACCATCACCCCGCGGGCGGTAGTCCAGGCGGTATATCGCGCCTTGCAGTATTTTGAAGCCAACCGTGAGCAGTTGCTGGAACTCGATACAGAGGAGCTTGCCCGTGGCTAGTACCCGCTTCGCCGACATCACCAAGGAAGGCCTGTGGAACAATAATCCCGGGCTGGTGCAGTTACTCGGGCTCTGCCCGCTCCTGGGCGTCAGCAGCACCGCTGTAAACGCGCTGGGCTTGGGCATTGCGACCATTCTGGTGCTCGTCGGCTCCAACTTTGCGGTATCGCTGATCCGTAGCGCAGTAACAGACGCAGTGCGTTTGCCTGCCTTTGTGATGATTATCGCCGCGCTGACGACCTGTATCGAATTGCTGATGCAGGCCTTTACCTTCGAGCTGTACCAGATTCTGGGGATCTTCATCCCGCTGATCGTGACCAACTGCGCGATTCTTGGCCGCGCGGATGCCTATGCCTCGAAGAACCCGATTCTGCCCTCGGTGGTCGACGGCTTCATGATGGGCCTGGGGTTTGCGCTGGTGCTGCTGGTATTGGGCATGCTGCGCGAGCTGATAGGCTACGGCACGCTGTTCGCCGGCATGGATCTGCTGCTAGGGCCGATGGCAGCTGATTGGCGAATTGTGGTGTTCCCGAATTACAAGGACGTGCTCTTCGTGATTCTGCCACCGGGTGCGTTCTTGTTTATGGGTTTACTGATTGCGATGAAGAATGTGATCGACGGAATGGTTAAAGACCGCGCTGCGGCGCGCGCGGCCAAGCCGGCGGCGGGCGGTAAACGGGTGCGGGTGACTGGGGCGGTTGGGCCTTAGGGATTGGTAGTTGTGAGGAAGACTTGAAAATGGATTCCCGCGTTCGCGGGAATGACGGAGTGTTTTGTACGAGGGCTTTGGGGGCGTAGGGATTTTGCGAGTGCGCCTGGATTCCGGCCTTCGTGAGGATAATATGGAAACTCGCCCCACACCCCGTCATTCCCGCGAAGGCGGGAATCCAAGCCGGGGAAGACCAAGCCTGAACATCACAAAAGGTTAGCCCGAATTATCTGCGCCGACCTGCTCTCAGCACCTTAGGCACTTGCCACGAAAAAACATATCAACCAGACACAAGACATCCACTACCCATGAACAAACAAAAGCGCGAAGAAATTTTCCGCCGGCTGCGGGAAGACAATCCCACACCCACCACCGAACTGGCCTATAGCAACCCTTTCGAGCTGCTGATTGCGGTGATCCTCTCTGCGCAGGCCACAGACGTGGGCGTCAACAAGGCCACCGCCAAGCTCTACCCGGTCGCCAACACCCCCGAGGCGATCTACGCACTGGGTGTCGAGGGTCTGAGCGAATACATCAAGACCATCGGCCTGTATAACAGTAAGGCGCGCAATGTGATCGAAACCTGCCGCATGCTGGTGGAGCTGCACGGCAGCCAGGTACCGGACAACCGCGAAGCACTTGAAGCATTACCCGGCGTCGGCCGCAAGACCGCCAACGTGGTTCTCAATACCGCATTTGGCCACGCCGCCATGGCTGTAGATACACACATATTCCGCGTGAGTAACCGCACCGGCATCGCCCCTGGCAAGAATGTACTGGAGGTCGAGCGGCAACTGATGCGCCATGTGCCGAAGGAATATCTGGTCGATGCTCACCACTGGCTGATTCTGCATGGCCGCTACGTGTGCAAGGCGCGCACCCCGCAATGTGGGAGTTGCCGCATCGAAGACCTGTGTGATTACAAGTTCAAAACCAGCAACTGAAACGGTCTTGTATAAATTCCACCTTTTTGATTGAAAAAATCTATTTCCGCTAAATTCGATTGACCGTTATAAGGTGCGCAAATGGCATCTTCATAGTGGAGTTGAGTCATGGCCAAAGCAAAAGCGGAAATAGAACTGGAAGACGATGACTTTGTGGAAGAAGAAGAGGCACCTGATACCGATTCGGCGGCCAATTCCAAAGCCAATCTGACCAAACGCAGACTGATTGATAACTACCTGGAAGAACGGCGCCTGCAAAGGCAGTTGCTGGACTTCGATTTCGACGTTTAACAGCAGGCGCTGACAACTCAGCCCATAAGCAGTGATTGAGCGAAACAATCACTGCTATTGCTTAAATCTGTTTTCTCTATTGATCAGCCTCTCCTACACTCAATTCATCGGAAATGATTCCCATTTATGATTTGAGGTGTCACATGGTCAAAACCACTACTTTCGCTATCATGCACTTCACCGTGGCGTTTGCTGTGGTGTATTTGATGACTGGCAGCCTGGTATTAGGCGGCGCTGTTGCGCTGGTTGAACCGGCCATCAATACAGTGGCCTTCCACTTCCACGAAAAGGTCTGGAAACGCATTGAGCAGAAGCGCCAAGCCGGCCCGATACCGCCGGTGTTACGGGCTTGAAGCCCATGTAGAGCAACTTCGACTTCATAGTCTGCATTGGCAACAAAAAGCATCCTGCGAAGGGGTATTTCTGAGGTGCTTCTGGAACTTTATTCGTGATATTCGGGTATAGTCACTGAAGTCAACTGGAAACCTCTATGCCCCACTATATCTTTGCCCTGATTCTCAGCCTGTTCGCCACATTGGCCCAGGCCCAACAGCACGATGACTTCAGCTACCCTGATATCAACGCCTTCATGTCCACCATCGGTGGCACCCCTGTGCCATTGCGCGCCCCGGTGCCAGATGATGTGGATGTACGCCAGACCGACCTGTCGGTCCGGGTGTTGCCTGATCGTAGCTTACCCCCTGCTCTGGACCGCTACCGCGATCTGCATTATCGGCTAGCCTATCAGAACAAACCGGCACCGCTGATTTTCCTGATCGCAGGCACGGGCTCGGGTTTTGACAGCCCCCGCCTGGACTATCTGAAGGCGCTGTTCTGGCAGGCCGGCATGCATGTGATCATGATCTCATCGCCCACCAACCACGACTTTATTGCGGCCGCCTCCAGTACTGGTTTGCCCGGCCTGGGTCGTGAAGACGCACGTGATCTGCACACGGCCATGTCCCTGGCGGTTGAAAATGCCCGCGACAAGCGCGGCATCGAGATCACCGAGTACCGCATGGCGGGTTTCAGCCTTGGCGCACTCAATGCAGCCTTTGTTAGCCACCTTGACGAGACGCTAGGTCAATTCAACTTTACCAAGGTGTTGCTCCTCAATCCGCCGGTCGATTTGTATTCCTCGATCCAGCGGCTGGACGCCCTGTCAGACACCCGGGTCAAGGGCGTCAGCAACACCGAAAGCTTCTACGAGCACATCTTCGATAAGCTTTCACGGCACTTTGCCCAAAGCGGTGGTACCGATGTAGAGGCGGGATTGTTCACCAGCATCCAGACCTCCGACGAGGCACTGACTGACGAAGAACTGGCGCTGATGATAGGTGCGGTGTTCCGTTTTGCCGCAGCCGACCTGAACTTCATGACTGACGTTATCAACGGCACAGGCCGCTATGCGCCTCCAGGTGCGACCATCAAGGTCAGTACCTCCTTGACGCCGTACCTGCGCCGCGCATTGTTCTGCGATTTCAACTGCTATGTGCAGAGCCAGTTATGGCCTTCATGGAATAATCGCAATATCGACAAGACCATCAATGACATGGCCTATGAAACCAGCCTGCGCAGCATTGAGGAGCATATTGTCGATAACCCGAAAATGGCCGCTATCAGTAACGCCGACGATTTCATCCTTGACGCTGGTGACTACGCCTACCTGACGCAGGTGTTTGGCGAACGCGCCTTTCTGTTCCCCCGCGGCGGTCACGGCGGCAATTTGCAGCATGTTGACGTCACCGCACGGATGCTGAGCTTTCTTGAGGGAACACGCTAATGTATAGAATCACCATCAGCCTTTGCCTGGCGCTGCTTGCCGCCCAGGCGCACGCTCAAAGCACGCCCGAGACCACCCGCCAGGCGCTCTCCACAGCAAACGCCATACCCGAATACCGCGACCCCTTTACTGATCTGGACATAGACCCCTACGCCAGCCAGTACCAGTTCGAGCGGTCCAGCTTGCGAGCACTGAACGTCCAGGACCCGATCGAGGGCTTCAACCGCCGCGTGTATCGCTTCAATGGCCAGTTTGATGACCTGGTCTACCTGCCGGTAGTGCGCACCTACGAATGGGCCACGCCGAAGTTTGTGCGCACCGGCGTGTCCAATGTGTTTTCCAACCTCGCGGACATACCCAATCTGGGCAACAGTATTCTGCAGGGCAAGGCGCAACGCAGTATGCGTACCACCGCTCGCCTGCTGTTCAATACCACGCTGGGTGTAGTGGGCTTGTTCGACGTGGCCAAGGCCATGGGCTTGCCGCAGGAATCAGAGGACTTCGGCCAGACGCTGGGCGTATACGGCGTGCCGCCGGGACCCTACCTGGTATTGCCTTTCCTCGGCCCATCGTCGCTGCGTGATGCCACTGGCCGGGCAGTTGACTGGTCACTCGAGGATGCCGCAGCCTACTTGAACAACCGCCAGATAATGAATCAGAACCCCTGGAGCTATGGCTTGTATGCGGTTGATTTACGGTACAAAAATGGCTTCCGATACGGCGCGCTGGATAGCCCTTTCGAGTATGACCAGGTGCGTTACCTGTATACCAAGCTGCGCGAGTTCCAGATAAGCCAGTAGCTTTTATCGTGACTCCCGCGCTGCGTATAGCTGCGCGGGAGTACGCTGCGCCTACCCCACCCTGAAGATAATCTGATCTTCCCAATCATCCTCGGGCACTGCATTCTCGGCGAGCATGCGGCCGGCCTGGGAGATGCCCGCCGCATGCACCGCCTTGCGATCACCGCAGACCAGATGATGCCAGACGGGCAAATCCTTGCCCTCAGCCACCAGCCGATAACCACAGGTGGGCGGTAGCCAGGCAAAGCCTGCGGCATCGGTGGGCGTGAGCTGAATGCAATCAGGGACGAACTCACGGCGCTGGGCGTAGTTGCTGCACTGGCAGGTGTTCAGGTCCAGCAATTTACAGGCAACACGCGTGTAGTAGATGGCGCTGGGATCATCTTCATCTTCCAGCTTCTGCAGGCAACATAAACCACAGCCATCACACAGCGACTCCCATTCCTGCAAATCCATGTCTTCCAGCGTTTTGCGTTGCCAGAAGGGTCGTGCGATCTGCGCCATGATTCAGCCCTCCTCGGCCAATACGTCATCCAGCCAGGCCATCAACTGCGCCAAGTTGAATGGCCAGTCCAGTTCGGCGCCGGTGTCTTGGCGGCGCAACACCGGTATGCGTAACTGATATAGCGCCATCAACTGGTCGCTGTCGGTAATATCCTGCTCGCGCACCTCCACGCCATTACCCTGGAGCAAAGCCAGCAAGCTACTGGCCTCCTCGCACAAATGGCAGGCTTGGGTGCCGTACAGAACAAGTTGTGGGTCAGTTCGCATCAGAGGGTAGTCGCACTGGGGAATCATGCGCCTAGTGTAACCCGCCGGCTTGGCAGTGGCGACGCCATGCAACATACTGCCGACAAATTACGGAGACACGATATGGATTGGGAAACACTGTTGTGCCGCGAGCGCCTGGGCAAACCGGTTGCCGGTTCCGACGAGCTGGGCCGCACCCCTTTTCACAAGGATCATGACCGAGTCATTTTTTCCGGGGCATTCCGGCGTCTGGGCAAGAAGACCCAGGTGCATCCCGTGTCCAGCAACGACCATATTCATACCCGCTTGACCCATAGTCTGGAAGTCGGCTGCGTGGGCCGCTCCCTCGGTATGCGCGTGGCGGAAATGCTCCGCGACCAATTACCTGACTGGTGTGAGCCGGCAGACATTGGCGTGATCGTCCAGGCCGCTTGTCTGGCGCATGATATTGGCAACCCACCCTATGGTCACTCTGGCGAAGACGCTATCCGCCACTGGTTTCACCAGGCCAACCAGCGCGGCTGGCTGGCGCCATTGACCGACGCCCAACGGCTGGACTTTCTCAGCTTCGAGGGCAACGCCCAGGGCTTTCGCGTTCTCACCGAGCTGGAATACCACCAGTTCGAAGGCGGCATGCGGTTGACCTACGCTACGCTCGGGGCTTATCTCAAATACCCCTGGACCGCGCGGCATGCCGATAGCCAGGGCTACAAGAAGCAAAAGTTCGGCTGCTATCAGGCCGAGTTTCCGTTACTCGAGCAGATTGCCGAAAAACTCGGTCTGCCGCTGCAGGCTGATCAGTGCTGGGCCCGGCATCCGCTGGTGTATCTGGTCGAAGCGGCTGACGATATCTGCTATGGGCTGATCGACCTGGAAGACGGCATGGAAATGGAGTTGCTCGACTATGCCGAGGTCGAAGAGGTGCTGCTGCAACTGGTTGGTGATGATCTGCCGGAAACCTATCGGCTGCTCGGCCCTCAGGATTCGACCCGGCGTAAACTGGCAATCCTGCGAGGCAAAGCCATCGAGCACCTGGTCAACGCCGCTGCCGAGGCCTTTATCAACCAGCAGGATGCGTTACTGGCCGGGGATCTCAAGGGCGATCTGGTCGAGCATATGCACGAGAATGCCCGGCGCTGCGTACTCACGGCTAAGAACATGGCGCGTGAGCGGATCTTCCAGGACAAACGCAAGACGCTGCATGAGATTGGTGCTTACAGCACGCTGGAAACCTTGCTGGACGCCTTCTGTGGTGCAGTCAATGAGCAGCACGCCGGCCTGCACCTGAGCTTCAAGCACCAGCGCATTCTGGATCTGATGGGCAACAATGCCCCCAAGCCCGGCTGGGATCTGTATCGCAGTTATATGCGCGTGATCGACTTCATCGCGGGGATGACCGACCTTTACGCTGCCGATATGGCAGCGCGGATCCGCGGCGTAGGGCCACTCTGAGCAACCATCAAATGCGCGCTACTTGAACGCCAGCGCCCCAGGCGCCTGCAGCCGGCCCAGTAGCAGGTCGACGATAGCCAGCTCGGCGCTGATGGCCTGGGTAGCAATACTGAAATAGTCATTCGAGGGCATGCCCGGGGCGGGGCGGTTTTCGAGCAGGCGGTCAACCGCCTGTAACAGATTGTCCAGACTGTCTTCGGCAGCCCTTACCGGCTTGTCCATTGCCAGGCGCAGCAGCGGCTCGGTACACAGGCGCGCCAACGGGTGGTAGCACTGGGCATTGATCTGCTCGCGCAGGCGCTGCAATTCCTGGTGTTGTAATGCACTGTTCTGCCGGCGGGCTGCTATGCCGGTGCCAACCGCCCGGGCGCGACCGAGCAATTCGGTATTCTTCAACAGCTCCAGCCACATGCCCTGCGGCTGTGGTGCCAGCGTACCCAAACACACCAGATCATGCCGGTCACCCAGCGCTTCAATGGTATGAATAAGTTGATCGGCCATGCGGTGGTGCAGCTGCAATACCGCCTCGGCTGAGGCATGCTGCTGGCGTTCAGCACCTATCTGCTGCCAGAGAGGCAGCACTGGGTGCCAAGCGGTATACCAGAACAGACTGGCCTCATGGACGGCAATGGCCTCCAGCAGGCGTTCAAGTTGGGCTTCCACATTCCAGCGCTGGCTTTCCAGGCTATCCTCGCCAGCCATCACGCCAAAACACAAGCCCCGGTGACGCTGGACCTGCTCCAGCAGCAAACGCAATAGTTGGATCTGCTCCAATGCCTTTAGCCGGCGCTGACGTGTTTGAAGCGTGCGGCGTCGGTGGCCAATTCTTTCCAGCAACAACGCCAGTAATGCGGCTATCCCAAGCAGGGTCCAGAACATGATGCACCAGTGCTACGCTGTCAGCGAGCCACTCCGGGCGTGCGCCCCGACAGCAATTCAATACGATACCCGTCCGGATCCTCGACAAAGGCAAGGATGCTACTACCGTGCTTCATCGGGCCTGCCGGCCTGACTACTTTGCCACCTGCGGCACTGATCTGTTCGCAGGCCTTGTAGACATCCAGCACTTCTATAGCGATATGACCATAACCTTCGCCAAGATCATAGTGGGTCGTGTCCCAGTTATGTGTCAGCTCAAGTACCGCCTGGTCAGCCTCGCTGCCGTAGCCAACAAAAGCCAGAGTAAAACGCCCTTCGGGATAGTCGTTGCGGCGTAGCAGGGTCATACCCAGCACTTCGGTATAAAACGCAATGGACGCGTCCAGATCACCGACGCGGAGCATGGTATGGAGTATGCGCATAAGGGCACCTTCGGTTGAGCTAGAAGCTAGAAGCTAGAAGCTAGAAGCTAGAAGTTTTAAAGGCTAGGCTCTGCGATCTGCTTGTCAATTAGATTCGACAGGCAGACGCAAAAAGCAGAAACAACCCAGACTACTTCAAGCCTCCAGCTTCCAGCTAAAAGCTGCTGTTCAAAGCAGCTTGCGGCCTTTACCGGCAGCAATGCGCATGCGCAGTGCATTAAGCTTGATAAAGCCTGCCGCATCGGCCTGATCATAAGCGCCGGCATCATCTTCAAAGGTCGCGATGGCGGCATCAAACAGTGAGTCGTCAGACTGGCGGCCAACCACGATCACATTGCCCTTGTAGAGTTTCAGGCGGACTACGCCGTTGACGTTGGCCTGGGAGGCATCAATCATCTTCTGCATCATCAGACGTTCCGGGCTCCACCAGAAGCCGTTGTAGATCAGCTCGGCATACTTGGGCATCAGGCTGTCTTTCAGGTGCGCCACTTCACGGTCCAGGGTAATGGACTCGATCGCGCGGTGGCCCTTGAGCATGATGGTACCGCCGGGCGTTTCGTAGCAGCCACGCGACTTCATGCCGACGAAGCGGTTCTCGACGATGTCCAGACGGCCGATTCCGTTTTCGCCACCAATGCGGTTCAACTCAGCCAGTACGGTGGCCGGGGACAGCTCCTTGCCGTCGATCGCAGTGATGTCGCCATTACGGTAGGTCAGTTCAATGTAGGTCGGGCTGTCTGGCGCGTTTTCCGGCGACTTGGTCCACTTCCACATGTCCTCTTCGTGCTCGGCCCAGGTATCTTCCAGCACACCGCCCTCGTAGGAGATATGCAGCAGGTTGGCGTCCATCGAATAGGGAGACTTTTTCTTGCCGTGGCGTTCGATCGGGATGTCATGGTGCGCGGCGTAATCCATCAGCTTCTCGCGTGACAGCAGATCCCATTCGCGCCAGGGAGCGATTACCTTGACGCCCGGCTTCAGCGCATAGGCGCCCAGCTCGAAACGTACCTGGTCGTTGCCCTTGCCGGTCGCGCCATGGGAGATGGCATCGGCGCCAGTCTCGTTGGCAATCTCGATCAGGCGCTTGGCGATCAACGGTCGGGCAATGGAGGTGCCCAGCAGGTATTCGCCTTCGTATACGGTATTGGCACGGAACATCGGGAACACGAAATCGCGGACGAACTCTTCACGCAGGTCATCGATGTAAATTTCCTTGACGCCCATGGCCTGCGCCTTGGCACGTGCCGGCTCGACCTCTTCGCCCTGGCCAAGGTCAGCTGTGAAGGTAACCACTTCACAGTTGTAGGTTTCCTGCAGCCATTTGAGGATCACAGAGGTATCCAGACCACCGGAATAGGCCAGGACGACTTTTTTTACATCAGACATTACGCGCTCCCTCGAAAGTTTGATCAGCGCCACGCATGGGGCGACAGGCAAAGAGCTATTCTAGCGCCGGGGAGCGAGGAATCACAGGGGCGATGGGCCTGTGCATGCCGCCAGGCCGTCAGTTTTTTTGCAAACGCAGTGTTACCCGGCGGTTCTGCTGGCGGCCACCGTCGGTACGGTTGCTGGCCACCGGATAGCTTTCACCGTGGAAACGCAGGGTGAACATCTGCTCGTCAACACCTTGCGCCGTCAGGTAATCGCGCACCGCCAGCGCCCGCTGCCGCGACAACTCACGGTTGGCCAGACGGTCGCCAAGGTTATCGGAGTGGCCATCGAGTTCAATGGCGCTGATGTCCTCGTCGGCTTTTATATACACCAATGCCGTGTCCAGCAGCGCTTTGGCGTTAGCACTGAGCACTGATCCACCGCTGGCGAAACTCACTACACTGCGCGATACCTGATCAAAATTCAGCGGTAACAGTTCGCCCATGCAGGTCTGGAACTCCTTCCAGGCCTCGTGATAACCGATACTCGACACCACGATCCTGACCGACTCCGCACCGCCGGACCAGGCCGCACGCTGAATCGTCGGATGCAGCCCGGAAGCCAGCCCTGCGAGCATCTGCCCAGCCTGCTGCTGCGATACCCTGAGTACCACTGGCCCCTCTTCAATCAAGCCCTGGCCGAGCAAGGTCGAGCGCATATTGTGCCGCCAGGGCGGTGGCTCGTTATATAGCTGCGCCTGGCCCGGTTGCATCAGATTACTCACCGCCTCCAGCTGGAATACCGGGCGCTCCCCCGCCCGCCGGACAAACACCGCCTGGCCGTAACCGCTGACCGGCTGGGTCAGGCGGCACTCGAACTGGCTACCTTCCACCGTCCACTCCACCTCCTCCATACGGGTCTGGAAGGTAATGGCCTGGGCGGGCAAAGTGAGCCCCAGCAGCAGGGCGCAAAGGATTGGACGCACGACTATCTCCATGCAGGATTATTTCTCTCTGGTCTTGCATCGGCCGTTTTCAGCAAAACTTTACCGCGCATGCGGCACGCCCCTGGTTTTAATCCAGGTGTGAAAACAGGGCTGATTCCGGTAGCATGGCGGGATTGAAATAGTCTGGAACCCCCCTGATGACTGATCGCCTTACCCTGATCCGACCAGATGACTGGCATATCCATTTGCGTGACGGCGGGGTGCTCAGCCACACCGTGGCCGATGCTGCGCGTACCTTTGCCCGGGCGATCATCATGCCCAACCTGGTACCGCCCGTGCGCGACGGCCAGCAGGCGGCGGCTTACCGCGAGCGGATTCTGGCGGCGCGCCCAGCGGAATCCACCTTCGATCCGCTGATGGTGTTGTACCTCACCGATCAGACCTCGGCCGAATGTATCAGGCAGGCTCACCGCGATGGCCAGGCCATCGCAGCGAAACTCTACCCTGCCGGCGCGACGACCAACTCCGACTCAGGCGTAACGCGTCTGGAGCATATATTCCCGGCCCTGGAGGCCATGGCCGACGTGGGCATGCCGCTGCTGGTACACGGCGAGGTCACGCATGCCAATGTGGATATCTTTGATCGCGAGAAAGCCTTTATCGACCAGCAACTGGTCGGCCTGGTTGAGCGCTTTCCAACCTTGAAAGTGGTGTTTGAACATATCACCACCGCCGATGCCGTCGACTTTGTCCGCAGCGCACCTGGCCGCATTGGCGCGACCATTACCGCTCACCATTTGCTCTACAACCGCAATCACATGCTGGTAGGCGGTATCCGGCCACACCTGTTCTGCCTGCCGATTCTCAAGCGCCAGCGTCACCAGCAGGCGCTCTGTGATGCGGTCGCCTCAGGCTCTGAAAAATTCTTTCTGGGTACCGATTCGGCGCCGCATGCTCGCCATGCCAAAGAGGCCGCCTGCGGCTGCGCCGGCTGTTATACCGCCCACGCCGCACTGGAGCTGTATGCCGAAGCCTTCGACGAGCTCGGCGCGCTGGACAAGCTGGAAGGTTTCGCCAGCCTGCACGGGCCTGACTTTTACGGATTACCACGCAACACCGACACCGTGACCCTGGTGCGCGAATCCTGGGATGTACCCGCTAGCCTGCCTTTGGGTGATCAGACGATTGTCCCACTGCGCGCTGGGGAAAGTATTCAGTGGCGCGTTGTCTGACCTTTGAGAATTAAGCTGTACCACCCAATTAAGGATCGCCCGTGAGCGAGTTTGATTTTGATAGTGAAGACCTTCAGGAGCCGGTGAGCAAAGGCAAGAAGCCGCCCATGGCTTACCGCTTCCGTGGCTTTCTGCCGGTGGTGGTGGATGTCGAAACCGGGGGCTTCAACGCCGCAACCGATGCTCTGCTGGAGATTGCCGCCACGCCCGTACTGATGGACGACGAAGGCATGCTCTATCCGGATCAAACGCATTTTTTCCGTGTCGAGCCCTTTGCTGGTGCCAATATTGAGGCAGCCGCGCTGGAGTTCACCGGTATCAAGCTTGACCACCCGCTGCGCATGGCCGTGGATGAGTCCGAAGCTCTGACAGAAATCTTCAAGCACGTGCGCAAAGCCGTCAAATCTGCAGGCTGCACCCGCGCCGTGCTGGTCGGTCACAACGCCTTCTTCGACCTGGGCTTTCTCAACGCCGCCGTAGAACGCACCCAGATCAAGCGCAACCCTTTCCACCCGTTTTCCTGCTTCGATACTGCCACCCTTGGCGGGCTGGTATACGGCCAGACGGTGCTGGCCAAGGCCTGCGCCGCCGCCGATATCGACTTTGACGGCAAGGAGGCGCACTCCGCACGCTACGACACCGAGAAAACCGCCGAGCTGTTCTGCAGCATCGTTAATCGCTGGCGTGAAATGGGTGGCTGGCCGCCAGTCTGATCGTACTGGTTTGCCAAGCGGCTGAAGTATGACGTCGCAATTCCATAGTTATCAGTCGAATCAAGCACTTGCCCGAAACCCGGGCGAGGGTTATTTTCCAATGTAGGCCGAATACTCCGCTACACTTCAAGGACCGGGCACTAAATCATCGACCACGAGTTGATATTGTCTCCCAGGCCAAAACGCCAGGGAATACCGTGACATCGGCCGTTGACTGCAATATCTGATTGCAGCGCTGCCGATTGATAACCAGAAGAAGGAGTCACCCTCTAATGAAACGTCAATCACTTGCCATGCTGTTTTCCGCAGCAATCGGATGTGCCGCACTGGCATCCACTCCGGCTGTGGCCCAGCAGAACTTCGTGACCATCGGCACCGGCGGCCAGACCGGCGTTTACTACGTCGTCGGTCAGTCAGTCTGTCGACTGATCAATCGCAACACCAACGATCACGGTATTCGTTGTAACGCACCTTCCAGCGGTGGCTCCGTTGCCAACGTCAACGCCATTCGTGGTGGTGAGATGAATATGGGCGTAGTCCAGTCGGACATTCAGTACAAAGCCTATGAAGGTGTCGAGAACTTTGAGGACGCCGGTAAATTTGAGGGCATGCGCGCCATGTTCGCACTGCACGGCGAGCCGCTGACCGTGGTCGCCCGTCGTGATGCCAACATCACTGGCGTCAAGGATCTGAAAGGCAAGCGGGTGAATATCGGCAACCCAGGTTCGGGTCAGCGCGACACCATGGACGTGGTACTGGACGCACTGGGCTGGACCCACAATGACTTCTCTCTGGTATCCGCACTGGATGCAGCTGAGCAAGCCGCCGCACTGGGCGACAACAACATTGATGCGATGGTGTATGTTGCTGGCCACCCGAACGGTTCCATTCAGGAAGCCACCACCACCGTAGACGCGGTGCTGGTGTCGGTTGACGGTGAAGAGATCGACGAGCTGATTGCCGAGCGCCCCTACTACGCCAAAGCCACTATCCCTGGCGGCATCTACCGTGGTAACGACAACGATGTCGACACCTTCGGTGTTCGCGCGACTCTGGTGACCTCCACCGATACTGATGACGAAACCGTTTACCAGACCGTCAAGGCTGTGTTCGAGAACTTCGACCGCTTCAAGCGTCTGCACCCTGCATTCGCTACCCTGAAGGAAGAAGAGATGATCGAACAGGGTCTCTCCATCCCTCTGCATGACGGCGCGGTGCGTTACTACAAGGAACGCGGCTGGATGTAAGCCCTCCAAACCCGGATCACTGATCCGGGTTTGTTTTTTGCATGCTGTTTTTTCATTCCCCTATCTCATGCATCAGGAACTCAAGGGCTACCATGAGCGTACAAAATAACCAACGTGATGATATGAGCACCGAACTGGAAGATCTGGTAGCCACCAGTGATACCGGTGCTCGCAAGCCCCAGGGTTTTACCGGCAAACTGATTCTGTCGGTTGCTGCAGTCTGGTCGCTGTTCCAACTATGGATAGCGTCCCCCCTGCCCTATCTGGTCGGTTTTGGCGTGTTCAACAGCGCCGAAGCCCGTTCGATCCATCTGGCCTTTGCTATCTTTCTCGGCTTCATGGCGTTTCCCGCACTGAAACGGTCACCGCGTGACCGGGTGCCCGTGCTGGACTGGATTCTGGCGTTGGCAGCCTCCTTTTGCGCAGCCTATACCTACCTTTTCTACACACAGCTGGTCGGCCGCCCGGGCAACCCGACTACCTTTGACGTAGCCGTTGGCATTACTGGCCTGATACTGCTGCTGGAGGCTACCCGCCGCGCACTCGGTCCACCGCTGATGGTGGTGGCCCTGGTCTTTCTGGTGTACTGCCTGGCCGGGCCCTATATGCCCGGCATCCTCGCGCACCGCGGTGTCAGCGTTCAATCACTGATCAATCATCAGTGGCTGACCAGCCAGGGCGTGTTCGGTATCGCTGTGGGCGTTTCAACCAGCTTCGTATTCCTCTTCGTGCTGTTCGGCTCGTTGCTGGACAAGGCCGGCGCCGGTAACTACTTCATTAAAGTGGCCTTTTCCCTGCTCGGCCACTACCGCGGTGGCCCGGCCAAGGCGGCCGTGGTGGCCTCCGCCATGACTGGCCTGATCTCCGGCTCCTCCATCGCTAACGTGGTGACCACCGGCACCTTTACCGTGCCGATGATGAAGCGCGTCGGCTTTTCCGCCGAGAAGGCTGGTGCTGTAGAGGTGGCCTCCTCGGTCAATGGCCAGATCATGCCTCCGGTCATGGGCGCGGCCGCCTTTCTGATGGTCGAGTACGTCGGCATTCCCTATGTGGAAGTCATCAAGCACGCCTTTCTCCCCGCGCTTATTTCCTATATCGCCCTGCTGTATATCGTACATCTGGAGGCCATGAAGGCCGACATGCAGGGGCTGCAGAGCAGCAACCCGCCGCGCCCCTTCGTGCGCAAGGTGCTGGGCTTCCTGACGGGTCTGATACTGCTGATGGCCTTGTCCTTCGCAGTGTATTACGGCCTTGGCTGGCTCAAGCCACTCCTGGGTGACGCGGCGGGCTGGGTGATTGGCGCAGGCCTCTTCGTCGCTTATGTGGGCCTTCTGAAGGTCGGTGCCCGTTATCCCGAACTGGAGCTGGATGATCCGGATTCGCCGGTAGTCACCTTGCCCCAAACCAAACCGACGGTGATGTCCGGCCTGCACTATATTCTGCCGGTGATCGTGCTGGTCTGGTGCCTTATGGTAGAGCGACTGTCCCCTGGCCTGTCAGCCTTTTGGGCAACCGTGCTGATGATCGTGATCATTGTTACCCAGCGTCCTCTGATCGCGCTGTTCCGAGGGCAAAGCAAGCTGGCCAATGATCTGATGCACGGACTGGATGATCTCTGGCAGGGTCTAGTAGCCGGTGCACGCAACATGATCGGCATCGGTATTGCCACGGCAGCGGCGGGCATTATCGTCGGCGCAGTGGCGCAAACAGGCGTCGGGCTGGTATTGGCGGATCTGGTCGAGATTCTGTCGATGGGCAATCTGATGCTGATGCTGATTCTGACGGCCATCCTTAGTCTGATTCTGGGTATGGGCCTGCCGACCACAGCTAACTATATCGTTGTGTCGGCGCTGCTGGCCCCGGTCATAGTAACGCTGGGGCAGCAGAATGGCCTGATTGTGCCGCTGATTGCAGTCCACCTTTTCGTGTTCTATTTCGGCATCATGGCCGACGTGACGCCACCTGTGGGGCTGGCTTCATTCGCCGCCGCCGCGGTATCCGGCGGCGACCCGATCCGCACCGGTTTCCAGGCGTTTTACTACAGCCTGCGTACCGCTGCATTGCCGTTCCTCTTCATCTTCAACACCGACCTGCTGTTGATCGATGTGACCTTCTGGCAAGGGATAGTGATCTTCATTGTCGCCACCATCGCGATGCTGATCTTTGCCGCCGGCACACAGGGTTGGCTGCTGGTGCGTAGCCGCTGGTATGAAAGCCTGCTGATGCTGTTGGTGGCTTTCACGCTGTTCCGCCCGGGGTTCTGGATGGACATTATTCATGACCCCTACCAGGCCATTCCGCCGGCAGAAATTGCCCAGGCACTGGACCGTGTGGACGAAGGCAGCACGCTGCGCATGCAGATTCGCGGTGAAGATAATATCGGCAGTGAACGTACCTTCTACGTCCTGGTGCCGGTGCCCGACGGTGCCAATGGCCAGGAACGTCTGGATGATATGGGCCTGATGCTGATGCAGGATGGCGACCGGACGATGGTCGACATGGTGACCTACGGCAGTCTGGCAGCAGACCTGGGCTTTGACTTCGACCAGGAAATCATCGAGGTGCTGGCACCGGTAGATCGCTGGGCCAAGGAATGGATGTGGATACCGGGCTTGCTGTTGTTCATGGTGATACTTGGCCTGCAATCCCGCCGCCGGCCAGCACCGCCTGGCCGCGGTGACTCGGTAAACGGGGGCCAGCATGTATAACCGCATCCTGCTACCCATTGATCTGAACCACAAGGCATCATGGAGCAAGTCGCTGCCCACTGCCCTGCAGCTGTGCAGGGACTACAGCGCTTCGTTGCATGTGGTGATGGTGATTCCAGACTTCGGGCTGCCTCTGGTGGGCGGTTTCTTCCCGAAGGAATACGCCGCCAAAGCCAAGCAGGCGATCACCGATAACCTCAGGGAGTTCGTCAAGGCGAACGTCCCCAAGGACATCAAGGTGCAGCGCATAGTGGCGGACGGCAAGGCCTATGAGGCTATTTTGCGGGTGGCTAAGAAGATCGATGCAGACCTGATCATCATGGCCTCGCACAAGCGCAAGCGTGCTGAAGATTATGTGCTCGGCACCAATGCGCTTCGGGTGGTGCAACTGTCCAGAACCTCGGTGATGATCGTGCGTTAAGGTCTGTGGCACAGTCCTTGCTCTGAATTTTCCAGCTCCGATTTATCGGTGGAAAGCGCAGAGCGACAAGGGCGTCGTGTACCTGGAGTGCTTTCACCTTCCAGATACACGACGCTTTTTTGTTTTGGCGTGCAGGTTTGTTTGGGGTTTGACGACAGGAAAATATCATGACGCAAGAGCCGCATAAGCATCGCCCGCTTGCCTGGGTCAACGGCAGTGATGCGCCGGAGAAAACCCTGATCCGGCTCGGCTACCTGCCGCTGACCGACGCCGCGTCGCTGATTGTCGCAGCTACCCAGGGCTTTGCCGAGCGTTATGGCTTGCGCATAGAGCTGTAAAGACAGGCCTCATGGTCCGCCCTACGGGACCGTCTGCTCAGCGGTGAACTGGACGCCGCCCAGGGCATGTATGGCTTGATTTACAGCATGCACCTGGGCCTCGCCAGCCCAAGTAAACCCATGGCAGTACTCATGGGGCTGAACCAGAATGGGCAGAGCATCAATCTCAGCGCCGGACTGCAGCGTGCCGGCGTGACCGATGCCCAGGCGCTTGCCAAACGCGTGCATCAGGGCAACAGCCCGATATTCCTGGCCAGTACCTTCCCCACCGGCACCCACGCCATGTGGCTGTACTACTGGTTGGCGACATTGGGCATACATCCGTTGCGCAATATCGACACCTTGATGGTGCCCCCATCACTAATGGTGCACCACCTGAAGGCGCGGCGTATCGACGGCTTCTGTGCAGGTGAGCCCTGGGGCGCCTACGCTATCGAGCAGGGCCAGGCTTTTACCGTGGCGACAAGTCAGTCGATCTGGCCGGATCATCCGGAAAAGGTCCTGACCAGCTCATTGGATTTTGTCGATCAGCATCCCAATACTGCCAAGGCGCTGGTAATGGCGGTGCTCGACGCCAGCCGCTTTATCGATCAGAACGCGGAGAACCGTCGCTGTACAGCCCAACTGATCAGTACTGCCAGTTATCTCGACGCACCTCTGGAGGCAGTACTGCCGCGCATGCTCGGCCAGTATCAGGATGGTAATGGCGAGCACTGGCAGGATGCTCACCCGCTGAGATTTCATGCTGGCGGTGCAGTCAACATGCCCTATCTATCGGATGCCATGTGGTTCATGACGCAATTCAGGCGCTGGGGTCTGTTACAGGACGATCCTGATTACCTCAGCGTGGCCGAGCAGGTCCAGCAACTGGACATCTATCAGGCAGCGGCAACTTCGCTGGGGATAAAGGTGCCAGCGTCGCCGCTGCGGAGCAGCACGCTGATCGACGGTCTGATATGGGACGGCCATGCCCCCTATCGCTACGCCAGAAGTTTCGCACTGCATGGCCTTGATACCGAACACCACCTGGATGACCTGCTGCCGTGAATTCGCACCACGCTGGTGCCGCACGCCTCATATAGGGGCGATACACGCCAGACAGACTATCGCATACCCTTGATATATATGGACTATTTAACTGGCACAAGCTGTGCATTAGAAAATATAACGGTGCGAAGTTTCGCACGGGCATGACTTACATACAGTGCACAGTCAACGATGATGGCACTCTTCTGATTAATCAGAACCGGACAAAGGCGTCCTACCGCGAAAGCGGTGGGACGCCTTTTTTTGTTTTGCGCTCAACAATGCGGAGCAACAGATGCAAAAGCTCAAACTGGTGATGGTAGGCAACGGCATGGCCGGAGTACGTACTCTGGAAGAGCTGCTCAAGCTTGCTCCGGACATGTACGACATCACCGTATTCGGTGCCGAGCCACACCCCAATTACAACCGCATTCTGCTCTCCCCAGTCCTGGCTGGCGAACAGGCGTTCGAGGACATTATCCTCAACGATCTCAAGTGGTATGCGGACAACAACATCACCCTGCATACCGGCCGCAAGGTGGTCAGAATTGATCGCAAGGCCTGCCGTGTATATGCCGATGACGGTACTGAAGCGGAATACGACCGTCTGTTGATGGCGACCGGTTCCAACCCTTTCATCCTGCCGATTCCCGGCAAGGATCTGCAGGGCGTGATCGGCTATCGGGATATCGCCGATACCGAAACAATGATGAACACCGCCAAGACCCACAAGCACGCTGTGATCATCGGCGGCGGCCTGCTCGGCCTTGAAGCGGCCAATGGGTTGAAGATGCGCGGCATGGATGTCACCGTCGTGCATATCGGTGAATGGCTGCTGGAACGCCAGCTGGATCGCACCGCAGGTGACTTGCTCCAGGGTTCGCTGGAAGAGCGCGGGCTGAAATTCCTGCTGCCGCAGTTCACCAGCGAGTTGCTGGATGACGGCAAGGGCCGGGTCAGAGCCGTGCGCTTCAAGGATGGCAGTGAGATTCCCGCCGATCTGGTGGTTATGGCCGCCGGCATCCGCCCAAATACCGACCTAGCAGAAAGCGCCGGCCTGGCCTGCAATCGCGGCATTCTGGTCAGCGATACACTGCAAACCTACGACCCAAAGGTCTACGCCATCGGCGAATGTGCCAGCCACCGCGGCATTGCCTACGGCCTGGTCGCCCCGCTGTTCGAGCAGGCCAAGGTCTGCGCCAATCACCTTGCCATGCTCGGTTATGGTCGCTACGAAGGCTCGGTGACCTCGACCAAGCTCAAGGTAACCGGCATCGACCTGTTCTCCGCCGGCGAATTTATGGGCGATGACGACAGCGAAGTGATCACCCTCTCCGACCCCATCGGCGGCGTGTACAAGAAGCTGGTGATCAAGAACGACATTCTGGTCGGTGCCTGCCTGTACGGCGACACCGCCGATGGCGGGTGGTACTTCCGTATGGTCAAGGAGAATCACAATATTCACCAGATTCGTGATCACCTTATGTTCGGTGAGAATGCTATTGGTGATACTGGCCACCAGGGCCAGAGCAAGACCACCAACATGCCCGATGACATGGAGGTCTGTGGTTGTAACGGCGTCTGCAAGGGCACCATCGTCAAGGCGATTCAGGAGCACGGGCTGTTCAGTGTAGATGATGTAAAAAAACACACCAAGGCCGCCAGCTCCTGCGGCTCCTGCACAGGGCTGGTCGAACAGATCGTGATTAACACCGTGGGCGGCGCAGCCGATGTGAAGCCCAAAAGCGAGAAAGCCGTTTGTGGCTGTACCGACCTGAACCACGGCCAGGTGCGCAAGGCGATTCGCGAGCAACACCTGATCAGCATCCCCGACGCCATGCGCTTTATGGAATGGCGCACGCCAAACGGCTGCGCGACCTGCCGCCCTGCGCTGAACTATTACCTGATCTCCACCTGGCCGGGCGAAGCCAAGGACGACCCGCAGTCGCGTTTTATCAACGAACGCGCCCACGCCAACATTCAGAAAGACGGCACCTACTCGGTGATTCCACGCATGTGGGGCGGCATCACCAACGCAGCGGAACTGCGCCGGATTGCCGATGTAGCCGACAAGTATCAGGTGCCGATGGTCAAGGTTACAGGCGGCCAACGGATTGATCTGCTGGGCATAAAGAAGGAGGATCTGCCCGCGGTTTGGAAGGATCTGGACATGCCCTCCGGCCACGCCTACGGTAAATCCATCCGCACGGTGAAAACCTGCGTTGGCAGCGAATTCTGCCGCTTTGGTACGCAGAATTCGACGCAGATGGGCATCGACCTGGAGCACGCACTGTTCAATATGTGGTCGCCGCACAAGGTCAAGCTGGCGGTCTCCGGTTGCCCGCGCAACTGCGCTGAATCCGGCATCAAGGATGTGGGCATCATCGGGGTGGATTCTGGTTGGGAGCTGTATATCGGCGGCAACGGCGGGATCAAGACCGAAGCCGGGGAGTTCTTCGTCAAGGTCAAGACCGAAGCCGAGGTGATGGAATACAGCCTGGCGTTTTTGCAGCTCTACCGTGAGGAAGCCTTCTACCTCGAACGCACCGTGCACTACATGCACCGCGTCGGTATGGAGCATATCAAGAAGGGCGTGCTGGAGGATGCGGAGCGACGCAAGGCCTTGCACGAGCGCCTGCTGTTTTCCCTGTCGTTCGAACAGGATCCCTGGAAAGAGCGCATCGAGAAGGAAGAGCTGAAAAACGAGTTCCGCCGCATAGCGGTCAAGGAAATTGCCGAGGTGGCTTTATGAACTGGCTGGATATCTGTGCCCTGGAAGACATCCCACAACTTGGCTCGCGCGTAGTGACCGGCGCCAAATGTGATATCGCGGTATTTCGCACTAGCGATGACGATGTGTTTGCCGTAGACGACCGCTGCCCGCACAAGAACGGGCCGCTGTCCCAGGGCATCGTATTCGGCAAGCAGGTCACCTGCCCACTGCATAACTGGACCATTCAACTGGAAAACGGCGAGGCCGTAGCGCCGGATGTGGGCTGTACGCATCGTTATCCGACCCGGGTCGAGAATGGTCGGGTGCAGCTGGTGTTGGACAAAGCGCGGGGATCAGCGTGATGTTTTTTTCCGCGGCCTGCACGGAGCTAAGCAGAGATGTTGGGGGCGGGCTGGGCTGGACCGTCGATGCCCTGGACGGGCATCGCCGAGCTCCCAGGGATGGGTTCACAGCGTGTCCAGCCCGGCCCGCCCCCAACATCGTAGTACTCGATGGAGCAAAATCGGGCATAGCACCATGACTCGAACAACCGCCTCCACCTGCTGCTACTGCGGCGTCGGCTGCGGTGTGCTGATCGAACACGATAATGAGCGCATTATCGGCGTCAAGGGCGACCCGGCGCATCCGGCCAACTACGGACGTCTGTGCAGCAAAGGCGCTACCCTGCATCTGACCGGCGACCTGACAGCGCGAGCCTTGTACCCAGAACTGCGGCTAGGCAAAAGTCTGGCACGCAGCCGCACAGACTGGGCTACCGCCATGGGCCATGCCGCCCAGGTGTTTGGACAGACCATCGCCGAACACGGCCCCGACAGCGTGGCCTTCTACATCTCCGGGCAGTTGCTGACCGAGGACTATTACGCCTTCAACAAATTGGCCCGCGCGTTAGTGGCCACTAACAATATCGACAGTAATTCGCGGCTCTGCATGTCCAGCGCAGTGGTCGGTTACAAGCGCAGCCTGGGTGCCGATGCACCGCCCTGCTCCTATGTAGACATTGAACAAAGCGATTGCCTGCTGATCGTCGGCAGCAATATGGCATACGCGCATCCAGTGCTGTTCCGCCGCCTGGAGCAGGCCAAGGCAGACAAGCCGGAGATGCGCATCATCGTTGTTGACCCGCGGCGCACCGATACATGCGATATCGCCGATATGCATCTCGCGGTGCAGCCCGGCACCGATGTGGCGTTGTTCCACGGCATTCTGCATATTCTGATGTGGGAGGGCTGGCTGGACCGGCGCTTTATCGATGAGCACACCGGCGGGTTTGATGAACTGAAAGCACTAGTGCGCGATTACACACCGGAAATGGTCTCGGGCATCTGCGGCATTCGTCAGGATGACCTGCAAAGCGTAGCGCGCATGATCGGTACCGCACCCTCGTTTCTATCGCTGTGGTGCATGGGCCTGAATCAGTCCAGCGCCGGCAGTGCGAAAAATAGCGCATTGATCAATCTGCACCTCGCAACCGGGCAGATCGGCAAACCCGGTAGCGGGCCCTTCTCGCTGACCGGCCAACCCAACGCAATGGGCGGCCGCGAGACCGGCAGCCTGTCCAATCTGTTGCCTGGCCACCGCGAAGCCGCCAATGCTGAGCATCGCGATGAAGTGGCTGAATACTGGGGCGTCGATAGCCTGCCGGGCAATGTCGGATTGAGTGCCGTTGAGCTGTTCGAGGGCGTTCGCCAAGGCAAGATCAAGGCGCTGTGGATTGCCTGTACCAACCCCGCGCAATCCATGCCCGACCAGACGCTGATCCACGAAGCGCTGGCCGCCTGCCCGTTTGTGGTGGTGCAGGAAGCCTTTGGCACCACCGAAACCTGTCACTACGCTGACCTGCTACTGCCGGCCGCGAGCTGGGGTGAAAAGGCCGGCAGCGTGACCAACTCTGAACGGCGTATCAGCCGCGTGCGTTCAGCCGTTCCCGCGCCCGGGGAAGCTCGACCAGACTGGGCAATCGTTTGCGATCTGGCTACGCGCCTGGAAGCGCAGTTGCGCCCAGGGCAGCCGACTCTGTTCGATTTTGACAGTCCTCAATCGCTGTTCGATGAATACCGTGGGCTCACCGCCGGCCGGGATCTGGATTACAGCGCGCTGAGTTACGCGCTGATCGACGAACTTGGGCCGCAGCAGTGGCCCTTCGACGCAGCAACGCAAACGGGCGCTGTGCGGCTGTACTCGGACAGTCAGTTTCCGACTGACGACGGCCGGGCACGCTTTATTGCCGAATCTTACGTGCCGCACAAGGAACAGCGCGATGCGCGCTTTCCGCTTACATTGAATACCGGGCGACTGCGTGATCAGTGGCATGGCATGAGCCGCACCGGCACCGCGGCGCAGTTGTTCGGCCATGTCGAGCAGGCGCAGATCAGCCTGCATCCCGACGAACTGCGCAGCCGCCGTCTGGTCGATGGCCAACTGGTGCAGGTCAAAAGCCGCCGTGGTGAGCTGATCCTGCCGGTGCTGGCAGATGAGCAGATTCGCCCCGGCCAGGCCTATATTCCGATGCACTGGGGCAATCGCTTTCTAAAAGGTCTCGGCGTTAACGTGCTGACCCAGCCGCTATTTGATCCGCTGTCCAAACAGCCCGAGCTGAAACAGGCCGGCATCAACATCAAGCCGGTGGTCTTTCCCTGGGAATTGTTTGTGCTGGTGGAAGACGATGTGCAGCAGCGCTTCACCGCGTTGCGTGAACACTGCGAGGAGCTGGCGTTCGCCAGCTTCAGTCTGGCCGGGCGCGATCGCCCTGCCCTGCTGATCCGCGCCGCGCACCGCAATGCACCGGATGCCGATTGGCTTGCCAAGCTGGATAGCCTGCTGGACTTGCACAGCGGCCCGGTGCTGATCTACGACGACCCTCGGCGGGCGATTGGCAAGCGGGTCAGGATTGAAGAGGGTCGCATTACCGCCATTCGCTTGACCGGAGAAACCGCCGCCCGCGACTGGCTACGAGCCGTCTGGCAAAGCGGAGAAGCCGATGCGGCACTGCGCCGCTGGTTTCTGGCGCCCCTGAGCACCCCGCCAGGGGGCGCAGCCGGTTGCGTTGATCGCACCCTGTGCAATTGCATGAATGTGAGTCAGAGCCGTATTCAAGCCGGTATTGAACGCGGCCTGGATCTGCAAGGACTGAAGACTGAACTGGGCTGCGGGACCGAATGTGGTTCCTGCGTGCCAGAGATCAGAGGGCTGCTGAACCGAGCCGGTGCGGCGGTATGAAACACCGCTTTCGCGACGGGGCCGTCGCTCCCACAGGGGCCATCGATCCCGCAGTTTGGAGTGTGCTCAGACTAGATCGGGTGGGAGCGACGGCCTCGTCGCGAACAGCCTTACCCCAAACACCGCGTGTACCCCGAGATCAAGGGGTTACTGAGCCGGGCTCGGGTGGTGGTATGAGAGGCCTTTTCGCGGCGGGGCCGCCGCTCCTACCAGCTCGAGCCAAGCCATACCTGCCCGATAATAGCGCTGGCCTTTGTGGGAGCGCCGGCCTCGGCGCGAACGGCCGGAACCATCACACACTATCCACCGGAGAAACCCCATGACCGCTCTTGTCCATTTGGTAGGTGCCGGCCCCGGCGACCCGGAACTGCTGACCCTCAAGGCAGTGCGCGTACTCAGCCAGGCCGATGTGGTCATGGTGGATGATCTGGTCAACCCGGCCATTCTTGAGCACTGCCCGCAGGCGCAGCTGGTACGCGTCGGCAAACGCGGCGGCTGCCGCTCTACTCCGCAGGACTTTATCAACCGCCTGATGCTGCGCTACGCCCGCCAGGGCCGCAGGCTGGTGCGTTTGAAGGGCGGTGATCCATGCATTTTTGGCCGCGCCGGTGAAGAGGCGCAATGGTTGGCCGAACGGGGCATCGAATCGGAAATCGTCAATGGCATCACCGCAGGACTCGCCGGTGCTACCCAATGCGGGATCCCGCTGACCTTGCGCGGCACTAGCCGCGGCGTGACCCTGGTGACGGCGCATACGCAGGACGATAGCGACCTGAACTGGCAAGGCCTGGCGATGGGCGGCACCACGCTGGTGATCTATATGGGCGTAGCGCGTTTGCAGCAGATCCAGCAAGGACTGCTGGCGGGCGGCATGTCTGCGAACACGCCCGTAGCGATGATCGAGCGAGCCAGCCTCCCGGACCAGCGCCAGCATCAGTGTGATCTCGCCAGTCTCTGCGACGCCGCTGCCGCTTTTGGATTACAAAGCCCGGCGGTACTGGTAATCGGTGATGTGGTCGCTGCCGCGCTACACCTCACCCCACCCGCCGAGATCGCCGCCCTGGCCTGACGAAGACTCTCGGAATACGTCACCGGAAGACCGAGTTCCATCCCGCACGGAGGGCGTGATCAGCCCTTGGGCTTGAGCTGATCCAACATCGAGCCCATCGCCTGATGAATGGCATTGATTGCCTTCAAGGGCCTGACCATGACTTTAAAATCAATGATCTGACCTTCATCGTTCCATTCGATCATGTCCACGCCGTTGATCTTGACGCCGTCGATCAAAGTATCGAACTCCAGCACCGCATGATTGCCCTGCTCCACTTCACGCAAATAACTGAAGTGCCCAGGTGCATTCAGCACCTGCATCGCCGCCATCAGGTACAGCCGGGTGATTTTCTTGCCGGTTTGCGGGGTATGAACAACTGGCGAATGGAAAACCACATCCTCGGCCAGTAATGCATCCAGGCCCTTGGCGTCCTGGTGTTTGACGATCTGATGCCACTGTTCGATAACGCTGCTCATGGGCGTGCTCCTCTGTCTGTTTTGAGCATTCTTCTCCGCCCCGCGCGTCAGCTCAAGCCACATAAGCGTCAAGAATAAGCAGGCTATGCTCCGGCTGGCAGCGCTGATCGAGATCTACTCGGCCTTGCTGCCAGGGAAGAATGTTTGAAGTTACTGCTGTTCACGCTGCTGGTCAGCCCAAAGCCGCGCATAAGCCCCGCCAGCAGCGAGCAGTTCGGCATGGCTGCCCTGCTCCACCACACGCCCCTGATCCAATACCAGAATGCGCTCGGCGTGCACGATGGTCGATAGCCGGTGAGCAATCGCCAAAGTGGTCCTCTTCTGCGAGATCAGATTAAGTGCGTCGAGAATCAGTCTCTCGGCATGGGTATCCAATGACGAAGTGGCCTCGTCGAGAATCAGAATCGGCGGGTTCTTCAACAGTACCCGGGCGATGGCGATGCGCTGCTTCTCGCCACCGGACAGTTTGAGCCCACGCTCGCCTACCTGAGTGGCCAGACCCTTTGGCAACCGCCGGACGAAATCTTCCAGTTGTGCCATGCGCAACGCGTTCCAGATGTCTTCCTCGCTGGCACCCGGCTTACCGTAGGCGATGTTGTAGCCGATGGTGTCATTGAACAGCACGGTATCCTGCGGTACCACGCCGATGGCCTGACGCAGACTGTCCTGGGTCACCCCACGTATGTCCTGGCCGTCGACACGAATCGCGCCGCCGGCAACGTCATAGAAGCGGAACAGCAAGCGCGCCAGCGTGGACTTGCCCGCGCCACTGGGCCCCACAATCGCCAGGGTATGACCCGCGGGGATATGCAGGTCCACACCCTGCAAGATCGGCCGAGCCGGATCGTACGCATGGCTGACCTGGTCGAAATCCACCGCGCCTCCGGTGATCTCTAACGGCTTGGCGTCCGGCGCATCGGCGACCTTGACTGGCGCATCGAGCAAGCCGAAAAGGCGTTCGATATTGGTCAGCGCCTCACGGATTTCCCGATAGATAAAGCCGAGAAAGCCCAGCGGCACAAACAGCTGGATCATATAGGCGTTGATCATCACCAGTTCACCCAGGGTCATGTCACCAGCGGAGACTTGAGCCGCCGCCATGAACATCATCAGCGTCACCGACCCGGCAATGATCAACGCCTGGCCCGAGTTGAGCGCTGCCAGGGATAGCCGGTTTTTCATCCGGGCTGCTTCCCAGCCTTGCAGATGCGCGTCGTACTCCTGCGCTTCGAAGCGTTCATTGCCGAAATACTTGACCGTCTCGTAGTTCAGCAGGCTGTCGACTGCGCGGGTATTGGAGCTGTTGTCGAGCTTGTTGCTCTCACGCACGAAACGGTTGCGCCACTCGGTGCACCATATCGAAAAACTGCCATACAGCAGCACCGAACCCAGCACCGTGAACGCATACATGGGGCTGAAGTTGGCCAGCAGAATGATCGCTATCAAGCCGATCTCTAGCAGCGTGGGAAGGATATTGAAGACCATGAAGCGCAGCAGAAAGCTGATGCCGCTGGTACCGCGCTCGATATCCCGGGCCAGCCCACCGGTGCGTCGCGACAGATGAAAGCCCAGGTCCAGGCGGTGCAGATGCTCGAAAACCCGCAGCGACACCCGGCGCATGGCACGCTCGGCTACACGGGCAAAAACCGCATCCCGCAGCTCTGAGAAAAACACACTGGAAAAACGCAGCAAACCGTACATGGCCACCAGCGCCACAGGCACGACCACCAGCGCATTGGCGGTGGGTTCAAAATGGTCGACGAGCAGTTTCAGTGCCCAGGGCACCGCTACGCCGGCCAGTTTGGCCACCAGTAGAAAGCCCATGGCCAGGGCAACGCGGCCGCGAAACTCGTTGAGATAGGGAATCAGGCTGGTAACGATGCGCCAGTTGACCGGCCCACCGTTGTATTGACTGTCAGAATCGGGGCGCACAAGGTTTCCTTCGGAAAAGCGCAAGCGCGCTCAGTTTGGGCTGTAGCCCGGCGATGTCAACACTCTAACCAATAACCCCGCCAACACTGGCGGGGTTAATCTTGAAGCTTGTCGCTAACCGCCCAGAGGCGGTTTAGTCCTCATGCGGAATCGGATCGCGATTGACATCCCAGCCGACCAGCAGCAGGGTCGCCAGTACACCAAAGGTAAGACCGATCCAGGGCTCAAAGAACGCCAGAGCGGCGCCGATCAGGAGCACTGTGCCGCGGGCTGTATTGTTCTGTGGGATGGCCATGGCCACATAGGCACAGGCAAACCCGGTCAGTACCAGCGTCAGCGACAGCGCGATGCCCAGCAAAGGCTGCAGACCGGTCAATAGCGGTAGCAGGAAGAACATCAGCGGTATACCCATCAGATAATAGGATGCCAGGCCGCTGTGCAGGCTGTTCATGTTTTCCTTGCCCAGCTTCCAACGCTGCACGATGATCACCTGAACCCCCGTCCACATGGTGCCCTGAGTCGGGAAGAACGGCGCTGTAACCCCCATGATCGCGTTACGAATGGCAACGGAGATATGAGTACGTGTGGGGTTGATATCGATATGCTCGTCATGTCGAGCAGTCAACCCGTCACGAATAACCTCATTACCGGTGACCATGTCGCCGAAAAGGATCACGTAAGTAATGATCGCCAGCGGGATACCCTGCAGGAACATCTCCAGGCTCGGCCAGCCGATCGCGAACGGCGACATCTGCGCCCAGGCGGCACCGACCGGCGGAATCAGAATGCCCCACTGAATGTCGTAGCTCACCTCGCCTACCAGCGGCCCCACCAGGGCAGCGATCATGAAGCCCGGCAGCAAGCCAAGCGCACCAATAATGGCAAACACCTTGTACTTGGCCTTGAGTTTCGCCATCGGCAGCGAGAAAGCGAAGATCAGGCACACCGCACAGGCCAGGGTGATGGCAATCGGTTGCTGCAACAGAAAGCGTTCGGCATCGTCAACGAACACGCGTTTGAGCGCGGCGATAGCGGCGCCGAGGATGATGCCGGCCTTGAGCGTATCTGGTAGCCAGAGCACGAATTTCTTGCCCAACCCGGAAATGCCCAGGATGAACAGCAGCGCGGCAAAATTGAGCGACAGCGCGGTCATCGCCTGCCAGCGCGAGGCAGGGTCGTCATAACCACCCAGCACATACGCCAGTACCAGGGGCAACGCCGGCGTAATCCACCCCGGTGCGTAGGGTTCACCAAAAACGATAATGGCAGAGGCAATGATCGCCGAATGGATCATCGACACCGCCACGGCCTCTTCAAACCCAAGCCCGAAAAACTCCATCATCAGCGGCACTAGCGCCAGGCCGGTCGCCGCAGCGACGAACAAACCCTGCAGCGCTTCCTGCCAGTAAAATCGGGTGTGATAGAACGGCATGCGGAAGGTGAAGGGGCCCCAGCGCCAACCGGGCAATTCGGGTTTGGACATAACAGACTCTCCGTGACGTTTAAATTATTCTTTTAGGTCAGTTAACGCTACACACCGTTGCGGTGCGTGCTTAGTAGACGGCTTCATTATGCCGTCTGAGAAAGCAAATGGGCATAGTCTATGAAGCGCGAATCAGAGCGATCCAAGCCAAGAAAAATTCTTTACTGCAGGCGCCTCTGACCAGTTATTTCAGGGGCTGCGGTCCTTGTCGGCGACCATAATGCAAGTACATTCAGCTCAAGTACGTGTCATCACCGTCGTGAATAAGCATTATAAAGCGCACCGTTAAGCCACCCTGTAGTGCTGTGCAGGGTGGCCATTGCTCACTCCATGGTTTCAGCGAAAAACAGCTGCATGGCGGCGAAAGAGCGCGCCGCTACCTGCGGGTGGTACTCATTGCGCCCGGGATTGGCGGCCGTTGGGTCGGTGAAGGAATGCACCGCACCGCCGTAATTGACGAACTGCCAATCCACCTCAGCGTCGCTCATCTCCTTCTCGAACGCGCGGATCTGCTCCGCGGGCACCGCAGGGTCGTCAGCACCATTGAGCACGAGTACTGGCGTCTTGATCGCCTTGGCATCATTGGCGTCCGGAGTGTCCAGGTTGCCGTGGAAGGACGCAACACCGTCAATCTCGGTACCCGAGCGTGCCAGCTCCAGTACCACTCCGCCGCCAAAGCAGAAGCCTATAGCGCCCATTTTCGAGCTATCCAACACAGCCAGATCACTCTGCTTGAACACGTCCAGCGCCGCATTGACGCGCTTGCGCATCAGCGGCCGGTCCGAGCGTACGAATGTCGCTGCTTCCTTGGCCTCATCCGCATTGCTCGGCCGCACCGATTTGCCATACATGTCCGCCACGAACACCACATAGTCAGAACCACCCGCGCGGTAGGCCTTTTTCAATGAGTTTTCAGTCATGCCCATCCAGTTCGGCACCATCAACAATCCGGGTCGCTTGTCGTCTACTGATCCGTCGTAAACCAGCACGCCCTCATAGGCTTCGCCATCAATCTCGTAAGCGACAGGCTGCGTCACCATCTCGGCATGCGCCATTCCCGCTGCGCCGAGCAGCATCATTGTGGTCAGGGTTTTTCTCATTGTAGGCTCCAATAGGTTTATAACAGGCAGGCTGCAGTTAACGCTCGAGTCAAAGCATAGCCGCTTGAAAGCGTGCCGGGGCGAGATGTCACATCATGTCGAGATTTAACGTGTATAAAAAAGGCCCAGTCACCGGAGTGGCTGGGCCTTGCGTAGTGCTGTTACTGAGCTGACATTACTTGCTGAGTTCCACCAGCAGCGCGTTCAGCCGGCGTACATAGGCACCCGGATCCTGCAGACTTTCACCAGCAGCGAGTGCCGCCTGATCAAAGAGAATGTGGCTCAGATCGCCAAAGCGGGCCTCATCCTGTTCCTGGTCAAGCTTCTCCAGCAGCGGGTGCGCCGGGTTGATCTCCATGATCGGCTTGCTCTCAGGCGCAGGCTGGCCGGTTGCTTCGAGGATCTTGCGCATCTGCAAGCCCATGCCATCTTCATTGATCACCAGTACCGCAGGCGAGTCAGTCAGACGATGCGAAACCTTGACGTCTTCGACGCTTTCGCTGAGCACTGCCTTGATGCGCTGAACCAGATCGGCTTTGGCCTTGGCCGCTTCTTCCTGTGCCTGCTTGTCTTCGTCGGCTTCCAGCGAACCCAGATCCAGATCGCCACGGGCGATGTCGACGAAGGTCTTGCCCTGGTATTCGTTGAGGTGGCTCATCAACCATTCATCAATACGGTCGGTGAGCAGCAGTACTTCAATGCCTTTCTTGCGGAAGATTTCCAGGTGCGGGCTGTTCTTGACCTGGTTGTAGCGCTCGCCGGTCAGATAATAGATCTTGTCCTGACCTTCCTGCATGCGTTCCATATAAGCATCCAGGCCAACTACTTCGCTGTCGTCATTCTGCTGAGTGGACGCAAAGCGCAACAGGCTGGCGATTTTCTCGCGATTGGCGAAATCTTCAGCCGGGCCTTCCTTCAACACGCTGCCGAAATTTTTCCAGAAGGTTGCGTACTGCTCAGGCTCTTTCTTAGCCAGTTTTTCCAGCATATCCAGCACGCGCTTGGTCAGTGCCGACTTCATGCTGTCGATAGCGGGATCCTTCTGCAGGATCTCACGCGAGACGTTCAACGACAGATCGTTGGAATCGACCACACCTTTGACAAAACGCAGGTACAACGGCAGGAACTGTTCAGCGTCATCCATGATGAACACACGCTGTACATACAGCTTCAAACCGCGCGGCGCTTCACGCTGGTACAGATCAAAAGGGGCACGGCCGGGCACATATAACAGGCTGGTGTACTCCAGCTTGCCTTCGACCTTGTTGTGGCTCCAGCTCAGTGGGTTCTCGAAATCATGGGCGACGTGCTTGTAGAACTCCTGATATTCCTCGTCCTTCACTTCGGTACGGGCGCGGGTCCAGAGGGCGCTGGCACGGTTGACGGTTTCCCATTCCAGTTCCGCTGCTGCGTCCTTGTCGTCTCCCATTGACTGCTTGGGCAGTTCGATGGGCAGGGAAATGTGGTCAGAGTATTTTTTCACCACATTGCGCAAACGCCAGCCATCGGCAAACTCGGATTCAGCGGCCTTGAGATGCAGCACGATGCGCGTGCCGCGCTCGGCCTTCGCCACGTTCTCGATAGTGAACTCACCCTCGCCGGCGGATTCCCAGCGCACACCTTCGGCATTGTCCAATCCGGCGCGGCGGGTAAAGACTTCCACCTTGTCAGCAACGATAAAGGCACTGTAGAAGCCGACACCGAACTGGCCGATCAGGCTCGCGTCCTTCTTCTGGTCACCGGTCAACTGCTGCATGAAGGATGCCGTACCCGACTTGGCGATGGTGCCCAGGTTCTCGATGACTTCCTCGCGCGACATGCCGATACCATTGTCTTCGATGGTCAGCGTGTTGGCCGTCTGGTCAGAGCTGATGCGGATACCGATATGCGGCTGGTCTTCCAGCAGTTCGGGTTTGGCGATGGCTTCAAAGCGCAGCTTGTCAGAGGCATCAGAGGCGTTGGAAATCAGCTCGCGAAGAAAGATCTCCTTGTTCGAGTACATCGAATGGATCATCAGGTGCAGCAGTTGCTTCACCTCAGTCTGAAATCCGAGCGTTTCCTTATGGGCTTCCACGGTCATCTTCGGTTGTCTCCCTTTAGTTTCTCAAGGCGTAGTAGGTCCAGACGCAGGCATTCGCGGCCAGGACCAGAGGCAGGCAAGCGGACGGATCCGCCTAACGTGCTGATGGGCCTTTAATGGGGACTAGTGCGCAGATTTCAAGTCACCGCGTGGCGCGATAACGTACTTCCAGGCTGCGGATATCCAGCGGGTGGAAGTGGTAATCCACCTGATTGGGGCCACGCGGCTGTGCTATGACCACGCGTTGCTCAGCACTGACGGTCTTCAGACGACCTTCATAAACCCGATTGGTGACCGTTGTCAGCCTGACGTTCTGGTCAAGAAACAGCTCTGGCTCATCCAGCAACGCCAGCAGACTGACTGTCTGCCATTGGCCCAATGATGATTCCAGAGGCTCGGGGTTAGCTGCACGGGCAACAGGAGCGGGGGCTGTCTCCAGCACTGGGACCTGGAAGCTGGGCGTGCGCTCAAGGGTCTTTAGCCAAGCAGGTGTTTCGTCCAGCCAGAAATTTCCAGTAACCCGTGTCGCGTCCTGGCTGGGCAGGTGCAGGTGCATGCGCACTGCCGTGCGTCCATCCGCTTGCGGGGTGAACTCCAGACTCAGGGTGTAGCCCTCAACCACACGCCTCAACCCAGGCGCTTGCAATGCGCCGGTGTACCACTGTATTACCAGCTCAGGCCCGGGACCCTCATCAGTCGGCAACCGTTCTATGCGCTGTTGCCGCAGTAAACCGGGCACTTTGGCAAAACGAATACTCAGGGAGCGACGCACGCGTTCGCCCTCGCCTTCCTGCAGGGTCAGCTCGGTGCCCTGCCATACGGCCCGATCAGGCACAAAACGCTGCCCCATCAACTCGCCCTCAATACTGCCTGGAGCGGCTTTTGGGCTTACCCAATCACCTGCTAGCAGACTATCGAAACGCTCTGGCTGATCCCGATGCAGCCATGCCGCCCCGGCCAGCATACACACCAGCCCTGTAAGCAGCAGCAAGCGCGGCATCACGGCATAACCACGGCGGCGCATAAACAACGTGGCCCACGGCAGCACTGCCGCTACCAGCAGCAACCCCATGCCCAGGCTTCGAGCCTGCAATATCAGCCATACCCAGGCGATCAGCACTGCAACGATACCGCTGACGATCAACAAGGCGTCCATGTCTGCACATTCTCGCTGCGTGGAACACTGCTATGGATGGTGGCTAACCAGCTGATCAGCAGGCGAAATCGCCTGCTCAGTCCAGCTTGAAATGCGCTCTGGCCGTAGCAATCGGCTCATTGGAGCGGGTCTGCCACGCTGTTATCGCCACATTACCCACTCGCCTGCCCTGACGCCATACCTGACAGGTGGCATAAGTGTCTTTGTAGAGACCCGCGCGAAGGTAGTCGATAGAAAAATCGATTATTTTGGGGAAGCTCGAGCTGCTCATGGAGATCATCAGGTGCAACATCGCGGCCTGCTCCATAAACCCGGCAATCACCCCACCATGCAAAGCTGGCAACACCGGATTGCCGATATTGTCTTTGGCTATCGGCAGGTGAAAAACCACCTCTTCACCCAACCTGAGCACCTGCATGCCAATGGTGGTGGCATAGGGGATGCTCGCGACCAGCGGATCAAAATTGCCGGTATCATGGGCATCGCGTACCAGTTGCTCGATTTGCTCAACTGTCAGGCTCATGATGCTTCCCCATCGATTTTACGAGACAACTGACCTTTCGCATCCGGTTTGCCCATGCGCATAAAAGTACCTACCACGTGGGCGATAGGTTGCTCCCGATCATCCTGGTACGCCACTCCACGAGTGAAGATCACGGTTGGAGTGATGCGATAACATTCGGCGAAGCCATAAATGGCCTTGCCCGGCTCGGCGGGGTGCATATAGTCAATGCGCAAATCGAGGGTCGGGCAAATCTCGAATTCGGGCAGGTAACACACGGTTGAGATGCCGCAGCACGTATCCATCAAGGTGGTAATGGCACCTCCGTGCACCACGCCACTGACAGGATTGCCTATTATGGCCGCGCTATAGGGTAATTTGATGATCAGGCCTTGCTCATCCGCCTGCTCTACCGTCATGCCTAACATCTGGCAGTGGCGCAATACGGACAGGAAACTCCGGGCGCGTTCATGGACATTATTCATGCAGGCTCTCGATCCTGGTAAAGGATTCCGGAAAACAGTCGGAAACAGGGGCGCTATAGTAAACAGAAGCTGCTCCGGACTCCACATATCGACTATGCTATTGAAGTTCGAGAGAGCAATGGAACTATTACAAAGCTCCCCGGACTAAGCTTATGGTAATCATCACCCAAGGAGATCTCGATGAAAAAGTTGTGCGCAACGGTCGTATTGATGGCCAGTCTCGGTTTGTTGGCAGCCTGCCAACAAGAACCTGAAGACAAGATGGATGACGCTGCTGAGTCCATGTCCGATTCCATGGAAAGCATGGGTGACGCTGCGGAAGAAGCTGGCGAAGCAGCAGAACTCCGCGCTCGTGAAGCAACGGGTACTGAAGAAACCATGGGTGAGCGTGCTCGTGAAAACATGGAAGACGCTGGCGATGCCGTCGGCGAAGCCTATGAAGATAGCGCTGACTATGTGAAAGAAAAAGCCGGTGACGTTCGCGACTCCGCTGCTGAGACAAGAGATTCGATCGAAGAAAGCATGGAAGAGTAATGCTTTCGGGCATGCCTTGACGGGCATGCCCTCTCCTCCTCTCCTTGCTAATCCCTCCTTATCTCTCCCGTTAAACCACTCTAAGCTTTTGCCATATTCCATCTGACTTATCGCATCACCTATCTGATCGAATCTGTCTTTATTACGCCAAGGCCGGCGACAGCAACAACCCCAGACAACTGATAAATCCGACGCCCCAGGCCAGACTGCGCAACTTGTCCAGGTTAGCCAGATACAAGGCTGTGTAGACGATCCGCGAGATGATGAACAGCGCCGCAAGCAGATTGATCGTCGAGCCCTGAGTGTTGGTCACCTGCGCTACCAGCACACCGGCGGCAAATAACGGAAAAGCTTCCAGCATATTCGAATGCGCTGCCATCGCGCGGGCACCCCAGCCGGTCAACGCCGCTTGCTGCGCACGCGGATGGCGATTGTCATAGCCCTTGTCACTGCTTCGGGCCATGGCCACGGCCACCGGTGCTTTGGTCAGCACAATCAATAGCGCGGCAAAAAACAGACACCATAATGGAAAGCTCATTCACTCTTCTCCTGGCTGGGCGGCTCAACAGTGGCCGTGGGGCTGAACATCATGACTTCAAGCACATCCGAATGAAACTCCCGGCGATACAGCACCCAGACGACACCGGCGGTAGTTGCCATGAAAAACAGCGGATTGATAAACCAGGTCAAGGCAGCCAACGCAAAATAATAGGCGCGCAGCCCCAGGTTGAATTCATTGCCGGCCATGGACAGCACTGCAGCTGCCCTGGCTGCGTAAGCTTTGCGCTCGGTTTCAGTGACGTTTTTCTCCCCGACCAAAGGCGCCGAGCCAAGCAGCACCGAGGCGAAGTTATATTGCCTCATGCCCCAGGAAAAGGTGAAAAACGCATAAACGAAGATGGTCAGCATCACCAGCAGTTTCATTTCCGACATCTGCCGGCTGACGGTCGCGACAAAGGGCATATCCTGCAGCAGGGTTTGCGCGCGGTCTGTTGCCCCCATCACCGTGATCAGACCTGCAAGAATCAGCAGGGTACTGGAAGCAAAGAAAGCCGTATTGCGCTCCAGATTACCAATCACACTGGCGTCGGCAATACGCTGCTCGCGCATCAACAGGCGGCTCATCCAGTCCTGACGATACAGGTGCAACACGCTGGCAAGGCAGGCCGTATCGCGGCCTTTGTGGCGCGCATAGTAGGTATAGCCGACCCAGCAGAACAAGAACCAGAAGAACGCTAGCAAGTTGAACCATATGGCACCAGCGTCGGGTAAATCAGGTAACACAGGCATGCTAGCCCCTTCTCGTAAATATTCATGCGTGTCCTTGCCGCCCAGTATAGACACACTACCGGACTGCCTGTGCTGATGAGAAGCACTGACCGTCATGAAAGACACGCAGGCATAAAAAAACCCCGCCGAAGCGGGGTTTTCATCCAACAGGTCGGCGAAGAATTACTTCTTCAGCGCCCAACCGGTCAGTTCGGCCAGTGCTACACCGATATCCGCAAGCGAACGCACGGTTTTGACACCGGCATCTTCCAGCGCAGCAAACTTCTCATCTGCCGTACCCTTGCCGCCGGAAATGATCGCACCTGCGTGACCCATGCGCTTGCCGGCCGGAGCCGTTACACCCGCGATATAGGACACAACTGGCTTGGTCACGTTGGCCTTGATAAAGGCTGCGGCTTCTTCTTCTGCGCTGCCGCCGATTTCGCCGATCATGACAATGGCTTCGGTCTTCGGATCATCCTGGAACATCTGCAGGATGTCGATGAAGTTGGAGCCCGGGATCGGGTCACCACCAATACCAACACAGGTAGACTGGCCAAAGCCGGCGTCTGTGGTTTGCTTGACGGCTTCATAGGTCAGGGTGCCGGAACGCGACACGATGCCCACTTTGCCTGGCAGGTGAATGTGACCGGGCATGATGCCGATCTTGCATTCGCCGGGGGTGATGACGCCTGGGCAGTTAGGCCCGATCAGACGTACGCCCAACTGGTCACAGACGACTTTGCAGTCGAGCATGTCCAGGGTCGGGATACCTTCGGTGATGCACACGATCAGCTTGATGCCACCGTTGGCAGCTTCCAGGATCGAGTCCTTGCAGAAAGGCGCAGGAACATAGATCACACTGGCAGTAGCGCCTGTCTGCTCAACCGCTTCACGCACGGTGTTGAACACGGGCAGGCCCAGGTGAGTAGTGCCGCCCTTGCCAGGTGTAACGCCACCGACCATCTTGGTGCCGTACTCAATCGCCTGTTCAGAGTGGAAAGTACCCTGTGCGCCGGTGAAGCCCTGGCAGATAACTTTGGTGTCTTTGTTGATCAGGATGCTCATTATTTACCCTCCGCGGCCTTGACGACTTGCTGGGCAGCGTCGGTCAGACTAGTTGCTGCGATGATGTTCAGACCACTTTCCTTCAGTACCTTGGCGCCCAGCTCGGCGTTGTTGCCTTCCAGACGAACGACTACAGGTACTTTCACGCCCACTTCCTTCACTGCGCCAATGATGCCTTCGGCAATCATGTCGCAACGAACGATGCCACCGAAAATGTTGACCAGAACGGCCTTCACATTGGTGTCGGAGAGGATGATCTTGAATGCTTCGGTAACGCGCTCTTTGGTCGCACCGCCGCCCACATCCAGGAAGTTGGCGGGCTTGCCGCCGTGGTGGTTGACGATGTCCATGGTACCCATGGCCAGGCCAGCACCGTTGACCATGCAACCGATATTGCCTTCCAGCGCAACGTAGTTGAGCTCGAACTTGGCAGCGTGGGCTTCACGCGGGTCATCCTGTGATGGATCGTGCATACCGCGCAGCTTGGGCTGGCGATACATGGCATTGCCGTCGATGCCGAGCTTGGCATCCAGGCAATGCAGATTGCCGTCTTCCTTGATGACCAGCGGGTTGATTTCCAGCAGTGCCAGATCGTAGTCGGCAAACAGCTTGCCCAGGCCAACAAAGATGTTGGTGAACTGCTTGATCTGGTCGCCTTTCAGGCCCAGTTGAAATGCCAGGTCACGGCCCTGGTAAGGCTGCGGACCGACCAGCGGATCAACGATGGCCTTGATGATTTTCTCGGGAGTCTCTTCTGCAACCTTCTCGATTTCCACGCCACCTTCAGTAGAGGCCATGAAAACGATACGACGGCTGGAGCGATCCACAACCGCACCCAGGTACAGTTCCTGAGCGATGTCGGTGCAGGACTCAACCAGGATCTTGGTCACTGGCTGACCGTTGGCATCTGTCTGATAGGTCACCAGACGCTGGCCCAGCCACTTTTCGGCAAACGCCTTGGCTTCTTCTTTGCTCTTGATCAGCTTGACGCCGCCCGCTTTGCCACGGCCGCCCGCGTGAACCTGAGCCTTGACGACCCACATGTCACCGCCGATCTTGTCGCAAGCCTCAGCTGCTTCTTCTGGAGTGTCTACTGCAAAGCCCTTGGAGACAGGAAGGCCGTACTCAGCGAACAGCTGCTTCCCCTGATATTCGTGAAGATTCATGCGTATCTACCGTTTTGATCGTGTAGGAATTACGTTTCATAACACGGGCAGCATCGCCGGATCGAACCCAGCGTCTTGCTCGCATTACCCTTATCACCGGTATGGAAGCTCTGAACAGCTGCCTGGGCCAGCGGATCGCCTCTTTGCGTCCGTGAGTCCCGCGCCCTGTTCAGAACTGCCACTGGCGAACTGGCCGATCCATCGGCCGGTTGTTGCCGCTTCGAAATAACGCCCCGAAGTCTGACAGGCCGAGTTACGACCTGCCAGTCACAGGGGCGCTATATTATCGCTTCTTGCGATTGGCGACATGTATTGCGTGACCATTTACCGCCAATGCCGCTTCATGCAGCGCTTCGGAAACAGTCGGGTGTGAGAACACCATCATGCCCAGATCTTCGGCACTGGTACCAAACTCCATACCAATGGCGCCCTGCTGAACCAACTCGGCTGCACCTGGCCCGATCACATGGACACCCAGTACGCGGTCAGTCTTGGCATCAGCAATCACCTTGACCATACCGCCAGCATCGTTGGCTGCTACCGCACGGCCATTGGCCGCAAACGGGAACACGCCGACATTGACTTCAACGCCTTCGGTCTTGAGCTGCTGCTCGTTCTTGCCGACCCACGCGATTTCCGGGTGAGTATAGATAACCGAAGGCACCAGATCGTAGTTCATCGCGGTCTTGTGACCGGCAATACGCTCGGCAACCATGACGCCCTCTTCCGAGGCCTTGTGGGCCAGCATCGCGCCACGAACCGCGTCGCCCACGGCGTATACGCCAGGGACGCTGGTCGCGCAATGATCGTCTGCGAAGATCACGCCGCGCTCGTCCATATCGACACCGGAGTCACTGGCCAGCAGGTTCTCGGTATAGGGCTTGCGGCCAACAGCGACAATCAGCTTGTCGAAAGTCAGCTGCTGCTCGCCATCGGCGTCAGTAAAGGACACAGTGACTTGCTTGCGCTTGATGTCCGTGCCGGTAACCCGAGCGCCCAGACGGATCTGCATGCCCTGCTTGGTAAAGGTTTTCAGTGCTTCCTTGGCAATCTGCTCGTCCGCCAGACCCAGGAACTTGTCCAGCGCTTCGAATACCACAACCTCGGCACCCAGACGACGCCACACAGAACCCAGCTCCAGGCCAATCACGCCTGCGCCGATCACGCCAAGCTTCTTGGGTACTGTCTGGAATTCAAGTGCACCGGTGGAGTCAACGATAATGTCGTCGGTCAGGGGCGCAGGCGGAATTTCAATCGGACGTGAGCCAGAGGCGAGAATCACGTTCTCGGCTTCCAGTACAGTCACTTTGCCGTCAGCATCCGTCACTTCGACTTTCTTGCCAGCCAACAGCTTGCCGTGGCCAGCGATGTTGGTCACGCCGTTAGCCTTGAACAGCGCAGTCACGCCGCCGGTGAACTGCTTGACGATCTTGTCCTTGCGCTCCAGCATGGCCGGAATATCAATGCTCAGGCCTTTGGTGCTGATGCCGTGAATCTGGAAACCATCCTGGGCTTCATGAAACTTCCAGGAACTGTCCAACAACGCCTTGGAGGGGATACAACCCACGTTCAGGCAAGTGCCACCCAGGGCCTGCTTGCCATCCTTGCCCACGTATTTCTCGACACAGGCGGTCTTCAGACCCAGCTGGGCAGCACGGATGGCAGCCACATAACCGCCAGGGCCGGCGCCAATTACCACTACATCGTATTTATCACTCATAACCCAATTCCTCTGTTTGCAGCTGTTAGGGTAAAGCTGCCCCTACGCTTGTGACGTTATGGAGCAGCTTGCCGCGCGCCGCTTGAAGCTTGCAGCTGTTGATCAGATGTCCAGCAGCAGACGTGCCGGATCTTCCAGCAGTTCCTTGATGGCAACCAGGAAGCTAACCGCTTCCTTGCCGTCGATCAGACGGTGATCGTAGGACAGCGCCAGGTACATCATCGGCAGGATCACGACCTGACCGTTGACCGCCATTGGGCGCTCCTGGATCTTGTGCATACCCAGAATCGCTGCCTGCGGCGGGTTGACGATGGGCGAAGACAACAGTGAACCGAATACACCACCGTTGGAGATAGTGAAGGTGCCGCCAGTCATGTCTTCCATCGACAGCTTGCCGTCTTTGGCCTTGCGACCGAAATCGGCGATGGTGCCTTCCACCTGAGCCAGGCTCATGTGTTCAGTGTTACGCAGGATCGGCACGACCAGACCGCGATCGCTGGACACGGCCACACCGATATCCTGATAACCGTGATACACCACATCGGAGCCATCGATTGACGCGTTGACTGCGGGGTAGCGCTTCAGCGCTTCGGTAGCCGCCTTGACGAAGAACGACATGAAGCCCAGGCGCACGCCGTTGTGCTTCTTCTCGAACAGATCCTTGTACTTCTTGCGCAAATCCATGATCGGCTTCATGTCGACTTCATTGAAGGTCGTCAACATGGCCATGGAGGACTGGGCATCAACCAGACGTTCGGCGATACGTGCGCGCAGACGAGTCATGGGCACGCGTTTCTCGACACGGTCGCCCTCGCCCAGGCTCGGAACAGCCTGAGCTGCCGCGGGCTTGGGCGCAGCAGCCGGCTTGGCAGGGGCGTTTTTCTTCGCCTCGACCGCCGTCATCACGTCTTCTTTAGTGACGCGACCGCCTTTGCCCGTGCCGGTGATATCAGCGGCGGACAGGCCATTTTCTTCAGCCATCTTGCGCGCGGCTGGCGAGAGCATGGGCTCTTCACCGGACGCCGGAGCGTCGCTGGCAGCGGCCTTGTCGGCGCCTTTGCTGTCGGATTTCTCCTCGGCTTTGGCTTCCGGCTTGGCTGCCGCTGTTTCGCCATCTTTCAGGCTGCCCAGCACTTCGCCGCTGAGGACGGTTTCGCCCTCGCCCTTGACGATATCGCCAAGAACACCATCTGCCTCTGCGAGAACTTCAAGAACAACCTTGTCGGTCTCGATATCGACGATCAGATCATCGCGTTTGACGGCGTCGCCAGGTTGTTTGTGCCATGTCGCTACGGTGCCATCGGCAACCGATTCTGGAAATGTAGGGGCCTTGATTTCAATAGCCATTGTCGATCCTTAAATTAATACTGTGTTGTCTGCCAGATGCTTAAGCGGTGAGTGCGTCTTGCAATAGTTTTTCCTGCTGCTCGGCGTGCATGGACGGATAACCACAGGCAGGCGATGCCGAGGCCTCCCGTCCAGCGTAGTCCAAGGACAGGTTCTTGACCTTATGCTGAGCTAACACGCGTCGCATATGGTGTTGGCTGCAGTACCAGGCGCCCTGGTTCATCGGTTCTTCCTGACACCAGACGACCTTCTTCAAGGATTTGTAAACGGCCAGCACCTCTGCCAGATCATCCTCAGGGAAGGGATACAGCTGTTCAATGCGGACAATGGCCACATTATCGAGTTCATCCTTGCGACGTTTCTCCAGCAAATCGTAATACACCTTGCCACTGCACATGATGACGCGGTCAACTTTCTTCGGATCCAGCGCATCAATCTCTGCGATCACGGTCTGGAACGAACCTTCAGCCAGTTCCTCAAGGGTCGAGGTGGCCAGCTTGTGACGCAACAGCGACTTGGGTGTCAGCGCTACCAGCGGCTTGCGCAGCGGGCGAATCACCTGACGGCGCAACATGTGGTACATCTGTGCCGGTGTAGAAGGCACACAAACCTGGATGTTGTGCTCGGCGCTCAACTGCAGGAAGCGTTCCAGACGCGCGGAAGAGTGCTCCGGACCCTGGCCTTCGTAGCCGTGCGGCAGCAGCATGGTCAGACCACACAGGCGGCCCCACTTGTGCTCGCCACTGGTAATGAACTGGTCTACCACCACCTGCGCACCGTTGAAGAAGTCGCCAAACTGCGCTTCCCAGACAACCAGTGCATTCGGCGTGGTGGTTGCATAGCCATATTCGAACGCCAGTACCGCTTCTTCAGACAGCAGCGAGTCATAGATGTCGAAACGCGGCTGACTCTCGGACAGGTTGGCCAGGGGAATATAGGTGCTGGCATCTTTCTGGTTGTGCAATACCGCGTGGCGGTGAGAGAAAGTGCCGCGCCCGACGTCCTGGCCGGTGATGCGGACCGGATGCCCCTCGTGCAGCAAGGTGGCATAAGCCATGGTCTCGGCAAAACCCCAGTTCAGGGCGAGTGCGCCGGCCGCCATCTTGCTGCGGTCTTCGACGATCTTGTTGACCTGACGCTGAATCACCAGCCCATCGGGCAGGTCGTTCATGCGGTTGGCCAATTCCTGCAGGGTCTTGAGGTCAAAACGCGTGTCGTGACGGGCAGTCCACTTGTGGCCCAGGTACGGAGCCCAGTCGACAAAGGAGCTGGTATCCGGCTGCTTGACCAGGCTCTTGACCACATGGTCGCCGTTATCAAGGGCGTTGCGATACTCTTCCATCATGCCTTGCACGTCATCGCTGGAGAGCACTTCTTCAGCTACCAGACGGTCCGCGTAGATTTCGCGCGTGGTCGGGTGCTTGGTGATCTTTTCGTACATCAGCGGCTGGGTACCGGACGGCTCATCCGCCTCGTTATGGCCGCGCCGGCGATAGCAGACCAGATCGATCACCACATCGCGCTTGAACTGCATGCGATAGTCGACTGCCAACTGGGTGACGAACAATACCGCCTCAGGATCATCGCCATTCACATGGAAGATCGGCGCCTGAATCATCTTCGCCACGTCAGTACAGTACTCTGTAGAGCGTGCGTCATCCTGGCGGCTGGTAGTAAAGCCCACCTGGTTGTTGACGATGATGTGGATGGTCCCGCCAGTCTTGTACGCCCGGGTCTGGGACATCTGGAAGGTTTCCATAACCACGCCCTGCCCTGCAAAGGCGGCGTCACCATGAATGTTGATCGGCAGAACACGATCACCGGAATAATCCTTGCGGCGATCCTGACGGGCGCGCACCGAGCCTTCCACTACCGGAGATACGATCTCCAGGTGAGAGGGGTTGAACGCCAGCGCCAGGTGCATTTCGCCACCCGAGGTCATCACGTTGGATGAGAAGCCCTGGTGATACTTGACGTCGCCTGAACTCAGATCAATTTTCTTCTTGCCCTCGAACTCGTCAAAGAGTTCGCGCGGGTTTTTCCCGAGAATATTCACCAGTACGTTGAGACGGCCACGGTGGGCCATGCCCAGCACAGTCTCCTGGGTGCCATAGGAGCCAGAGCGCTGGATGATTTCATCCAGCATCGGGATCAGGCTTTCACCGCCTTCCACACCAAACCGCTTGGTGCCAGGGAATTTGGTGCCCAGGTACTTTTCCAGACCTTCAGCTGCGGTCAGGCGCTCAAGCAAATGCCGCTTGGTGGGCTGTGAATGCTGGGGTTTGCCGCGCACGCTTTCCAGGCGCTGCTGAAACCAGCGACGCTGCGTGGAATCGACGATGTGCATGTACTCGGCCCCGAAGGTCGAGCAATAGGTCGAGTTCAGCGCATCGAGAATTTCTCTGAGGGGAGCTTCTTCCTTACCGATATGCAATTCACCGGTGCGGAAAGGCGTATCCAGATCGGCGTCGGTCAGGCCGTAGTCGGCCAATGTCAGATCAGCGATTTCTTCGCGTTGCCACAGGCCGAGCGGATCCAGGCTGGAACCCTGATGGCCGCGCATCCGGAACGCCTGGATAAGGCGCAGCACATCAACCTGTTTTTTCTCGTGTTCACTACTGACAGCACCGCCACCGTTGACCACAGCGGTACGACGCTGATTCTTGGCCAGCAATTGGAAGTGTTCACGAATCGTCGAATGGGAAACATCCGACCCCGCATGGCCGTTGGATTGCGGCAGCTTCTGAAAATAGCTGCGCCACTCATCGGCGATACTGTTTGGGTCGTGCAGATAGAGCTCGTATAGCTCTTCAACATAGGAGGCATTCCCACCATCAAGATGAGATGTACTCCACAGCTGCTGCATTTCGCTGTCTGGCATGCTTGGTCACCCTCTATAAGGGGACACCATCTGGCGCAAAGACCATTAATTGGCAAAAACACTGCCATCCGCGCAAAACATGTGGTGGACGAAGGCATTGTCTCTGCCTCTCACCCTGTCTTGTCATGTCCTGCGAAACCGGAATATTGCCGGCCCCGACAGATAGTTCGGGTGTTACCCGATTGCCCCTGTTGGTTTAGGTACATACAAACCGCGGCTTTGTGGGCTGCGGTTCGATTAAATTACTGACCGGCTCCCTATAGCAGGAGCCGGCACAGGCCAACGTGATGCAGACTCGAACCGATCAGGTACCGCTCTGCAGCAGCATGTTGCGGATGTGGCCAATCGCACGGGTCGGGTTAAGACCCTTGGGGCACACGTTCACGCAATTCATGATGCCGCGGCAGCGGAATACGCTGAACGGGTCGTCCAGTGCTGCCAGACGTTCGTCAGTCTGCGTGTCGCGGCTGTCCGCCAGGAAGCGGTAGGCTTGCAACAGGCCCGCAGGGCCGATGAACTTGTCCGGGTTCCACCAGAAGGAAGGGCAGGAAGTGGAGCAGCAGGCACAGAGAATACACTCGTACAGGCCATCCAGTTTCTCACGCTCTTCCGGCGACTGCAGGCGCTCGATAGCCGGCGCCGGCGTGTCGTTCTGCAAATACGGCTGAACCTTTTCGTATTGCTTGTAGAAGATGCTCATATCCACAACCAAGTCACGTATGACGGGCAAACCCGGCAAAGGACGGAGCACCAGCTTGTTGTTTTTCACGACATCGGACAGCGGCGTGATACACGCCAGCCCGTTTTTGCCGTTGATATTCATCCCGTCCGAGCCACACACGCCCTCGCGGCAGGAGCGGCGGTAGGACATGCCTACATCCTGTTCCTTGACCAGAGCCAGCACGTCAAGAACCATGATGTCCTTACCGCCGGTATCCACCTGGAATTCCTGCATATAGGGAGCATTGTCGCTCTCGGGGTTATAACGGTAGACGCTTACTTGCAGCATATCGGTCACCCTTAGTAAGTCCGGATCTTAGGTTCAAACACAGGTACTGTTTTTGGCGCGAAGTTGACAGCCCGCTTACGCAATTCCTTGGTCTCGGGCATGTACAGGCTGTGGCACAGCCAGTTTTCATCATCGCGATCTTCATAGTCTTCACGGGCATGGGCACCACGGCTTTCGGTGCGCAGGTTGGCGGCTACGGCAGTTGCCTCGGCCACTTCGAGAAGATTCTGCAGTTCCAGTGCTTCGATACGCGCAGTGTTGAACGCCTGGCTCTTGTCATCTATCTTCACGGTCGCAATGCGTCCGCGCAGATCGGCCAGCTGTTTGATACCTTTTTCCATGAACTCGCCAGTACGGAACACACCGAAGTAGTTCTGCATGCAGTTCTGCAGTTCCTTGCGCAGCGGCGCAACGTCTTCGCCAGCGGTGCGGCTGTTCAGCGCATCCAGACGACTCAGTGACGCTTCGATATCCGACTCGGAAGCCGAGCGGTGTTCGATGCCGTCATTCAGTGCAGACTCCAGGTGCAAGCCAGCCGCGCGACCGAACACCACCAGATCCAGCAGCGAGTTGCCGCCCAACCGGTTGGCGCCGTGCACGGATACACAAGCGACTTCACCCACGGCGAACAGACCGTCGATGATCTTGTCCTGACCGTTGGCATCCTGAGTAATGGCCTGACCATGGATGTTGGTGGGAATACCACCCATCATGTAGTGACAGGTCGGGACCACAGGGATAGGCGCCGTGACCGGATCAACGTGGGCAAAGGTCTTGGACAGTTCACAAATACCTGGCAGACGACTGTGGAGCACTTCCTCGCCCAGGTGATCGAGCTTCAGCATCACGTGGTCGCCATCCGGGCCGCAACCATTACCGGCGAGGATTTCCTTGACCATCGAGCGAGCTACAACGTCGCGGCCAGCCAGATCTTTGGCGTTGGGCGCGTAGCGCTCCATGAACCGTTCGCCATGCTTGTTGATCAGGTAACCACCTTCACCACGGCAACCTTCAGTCACCAGGGTGCCCGCGCCGGCGATACCGGTCGGGTGGAACTGCCACATTTCGATATCCTGCACCGGTACTCCAGCACGCAGTGCCATGCCAATACCGTCGCCGGTATTGATCAGCGCGTTGGTAGTAGAGGCGTAAATACGACCTGCCCCACCGGTGGCCAATACCGTTGCTTTGGAACGGATATATGCGGTTTCACCAGTTTCAATACAGATGGCGATGACACCCACTACAGTACCGTCCTGGTTCTTCACCAGGTCGACTGCGTACCATTCATTAAGAAAGGTGGTGTCGTGCTTGACGTTGTTCTGATACAGCGTGTGCAGCAGCGCGTGACCGGTACGGTCGGCTGCAGCGCACGTACGTGCCGCCTGGGTGGGGTTGTCCGGACCTTTGGACTGACCACCGAAGGGGCGCTGATAGATACGGCCCTGCTCGGTACGGGAGAACGGCAGACCCATGTGCTCGAGCTCGAAGATCGCTTCCGGACCAACCGAACACATATATTCGATAGCATCCTGGTCGCCGATATAGTCGGAGCCCTTGACGGTATCGTACATGTGCCAGCGCCAGTCATCGTTCGGATCAGCAGAGGCAATGGCGCAAGTGATGCCGCCCTGAGCAGACACCGTGTGCGAACGGGTCGGGAATACCTTGGTAACCACGGCAGTCTTGTGACCACCCTGGGCCAGTTGCAGCGCTGCGCGCATGCCGGCACCACCACCACCTACAATGATGGCGTCGAAAGTCAACGTACGAATGTTAGCCATTTAGATACCCCAAAGAATCTGCACGCCCCAGACGAAAAAGACAAACATCGCCAACCCGCACACCGCCTGAAACAGGAAGCGAACAACGGTGGCTGATTTGCCCAATGCCATGGGAGTCAGGTAGTCAGTAGAAATGGTCCACATTCCGACCCAGGCGTGAACGCTCAGGGCCACCAGCGTGAGCAGACTGAATATACGCATCCAGTTCTGGCTGAACAGACCTTGCCAATCCGCGAACGTGAGGCCCGGATTGAATATCAGATAACCAAGCAGGAACAGCACATAGGCTGCCAGCAATACGGCAGAGACGCGCTGCGCCATCCAGTCGTAGAGACCACTGCGCGACAGGTTGGTGACATTGGTTACCATATCCAAACCCCCAGAAGAACAATCAGAATGACGGATACGACGATCACGATCTGCGAGCCACGCTTGCCGCTCTCGAGGCCCTCACCTACTCCGGCGTCCATGACCAGGTGACGAATACCGGCAACCAGGTGATACAACAGGGCAGACAGCACGCCCCACAGGATCAGCTTGGCCAACGGGTTCTGCAGAACTGACTGCACTTGCTCAAAACCGCTTTCGGAACTCAATGACACGTCCAGCATCCAAAGCAGGCCTGCGATGGAGATGAACAGAATGATGCCCGAAATACGGTGAGCAATCGAAGTCAGCGCTGTGACAGGAAGTTTGATTGTCCTGAGATCTAGATTGACAGGTCTTTTGCTATTCACGGCTATATTCACACTCGTGGCCCCTTTTTGATTCAGGGCTGGATTATAGGAAGGTGCACTATTGTGGGTACCCCAGCGGCATAACTACTTGACCTTGCAGGCAGGCCGATATGCCACTTTGCCGGTCATGGAGTATAGAGACTTGACCCCCTGATTACAATGCAAGCAAGCCCTTGGAATGCCCTTGTTAACACCCTCGAGAGCAATCGTTTGCCTCGCTCAGGGTGCAAATAAAAGCTTTTTATCCGCGTGATATCCATTCACTATCGGTACAATTGACAAACCGATATATCACCTTATAGTGATGCGGGCCCTGCGTGGGGGCTCTTTTCGATTTCAGTTTCGATTCCAGCAGACAGGAGGCCATCAATGGCTGATAAAAAGGCGCAGTTGATCATCGAGGGGCATGCCCCCATTGACCTGCCAATGTATTCAGGCACTCTTGGCCCGGATGTTATCGATGTTCGCGGCTTGACCGCAGAGGGCTACTTCACCTTTGACCCTGGCTTTATGGCCACCTCCTCCTGCGAATCCAAGATTACCTACATCGATGGTGACAAAGGCGTGCTGCTGCATCGCGGCTACCCCATCGAGCAACTGGCTGAAAAAGCCGACTTTCTGGAAACCTGCTTCCTGCTGCTCAAGGGCGAACTGCCCAGCGATGCCGAGAAGGAAGAGTTTGTCAGCACCATCAAGAACCACACCATGGTGCACGAGCAACTGAAAACCTTCTTCAACGGCTTCCGTCGTGACGCACACCCGATGGCCATCATGTGTGGTGTAGTGGGCGCGCTCTCCGCCTTCTACCACGATTCGCTGGATATCAACGATGCCCACCACCGTGAAATTTCGGCCGTCCGCCTGATCGCCAAGATGCCGACGCTGGCCGCCATGGTCTACAAGTACTCCATGGGTCAGCCGATGATGTACCCGCGCAATGACCTGACCTACTCCGAAAACTTCCTGCACATGATGTTCAACACACCCTGTGACGAGAAGAAGGTCAATCCAGTATTGGCCAAGGCCATGGACCGCATCTTTGTATTGCATGCCGATCACGAACAGAACGCCTCCACCTCGACTGTACGCCTGGCCGGCTCTTCCGGTGCCAACCCCTTCGCTTGTATCGCTGCGGGCATCGCTGCCCTGTGGGGACCCGCTCACGGCGGTGCCAACGAAGCAGTACTGCGCATGCTCGACGAAATCGGTGACGTGTCCAACATCGAGAAGTTCGTCGCCAAGGCCAAGGACAAGGATGACCCGTTCAAGCTGATGGGCTTCGGTCACCGCGTTTACAAGAACTTCGACCCGCGCGCCAAGGTCATGAAACAGACCTGTGACGAAGTGCTGGCTGAACTGGGCATCAATGACCCGCAGCTGGAACTGGCGATGAAGCTGGAAGAAATCGCCCGCAACGATCCCTACTTCGTTGAGCGCAACCTGTACCCGAACGTCGACTTCTACTCCGGCATCATCCTCAAGGCCATTGGCATCCCGGCCTCGATGTTCACCGTGATCTTCGCCACCGGCCGTACACCAGGCTGGATCGCCCACTGGAACGAGATGATCAGCGGCCCGTACAAGATTGGCCGTCCACGTCAGCTGTATACCGGCTCGGAAAAGCGCGATTACCCCGCCTGATTTTTCAGCCAATAAAAAACCCGCTTCGGCGGGTTTTTTATTGGCTGGTCTCAAGCTGCAAGCTGCAAAGAATGGAGCCCCCCTACTCAAGAGCGCGTTATCTTGAAGCTTGAAGCTTGAAGCTTGCCGCTCGACGTTAACCCGTCTGCGCTTCCCACCAGCCGATGATCCGCAGCGCATCTTCAGCAGTATTGCCGCAAACGTCTTCTGCCGGATGAAAATCGGCGCACACGCGGGGTCGGTCAGGCGAGGAGAAAATCCCGCAGCGGGCATCCGCGTCCAGATGGATGCAGCGCACGCCGGCGGGCTTGCCCTTGGGCATGCCAGGTATCGGCGAGCTGATCGACGGCGCGATGCAGCAGGCACCGCAACCAGAGCGGCAGGCGAGCAACGACATGAACTGTACCTCCTGCGGATGCCTGGTGGTGGATGAGCCAAGGCGCGCCATTATCCACAGGAGCTAACCAACTGTCGATTCAACCGCTGGCAGCGCGGGCTATTCGCCGCGCTTGGGCTCCAAACGCGCAATCAGGCTGGAGGTGTCCCAGCGGTTACCACCCATCGCCTGAACATCCGCATAGAACTGATCAACCAGCGCCGTCACCGGCAGTTGCGCACCATTGCGCCGGGCTTCATCAAGCACCATACCCAGATCCTTGCGCATCCAGTCGACGGCAAAACCAAACTCGAATTCTCCTGCGAGCATGGTCTTGTGGCGGTTCTCCAACTGCCAGGACTGAGCCGCGCCCTTGCTGATCACCGACATCGCCGCTTCTCCGTCCAGCCCAGCGCTCTTGGCAAAGTGCAATGCCTCTGCCAGGCCCTGCACCACACCCGCGATACAGATCTGATTGACCATCTTGGTCAATTGCCCCGAGCCAACCGGCCCCATCAGCTTGAGCATTTTGGCGTAGCAGTTCATGACCGGCCGGCTGAAATCAAATACCGACTCGTCACCGCCGACCATGATGGTCAACTGGCCATTTTCCGCCCCCGCCTGACCACCAGACACCGGCGCATCAAGAAAACCCACACCCTTGGCTGCGCAACGCTCGAACAATTCCCGGGCAACTCCGGCGGACGCGGTGGTATGGTCGATGATCACCGCACCTGAACGAATCCCCTGAAGAATGCCCTGCTCGCCGGAGACTACTTCTCGCAAGTCATCATCGTTACCCACGCACACCATCACCAGGTCCTGATCCACCGCCGCTTCAGCCGGTGTCGCACAGGCCCGCCCGCCAAACTGCTCCACCCAGGCCTTGGCCCGGGATTCAGTGCGGTTGTATACGGTAACATCGTGACCCGCAGAGCGCAGGTGACCCGCCATGGGGAAACCCATTACCCCAAGACCGATAAAAGCCAGGTTTGCCATCAGTAACTCCTCAAGAAATAACGGACCGCTCAGTGCGGCCTTCGTGTGGTTGCTCGCCCGCTCTTTGATGTAATCGACGGGGTTATTGGCCATGTAAGATAGCCTAACCCACTGCGCAGTAAATCGGTCTGAAACCTTTTGCCAATATAAATCAGCAATGATTCTCAGCTACGGCTGATTCTGTCATCAGTAGCAGGTAGCATACAGCCACTGCGTAATGGGCAACCACAACCCGCAACGCTCGCTTGGCAGCCAAGGACAACTCACCCGCATGCAGATGTACAGACCCGTTTTGTGCCGCATTTTCCTATGCCTGTTCGGGCTTACTCTACTCGCTGGCTGCCAGCAAGAGACATCGTCCAGCGCCTCATCCGGGCGGGACGCGACGCCTGTTGCCGCTCATCTGGTCAGCACCCGCGACCTTTCCCGGCCGTTGCGCCTGGCTGCTACGGTAGAGCCAAGGGTCATGATCAGCCTGGCCGCGCGCACGGCGGGCACAGTGCAGAGCGTCGCCGTTGAGGAAGGTGACCGCGTTACTGCAGGGCAGGTGTTGGCCAGACTGGATGTAGCAGAGGCCGGCGCTGAACTGGCGCGCGCTGATGCACAGATGGCTTCTGCCAAACTCGATTTCGATCGTGCTATCGAGTTGCGTCGCAGAGGCGTAGCGACCGAAATCGAATACCAGGCCGCCGATGTGGCCCTGCAGGTGGCCCGCAGCCAGCGCGAACTCTGGCAAAGCCGTGTCGCTTATGGCCGGATCGAGGCGCCTCAAGCCAGCATGGTTATCGCACGGCACATTGAAACCGGCGAAGCAGTGCAAACCCAAAGCACGCTGTTCGAATTGGCCGATATGGACCAACTTGTTCTGCGCCTGGGCATATCCGAGCTGGACGTGGTGCATCTGCAGCAGGGGCAGTTGCTCCCCGTCACCCTTGATGCCCTACCCGATTTACGCTTTGAGGGCGTGGTACGGCGAATTTTTCCCGCAGCCCTGGGCACCAGCCGATTGATCACCGTTGAAGTCAGTCTGCCCAGCAGTGCCTGGGAACAAGGCGTCAGACCCGGCTTTCTGGCCCGTGTTGATGCGGCCATAGACCCACGCCCCGATACCCTGGTGGTACCCTCCGCCGCCGTGGGTAGCCAGGAGGGTGGCAACTATGTGTTCGTTATCGAGGACGATGCGCTGGTACGCCGCACCGTGACTACCGGCATCAGCCGTAGTCGCTGGACCGAGATCATTGAAGGCGTGGAAGAAGGCGAGTTGATTCTGGCCAGCAACCCGATCGACATGCTCGACGAACAGAAAGTACGGGTTGTGATTCGCCATGACTGAGCGCGCTCGATTTGGCCTGACCTCACTGGCCATCAGCCGGCCGGTAGGTACGCTGGCCCTGGCTTCCGTGGTAATGGTGATGGGGTTGTATTTTCTGCAACGCCTGCCAATTGACCTGCTGCCCAGCATCGACTACCCGCAAATACGCATCAGCGTGGAATACCCCGGCGTCTCTGCCGAGGTTATCGAAGAACAGGTGACTCGCGTATTGGAGCGCAGCCTGGCCGCTACCGAGAACCTGACCAAGATCAGCAGTGAAGTGGAAGACAGTCAGACTGATATCGACCTGACGTTCGAATTCGGCACCGACCTGGATCTGGCCCTGCAGGATACCGCCCGCGGCCTGGAGCAAGCGCGCCCACTGCTGCCCGATATTGACCCGCCCCGCGTACGCAAATTCGACCCTGGCCAACAGGCCGTCTGGCAAGGCGGTTTCAGTTCGACCGTGCGCAGCGAAGCGGCGCTGAATGACTGGATTGAAAATACCCTGTCGCCGCAATTGATCGGCATCCCCGGCGTCTCCTCGGTGGAGGCCGCCGGCGGCATGGTGCGTGAAATCGAGGTGATTGTTGATCAGCAGCGGCTGCTCTCCTACGGCATGGGCATGGATGATGTAAGCCGCACATTGGCCGCCGAAAACCGCGACCTGCCGATCGGCCGCGTGACCTCGGAAACCTTTGATGTGGCCGCCAAGACCGAAGGCCTGTTTACCTCGCTGGAACAGATCGAGAACGTATTACTGCCCCTACCGCGTGAAGTCTCACGTTACGGGCAGAATATCCGCCTTGCCGATATAGCCGATGTGATTGATGGTAACCGCCGTCAGCGGGTATTTGCCCGCCTGGATGGCACACCCGCCTCTCAGGTGTCGATCTACAAACTGCCCGAAGCCAATACCGTTGCCGTCGCCGACGCGGTGCGCGCAACCCTGACACGCCTTGAGCGCGACGACTTCATCCCAGCCGATATCAGTTACCGCCCCACCCAGGACCCGACCTATTTCATCCGCGGCGCCCTGTCCAGTGTCAGCTCTGCGGCCCTGCTCGGCGGCACCCTGGCAATGATCATGGTGCTGCTGTTTCTCGGCAGCCTGCGCAAAGGCTTTGTGATCGGCATTTCCATTCCTATTGCCATCATGGCCACCTTCAGCCTGATGGGTTTCAGCGGTCTGACCTTGAACATCATCAGCATGGGCGGGCTGGCGCTGGGCGTCGGGTTGTTACTCGACAACGCTATCGTCATGCTGGAAAACATCTATCGGCATCGAGAAGCCCTTGGCAAATCGCCCGAGGACGCAGCGCGCGACGGCGCCAGCGAAGTGGTATCGGCCATTACCGCAGGCACCATCACCAACCTGGCGGCCGTGGTGCCCTTCCTGCTGGTCAGCGGCATCGCCGCACTGGTATTCCGCGAAATGATTCTGACGATCTCCTTCGCGATTCTCGCCACCCTGGTCGCCGGCCTTACGCTCGTACCCTCACTGGCGGCTTTGGTCGGCCGCATCAGCTTCAACAGCGGGTTGGTGAGCAGCGCGCCCGTGCGTCTTTTCAGTGGTGGCATAGTGCATCTACGCAACGGCTATTCACGCGTACTGCCGGGTGTTTTGCGTTGGCGCTGGGGCGTGATGGGTCTGGCTACTCTGCTGCTGGCCGGCTCTGCCTGGCTGTTTACTCAGTTGGGTAGCGAATTCCTGCCGCAGATGGACGATGGCGCTGTGCAGATTCGCATCACCATGCCCGCCGGCACCCCGCCTGAGGAGACCCAACGCGTTTCCCGCCAGATTGAACAACTGCTGATGGAACGCGATTACGTCGACAATGTGTTCACCCTGGCCGGTGGCGCTTTATGGGGCGGCATTATCAGTGAGCGTGCAGGCTCCGGGATATTCCAGATTCAGTTGGTGCCCGCCAGCGAGAGACCCGACATGCCTGCTGGCATCTGGATCAACGAAACGCAAAAAGCCGTGCGTGACCTGGCCTTGCCTGGGGTGCGCGTAACTGCCCGCCCGCCGCAGATCCGCGGGCTGCGCTTTACCAGTGACGGCAACGACCTGGCCATCGGCGTTACCGGCCCGGAACTGGATGAGCTACAACGCATTTCCGACGACATCAGCGAGCGCCTGGAAGGTATCCCCGGCCTGATCGGCCTGGAAACCGGCGCTGAAGATCAAACGCCCCTGCTGCGTCTGTTTGTTGACCGGCAACGGGCTGCCCAGTTTGGTCTGCGGGTGACCGAGGTGGGCGAAGCTATACGCCACGCGGTCGATGGCCAGGTCGCCACCCAATATATCGATGGCAATCAGGAATACGACCTGCGCGTGCGCCTGCCCTACAACACCATCACTGATGCCGATGATCTGGGTAACCTGCTGCTGTTCCGCATTGATAACGAGCCGGTGTTGCTACGCGACGTAGCGACGCTGGAGCTAGGCGAAGGTCCGGCGGTGATTTACCGGGAAAATCAGACCCGCATCATGCGCGTGGTGGGCGATATCAACACCAGTATCTCCGACGTGGGTACCGTCATGATGGAGGTCGAGGCTCGCCTGGCGGATCTGGAATTGCCCGAACGCTACAGCCTCATGACCGGCGGACAGTGGGAAACCATTCAGGAGACCAATCAGGAGATCATTCTGGTTGTCATGCTCTCGATCTTTCTGGTGTTTGTGGTGCTTGCGGTGCAGTACGAGCGCCTGAGCAATCCGTTGACCATCATGGCTGCCGCACCTTTGTCGATGGTGGGGGTAAGCCTGGCGCTGTGGGTGACCGGCACGCCGATATCCTCACCGGTGATGATCGGCCTCATTCTGCTGATCGGGATTGTGGTGAACAATGCCATTCTGCTGGTCGAATATATCGAGCAAGGCCGCAAACAGGATGGCTTGAGCGTGGTGGAGGCCGTCGCCAGAGCCGGCAGCGTACGCCTGCGACCCATCCTGATGACCACGCTGACCACGGTACTAGGCATGTTGCCGCTGGCAATAGGCATAGGTGAAGGGGCGGAAATCATGCGTCCGCTGGCACTCACCGTGGTTGGTGGGCTGATGTTCTCCATGCTGCTGACACTCTTTGTGGTGCCTTGCCTGTATATGATCATCAACGGCTTTGCCGAGCGGGTTAGCGCAAAATTGACCGGAAAACCTCAAGTTGCCTGATTTCGATTGCCGGTCAATGACCGGCTTAGGCATACTATGCGGCTCTCAATTACGCTCTCGAGGAGCCCGCAGATGTTCAAGATCAACGAGTATTTTGATGGCAAGGTCGCGTCAATCGGCTTTCAGCAGCCCGACGGCACCGCCACTGTGGGCGTGATGGCACCCGGCGAATACGAATTCGGCACCAACCAGCTAGAAATCATGCAGGTGATTACCGGCAAACTGACCGTGCAATTGCCCGGTGGCGACGAATGGGACGAGTACCCTGCTGGCACCCAGTTTGTGGTCGCCGCGCACAGCAAGTTCAAACTCAAGGTTGAGGAAGACACCGCCTACCTGTGCGAATACCGCTAAGCTGATCCTAAGCGGTCGGCTGATGCCGACCGCTTGCACGCCCGCATTTCCATAGAGCCATCCCAGATCAATCCCGGGTAATTTCGCCCGTCGCCGCGTCTTCGGTCATCCCTTTGGCGTAAACCTCGATAAAAATCGGCGGCATGCGTTTGGGCTTGCCGGTTGAGACCTCGATACAGACAAAAGTGGTACGGGCACGCAGCAAGGTAGCGCCATCGGATACCCGGCACAGCTGAAAATGCCGCGTCATGCGCAGCTTCTTGTCCCAACTGATAATCCAGGTAGCCATGACCAGCTTATCGCCCTCATAGGCAGCGCTCAGGTAGTCGATCTCATGCCGGAACACTGCCATGGCCCTGTCCAGTTTGCGGTATTCCTCCACACCCAGCCCCAGCGAACTGGAGTGCTGCCAGGCGCAGCGCTCAAGCCAACCCACATAGACAATATTATTGGCGTGCCCGAGCCCATCGATATCTTCAGGCTGTACGGTAATCTCCAGGGTATGCGGATTATTCAAATCCCATTTCACAGTCGCTGACTCCGTCATTTCATTTCACAGGCTTCAGAGCATAACACCGCTGGCCCTCGGTTTGACCCCAAGCGGGCCAAGCAGGAGTGGCTGCTCTGGTGTAATCTGAGGGCAGACCTTTCAAGGAATCTGCTTTCATGTTCAAGCACTTGCACTTCCCTATTCTGATCATCAACCCGCATATCGGCCGCCAGGACGTGGCTGGCAGCCAACTGGCCGAGCTGTTCAAGGCATTGAAGCAGGAAGGGTTCGAGGTGTTGGCCACCGCTTCCATCGAAGAGGGTCGGATGATCGCAGAAGCGCATCGCGGCTTGTCGTGCATCCTCTTTACCGCCGACCAGGAAGAGGATCTTGAGCAGGTAAAAGCGCTGTTTCTCGCCGCCCATTCACGCTCACCTGAGCTCCCCATCATGGCCCTGAGCACGCGTCAGAGCCTGGATAACGACAAGCTCAGCGCGCTGCGTGATCTGCATCAGCTACGCGGCATCATTTACCTGTTTGAAGATACCCTGCCCTTTATCGCCGGGCAGATCGCGCGCACCGCTCAGGCCTATCTGGGCCAGTTGCTGCCGCCGTTTTTCAAGGCCCTGCTCGACTACACCGGCCGCGCCAGCTATTCCTGGCATTCACCCGGGCATGGCGGCGGCGTGGCCTTTCGCAAGAGCCCGGTTGGCCGCGCTTTTCATGACTTTTTCGGAGAAAACACCCTGCGCTCTGACCTCTCCGTGTCCGTCCCCGGCCTGGGTTCACTGCTGGACCACAATGGCCCTATCGCAGAGGCGGAAGCCAATACCGCACGCACCTTTGGCGCCGATCACAGTTTCTATGTCGTCAACGGCACCTCCACGGCTAACAAGATCATCTGGCATGCCTTTGTCAGCCGCGACGATGTGGTGCTGGTGGATCGCAACTGCCATAAATCGATTCTGCACGCGATCATCATGACTGGCGCCATACCCGTGTACCTGACAGGGTCGCGCAATGACTACGGCATCATCGGACCGATCAGCCTGGACTCCTTCGCCCCGGCCAATCTGCGTCGACGGTTGGCCGAACATCCGCTGCTGCAGGGCCGCGACGCCCGCATTCGACTGGCGGTATTGACCAATTCGACCTATGACGGCCTGTGCTACAACGCCGAGCTGATCAAGGACGAACTGGAAGACGCCGTCGATATACTGCACTTTGATGAGGCCTGGTACGGCTACGCGGCGTTCCACGAATTCTATGCCGGCCGGCACGGCATGGGCAGCAAGCGCGGCTTCGAACGCGCCAGACATCCCCTGGTGTTCGCCACCCAGTCACCGCACAAGGTCCTCGCGGCCCTGTCCCAGGCCTCGATCATCCTGGCCGAGAACAGCCTCGAACAGACCCTTGATCTGAAGCGTTTCAACGAAGCCTTCATGATGCACACATCCACCTCGCCGCATTACGGCATCATCGCGTCCATTGATGTCGCGACCGGCATGATGGCTGGCGATCCCGGGCGCTCACTGGTACAGGAGACCCTTGATGAGGCGCTGTCATTCCGCCGCGCGATGCAGCAGACCGCCGACCGGCTGGAGGAGGACCAGTGGTGGTTTGACGTCTGGGAACCCGAGGATGCGCTGGACGCGGAGCAGGTTCAGGCCAGCGACTGGACACTGGACGATAACGAACACTGGCACGGTTTCGGACCGATGGCCGAGGATTACGCCCTGCTCGACCCCATCAAGGTCACCCTACTCACCCCCGGCGTGGAAGAAAAGGGCCGCCTGGCCAGGAGCGGCATTCCGGCGGCGGTAGTTACCCGTTTTCTCGCCGAACGCGGGCTGGTCGTGGAAAAGACCGGCCTGTACTCGTTTCTGATTCTGTTCTCGCTGGGTATCACCAAGGGCAAGTGGAGCACACTGGTTTCGGAACTGCAGGAGTTCAAGCGCCTGTACGATGCCAACGCGCCGCTGGAAGCGACGCTACCTGGGATCGCCGCTACCGGCCATTATCGCGGCCTGGGTTTACAGGATATTTGCCAGCAATTGCATGCGTTCTACAAGGAGCAACGCATGGTTCGCATCCTTCGGCAGATCTATACCGAGCTGCCGGAGATGGTCATCCGCCCCGCCGATGCTTGCCAGCAGATGGTCCGCGGTCAGGTGGAAATGGTCCCGGTAGATCAGTTGGCCGGACGCATCAGCGCGGTCATGCTGGTGCCCTACCCGCCCGGCATTCCGGTGATCATGCCCGGTGAACGCTTTGCCTCCGACAGCACCGCAATTACCGATTTCCTGCAGGTGGCACAAAACCAGGACGCGCAGTTTCCTGGCTTTGAAAGCGATATTCATGGCTTGCGACCCATTCATACCCAGGACGGCAGTACCATCTTCTGTGTCGATTGTCTGGTAGATATTCAGATAAATCCGATGCCAACCTGAAACGCGTATTGCTACATTGCCATCAGGCTGTCTATCTCGTCATTCCCGCGAAAGCGGGAATCCAAGCGGACTTTGACTCCCACCACCGCTCCACGCACAAGACACACAACCGCACTTTTACAACCCCACCCATGGAACCCCGCCTTCGCGAGGATGACGTTTCTGGCGATACGGTGTATCGGCCAAACCATAGCTACCACCCAAAACCCCATCACTCCCGCCCCAGCCCACCATTCCCGCTTTTTGCCCCCTCATTCCCACACCTACCACCGTCACTCCCACCGCCTTCATTCCCGCCCCCGCTCTCATCATTCCCGTTCCCACCCCGTCATTCCCGCGAAGGCGCACTGCTGTCCGGAATAAATTCATAGCGGCAGCGCTCCTTGAACCCGTTGCC
>CAXBEU010000018.1:0-93812 GCA_963974865.1 uncultured Pseudomonadaceae bacterium | reverse complement strand
GCTACAGGCTGCATAAAAGTATGGTCTACGCGACAACTACGTTGACAAACACCGGTGCTCTGGTACCCCAGAACAACACCAGCACCATCAATAAACCGCCCCAAACCCTCACGGCCTCCCCGATACGTCATCCTCGCGAAAGCGGGGATCCAAGCGGTGTCTTGCCTAGCACAGCGATGAGTACTAGCTGAAAGCCCGCATGGATTCCCGCCTTCGCGGGAATGACTGAGTAGTTAGGGAATGACTGAGAGGTGAGGGAATAAAGGTGGGGAATGAAGGTGGGGAAGGGAATGGCTTTGGTTTTCTAAGGGTGACCTTGTAGTGCGAGACCAGTCGGGCACCGGACCGCGCCCCACCACCCCATCGTCATCCTCGCGAACGCGGGGATCCATTTTTGCGGACTAAGGGCTCGGAGTCAGCGGGCCAGCCCTCAAAGTCAAAATGGATTCCCGCCTTCGCGGGAATGACAGTGGAAATGAGGAATAACAGTGGGGTGTGGGAGGACGATGGGGGGTGGGGTTTGAGGGTCGCGGCGGGAGGCTGACTCAGTCTTCCTCTTCCGCTTCGCGTAATCTTTCCTGGCGGGCGCGCTCTTCGGCCAGCACGGCTTTGATTTCCTCCACCACCGAGTCGACGTCCGCGGCTTCATCGCTTTCTTCAAAATGCCCGGTCAGCTCGGTATCCGGCGTCAGCTCGCCTTCTTCATACAACGCCCACATTTCCTTCGCGTAACGTGTCTGCAACAGCTCTGGCGCGTACTGGCCGTAGTATTCGGTCATGTTATTGACGTCGCGATCAAGCATGGAGCGCGCATTATTGTTGGCGGCGGCGTCGACTGCCTGGGGCAGGTCGATAATCACCGGGCCGTAGGCGTCGACCAGGACGTTGAACTCGGACAGATCGCCATGCACAAGGCCGGCACAGAGCATAAGTTTGACGTAGTGCATGACCGTGGCGTGGTCTTCTATTGCCTGCTCGGCATCCATGGACACGTCGTTCAGGCGCGGGGCGACGCCGCCTTCATCGTCCGTTACTAGCTCCATCAGCAGCACGCCCTCAAAACAGCCGTAGGGCTTGGGTACGCGTACACCGGCGGCGTCGAGGCGATAGAGGGCGTCTACCTCGGCGTTCTGCCAGGCTTCTTCCTGCTGATTGCGACCGAATTTGGAGCCTTTCTCCATCGCCCTGGAGCGTCTGGAGTTTCTTACCTTGCGGCCTTCCTGATAAAGGACGGCCTGTTTGAAGCTGCGTTTGGCGGCTTCCTTGTAGACTTTTGCACAGCGGATCTCCGAACCGCATTGCACCAGAAAAACGGCCGCTTCCTTTCCGCTCATCAGCGGACGGATCACAGAATCGATCAGGCCATCTTCGACCAGGGGTTCCAAACGTTTTGGGATTTTCATAGCGCCGTTATACCGCAAAACGGGGTGTGTTGGGTAATCTGCTGCGGGCTTTTTACAGGTAAATCACAACCCTGGTGCTCTGCCTTCAAGTCAAGTATGGCAAAGCGGCTATTTTGTGAACCATTCCTCAAGTGCCGCCTGTGTCAGCGCCTCGCGTGGCGCGGGGCGGGGCATCCAGTTGCGCCATGCCTGGGCGGCATTCATCAGGAACTCGAACAACGGCAGGTGCTGCCTTAATACCCGCCGCTTGCGGTGATTGATGACCGGGTTGAAGTAGCCGAAGTAGTCGAACATCTGCCGCGGATTTTTTCTGACCCAGAGCCAGGAGCCCATTTCCAGGGTAAAGGGTAGAAAGATGTTATCCGGGTGCTGTTCTACCGACTCGTCATAAAGATAGTCCCAGAGGTCGCCGTGGGTGGTGTAGTGAATTGACTGCGGCTCGATGATGTAAGGATGGTGATTGGGATAGGCCGTCTGGTACAGCTGCTTGAGGGCCAGCACTTCGGCTATATGGTGCATGGGCTTGTGGCTGCGGGCGTAACTGCACCAGAGACGATCCTGTCGACCAAAGCCGCTGTGGCAATCGACACTGAGGGAGAAGGGGGCGTCAAGCAGGCGCTTGCGGACGGTGTCTACCAGGGCTGCAGCTTCGGCTTCCATCGGATCGCCACGGCGCCCGCGGTACCAGGGTAATCGGGGGCTGATACGGTGGCCGCTGACCAGCCAGGGCGCAGGGCCCATGGCATCGATGGGCGCATTGCGCATCAGATCTACGCCATTGAGGTTGCTGCGGCGGTGATGCCAGATGCCGCCTGGGTTGATCATCGGCATAAAGACCAGGCGCACCCGTTCCAACTGATGGCGGAGCTGATCATCCCAATCCAGCCGGTGGATCAGGCTGTGCATCCACGACAGCAATACCTGAGTGCCAATCCGCTCGACCCCATGCACGCCGCCGAAAAAGCCGATAACCGGGGCCCGTGGCGAGCGGCTACCCAGTTCTATTACCCTAATGGGTATGTCAATCTCGCCGATCATGACGCTATGCACAGTCTGGCAGCGCAGGTGTCTGGCTCCTTGCGCAAGTAACCGGTTCAGCTCCAGATGTTCTGGCAGATGGCGCTGGATGGAGAGGAGGGTGTCGGGCATGCGCATGGGTCGCCAATGGATCTGTGACAGAACGGTGACACGGGCATATTGCAGTTGAATGACAGCCGTCTGGCGCCGCGATGGTCGTCGGTTGCAAGATCCGCGCTGGCCGCACTATAAGACCATGGTCTATATTGATCCCAGGCGGCTCGCCCTAGATGCTGGCCCATTACATAAAAATAGAAAAACCAGGAGCCTTGCATGAGTGCCGTAATCTTGCTCTTCGTAGGTCTTGGCATGATGGCGTTGGGGTACTTTGTCTATTCCAAGTTCATTGCCGAAAAGATCTTCAAGCTTGACCCGGACTTCCGTACACCCGCACATGAATTTGAAGATGGTGTGGATTTTGTACCGACTAACAAGTTCGTCCTCTGGGGTCACCATTTCACTTCCGTAGCCGGCGCGGCACCCATTGTTGGGCCAGCCATTGCAGTAATCTGGGGTTGGGCGCCTGCCTTCGCCTGGGTTGTGCTGGGTACCATGTTCTTCGCGGGTATTCATGACGCCGGCGCTATCTGGGCCAGCGTGCGCAACAAGGCCAAATCGGTCGGCTCTCTGACCGGCGACGTGGTTGGCAAGCGTGCACGCAGCATCTTCATGATCGTTATCTTCCTGGTGCTGTTGATGGTCAACGCCGTTTTCGCGGTGGTGATTGCGCGCCTGATGATGTCCTTCCCGACAGCGGTAGTGCCGGTCTGGGGTGCGATCATTGTTGCGCTGATCATCGGCCAGTTGATCTATCGCCGCATCATGACGCTGCCAGTGGTCTCGATTCTCGGTGTGATAGCGCTCTACGCCCTGATCTTCATGGGACCCTCCATGCCGATTCAGATGCCGGCCGAAGTGGTACCGGGCGTCTCCGGTAACGCGGCCTGGATCCTTTTGCTGTTCCTCTATGCTGCCATTGCTTCGGTACTGCCGGTGTGGATGCTGCTGCAGCCACGCGACTATATCAACGGCCTGCAGCTGTTTATCGGCCTGCTGATTCTGTACGGCGCCATTGTGATCCTGAATCCGGTGATGATTGCACCCATGTTCAACGTGGATGTACCGGCCGGTACGCCGTCGCTGATACCGCTGCTGTTCGTGACCATCGCCTGTGGCGCCATCTCGGGCTTCCACGGTCTGGTGGCGTCCGGTACGACCTCCAAGCAATTGAATCGTGAAACCGATATCCGCTTTGTCGGTTTCTTCGGCGCAATTGGCGAGGGTGGCCTGGCATTGGCAGCGATTCTGGTGGCGACCGCTGGTTTTGCCAGCCTGGCCGATTGGCGTGCGATGTACAGCGCCTTCGGGCAAGGCGGCGTGACGGCCTTCGTTGAGGGTGGTGCATACATCATTCATAACGGTCTGGGCTTGCCGCAGGTAACTGCCGCTACCCTGTTGACGGTGATGGCTGCGCTTTTCGCTGGCACCACCATGGACACTGGCCTGCGCCTGCAGCGTTACATCTTCCAGGAGTGGGGCGAGATCTATAACCAGGAATGGATGAAAAAGCCGTTACCTGCCACCTTGCTGGCTGTAGGCAGTTGTCTGTTGCTGGCCTTCGGTGCCGGTGGTGCTGACGGCTCCGGCGGCATGATCATCTGGCCGCTGTTCGGTACTACCAACCAGTTGCTGGCCGGTCTGACGCTGCTGGTGATCACGGTGATGCTGGTGCATTTGCGCCGGCCCATGTGGTACACGCTGGCACCGCTGTGCTTCCTGCTGGTGATGACCGTTACCGCGCTGATCTTCCAACTGCGTACCTTCTACGAACAGCAGAACTGGTTCCTGCTGGGCCTGGATATCGTGGTGTTGGTGGCCGCGATACTGGTTGCCATGGAATGCGCGGCGGCACTCAAGCGCCACCGGGCACAGGTAGCTGCGGAGGACTGACATGACACAGGGGAATCCCCCCTCAGGAAAAGGTGCCTGGCTCAGCCAGGCCCGCTTTTTTCTTGAAGAAGCCTACAGCGCTCGTTACCGCGGAGCCATCGCCCGCGCCCGGCGCGACGAGGACGACCTGTTCATGCTGTTGGTTTTTGCCGAAATGATGGGCCTGCCGAACCCGGCGGCCTATTACACTCTCGAGCTTCAGCCGTTGCTGCTGGAGCGCTTCCATCAATGGCATGTGCGCATGGGTATGGAGCGATCGCCGCTCGACCATTGCCGCTGCTGCTGACACTCAAGGCTTATCATGTTTGATCTGTTACAGCGCCGCCTGATCTGGGTGGGCGGCAAAGGGGGCGTGGGCAAGACCACGGTATCAGCCTCATTGGCTGTATTGGCAGCCAGCCGCGGGCAGCGCTGTCTGGTGGTGTCTACTGATCCTGCGCACAGTCTGGGTGATGTGTTTGCCCGGCAACTGGACGATACCCCACAGCGCTTGCTGCCCAATCTGGATGCGATGGAAATTGACCCGGACATTGAGGTGGAAGCGCATCTGAAACGGGTCACCGAGCAAATGCGCCGGTTTGCAGCGCCCGAGATGATGAAGGAACTGCAGCGGCAGATGCAGTTGACGCGGCAATCCCCGGGTACCCAGGAAGCGGCATTGCTGGAGCGCATCGCGCGGCTGATCAACGACCCTGACAGCCCCTATGATCTGATCATCTTTGATACCGCGCCCACCGGCCATACCCTGCGCCTGTTGACGCTGCCCGAGGCCATGGCAGCCTGGACCGATGGTCTGCTGACACACAACCGCAAATCCGAAGAGCTGGCCAAGGTGCTCAAGCACCTGACGCCGAAAAGTGGCCGCGATGTGGCAACCCCTTTTGACGATCCTGCGGAGAATGCCCTGAGTGACCTGGACGAGCGCACCAAGGATATCGCCCAGACCCTGCTGAAACGGCGCCGGCTGTTCATGCAGGCGCGCAGACACCTGGAAGATCCCAAGGTCAGTGGCTTTCTGTTTGTATTGACCCCTGAGCGGTTACCGATTCTGGAAACCGTGCGCGCCGTGGCAACCCTCAAGGAAGTGGGTATTCCAGTTGTCGCGACCTTGGTCAATCGGGTCATTCCGGCAGAAGCTGACGGTGACTTTTTGCGCCGCCGGCGCGAGCAGGAGGCCAGTTGGCTGGAGCGCATTGATCTGGAGTTGGGGCATTTGCCACGGCCGCGCCTGCCCTGGCTGGAGACTGATGTGCAGGGCGTGGACACCCTGGAGCTGATAGCGCAGAAGCTGGCAGAGGCTGGCTTTTAATCCTTCCAGCTTAGCCCTTTGAGTAGCAAATCCACGGCTGACTCCACGCGGTAGCGCATCTCAGCCTCATCGGGTGCGGCGCGGCCGTTCATCCACAAGCCCGTCACCAGGCTGCCTTTCCACATGCCTATCAACTGGTCGGCAGTGAGCAGCGGGTCCTGTAGTTCGATTCTCCCGCGCTCGTGAGCCTTGCTCAGGCAGGCAGCAGCGCGAATAACGAATGCCTGGGGTCCGTCCCGGTAGATAAGTTCGCCGTGGTCGGCCTGCCGGGCGCCGTGGGCGATCACGGTGCGCATGATGCGTACGCCCTGGTCCGAGGTCAGAAAGTCCAGCAGCTCAACGCCGAGGATGATCAGTTGTTGGCGCAAGCCGCCTGCGCAAGCTTCACCGTCTGGCAGGTTGCCAACCATATTCAGATGCAGACGGGTCAGAACCGCTTCAAGCAAGGCTCCGGCGTTGTCAAAATGCCGATAAATGGTGCCCTTGGACACGTCGGCACGGCGCGCAACCCCTTCAATGGTGAAGTGCATGTCACCTTCGGCAAAGCTGTCCAGTACCGCATCCAGAATCCGTTCGAGCTTTTCCGGGTCTACGGGTCTTCCAGGGCCACCCGTCACCAGCAGTTTTTCGACCATCTCGCTTTCCTTTGATGCGCCACTATTCACGGCGAAGATAAATCCGCTTGAAAGTATTTACTGAACGGCATCGTTCTGTAAATATGCAGGCACGATTTGTTGAAAACAAAAACACTCAATACAACTCACCTGATAAAAGGTTAACAGGCCATGCGGCTTTTATCCCTTGCGACCTTGGCATTATGTTTTCTCTATGGCTGTGGCGCGGAGCCAGAATCCGTCGCTCAGCATCAGGACGCGCCGCCGAAGGTCAGAACCACGCTGATCACCTCGGCAGACCACCAGACCTGGACCCTCAGCGGTACAGTGCAGTCGCGTAACGAGGCTGAGCTCGGCTTCCGCCTGGCTGGGCAGATCAATGAGAGGCTGGTGATGGCCGGCCAGCATGTTGAGGCTGGTGATGTACTGATGCGCCTGGATCCGGCGGATATCCGCCAGCAGCAGTCGGCTGCTCAGGCGGCACTGCAGTCTGCGCGAGTCCAGGCCGAAAACGCCGAAGCCAATCGCAGGCGCCTGGATACCTTGCGCGCACGTGATCTGATTCCACAGCAGACCTACGAAGATGCGCGCGCCGCAGCCAGTGCAGCCAGCGAGAACGTCAAATCTGCCCAGGCGCAGTTGGCTCAGGCACGCAGTGCCAGTGGTTATGTAGAGCTGAAAGCCCCGGCCAGCGGTCTGTTGCTTGAGGTCAGTGGCGACGTGGGGCAGGTGGTTTCCGCAGGCATGTCCGTCGCCCGTCTGGCTTATGACGGGCCGCGCGATGTCGAAGTCTATGTGCCTGAGCGCCGGCGCAGCGAATTGCCGACCACAGCGCGAGTGCAACTGTATTCCCGCGACCAGCAGGCTGACGCCACGTTGCGCGAGATATCCGGCTCTGCGGATCCATTGACCCGCAGTTGGCGCGCGCGTTACGCGATTGAAGGCGATCCGCAGGCCTGGGCGTTGGGCAGCAGCGTCACGCTTGAGCTGGTGCAGGCCGTGAACGGTCAGGCACTGCAACAGGTGCCCATCGCAGCGCTGATTGATCGCGGGCAGGGCATGGGTGTTTGGGTGGTAAAGGATGGCCAGGTGCAATTCACCCCGGTCACCCTGCTGCGCATGGACACAGAACAGGCCTACATTCACAGCGATCTGCCTGCTGATACACGAATTGTCGCCCTCGGCGCTCATCTGCTGGAAGCGGGGCAGGCGGTCGAGGTCATGCCATGAGTCATGACCCGTTGCGCTTCAATCTCTCGGCGCTCGCGGTGCGCGAAAAGTCAGTCACGCTGTTCTTTCTACTGATCATCGCGCTAGCGGGGCTATATGCCTTTTTTGAGCTGGGCCGCGCTGAGGACCCACCGTTTTCGGTCAGAGCGATGGTCGTTTCCGTTACCTGGCCCGGCGCTACCGCCGAACAAATGCAGCAGCAGGTCGCTGATCCGTTGGAAAAGCGCATCATGGAAGTGGCCTACTTCGACAAGATCGAGTCCACCTCGCGCCCAGGGCTGCTGACCATGCAGGTAACCTTCGAGGACTTCACCCCCTCGCAGGAATTGCCCAACCTGTTCTATGAGGTGCGCAAGCGCATGCAGGATGAAGCGCCGCGGTTGCCGCCCGGCGTGCAAGGCCCCTTTGTTAATGATGACTTCTCCGATGTGTATTTCTCGCTCTATTCATTGACCGCTCCGGGCATGCCGCAGCGCCAACTGGTGCGCGAAGCCGAACGCCTGCGCGACCGCTTCAACCGCGTGGAGGGGGTGCAGAAAGTCAGGTTGATAGGCGAACAGCCCGCCCGGGTCTTTGTTGATCTGGACGCCTATCGACTGGCCCAGCTGGGGTTGAACCTCCAGCAGATTGGCGATGCGCTCGAAGCCTACAACCGTTTGTTGCCGGCCGGCTTGATTGAGACCCAGGGCAGCCGCCTGTATTGGCGGATCGATGCAGACCTGGCCGATCTGGACGCGATCCGCGATGTGCCGCTGCGCGTCGGCGAGCGTTTGATTCGGCTCGGCGATGTCGCCGAGGTGGTACGCGGCTATGAAGACCCGCCCAGTTATCTGGTCAGGGCCTTCGGTGACGACGCGCTGCTGCTCGGCGTGGTGTTGCGCAAGGGCGAAAATGGCCTGGATGTAGGGGAGCATCTGGCCAACACCTATCAGGAACTGGCCGAGGCATTGCCGCTGGGTATGGAGCTGCGCCAGGTGACTAATCAGCGCGAGGCGATTACCCGCGCCGTCGAGCTGTTCCAGATCAAGTTTCTGATTGCGGTGCTGGTGGTGATGCTGGTCAGCTTTGTCAGCCTCGGGCTGCGCCCGGGTCTGATCGTTGGCATCGCGGTGCCCTTGACCCTGGGTATGACCTTTCTGCTGATGTTGATGCGCGGCATGAACCTGGACCGAATCACTCTGGGCGCGTTGATCATTGCCCTGGGGCTGCTGGTAGATGACGCGATCATCGCCATCGAGATGATGCTGGTCAAGATGGAGGAGGGCTGGGACAAGGTCCGCGCTGCTGCACATGCCTGGACGGTCACAGCCGCGCCCATGCTGTCCGGCACCCTGGTGACGGTGATCGGCTTTGTGCCTATTGGCTTTGCCAAGTCGGGCGTGGGTGAATACACCGGCAACATTTTCTGGGTTTTGGCGTTTGCGCTGCTGGCTTCCTGGTTTGTCGCGGTGGTCTTTACGCCCTGGTTGGGCGTAGCGCTGCTTAAAGAGATCAAAGCGCCGCACAAGGATCATGCCCAGGCTTACAACACCCGCGGCTATCAACGCTTCCGGCGCTTGATTGGCGGTTGTGTGCGCTACCGCAAAAGCGTTGTGCTAGCGACTGTCGGACTCTTTGTATTGTCTGTCATGGCGATGGGCGCGGTGGTACAGAAACAGTTCTTCCCCTCTTCGGATCGCCCTGAAGTGCTGGTTGAAGTCTTTATGCCAGAGGGCAGCAGCATTGGCGCCACCGATGCGGTTGCCCGGCGCGTGGAGGCGCTGCTTGAGGGGCATGACGAGCTTGTTTCGGTATCCACCTATGTGGGGGCAGGGGCGCCGCGCTTTTTCCTGTCGCTCAACCCTGAGCAACCCAACCCCGGCTTTGCAAAGTTAGTGATCATTGCCCGAGATGCGGCTGGCCGTGATCGGTTGATTACCGAGCTGCGCGAGCATGTCGCCGCCGGCGAGTTTCCGGAAGCCCGTGTGCGGGTGCATCAGTTGGTGTTTGGCCCTCCGGTCGTCTGGCCGGTCAGTTTTCGCGTCATGGGCCCGGATACCGAGGTATTGCGTGAGCTGTCAAATCAGGTCAGACAGGTCATGTCCGAGCATCCGGCTGTATCCAATGCCAATCTGGATTGGTCAGAGCGGGTGCCGGTGGCAAGGCTGAAACTGGATAACGAGCGGTTGAGGGCGATTGGCCTTACCCCTCGCGAATTGTCACAACAGCTGCAGTTTCAGTGGGGCGGTATGCCAGCCACTGTGTTACGCGAAGATGTGCGTAGTGTGCAGCTTGTCATGCGCGGCCTGCCGGAAGGCGTCAAGGATTTCGCCGACCTGCCACTGCGAACCTCTGACGGGCGCAGTATCACCCTGCAACAGGCCGGACTGATCGAAATGGTCAGTGAGGATCCGGTACTCAAACGCTACAACCGTGAGCCCTTCATCACCGTGCAGGGTGATGTGCAGGGCGCGCAACCGCCGGATGTAACCTGGGCGCTGTGGGAGCAACTGGCGGAGCTGCGCGACCAGTTACCCGATGGCTATCACCTGGAAATCGGCGGCTCGGTGGAGCAGTCGGCCAAAGGTCAGGAATCGATCAGAAAAGTCCAACCCATCATGATTGGCCTGATGATGATCGTGATCATGCTGCAGATGCGGAGCTTCTCTGGCACCTTCATGGTGTTGGCAACAGCGCCGCTGGGGGTGATAGGTGCGACTCTGGCATTGATCATAGGCAACCAGCCCTTTGGTTTTGTTGCACTGCTGGGGCTGACCGGGCTGGCAGGGATTCTGATGCGCAACACCCTGATTCTGACCATGCAGATCGACGACAACCTCGCCTCGGGTATGGATAAATTCAATGCCCTGGTTGAGGCCACGGTGCAGCGAACCCGCCCCGTTCTGTTGACTGCGCTGGCAGCCGCGCTGGCCTTTGTACCCCTGACTCATGATGCATTCTGGGGCCCGATGGCCTATGTCCTGATCGGCGGTACGCTGGTCGGGACACTGATCACGCTGCTGTTTTTACCAGCGCTTTACGCCCTCTGGTTCAGGGTTGTGGCGCCGCGCCAGGAGGCAGCTTAACTAGCCAGCAAATCGGCTTTGCTCTATCCTGCATGCATGGGATTAGCTGGAGTTGAGAAAAAGGAATGCTGGACGTAACCACCCTGATGCTGGTGCTGGCTTTTACTACGGCCCTGTCGGTATCAGGTTTGTTCGTTGCAGCAATCCTTAACCGCCAGGTCATGGCGATACGTTACTGGACTTTGGGCCTGGCTGTTTTTGTGGTCGGTCTGGTCCTTCAGGTGGCCAGTCCGCCGGTACCGCTCTGGGTCAGCGCCGTGGTCATCAGCCAGGCGTATTTCGTGCTGTGGTGGGGCACCCACGTGTACCGTGGTGGCAGTGAGTACTGGGGTTTTGCCAAGGTCATGTTGGCAATAATGCTAGTACAGGGCCTGCTGTTTTATCTGCTGCGCGACTCCTTCCGTTTCAGCACAATGCTGCATAGCGCCATTGTTGTTGCCATTTGCGCGCTCTCTGTACATGAACTGCGTTTACTCAAGGGCTTTGAACGCTCTCTGTTCTGGCTCTGGACCGCCCTGTGGACTGTCCACGGGCTGGTGTACCTGAGACGGATATTCGTCTATCTGTTTGACAACGCGTATATGGACGCTGCCAGTCTGCAGGCAGCAGCTGAAGTTGAAGCGCTGAATTACATGGAAGGCATCGCCTTCGTTTACAGCTTTACTCTGCTCTGCATTGTACTGACCACCCGTAGTCTGCAGGATGTGCTGCGGCGTCAGGCTGCTGTCGATCCGCTGACGGGGTTGTTCAACCGGCGTGCCTTTGAAGAATCAGCGATCAGAATGATCAATGCCGGCCAGCGCCATGGCCGCCCCGTATCTCTGTTGCTGATGGACCTGGATCATTTCAAATCGATAAACGATCACCACGGCCACAAGGTTGGTGATGGCGTGCTGGTGAAATTCGCCCAGCACCTGATCGATCATGCCCGGGCTGCCGATCTGATCTGCCGCTTTGGTGGAGAGGAGTTCGTCGTGCTGCTGCCGGATACACCTCAGAGCCAGGCGCTACACCTGGCTGAGCGCATTCGCACTGAATGGCAGCAGGTGGCGATTCAAAGCAAAGGTGGTCAGTTTGAAGTGACGGTATCGATCGGCCTGGCAGAGGCCACGCTGAAAGAACATGAAAATCTATACGATCTGGCTGACCGCGCCGATCAGGCCCTCTATGCCGCGAAACAGCAGGGGCGCAATCGCACCCTGACCTGGGAAGCGGGCCCACACCAGGCCCGCGCCGACAGTTTAGCCTGACATTTCAGCGCAACTGCTCGGGCTGGTTATTCGCCCGGCGTTCGGCCAGCCACTCGTCTCTGGTCATGGCGGCATCGGCGCCGGGCATAGCGGCTAACAACTCAAAATAATCCTGCCGTAACGGGTCCTTCATGACGTGCGCACGCGGTCTGATCCTGACCGCATAAACCGTTTGGATGTTCTGGTGATCGAAGGCGCGCCAGCTTTGATTGTCCTTCAATAACTGATAGTCATGCCCCTCCAGTGCCGTGATAAGCCGCTCGGTATCCAGGCTGCCAGTGCGGTTAACGGCATCAGCCCATTGGTAGACGATGCTGTAGGCAGAAGCTGCAGAGGTGGAGGGATAGGTCTCGTACAGATCGACAAAACCTTCGACGAACGCCTGCCCGCGGGCATAGTTGTAGACATAGGGCACATTCCAGGTCCAGGGGGAGGCGCCTAAAACGCCCTCCATCAGCGCCGGGCCTGCCTGCTCGACCATGCTCAGCGTCAGATTCGGCACCACCACCTGAGTACTTTTCGTGAGGCCCATCTGATGCGCCATGCGCATACCCTTGACCATCTGATCGCCGAACAATACCAGCACTAACACATCGGGCTCCGCGTCGCGTGCTGCCTGCATGGCGGTGCGTAGATCTTTCTGCATGGAGCCTGGAAAGGGAATCAGGGTGCGACCGTGAGTCTGCACATTATCCGTGCCGGTGAAGTGCCGCATGGATTGTTCGGTGGTATGGCCCCAGGTGTAATCGGCCGTGACGTAGAAATACGTCTTGTCTGGCATGTGCTCATTGAGGTGCTGGGCCAATACCTTGGAGGCCATCCAGGCGTTGTAACTCTCACGGAACATATACCGATGGGCATCCTTGCCGGTGGTGTCGTTGGAGTAGGTCAGGGTGCCGAAGTAAATCAGCCCGTGCTCGCGGGCGCGCTTGCCGGCGGCAATAGCGACAGCGCTGGAGGCGCCGCCAAACAGCATCTGAGCGCCTTGCGCGGCCAGCTCATCAACATTGCTTACGGCCTTGTCGGGTTTGGAGGCGGTATCACGTTCCAGCAGTGCCAAAGGCCGGCCCAGTAAACCGCCTGCCTGATTGATTTCCTCGACGGCCATCAGTGCGCCGCGGGTCTGCATCAAGCCTTCCTGTTGGTACTCACCACTCCGTGGCGCATTGAGCCCAAGCAACAAAGGTTCCGCAGCGCTAGCGGCTCCGATCGGCAGCAGGCCACTCAAAAGCAGGGCATAAAGAGCCCGGGCTGTTCCTTTGCTCGTCACTTGGCCAATCCTCTTTTGTTTTTATTGGCCAAGGTATAACTCAGAGCTACGGCAGGCGGGCATTAGCTATTGGTCGAAAACCGACCAATGGCCTGGCTACAGCGTCTCACCAATCAGCCATCAGGGGGCCGAGGGCGGCGCCAGCAGTTGCGCTATCTCGGCGCTGTTGCGCGGCTGCACCATCCGACCGACCACCTCACCCGTTTCATCAACAAGCGTCAGGTCACCGTCCTGCGTGTTGTGTTCACGAGCAAAGGCCCGGCCAGCAGGTTGGCCCTGATGCGCAACCCTGAACAGCAGGGCATCACGGTACTGCGGTTCGATATCGCGCAGCATATCCAGCACCTCGGCACCGTTCAGCAGATTTACATCACGGGTCAGTACCAGCACGGGCTTGTCACCTCCCACCACGGACAGATCGGTGGAAATACCCGACCGCGGCAACTGGGTCCAGACCACCACGACCATCGCCGAAATCAGCACCACAAAGAAAACAGCTTTTACCCATCCGGGTATGGAACGCCTGGGGTTTTCTGCACTGGGATTCATACGCACTCACTCATTTTCAACAGACCCATAGTGTCTCACGGCCCCGCATTTTGCGGGATGCCGTGGAAATGTCTTTGAACATAATAAGAGGAAAGTGCGATGAAACTAAGATTACGTTTATTGCTGTTGATATTACTGAGCCTGTTCCGGGCCAAGCAGCCCATGTCCCATGTCAGCCGGTTGAAGTTGCGGGTTTGGCCGGTCGATGTGGACATCAGGAAGGTCAATATCGAGCGATTCTTTGCCTTCGGTGATCTGGGCTGGGCGTCGATGCTGATGGACTGGGGCATCTTCCGGCAAATACTGACCAGCCGCTATGCACCCTTCGGCAAGTGCCTGTCGCTGAGCGTGAAAGGGCCCTTGTGGTTGTTTCAACGCTTTGAAATCCAGACCACCATCATCTGGTGCGATCATTACTGGGTCTATGCCGAACAGCAGTTCCTGGCCAAAGGTCAGATAGTGGCGATCTCGGTGATCAAGGGCGGTGTGCTGCAGGAAGGGCGGCTGCTCAAGGTCAAGGAGTGGATGCCGCGTGCCGAGGACATAGCACTGCTCGACAAGCCGGATCTGGTAGAGCTGTACCAACGTACTGAAAAGGCCATGTGGCGCGCCACACGGATCTGATCAAGCTGAACGGCGCCACGCAGCCCAGGCGGCTGCGTGGCGCCGACTATTGAGTAACTGTGGCATAGTAGGTTCATCAACCGACACAAGGATAGTTACCACATGATTGTCGTCCACCACCTGAACAACTCACGCTCGCAACGCATTCTCTGGCTGCTCGAAGAGCTGGGGCTGGAATATGAAGTCAAACGCTATGAGCGTGACCCCAAAACCATGTTGGCTCCGCCGGAGCTCAAGGCCGTGCATCCGCTGGGCAAGTCGCCAGTCATTACCGAGGGCGGTCTGACGGTGGCCGAGTCCGGCGCGATCATTGAATACCTGGTTGATACCCACGGCCATGGCCGACTGGCGCCCGAGCGTGGCAACCCTGATCGGCTGCGCTATACCTACTGGCTGCATTACGCCGAAGGTTCGGCAATGCTACCGCTGCTGCTCAAGCTGGTGTTCAACCGGGTCGAAACGGCGCCGATGCCGTTTTTCGTCAAGCCCTTTGCCAAGGGCATTGCCCGCCAGTTCAAGGGCAAGTTCGTTGAACCGCAGATCGTCCAGCACCTCGATTACATGAACAGCGAACTGGCCGCCACCGGCTGGTTTGCCGGGGCTGAGTTCAGCGCTGCGGATGTGCAGATGAGCTTTCCATTGGAAGCTGCAGCGGCGCGCGGCGGGCTGGATGAAAAATGGCCCCACCTGACCGCCTTTCTGCAGCGCATCCATGAGCGGCCAGCCTACAAACGCGCGCTGGAGCGCGGCGGTGAGTACGGCATCATCGGCTGAAAATGGCATAGAGCCATCATTTGTAACCGAGCTGTCATGTCAGTGCCATAAGATCGCCGAGGTCCAACTTCGGTGATCCTCTCCAATGAAAATCTCTACCCGTTTGATGCTCGGCGCTTCGTTGTTGACCGTTCTTGCTGTGGTGGTGTCTTCAGGCATTACCGGTTGGCAAGCGCTGGGACGCAGCAGCCAGGTGGTTGAAGACAGTGTCGAGATGCAGTTCCAGGCGGTGGCGGCGGGCAGGGCGACCAGTCTGCGGCTGCAACTACAGAGTCACCACGATCTTCTGCTCTCCACGGCGAATAACAGACTGACTCAGGAAGCTATCTACGGCTTCGTCAGGCCGTTCGTTTCCTACCGCTATGAAGTCCAGGCGCCGCCGCTGGAAGCACTGCAAGCGGGCATGAGTCAGTGGTACGAAAGCCAGTACCAGCCCCTTTATGCCTCCCGTACGCTGGACGACCAAGCGCCCTATCAAGAGTGGATTGAGCAAACACGATATGAAGGTTTGCTGATCCAGCACAACTACATGCGCGATAATCCCAACCCGGCTGATCAGTTGGACCAGATGGTCGACCGCGACGATGCGACCATCTACGGTCAACAGCACCGCATCTACCATGCCAGCTACCGGGAAATCGCCCAACGCTACGGTTACCATGACCTGATGCTGGTAGATGCGGCAAGCATGGATGTGATCTACAGCGTCGCCAAGGGGCCAGTGTATGGCACATCCCTGCTGAATGGCCCTTTTGCTGACTCGGCCCTGGCCAAGCTGATAACCGACATGCGCGAGCAGCCACAGGCGAATCAGTTCGGTGTATCGGATTTTTCACGCTTCAGCGGGCATTTTGATCAACACGTGGTGTTCTTCGCCGTGCCGGTATTTCATCCGGTCTACAGTCCGAACAAGCCGCTGGGCTTTCTCGTCGCACAACTGCCGGCTGAACGCTTCACCAGTATCATGACTGAGCAGGCCAACTGGCAGGCGATTGGTCTGGGTGAAACCGGCGATGCCTATCTGGTCGCTGCCGACGGGCGCTTGATAACCGAACCCCGAGCGATGTTCGATAACGCCGCGCAGACCCTGGCGACCCTGGACATGAATGCGCAGCAGCCAGGCGACATCCAATCCATGCAAGGCTATAAACAACTGAACGGGCGTTATCGTCTGAAGCATCCCCATCTCGATGCAGCCATTGCCGGGGGCAGCGGAATCGGGATCAGCAATGGGCTGCTGGGTAATCCGGTGCTGATGAGCTGGCAACCTTTCCAGTTGGGTGACCAGCCTTTTGCGCTGATAACCGAGCAGGCCCTGAGTGAAAGCCACGGCGCGGTGGATGGCCTGCGAGCGGATATTCTGATCGGCATAGGGGTTTCGGTCATCGTGCTGGCCGCCCTGGCAGCTCTGGCCAGTTGGTGGCTGACCCGTTTGATCACCAAACCCCTGGATGGCCTGGCCACAGCAGTAGGCCGGGTGGCGCGAGAGCGTGACCTGCGCATTCGCATGCCGGAGACGCGACGTGATGAGATAGGCCTGATGGCCGGGGCGCTCAATCAGCTGTTCGAGACCTTTGCCGGGCTGGTCGGCCGTATCTACCAGAGCGCCGAAGATACCGTGGCCGCCAGTGCGCGCAATGTCGGAATCAGCCAGGACTGCCAGGCCGCTGCGCAACGCCAGCAGACCGCATTGGCCGCAGTGGATGGCGAGTCAAAAGCGCTTCTTGAGGCCTTTGACCGTATCGCCATGCTGGTTGCCGAATCGGCTGAGCTGGCCCGCCAGGCGGACAGCAGCGCCAACCGGGGGCATACAGCAGTCGACAAGGTCAGTCGGCAGATTACCCAGCTGTCCGAGGAAGTAGGGCAGTCCTGCCAGAGTATGGCTGAGCTGCAGAAGGCCGCAGTCGATATCACCTCGGTACTGGACACCATCGAAAGTATTGCCGGGCAAACCAACCTGCTGGCCTTGAATGCCGCTATCGAGGCGGCGCGGGCAGGTGAGCAGGGTCGCGGTTTTGCCGTGGTGGCCGATGAAGTCCGGCGTCTGGCGCGCAGCACCCAGGACGCAACCGGCCAGATCCAGCAGATGCTCGACCGTCTGCGCCTGACGGTGTCTGATGCGTCCGCCGGACTCGAGCGCGAGCAGGCGAGTACCGCTCAGTGTTTGCAGGCATCAACTGACGCGCGGCTGCTGTTGGTCGCGATACTGGATCAGGTGGGGCAGATCAGCAGCGCCACTGGCGGTATCGATAGCGCCATCAAGGCGGAGAACAGGCGGGCGATCAGTATGGGTCATACTCTGGTTGAAATTCATCACGACTCCGAGGCTTCTGCCAAGGCCATGGAAAGCCTCGCAGCCATCGCCGAGGCGCAGAATCGCCTGGCGTTGGAAGGTCGCGCTGTGGCCTCTGCTTTTATCCTTTAGTTAGCACCTACGAACGCACTTGGCAAAGGTCTGTGACCTGCGTCGACCTGAACCCCGGCATGCTGGTGCTTCGGCCAAGCTCGATAGCCCGCAGACGGATTGCGCATCGGTTATCCGGGGCCGAGGGGCCGCATTCTCGTGCGCGGCGAGCCAAGCGTATGGATCATCCAGTCACTGGCGCCAATTGTCGGTGACTGAATGGTCGACAATCTCTACGGCTCCTTGGATACCGCCGCTTACCGACGCCTCTGCAGACCCGTCGGGGCAGGGCGGAAATTACGCAACACGCGTGATCTCCACTTTTGACGAAAATTATGCCACTGTCATTACTGAATTCAGCAACGGTGAAACCCCGCGTACTGGCGGCAGATGCAGACCTGGGTGCGCTACGCCGATGGCCGGAAAGTGTTGGCGGCGCATGTGAGCGTCGACCTCAGTACGCCTTGATAGAGCAGGTGATGCCATTCTGAAACCGCAGACGAACGCCCTGGCGCAGCAGATTTATTTGAGGTTGAAGCAGGAAATCTTCGACTACCAGTTGTTGCCGCATGATCGCTTTAGTGAGACCGAACTGGCAGCGCGCTATCAGGTCTCGCGCACGCCGGTGCGTGATGCGCTCTACCGACTTGAGCGAGAGGGTTATCTGGAAGTGGGTTTTCGCCGGGGTTGGACGGTCAAGCCACTGGATTTCGATCAGATTGACGAGCTATACGACCTGCGCGTGGTGCTGGAAAGCGTAGCCATCGAACGTTTGTGCGGCCTGCCGGATCTGGCCGGGGCGCTGGCGGAGCTCAATCGTATCTGGATGGTGCCGCCCGGGCAGCGTGAGCACGGCATGAAACAGGTGGCCGATCTGGACGAAGCCTTTCACTGCGGCCTGCTTGCTGCGGCTGGCAATCGCGAGATGATGCGTGTGCACTCCGAGGTCTGTGACCGTATTCGCATTGTTTGCCGCCTGGATTTCTACAAGAGTGCGCGCATCGAGGAAACCTACAACGAGCATGCACGGATTCTGATCGCACTGGCGGCGCGAAAGCGCGATGAAGCGCAACTGTTGCTGCGCTCGCATATCGAACAGAGCAAGATCGAAGTACGAAAAATCAGCCTGTCGATGCTGTCCGAGGCGCGCGACAGCTTGGGGCAGGTGTGATCAGCTCTATCGATAAGCAGTCACATTTTGCGCCACGGTACTGCAACCTTGAGGCAGTTTTTTGCTCAGTAGCCAACTGGCGGCTTGTTGATAATCACTCTTGTTTTTTTCTGCTCTGTTGAATAGAGTACTTTGCATACAAATAAAAACAATAGAGAAAGACCATGCCTCCTTCTGCGGAACAAGCCGCTCAGGCCCTGCGTGATATCGCTGCGATCAATGCGCGTGCCGCCGGCTTTCAGGACTATCAGGCAGAATCCAACCAGCTGATTCTGTGGGGTGGCATGCATGTTGTCGCCTTCGTTCTTACCGCACTCTTTCCCACCTTCGCGTTGTTTATCTGGGTCCCCCTGATTCTGTTGGCCACGGCCGGCGGCTGCCTGCTCGCCGTGCGGGCAGCACCTCATGTGCAAGGCATCGTCTGGCGCTATCTGGTGCTGATCGGCAGCATCCTGCTATTTCATGTGCTGATCAACACCATCATGTGGCCCGTGTCCGCCCAACAGGCAACGTTGGTTGCGCCGCTGCTGGTCTGTACCCTCTATGTGTTTCGCGGTGTGCATCTGCGGCCACGCTATCTGCTGATCGGTGTCTTGGTTGCGACGCTCTGCCTGTTTGGCTATGCGTTTTTCTCTGCGTTTTTCTGGTGGTGGATGGCCTTCGCCTACGGCGGGATATTTGTGCTGTTCGGACTCTGGTTGAGGCGCGCCTGAGATGCAGACCCCCGACGAAATCATCCATCAGCCGGTGCGCCTGAAGATCATGGCTGCGCTCAATACGCTGCTGCCTAACCAGTGGCTGGAGTTCGTCGCGCTGCGTGCCATCGTCGATACCACCGACGGCAATCTGGGCGCGCACCTGCTGACGCTGGAAGGCGCGGATTATGTACGTATCAAGAAAGATTTTGCTGGCCGAAAACCACGCACCCGCGTTTGCCTGAGTGCCAGTGGCCGGGAAGCCTTTGCGCGCTATGTAGCCACGCTGCACGCCATTCTGACAATAGATTCACTGGAGCAGGCCCAGGCCCACTCCAATAACACGCCCAACAATAAACAATAATCGGGGTTTACATGGATATGCGATCAATAGGCTTTCACTCGTCACGCTGGCAGACACGTCTACGCATGCTGGCATTACTCGTGTTGATGGGCCTCACCGGCATGACTGCCAGCCTGGTCATGGCCCAATCGACCGCCCAGGAGGCGGCCGAGCCGGCCCCCGTGCAGACTGCGTCAAACCAAACTGTTGCGGCATCGGCTCTGCCCGCGACCAATGAGCGCTTCGGGGTGCGCGAGATGTTTGAACAGGCCGACCTGGTGGTCAAGGCGGTCATGGTGTTTCTGGTGCTCTGCTCACTGCTGACCTGGGCGGTGCTGGTGGAGAAGCTCATCGTATTTGGCCGGGCACGGCGGGCCAATCAGCGTTTTCTACAGAGCTTTCGTAGTCAGGATGCAGAGGCATTACAAGCCCAGGCCGATGAAAGCTCGATGGGCCGGATGTGGCAGGTTGCCCAGGCAGAAGTGACGCACTTCGGCCGCGGCCGCCAGGCCGATGCGGATCAGATCAATCGACTGCTGCAGCGTATGTCCCTCACCGCCAGTATCGTCCAGGAAAAGGATCTGGCCAGACTCGGCAGCATGATGGGTGTGTTGGCGACCATTGGCGCAACGGCGCCCTTTATTGGTCTGTTCGGTACTGTGTGGGGCATTCTGAATAGCTTTGCCAGCATCGCCACCATGAAGTCTGCCAGCCTGGCCATTGTCGCACCCGGTATCGCCGAGGCACTGTTGGCGACTGCGCTGGGGCTGTTTGCGGCAATACCGGCGGTGATGATCTTCAACAAGTTCGCCCGCGACATCAATGGTTTCGTTGGTGGGCTGGACAATTTCTCAGCGGAGATGATTGCCGATGTGTCGCGCAAGCTGGATGAGGTCAAGTAACCATGGGCATCCAGTTCAACTCAGGCCCGATGGTCAAGCGACACAACTACCAGCAAAACGCAGAGATGAATATCACGCCCTTTGTGGATGTGATGCTCGTGTTGTTGATTATCTTCATGGTCGCCGCCCCGCTGGCAACAGTGGATGTGCCGGTCGATCTGCCCAGCAATTCAGCCACTGCCAGCCCACCGCCAACTGACCCGGTGTATGTCAGCGTTCAGGCCAATGGTCTTTTGTTTGTGCAGGAGCAGGAGGTATTACTCAGCGAGCTGCCCGGACTGGTGCAGGGCCTTACCGCCAGCGACACACAGACCCGACTGTTTTTGCGCGGTGACCAGGCAGTGGATTACGGCACGCTGATGCGGGTCATGAATACATTGCAGAAGGCCGGATACACGCGCATCAGTCTGGTCGCCTCGGAAGAGCTTGAGCCCTGATGAGTAGCCCGACAACACAGATGACATGGTCGGGCAGGCTGCTGGTCATTCTGGTTTCTGTGCTGGCCCACGCCGCCCTGTTCGCCTGGCTGCTAAGCGGCCGACTTTCGCAGCCTCTGGTGCTCGAAGAGCCGATGATGGTGGCGGTAGAACTGGTGCAAATGCCACCTGAGCCTGAGCCAGTTCCTGAGCCCGAACCTGAACCTATCCCGGAGCCAGAACAGATAACGGAACCCGAACCAGAGCCTGAGCCGGAAATCGTTCCCGAGCCGACGCCTGCACCTGCTCCGCCCCCACGGCCAACACCACCGGCGCCCCCGGCTGCGCCCAAGCCGAGCGGGCCGCCAGTCCATTCGTTTGGTGCCAACACTCAGTTTGCGGCACCGCCAGCGCCGCCCGCAGACGCGCCCACACGGGCCATGATGGCGCCGTCGGGGTATGCCGATACGGTGAAAAATCAGGTAATTGCGCAGATCAAGCGTCCGGATGGTGCGGTATACAAACCGCCGCCGGGCTACCGCGGCGACCCCAACGACTTCAAGCGCCAGTGCTATATCCCTTACCAGATCACGGTGGATGCTCAGGGCCGCATGCTGTCCTACGAAATTGATCGTTGTGGCGATGAGTTGCTGGACGCCGCGGCCGAACAGGCCATACGTCAGGCCGGGCCTTTCCCGGCACCGCCGGCGGGTGGTGCGGCGCAGTACACCATTTATGGCACGGCCATTTTTATAAAATGAATTCAATCAGGAGCTGCTGATGAGCGTCTCGTTTTGCTTCAAACCCGCTGCGCCGGCTGCGCTGGCTGTCCTGATTGCCGGCTGTGCCGCGCCGGTCTCCGGCCCGGTGGCCTTCCATGACACCCAGCCGCGCCTCGCGCAGACCCAGGCCGAAACACGCGCAAGCTTTGAGTGTGGTGGAGCACTGCCGGCAGTTCATCGGCAGATCTGTGCCAGCGAGGCGCTCTCAGCCCAGGACAAGCAACTGGTTGAGCTCTATCGCCAGCGTGCACAGAGTCTGGATACCGCCGGCGGGCTGTTGCTGGAGGCCAACCAGCGCCAGTGGATGCTCAGCCGCGCCGCCTCGTGCGGGCTGGATAACCAGACCGGTACCGAGATCCGAGCCAATCCGAGTTCGATAGCCTGCCTGCAGCAGGCCTATCGTGAGCGTACTGCGCAGCTTGAAGCCGTCACCTCGGCAAGCCCGCCGAGCAGAGGTGCTCTGGGCGCGCATGCTTATTGCTCCTATGTCGATTACCGCCTGGCAGACAGCCGCGAGCCGGCAATGTGCTCGCAGCTCGCGCAGCAACTGAACGATGATCTTCGCCGTGAGGGTCTGCCCAATCCGGCAAGATTACCCGGAACCAGGATGCTTGCAGGCAGTAACAGTACTTCCGCAAACACCACGCTGGAAGGCCAGGAAATTCGCGTTGATCTTTACAACGCCGGACCCTATGCCGGTTATCAGACCCGCGCCCGCGGTTTGTTGATCAACGGTCAGCCGGTAATGGACGACCGCACCTTGCCACGCTGGGTTGCTGAACTACCCAATTACGGCGGCAGAGCCTACGCCTCTTCCTCGCAGACTGGCGATTACGGCTCCATCGATGTATTCCAGCGCGAGGGCAGGACCCTGGTGTTGGTCAATGAGACCTGGGGTTTTTATTCCCCCGCAGCCCGAGGCGAATCGGCGTTCAGCGGCCTTTATCAAGTCTCGGGCCAAAGCCTGCAGCCATTGTGTCTGTTGCAGACTTATCTGACACCGCCGCGCACCAATACCCTGGCTGGCATGCCCATCTACGCCGAGTTGGAAGCACAGCTCAATACCATCGCCGGCGACCCGTTGCCCGGCTACGCGCAGCATGAACGCCGAGATAATTTTCAGAGCTGGAAAGAGCGCCAGTGGACACTGCTGAATCTGCCGCTGCTGGGCGCAGACGCGCTGTCTCGCTATAACCGCGAAGCGGCGGTTTACCAGCGCAACGATCAAGCGCTGGACGCGTTCTTCAACTGGTCTGAACGTAATTTGAGCAACAAGACGCTTTATCGCAAGGTCATGCCCATGCTCCAGCCGGCCCATCAGGAATTGAGCCAGATGTTTGCCGCGCAGGGCTTGAATGCGGCCCAGAGCCAGGCTGCCGCGGATCTGTTGTTCCACGAAACACTCGCCAGAAGCATGGAAAACCTGGCCGCGCCGGCGGACGTACCGGAGGCACCATTGATCGCTACCGGTGATCGGCCTCGCTACGCCATTGCACCTGCCGCTGGCGTGCTTGAGCAGGGCAGGCAGTTCGCGACCTTGTACAGCGTTCTGTTGAATGACGCGCCGACCAATGTGATCAGCGATTTCATTGCCTATGAGACCGACGCCTTTGCCGACCAGCGGGGATTAGGCCCGGATCAGAGCCCCGCATTGATGGCCGCTGTAGCGAGCCCGGCGAGTATAGATCTGTTGCTGCAGCAGGGGTTTTCCGTGAATGCCGCCAACCAGTGGGGAAAGACGCCTTTGATGACGGCCGCCGAGTTGAATTTGCTGCCTGCCGCTCGCCGTCTGATTGAAGCCGGTGCCAATGTGCACGCACAAACTCGCCCGGTGCCTTTTGCTGGTGTGGGCGGCCCTGATCGTCAACAAGCTCAGGCGGGGCGGAGCACGGCGCTGTTGATGGCGGCGACCCACGCCGATGTTGCCATGATTGATCTTTTGACCGGTGCCGGTGCCGCTGCACAGGCCTGGGATGGTTACCACCAGCAGGTCTGCGCTGCGCTGGATGCCAACCGTCGGTTGTCGGATGCAGAGCGCGCCCGGGTAAAAGGCCCCTTGTGCGCCAGTGTCTACACACCGCCGCCGCCCTCCCAGCAAGTGGTAGTCGATATCCGCGCGGGAGATACCCTAGTACTCCGGGACGATGGCGTGGATTATCGCATTCGCCTGGTTGAGAGGCCTGCGCAGTCGCTGTTTGGGCGCCATATGCAATTAACCCCCGAGCGGCTGCGTAATGATATGGGCGGTATTGCTCGGCAGGTGGGCATGTCCGCAGTGCGCCGCGGCAAGATGCAGATTGTCGGGCCACTGACCCTGGCTATAAACGATATGAGTGCCATGACTGAAACTCAATTGCCGATGCTGGTCAGCTTTCCAGTGACAACCGTCGGGGCGGCAAACGTGGCCGGCTATGTTGTCGAGAACAGGTCGGCTCAGCAAGTATTGAGCGTTATTCATGACCCGGAAAAAGCGGATGTGGAGAGCACCTGGCGGTCATTATTCAGCGCAGCGCTGACCCAGGGCTTTACACCGTCGCAGCAAGGCTATGTGGTCATTCACACGCGTGGCGTACCGCGAACTGAATATCAGTTGGTGGTGTCTGAATAGTGGTTAGCGCATGGGGCTGTTAGTATGAGTGCGATAACAGCCCCATTACTGAAGAGAACGAAAGCGCCATGCGCCTGAAAAAATGTGTTTTAGCTGGAGGTTTATGCGCGCTGCTGGCCGGGCTGACAGCCTGCGCGACACCTCTGCCGCAGCACGATATGCCGCCCAGTTATGCGATCGATGTGCCCGCCCAGGGCCTGCTGAACACCTACATGCGGCAACAGCCGGCAGATGATCTGCAGATGTCGGGTTTTTACATGCTTGATCGCGGTGTCGACGCGCTGTCCGCGCGCTTGCAGCTTATCGATATGGCGCAGACCAGCATTGATCTTCAGTACTATATATACAGCGGTGACGTGACCGGTGGCTTGATCGCTGACCGGTTGCTGGCTGCCGCGGATCGTGGCGTACGCGTCCGTATTCTACTCGACGATATCGGCAACAGCATGTCGGACAAGGCTGTAGCGACGCTGGATATGCACGAGAATATCGAGTTGCGCCTGTTCAACCCGGTCAGTGTGCGTCATACCTGGTTCAAGCTGCCAAGCAAAATAGTGGAATTCGGCCGGATCAACAACCGCATGCACAACAAGCTGCTGGTGACCGACAATCTGGCGATGATTACCGGCGGACGCAATATCGGTGACGAGTATTACGCCCTCAGTGAGCTGGATTTTCAGGATATCGACCTGCTGGGGATCGGTCCGATCAGCCGTGAAGCTTCCGCCAATTTCGATGATTTCTGGAATAGCCCGAATGCGATACCCGCCAGCGTTCTGTATGAGGATGCTGAAGTGCGGACCCTGGACCGTATGCGTGAGGGCCTGGCATCGCACCGTGAAAAGCAGGCGCAACGGCCCTATATCCAGGCAATGGAGAAGGAGAGTTTCAGCCGTGATCTGACGGAAGGCAGGTTGAAGCTTTACTGGGGCCGCTCCGACTGGCTGGCCGATCCGCCGGTCAAGGCCGATGCGCAATCCGAACAGAACGAAGTACCCTATCTGGCGCGGATTCTGGCCAATCACCTGCGCGACGTGGAATCAGAGCTGCTGATCAAGTCGGCTTATCTGATACCCGGTGACCGGGGCGTCGAACTGCTAGGCAGTGTAGTAGAGCAGGGCGCCGACGTGTGGATGCTGACCAATTCCCTGGCCACCACAGACGTGCTGGCGGTGCACAGCAGCTACGCCGCTTACCGAGTGCCGATGCTGAAAAACGGCATACGCCTCTGGGAACTGCAGCCCATGGCCGCCAAGCAGGAGCGCCCCAATACCTTTATCAGCGACTCGGTGGCGAGCTTGCACGCCAAGAGCTTCGTGTTTGATCGCTACAAGCTGTTTGTTGGGTCAATCAATCTGGATCCGCGCTCCATTACCCTGAATACCGAAGCGGGCGTGATGGTCTATCAGAAGGAACTGGCCGAGCGCATGGCTGATCTGTTCCACCGCTGGACCGCTGATGATTACGCCTTCGAGCTGCGGTTGGGCGAGGGCGATGAACTTCAATGGCATGCCGAGGGCCAGCAATGGGACCGCGAGCCTGAAGCGGGCAGAATGCGCCGATTCATGGCCTGGATGCTCGACTGGTTACCGATCGAAGACCAGCTATAAGGCCTCGACTGCCCCATCGGATCGTCCTTTCAGGGTGCCGCTGCCAGGCACCTTGGTTCCGCTCTGCAATTGGGTGGCGGAGACCACCTTTTGCGGGTAAACCCGGTCAGCCTGTACTGCATTGGCGGACATGAGTGTGGCGGTGATGGTGAGTGGCAGCATGTACATGCGCATGGAGTAGCCTCGCTGGCGTTAACAAGAATTAATCTCATCAACAGGCTAGCACCGGGTATTGTTGATAACAAGCCGCGTTTGGGAATTATTTTTATTTAGCGCTTGAGGGATGTTTGCAGTGCTGGCAAGGTGCGGCTAAAGCAGCGGGCTCATAAAGAACATCATCCGCTCCATCATGCGAGCCGGCCGGCCGCGCTGCTGCCATTGCTCAAGGTCAACCGGCGTGCAGCTGTTCAAATACGATTCCAACAACGCCTTGATCCCTGTGCAGCTATCGTGGCCAAACAGCGCTACTGTCAGTTCAAAATTCAGCTGCAGGCTGCGGATATCCAGGTTCAGACTGCCAACCAGGGCCAGCTCGTCGTCCATCAGCATCGCCTTGGTATGCAACAAGCCGCCCTCGAATTGCTGAATGGTCACACCCGCTTCCAATAGCAGCTCGAAGTAGGAGCGACTGGCCCAGCCAACCATTACTGAATCATTGTGTTTGGGCAGTAGCAAGGTGACTTCCAAACCTCGGCGCGCCGCTTGGCATAATGCTTCGAAAATGGCTTCAGAAGGCACGAAATAGGGCGTGCTGATGACGATACGGTGGTTGGCGCGGTAAATGCTCGACAGCACCGCTTGACCAATCAGGTCTTCACCCACGCCCGGCCCGGAGGGGATGATAGACAACCACTGATTGCACTGATCCGGCGCTGGATAGTAGTCAGGCAGGTTGCGCTGCCCCGTTTCCACTTCCCAGTCCCAGGCAAATACCTTGGCCAGGCCCGAAGCTGCCTGACCGTCCAGGCGCAGCATTACATCGATCCAGGGACCGGATTTGGATTTTCGCTTGAATACCAGCGGGTCGGCCATGTTCATCGAGCCGGTAAAGGCGATGCGGTCATCGATGATCAGCAGCTTGCGATGCATGCGCAGGTCTATGCGCTGCGCCAACGCGCGCAACAACTTGACGGGCAGGGCAGGTACCACTTCGATCCCCGCGTCGACCATTGCCTTACGCCATTTCGAACGAAAAAATCGTCGGCTGCCGGCGTGATCAATCAGCACGCTGACCTTGATTCCCCGCTGACTGGCGGCGATCAGTTCATTGGCTACATCGTCAGCTCTGCCGCCCGGATGCCAGATATAAGTTTCCACGCGGATGCTCTCGCGGGCCTGGCGTATGTCTTCGATAATCTGATTGAAGATCGTCTCCGGTGACTTCAATACCTGCATCCGCGAGTAACCCAGCGTACCCAGCCCCATTCGCGAGGCCAGCAACTGGTGCACTGCCAGCGCCAGATGCCCGCCGGGCATGGGGATGCTGTCGACGTCGAAACGGCTGTTGAGGTTATCGAGGTAGGGCTCGATCATCGACTGGGCGCGGGCGGCCCGTTTGCGTCCCAGGTTCAGCTCGCCAAGCAGGAGATAGAGGATAGCGCCAACCAGCGGCAGGATATAAATCACCAGCAACCAGGCCAGCGTGCCGCTCACGGGGCGCCGATAGATGACAACACGTATGGTGACAGCGGCGGTCAGAAGCCAATAGAGCACGGCCGGAATGAAGCCGATAATATTTTGCAGGTTATCCATCGGGATCCGTATTGGTGCCTTGCCCAGCGTTATCAGATGGCCAATCTAACAGGCTTTAGGTAGGCTTGTAAGTATCTGATCCAAAGAGAGAACATCCATGCTGCCTTTTACCCTGGTAGGTCGCCTTCGGTACATTCTGGAGCGGCAGTTGGTCAAGGGTGCGCATTATCAACTGATGGTGGTGGCCATTTTTATCGGCCTTATCTCTCTGGTCGGCGGTTGGCTGGCATGGCCCTCCGCTGCGGCAGATATGCCGTTGGCGGATTCGGTCTGGTGGGCATTTCTGCGCCTTACCGACCCAGGCTACCTGGGCGATGACGAAGGTACCTGGCGGCGGATAGTGTCCACCGCGCTGACGGTCATGGGTTATGTGGTGTTCATGGGCACCCTGGTGGCGATCATGACGCGCTGGCTGATCAGCAGCATGGCGACGCTGGAGCAGGGACTGACGCCAGTGACCATTCGCAATCACGTCGTCATCCTCGGTTGGACCAACCGCACAGTGCCCCTGATCAGGGAAATCCTGGATACCACCGGTGGCATCCAGCGGCTGTTGCTCGCCCGCGAAACCAAGCGCGTACGCCTGGTCATCCTCGCCGACGAGGTCAATGCCGAGCGTATGCAGGAGCTGCGCGACGAACCCGGCATCGGTCGACATGGGAAACATATCATCCTGCGTTCAGGCACTGCTTTGCAGCCTGAGGCATTGCACCGTGTAGCCTGCATGCAAGCCGCTGTAGTGATGATCCCGGGCCGCTCACAAGGCGGCAGCGACCTGGTCACCGGCGACATGGAAACGATCAAGGCCCTGCTTACTCTGCAGGCCCATGCCCACCTGACCAAGCAACCACCGCCTTATGTCGTCGCCGAGATAGAAGACGTGCGCAAGGTCAATATCATGCGCCGGGCATACAAAGGCCCTATCGAAATCCTCGCCAGTGACGCCATTGTCGCCAGGGTGATGGCGCAGTCCATTGTTCACCCGGGATTGCCCGAGTTCTTTGGTGAAGTCATGTCGGTGCACGAAGGCAACGAGTTCTATGTGCGTTCCAGCGATGGTTGTCAGGGCATGACGCTGGCTGCCGTAGCTGCTGCGTGCCCGGCCGCTATCGTTTGCGGCATCATGCGGCCAGATGGCGAGCAGTGGCAATCCATGCTCAACGCGCCGTCCAATACCCTCGTCGCGCCCGGGGACAAACTGGTGATGCTCGCCCGAGGTTACGCCGATGCCGATCCAGTGCAGAAAACGACTCAGCGATTGCGTCTGTTGGAACGCCCTGAGGTTAAACACGCGCCGGTAACGCATACAACCCGACAGGAGCTACGGGTCTTGATCCTCGGCTGGAACAATCGCCTGCCGGCGCTGATTGACGAGCTTGCCTCCTACAGCCCCCAGCGTTTTCGCGTGCAACTGTTGTCGACTCTGGAAGAAAGCCGCCAACGGGAAGCGATGAGCCGTTACAGCGACAGGACCGCGCTCGTAGAGTGCGAGCACATGCAAGGCGATTTCATGCTGGAGGGCTTGCTTAAACCCTTGCTGGCTCGGGAGTGGGACAGCATCTTGCTGATTTCGAGTGATCAGCTCGGATCCGGTGAGGAAGCAGATGCACGGGCCATGGTCGGCTATATGGTCGTGGATGAACTGCTCAAAGGCCGGGCCAAGAAGCCACAGCTGCTATTGGAGCTCAGCGACCCCTCGAATGAAGCGCTGGTGGCACGCAACCGAGGTGAGTGCATTATCAGCCCGATGATCCTCAGCCACTTGATGGCACAAATCGCCCAGCGCAGGGAGCTGAGCCTGGTCATGGAAGATCTGTTTACCGCAGGCGGGCCGGAAATTCTTTATCGCTCGCAAACGGACTATCCGATGCACAGCGTGAATAATTTTGCGGATCTGGAAGCAGTGGCTGCGCTCAAGGGCGAGACCGCAATGGGGGTTTACCGTCATGAACCTGATGATGCCGGCCGACGGCTGCAGCTCAATCCTGCCCGGGATATTCCGCTGAAACTGCAACCCGGTGACCAACTGGTCGTGCTCTCGACTATCGCCATCGAGTGAAGGCGCTGCGTAGCGTTATAGACAATTATCCGGTTTGGGTAGTCCAGCAATCTTGCTGGCCAGTTTCGCGGGGCTGCCGGGGAAAAGTTGCAGGAGATAGAGGCTGGTGCCCTTGTCGGCGCCCAATTGCTGGCCGATGTACTTCACCAACGGCCGCATTGCCGGCGATAGCTGGTATTGCGCATAGAACTGCCGCAAGGCTCTGATCACCTCCAGGTGCGCCGTGCTCAGTTCGATTCCCTCCCTTTCGGCCAATACCTGGGCCACGGGCTCGGTCCAGTCATCCAGATCCAGCAGGAAGCCTTCCTGGTCCAGCGCGATGGTCAAGTCATCCACCTGCATGTTCTGGCTCACCAACTGACTACCTTGCTGTGTTCCGCACACAGGCTAACCATGGCGTCGTAATCCACAACCTGTACTCGAGCGGGCAGGTCGTCCAGCGCGAGACCACGGGCCTGGATATCCGACTCCAGCGCATACAGCCGCACTGAGTTTGGTAGCAACTCAAGGCGGCTAACGGATGGCGAATGGGGTAGCAGTGCGTAAACGGCCTCCTCCATGAGCAGCAGACCCTGCCGGCTGGCCAGTACACGCAAACAACTGGCAAAACGGTTGTCAGTCTGGGGTGAATGTCTGAGGATATGCAGCATGTGGTTCTACCTTGCTTTAGTACACTGATTCATGGCGATACTCATATCGAAGCTTATATCGACGCTTTCATCGATACCTGCATTGAAGCTTAAATTGACACGACCTGATCATAATGCTCAATCAGGCTGGCAATCTCTGCGCTGTCTACCGCGCGTGCCTCCAACAGGCACTGGCGGGGGCTGACGCCACGTTCTGTCATCGAGTGCTGGCAAACCATAACATCATCCACACCGTAGAGCTCCAGCGCCTGCAGGTTGGCCGCCAGGGATTTCTGACCGGCCGCTTTGGAGTCCTGACCGCGGAGCAGTTGCAGCACACCATCGTCCATGAACAGCAACCCGGTGGGCACGCCAAAGGCGGCTGCAGCCAATGTCAGATCAAGCGCCTCACGGGCGGCGAGGCGGGCAGGGGGGTGACGGCTAATAATCAGCAGGCTCTTCATTTCAGGCACCGAAGGTAATGGCGCGATCGGCCGTTTGCAACGCATCAACCCACTGCCCAAGCCCGGACAGATCATAGGGCTGGCCGGTGTTGGCGACTGGCTTATGCCAGCGCTTGGCTTCCGCCTCGTTGAGTACCCCACGGCGCAACGCAGCCGCGATACACACCACAGCGTCGAGCTGCTCCTGGGCTATAAAATCCCGCCACTGGGCTGAAATATCCTGCTCATCCTGGGGCTGAACGCCCAGTGCCGAGGCAATATGCACCGCATCTCGGTAGAAAAACAGCCGTGAGATGGAGTGCCCTGAGCGAATCACCGCGCGGGCAAACTCCAGCGCAGAGCGCGCTGCAGGATCCTGCGGGCCAGCTAGCAAGGTAATGGCAAAGTTCATGGCTGCCTTCTCAGTAATGAAAAAGGCCCGCATCAGCGGGCCTTGATTATGAGCGCTCTAGCGATCAATCCTCGCCGAAGATGCCCAGCAGTTGCAGCAGGCTCAGGAAGATATTGTAGATGGAAACGAACAGGGTAATCGTCGCCATGATGTAGTTATCTTCACCACCGTGGATGATCGAGCTGGTCTGGTACAGGATGATGGCTGAGGAAAACAGCACGAAGCCTGCAGAAATCGCCAGGGACAGACCGCTGATGTTCAGGAAGAAGCTCGCTACCACCGCGCACAGCAGCACCACAAACCCGGCCATGATAAAACCGGACAGGAAGCTGAAGTCCTTGCGAGTCAGGATCGCGTAAGCGGACAGGCCGAAAAACACCATCGCGGTCATGCCCAGGGCCATAGCCACCAGCGAACCACCGTTAGGCAGCGACAGGTAGGCGTTCAGAATCGGCCCTGTGGTGTAACCCAGAAAGCCGGTAAAGGCGAAGGTCAGTACCAGACCCCAGCCGGAGTTGCGCATCTTGGAGGTCGCAAACAGCAACCCGTAGAAGCCAACCAGAGTGATGATCAGGCCGGGGTGCGGCAGGTTCAGGCTCATGGAAATGAAAGCGACAAGGGCGCTGAACGCCAGCGTCAGGGCCAGGAGGCTATAGGTATTGCGAAATAGCTTGCTGACTTCGGCTTCATTGACGCCCGTATGTTGCAGCGTAGTTTCGCGGTTTTGCATGTTCATCGTTGACGCTCCGGTAATGGCAAAAAGGATGATCCTTCACTATGCGTCCGATAATACCTGTTCAATGCGTCAAATCAAGGTTTTACGACAACCGAATCATGTCGATTTGCAACCTTACCCATTGACTAGCCAGAACTTTCCGGTAGTATTGCCGGCCGTGGAGGGATGGCAGAGCGGTTGAATGCACCGGTCTTGAAAACCGGCGTAGGTTAATAGCCTACCCAGGGTTCGAATCCCTGTCCCTCCGCCACACAACGTTTAGAATCAATGACTTACGCGCGATATTGGTTCTTTGCCAACATAAGCCCCAACAAACCAACATCGGTTATTGGGGCTTTTTTGGTTCTGCGATTCAGAGAATACCTCTGCGATGCCGTGATCGGGAACGGATTACCTTGGTCGAAGATGGACGGCCACCTTTACTCGGGTCCCGCTTCAATTTCAAAGGAGGTAACCAGTCCTTCGTCTTACCTAACGCTTCCACTAAAATGATTAGGGTGCGTTCATAGTCCACGACAGTGGCGGGGCTATACTGAGCCAAACCTTCGTTTCTGACGTGCTGCAGATGCTTTAGCCTGATTTGGTCTAGCCGGTGAATCTCTGGAAATTTTTCGCTGATAATCCTACATATCGTTTTCAGGCGCCCGATGACTTTCTTGGTCGTCACTTGCGAAGACTTGGGATCAAAGCGCAACCTCTGGGTAATTAAACTGATGTTCATTAATACCCACCCACGTAGCCGCTGGAAACCTGTATCCTCCCATGGCCCAAAACTCGAGCCACTTCCGCTCTAGCTTTTTTGTCCAGGTCTCGAGGTACATGAACACCACTCATGGGTAATACGCCGGTGATCGACTGATATACGTCCGCTGCAAACGCGGCGCGGAGCTCACGATAGCTGACCACCCCAAACGAACGCAGGACGCGACGGCACCGGTTCAGCTCGCGCTGGTAAAAAACCTTTACTGTTTCAGTTTTATCTAGCAGGCATCGAGATCCGATGGGACGAGTATGCAATGCGAAACCGAGTGCTTCCAGGCGCTGAGGCGTCGATAAAATCCAGCGATCAGGACTTTTGCGGCCCCCTTTGCAGCCTTCAAGAATCCATGCTCGGCCTGTCTCGAGTATCTCCCGTTGCATCCGTTGCAGATCCTGCAGCATCGCTTCCTGAGCGCGCATCCCCCAACACCTTGCCAGCAGTACAACTGCCGCGCCTCGGCGATTCCCTGCACTCACCATTCTTGCTGCCGCCTGGGTGACCGGACGTTGATCGGCTTGCGCTGGGATCTCTCTGACAAATTTCCGGTTGGCAGCCAACGCCTGAAGAGCTGAAATTTCCGCTTTCATGTCCCCGCGCATCGCATACAGCGCAGTATTCGCGGTCGAGACGAGATTGTGGGCGTACGCCACGGAAATCGGCTTATCAATAGCACCGTCTGGCCAAACATACTCACCTTGCAATCGAGCTTTCAGGTATCGCCCGTAGGCGTCGAGCACGGATTGCGTAATCAGTCTTGCATCGAAAACGCCCTGTCTCATACAGTATCGAGCAAATATCCGCACCCGATATTGGTGAGCCCTACGGGTCCCGTAGTGGTTTTTGTCGCCATAAAAAGCTGTTAGCGCCTGGCACAGGGCATACCTGAGCTGCCGCCCATAACCAAAATTGACTTTACTGCATGGTTTCTGAGTTTTCTTCATATCCGTTACCTGTAATTGTGGTTGTTACAGCGCTGCGTGGCGGCCTCTCCGGTTCGGGGAAAGTAACTGCGCCACGCCCGTGTCCCTGCCCCTGACCGGAGTAAGATTTTTAACCATCAGAGAAACCTCTTAGGCGGGTGGACTACGTCGTGTGCAGCTGCGAGCACGGTTGAAATCTGCTGCGCCGTGAACCGGTCTCTGAGTCGAAACCGCGGGGCAAAGGCGGGCGCTTTATCATTGCGCCTGTGCAACAGATTGGGGGGCCAGATGGACCTGGCAGAATTTGGCTAAACCGTCCCGGCATGCTGGGTTGAAAACCCAGTGGAAGCCCGGCCGGGGCAGTTTTGTCCGAGTTTTGTCCGGTAGTGGTCCGGAACCATTGTGCAAGTTATTGACTTTGTTGTTTTTTATCTTTTCCATTTGGTGCATCTCTTAAACGTGCGCGCAATTTAAAAAATCCGCTGCGTTGTCTAATAACACGCTGCGGAGGTAGGTTATTTGGCCGTTCAGGCCGTTGGGATGCTGTAACTTTCGGCGTCCAGCTCACCCTCGATTCAGGGGTTCCCTCGGATCAATATCGAGGGGGTAAGGGAGGAATTCGGGCCCACGACGGGGCCACGCTGCAGCCCTCCTTGAGCGCTGCAGCAGTTGGATAGACTCTGCGTTGATGCAGAGCAATTCGGTGAAGGTGGCCCGGGTGGCCATTACATGGTGCTGCTTAACGAGCCCAGCTCGCTCGTCAGACACGATGGCCTGAAGACGGGGTAATTTTCTCAGCGAATTCGGATGGCGAGCGTTGGGTAAATGCGGTATTTCGCGATTTAGTCGGGGATTTTGGAGATTTCTATGTTGCCGTTGCGGCAAGTTCAGATCTCAGCGGGTTATACGCTCCCAGTATGCGAAATTCTATTCATAGCATCAGTACTAAAAATAGCGAATACCATGGTTTCCGATCGTGCAGACCTAGTGCGCGATGGACGAAACAGCTAAGTGCCAGCAATTGTCAGCTACCGAAGAGATATCGGTACCAATACTACTAAATAACGAACCCCACCCTGCCAAGGAGGCATACCCGGGGTGCCTCTGTTGTAATTAGTATCGTTACAAGGCTTGGCTCGCGAGGGGTCAGGCAACGTACAGAGGATAACAATCATGATTTATGCAAATCCCGGAGCTCAGGGCTCTGTCGTGTCTTTCAAGGAGCGTTACGGTAACTTCATCAATGGTGAATTCGTCGCGCCGGTCAAGGGGCAGTATTTCACCAACCTGTCGCCGGTAACGGGTGGGGCCATCTGTGAGATTCCCCGCTCGACCGCCGAGGATATCGACAAGGCGCTGGATGCTGCCCACGCTGCCAAGGCTGCCTGGGGCAAGACGTCGGTTCAGGCCCGCGGCAACATCCTGCTGCAGATTGCGGACCGCATCGAACAGAATCTTGAAAAGCTGGCCGTTACCGAAAGCTGGGATAACGGCAAGGCCGTGCGTGAAACCCTGAATGCGGATATCCCGCTCGCCGCCGACCATTTCCGCTATTTCGCTGGCTGTATTCGTGCCCAGGAAGGGACCCTGGCAGAAATCGACGAACACACCACCGCCTATCATTTCCATGAACCCCTGGGCGTGGTCGGCCAGATCATTCCCTGGAACTTCCCGCTGCTGATGGCGGCCTGGAAGCTCGCGCCGGCGCTGGCGGCGGGTAACTGCGTCGTTCTCAAACCGGCAGAGCAGACGCCGCTGGGCATCCTGGTCCTGATGGAAATCATCGGTGATCTGTTGCCACCGGGCGTTCTCAACGTGGTCAACGGTTACGGCCGTGAAGCTGGCGAAGCACTGGCCACCAGCAAGCGCATCGCAAAGATTGCCTTCACCGGCTCCACACCGGTTGGCAGGCACATCATGCACGCTGCTGCCGAAAATATAATTCCCTGTACTGTCGAGCTCGGTGGCAAGTCTCCGAACATATTCTTTGCCGACATCATGCAGGCCGAAGAGACCTTTATCAGCAAGGCGGTCGAAGGTCTGGTCCTGGCGTTCTTCAATCAGGGCGAAGTCTGCACCTGTCCGGCACGGGCGCTAATCCAGGAATCCATGTACGAAGACTTCATTGCCCTGGCGATCAAGCGCACTCAGAGCATCAAGCGTGGCAATCCCCTCGACACGGAGACCATGGTCGGCGCTCAGGCATCCGAGCAGCAGTTCGACAAGATCCTCTCCTACATGGAGATCGCCCGCCAGGAAGGTGCCGAATTCCTGATCGGCGGCAGTGCTGAAAAACTCCACGACAGCATCAATAACGGTTATTACATCCAGCCGACCCTTCTCAAGGGTCACAACAAGATGCGCATTTTCCAGGAAGAGATATTTGGGCCTGTAGTCAGCGTCACGACCTTCAAGGACGAAGCCGAAGCCCTGGCGATTGCCAACGACAGCGAATTTGGTCTCGGTGCAGGGCTCTGGACACGGGATACTAATCGTGCGTATCGGATGGGCCGCGCCATTCAGGCAGGTCGAGTATGGACCAACTGCTACCACCTGTATCCCGCCCACGCTGCCTTCGGTGGCTACAAACAGTCAGGTGTAGGGCGTGAGACGCACAAGATGATGCTCGACAGCTATCAGCAGACGAAAAACCTGCTGGTCAGCTATGACGCTAATCCGCTGGGCTTCTTTTAAGCTCTGGCTGAGTCCGCCCGGGGCCGCTCCCCTCGGACGGACACAGGCCGTCTGATTTCAACGGTCAGGCTTTATGAAGGATGCTCTGGATTATTGCGCGGCTTCGGCCGCGTTTTTTTATGCTAATTCGCTAGTACACAGAACGCTAAGCAGGCCCTACCAAATCGGGCCGAAACTAGTTCCAAAGTACCATTCTTGGTAGGTCAGTCGGGTGGTTAACTGAGGTCGTCGGCTTTGATCGACATGACCTATTCGTAAAACAAGAGGATCGACCTATGTGGACTAAACCGAGCTTTACCGATCTGCGTATCGGCTTTGAAGTCACCATGTACTTTGCCAACCGTTGAGCAGTCGGCGCCCCGGCTTGCCGGGGTGTTTCCTTGATTCAGCCGATCCGTTGAACACCAGGAAAAACAATGCATATTCAGATACTCGGTTCGGCAGCTGGCGGCGGCTTTCCGCAATGGAACTGCAACTGCAGCAACTGCGACGGAGTGCGCAAGGGCACCTTGAACGCCAAGCCGCGCACCCAGTCTTCTATCGCACTGTCCGATGATGGCGTCAACTGGATACTCTGCAATGCCTCGCCGGACATACGCGCCCAGCTAGAGAGTACCCCGGCGCTGCAGCCTGCACGCTCCGTGCGCGACACCGCCATTGGTGCCATTGTGCTCATGGACAGTCAGATTGACCATGTCACCGGCCTGTTGACTCTGCGCGAAGGGTGTCCGCACCAAGTTTGGTGTACCGATATGGTGTACGAAGACCTCAGCAGCGGATTTCCGTTATTCAAGATACTTGAACATTGGAATGGCGGACTGCGCTGGAACCCAATTCCGCTTGCAGCAGAATTTACCATTCCGGTTTGTCCCGCTCTGCGCTTTACCGCCATTGCCCTACGCAGCGCAGCGCCTCCCTATTCTCCGCATCGCAACAATCCGCACCCAGGCGACAACATCGGACTGCTGGTGCGCGATTTGAATACAGGCGGGGTGCTGTTTTACGCGCCGGGTTTGGGGCAGCCGGATGCCCAAGTCAAGTCAGTGATGGCTGACGCCCACTGCCTGCTGGTGGACGGCACGCTGTGGCGTGATAACGAGATGGCCTTTGCCGGGGTAGGCGACAAGCTCGGTAGCGAGATGGGGCATCTGCAGCAGAGCGGCACGGACGGGATGATCGCGTTACTGGATGGGCAAGCTGCGGCACGCAAGATCCTGATCCACATCAACAATACCAACCCCATCCTGGATGAGGATTCAACCGAACGGGCCGAACTTGCCCGGCACGGGATTGAAGTCGCCTTTGACGGCATGCACATTACGCTTTGAGGAGTCTGTCTTGCAGCCCGAACCAATGAATGCTGATGCTTTCGAGCAGGCCCTGCGGGCCAAGGGAGCTTACTATCATATTCATCATCCCTACCATGTTGCCATGTACAGCGGCACGGCCAGTCGCGAGCAGATCCAGGGCTGGGTCGCCAATCGCTTCTACTACCAGATCAAGATTCCGCTGAAGGACGCGGCGATCATGGCCAACTGCAACGACCCGGCCACCCGCCGCGAATGGATACAGCGGATTATCGATCATGATGGTGAGAGGCAAGGGGAGGGCGGTATCGAAGCCTGGTTGCGGCTGGGCGAGGCGGTAGGGCTGGACCGCGAGGTGCTGCTGTCGCAGGAAAAGGTATTGCCGGGCGTGCGCTTCGCTGTGGATGCCTATGTCAATTTTGCCCGTCGGGCGAGCTGGCAAGAAGCCGCCAGTTCCTCGTTGACCGAGCTGTTTGCCCCGCAGATTCACCAATCACGCCTCGATAGCTGGCCAGCACACTATCCGTGGATCGATAGTCGCGGCTACGAGTATTTCCGCAAGCGAATGAGTGAGGCACGGCGTGATGTAGAGCATGGTTTGCGCATTACTCTCAGCCACTACCAGACCTATGATGCCCAGCAGCGCATGCTCAATATCCTGCAGTTCAAGCTCGATATCCTCTGGAGCATGCTGGATGCCATGAGTATGGCCTACGAATTGGACCGCGCGCCTTACCACACCGTTACCGCCCAGGCCGTCTGGCATCGGGGGGTAGATCTGTGATCGACTTTCAGAGGCATCAAGTGCCGATACTGCGTCCCGGGTTCCGGTTGCAGTGGGAGCCGATCCAGAATAGTCACGTTCTGCTGTATCCCGAGGGTATGGTCAAGCTGAATGAAAGTGCTGCCCAGGTATTGCTGCTGATCGATGGCGAGCGATCAATTGACGACATCATCGACAGCCTGGCTGGTCGGTTTCCAAATGTACCCGGGCTGGATGAAGACATCCTCGCCTTTATCGAGGTGGCCAATGCTCAACACTGGATCAACATCCGCTGACAGCCCTCTGGTTGCGAACCAAGGCCCACCATTGTGGCTTCTGGCCGAGCTGACTTATCGCTGTCCATTGCAATGCCCCTACTGTTCCAACCCGCTGGAGTTCGCCAATCACAAGGATGAACTGACTACCGCACAGTGGATCGATGTATTCACTCAGGCACGAGCGCTGGGGGCGGCGCAGCTGGGATTTTCAGGCGGCGAACCCTTGGTACGTGACGATCTGGTGGAGTTAATCGAAGCGGCGCGCGAGCTGGGGTTCTATACCAATCTGATTACATCGGGCATGGGGCTAACCGAGCAAAAGGTCAATGCGTTCAAGCAAGCGGGGCTCGATCATATCCAGATCAGCTTCCAGGCGTCCGACGCAGAGATAAACAACATGCTCGCGGGTTCGCGCAAGGCATTCGACCAGAAGCTGGCAATGGCCCGTGCCGTAAAAGCGGCGGGATACCCGATGGTGTTGAACTTTGTCACGCACCGGCACAATATTGATGAGATAGAAAAGATCATCGAACTCTGCCTGGCGCTGGAAGCTGACTTTGTCGAGCTGGCTACCTGTCAGTACTACGGATGGGCACACCTGAACCGGGCTGGCCTGCTGCCAACCAAGGCGCAACTGGACCATGCTGAAGCCGTAACGCAGCGCTACCGCCTCAAGCTCGCTGCCGAAAATCATCCGTGCAAACTGATTCTGGTGACCCCCGACTACTACGAAGAGCGTCCCAAAGGGTGTATGAATGGCTGGGGCAATATCTTTCTTAGTATTACTCCTGATGGCACAGCGTTACCTTGCCACAGCGCGCGGCAATTGCCAGTGACCTTCCCGAACGTCACCGCACATAGCCTGTCGCACATCTGGTACGACTCATTTGGCTTCAACCGTTTTCGCGGTTACGAGTGGATGAGCGAACCCTGCCGCTCCTGTGATGAAAAGGAAAAGGATTTTGGCGGCTGCAGGTGCCAGGCGTATATGCTTACCGGAGACGCGACCCAGGCTGACCCGGTATGTAGCAAATCGCCACACCACGACAAGATTCTGGCCGCCCGTGCCGAGGCAGACCTACCTCAGCCCCCGATAGAGGCATTGACGTTTCGGAATGAACGCAACTCGCGAATCATCTGCAAAAGCTGAACAGCCCGGATTCTGGACCAGCTCCATGAGTGCTGCGCAGGCGGTCGCAGCAGCCAGTGATTATGCTGATCTGGTCTGCGACGAGCAGCGTCTGCTGTGGATTGAATTTCATCCTGAGGACGGTCGTAGCCTGATTCATGAGTGGACAGAAGCCGGCCAGCGCTGCCTAACCCCGCTGGGTTATAGCGCCCGCAGTCGAGTCTACGAATACGGCGGTGGTGCATTGTGTCTTGCCTCTGGCTTCCTGTGCTTTGTCAACGAAGACGATCAGCAGATCTATGTGCAGGGACTGCAGGATCTAGGCTGCCGAGCGCTGACTCAGCGCGGCGATTGCCGCTACGGCGCACTGCTGAATGATGCCATGCGCGCGCGTCTGATTGCGCTGGAGGAGTGCCACACGGCAAGAGCAGTTGAGCATCGGTTGGTGGCGATCAGTTACACCGGTGAGCGTGAAGTGATCACTGAAGGTGCTGATTTCTACAACAGCCCCTGCCTCAGTCCGGATTGCTTGCACCTGGCCTGGATCGAGTGGGATCGTCCGCATTTGCCCTGGACGCAAACCCGTCTCATGTCGGCTGTGCTCAATGAGCGCGGGCAGGTTGTCAATAAAAAATCGATTTCGTCTGTGCAGTCCCAGGCAAGTCAGCCCGAAGCATTTCAGCAGCCGCAATTCGATTCTTCGGGGGACTTGTTGTGCCTGACTGACCGCAGTGGGTACTGGTTGCCCTGGCGCGTGCGGGATGATGGCGGCTTGGAGTCCGTGCCCAGCCAGCCAGCCGATCACGCGCCAGCGCCCTGGCAACTGAATCCACGCCATATTCTCGCACTACCCGATGACAGTCTGGCCCTCAGTTGGATGGAGGGGGGCTATGGGCATCTGGCCCTGCGGCATACCATTGGCGGCGAAGAGCATCGGCTAGCCCATGGTTACCAGCGCTTCCGCTCGTTGGCGAGTAACGGCCGCTGGTTATATTGCGTGGCCGGGTCGGCCCTGTGCAGTGCAGCAATACTGCGCATTGATCTGCTTACGCATGCACTGCAGATCATACGAGCAGTACCGGCAACCCTGCCGGCAGAGGAAGTATCGCAACCGCAGAGATTACTTTATCGAAGTGGCCGCGGTGAGACCGCACATGGGTATTTCTACCCGTCGAGCAACCGCAATCAGGCGTCGCCAGCTCCACCGCCATTGCTTATTTTTACCCATGGCGGTCCGACGTCTGCCACCTATGCGGTACTGGATAACCGAATACAGTACTGGACCCAGCGCGGTTTCGCCGTTGCAGATCTGAATTATCGTGGCAGCGTCGGCTTTGGTCGGGCTTACCGGCATCGGCTAAGGGGGCAGTGGGGTGTGGTCGATGTTGAGGACGTGCTGGCGGCTGTTGATCACTTGGTCGACGCAGGCCGTGTGGATGCTGGGAATATCTTTATTCGGGGCTCGAGTGCGGGTGGCTACACCACGCTGTGCAGCCTTGTCGCAGCGGGTGACCGCTTTCGGGCGGCGGCGAGCCTGTATGGCGTGAGCGATCCGTTGCGGTTGCGTATCAACACTCACAAGTTTGAAGCCGATTATATCGACTGGTTGATCGGTGACCCTGCGGATGTGCCAGAGCGTTATGTTCAGCGTTCGCCGCTGGAGCGAGCCGCCGAGATCAGCACGCCCGTCATCTTTTTCCAGGGATTGCAGGACGGGGTGGTGCTACCCGAGCAGACCGAACGCATGGTCAAGGCGCTGAAAGAGCAGGGCGTGCCGGTAAAATGTTTAACCTTCGCCGAAGAGCGTCACGGTTTCCGCGCGCCGGGCACCCTGGCGAGTGTCCTTGAGGAAGAATTGGCTTTCTACCAATGCTGGATGCAACACGCCTGACGCACACGAAACCCGAGGCTAACCTTGGAGGTCACCATTGAGGGGTTTCACTGATGTTCAGCCACAATGACTCGACCTGGGCCTGGCTCCCGTCAATGCGATAGGTCGCCCGCTCGTCCAATAGCAAGGTGCGTGTTGTGCTGGCGCTCGTCAGGGTTTCAGTAATCTGTGAGAACACCAGTATACGGTCCTCCGCCAGCAAAAAATCGGGTGTGCTGCGGATCTGCCAATACTTATCGACTTGATCGAACGTAGCCTGCCAGAGTGCCTGAAGTTCGTCCCTGCTGAGAGTGGTCCAGGCTTCCTGATTGGGTAGCCGCACCCGAATACGTGCCTCTGCATCGATTTGAGCAATGACGCCCAACGCATTTTTTGCGCGAGCGGCCTTATCGATCTGCTGCAAGTGATCGGTGATTACGTCGCGCTGCTGCTGGTCCGGCACAGCGGTGACCTGGTTTCCATTCAGCTCGGCGAGAAACAGCCGCGCACTGGGGTGGTCACCCGTCCGCGCGGCGGTGCGTATCCAGCTAAGCCCGTCCAGCCGGCTGGCGCGATCATAGAGCCGCTTTCCGAGTACCCACTGAGCATCACTATTGTCATTTTCGGCAGCCAGTTGATACCAGTAGTCAGCCTGTTGCGGATCTGCCTGAGTGCCCAGGCCGTGCTCATAGGCTCGGGCAACTTCGAACTGACCGATAGGATCACCTGCGTCTGCGGCGCGTTGGTACCACAAGAGTGCCTCGGTTGGGTTTTTCCCCACGCTGAGACCCGCCGAGTACATGTTGCCTATATTGAGCATGCCTTGACGGTTTCCAGCCTCGGCCAGCACCCGATACCGCTCAAATGCCTCATCGAACTGACCCATTTTGTAGACCGCGTAGGCATCCAGCACTTGGATCATTTCCCGGGCGATACGCAACTGTTCGTCTGCGTGGGTAGCCCCGCCGGGAAGCAGCGGCAGCACTGTGGCACAAATTACCACCAGCAGGGTCCGCAGGCGCGACAGAATCGAGCCACAGCTCGCTTTCTCGGTGGTCTGCTCCGTTACGGGAGTGCAGGCAGGGTGCATGGTCATGAGTATGTCCTTGACGAGTGCTGGTGAGCTTCAGGTTTTGGTCGCTGCGGCGGCGTTTTGCCACAGGCTGTCGGTCGAGATGATCTGGTTGTTTGTTGCGCGTTTTCTAGCTTTGGCCGCCTGTTTTTCAGCACTGATTGCAGCTACGCACTGGTCTTGATTGTTCAAAATGACGATGCATTCCAGGCACTGGATGCACTCGTTGTAATCGATGCTGCCGTCGCGGTTGATCGCCCCTATTTCGCAGTGATTCTTGCAGTGTTGACAGGGTTTTCCGCAGGCGTCGATGCGCTTGAGCCAGGAAAACAGGTGATACTTCCCCAGCATGGCTAAGCCAGCGCCCAACGGGCAGACGTAGCGGCAATAGAACTTGTGCACGAACAGGCCCAGCCCCAACAGAGCCAGCGCATACAGCACAAAAGGCCAGGTGCGCAGGAAGAATAGGGTGATGGAGGTTTTGAACGGCTCGATTTCGGCGAGACGCTCCGCCAGGGTCAGCGAGATAAAAGAGGTGATCACAAGCCCGATTAAAACAGCATATTTGATCCATTGCAGGCGGCGGTGCAGTGGATCTGCGACCTTCCATTGTTTTATGTGCAGCTTTTTGGCTAACCAAGCGAGGATTTCCTGCAATGCTCCGAACGGGCATAACCAACCGCAGAATAGTCCCCGGCCCCAGATAAACAGACTGATGAAAGTAAAGCTCCAGAGAACGAATATCACCGGGTCCATCAGGAACACGCTGAGGTCGAAATCCCTGCCCAGCGACAGCAGCAGGGTGAAGATATTCACTACTGATAGCTGCCCCTGAGCATACAAGCCTAGAAACACCAGGGTAAATACCAAAAAGCCGCTACGAAACACATGAAAGGCGCGGCTGTGACGGCTGATACGGTGTTGAAACAAGAACACTCCCGTCAGGAGTACCAGCGCCAATAGGGTAATTCCTACTTGCCATGCGCGCTCCTGCCACATGCGCAGCCAGATGGGGGTTGCCTGGGCCATGGCTGCAGGCGGTTGAATATCGAACAGGGCAGGGTCTAGCGTCAGCGTTTTGGACAATGCGGCGTTATCTTCGACCAGTGGATTGCGTTTGAGGCTGACGTTCAGTTGCAGTTCAGCCGGCTCGGCAGGGTTGAACCCGGCGTGTGGCTTGATCCGGAATATATGTGCTATGCCGTCGCGCAGGGGAGTATTGAGCAGCTCCAATATGGCGCCATTGTTATAGTTCATATCGTGCAGCTCGATTGCTTTGTCGTTCTGCATCAACACCAGTCTGCTGGGCGCGCTGGCCGGAGTGAAGTCATCTGGTGTATGCCGGTAGAGTCCATCAGAGATCACCAGCAGAGCCTGCTCATCTGTTTTCAGCTCGTGTTTGAGCTTGTCGAATTCGGCCTGACCCAGTAGGTTGCGACCACTGTTAGGCGTGTTGAGATAGGCAAAATACACTGTGCTGAATGGCTGCTCGGCACTGTCTATCTGCAGGCTCGGAAAGTACGCCAGGCGCTGGCCCAGGGCGGCCTCTGCCTCGGCTTGAGAAATCTCCCAGCGTTGCAGGTGCTGGCGATCCAGCATCTGTTGCCAATCTAGCGGTTCAAACAGATCCATTTTAGGCGTGGCCAACGGGCTGCTGGCGAATCCTTCAAGAAGCTGGCGGGCGACGCTCATGGCGGCGGCCAATACTGTTTCATTGAGAATAACCACGGACACCGTGGCCTTGCTTACGCCATCGAACTGGGTAATGGAAGTGCCGTCGACTGTCTCTGCCTGGCGGCCCCCGACGACGATTGGCGTGCCGATATGCTGCTGACGGTACTGTGCAACGAAATCAAACAGCGCCTGCTCGCCCAGGCCGTGAAGAAACACCGGCTCATGGTGCTCAACGACAGTGACACCGCTGAGCACACCCTGCGGGTCCATCCCGATCAGCAGGCGGATAGGCTTGCCCGAGAAGCCCTGAAGACTGGAGTAATCATTGGACTCAAAGGCATAGCCAAGCAACTCGTCAAGCTGATAAACACTGTAAACCGGCGGGTCTTCCTGCTTGGGTTCGATGCGGGTAGCTTTGGGAAACAGTGCCTGGATCTGGCTGTCATCGATTGCTGCGGATGTGGCTTGGCTGACCAGCAACCAGAACAGGCAAAAGGCACGTAAACCACCAAGTAGAAAAGACCGGGCTGACATGGATGACCCCGTGCCGAGTTATTATCGTATTCATGTTGAACCTCACATCGGCCCACAGCCATGCGACTTGCGAGCAATCTCAGCGCTACTTAGGTCGTACTGCGCGGCAGCGTTCTAATTGGGTTTGAAACGGTTTGGTTCGCTCAGCCAGCTTATGGACCAGGGTTAAATCAGGTACTCTTGGCGGACAACAACAAGCCAGTCGAAACCCCATGTCTTACGATATAAGTCAATTACGCAAGTTCGTTACACCGGAAATCATCTTCGGTGCAGGCGCCCGCAAGACCGTTGCCAACTACGCCGCTACTTTTGGAGCCAGAAAGGTTTTGCTAGTGTCTGATCCCGGCGTCCTGGCCGCAGGTTGGCTTGCTGATGTTGAGAAGAGCCTGCAGGATCAGGCCATTGATTACGTGCTCTTCACTCAGGTGTCGGCCAACCCGCGCGTCGAAGAGATCATGCAGGGGGCCGAGGTTTATCGCACTGCTGGATGTAACGTTATTGTTGCGGTAGGCGGCGGTAGCCCCATGGATTGCGCCAAGGCCATTGGCATTGTGGTCGCGCATGACCGGCACATTCTTACCTTTGAAGGCGTTGACACCATACGTGCGCCCATCCCACCGTTGATCATGATACCTACCACGGCAGGCACCTCGGCCGATGTGTCGCAGTTCGTGATTATTTCCAACCAGCAGGAGAAGGTGAAGTTTTCGATTATCAGCAAGGCCGTGGTGCCGGATGTATCGCTTATTGATCCGGAAACCACCTCTACCATGGACTCGTTCCTGTCCGCCTGCACCGGTGTCGATGCATTGGTGCATGCGATTGAAGCCTTCGTCTCTACCGGCAGCGGCCCGATGACTGACGCGCACGCGCTGGAAGCCATGCGCCTGATCAACGGCAATCTGGTGGAGATGATCCAGAACCCACAGGATATCGTTCTGCGCGAGAAGATCATGCTCGGCAGCTTGCAGGCGGGGCTGGCGTTCTCCAACGCAATCCTCGGTGCCGTGCACGCCATGTCACACAGCCTTGGAGGCTTTCTCGATCTGCCCCATGGTTTATGTAACGCGATTCTGGTAGAGCATGTGGTGGCGTTCAATTATGCATCGGCACCTGATCGCTTCAAAATCGTGGCCCAGACCTTGGGTATTGATACCCGCGGGCTGACTACGCCGAATATCCAACAGCGGTTAGTTCAGCACTTGATTGATCTGAAAAAAGCAGTTGGATTTGAACAGACTCTGGCCATGCATGGCGTCAGCATGGCCGACCTTCCGATGTTGTCTGTGCATGCCATGCACGACCCCTGCATCTTAACCAATCCTCGTGAGTCCAGTCTCAAGGATGTTGAGGTAGTGTATGCAGAAGCCCTCTGACCCTCGGCGCGAAGTTCTTACCGGTCTGCTGGGGCTCGGTTCGCAGTCGTCGCGTAAAAGCTACTACCCAGAGCTGCTGGCGCGACTGGAGGATCTTGAGGCTGAGCGCAACCGTTATAAATGGCTGTTTGAGAATGCGCTGCACGGCATTTTTCAGGCGGGGCTTGACCAGGGCCTTTTGTCCGTCAATCGAGCCTTGGCCCGTATGCTGGCGTATTCCGATGCTCAGGCGCTGCTTAACAGTCATCAGGGAAGTTGGGCGGCAATCTTCGTCGGCGGCGAAGACGAGTTCCAGACCATCGGCCTCACGCTAACGAGCCAGGGGGAGCTGGCAGGTTACGAAACCCGCCTGTTACGCGCCGATGGTCAGTCGTTGGATGTACGTATCAATATGTTGCTCAGACCTGATGTCGAGGGTCCTGTAGTCGAGGCCTTCGTGGCTGACATAACAGAACGCCAGAACGCACAGGCAAGCATGCAGCGGCTGAATGAAGATCTGGAGCGACGCGTGCAAGCGCGTACCCAGGAACTGGAAGCGCTGAACGCCAATTTGCGCTACGAGATCATTGAGCGTGAGAAAGTGCAGCTCGATCTGCGTGACGCCCGCGATGCCGCCGAGCACGCCAACGCCAGCAAAGATCGCTATCTGGCCGCCGCCAGCCACGATCTGTTGCAGCCGATGAATGCCGCGCGATTGTTGATGTCGACTTTGCGTGACAGAACGATGCCGGCTGCCGAGGCGCAACTGGTCGAGCGTTCGCACAGCGCGCTGGAAAGCGCCGAAGATATGCTCACCGACCTGCTGGATATCGCCAGGCTGGACCAGAGTAACGTCAATCCTGAACTGGGCAATTACAGTCTTGCCGAACTGATCGAACCGCTGGTAGCCGAATTCCAGGGGCTCGCGGAAGTCAATGGTGTCGAGCTGCGCATGCACCCGACGGTGTGGGCGATACATACCGATTACCGGCTGCTCAGCCGGATTGTGCGCAACCTGCTGAGTAATGCTATCCGCTATACCGATCAAGGCGGGGTACTGATCGGCGCTCGACGCCGAGGGGATAGGGTCGATATTCAGGTCTGGGATACCGGACGCGGCATTCCTGCCGCCCAGTTCGGTGCCATTTTCAAGGAGTTTAATCAGCTCTCACCCGCGGCTGACCAGCAACCGGACAGACACGGCAAACGCAAGGGTGTGGGGCTGGGTCTGGCCATTGTCGAGCGCATCGCAACGCTTCTGGCCGCGCGCGTGGAAGTGCGTTCCCGGGTCGGGCGGGGCTCTGTATTTTCTGTTGGTGTACCTTTGGCCACGCAGGCTCCGGCCTTACCGTTGCCCTCTTCAGGCATACTGGAGCGACTGGCCGAGCCGCTCCAGGGGCGACTGTTGCTGGTGATCGATAACGAGCATATCATTCTTGAAGGCATGTGCGACCTGCTGGAACAATGGGGCGCCAATGTGCGGGTCGGCGTTGATGTCGAATCCGCACTGGGGCAGCTCGGTGGATCGGTTCCAGACGCGATTCTGGTCGACTATCACCTGGACGATGGCCGTAATGGTTGTGAGGCAGTGAGCCGTTTGCGCAGTCATTGGCAGCGAACAGTACCTGCAATCATGATCACTGCCGATCGCAGTGAACACTGTCAGCAGACCCTGCGCGAACTGGGGATCCCAGTGCTTAACAAACCGTTGAAAGCCGGCAAGCTGCGGGCCATGCTCGGGCAGATGCTCAGGGCGTGATCAGGCTTAATGCTTTGGTGTCAGGCGCTTGCTACTTTGGTGGTACTTGCGGATACAACCTTAGCCCATAGCGTTATTCTTGCCTCCCATGGCCGTCCGCGGCCTGCCCAGGAGCGCCGCCCCGTGTACCCTATCTCACTGGCTGATACTCCCCATGACGGTCGTGAGTATCGACTTTATCAGCATGCCAATGGCTTGCGCTGTCTATTGATTAGTGACCCCCGCGCCAGTGCTGCTACATGCGTGGCTCAGGTAGACGCAGGCAGCCACGACGAGCCAACCAGCCACCTCGGTCTGGCGCACCTGCTGGAACACATGTTATTCATGGGCTCGGAGCGGTATCCCCAACCTGGCTCATTCCCAGCACTTGTTAGCCTTAATGCCGGGCGTTTCAACGCCAGCACCGCTGCTGAAACCACCCGGTTCTTCTTCAGTGTAAGCCCGGACGGACTCACATCCTGTATCGCCCAGTTGGCCGATATGCTGGCCGCACCGCTGCTTGCTTCAGCCCTGGTGGGCGTCGAGCGACAGGTCATAGAGGCGGAGTTCCGTACCCGCCTGGCCGATGACGCACTGCATCAACAGGCGGCATTGGCGACGGTAATCAATCCTGAACACCCGATGAGTCGTTTCAGCGCCGGTAACGCTGCCAGTCTGACAGGCTCCGACGATGCCTTGGCCTTGCAATTGCGCCACTTTCACCGACAGCACTACCGAGCCGCCGGTATGCTAATGGTATTGCACGCGAATAAATCGCCAGCAACATTGCTGGCGCTGGCGACGGCATTTGCCGGATGGCAGAACGCTGGCATGCGCCCGCCACGCCGGCATGTAAAATTGTTTGCCGAGCATAAGCTCCCTTGCCGGCTACGGCGCCAGACCGCGCACACTAAGCCCAAGTGGCAGTTGGTCTATCCATTGAACGGGCTCGACGGGCTGTCACTTGACGGTTCAAGGTCGTGGCTGTGCGAATGGATCGCCCACCCTAGCCCTGCGGGCGCCCTGGGTTGGCTCCGTGAGCGCGGCTTGGTGGCCGAACTCGAGGTGCGGATTGATGAGCTGTCCGATACTCAGGGGCTGCTCTATGTTGAGTTGGAGCCTCTGCTTGAGTTCAAGGACTATCGACAGCTGCTTGATGCCTGGCAAATGTGGCTGAATTGGCTGGGAGGCACGGACCCGCAGTCTTGGCCTGTCGCCTGCCGCACTCGGCTGCTCGATCAGGCGTTTTCCCGTGGTCCCCAGGGCGATCCTGTCGAGTGGCTCAAAGTGCTGGCTCAGCGTTTGATGCGTTTGCCAATCGAAGCACTGTTCGAGCCTCCAGCGAGTCGGCTGCCCGTTAGCGCTCAATGTTGGCGAAGCTTGCTGGGGCAATTGCAGCCGGCGAGTTTGCTCCTGGTACAGCCGGATCACCCCGCGCACTGGGCCAGGCGCACCGAATGGACGCGGACCGGCTATCAGAGCCAAGGGCTGAGGTGGCGCGTACCAGTTCAGAGAGCACCATTGTTGTTGGCCGAGGGGCCTCATTTCGATTTGCCGGCACCAACAACCAGCCTCCAGGAAAGCGGCCGAACCACCCTGGATTGCTTACCTGGACTGCGAATGCTGGAGCTTCCGCCCCCGGACAGTGATGCCGAGTCGGCGTCGCAAGCGCTGCAGACCCGCTTGACCTGGTGCTGGCCCGCAGGGCAAAGCACCGAAGCGCAACGGTATTTTCTGCAGTCCTGCTGGGCGCTGCAGATCGAATCCCTGGTGCGAAGTGCTGAGTTATCCGGGGTGAACATCAGATGGCAGCGTGATCCGGGTATGCTGAGCCTGACCTTGTCAGGCCCGTCGGGCGGAGCGGGCAACCCTTTGGCTAGCATACTTCGCAGCGTAGTCAGTACTATTGCACAGGCGCCAAAACCATCATTGCTCGATCTGGCCTGTCATCGGCTGTACCGCTGGCAGGCAGAACAGGCCGCGCAGTTGCCAGCCTACCGTTGTCTGTCGGCATTGGATGCAGTGATGGTTTCCGAGAGCGCTGAACTCTGTCGTTGTTTGCTTGCTGAATGCCCTGGCGGCTGTATTTGTTCGTCAGACGTCATGAACAGGGTAACGGCCTTGAGCTTGTGGCAACGTCTAAGGGAGCAGGCACAATTGCTCTGGTTAAAACCGTCAGTCTGGCCCGGCAGTGCGCTCGACAGCCAACGGCTGGCAGTTGGCTTCCCTGGGCTTGCACGCGGGTCTGGCTGGACCGAGACAGCTTCGCGGCTATTGCCCGAGGGAGTCGAGCTGCGGCGTGTCTCAGTGCTCGCGCCCGACCGTAGTCAATTGCTCTATTGTCAGGCACCCAGCGCCGGCGCGACAGACCGTGCAGGCTGGCGGCTGCTCCACCAACTGCTAGCCAGTCCGTTCTTTGACAGTCTGCGCACCCGACAACAACTGGGGTACTGGGTAGTGGCTCGCTATCATCCGGTTGCGGGCTGGCCTGGCCTATTGTTTCTGGTTCAGTCGCCTAGTCACGACCAGGGGCAGATAACCGCCGCCGTGGACCAGTTTCTTCTGGAGCAGCAACAGTGGGTAGCGGCCATCCCCTTTGCTGACGTCAAGGCTCAGGCGGAGCGTCTGGCTGTCGTGCTAGAGGCGCGGCAGAACTCCACTGAAGACGCGTTCGAGAGCTACTGGCACAGCTTGCTGGGGCGTACCGACGCCAGCCTGCTTGCCGAGTGCGAGGCCCTGCGTTATATGCAACCGGCGCAGTGGCAAGCCCTACAACAGCAACTCTGGAAACGACCGACGCGTCTGCGCCTGGTCAGCGAAACTCCTCCCTAGGTAGCGAAAAACCCACACCTGCTAAAGCACGGGACGGGCAGGGCTTTGTAACCACAACCAAAGAGCAGTGGTTTCAAGTCCTAGGCAGAATGGGGCAGGGAGTAAGGCTTTCCGATAATCGGCTGGACGCTTTCATTCCGTCAGCCATCGACTCTATCGGAGAGCATATGAACAAGAATAAATCGGCCTACCCTTTGTTGACTGCCCTAGCCGCAGCCATCCTCAGCGCCCCGGCGAGTGCAGCCATTACCCTGTATGACCAGGATGGCACCACCTTCTCTGCGGATGGTTACGTTAACGCCTTCTATGTCCAGACCGACACCGACAACATTGACGACAGGCTTGATCGTGACCAGTCGCGGGTCAAGATGGGCTTTTTGCCAAATTACATCGGATTCACGATGGGCAAGGAGATGGACAGTCTTACCCTCGGCGCGCGTTCGTCCTTCTGGGTCACCATCAATGACAGCGAAACCAACGGCACCAGCACAGCGATCGATGTACGGCAGTTTTACGGCACGGTAGCTGGCGAGTGGGGCGAGGTGCTGGTGGGCAAGGATTTCGGCTTGTTTTCACGCTCGAACATTTTTGTTGATGAGTTTCTTTCCGGTTACGGTCAGGTAAGCGACACGCTCGGATTGGTGGATGGCGGCGGCGTGTCCTTCGGTAATATCGGTACCGGCTACCCCTATCCATTCCCGACCGCGCAGATCACTTACCGTTCTCCGGTTATGAATGGTTTCCGGATCGCTGCGGGCATCATGGACCCCGTGGACACTACTGACGACTCGCTGGTGGGCAAGAATTACCAAGACACGCCGCGTTTTGAATCGGAAATTACCTACCAGACGCAATTGGGTGGCGTGGATCTTTTTAGCTGGGTCAACGGCATGCGTCAAAAGTCGGAAAATACCGACTCCTCGGTCAGTTCAGTTACCTCCAAGGGGTTGGGTTACGGTCTGCAGGCGAAGATGGGCAATCTGTCATTGACCGCTTCCGGCTTTGACGCCGAGGGCGTTAATCCATTCTTCACCAACAACGCTGGCGAGGCGGTTCTGCGCGAAATCGACAGCAGCGGGTATCTGCTACAGGGGTCTTACAAGTTTGCTGGCAAAACTCGTGTCGCGCTGTCATTCGGCAAAACCGAGGATGACGGTAACGGTCTGGGCTTCAAGGCCGACTATGAAACCCGCGGTCTGGGTGTGTTCCACAGCATCAATGACAATTTGACGTTGGTAGCCGAATACAATCAGTTCGAAATCGAAGATCGCACTAACCGGCTGACTATTGAGGAGACCGACACGGTTGCACTGGGTGTTGTACTTAGCTGGTAGATCCAGGCAGGCAGTGCAGACAACCGAAGCCAAGCTTCGGTTGTTTTGTTTGTGGGGGCTCAATTTGCTTGAGATGGGGCTGTGTGCGCCTTAGGGCCCATTGATCCAGTACTCAAGTAGCATATTGAAGCGCTGCGCGCCTTCCTAGAATCAATGCTGGGACACAATGCCCCCTCACGGAGCCGACACATGCACTGCACCGCAGAACAATGCTTCCTCACCGCCATGACCAGCGCGCACGATCCGGTGCAAGCCGCTGGGGAGCTGGCCGCTCAGTTACAGCATCCCAGTCTTGGCTGTGTATTGTTCTTTTGCTCGGCAGAGTACCCGCTGGCGAGCCTCGCCGTGGCTTTGGAAAATGCGTTTGGTGCAGTCACAGTGATTGGCTGTACCAGCGCTGGCGAGATTAGCGCAGCTGGATACGGACGCGGTTGCATCAGCGCTATCGGGTTTGATGCCAACGCCTTTGCTGTGGATTGCACCTTGATTCGCGCGCTGGACAATTTCACCCTGGTTGACGCGCAAGCGGCGGTAGAGCAGATGCTCAATCACTGCCGGCAGGTAGATCTGGCGCCGATTAAGAACCATACCTTTGCCCTCACGTTATTGGATGGATTGTCTAGCCGGGAAGAGGTCGTGCTGTCCACGTTGAGTACGGCTCTGGGTAGTATTCCCCACTTTGGCGGCTCCGCAGGTGATGATAATCACCTGAGCCACACACATGTCTACTACCAAGGCGGATTTCACACTGGCGCGGCGGTATTGGTCATGATCAATACCTGGCTGGATTTTGAAGTGTTCACCACCCATCACATGCAGCCGATGGACGCCAAACTGGTGGTCACCGCAGCAGACAGTGAGAGCCGTACCGTATTGGAACTCAACGCCGAACCAGCCGCCGAAGAGTACGCCCGTCTGGTGGGTGTCCCGGTTGAGGAGCTAAAGCTCTCGACCTTTGCCCTTAACGCCCTCGCTGTGCGCATTCGTGACCAGTTCTACGTCCGCTCAATTCAGCGGGTTAACGCGGATCACAGCCTGACCTTTTACTGTGCAGTGGATACCGGGATTGTACTCACCGCCATGCAACCTGGCCCCTTGTTGCCGGGTCTGCGTCTGCAGTTGGAAAAAATTCGCCAGAGGTTGGGCGAGCCAGTACTGATCATTGGCTGCGATTGTTTTCTGCGGCGTATGGAAGCTGAGCTGCGCGAGGAAGATGACAGCTTGTCGGCCTTTCTCGCCGCAAACAAGGTAGTGGGCTTCAATACCTACGGTGAGCAATATAACGGCATGCATATCAACCAGACGTTTACCGGGGTAGCCTTTGCCATACCTGCATGAAGTGCTACCGGCGACAGCAGAGAGCCTTGAACTCAAAGCGCTGCGTGTCGAGAACAACAAACTGCGGCGCATCAATGCGGCGCTGATTGAGCGTGTGGAGTCCAGCTCCAGCCAACGTACCGAAAGTTACGCGGCTTTTCAGCACTCGGTGGAGCTGGCCGAGCAGGTACGCGAGCGGACCCACGCCTTGAACGAAACCATGGCCGAATTGCAGGCCAGCAACCGCCTGCTGATCGATGCCAGGGCGCACGCCGAGCGCGCCCACCATCACTTGACAGATGCGATTGAAAGCGTCTCTGACGCCTTTGTGTTGTTCGACAGGCACGAACGCATCGTGCTGTTCAATAGCCGCTTTGCCGCCTTCTGGAAAGGTACGCTGGCGGGCGTCAAAGCGGGCACCTCATTGGCCGAGATCAAGCGTTTAGCAGTCAGCACCGGACTGGTAACCGAAGTAGACGCGGCAGCTGACGGCCACGTGCTTTACCAGTTGCGCGGCCAGCGCTGGGTGCAAGTCAGCGAACGCCTGACCAGCGAAGGTGGCCTGGTGATCATGTACACCGACATTACTGATCTCAAGCAATCGGAAACCGCACGACGAGAAAAAGCCTTGGCGCAAAAGACTCGGCTGTTACAGCGTACTGTTGATAGCCTGTCCCAAGGCGTAGCCGTGGTTAATGAAGAAGGTGCGCTGGAGGTTTGGAACGGACGCTTTCTGGAGCTGGCGGGTCTAGCACCAATCGAGGCACATCGCCCCTTTGCTGAAGTCATGGAAGACACCGAACTAGAGTTCCTTGCGCCTAGCCAGCAAGGGTTCTCCAGCGCCGCACAAAAGACCTGCGAACAACGATTAAGCAACGGCCGGGTACTCGAAGTACGCACCCACCCGATCCCCAGTGGCGGTTACGTCAACACCTATACCGACATTACCGAGCGTGACTTGTACGCCAAGGCGCTGCTGGAGAGTGAACGCTGGGTCAGGCTGATTACCGATCACGTGCCAGCGCTGATCGCCTATGTGGGTGAAGACTTGACCTACCAGTTCACCAATAAGGTGTATGAAGAATGGTATGGCTGGCGGCGCGGCGAAAGCCAGAGTAAAAGCCTGCAGCGGGTGCATAGTCCAGAGCAGTTTGCCCGCCTTAAACCCTATATAGAGCGCGCCTTTCAGGGCGAAAGCGTCACCTTTGAATTTGCTGAGCATAATGCCCAGGAACAGGAACGCTATCTGTTGCGTTCCTACGTGCCCAACCGGGATGCGCAGGGCCGGGTGATCGGGATATTTGTGCTGATTCGGGATATCACCGATCGGCGACGCACTGCAGAAGCTTTGCATGAAGCCTATCAACACCTGGAGCAGCGGGTGCTTGACCGTACTCAGGAACTGACTCAGTTGAACACGCAATTGCGTCAGGAAATCAGCGAACGTGCCCAGGCTGAAGCACGCTTGCGCGAAGCCAAGCGCGAGGCAGAGCAGGCCAATATGTCGAAAACCAAATTCCTGGCGGCGGTCAGCCACGACCTGCTGCAGCCACTGAATGCGGCTCGTCTGTTTACTGGAGCGCTCCTTGAACACGAGGTGCCAGCCGCCAGTAGTCTGCTCATTCGGCAGGTCAGTCATTCGCTGGGCGATGTGGAAAATCTGCTGGGTACGTTGGTGGATATTTCCAAGCTGGATGCGGGGGTCATAAAGCCTGATATTGCCGCGTTCAAACTCTCCGAATTGCTCGACAATCTGGCCAATGAGTACCGGCAGATCGCTGCGGTGGAAGGCCTGATTATGCGTTTTGTCGGCTGTGATGCAGTGATCCGCAGCGATGCCCAGTTATTGGCCCGCATCCTTCGTAATTTTCTCAGCAATGCGATCCGCTATACCCAATCCGGACGCCTGCTGCTGGGTTGCCGTCGCCAAGAGCATGGCTTGCGTATTGAAGTCTGGGACACCGGTATGGGTATTCCCAGCGACAAGCTGCTTGAGGTGTTCCAAGAGTTCAAACGGGTCAACCCCAACGCTAATACCAAGGATCGCGGCCTGGGTCTGGGGCTGGCAATTGTCGACAAGATTGCCCGGATGCTCGGGCATCGTATTCGGGTGCGTTCCTGGGAGGGGCGAGGCTCGGTGTTTTCGGTGGATGTACCTTATGGGCGGCTGCTCGCTCAATCTGAGCAGGTCACGGCATTGCCTGTCGGCCTGGATTACCGTTTACAGGGCGCGCGGGTATGGGTGCTGGATAACGACGCCTCGATATGTGCGGCTATGCGCACACTGCTGGAAGGTTGGGGCTGCCAGGTAGTCACCGCCTTGTCTGAAGAGGACCTGGCCCGTCAGGTGGATAGCTTTCATGCGGCAGCTGATTTACTGATAGCCGATTATCACCTGGACAACGATGTTAACGGCGTGGACGTGGTGGCGACCATCAATGCGCGGCGGGGGCATGCATTACCGGTGTTGCTGATCACCGCTAATTACAGCAACGAGCTGAAGCTGCAAGTACGTGAGTTGGGGCACGTTCTGATGCACAAGCCGGTCAAGCCAATCAAGCTCAAGGCCGCTATCAGCCATCTACTGAGCACGCCGCGCGACCAGTAGAGGCTATCTCAACGTCTCAAGTAGGAGCTGAAGTCCACATCGCTGGCCGATAGTATTGCCTGGACCCGGTTATGCACATTCAGCTTGCGCAAAATCGCCGAGACATGCGCCTTCACGGTGGTTTCGGCAATTTCCAGATGGTAGGCAATCTGTTTGTTCGACTCACCCTTGGCCATACGCTCCAGGACCAGTAGTTGCTTGCGGGTCAGCGCATACAGCAGCTCAGGGGATACGGGATGTTCCTCGGGGTGGCGCCGGGTTATAACGCGGTTGGAGCGAATAATGTCTGAAGGCAGGTAAACATTGCCGGCCATGATCTGTTCGATGGCTTTGGTCATTTCCGCCCTTGGGGACGATTTGGTTATAAAACCGACGGCACCATAGGTGATGGCCTGCAACACTACCTGCTTGTCTTCTTCGGCAGAGACAATGACCACGGGAATAGACGGGGATTCGTTGCGCAGTGTAATCAGGCCGTTCAATCCGTGCATGCCAGGCATGTTGAGATCGAGCAGAATAAGGTCCAGGTCGTCATGCTCCTGGGCGATTAGCAGGGCGCTGTCCAGGTCGTTAGTTTCAATCAGCTCGGCGCCAGCAAAGCCGGTGCTGATGACATTGCAGATGGCTTCGCGAAATAGCGGGTGATCGTCGGCTATCAGTATCTTGTACATGGCCAGTTGCAACCTATTTGTTGTTGTTTTATTGGGTGCGCCGGGGTAGGACAGTGTGCGCTACCACGAGCATTGCTGCTTGAGCATTACACCCCGAGTAGTCTGTATTGCAAATGATACATTGGCACAGTAAAGCAGTACTAAAGTAGTAAATTTTATCGCCGAACCGCATCAATCGCCGGGTGGCCGGCGCACTGCGGCATGCTGGGGGTTGAAAGTGACGACGGCCGCGCTGGTGACGATGATCAGCAGGCTCAGGCAGACCAGCAAGGCCTGACCATTGAACTGCAGGTACAGGGCGAATCGCACCAGTTCGACCGTATGCGTGAATGGATTCAAGTTGCATATCCAGTATAACCATTCGCTAGACTCGCGCATCTTCCACAGCGGGTAGAGTGCCGATGAAAGAAAGAACATCGGAAATATGACGAAGTTCATCACGCCGGCGAAGTTCTCCAACTGGCGTATACCGTTGGACAGCAGCAATCCCAGTGCACTCAGCAGCAGGGCTGCCAGGAGCACTGCCGGGGCTGCGGCTATCAAACCCCAAAGTGGTGGCTGAATATCGAACATCCAGGCGATCGCCAGAAACGCGTAAACCTGGATCAAGGAGATCAGCGCGCTGGCAACCAGCTTGCTGATCAGCAGAAAGGGTCGGGGCAGGGGGCTCATCAGCAGTACCCGCATGCTGCCCATTTCGCGGTCGTAGACCATCGATAGCGATGCCTGCATGCCATTGAACAATACAATCATGCAACACAGCCCAGGCAGAATGTAGGTTTCGTAGGTGATATAGGTGGCATAGGGCGCCATGATCGAGACGCCCAACGCTGCGCGGAAACCCGCGGCAAAGACCAGCAACCAGAGCAAGGGGCGTACCAGCGCGCTGAGAAAGCGTGAACGCTGCTGATAGAAGCGCAACCATTCACGTTTGAGCACACCGTGAAGGCAGGCCAGATAGGCAGCCGAACTCATGTCGGAGCTCCTACGGCCTGGGTCATGTGGCGGAAGGCGTCACTCAGGCTGGCGTGGCCGGTTTGAGCGATGATGCCGGCAGCTTGGTCAGCCGCCAGGACACGCCCGGAATGCAGCACGATCACCGGGTCATTCAAATCAACTTCGTCCATCAGGTGAGTGGCCCAGACCACGGTAAGCTCCCGCTCTGCGCACAAATTACGAATATGCTGGTTGAGCGCATGACGGCTGGCTGCATCCAGGCCAGCGCTGGCTTCGTCGAGCAGCAGGATGTCTGGCTGATGCAACAGCGCGCGGGCGATTTCCACCCGCCTGCGATGCCCTCCATTCAGCTCGCGCACGCGCTGGTGCTGGTGCTCCAGCAAGGACTGGCGGGCCAGTTCCTGTTCTATTTGAGGCGCCGCTGCACGGCGGCTCAAACCATGCAGGGCGGCATGGTAGGCGAGGTTTTGATGTACGCTCAGGTCCAGGTCCAGCGTGCTTTGCTGGAACACCACCCCGAGCTGCCGCAACGCCTGCCGGGGTTGCCGGCGCAGGGACACGCCGCCAACCCGGATGTCGCCGTGTTGCAACCGGTATAACCGGCTGAACAGTGCCATCAGGGTGCTTTTACCAGCCCCATTGGGGCCCAGCAGCGCGTTCAGCCGCCCGGACTCAATGCCGAAGCTGACCTGATCCAGTGCGAGCTTGGTGCCATAATTGAAGCTGACCCGCTCGACTTGCAAGGCGCACAAAGCACTTGAGGCGTTCAAGGTGTAACCACAACACCCCAGGGGTAGCGGCCAACTTTGATGGTATTGACCGCCTTAAGTGATCCCACATCGATCACCGAGACATCACCGCTGACGCCGTTGGTAGTCAAGAGTCTGGTTTGGTCGGTATTGAAGGTCATGTGCCAAACGCGGCGGCCTACCAGAATGTATTCAAGTACCTCATAGGTTTTGGCGTCCACAACGGCCACATGATTCGCCGGGCCGAGGGCAACAAAGGCATACCGACCGTCGTCACTGAGCTTGACCCCAACCGGTTGGATACGATCCGGGTGAATGCCCTTGATCGCAAAGTTGATGGTGTGGGTGACATCCTTGCTGGCTACATCAACTATTTTTACCGTGCCGCCGATCTCGGCCGAGGCCCACAGCAGACGGCTATCCTTGCTGAACTCCACGTGCCGTGGGCGTTGGTCCACCAAGGTATTGGCTACCAGCGTATTGGTGCTGGTATCGATCCAGTGCAACATGTTGCTGGTTTCACTGGTATTGACCGCCCATTTGCCGTCCGGACTGACGCCCATACCCTCCGGCTCGACACCCACATCAATCTGCGCCAGCACTTCGCTGGTTTCAACGTCGACCACAGTGACCAGTGCGTCATCCTCATTGGAGATATACAGCCAGCGATCATTAGGGTGCAGCGCGAATTGTTCCGGGTCGGCGCCTGAAGGCAGCTCCTTGATGATCTTGCGGGTAGCCAGATCGATGATTTGTACTCGGTCTGAATCACTGGCGCAGATATACAGCAGCTTGTTATCGCTGGAGAGCAAAATCCCGCGCGGACGCAGGCCCACATCTATGGTTTCTACTACCTGCATGCTGTCCAGATCAATCACTGAAACGGTATTGTCCTTTTCGTTGCTCACGTAGGCGGTTTCGGCCAGGGCATTGAGGCTTAAGGCGGCGGACAACAGCGCGCCTGCAAGCAGTGACAAGCTAGGCCTCTTGGTTGGTAGGCGATGGGCGGGCAGGGGGTGAGTGGCGTGGCTTGTCTTGTACATGAGTACTCCTGATTCTTGTTGTTGGACTATTCGGTGACCCGGCCGGTATCAAAGCAGCCGGCATTCGCTCTCGGGTTGGTCAAACCCCAGAGTGTCGAGATCGGTCTGTGGATGCAGAAAGCCTTCCTGTGGTGAGTTGCTGACCAGTGCGCGGGGTTGCACCAGCGCAATGGGCTGGCGCAGTTGGCCGTTCCAGGTGCGATAGCTCAGTTTCCTGCCTTTAAAACCGTCCAGAGGCAGCTTGTCGGACAGGCTGAGTGCTCTGATCGCTGCCGCGTCGGTGCTGCCCAGTGTGGTCACCGCCGCGCCGAAGGTGCGGATACCCAGCCATGCGGCGAAGTCCAGACTATTCATCCAGCGGCCGGCCTGCTGCTCAAAGCGCTTCTGCAGTTGGGCAGCGCCGTAGGTCTCTACCACCTTGTGCCAGCCCACGGGTGTGAGTCCCTGAGTGCCGGCTACCGGCCTTGGGTACCAGGTGTTGTAAGGGATGTATTCGCCAAAATCACCACGCTCATCAGCCACGACTACGACGTCATACTCGGCTGTTTGCGTGAACAAAGGCACCTCCGCTTGTGCGCTGCGGCGCAGATCGGTATCGAAGCTCCAGACCTTCTCGGCCACGATTTTGTGGCCGAATCGTTGGGCCGAGCGCTTCAGCGCGGCGGCGTAGGCCATGTCGGCATCCGTGGGGCCGCTGATCAGTAACCAGCGCGTCAGTTTGCGTACTGTCAGAAATTGCGCCAACGCATCAGTCAGCATGGCCCGGCTGGGCAGGGTATGCAGCACGTTCGCAAGGCATTGGTCAGTGCGCAGCTTGTCGTCGTAGCTGCCAGCGTTGATCAGCAGGCTATCAGCCGCAAACTCACTGGCCAGTTCGGCCAGAGCCTGGCTGGGCAAGTTGGTGACGAACAGCCGTACACCTTGAGCGTGCAGTGCTCTGGCCGCGTTCAGAGTGGCCTGCAACTGCGCTTCAGACGCGATAAGCAATTGATATTCGTGGTTCAGAAAGCGCCCGGTACTGTTGTTGTCTGCCACTGCCAGTTGCGCACCCTGCAGCCCCGAATCGGACGGCTCGGGAATGACATTGGACATGATCGGACCTGGGTCAGGAGCCCAACTGACATAAGCCATTTTGACCATCAGCGTGTCGGCTTGGCTGTTGCTGGCCACCACGCTGGCGCTGAGGACGGCTAGAAAATACAGCAGGAAATGCAGAATCATCGAGCGCATGGGGACTCCTTTTGTGCTGGACCCAGCATGGGAGCTGGCAGGAGCCTGGTAAATATGAAGAAAGTACCAATCAGCCGGTACCAAGGTAGTATTCCGGCGTTTTATTCAAGCCTTAGGATGGTTTCTTCTGCTTTACGCCAATAAGGAATACGCCCATGCGCTCCATTTCGACTGCAACGCGACTGACGATCTGGGTGTGCACGGCCTTTAGCCTGGTATTGCTGGTCATCATGGGCGTATTGCTCAAACAGGCGGAAAAAGACGTTGTGCGGGAACTGCAAGGGGGGCGGGCAATGGCCCTGAGCCTGTTTGAAAGCATGGCTCAACAGCAGCTTTCGCCGTCTGTGGCGGTGCTTGATGACTTGCGTCATGTGCGCATCGCGCGCGCCGACGACCTGGCCACCCCAGGCATCGACCCGCCCACCACAAGCGCAGTGCCTGCATGGCTGCTGCGCTGGATGCAACCAGCGATAGACGAACCCTTTGCGCCCGTCTATCTGGACTTTGCCGATGGCCAGCGATGGCGGATCAGCGCTGACCCGGCGGATGAGTTGGAGGAGGTCTGGGAGTCAGTGTTGCTGCTGCTGGGCGTATTTGGCGCCGCCTTGGTATTGTCGTTACTGGCTATCCACCTGTCCTTACGCCGAGGGCTAAAAGCCTATCGACACTTGCTTGAAGCATTGCAGCTGATTGGGGTAGGCAAATTGCAGGCCCGACTGGCGCCCAGCAGTCAGACCGAGCTCAATCAGTTGGCCAATCGCTTCAACCTTATGGCAGGGGCATTGCAGCGAGCAGAAGCGAGCAATCAGCAGCTAACCCGGGCGCTGATGACGCTGCAGGAGAAAGAGCGCATGCAGCTTGCTCATGCCCTGCATGATGATCTGGGGCAATATCTCACCGGTATCCGCGCCCAAGCCTACATGCTTGGCGAGTCAGCCGGCCGGCCCGATCTGGTTCGGCAGCATGCGCAGCGCCTCTTGGAGGCATGTGGTGGGTTACAGCGCGGCTTCCGGGCACTGGTGAAAGATCTGCATCCGGTGGTGCTAGACCGGCTCGGGCTTGAGCAGGCGCTGCGTCAACTGGCTGGGCAATGGCAGCAGCAACAAGGTATCCAGTGTTTGCTTGAGCTGGATGATGCTTTACCGCCCCTCCAAACCGAGCAACGCACGCATTTGTATCGGCTGTTGCAGGAAGCCTTGACCAACGTCGCCCGGCATGCCGAAGCCCGCTCCGTATGGGTGCGGCTGGTGCTCCAGGACGAAGTGCTGCAAGTCAGCGTGCAGGATGATGGCCACGGCTTGAAAGACCAGGACGAATCTTGTGGCGTGGGTATGCGATCAATGCAGGAGCGCGCGCGCTGCCTAAAAAGCACACTGCAAGTGACCTCCAGCCCTGGCTCGGGTGTGTTGGTGGCTCTCACCATTCCGCTGAAGGAGCTCGCAGCATGAATATTCTGTTGGTTGATGATCACGCCATTGTTCGCCAAGGCTATACCAGCCTGCTGGCCATGACCTTTAGCCAGGCACAGATCCGCGAGGCCACCAGCGGAGAAGAGGCGATCAGCGCCGCGCAGCAACGAGTGCCTGACCTGGTGGTGCTGGATATCGGGCTACCGGGCATCAGCGGTATTGAAACCGCTAGGCGCCTGCTGCTGCGCTGGCCGTCTCTGCGCATTCTGTTTTTCAGCATGCATGATGAACTGCCGTTGGTTCGCCAGGCATTGGCTGCTGGCGCACTCGGCTATATCACCAAAGGCGCAGCGCCGGATGTGTTACTCGAGGCAGTACGGCGCTGCCTGGGAGGGCAGCGTTATATCGAGCAGGAATTGGCCACCCAGCTGGCCTGTGCCGGTACCGATGGCACGCTGGATCCACGGCTCAAATGCATGACTCAGCGCGAGTTCGAAATCTTCGTCATGCTCGCCAAGGGCAACCCTCCCAAGCGCATTGCCAGCCAGCTGTGCATTAGCAGCAAGACGGTGTCGAATAATCTGACGGTGCTCAAGCAGAAACTGAATGTCAGCTCCCTGACCGAACTGGTCCACCTGGCTATCGATACCGGTGTCATTCGTGTACAGGTGGCTTGAGCGCGTCAGCATGTGTCACTTTTCCCAATCGACAGGGCAGGCAGTGCAGTTGCTCATGTGCATGTTGAGAAAGGTGCCGTAGTGCAGTCGGGCACCACTCATATCGGCAGATTCCAGGTTGGCGTGGTTCATCTTTGATTCCTGCAGATTGGCATCGCGCAGATCGGCGCCCTTTAGATCCGCCTTGGGTAACCAGGCCATCTCCAGGTTGGCGGCCCGCAGCGTGGCGTCGTGCATGCTGGCACCACTGAAACGGGCAAATTCAAGGTTGGCTCCGGTAAAATCAGCCTCCTTGAACTGACCGCCCTGGGCTGTCAGGTTCCAGGCCTGAGCGCCAACAAAGCTGGCACCCACTGCGCTTACACCCCGCATGGCGGTTTGTTGCAGACTCGCCCGATTGAGATTGGCCCCATCCAGCTTGGCATTGTCCATCTTCGCCTGATCTAGCCGTGCATGTCGCAGGTCAGCGCCGCGCAAGTCCGCACCCACAAAGTCGGCCTTGCGCAGGTCCTTATGCCGCAGGTCAACATTGCGCAGGTCAATGCCAGGACAGCGAGTGCCGGGCTTCAAAGCACAGCCGTTCACGGTGACCACATCTTCCTCCGCGAGGTCGGCATCTTGAGCGGCAAGAGGTTGGGCAGCGATGATCCCCAAAACGAGAAAGCTTGTGGCAAATAGCGATTTCATTGTTTCAGCTCCCATGGCAACGCCCGGTCGTGCCGGGCGTGCCTCAAGGTTTAATGGAGTTACGGGTTCAACGCTTGGCGCTGCTGGTATCCCAGCTAGGTAGTTTAAATACCCAGAACGAACCGCCCTGTGCAACGGGCTTGGTCAGTTCGGCCATCTCGCCACCCCAGAGAGGCACTGCACCGCCGTAGCCGGTGGTAACACCGATATATTGCTCGCCATCCATTTCCCAGGTGATAGGCGGTGAGATGATTCCGGTGCCGGTCTGGAACTTCCAGACTTCCTTGCCGGTTTTGGCGTCGAAGGCCTTGAAGTAACCATCACCCGTTCCGGTAAAGACCAGGTTGCCCGCCGTCGCCAAGACGCCCGCCCAGAGTGGCAGTGGTTCTTTGTGTTCCCACTCGACCTTGCCGGTAGTGGGATTCATCGCACGCAAAATACCAACATGGTCGTCATACATACGCTTGATCCGGAAACCCATACCCAGGTAGGCAGAGCCTTTGTTGTAGCTGACTTCTTCGGTCCAGTAGTCCTCTTTCCAGTGGTTGGCGGGCACATAGAACAGCCCGGTATCCTGGCTGTAGGCCATGGGGTTCCAGTTCTTGCCGCCAAGGAAAGGGGGTGATACCTCTACCGCTTCGCTGCGTTCCTGGCCGGGCTCTAGCCGAGCGGGGCGCTGGCCTTCGTTTTCTACGGGGCGGCCAGTCTTCAGGTCGATGTGGCTTGCCCAGGTGATGTTATCGACGAAGGGGAAGGCATTGGCCAGCTTGCCGTTTTTGCGATCCACTACATAGAAAAAGCCGTTACGATCAGCGTGAGCAGTGGCTTTCAGGGTTTTGCCAGCCTTGTCCTGGTAATCAAACAGCACCAGTTCGTTGTTGCCAGAGAAATCCCAGGCGTCGTTGGGCGTGTGCTGATAGAACCACTTGACCTCACCGGTGGTGGGGTCAACGCCGACCTGGCCGGAGGTGTAGAGGCTGTCGTAATCAGAGGGTTTGCCGTCTTTGGAGGTACGCGCCCAGCCATTCCAGGGCGCGGGATTGCCGGCGCCGATAATGATGGTATTGGTCTCTGCATCGAAACTCGCGCTCTGCCAGGGTGCGCCGCCACCCTGGCTCCAGGCCTCAACCTTGCCAGTGGGCGAGTTCGGATCATCCGGCCAGGAGGGGGCTTTTACGTCACCCGTGGGCGTACTGTCCTTGCCGTTCAGGCGGCCCATATGGCCTTCAACGAAGGGCCGCATCCAGATTTCCTTGCCGGTTTCCGGGTCACGGGCGAAGAGCTTGCCTACTACGCCAAATTCGTCGCCGGAGGAGCCATGGATCAGCATGACTTTGCCGGTTTTCTGATCTTTGACGATGGTAGGTGCACCGGTCATGGTGTAACCGGCCTGGTGGTCACCGAATTTTTCACGCCACACCACCTTGCCGGTATCCTTGTTCAGCGCTACCACACCAGCATCCAGCGTGCCGAAGAACACATTGTCGCCATAGATCGCAGCCCCCCGATTGACCACGTCACAGCAGGGACGAATGTCATCAGGCAGACGATGAGCGTAGCTCCACAGACGTGCGCCGGTCTTGGCATCCAGGGCGAAGATGCGCGAGTAAGAGCCGGTTACGTAAATCACGCCCTCATGAATGATTGCCTGGGATTCCTGGCCGCGCTGTTTTTCATCGCCGAAGGAGTAGGACCAGGCTGGGGTCAGCTTGTAGATGTTGTCGCTATTGACCTGGTTTAGCGGGCTCCAGCGCTGGGCGTTGGTTCCCATGCCGTATTGCAGCACGTTATGGGTCGAGGTGTGATCGTTGGCTATATCGTCCCACGTGACAGGCTTGGCCATCGCATGGGGCGCAGCCAGGGCAATACTGGCGGCCATCGCCAGACACTTGACGGCCTGGGCGAGTGGGCTTGGAGCAGGAAGCGTTTTTGTTCTCATGGCAGTGTTTCCTTGTTGTTGGAGGAGGGCAGCAATGCTGGTCCACGTCACCATCTTGGTCAGTCGTCTTTTCTGCTGATACGGAAAATGACCCGGTCTTTGCGGGAAAAACACCCGGTTAGCTAGCGCTTGGGATGCCCTCAATCGGAGCGCTACTTTGGGGGGAATAAATCAATGCTTTCGGCTATTTTGGCTTTGAAAAGCCTGCAGCGTCCCGGCAAGGTAGGGGCCGCTGGCCTCCTGACGGCTGAAGTGCTTAATACCAACGAACTAATTTGCAACCACCAAAGCAGCATTGGGGTTAGGTCGGTGCGTTCCTACCATGGATCTCGAAAACTCAAATAATGATCCGTGCCTGACACGGCCGAGAGGTGAGCCACATGATGCATTTCAAACACGCCCTGAAGATAAGCGCACTGGGATTGGTATTGGCTTCTGGCCAGGCGCTGGCCCACGGGAACGTCACGCCCCAGTCGGTGGATACCAAGAATCTGGAACAACTGGGTGATGAATGGCTCGACACCAATCCGTATCGCGATCACCCCCAGCACGACCTGGCAGTGAAAATAGGGGCTTCCGCCTACAACCAGAACTGCGCTGCGTGTCATGGGCTGGAGGCGATTTCCGGCGGTATGACCCCAGACTTGCGTGAGCTTGAGTCAGGCGATTACGGTGATGAGTGGTATAAGGAACGGGTAGTCAACGGCGCAGTCCGCGACGGCCGGGTGTATATGCCACGTATGGGCGATGTGCTCAGTCAGGAGGCGCTATGGGCCATCCGTACCTGGTTGGAAACTGTTGCAGTAGAGCAGTAAAGCATGCGCTGCCTGGGCATTGTCAGCTTGTGGTGCTGTTTGTTGCTGGCAATGCCGGCGCAGGCATTCAACATCACGCATATCCGTGACCATGATGAAATTATCGAGTCTGGCTACCTCAAGGTGGCCGTCTACGAAGACTATCCCCCCTACAGTTTCATAGAGGATGGCCAGCCCCGAGGCGTCGACGTCGAGCTGGCCAAGGTACTGGCCTCCGAGCTGGGCGTGGAGTTGCGGCTGCAATGGATGACCCCGGACGAAACCTTCGACGGTGATCTGCGCAACCATCTATGGAAAGGTCACTACCTGCGTCCCGGTCAGATCGCCGACGTCATGTTGCGTGCCCCCAACGACAAGGCGTACAGCACCATGCGTGACGATTTGGGCCTGCCGGCGCACGAGCTGGTGCACATGTTTGGCCCCTATCAGCAGGAGCGCTGGCAAGCGGCCTACGACCCACGGAAGATAGACGCAGTACCCAGCATTGCCATCTTTCAATACCATCCCGTAGGCGTTGAGGAGGATTCCATCCCCTCGTTCTATCTGGCCAGTGTCATGAATGGTCAGATAAGCAAGATGACCCATCATTACCGTCGGCTTGCCCAGGCCTTTGAGGCGATGGTGGGCGGGGAAGTGCATGCGGTCATGGGCACACAGGCAGAGATCGACTGGCTGCTCGCAAAGCACCCCGATGCGGGCATGCGATTGACCGAGAATGCCTATCCGAATATGGGCAAACAGGTCTGGGATCTGGGCATGGCAGTCCACGACTCCAACCGGCAACTAGCCTATGCCCTGGGTGATACCGCTGAAGCCATGGTGCTGGACGGGCGCATGGCCGCGCTCTATGCCGAGTACGGTTTGCGCTACATGTTGCCGAGCTATTACACCGATATCTGAACCGCTTTCATGCTTGCCGGCGCGCATTGAGTTTTTACTGCGCGGCCGGCTTTTTTATGTCTGAGAACAGGGTATTGCTACCAAGTGATGAGCTAAATCACCCCTGGGTTGCATTGTTGAGCAAGGCCTTGCGGCGAACAATCAGGGTCAGAGGCGGGAAAATTTCCCGGTTCTTCGCTGACTCGACCATCACAACAATACATCTCTGAGGTAGCAGCAATGACACACCGCTCATCCTTCGCCTTGACCGCCCTGGTAGCCGCCATGAATTTTTCCGGTATGGCTGTCGCAGGCGTCACTTATGACGATATCAACAACGATGCGACCACCACCGATTCCATTGTCTCCTACGGCATGGGCACGCTCGGCCAACGCTATAGCCCGCTGACCATGGTTAACGACAGCAACGTCAATCAGTTGCAGCCGGCCTGGGCATTCTCGCTCGGCGGCGAAAAACAGCGCGGCCAGCAAGCACAACCGATGATCAAGGATGGGGTGATGTATATCACCGGCTCCTACTCGCGCGTGTTCGCCGTTGATGCACGCACCGGCAAGAAGCTCTGGCAATACGATGCGCGCCTGCCCGACGGCATCATGCCTTGCTGTGACGTGATCAACCGCGGGGTGGCTTTGATTGATGATCTGGTGATCTTCGGTACCCTGGACGCAAAGCTGGTGGCCCTGCACAAAGATACCGGCAAGGTGGTCTGGCGCAAGACCGTAGCCGACTACAAGGCCGGCTATGCCATTACCGCCGCGCCGCTGATCGTGAATGGCCGGTTGATTACCGGCGTATCAGGTGGCGAGTTTGGCGTTGTGGGCAAGATTGAAGCCTACGACCCCACCAACGGCGAGCTGCTCTGGACCCGCCCGACCATCGAAGGGCACATGGGGTATACCTACAAGGACGGCAAAGCCATTGAAGCGGGTATTTCCGGCGGCGAAGCCAATAAAACCTGGCCCGGCGACCTGTGGAAGACCGGTGGCGGAGCGCCTTGGCTAGGCGGTTTCTATGACCCGGAAACCAATCTGTTGCTCTTCGGCACCGGTAATCCGGCGCCCTGGAACTCACACATGCGCAAGGGCGACAATCTCTATAGCTCATCACGCCTGGCTCTGAACCCCGACGACGGCACTATTAAATGGCATTTCCAGACCACGCCCAATGATGGCTGGGACTACGACGGCGTGAACGAGCTGGTGTCCTTCAACTACAAAGAAGGCAACAAGGAAATCAAGGCTGCGGCCACCGCTGACCGCAACGGTTTCTTCTATGTACTGGACCGTACCAATGGCAAGTTTATTCGCGGCTTTCCCTTCGTCGACACCATCACCTGGGCCAAGGGGCTAGACAAGAACGGCCGGCCGATCTACAGCGAAGACCACCGCCCAGGCGCGCCAACAGAATCCGGTGACCAGGGGAAAACCGTTTACGCTGCGCCCGCCTTCCTCGGCGGCAAGAATTGGCAACCCATGGCCTACAGTCAGGACACCGGCCTGTTCTACGTGCCATCCAACGAATGGGGAATGGACATCTGGAACGAAAGCACCGCTTACAAGAAGGGCGCAGCCTATCTGGGAGCCGGCTTCACCATCAAGCCAATCCATGACGACTACATTGGAGTACTCCGGGCCATGGACCCCAGAACCGGCAAGGAAGTCTGGCGCGTGAAAAATCCGGCGCCACTCTGGGGCGGTGTACTGAGCACCAAAGGCAACCTGGTCTTTACCGGCAACCCGGAAGGTTACCTGATGGCCTTCAATGCCAAGAATGGCGAGAAGCTGTGGGAGTTCAACACTGGTTCAGGCGTGATTGGTAATCCGGTAACCTGGGATATGGATGGCGAACAGTATGTATCTGTGCTGTCTGGCTGGGGCGGGGCGGTACCCTTGTGGGGCGGCCAAGTTGCCGAGATCGTCAAGGACTTCAACCAGGGCGGGATGCTCTGGACATTTAAAATACCGAAACCCACTCCGGTAGCCAATCGTTGATCTGATGGATTGACCAGCATGAAAGGAAGGGCCTGCTTGCAGGCCCTTTTCATTCCATATAAACAATGAAAGCCGTCTAATGGAAATCTTCTCTATAGATTCGCGTTAACAGGTCGGGTCGACTAAGCTGATCAAACCTGCTATCCAACGTGGTCGAAGTGATATATCAAGCGGTGTCACGCGCCCCCGATGCACCGTAGTTGCAAATCTATAGAGATCTCTTGGTGGGGTTTGGTTTTGAGACTACCTGTTAATAGTGATGGGCCATCTGCCGCCCGCCAACCGCACTGAGTTGCGTCCGGCAGCCTTGCATTCATAAAGCGCCGCATCGGCTTGAGCAATAAGACTCGACGCAACATCTTGCGGGCCTGGCACACCAACCCAGACGCCGGCACTGAAGCTTTGCGCTATCGCTTGTTCGCCAAACAGGGTGTGATTGTCTGCGATGGCCTCACGCAGGGCTTCGACTGCGGTCATGGCGCCCTCTACGCTGGAGCCTGGCATCAGCAGCAGGAACTCTTCACCACCGTAACGTCCCAGGCTGTCAGCGAGCCGAAGGCGCTGTTTCATCTGCTGCACGCAGTGACGCAGAACCTCATCGCCGGCAAGATGGCCGTACTGATCGTTTATGTTCTTGAAATGATCAAGGTCGATGATGGCGATTGCCAACGCGTTGTTCGCGCGCCTGGCGCGATCAATTTCCTGGTCCAGCTCTTCAAGAATGGCTCTGCGGTTGGGGATATCGGTCAGCGGATCGCGCATGGCCACGTATTTCAGTGCTACCTCAGCCCGTTCCTTGGACATCAACACCAGGCCTAGCGAGAGCATCATGACTGTCACAGTGCCTATGCTGATGGAAATCGATTGCCTCAAATTGCTGACGTCATAACGCATTTCGGGTGCATTGCCGCTGACGATGGATACCACCCGAATAAGAATGCCAATCAGGCTGATGGAGGCGCCGAGAATCAGCAGAATGTGAGCCCGGCCGCCGGGTTGGGAAAAATGTGCCGCCCAGCGAATAATAAACGCGCATTGGATCATCAAGATACCGGACGCGACCAGCGTGCGTGGTTCCAACGTATTCAGCAGCAGGGTCAGGAGCACCAACTGGCTGACTGGGAGACTGAGCAGCCAGATCCATGGAACACGTTGGTCGCTGATGCGGAAAATGCTCGCGGTGTAGAAGGCTACGGCGACCGAGAGCAGCGTATTGGGCAGCGCGTAGGTTACCCATAGTGGAGCGTGACCGAACAGGGTGAAACAGACGTAGGCCAGTGCATGTGCCAGCAATCCGGCGCCGACTGTGAGCATCCCGTCGCGCTGATTGAAACGTCCGACTACCAACAGGCAAAAAGCCATGATCAGCGCCACCCAGGCTACCGAGGCAAAAATAGTCGGCGTATGAGCGATCATGGGCGGCCGTGCTCATGGCGCAGCAAACTAGGTATTCGAGTGAGAAAAGGGATTAAAGGGGTGCGCGCCACGTTTATTCTTCAGCCTGTTTTATAGCCTGTGACGTCGGGCGTGTGGATTGCTTGACCCGGTGCTATTGGCAATTTGTCATTGGTTCTCTTTTGGGTCTGACGCAGACCTGATCAGAGTGCTTGCACTGCTGTTATAGCAAAGTTTGCAAGGCCGTCAAGCCAATACGCACGGCTGTCGAAAAAGCAGGACTATAAACCGCAGTGCGCTGGAGATCCTCGCAGCGGTTGGCGTTTTGCCTGCTGGGGGAGGGTTTCAAGAATCAAGACTTTTAACTGTATCTATATACAGTATACAATGCAGCTCGCTGAGCTTATGGCAAGGCGCGGGAAGTCCATATAAAGCCTGAGGTGTGATCATGGCCGTTGAAGTTGTTTACCGCAGTAGCAGAGACCCGGAGCATTTGTTCATGGATAAAGCCGAAGCCGATCGCCACGACAAAATGCTTGAGCTGGCAGAAACACTAGGTGAGGTATTGCAGAAGGCCGTGCCATCGCTGGGTGAAAAGACTGCCGAAGAAATCAGTCTGTTCATGGCACAGCATCGTGATGTGTTTGCCAAGGCGTTCAAGAACAATACTGAAGCCCTGGCAGAGCTGATGACTGAGTCATGAAGACTTGAAACCGCCACCACGTCAGCGGGGCGCTTTTGCCAAGCCATATCAGTAGCGATAGGTTACCTGGGCAGACAAACCGTGTGCACTGTTACGGTAATCGGCGCTGTAACCTGGTGAGGTGAGCGAACCCTCATAGCTCACGCTGGCACGATCCTCCCGCAGGTAGGCGTAGGCCACATCCAGCGTCAGGTCGTCAGTCGCGTCCCAGCCTGCACCCAGCGAGAGTATCTTGCGATTACCTACAGGGATACGGACTGTGCGGTCAGCATCATTGGTGGGGGATCGGTCAAAGGCGAGGCCGGTACGCAGCACCACCTTGGGTGTGATCTGATAGGCCGCACCGAAAGCGAAGGCCCAGGTATCAGACCAGTTCAGCTCTTCCTCAACGGTGCTGAACCCCTGGTTCTCGATCACCAACTGATCGAACTGGCTCCAGCGTGTCCAGGTGGTTCCGGCGTAAAAGGTCCAGAAATCATCGTGGGCATAAGTCAGGGACACATCGACCGACTCGGGAGTACTGACTTCCAGTTCGGCGTCATAGCGACCGTTGACCGGGATCGGGAACCCAGAGACCCGCGTGCGGCCCTCCAGGGTGTAATCCACCTTGGAATGATAGGTGACGCCCAGTGCGACGCTGTCTGAGAGATCAACCAGTACACCGGCATTGAAACCATAGCCAATATCGTCGCCCTGGATATCGACGTTGCCGTCGCTCCCCGTTCCAGTAAAGACAGCGCTGGTCAAGGTACCTTCAATCCGATTGATCGTGGGGCCAAAGCCGATGGACACCCGATCGTTGACCTTGTAGCTCAGCGTCGGCTGTAGCGTGACCACCTGCACTTCGCTTTCCAGGCCGTTATAGCGACCCTGGAAGCTGCTTTCATAATCGCTGATGACACCAAAAGGCACGTAGATGCCCAGGCCGAAGTGCCAGTCTTCATTCAGCGGTCTGACGTAGTAACCGAAGGGGATGGCCGCGAAAGGCACCATGTCTCCATCGTTGGTCCCGGGAGCGCTGCTGCTGGCGTTGCTGATATCGGTCTTGGCATGAATGGCAGCGAAGCCGCCGCTGACTTGAGCCCGATCCAGTTTGGACATGCCTGCGGGATTACCGAAGACAGTGCTGGCATCCTGAGCCGAGGAAGAGCGTCCGGCAAAGCCGGTTCCCATGCTGCTGGCACTCTGTTCATTGATGGCGACGCCATTGGCCAGCGCCTGGGTGGAAGCGGCCGCCACGGCGAGCGCAAGGGCAGTTCTAAGAGTTATGCTTTTAGTCATCTGAAACTCCGGGGATTGTCTGGGGCGCGGAGGCTACCGACGCTTCGGACATAAATCAAACCCCGGGGTTCAATGTTTTGCGTTTAGTTGGCTCGGATATGAGACCGAACGCAAAAAATGCCTTAGATTCCGCCGAGACGTGCGCGCTTGAGCTTGCGCCAGTGGCCAAGACGGGTATTCAAAGTGGTAAGGTTATCAATCCCCTGGGCCCGTGCCTTGCTGAGCAGGATCAGGGTCATCTCCGCAGTGGCCATGGCATCTGCCGCCGCGTTATGCCGCTGACTGTTGTTGAGCTGGAAATGCGTCTGCCAGTCATCCAGCCCACCGCGTCCGACCTTGGCATCCGGGCAGAGCATGGGCGCCATTTCAGCTACGTCGATAAACTTGTGTTGTAGTCGATAGCCCAGATCCTGGCGCAGGCTCTTGCCCAACATGCGCTGATCAAAGCCGGCATGGAAGGCCAGGAACACGCATTCCCCGGCAAACTCCATAAAATCCAGCAGCGCATCCTGAGGCTCCATGCCCTCGGCCACTTCGCTGGGCGGGATGCCGTGAATCAGGATCGACTCGGTGACCTTGTGATTGGCGCGATACAACGTGCACTCATACTGGGTACCCATATCCACGGCGCCACGCTCGATCACCACTGCGCCTATGGATAGCACCTTGTCGCGCTGCGTATTCAAACCGCTGGTTTCCAGGTCGACCACGACCATGCGTGTTTCATGCAGAGGGGTGTCATCCAGCGGTTGCGGGGCAGGGAGGTGATCACGACGCTCGCGCTGGGCATCGCTAAGGCTCGCCGCGCGATGGCCTGCCAGCCAGTTCAGCGGACTCATAGCTGATACCTGAGAGCCAGACTCGCCTGCAACCGCTTCGCCTGGCGAAAGGATTCGCGCAGGATCCTGCGGTCGAGGTGGTTGAGGGTGTCCGGGTCAATGCGATTACTGAACGGCAAGCCCTGGCGATCCTGCAGCTGATGCTGCTGCATGCGGATCAATTGAATGTAGTGGTAGGCCTCCTCGTAGGCGGCCGCGTCCTTGGCATCGATCACCTCCAGGGCACTGAGTTGACGAAAGCGCTCAAGGGTATTGCACTCTGAAATTCCGTGGGCCAGTGCCAGTAGCCGGGCACCATCCACGAACGGCATCAAGCCCTGTTTTTTCAGATCCAGGGTGTCCTTCTCCACGCCACTGCGGGCCACCACGAAGTCGCGGAAGCGGCCTATGGGTGGGCGCTGCGTCAGCGCGTTGTGGGCCAGCATGTGTTGAAACAGGGTGTTGTTGCTGACCTTCTCAAGCACTCTGTTGAAGAGCTTACGTGCGCCATCAGCCTCGCCCCAGACCACCCTGAAATCGAAGTAGATCGAGGATGCCATCAGGTTTTCCGGGGTGGTGGTACGGATCAGTTGGTCAAAGCGTTTGTCCCATTCATGCACAGACAGGCACAGCTCGGGATTGCTGGCCATGATGTTGCCCTTGCACAGGGTGAAGCCGCATTCGGCCAGCCCATGGTTGATCTTCTGCGCCAGGGGTAACAGCACGCCGCGCATACGCGCTGCGTCTGCCGCATCCTCGGCGGCGAAGAGGATGCCATTGTCCTGATCGGTGTGCAGCGTCTGCTCGCGGCGACCTTCACTGCCAAAACACAGCCAGGTAAAGGGGAAGCCGGGATCGCCGTGCTCCTCGATACTCAGCTCGATCACCCGGCACACCGTGTGGTCGTTCAAAAGAGTGATGATGTGGGTAATCTGAGTCGAGGAGGCACCGTGGGCCATCATGCTCTCGACCAACTGGCGGATATCCGTGCGCAGGGCGGTGAGCGTGCTGACCCGGCTGGCCTGGCGAATGGTCCGGGCCAGGTGAACCAGATCAACCCGTTGCAGGGAAAACAGATCGCGCTCAGACACCACGCCAACCAGCCGCTCCTGATCAACCACGCAGATATGCGCTATGTGCTGGCCGGTCATGGCGATCGCCGCATCAAATGCAGAGGCGCTCGGCGGCAGGTGGAAGGGCGGCGAGGACATGACCTGATGTATCGGATCATCCATGCCGATCTCACCGAGGGCGACCACCTTGCGCAGGTCCCGCAGGGTAAAGATGCCCAGCGGTTTTTTCTCCGTATTGACGATGACGATACTGCCGACATTGGCCTCGTGCATGTTTCTTACCGCGTCGCGTATCGGCAACTCCGCGGCGCAGCTGATCGGGCTGCGCACTGCCAGATCGCCCAGGCGCGTATCCAGCGAGTATTGGGAGCCCAGATTTTCTGCCGCCTGCATCTGCGCCTGCTGGTTGACCTGGTCAAGCAGGCTGCTGACGCCACGCAGGGCAAAGTCACGGAAGGGCGCAGACATGGCAAAGAGTCTGGCAAAGTCTGCGCGCGGCAGTGCCAGGCAGAACGTATCCTTGCCGGCCAAGTGCTCGGTGCGGGTGGCGCGCTCGCCAATCAGCGCCGCCAGCGGAAAACATTCACCCTGGGTGATCTCGAAGGTGGTTTCCGGCGCTTCCTGCCCGGCCAGCATGCGCTCGCCGCGCACCAGGCCTTGCTTGACGATATAAAAGTTCTTAACCGGGCCATCCTGCGGGCGGATGATGGTCTCGCCACCCGCGAAAAAGCACAGCTGGCAATGCTCCACCATAAAGGCCAGGTGGTGAGTGTCCATCAGGTTGAACGGCGGGTAGTTCATCAGAAACGTCATGGTGCCATGTACGTTCTGCATGACGGCCGTTTTGCCGGTGGCGGCGAAGGCGTCGTCCTTACTCATGAGCAAGACCTTTTTATGTGTGCGGCAAGTATGGGCAGGCCGGGGCTGGGGCCCCATCCTACGTAAGTCTAGTTCCCTTATATAGGCTGTGGTTTAGTCTGGCGGCATAATAAGAGGATCGATCACGATGTGCCCTTCCGAACTGACTCCAGCTACCTATCATCAAGCCTACCAACAGGCCAGCCTTGACCCCGAAGCGTTCTGGGCCGCGCAGGCCGCAGGCCTCGCCTGGCATACGCCCCCAACCGCTGTTCTGCAACAGGACGGCGAAGGTGATTATCACTGGTTTGCGGATGGCCGGCTGAATACCGCCTGGCTGGCTGTGGATGCTCATGTGGAGGCAGGGCGGGGTGAACAGACCGCGATCATCTACGACTCCCCGGTGACCCACGGCAAGGCGCGCATCAGTTACCGCGAACTGGCGGGGCGGGTCGCCCAATGCGCCGGCATGCTGCGTGGCCTGAACGTGCAGAAGGGCGACCGGGTTATTATCTACATGCCGATGATCCCGGAAGCCGTGGTCGCCATGTTGGCCTGCGCGCGATTGGGAGCAGTGCATTGCGTGGTATTCGGTGGCTTTGCCGCCCACGAACTGGCGGTGCGTATTGATGACGCCCAGGCAGACGTGATCCTCACCGCATCCTGCGGAATCGAGGTCGACCGTATTATCCCCTACAAACCACTGGTGGACGCGGCAATCAATGAAGCGGCCCACCCGGTCAGGCACTGCGTGGTCTATCAGCGCCCGCAATGTAAAGCCGAGCTGTATAGTGATCGCGACCTGGAATGGCAGCGCGCGCTCGCCAATGCCGAACCAGCCGACGCGGTACCCGTACTGGCCGGCGACCCGCTTTATATTCTTTACACCTCTGGCACTACCGGCAAACCCAAGGGCGTTGTGCGTGATCATGGCGGGCACGCCGTCGCCATGCGCTTCAGCATGCAGGTGGTTTACGACATGCGGCCTGGCGACGTGTTCTGGGCCGCCTCTGATGTTGGCTGGGTGGTAGGCCACTCCTACATTGTTTACGGGCCTTTGCTCGCCGGCTGCACCACCGTGCTATACGAAGGCAAACCCATTCGCACACCGGATGCCGGTGCCTTCTGGCGGGTCTGTGCCGAGTACGGCGTCAAGGCATTGTTCGCAGCGCCGACCGCCTTTCGCGCGATCCGCAAGGAAGATCCCAACGCGTCTCTGGCGCATGCCGCGGACCTGTCCAAACTGGAGCGGCTTTACCTGGCAGGCGAACGCCTGGACCCGCCCACCTGGGCCTGGCTGGAGGAGCACTTCAAGCGCCCGATCATTGATCATTGGTGGCAGACCGAAACCGGTTGGGCGATTGCCGCCAACCCGGCAGGTTACGAATTGCAGACAGCCAAAATGGGCTCGGCGACCTGGCCGATGCCGGGCTTTGAAGTCGCCATTCTCGACGACGAAGGCCTGCCGGTCAAAACCGGTGTGCAGGGCAATATTGCGCTGAAAATGCCGCTGCCACCCGGCTGTCTGACGGGTATCTGGGGCAATCCTGCGCGTTTCCGTGAGGGTTATCTGAACGTCTTTCCGGGGTATTATCAGTCGGGGGACGCTGGCTATCTGGACCATGACGGCTATGTGTTCGTCATGGGCCGGACGGATGACATCATCAATGTCGCAGGCCATCGGTTGTCCACGGGCGAGATGGAAGAGGTGCTGGGTGCCCATCCGGCGGTGGCCGAGTGTGCGGTCATCGGCATTCCCGATGAACTCAAAGGCGAGTTGCCGTTGGGCCTGGTGGTATTGAAGAACGATATGCATATAGACGCGGGCACCTTGAGTGCCGAGCTGGTTGCGATGGTTCGTCGTGATATCGGCGCGCTGGCGTGCTTCAAGGGCGCACTGGTGGTCAAGCGATTACCCAAGACACGCTCGGGCAAGATCCTGCGGCGGATCATGCGCCAGATGGCCGGAGGCGAGACCTTTGCAGTGCCCTCGACCATCGACGATCCAGCCTGTCTCGACGAGCTGGCCGAGCAACTTCGACCCGAGGCCCTCCAGATCAGTCGTTCCACTTAACGCGTTGATTTGCTATGGTACGGCCTATTGAACTTGGGCCGAGCTTGTGCCGGCCATGCTGCCTGATCCGGATATCAGGTAGTTCTTGAAATGCTGCTCGCTCAACGCACAAGGGGTCGGATTTGATCAAGGTATTAGTGGTAGACGACCATGATCTGGTGCGTATGGGCATCAGCCGAATGCTGAGCGATGTTCCAGGGCTAAGTGTGGTGGGTGAAGCCGATTCCGGCGAGTCTGCCGTTACCCAGGCCCGCCAGTTGAAGCCGGATGTGGTGCTGATGGATGTCAGAATGCCTGGCATTGGCGGCCTGGAAGCTACCCGCAAGCTTCTGCTTCATGACAAGCACCTGCGCATTATTGCCGTCACCGTCTGCGATGAAGAACCTTTCCCCACACGCCTGATGCAGGCCGGTGCCGCCGGTTATGTCACCAAGGGTGCCGCGCTGGACGAGATGGTCACGGCGATCCGTCAGGTAGCTGGCGGGCAGCGCTACATCAGTCCTGATATCGCACAACAACTGGCCCTGAAGGCGTTCGCGCCGGCCTGCGACTCGCCCTTCGACAATCTGTCCGAGCGTGAAATGCAGATCGCCTACATGATCGTCAGTTGCGAGAAAGTGCAGAATATCGCCGACAAGCTGTGTCTGAGCCCGAAAACGGTCAACACCTATCGGTACCGGCTGTTCGAGAAACTGAATATCACCAGCGATGTTGAGCTGACGCTGTTGGCGGTGCGCCACGGCATGGTTGACGCCTTGCCCCGCTGAGCATGAATCCACCCGTATTTGATCCCAGTGCCTTTCTCTCGACTGCCAGCAACAAGCCTGGCGTTTATCGCATGTTCGATGCCAAGGGGGAACTGCTGTACGTCGGCAAGGCCAAGCACCTGAAAAAACGCCTGGCCAGTTACTTCCGCAAGACCGGGCTGAGCCCGAAAACCGCCGCCCTGGTTGCGCGAATTCAGCAGATTGACACCACCATCACCGCCAATGAAACCGAGGCGTTGTTGCTGGAACAGAGCCTGATCAAGGCGTCCCGTCCGCCGTACAATATCCTGCTGCGCGACGACAAATCCTACCCCTACGTGTTTCTCTCCAGCCAGGACAGCTTCCCGCGGCTTGGCCTTCACCGTGGGACAAAGAAACTCAAGGGTCGCTACTTCGGGCCCTATCCGAGCGCCGGCGCCATCCGTGAAAGCCTCAGTTTGCTGCAGAAGGCCTTCAAGGTTCGCCAGTGCGAGGACAGCTACTACCGCAACCGCACCAGACCCTGCCTGCAACATCAGATCAATCGTTGCAAGGCGCCTTGTGTGGGCCTGGTCGACGAGCAGGAGTACGCCGAGGACGTGCGGCATTCCATCATGTTCCTCGAAGGGCGCAGCAACGCGCTGGCGGTCGAGTTAGGCAAGGCAATGGAGCATGCCGCCGAACAACTGGACTTTGAGCGCGCGGCGGAGTTGCGCGACCAGATGGCGCTGATGCGCCGGGTGCAGGACCAACAGAGCATGGATACCGAGCAGGGCAATGTGGATATCGTTGCTGCGTCCGTGTCGCCCGGCGGTGCCTGTGTGCATGTGGTGATGGTGCGCCAGGGCAGGGTGCTGGGCAGCAAGAATCACTTTCCCCGGGTCCCTATTGAACAGACCCCTGGGGAAGTGCTGGCTGCGTTCTTGCCACAGTACTACCTGGGCAGCGCGGACCGAGAACTGCCTGGCGAGATTATCGTAAACGCCGAGCACGAGGATCTGCCGGTCGTCGCAGAGGCTCTGGCGCAGGCGCGCGGGCATAATCTGACCATCAGCCACAGGGTCAGAGGCACTCGCAGCCGCTGGCAGAGTCTGGCGGTCAACAATGCCGAACTGGCGTTGGCTGGCATGCTGGCCAACCGGCAGAACGTACAGGTACGCTTTGACGCCCTCCAGGAAGCGCTGCAACTGCCCGAACGCCCGACTCGGCTCGAGTGCTACGACATCAGTCATTCCAGTGGCGAGGCGACTGTCGCGTCCTGCGTGGTGTTCGGGCCCGAGGGCCCCCTGAAGAGCGACTACCGACGTTTCAATATCGAAGGCGTCACTGCTGGCGATGACTATGCCGCGATGCGTCAGGCCTTGACCCGGCGCTTTAGCCGTATCAAGGAAGGCGAGGGCAAGATGCCGGACATCCTGCTGGTGGACGGTGGCAAGGGGCAGATGTCCATGGCCCTGGAAGTGCTGCAGGATCTGGCCATTCATGGCCTGACCCTGGTTGGCGTGGCCAAAGGTGTCACCCGCAAGGCCGGCATGGAAACTCTTTATCTGAATGACCCGCACAACGAGTTGGTGCTGCCAGGCCATTCGCCGGCACTGCATCTGATCCAGCATATCCGCGACGAAGCGCACCGTTTTGCTATCACCGGTCACCGCGCCAGGCGCGGCAAAGCCCGCAATACTTCACCGCTTGAGGGCATCGAGGGCGTCGGTCCGAAACGCCGCCGCGAGCTACTCAAGCATTTTGGTGGTCTACAGGAATTGAAGCGCGCCAGTGCGGCGGAAATGGCCAAGGTGCCCGGCATCAGCAAAAAACTTGCGGAACAGATTTATGCCGAGCTCCATAGCGACTAGAATGCGGCATTGACAGAGGCCTCACATTATTCATGAACATACCCAACATCCTGACGCTGCTGCGGGTCGGACTGATCCCCATCTTCATTCTGTTTTACTACTTGCCATTCCACTGGTGCTATGTGGCAGCCGCGATTGTGTTCACCATCGCAAGCGTTACCGATTGGCTGGACGGCTACCTGGCGCGCAAATGGGAGCAAAGCACGCCCTTTGGCGCTTTCCTGGATCCCGTTGCCGACAAGCTGATGGTGGCCGTGGCCCTGGTACTGCTGGTTCAGAGCCACGCCAATTTCTGGGTGACAGCGCCCGCTATGGTCATCATTGGTCGTGAGATCGTTATTTCCGCGTTGCGCGAATGGATGGCAGAGCTTGGCAAGCGCGCCCATGTCGCGGTCTCGCAGCTTGGCAAGTACAAGACCGCAGCGCAAATGGTCGCGCTGATCGTACTGCTGGCCAACCCACCGCTTATCAACAACTGGGTCATTCTTGGCTATGTGCTACTGATGATCTCAGCAGTACTGACTTTCTGGTCCATGTACGTATATTTGCGCGCCGCCTGGCCCTATATGAGCATGCATGTTGTACAAAAAAGCGACAAATAACTTTTTCTGAATCAATGACTTGACAGGCGTACGCAGGAAGATAGAATAGGCGCCGTTCCAAAGCGGGAATAGCTCGATTGGCAGAGCACGGCCTTGATGAGGTCGGGGTGGGGCGCACAGCCTCGCGAGTTCTCGCGACCCAGGTCGAATAGTTGTAAAAATTTAAGCGGGAATAGCTCAGTTGGTAGAGCACGACCTTGCCAAGGTCGGGGTCGCGAGTTCGAGTCTCGTTTCCCGCTCCAGTTTTAGATTAAAGCCACCTTCGGGTGGCTTTTTTCGTTCTGAGGAGTAGAGCACGACCTTGCCGAGGTCGGGGTGGGGCGCATAGCTCGGGGCGCGTAGCCTCGCGAGTTCGAGTCTCGTTTCCCGCTCCAGATTCAGATCAAAGCCACCTCCGGGTGGCTTTTTTCGTTGTCAGTCAGCTTTAACCAGTATCCGTTCCTGAGCAGCGCTCCACTGACCCTGCCTGCATATCCTTTAACCTGCCTGAAAGCACCGCCTGCCAAGGCCCTGAAAACCTAAGACTAATGTCGGGGATTTATTGTCCGGCCGAATTTTGCAGAATCGGTGTCACGGAATCCTTCCGAGTTAGTGGAATTTCCCAAATCGGTAATAACAATAAAGTGGAGAGTAAAACGATGGATGACAAAGCGAAAGGCGCGGCGTATTGGTCGGCGAACCTACGCCTGATCTACTGGAGCCTGGCTATCTGGGCCACATGTTCCTTCGGCTTCGGCATCCTATTGAGGCCTATGCTGTCGGGCATTTCAGTAGGCGGTGCTGATCTTGGTTTCTGGTTTGCCCAGCAGGGCTCAATCCTCGTGTTTCTTTGCCTGATCTTCTTCTATGCCTGGAGAATGAATCGTCTGGACAAAGAACATGGCCTCGAGGAGTAATCGGATATGAGCCAATTTGTTATTAATCTATTGTTCGTCGGCGGTTCCTTCGCTGTATACGTGTTTATCGCGATCTGGGCACGTGCCGGCACCACCAAGGAATTCTATGTTGCAGGTGGCGGTGTGCATCCGGTCACCAACGGCATGGCAACCGCTGCTGACTGGATGTCTGCCGCATCCTTTATCTCCATGGCGGGCCTGATTTCGGTCGGCTACGTCAACTCTTCCTTCCTGATGGGCTGGACCGGTGGTTTCGTGCTGCTGGCGATGTTGCTCGCGCCTTATCTGCGCAAGTTCGGCAAATATACCGTGCCGGATTTCGTCGGTGACCGCTTCAACAGCAACGCCGCACGCGCCGTCGCGGTGATCTGTTTGCTGGTGATTTCCACTACCTATGTTATCGGTCAGATGACAGGCGCTGGTGTAGCCTTCGCTCGTTTCCTGGAAGTAGACAGCACCACGGGTTTGATCATCGCATCGTGCGTGGTATTCGTTTACGCGGTACTGGGTGGTATGAAGGGCATCACTTACACCCAGGTCGCCCAGTACGTCGTGCTGATCGTGGCTTATACCATCCCGGCGATTTTCATCTCTCTGCAAATGACCGGTCATGTACTGCCGCAAACAGGTCTGTTCGGGACACACCTCGAATCAGGCGTGCCCATGCTGCAGAAGCTGGATGAAGTGGTACGTGAGCTGGGCTTCCAGGACTACACCGCCGATGTCCCCAACAAGCTGAACATGCTCCTGTTCACCGTGTCGTTGATGATCGGTACCGCGGGCCTGCCACACGTTATCATTCGCTTCTTCACTGTACCCAAGGTCGCAGACGCTCGTTGGACTGCTGGCTGGGCGCTGGTGTTCATTGCCTTGCTGTACACCACTGCACCTGCGGTAGCTTCTATGGGTCGCTTGAACCTGATCGATACCATCTACCCAGACGGCCCAACTGCGGCTTCGCTGGAGTATGCAGAACGGCCGCAGTGGATTCAGACCTGGGAAGAAACCGGACTGGTTACTTTCGAGGACAAGAACAACGACGGTCGCATCCAGATGTACAACGAAGTGCCTGCATTTGCCGAAGAAGCTGAATCACGCGGCTGGGCTGGCAACGAGCTGGTGGTGAATAACGACATTCTGGTACTGGCGAACCCTGAAATTGCCAACCTGCCAGGTTGGGTTATTGGCCTGATTGCAGCGGGTGGTATTGCTGCGGCGCTGTCAACGGCAGCAGGCTTGCTGCTGGCAATCTCGTCGGCGATCAGTCACGACCTTATCAAGAAGATGATCAAGCCTGATATCTCTGACAAGGGGGAAATGCTTGCAGCACGTATTTCCATGGCGGTGGCCATTGCAGTTGCCACCTGGCTGGGTATCAATCCGCCTGGCTTTGCCGCGCAGGTAGTGGCACTGGCCTTTGGTATCGCGGCGGCGACGATCTTCCCAGTACTGATGATGGGTATCTTCTCCAAGCGGATCTACAGCAAGGGTGCGGTTGCGGGCATGCTCGCAGGCTTGATCTGCACCACAGTGTATATCTTCATCTACCTGGGCTGGTTCTTCATCCCTGGCACCGCCAACCTGGCCAACATTCCTGAGAACTGGTTGTTCGGCATCTCCCCGCTGTCGTTCGGTGCGGTGGGTGCGTTGATCAACTTCGGTGTTGCCTTCGCAGTGTCCTACGCTACCGAGGAGCCTCCACAGGATATCCAGGATCTGGTAGAAAGCGTCCGCTATCCGAAAGGCGCTGGCTCTGCCGTAGATCACTGAGTACTATCCAAGCCAGACTGCAGAGCCAAGCTCTGCAACTGGCTGAACCTGAGCGGGCTTCCTAATGGAAGCCCGCCTTATTTGCGGGAAGAGAATTCATGATCTGGCATTTGCTGGCATTAGCTGTAGCGGGTTTGGGCGCGGCGGGCATTGGTGCCCTGTTGCGAGGTTTGTCGGGGAAAAGGCTGCCCAAGTGGATTATTCCGATCTTTGCCGGGGCGGGCATGCTGACCTATCAGATTTATTACGAGTACAACTGGTTTGAGCACAAGCAGACCCAACTGCCTGCCGATTCGCAGGTGGTAGAACTCGAGCAGGAAGGTGTGTTCTGGCGCCCCTGGACCTACATGTTCCCAATGACGGTTGGCTTTACCGTAGTGGATACCGAGGAAATCGCTCGAACCGAGCGGGAAGGGCAGCGCATCAGCCAGTTTATTCTGTACAAGTTCGACAAGGAGTATGTTGATCTGGTGTCCCATCAGACGCATCTGCTTAACTGCACTACGGCCGAGTTGGTACCCATGGCCGAAGATGGCACTCTGCGGGTTGCAGCAATGCGCCGTGTTGAACCGGATGGCCCGCTCTATCAAGCGGTCTGTGAACCAAATTGAGGGTGCAGCGCTGCACTAACAGAGTGATCAGCGCGCGCTTGCCAAGCTGTTCGAATTGATACATAATGCAGCCCATCGAATGCACTGGGTTGGAAAATTATCAGCTTTATCAATAAGATAAGCCTGAAATCAAGATCTTTTGCGTCGATGAAGTTACGTTTGATTCACCCACAACGTAGCTGTTCTCCATGAGGCCGGGTGGCAGAGTGGTTATGCAGCGGATTGCAAATCCGTGAACGCCGGTTCGATTCCGACCTCGGCCTCCATTTATTCGTAGTAAGCGGTTTGGTTCTGCCGTACTTGTTAGCCCGGATGGCGAAACTGGTAGACGCAAGGGACTTAAAATCCCTCGGGGGTAACCCCGTGCCGGTTCGATTCCGGCTCCGGGCACCATCGGTCACTCCCCACGTATTCCCCCTCTCGCTTGAAATTCACTAACTTGCTGTCTCTGATTGTCATCTCTTGCAATGAGTTAAGGCACAATAGCGCGTCATAGCGGGTGCCCTGCATGAACTCCATCGTTAGAGTATCGTCCGAGTAGTTAGGCAAGCCAACAGGTGGAATATGTCATATCTGGATTTGCGCGGCGTCAGTACCTGGACGTTGATCAAACGCAGTTTTAGCGAATTCGACGACAACGACATGTCGACCTATGCGGCCGCGCTGGCTTTCCGCGCATTATTGTCACTCTTCCCGTTTCTGCTGTTCCTCACAGCTACTCTCAGCTTTTTCAATGTGCCAGAGTTTTTCAACTGGTTGCGAGACCAGGCGGCAATTGCCTTTCCGCCGATGGTCATGGAGATGATCGATCCTGTGCTAGACCAGTTGCAGGACGAAAACAGCACTATTTTGTCTATCAGTATCATCATGGCCATCTGGGTTTCTTCAACGGGTATGCGCTCATTGATGAATGCGATGAACAACGCCTACAACGTGCAGGAGTCCCGCCCGGCCTGGAAGCTCTTTCCGCTGTCCATTGGCTTTACGCTGGGCATGGGGCTGTTACTGATGCTCGCCGCCGGATTCATGGTGATAGGCCCTGCCGCCGCCGAGTGGCTGGCCAATCAACTGGGCATGAAGGATCTGTGGACATCGCTCTGGGGCTGGCTGCGTTGGCCCTTTGTAGTGGTGATCCTGATGTTTGTGGTGGCCATGATCTATTACCTCACACCGGACGTTGAGCAGGAATTCCGCTTTATCACGCCGGGATCGGTCATTGCAGTGGTGGTGTGGATCGGCGCCTCGATAGGCTTTGGTATATTTGCGCGCAATTTCGGCAACTTCCAGCTGTTCTATGGCGGCATTGGCGCGGTCATTATTTTGCTGTTGTACTTCTACGTTTCTGCAGCAGTGATGCTCTATGGCGCGCAACTCAATGCGGTGGTGGAGCATGCCTCTACCGAGGGCAAGGATGATGGCGAAAAAGTTATTGAGGAATGAGTGGCTACTGGAGCCTGTTGCGCCTACAGCGCCACAAGCGTCTAGGGTATGCTGCCGTATACATGAATGAACCAGGAAAGGCTGATACATGAGCGAGTTTGATTTTGATCTGTTTGTCATCGGTGCCGGCTCCGGCGGAGTCCGGGCCAGCCGCATGGCTGCCGGCTTTGGCGCAAGGGTAGGGGTGGCAGAGGATCTTTATCTGGGCGGCACCTGCGTCAATGTCGGCTGCGTGCCGAAAAAGCTGTTTGCCTATTCGGCGCACTTTTCCGAAGACCTTGAAGATGCAAAAGGCTATGGCTGGAACATTCCCGACTCCACCTTTGATTGGCCAACGCTGGTTGCCAACAAGAATCAGGAAATCGCTCGTCTTAATGGCATTTATCGCAACATGCTCAAGGCCTCAGGCGTTACGGTGCTGGATGATCGCGCGCGGTTCATTGATTCACACACCTTGCAGGTGGGCGAGCAAAAGGTCACCGCAGAGCGCATTCTGATCGCCACCGGTGGCTGGCCGCATATTCCCGACTTTCCGGGCAATGAGCATGTGATCAGCTCCAATGAGGTCTTCCACCTCAAGACCCTACCCAAACGCACCCTGGTGGTAGGCGGCGGTTATATTGCCATCGAGTTCGCCAGCATTTTCCATGGCATGCAGCGCGAGGTAAGCCTGCTGTACCGGGGTGACCTGTTCCTGCGCGGCTTCGATACCAGCCTGCGTGAACACATGGCCGCAACCATACGGCAAAAGGGCATCGATCTGCGCTTCAATGCGGATGTCAAAAAAATTGACCGCCAGGCCGATGGCAGCCTGCACGTGACGTTGCAGGATGATTCAGTCCTGGAAACCGACCTGGTGCTTTATGCCACAGGCCGCAAACCCAACCTGAAGGGGCTCGGCCTGGAAAACACTCAGGTCACGCTCGACGACAAGGGTTTTATCGCCGTCAACCAGGACTACGAAACGCAGGATCCCAGCGTCTACGCGATTGGCGATGTGACCGATACGCTGCAACTGACGCCGGTTGCCCTGGCTGAAGGCATGGCGCTGGCACGCCGACTGTACAAGCCTGAACAATACGTTCCGGTGGATTACCGCGATATTCCCACCGCGGTGTTTTGTATTCCCAACATTGGCACACTGGGTCTGACCGAAGAACAGGCCAGGGAGGAGGGCTATGCGCTTAGCGTATTCGAAAGCCGCTTCCGACCCATGCGCAACACGGTAGCGGGCCGTGGCGAAGAAAGTCTGATGAAGATGATCGTCGACAAGCAGACCGACCGGGTGCTTGGCGTGCACATGATCGGGCCAGAGGCCGGGGAAATCATTCAGGGTATGGCCGTAGCTCTCAAAGCGGGCGCTACCAAGGCGATGTTTGATGCCACATTGGGCATTCATCCCACGGCCGCTGAAGAGTTTGTTACCATGCGCACCCCCACGCGGACCGACTGAAAGCCCGCGTCAGTTCGGCCGCCTGGTTCGGAGAAGGTACTGCATGACCTGGTTCTATGCCTTTGATCTATTTGGTGTGGCAGTTTTCGCCATTTCCGGTGCGCTGGTGGCTGGGCGCAAATCCATGGATCTGTTCGGTGTGCTGGTCATCGCCATCATTACCTCGCTGGGGGGCGGCACGCTACGGGACGCTATTCTGGATAATCATCCGGTCAGTTGGATCAGGAACGACGCCTACATTCTGGTGGCAGTACTGGCAGCGGTGGGCACCATCATCTGGGTTCGCTTTACCCGGCCTATTCATGAAACCGGGCTGTTGATCGCGGATGCTTTCGGCTTGGCCATTTTTACCGTGATCGGCACTCAGGTAGCCCTGCAGCATGACGTACCTGTCAGTGCTGCGGTGATAATGGGCGTGATGACCGGGGTCGCTGGCGGGGTAATGCGCGATATTATCTGCAACGAAATCCCGTTGATATTCCACAAGGAAATCTACGCCACTGCCTGCATCGCTGGCTCTCTGGTGTATATCGTCCTGCATCAATTAAATACAGCGCCCAATCTGGATGTGACTATCGCCGTACTGACCGTACTGGTCATTCGCCTGGCCGCTATCCGCTGGCATCTCAGCTTGCCGCGTTTCCATCTACTGGATCGCAAGCCGCCTGACCAGGATTGATACGCTGAGCGGGTGTAGGAGTGCCAGAGCCTTGTTTTATTGTGTATAAATGTCCTGACGCGGCGGCGAACTCGTTCTTTCTATAGCTCAATCGTCTGAAAATGTGCTCCAGTTATCGAAAAAATGACCAGTTCATGGCTGTTAGCCATCATCTAATTACAGCAGACTGTCAGGGCAGACATCTTGTGCGGTGGTAGGGACATATCCTTGGGTTAATGAGCCAATTATGGAAGAAAAGCGGCGTTTGGAACGTCATATAGTCAGTAGCAGTCTTGAAGTCTATGACCTGGACACCGGCCAGCATCTGGGTCGGGTGGTCGATTTACATTCCGAAGGGTTGATGTTGTTAAGCGATCAGCCGGTGGAACTGTTCCAACACTATGCGCTGCAGATCAGCCTGCCGATGACCTTGAATGGCATGAAGGAATTCTTCGTTGATGCAGAAAGTCTCTGGCGCCGCGAGAGTATCGCAGGCGGGCAGCACTGGACCGGTATGCATTTTGTAAAAATACCCGATGAAGCCCGCCACTGCATTGACCGGATGGTCGCCAGCCGCTGACAGGCTCAGCGGCTGATCGCGGTCAAATGATTATCCCAGCGCAGATCGGCTGAGTTCAGCGCTGTCAGCGTTAACGCTGGCAATTCGGTTTGGTAAACGCCGCCCAGACCAGAGGTGATCAGAAAGCCGCCAGTGGCAGCGGGTAAAACGCCAGCGGCGTCAGCCAACTCCAGATCCTGAACATACTCACCGCTCACGTAATTCACGATCACCACACGATTGCCGCGCGGTGCGGTGATGGCCGCCAGGCCGCTTGCCGGGTTGATGGCTACGCTCGCCACATAGTTTTTCATCGTGATCTGACGCTCGGCGGGCAGAGCGATCTCGCTAAACTGGCCCGACCTGGTATCCAGTCGGGCAATCAGCGGCGGCGCCTCCCATACCGGTCCTTCAAACTGATAGCCGGCAATCACGATACCTTCCGGGCTGACGTCCAGATGGTGACAGCTAAGTTGATGATGCGAAGGCTCGTGACGCTGCTCTATCGCACCAGTGTGCCGGTTCATCACCACCAGCGCCGGGCGCATGCTGTCCAGGTTCAACTTGATCCGGTCGTAATCGGGGTGAGTCAGTATGCCGCCCAGAGCAATGATCAAGCGATTGCCATCCGGGTGCAGGCGCAGCTCATGGGGGTCCATACCACCAACCGGAAAATCAGCGACCCATTGGTACTGCTCCTGGGCATCATAAACACGCACCTGGCCCTGGCCGTCGCTGAAGTGATTAGCCGTTACGTAGAGATAACGCCCATTCTGGCTATACACACCATGACCATAAAAATGATGTTGCTCACCGGCATTGAGTTGCTGCAGCAAGGTGCCGTCAGTGCTGTCGATGATATAAAGCTCACGCCCTGGGCGGCGGGCCAATACCGCTACCTGAGCGGAACCAGGCCGCACGCAGCCACCATGGCAACGTTCAGCTACGCTGAGGCGGGAAAGGAGTTGGCCTTTATGATTGGCGATAATGATCAGGTGCTGGCCGTCCGGCGTGTCCACTGCACTGAGAAAGCGTGCCGATTCACCATCCCCCACGCGCACCGCACTGCAGCCTGTGAGCGTACTGCCGAGCGCCAGGCTGGCAAGGCTCAACTTGATAAAACAGCGTCTGTCCATCAGTCACCATCGCTGGAGTTGAAGCCTTTGATAATGCCCAGCTCGCTGGCGATCGGCCCATCCAGCAAGGTAGTCAGGCGGTCGATGTCAACGAACAGCAGTTGCAGGTCGCGGTAGCCTTGATCATTGTCCAGGGAGGCGGTCATGTCGGCCGGCAGTGGTTGCAGTCGGGCCAGACTTGCCGCCAGAGCCTGCTCAAACTGCTGCAGAAGTTCATCATCCTCTTGTGCGTGCATCAGTGTGGCGAAGCCAGGCAGAAAATCACGCTGCAATCCCTCTAGCGACGCCTTCATGGCGGTCAGAGATTGCCCGCTGCGCCAGGCATCGGCCAGATAAGGATTGCGCCGCTTCTTACCCTGCAAACCCATGGGCGCCGCCAACCGTGCATCCCGCAGAATCTCCAGCGCGTGCGTTGCAGCGCTGATAGTGGTCACGTCATACACGGATTCAGCCAGGTAGTGGGGCTTGAACGCTGCCCATTGTTCGGCGAGGCTGGTCGCATTGAGGCTGACCTGAGCGCTGATGGCCTGCAGTAACTCGCAGGCTCGCGGTGACGCCAGCGCTTTCTCATCAAACAGCAGATATTCCATGGCGGGGAAGCCCTTGACCGCCACGCTTTCTGCGGCGATCGCCTGTGTCGAGATCGGGCGTTGGTCTTTAAGCCAGCCATCAACCTGCCGTGCAACCAGGTTCTTGCTGTCCGGCCAGAACTGAAATTGCCAGGCCATACTGTTTTGCTCGATGGGTCCGAAGTCGATAAACCGCACCTGTTGCCATGCCAGGAAGGCCGTCAGCCAATCACCCTGCAACGTGGCGACCGAGGTCGGCTCGGTTGGCAGACACTGCTGTTTCGCGCGGTCATGCAACGTACTAGTACTGGCGGCCAGCGCAGCGTAACTTTCAGTCAGTTGAGCGTGCCACTGCTCACGTGGGGTGTCTGCCAGCACCGCCGTACCGCCAGTACACAGCAGCAGCAAAAAGCCGATGCGACCAGCACGCTGACAAAGCCGATAACAGGTTGGAAATGGCATCAAGGTACTCCGGTTACAGGGACTCAAGGAAAAGCACCAGGGCATTGCGTTGCTGGCTGGATAACTGCCGGTATTGTTCGGTTGCCGGCTCGGCCTCGCCGCCATGCCAGAGAATGGCCTGTTCCAGCGTCTCAGCCCGCCCGTCGTGCAGGAAGCCCGCACGCGGGTTGATCTGCTGCGCCAGGCCAATACCCCAGAGCGGGGGAGTGCGCCATTCATTGCCATCAGCCAGAAACTCGGGCCGGCCGTCGGCCAGTTCAGGGCCCATGTCATGAAGCAGCAAATCGGTGTAGGGCCATATGGTCTGGTTGCTCAGATCCGGCCGACCCGGCACTACGGCAGTTGTATGGCGTGGCGTATGGCAGGCGGCGCAGCCACTGTCGTTGAACAGCTGAGCGCCTTCGGTGACCCGTTTGTCATTCAGATGACGACGCGCCGGCACCGCGAGACTGCGGGCATAGAAGGCGACGAAGTTGGCTACCTTGTCGCTGACTTCAGGGTTTCCACCATGCGCAAAGCGCTGACAGTCTTGCTCTGCGGTGCAGTCGTCATGGGCTATCAGCGTCGAAGTCAGACCCATGTCTCCGGCAAACGCGCCCATGCTCTGCTGCATGACATTAGGCTCAGCGGCTTTCCAGCCAAAACGGCCTAGTACTGTCTGCTTGGCGTCCTTGTCCCAGACCGCATTGGCCCGCCCGGAAATGCCGTCGCCGTTACTGTCGTTGGGATCCGCTGCGGCGAGAATATCCGCCTTGGCTATGGCTTCCAGCAAGCCCAACCCGATCATCGGCGGCGCCACGCGGGGCGATACCATCAGCGCCTGCGGTAGCGGGCCATAGTTGGGGCTGTCTATCCGATAGCTTGGGCTGCGCAGGGTCACGCGAGTACCGTCGGCCAGTACTTTCTCCAGCGGCTGCCACTCAATGACCAAATTGGCTTCATGCTGCATGCCGGGAATAGCGCCGGTCTGCAATTGGCTGCCATAGACAGGTGCGGGCAAAAAACCATGCTGCTGCAGCACCTGTGCATCCCGGTCAGGGTCAGCAGGGACCGATAGCCTGAGAAACAATGAAACCGCCGTTTCTCCAGGAGCAGGCGGGTGGCCACGACCATCCTTGATATGGCAACCCTGGCAGGAATTGGTATTGAACAGCGGACCCAGGCCATCGCGCGCCTCAGTGCTGGACGGCGCCACCACCCACGGATTGCGAAAAAAACTGTTGCCCACGCTGAAATCCAGGCGGCTGCTCATCGGCAGGTTGGCCTGGGGCAGGGAGTAAGCGTTGTGGTCTTGCTGTTTAACAGTGCCTTCGCCACCGGTATCAGGGGTGGTTTGGACTGGATAGCTCACCGCCGGCTCGCAGCCGACCAGTACCAAGGTTGCTGCAAGGAGCCCCAGCAGAGCGAAAGGGCGTGAAAATGGCTTCATGAATGCCTGACTATGTCACCGTTGAAACGAATAAAAGCCCGCTCCTGTCGGGCGGGCTTGCGCAGTTTGCGGTTAAGCCCCTGGAACTGCAGGGGCGGTATCGCGCTAGTTAAAAAGCATGGCCTGCATCATCGGGCTCAAGGGAAGCCAGGCCCAGTTCGCTGGCGACTTTCTCGATCGAGCCTGTCTGGGCGACCAGCGCGGAGATGGCTGCATTGATAATATCGTGGCCCTGCTGGTTGTCAGGCGCAATCATCATGTCAAAGGCCATTGGGCTGTCTTGCGCTTCAGCTGCATCCTTCATGGCCTGGACTGCAGTCATTGTGCTGTCCAGCTCTGCACGCAATTCCTGGTCCAGCTCCGGATTGCTCTGAGCAACCAGCGCCGACAGCGAAGGGCCCGTTATCAGCTCGCCACCGGCTGGCTGGTACTCGCCCAGGTATACGTTCTGAATGCCTTTGGCATTGTAGAAATGCGAGTTGTGCGTGTTGTCGCTGAAGCAGTCATGTTCGTCTTCAAAGGAGTTGGCTTCCAGTGCGACTTTCATACGTTCACCGGCCAGCTCGCCCAGTGACAGTGAACCCATGCCAAAGAGCATTTTCTGCATCACCTCGGCACCGGGCATCGCCAGCAGCTCGGCACGGTAGTTACCCGCTTCACTGTCTGCCCACTGGTCGGTCATCCACTGCAGGTCTGACACCAGCAGATCCGTCACGGCATCCAGATAGCCGGCGCGGCGGTCGCAATTGCCATGAGTGCACGCCTCACCCTGGGCGAAATCAGTCACTGGGCGAGCACCGCTGCCTGCTGCATAACCGTTCAGATCCTGACCCCAGAGCAGAAACTCGATGGCGTGGTAACCCGTGGCCACATTAGCTTCGGAGCCGCCAGCCTCGTTCAGGTTGGCCAGTAGCTCAGGCGTCAGATCGGTAACATCCAGGGTTTCGCCACCAATGGTAATGCTGGTGTTGGCGATGATGTTGGCATTGGCGCCCTCATTGCCCAGTTCGTGCTGGTAATCATCTGCTGCTACGTAATCGATCATCCCCTCGTCCAGGGGCCATGCGTTCAACTGACCTTCCCAGTCGTCCACTACGGCATTGCCGAAGCGGAAAACCTCAGACTGCTGATAAGCGACGCGTGCTGCCAGCCAGGCCTGCTTGGCGGCCTCAAGATGCTCATCAGTGGGTTCGCTGATCAAGGCGTCAGTGGCTTCATTGAGTGCTTTCGCAGTAGTCAGCGCGTCCTGATAGGTCGCGTGTGCCAGGTCTGCGTAATGCAGTGCAACAGCTGCGGTGTCGACGGTGTTATCGGCAACACCCGGGCTTTCAGGTACTTGATTGGCGTCACTTACCTGGGTATCGCTAGGCGCAGGAGCGGCAGGGGAGGAAGTCTGACCTTCGTCGCTATTGTTGCAGCCAGCGAGAAACGCAGCGGCCGATAAAGCCAGGGCAAGCGCCTTGAGAGGGAAATGAACAACCATGAAGTCAAACTCCTGAATGCCAGACATAGATTGTAATGACATTGATTTGCGTTCACGATTATAGGCTTGTGCTTGAATAAAGCAATGGCTGCTTTCACGCGGAACTAAGCGGGCCTTCTCCTGCCTTATAAGTAACGCTCACAGAAGGAGAAAAGCATGTCAGAACACGTTTACAAGAAAGTCGAACTCGCAGGATCGTCCAAGGTAAGCATTGAAGATGCCATCCAGAATGCGGTCGCCGAATGTGCAAAAACCGTCAAGAATGTCGAGTGGTTTGAAGTTCAGGAAACCCGCGGTCATATCGTTGATGGCAAAGTTGCGCATTATCAGGTGGTCATCAAGGTGGGCTTTCGGATCGAAAGCAACTGATCGCTGAATAACAGGGGAGGCCCGCCAGGGCCTTTTCTGGATTTGCCTGCTCTGTATCGCCATACCATCATATCGTCGATATTTACCCCAGCCGTTATTTCGCAGCTACAATCCTTGCAATCAACATCCCCGCACGAGTCCTGCATGCAACTTGAATCGCCTATAGCCTTACCTGACGGCCTGAACCTGAGGGTCGGCAACGATTCTGACGAAATCCTCCAAAATGTGCCTTAACCTATTGTA